>CAVOIR010000018.1:0-54460 GCA_963696045.1 uncultured Chloroflexia bacterium | reverse complement strand
GCGGATCCCGCAGTCCGAGGTCGGTGTCGGGCCACGACCTCAAGGACGGCTGCGATGAGCTCGGCGTCGCGCTCGGACAGGCTGCCCAGCCTCGACAGACCGTCCACCAGGCGCCAGAAGGGCGGGCCGTCATCGGAGTCGAGCTCGACCGCGGATGCGGACACGACCGCCTCGAGGTCGGAGAAGCGTCATGGGGCCTTCGACGATGCGGCGCAGGGCATCCCCGAGCAGGCGCGCCGATCCACGCGTCACCTGGGACACCCCGATGGCGACGGCCGCCTGGTCCGCGAAGACGCCCATCAGCGACATGTCCGACAACGAGAACGTGCCCAAGCCGGTCCTGTCGAGGACCTGGAGCACGCCCAGGCTGTCGCCGCCAGCGGACAGCGGAACCGCGGCGATCGAGCGCGGCACGTAGCCCGTCCGCTCGGCGGTGGCCCGATCGAAGCGGGGGTCGGTCGAGACGTCCGAGAGCGCGATGGGCTGACCCGTGCTGAAGACGTAGCCGGCGATGCCACGCGTGGGCGGCACGGACAGTCCCACGACGCCGGCTCCCTGCGGACCGGCCGCGACACGGAACTCGAGCCGGTCGGGTCGCCGCTCGAACAGGGCGATCGATGCCGCCTGCGCCTCGAACAGGATGACCGCGGCGTCCACCACCGACTGGAGCAGTGGCACCTCATGCCCGGGGTGGTTCCGGGTCGCCGCGTCCGACCGGGCGGCGCGCAGGAGGGCGTCGAGCGCGGCTGAGGTCGCCTGATCCATCCGCGCAGTCTAGGCAACGGCGACCCGACCAGGGCAGTGGTCTGCTAGCGTGTCGCGCGGCCCAGGGAGCGGTGCGGATGGCCGGCGGTCCGCCACCCGGGCGGAACCGGGACGAGAGGAGGGAGGGCCGGTGCGCGGATACGTCGAGGTCTATCGCCGCGTCCTGCGCAACGGGCCGCTGACGCGACTGCTGGCCGGCGAGGTCGTCTCGAGCATCGGCGACTGGCTCTATCTCGTGGCCATCATGGTCCTCATCTACGAGCGCACCGAGGACCCCGTGCTTCTCGGCATCGTGGGGGCGGCACGCGTGGCGCCCTACGTCTTCCTGTCCGTGCCGGCGGGCATCGTGGCCGACCGCTTCGATCGGCGCCTCATCCTCATCGTCACCGACCTCGCCCGCGGCGCGCTCATGGTCCTGCTCGCTGCGCTGGCCCTGGCCGACGCCGATGTGGCGATCGTCGTCGGCGTGGCCATCGTGGCCACCTGCTTCTCGACCTTCTTCGGCCCCGCCATGGGGGCCTATCTGCCCAGCCTGGTGAAGGACGAGTCCGACCTCGGCCCCGCCAACACCGTCTACGCGACCCTCAACGAGGTCACCCTCATCATCGGGCCGGCCATCGGGGCCATCGTCCTCGCAGCGCTGGATCTGTGGATCGCCTTCGCCCTCAACGCGGTCTCCTTCGCCGTCGTGGCCGGCGTGCTGTGGACGCTGCCATCGACGCGGGCAGGGGTGGACCTGGTGACGGAGACCGGCCAAACGGCCGCGGCGGGTGCCGCAGCGTTCCGGTGGAGCTCGGCGGCGCGCCCGCTGACCGCCCTCGCCGTCATGGACGGGGCCAGCAGCTTCGTCTTCGGTGGCATGAGCGTCCTCATCGTGGTCATCGCCTTCGAGCTCCTCGGCGCGGGCGAGGCCGGCACGGGACTCCTCAACGCGGCGCTCGGCATCGGTGGTCTGGCCGGATCCCTGCTCACCGGGGCGCTGGTCCTGCGCCGCAGGCTCGGCCCTCCCATCCTGCTCGGCGCGATCGTGCTCGGCGTCGGGGTCGTCGTCCTGGGTCTCTCCGGCTCCCTCGCGCTCTCGATGGCGGCCATCGCGGCTGCGTCCGCGGGCGCGCTGCTGACCGAGGTCATCTACACGACCCTGCTTCAGCGCATCGCCCCCGACGAGGTCCGTGGTCGTGCCTTCGGGTTCATGGAGACGATCGATGTGCTGCTCTTCGCGGCCGGCTCGTTCATCATCCCGGCTGCCGCAGCGGCCTTCGGCCCCGCGGCCGTGCTGGCGGTCAGCGGCGTGGCGGCGGTGATCGTCATCGGGGTCTGCACCGCGCTGCTCGGGGACTGGGCCACGCAGGCGCCGCCGGTCGATGCGGCTCGTGCGCGCCTCTCGGCTGTGCCAGCGTTCGCCGGGCTTGCGCCTGCCCGACTCGAGGCTGCTGAGCGGCAGGCGACGGTCGAGCCGATGCGAGCCGGCCAGACCGTCATCACCCAGGGAGAGGCCGCGGACCGCTTCTACATCATCGTCGACGGCACGGTCGAGGTCACGCAGGTGGGGTCGGGCGCCTCGGAACCGGTCGTGCTTCGGCAGATGGGCGCGGGAGAGGCCTTCGGCGAGATCGGCCTCCTGTCCGGCGTGCCGCGGACGGCCACGGTGACCGCCATCACCGACGGCACGCTCCTGGCGCTCGACAAGGAGGCCTTCCTGGCCCTCGTGGCCGTGAGCCCCGAGCTCGACTTCCCGACCTATGACCCCTATCTGGGCCGCGCGCCCGCCTGAGGCGAGCCCAGTGCGGATCTCGACGGTTCTAGCTGACGACGTCCTCCGTGCGCGAGGCGCGGGCCAGCTCGACGACGCTCGATTCGCGGAAGTGGCAGGCCACCAGCTGCTCCTCGCCATCGTCGGGTTTGGGGTCCACGAGCGCGGGCACCTCAACGGCACAGATCTCCGGCTCGCCGAGATGGTGTCGGAGCCAGCAGCGGGGATGGAAGTTGCAGCCTGACGGGGGGTTCACCGGGCTCGGCACGTCACCCGTGAGGATGATGCGCTTGCGTCGCAGCGTCGGGTCGGGGACCGGGATGGCCGACATGAGCGCCATCGTGTAGGGATGGCGGGCATCGCGGTAGAGCTGCTCGCGGTTCGTCAGCTCGGCCACCCGTCCCAGGTACATCACGGCCACCCGGTCGCTGATGTGCTCCACGACGCCCAGGTTGTGGGCGATGAAGAGGTACGTCAGCCCGAGCTCCCGCTGGAGCGACTTCAGGAGGTTCAGGACCTGCGCCTGGATGGACACGTCGAGGGCCGAGACCGGCTCGTCGCAGACGATGAGGTCGGGCTCCAGGACGAGGGCCCGGGCGATGCCGATGCGCTGACGCTGGCCGCCCGAGAACTCGTGGGGGTAGCGATCGAAGTGATAGGGCTGCAGGCCCACGAGGTCCATGATCGCGGCGACCTTGCGCCGCCGCTCCGAGGCCGTGCCGATGCCGTGGATGCGCAGCCCCTCGCCGATGCTGTCGCCGACGAGCTGGCGCGGGTCGAGCGACGCGAAGGGGTCCTGGAAGACGATCTGCATGCGCCGCCGATAGGGCTGCAGGGCCTTGCCATGCAGGGCCGTGATGTCGGTGCCGTCGAAGACGATCCGCCCGGCGGTGGGGTCGATGAGTCGGAGGAGCAACCGGCCGATGGTCGTCTTGCCGCACCCCGACTCGCCCACCAGGCCGAGGGTCTCGCCCCGCGCGATCTCGAGGTCCACGCCGTCCACGGCCCGCACCTCGGCCACGGTCCGCTGCAGGACGCCGGCCCGGATGGGGAACGACTTGCGAAGGCCCTCGAGGCGGACAAGGGGATCGCGGTCGCTCGCACCGCGCTCGACAGTGCGCGCATCGGTCATGTCGGTCGCATCCGTCACGGTCGCCGTCCGCCACTGCGCCGGCGACAGCGACCGCCTCGGGCCAGTGATCGGGGTCGCGCCGCGGGCTGCCGTCCGCGTGGTGATAGAGCCAGCAGCGCGCGAGGTGGTCGGCTGCCACCGGGCGGAGCTCCGGATGCGACCGCTCGGCGAGGACGTTGCCGTGCTCGATCCGGGCGGTGCAGCGGGGCGCGAAGCGGCAGCCGTCCGGGAGCTCGATGAGGTTGGGCACGGAGCCCGGGATGGTGGCCAGCTCGTCGCGGATCTCGCCGGGCACGGGCACCGCGCCGATGAGCCCGCGCGTGTAGGGATGCCGCGGATCGGAGAACAGCGTCCGCACGTCGGTCTGCTCGACGATCTCACCCGCGTACATGACCGCGGCGCGGTCGCACATCTCGGCCACCACCCCGAGGTCGTGGGTGATGAGGATGATGGCCGCTCCGGTCTCCGCCTGGAGGGTGCGCATGAGGTCCAGGATCTGGGCCTGGATGGTCACGTCGAGCGCCGTCGTGGGCTCGTCGGCGATGAGCAGCTCGGGCTCGCAGGCGAGCGCGATGGCGATCATCACGCGCTGCGCCATGCCGCCCGACATCTCGTGCGGGTAGGCCTCGTAGCGTCGCTCGACGTCGGGGATGCCCACCATCTCCATGAGCTCGAGGCTGCGCTTCCGCCCGGCCTGGCCGTCCAGCCCGCGGTGGATCTGCGAGGGCCTCGCCGATCTGACGGCCCACCTTCATCACCGGGTTCAACGACGACTGGGGCTGCTGGAAGATCATGGCGATGCGGTCGCCGCGGATACGCCGCATCTCCTCGTTCGACAGCGTCAGCAGGTCGCGTCCGTCGAACATGACCTCGCCGGCCTCGACGCGACCAGGCGAGCGTGACGAGCCGCAGGATCGAGAGGGAGGTCACCGACTTGCCGCAGCCGGATTCGCCCACCAGCCCCAGGACCTCGTTGCGGGAGACGCTGAAGCTGACGCCCGTGACGGCGCGGATGACACCGGCCCGCGTGTAGAACGAGGTGCGCAGCCCGCGCACGTCGAGCAGGGGGTCGCTCACCGATTCAGCCTCGGGTCGAAGGCGTCTCGGAGGCCGTCGCCGATGAGGTTGAAGGCGAGCACGGTGAGGGTCAGCATGAAGGCGGGCGCGAGCACGAGGAGCGGCTCGTGAAGATCGAGTTGAAGTCGCGCCCGATCATGGCACCCCACTCTGCGAACGGCTCCGGGATCCCGAGACCCAGGAAGGAGAGGGCCGCCACCTCGAGGACCGCGGTGGCGATGCCGAGCGACCCGGCCACGATGAGCGGCGTGATCGAGTTGGGCAGGATGCGCCGTCGCAGGATGCCCGCGCTCGACTCGCCCAGCGCCCGCGAAGCCGTCACGTAGTCCTGCTCCCGGGTCTGCAGGACGGCCGAGCGGGTCAGCCGCGCGTAGAGCGGGATGGTCACGACGACCACGGCGGCGACGGCGTTGATGAGCCCGGGCCCGAGGAGCGTCACCACGGCGATGGCCAGGATGAGCGCCGGGAAGGACAGCACGATGTCCATGAGGCGCATGAGGATGTTGTCCGAGAGGCCGCCCGCGAAGCCGGCGATGGAGCCGATGAAGGCGCCGAAGAGGATGGCGATGCCGACCACGACCGGGCCGATGGGCAGCGACAGGCGCGCCCCGTAGACGACCCGGCTGAAGATGTCGCGGCTGTTGCCGTCCGTCCCGAGATACGTCTCAGGCTGGTCCGCCGGGCAGCCCAGCAGGTGGATGCAGGGCTCCGCCCGGCGCCCTGGCTCGCCTGGGCCGTTGAGGTTGTCGAGCGGGTCGTACGGCGCGATGACATCGGCGAAGACCGCGGTCAGGACGAGGAAGACGAGCAGGACGATGCCGACCTGCGCCGAGCGCTGCGAGAGGACGTTGCGGAGCGTCTCGCGCCAGCGCGTGTAGCGCACGCCGCGCCGGAGCCGGTGGCGACGACCGTGGCCGCGGTCTCGGCCTCGAGGCTCATGCGAGCTCGCTCATCCGAGGCGGATCCGTGGGTCGAGGAAGGCGTACGAGATGTCGACCACGAGGTTCACGCGTGAGATAGATGATGGCGATGATGAGCGTGAAGGCCTGCACGACGATGTAGTCGCGGCCCACGATGGCCTCGTAGATCGTGCGTCCCACGCCCGGTCAGGTTGAAGACGGTCTCGGTCAGGACGGCGCCCGCGAGGAGGAGGCCGAGCTGCAGGCCGATGATGGTGACGACCGGCAGCATCGCGTTGCGGAAGGCGTGCTTGCGCAGGACCCTGCGGTCCGGGACGCCCTTGGCCCGCGCCGTGCGGATGTAGTCGAGGCCCAGGACCTCCAGGAGCGACGAGCGCGTGATGCGCGCGATGATGGCCAGCGAGATGGTGCCCAGGGCGATGACCGGCAGGATGAGGTGCTGGACGGCATCCCCGAGCGCGTCCAGCTGCAGGGTGATCGTGAAGTTCACCGTGTACATGTTCGAGAGGAAGTCGAGGACGGCGCGGGGCAACCCCTGGAGATCCTCGAGGCCCCAGGCCTCGGGGATGGTCTGGTACTCGAGCCCGGGTGACAGCCGCCCAGACGGCGGGAGTTGGAAGACCGTGCCCTTCAGCACGACCGCGAAGACGAACTGCAGCATGAGCGCCAGCACGAAGATGGGGATCGAGACGCCGAGGATGGCGCCGAACATCGTCGTTACGTCCGTGCGCGAGTTGCGCCGCAGAGCGGAGATGAGCCCGAGCGTGACGCCAGCGACCGATGCGAACAGCAACGAGTACACGGCCAGCTCGACCGTTGTGGGCAGCCGCTCGATGAGGATCTCGGTGACCGGCCGGCCCTGCCGGATGGAATCCCCGAGGTCGCCCTGCAGGAGCTGGCCAAGGTAGAGCACGAACTGCACGGGGATGGGCTCGTTCAGCCCGTAGCGGGCGTTGAAGGCGTCGCAGATCGCATCGGTGGCCCGCTCACCCAGCGCTGCCAGGCAAGGGTCGCCGGGCAGCAGCCGCGCGATGGCAAAGACGATGAAGACGATGCCCAGCAGCGCGGGGATGCTGACGAGCACGCGCCGGATGATGTACTGGGTCATCCCACCTCGGGCGATGGCGGAGCCGGTCGTGCGAGCGGCCCTCGACGAATGAGAGGGGCGTCACCTGCCGGTGGCGCCCCTCGGCTACTGGTTCCGGATGCTTAGGCTATTCCGCCGGCGGCGGGTTCAGGAACCCACCCCAGAGTGCCGGGAAGTAGGTGAACGTGCCGTCGCGGCCCACGTGCAGCGGGTTGGCCGCGTCCCACTGGACGGCGTACGAGGTCACGACGTCGTTGGCGTCGAGCGCGGCGCCGTCGTGGAAGGTCACGCCCTCACGAAGCGCACACGTCCAGACCGAGAGGTCCTCGTTCGGCGTGCACTCCGAGGCGAGGCCGGGCTCCGATGCTGTGCCGCCGACCTCGAAGGTGTAGAGCTGCTCCATGATCTGCTTGCAGGCGCGAAGGGACTCACCGTCGGTCTCGTCGGCGCAGTACATGCCGATGGGCTCCGCGCTCTGCATGATGACGAGCTGGTCGTCGGCACCCGGCCCGATGGCCACGAAGTCCTCGAGGGCCAGCGGCGACGAGTGGGCACCCTCCACGTCGGTGCGCCAGGCCGTCGCGGAACCGCCACGGGCGATGGGCACCATGGGCACGTGCTGGGTGAGGAGGGTGTTGGCCTCGGCGTAGGCGGCGTCGCGGGCCGCGGGATCGGCGGTGGAGTTGCCGGCCGCCAAGGCTGCGTGGATGTCAGGGAAGCCTTCGCCGAACGACTTGGTGCCCGCGGCGCCGAAGTGGTAGTCGAGGAAGTTGGTGACGTCAGGGTAGTCGGCGTTCCAGCCCAACAGGTAGAAGCCCGACAGGTTGCCGTTGTTGGAGTTATCGATGAACGTGCCGGACTCCTGGACGTCGATCGTCGTTGTGATGCCCAGGTTCGTCAGTAACTGGTCCTGGATGTCCACGGCCACCTGCTCGGGGAAGGGCAGGTAGGCGCGGTCCACGACTCTCAGCGAGAGGGGCACCTCGGGGAACGACTCCAGGCCGAGCTCGGCCAGGCCCTCTGCCAGCAGCGCCTGCGCTGCTTCGGGGTCGAATGCGGGGAAAGCATCGCCACCGCATGCGTGCGGGATGAAGCAGGGCGTGAAGTAGTCGGCCACGGACGAGCCTTCGGTATAGAACTGGTCCACGATGCGCTGCTTGTCGATGCCAAGGGCGATGGCCTGGCGGACCTTCTCGTTGTTGAATGGCTCGTAGGTGTCGTTCATCCCGAGGTAGAAGACGTTGAAACCCTCGCGCGGGATGACCACGAGATTGGGATCGGCGGCGATGATCTCGAGATCGTCGACGCTCGGGTAGTCGATGCCGTCAACGGTGCCGGACTGAAGCTCGATGAGCTTCTGGCCGGGCTCCGACGACCACCGGATGATGGCCCGCTCGCTCTTCGGAGCGTCACCCCAGTAGTCGGGATTGGCCGCCAGGATGACCTCGGAGCCGCGACGCCACTCCTCGAGCGCGAACGGACCTGTGCCATTCGGGTTGTCGACGATGCTCTGGTCCGACACGTGGGCGATGAGGTAGTCAGCGTCGTTGATGGCGAACGGGCCGAACGAGATCTTGGGCAGGAAGGCCGGGTCCGGGTTGCAGAGCGTGAACACGACCGTCGCCGGGTCCGTCGCCTCGATCTTGGCGATGTTGCCGGTGTACTCGGCGCCGTTGAATGTGCCGCTCGCAGGCCACCTCGGCGTACTCGGGATAGGCGCTGTAGCCGCCCGCGGGCGGCGCCTCGGGTGCGGCCTGGGCGAACACCGGCGCCGCTGACATCGCCGCGAGGGCGATGGCGCCGCCGATGGCGGCCGCAGACAACCAGGTGGGTCGTCGGGTCATCTCGTCTCCTTTTCCTCACCGCGACGGCTTCGGGGGCACGTCTGAAGGAACACGCCCGGCGGACGCCATTGGCAAGGCCATCCGCGCGGAGCGTCAGTCCTCCTCATCAGCCACCCGCGGGCACGCGGTGCTCCCTGGCACCCGCGCCCTTCGCAGCGTTCCGGAAGCCTAGCACCGCGCGTAACTCGGTGTCACGGTGGCGGCCGCGTCCTTCAGCCGGATGTGGACTTGCCATGCGCATGGCTCTATGCGATGCTCTGCGCATGGCCGTACGCAACCGCCCAAGACGCGCCACATCGACTGGACCTACGAGGTCCATCTTCGCCGAAGAGGATCCCCGTCAATCTGAGCCTGCCGGAGGACCTGGTCTCAGCGCTGGACGAGGTGGCGGGACCCCGCAGGCGCAGTGCCTTCGCAGAGGACGCTCTTCGCCGCGCCATCAAGCGGGAGAAGTTCCGCATCGCAGCCGAACGGTGGGCAGGGTCACTGCCCATGGAGCACTATCCGCATTGGCGCTCATCTGAGGACGTGGTCAGGTGGGTCCGCGAGATGCGAGCCGAGGAGACCAGCTCGGACGTCGAACCCGGATGAGACTCCTGCTCGACTCCACATTCGTGATCGACCTGCTTGACGGAGTACCCGAGGCGATCGATCGGCAGCGTACGATCTTCGAGGCCGGCGATGAGCCGTTCGTGAACGAGGTCGTGGTCTGCGAGGTGCGCGCCGGCATGCGCACCCAGGAGGAGCCCAACCTCGAAGGGCTCCTGGAGCCCATCGAGTTCATCCAGCCTGGGCCCGACACGGCCATGCTGGCGGGGAAGTGGCGAAGGAACGCTCATGAGCGTGGCTATCACCTCAGCCTGCCAGACGCGCTCATCGCATCGGCCGCTCACGCCGTCGACGCCGCGGTCCTTACGCGGAACGTCAAGGACTTCGCGCTGACGCCCGTGCGCACCGAGACGTACTGAGGCGGCGCGACCCCCACAGGCGCCGCCTACACTGCGGCCATGGCTCGCCTGCGTGTCGCGCTGGCCCAGATCGCGCCGCGCCTCGGCGCCCTCGATGAGAACCTCGAGCGGCATCACGAGCTCATCGGGCAGGCCCGGGGCGAGGGCGCGGACCTCGTCGTCTTCCCGGAGCTCGGCCTGACGGGCTACCTGCTGCAGGACCTCAACGCCGAGGTGGCCATGCGCCGCGACGACAGACGGCTCGTGGCGCTTGCCCGGGCCGCGGTCGACATGGCGGCCATCGTCTCCTTCGTCGAGGAATCGGATGACCACCGCCTCTTCATCGCCGCTGCGCTCCTGGAGGGCGGCCGCGTCCTTCACGTCCATCGGAAGGTCTTCCTGCCGACCTACGGCCTCTTCGATGAGCGCCGCTTCTTCGCTCCAGGCACGACGCTCCGGGCGGTGGCCTCGGAGCGCCTCGGGCTGACCCTCGGCATCAGCGTCTGCGAGGACTTCTGGCACCTGGCCACCCCGCAACTCCTGGCGCTCGATGGCGCCCAGGTGCTCATCAACGTCTCCTCGTCGCCGGGCCGCGATGTGGCCGCCATCAACGAGGGCGGCCTCGGCACGGCGGGTTCGTGGCGGACCCTGAACCGCACGTACGCGCAGCTGACCACGAGCTACGTCATCTTCGTCAATCGCGTGGGCGTGGATGAATCGATCACCTTCTGGGGCGGATCGGAGGTCGTCGCACCATCGGGCCGGACCGTCTTCTCGGCGCCCGCCCACGATGAAGGTCTCTTCGTGGCTGACATCGACCCGTCCGAGGTGCGCCGCGAGCGCATCGCCACCCCGCTGCTGCGGGATGAGCGTCCCGAGGTCGTGCTGCGGCAGCTCGACCAGATCATGCGCGACCGACAGGATCGCCCCGAGCGTCCAGAGGACCGCGCATGACCGAGGAACGGGCCGTCATCGATCCCGGCTTCGAGCTGCCCGTCGAGCTGCGCATCGACCCGGATGCGGCCCGACGCATCATCCGTGAGTTCATCCGCGCGCAGCTGCGCCAGGCAGGCTTCGGACGAGCGCTCCTCGGCCTCTCGGGCGGCATCGACTCCGCGCTGGTGGCCTATCTCGTCGTCGACGCCATCGGGGCCGCCGATGTCCTCGCCGTCCTGATGCCCTACCGCACCTCGTCGCCCGACTCGCGAGCCGATGCCGAGGAGGTCGTGCGCCGGCTCGGTTGCGCCAGCGAGGTCGCGGACATCAGCGCCGTCGTGGATGCCTGGTTCGAGGCCCCCGAGCGGGCCGATGCCACGGCCCTGCGGCGTGGCAACTTCATGGCCCGCACGAGGATGGCCATCCTGTACGACCGGTCCGTGGCCTGGAACGGGCTCGTCGTGGGCACCGGCAACAAGACCGAGACGCTCATCGGCTACACGACGCTGTGGGGCGACAGCGCGAGCGCGTTCAACCCCATCGGCGACCTCTACAAGTCGCAGGTCCGCCAGCTGGCGCTCGCCGTCGGCGTGCCGGATGCCATCCTCCGCAAGGCTCCCTCGGCCGACCTCTGGCCGGGTCAGACGGACGAGGACGAGGTCGGCTTCTCGTACGCCGAGGTCGACCGCATCCTCTTCCAGCTCGTGGACCGGCGCCTCTCGCTCGACGAGGTCGTGGCGGACGGCTTCGACCGCCCACTCGTCGAGAGGATCGACCGCATGGTGGCGGGCTCGGAGTTCAAGCGCCAGGTCCCGCCCATCGCCAAGATCGGCCCGCGGACGGCTGGCATCGACTACCTGTACCCGCGCCGGCGCCCTCGTTCGACGCGTGACTGAGGCGGCCGCGGGAGAGGCACAGCGGGGCGGCACGCTGTACGTCGTGGCCACGCCCATCGGCAACCTCGGCGACGTCACGCTCCGTGCGCTCGAGGTCCTGCGGAGCGTGTCGGTCGTCGCCGCCGAGGACACCCGGCTGACCCGCCGGCTCTGCGACCGCCATGGCATCGACACGCCGCTCGTCAGCTACCACGCCCACAGTGACCCGGCGCGCACACGCGAGCTGCTGGCGCGTCTCGAGGCCGGCGCAGACATCGCCCTCGTGACCGATGCCGGGACGCCGCTCGTCAGCGACCCCGGTGAGGAGCTCGTGGGTCGGTGGATCGACGCGGGTGGAGCCGTCGTGCCGGTCCCGGGCGCCTCGGCGGCGCTCGCCGCGCTCGTGGCCAGTGGCATCCCGGCGCCGCGCTGGTGCTTCGAGGGCTTCCTGCCACGCAAGGGCCGCGAGCGGAGCGAGCGGCTGGCACGCATCGCGGCCGACGAACGCGCCACCATCGTCTACGAGGCGCCGGGGCGGGTCGCTGCGACCTTGCGGGATCTCGTCGCCGTGTGCGGCGCGGATCGCCGCGCCGCGCTCTGCCGGGAGCTGACGAAGCGCTTCGAGGAGGTCCGTCGCGGCACCCTCGTGGAGCTGGAGGCTTCGGTCGCCGAGCGACCACCCCGGGGCGAGGTCACCCTCGTCGTCGCCGGATGGGTCAGCGGCCCGACCGGGATCGACGGCTCCGACCTCGAGGCTGCGCGGCAGCGTGTGGATGCGCTCGTCGAGGGTGGCATGCGCCGCGCGCACGCTGCGCGCGCAGGTCGCGGCCGAGACCGGCCTGCCCCGCCGCGACCTGTTCGTCGTGCGCGACGGGTGACGATCGCGGGTACCCTCGGTCCTGTGGCACCACGAGCGCGCTGGCGGGCGGTGATGGTCGGTGCGGTCATGGCCGTTCTCGTCGCGGCGACCGGGTCCGCCGCCGGTGGCCGCCCATCCGGGACCGATCCGCCGGCGCTCGTCCTCGAGCCCGTCGTCGGCGGGCTGTCGTCACCGCTCGACATCGCGGTACGGCCGGCCTATCCGGAGGACATCGTCGTCGCCGAGCAGGTCGGTCGACTGCGCATCGTGCGGCAGGGGCGGCTGGTGGGCGAGCCCCTCCTCGACATCACGGACAGCGTCCAGGCTGGCGGAGAGCGCGGCCTGCTGGGCGTCGCGCCGCACCCGGATCCCGCTGACGACCGGGTCTTCGTCTACTACACGGCCGCGGATGGCCGGCAGCTGGTGTCGTCGTTCCGCACGGAGCCCGCCGATCCCGACCGCCTCCTCCGCGACAGCGAGGTCGTCGTCCTGGCCATGGACGATCCATTCGGGAACCACAATGGCGGCGGCCTGGCCTTCGGGCCCGACGGCTATCTGTACGTCGCCACCGGCGACGGTGGGGGAGGTGGGGACCCGCTCGGTTCCGGACGGGACCTGGGGACGCTGCTGGCCAAGATCCTGCGCCTCGACGTGGATGTTGACGCGGATGCCGACCCGCCCTACGCCATCCCGCCCGACAATCCCTTCGTGGGCCGCGAGGATGCGCGACCGGAGATCTGGCTCACCGGGCTGCGCAACCCCTTCCGCATCCGTTTCGACCCGGGCACCGGCGACCTGTGGATCGGCGACGTCGGCCAGAACGCGTGGGAGGAGGTCGACCTGGCCCCCAGCGGCTCGGGCGGCCTCGACTTCGGCTGGAACCTCCTCGAGGGCACGCACTGCTTCGCGGCCGATCCCTGCGATGCGGCCGGTCTCACCCCGCCGGTCGTCGAGTACGGCCGTGACCAGGGTTGCGTCGTGACCGGCGGCGCGGTCTACCGTGGCTCGGCCCATCCAGCGCTCGCGGGCTGGTATGTCTTCGCTGACTACTGCTCAGGGCGCTTCTGGGCCGTCGACGCCGAGGCGGCCGCTGCGGCTGTCGCCGAGGGCCGACTCCTGGAACCGACCGTCGTGCTGGATTCCGGGCGCAGCATCAGCGCCATCGCGCCTGGCCCGAACGGCGAGCTGTTCGCCACGGACCTCGACACCGGCGAGCTGCTGCAGATCCTCGCCACGGACTGAAGGACAGTCGCTCAGGCCGGGTGACGGAGGCCTCGGCCAGGGACTCGTCGAGGATCCCGAGGGCCTGATCGATCTCATCCGCCGTCGTAACGAGCGGCGGGATGATGCGCACGACATTGCCGTAGGGCCCGGCCGAGAGGAGCATGAGCCGTCGATCGAGTGCGGCGCGCAGGACGCGCCGTGCGAGGTCGCCGTCGGGCGTCCGGCCGTCGCCGGTGCCGGGCGCCACGAGCTCGAGGGCGACCATGAGGCCGAGACCTCGAACGTCGCCGATCCCTGAGTGGCGAGGGGCCAGCGCTCGGAGCCCGGCCAGCAGCTGGGTGCCCCGGGCCGCCGCGTTGGCCACCAGCCCCTCCTCCTCGATGACGTCGAGCGTCGCGAGGGCCGCCGCGCAGGACACGACGTTGCCCCCGTACGTCCCGCCATGCTGGCCGGGAGCCCAGCGCTCCAGGAGCTCGCGCCGCGCCAGAAGGCCCGACAGCGGCAGGCCTGACGCGATGCCCTTGGCCATGATGAGGATGTCCGGTTCGACCCCGGCGTGCTCGACCGCGAAGAGCCGACCCGTGCGTCCGAAGCCCGTCTGGATCTCGTCGACGGCAAGAAGGATGCCGTGCGCCCGCGTGATCTCGCGAAGGCGGGGCAGGAACGTCGGCGGCGGGACGATGTAGCCCCCCTCGCCGATGACGGGCTCCACGATGACCGCGGCCACGCGCTCGGGCTCGATGACCTGGTGGAAGAGGAGGTCGAGGCGCGCCTCCCAGTCGCAGGTGCAGACCTCGGGCCGATGTGGGCCGCCGGGCGCTCGGTAGCAGTACGGGAGATCGGCCAGGTACGTGGAGCCTGGCAGTGGCTCGAAGGGGGAACGGTAGGCAGCCTTGGCGGTGGTCAGCGCCATCGACTGGGCGGTGCGGCCGTGAAAGCCGTAGCGGAAGCCGACGATGGCGGGCCGCTCCGTAGCGGCCCGGGCGAGCTTGACCGTCGCCTCGACCGCCTCGGTGCCCGAGTTGGCCAGGAACGCCTGCCACGGACCGCCAGGCAGGAGGCCTGCGAGTCGCTCGTGGAGCCGCAGGCCGGGCTCGTGGTAGACGATGTTCTGCTGGCCGTGGAGGAGCCTGAACGCCTGCGCGGCGACGGCGGCCGCCACGCGGGGGTGGGCGTGGCCGGTGTTCGTGACCCCGATCCCCGACGTGTAGTCGAGGTAGCGCTCGCCGTCGCGGGTGACGAGCCAGCTGCCCTCGCCATGGTCGATGTCGAGGTCCGTGTAACGGGCCCAGACGCTGGGCACCACCGCATGGTCGGGGAGGGACTGGGGCGCCAGGGGAGGGACGGTCAGCCGATCGGTCATCGCGGGAATCTAGCGCCGCAAGCGCCAGAGGGCGCCTCGCTCGACCAGGTCAGCGCCGTCGGACGCTGGCGCCCGCCTGGTGTCGAGCCTACGCTGCGCTCACCATGACGCGCGTCCTTCGGCTCACGGCCTTCGCGATCGTCGCCAGCGTCGTGGTCGTCGGCCTCCTGTGGGCGTTCCGGGGCCGCATCCTGGCCCCGTTCGGCATGAGCATCGACACGGGTGCGGCTGGCCAGACCACGCTCGCCCTTCCCGAGGGCTTCACCGCCAGCGTCTTCGCCTCGGGCCTCGCGTCGCCCCGATTCATGGCGGTCGCCGCGGACGGGACGCTGTTCGTGGCGGACCCGGGCGCTGATCGGGTCGTGGCGCTCCCGGACGCCGATTCCGACGGGCGTGCCGACGAGATCGTCATCGTGGGCACCGGCTACGGCGGCGCCCACTCCCTGGCCTTCGAGGGCGACGGCTCACTCCTCGTGGCCGGCAGCAGCATGCTGCACCGCGTTCGCCTTGGCGACGGCCTCGCGGAGGTCCATCGGCAGGCCCTGCTGGAGCTCCCGGGCGGTGGCTCGCACGCCACCCGAACGGTGGCCGTGGCGCCTGATGGCTCGCTGCTCGTCAGCGTCGGCTCGAGCTGCAACGTCTGCTGGGAGGCGGACGAGCGCCGGGCCGCCATCCTCCAGGTCGCCCCAGACGGCAGCTCCTGGCGCGTCCTCATGCGCGGCCTGCGCAACGCCGTCGGTGTCGCGGTCGATCCGGCGACGGGCTCGGCCTGGGCGACGAACAACGGGCGCGACCTCATGGGCGACGACACGCCCCCTGAGACGCTCTACCGCGTAACCGACGGTGCGGATGCTGGCTGGCCGCGATGCCACGCCGGCACGGTCGTCGATCCGGACCTCGGCGATGATCCCGACCCCGCCACCGGGCTCGTCGGCTGCGCGGGCGTCGCTCAGCCGGCTGCCACGTTCCAGGCGCACGCGGCGCCCCTCGGCATCGCGTTCTGGGAAGGTCACGCGGTCATCGCCTTCCATGGCTCCTGGAACCGTTCCTCGAAGGTCGGGTACGAGGTCCTCTGGATGCCCTGGGACGACGGTCCCGCCGGTCCGGCCGAGATCCTGGCGAGCGGCTTCCTCGACCCCGGCAGCGGCGACGCCAGCGGCCGCCCGGCCGGCGTCATCGTCGGCGCCGACGGGGCCCTCTACGTCTCGGACGACAAGGGCGGCTTCATCTACCGCATCACCGCACCGCCCTGAGCGCGCGGGCCGCCAGCGAGACCGAGTCGTTGCGCCTGCGCAACGCCAAGCTCCTCCGCAGGCGGCGCCACGGCTGGTCCTCGCAGGCCGCTGAGGCCTCAGTCGTCGTATGCTCGCGTGCCGGAGTCAGACCCGAACCGAGGAGGGTGAAGGGATGTCGCTGCTCCAGCGTGTCGAAGCTGCCCGGCAGGCGACCGCGACGCCACAGTCGCCTGCCCCTGGCGCCCCAGGGGCGCCAGGCGGCGCCGGTCGGCAGTGGGTCGCCGTGCCTGTCGAGGGCGGCCAGCCGCCGGCCCCGCGCCTGTCCGCGCGCGAGGAGGCCTTCCTCGAGATCCGCCGCCGCCTCGAGGTCGAGATCGTCGACGCGCTGGCGTCGCGCATCGACCTCTCCCATCCGGCCCAGGTCCGCGCAAGAGCTCCAGGGCGTCGTCGACCGCTTCGTCGTGGACTTCCTCTTCACGCACGAGCTCAGCGTCTCGCGCGGGGAGCGCCAGCGGCTCATCGAGGGCGTGCTCGACGAGGTCGCCGGCTTCGGGCCCATCGAGCCCCTGCTGGCCGACCCCAGCATCAACGAGGTCATGGTCAACGGCCCGAAGCGCGTCTACATCGAGCGCGCCGGCAAGATCGAGAAGGTCGATGTCACGTTCCGCGACGACGAGCACGTCCTGAACATCATCGACCGCATCATCGCGCCCCTCGGGCGTCACATCGACGAGACCAGCCCGCGCGTCGACGCCCGGCTCCCCGACGGCTCCCGCGTCAACGCCATCATCAAGCCGCTCAGCCTCGTCGGGCCCGTCATCACGGTCCGCAAGTTCGCCTACCGCTACAGCGTCGAGGACCTCGTCGGCTTCGGCACCGCCACGGCCGAGATGTTCGACTTCCTGCGCGCCTGTGTCGAGGCGCGCCTCAACATCTTCCTGTCGGGCGGCACGGGCTCCGGCAAGACCACGACCCTCAACGTCCTCTCGTCGTTCATCCCCGACGACGAGCGCATCGTCACCATCGAGGACGCGGCCGAGCTGCAGCTCAGCCAGACCCACGTCATCCCGCTCGAGGCCCGCCCATCCAACCTCGAGGGCCAGGGTGAGATCACCATCCGCGACCTGCTGCGCAACGCGCTGCACATGCGACCCGACCGCATCGTCGTCGGTGAGTGCCGCGCCGGCGAGGCCCTCGACATGATCCAGGCCATGACCACCGGCCACGAAGGCTCGATGTCGACCGGCCACGCCAACACGCCGCGCGACATGCTGCGCCGCCTCGAGACGATGATCCTCATGACCGGCTACGACCTGCCCCTCCGTGCCATCCGCGAGCAGATCGCCTCGGCCGTCGACGTCATCGTCCACACGGCCCGCCTGCGGGACGGCTCGCGCAAGATCGTCAGCATCACCGAGATCCACGGCATCGAGGACGACGACATCCTGACATCGGAGATCTTCGCCTTCGAGCAGACCGGCTTCCACGACGGCAAGGTCGAGGGCGCCCTCAAGCCGACCGGCATCCGGCCGCACTTCATGCGCGCCTTCAAGACGCGGGGCGTGCCGCTGCCGCCCGGCGAGTACGGCATCCCGCCCGAGGATCCCACGCGCCCGGCGCCCATGGGCGGCAAGGCCCGCTGGGGCGCCTCGATGCAGACGCACACGACCGAGGTCCTGAGCGCGAGCTGCGGGACGCGGACGCGCCGTGACCGCCGGCGGCATGGTGTACATCTCGGCGGTGGGCCCGGTGGACCCCGAGACCGGCCGCGTCGCGAGCGCCGAGATCCGCCTCCAGGCACGCCAGTGCATGGAGAACCTCAAGGCCACGCTCGAGGAAGCGGGCAGCTCGCTCGACAAGGTCGTGTGGGCCAACTGGTCGCTGCGCGAGCCCACCGAGTTCGACGCCTTCTACGAGGAATGGCTGCGCTGGTTCCCCGAGGAGGCTCCCGTGGGCCAGGGGACGCTCATGCCGCTGGCGCACCGGCGGGCCGGCTTCCGCGTGTCCATCGGGGTCATCGCCTCGGCGTAGGCGGACCAGGACCCCGAGCCCACCCGTGCCCCCCGCCGGGACGCCGCTGCCGCGAGGGACGGTGACGTTCCTCTTCACCGATGTCGAGGGCTCCACCGCCCTGGCCGAAGCGCACGCAGACGCCTGGCCGGCGCTCCTGGCCCGTCACCGCGAGATCATCCGCGCGGCCCTCGCGGGACACGGTGGTGTGGAGGTCCAGACCGAGGGCGATGGCTTCTTCGCCGTCTTCGCCAGCGCCCCGGCAGGCCTGGCAGCCGCGGTCGAGGCCCAGCGCGGGCTGGCGAGCGAGCGATGGCCCCAGGGCGCCATGGTCCGCGTGCGGATGGGCCTTCACGCGGGTGAGGGCGTGACGGACGACGAAGGCTCCTACGTCGGCCACGACGTGCATCGGGCCGCGCGCGTCGCGGCCGCCGGGCATGGCGGCCAGATCCTCCTCTCGGCGAGCGCACGGGCCCTCGTGGAGGCCGACCTGCCCGAAGGGGTCACCCTGCGGGACCTCGGCGAGCACCGGCTCAAGGACCTTCGGCCGCAGCCCATCACACAGGTGGACGTCGAGGGCCTGCCGACCGAGTTCCCCGCCATCCGCTCCCTCGACTCGCGGCCCAACAACCTGCCGGTCCAGGTGACCTCGTTCATCGGCCGTGAGCACGAGCTCGAGGTCGCCGCGGAGCTCCTGTCGGGCACGCGCCTGCTGACGCTCACCGGACCCGGCGGCACGGGCAAGACGCGGCTGGCGCTCCAGCTGGCCGCCAACGCCGCCCCGGCCTTCCCCGATGGCGTCTGGTTCGTGGCCCTCGAGCCCCTCCGGGACCCGGAGCTCATGCTGCGGACCGTCGCCCACAGCCTGGCCATCATGCCGGGTGCGAGCGAGCCGGACATCGACGCCATCGCCCGCCAACTGGGTGATGGCCGGGTCCTGCTCGTCCTCGACAACTTCGAGCACGTCATCGAGGCGGCCGGCGATGTCGCGAGCCTGCTGCGGAGCTGCCCGGGGCTGCGGGTCATCGTCACCAGCCGGGCCGTGCTCCACGTCGCGGGCGAGCAGGAATACGTCGTGCCCGGGCTACCAGCGCCGCCGGATACCGCTCGTCTCTCGCGCGCCGAGCTCGAGGAGCTCCCGGCACGGCTGCGCCAGATCGACGCTGCCGCCCTCGACCAGTACGAGGCCGTGCGGCTCTTCCTGGCGCGCGCCCGCGCGGTGCGTGCCGACTTCGCGGTGACCGACCAGAACGCGCCGGCCATCGCGGGCATCACGGCGCGGCTGCAGGGCATGCCCCTCGCCATCGAGCTCGCGGCGGCCCGCGTGAAGCTGCTGAGCCCGGAGCAGATCCTGGGGCGGCTCGAGGAGCAGCTCGGCATCCTGACCTCGTCCGCGCGCGACCTGCCCGACCGGCAGCGCACGCTGCGCGGCGCCATCGAGTGGAGCCACGACCTCCTCGACGAGCCGCACCGTCGTCTTCTGGCGCGTCTCTCGGTCTTCCGAGGCGGCTGGGACCTCGAGGCCGCCGAAGCCGTGGCGGGCGCTGCCGACGACCCGGGCCTCGACGTCCTCGAGGGCCTCGCCGACCTCGTCGACCAGAGCCTCGTGCGCCGATCCGACGACGGCGACACGGTGCGCTTCTCGATGCTCGAGTCCATCCAGGAATTCGCCGCCGAGATGGTCGACGCCTCGGGGGACGGGCCAGCCACGCGAGCCAGCCATGCGGCGCTCTTCCTCCGCCTGGCCGAGGAGGCCGCTCCTCTCCTGCAGGGGGCCGAGTCACGAAGCTGGCTCGATCGGCTCGAGCACGACCACGACAACCTGCGGGCGGCCATCTCGAGGTCGGTGGCCGGGCCCGATGCCTCGACCGCGGTCGGGCTCGTCTTCGCGCTCTGGCGCTTCTGGCAGCGGCGCGGATACCTCGACGAGGCACGCCGGCTCGTGGACCGCATCGCCGCACAGCCCTGGGAGCTGGATCCGGACGAGCGTGCCCGGTTCGCCGAGGCAGCCGGAGGCATCGCCTACTGGCAGGCCGACATCGAGGCCACGCGGCGCTGGTACGACGAGGCCCTCGCGATCCGGCGCAGCCAGGCCGAGCCGCGCCGACGCCGGCTCGCAGCGCGAGCTCGCCAACGCCCTCTACAACCGGGCCTACGCGAGCGTCGCGGAGCTCATGACCGCGCCGGACGAGCTCGCCAGGCCGGATCCCTCCTCGCGCGTGATGATGGAGGAGGCCCTGGGCATCTATCGGGCCATCGGCGACCGCGCCGGCGAGGCCGACCTCCTCTGGGGGCTGGGCGGCTACCTCCTCTTCTCTGACGAGCCCGCCGAAGCCGAGTCCTGCTTCCGACAGTCGATCGACCTGCAGCGGGCCTCCGGCAACCAGACGATGGAGGCCTGGTCGCAGCACATGCTGAGCACGACGCTCATCATCCAGGGGCGCACCGACGAGGCCGGCGCGGCGTCGACGGGCGCCCTGCGCCTCTTCGACGGGGCCGGCGACGTGAGCGGCATCACCCTGACGCTCGATATGCTGGCCGGCGTCGCCCTGTCGCAGGGTCGGCGGCACCGCGGCGGGAGGCTGTGGGGAGCTGCGCGGCGACTGCAGCGGGCGGCCGGCATCGGTCTGGCGGAGTGGGATCGCAGGATCATCAGCATGCTGCCCTTCGGGGTCGAGCGTGTCTTCGATCCGTCTGAGCTCGAGCAGGTCGCCGCGGAAGGGGCCAGCCTGACCCTCGCCGAGACGGTCGCCTATGCGCTCGAGGAGGCCGACCCGTTCGCTGACGGCTGAGCGCCCGTCGAGCTCCGCGCGCACCTCGGCGGCCTCGCGCGCGAGGCCCATCTCCTCGAAGCAGCGCCAGCGCCGAGCGAAGCTTCTCCTCGGCCTCGGCCGCCCGCCCGGCCTCGCGGAGGGCTTCGCCCCAGCCGCGCAGCACGCGCGCCAGGTTCGGCCGCGCGCCGTTCTCCTCATCGAGCCTGGCGCTCGATGCGAAGTCGGCATCGGCCTCCTCCCAGCGCTGGCGCGAGACGGCAGCCTGGGCGCGTTTCCAGAGGATGCCTGCCTCGCCCAGCCCGCTCTTCCGTTCGCGTGCCAGGCTGAGCATCGCCTCCCATTCCTCCGCGTCGGGCTCCGCGTCGGCGAGGCGGTCCGGGTTCGCGTACAGCCAGGCGCGCAGGGTGGTCCCGAACATCCCGGGGTCGGGACCGGCCGCCAGGTCGAGGCCCAGCTCGAGCGCCGTCCGTGCATCGGCGAAGCGATGCTGGCGCTGCCGGACGTCGCCCAGCACCCACGAGCTGGCCACGGCGCAGGCCACGGCGCCGGTGTCCTCTGCCTGTCGGACGCAGGCCGTCGCCAACGGTTCGGCGGCGTCAAGGTCACCCTGCGACGAGCGCACGATGGCATCCGCGAGCTGGGCATCGAGCTTGGCGATGAGGTCACCTCCCGCCGCTTCCTCGGACGCCCGCCGCGAGGCTTCCTCTGCCCGCTCGAAGTCGCCCATCCAGGCATAGCCCATGGCCAGCCAGCCACGCGAGAAGGCGGCGCCGATGAAGTCGCGCCGCTTCTCCATGAGGGGGATGGCGCGCTCGAGCGCCTCGACGCCCTCGCCGATGGGGCCCGTGAAGATCTTGCCCATGGCGACCATGGCCAGGGGCAGTGCGGCCAGGGAAGGGTCGTCGAGCAGGGTCCCGATCTCCGTCAGCCGGTCGAGCGACCGCCGCACCGCCGGGTCGTGGGCCGCCTGTCCACCTTCGATCCGCGCCAGGACGAGGAAGAGGTGGACTCGGGCCACGAGCTCGAGATCGGCCAGTCGCTCGGCGCTCGCCACCACGGCGTCCAGGTCGGCGACCTGCTCGTCCGTGGGTCGGAAGGTCATGCCGGCCTCCGCGCGCAGGATGGCCACCTCGACACGCTTCCGCGTCGTCTCGTCGGTGGCATCGACGGTCTCATCCGGCAGCAGTCGACTGGCGCGGTCGAACGCCTGGAAGGCCTCGTTCAGAGCCGCCCGAGCCAGCGCGTAGCGACCCTCCGCGATGAGGTACTCGATGGCCTTGTCGGCATCCCCGGCCTGCTCGAAATGCATGGCCAGGATGCCGGCCATCTCGTTGCGTCGTTCCGGGTAGAGCGTCTCGAGCGTCTCTCCGACGAGCCGATGCAGCTGACGGCGCTCCTGCTTCAGGAGCGAGCCGTAGGCGGCGTCCTGGACGAGCCAGTGCCGGAAGAGGTACTCGAGCTCGGGTCGGAAGGCGGCGACCTGGATGAGCCCCCTGGCCTCCAGCGTGTCGAGCTCGCTCGTCATCGTTCATCCTCTTGTCTGACTGTCCGTCGCCCCGAGCACCTGCTCCAGGACCCGGGCCGGGAACTGCCGGCCGATGACCGCGGCGACCCGCAGGCTGCGACGTGCCTCGCTGGGGAGCTGGTCGATGCGCGCCAGCAGGAGTCCGTGCAGCGTCTCAGGGATCTCGACGCTGGCGATGCCCTGGCTGGCCAGCCAGCGTCCCTCCTGGCGCTCGATGTGCCCGCGCTCGATGAGCATGCGCACGACCTCCTCCACGAAGAAGGGGTTGCCGTCGGCGCGCTCCAGGATCAGGTCGCGGACCCTGTCCGGCAGCGACTCGATGACGAGCAGGTTGGCCACCAGGGCCCGACTCTCGTCGTCCGACAGGGGCTCCAGGCGGATCTCGGTGAGCCCCTGCCCGAACGAGGCACGCGCGAAGGCCAGCAGCTCCCAACCCGGAGCGTCGGTCTCGTGACGCAGGGCGGCGATGAGCAGGACCGGCAGCTGAGCCGCCAGCGGCAGCACCTGGCGGAGCACCTCGACCGATGCGGGATCAGCCCAGTGGATGTCCTCGCAGACGAGAACGAGCGGGGCGTCCGCCGACAGGCCACGAAGGAGCCGGTGCAGGGCCGCGACGTAGCGGGACTGCATGACCTCGGGGCTGAGATTGGCACGGTCAGCCTCGTGGGCATGCAGGGGCAGCTCCATGAGGTGAGCGAGATAGGGGCCGATGTCTGCGGCCTCGCCACCCAGGAGCGCGGCCAGCCGACTCGTCGAAGACAGCGCGAGCCGTCGCGGCATCGCCCGGCGTGGTGGTCAGTCCGAGCGCCGACTGGACGAGATCGATGAGGAGGTGGTAGGGCAGGTTGCGCCCGTACGAGACGCAGCGGCCCTCGATCCAGTGCCCTCTCTCCAGGCTCTCCGGGCCGCTCGCGATGGCTCCCTGCAGCTCCGCCAGCAGGCGGCTCTTGCCGATGCCCGGCTCGCCCACCAGGAAGCAGAGTCGTCCTCGGCCGGCTCGCACGATGTCGACGAGCCCCAGCAGCGTCTGGAGGTGCGCATCCCGGCCGACCATGGGGCTGCCGATGCCGATGGCGTCCAGCCCGCGGCGCCGGCCCGGCGCCTCCCGCCGGCGCAGGACGCGCAGCACGTGGACCTTCTCGGTCTTGCCCTTGAGGTCGAGGTCGCCCAGGTCCTCGACCTCGAACTGGCCGGCCAGCAGGCGATGCGTGCCCTCGGTGATGAGGACCATGCCTGGCTCGGCGGCAGCCTGCACGCGGGCCGCCACGTTCACCGCGTCGCCCAGGGCCGTGTACTCATAGCGCAGGTCGGTGCCCACGTTCCCGACCAGCACCGGTCCCGTGTCGATGCCGGCCCGGATCTGGAAGTCGATGCCACGAGCGGTCTTCAGCTCCCCGGTGAAGGCCGACATGGCCTCGATCATGTCGAGCGCCGCTCGCACGGCGCGCTCGGGGTCGTCCTCGTGCGCCACCGGGGCGCCGAAGAAGGCCAGCATCGCATCGCCCTGGAGCTGCGCGATGGTGCCCTCGTAGCGGAAGACGGCCTTCGACATGAGGTCGAAGGCCTCGTTCATGATCTCCGTCCAGTCCTCGGGGTCCATGTGCTCGAGCAGCGCCGTGGAGCCCACGACGTCGACGAAGAGGGCGGTCACCGGCTTGCGCTCGCCACTGAGCTTGGCGGCCCGCATCTTCTCGATGAGCGGCAGGGGCGCCGCCGCAGCGAGGCTGGCCTGGCGCTCACGATCCGTGTCGGTCGGCCACGGCCACTGGCTCGCCGCAGTTCATGCAGAAGCGTGCGCCGGCGGGGATGGGTGCCTCGCAGCGGGTGCAGCTCAGGTCGGGGGTGCCTGTGGACATCCGGCCCGCATCATACAGACGCGTCCGAACTGGACCGCGACCCTGCGAATCGATACAGTGCGGCACCTCGCGGCCGTCCACGCCGCGAGCCGGGGGGCGCAGAGGGAGGTCGGGACATGCGCAAGCTCGGGTCCGTCGTCGTCCTGGTCATCGCACTCCTCGTGACCAGCGCGGCCGGGGCTGCGGCCCAGTTCCGCGAGCGCATCGGGGCCTTCGGTCATCCCGCTCGTCGGGAACCTGGGTCGTCGACATCGACACGGCCACGACCGAGGACCCGCCTGGCCTCCTGACCATCAACGCCGACGGCACGCTGCGGCTGACGAGCTGCTGCGACGCGCCCGGCGCCGGCGCCTGGCGACCGACGACCCGCCGAACGGCAGATGCCACACTCCTGCTGCCCTTCTTCGACGACGAGGGCTTCATCGGCTTCAGCATCGCCCGAGCCGACGTGGTCCTCTCGATCGACGGGTCTGACCTTCACCGCGACCTACACGCAGGAGATCCCCGATCGCGAGGGTGGCACGACGGGGCAGCTCGGTCCGGGCACGGCGACCGGCAGCCGCCTCATCGTGGAGGCCATCGGCGAGCCCGTGGCGCCGCTGCCAGCGGCCCTGCCTGAGGCTTCGCCCGCGGCCTCGCCGACGCTGGAGTCCGAAGGCGTGGAGGCCGAGGAGAGCCCCGCCGCCTGACCGACCGTCGCGCTGCCGGCGATCCCGGCCCGCTCGCCCTGACGATCAGATCCTCCTCGGGTCGCGTGTCCTCGGCCCAGGGGCCCAGTCCGACGATCCGATCGACCGTGATGCGGGTCACGAAGCCAGGTGGCGGGTCGGGCATCGGCGGGAAGCGCGCCTCCGGACCCAGGTACGTCCGCGCCAGCCGTTGGAGGAGCGCCGGAGCGCCTCCCTCTGTCACCAGGCCACGGCCGTGCAGGACGACGTACTCGTCGAAGCCCCAGGCACTGCGGCGCCCTGAGACCATCGAGAGCGCCACGCGCGGATCGCGCCGGATGTTGCGCAGCTTGGCCTGGTCCGACAGCGTGCCGATGACGACCTCGTCACCCTCGATGCCCACCCATGCCACCGAGACCTGCGGCGAGCCATCTTCGTCCAGGGTCACGAGATGGGCGATCGGCCCACGCTTGATGAGCTCGCGGACCGTGCTGGGGATGCTCATGCTCATCGTGGGGAGGGGGGAGCCATCGCGGCGAAGGCCTCGAAGACCTCAGGGTTCGGGTCGCCCGCGAAGCCACCAACTTCGTGGGTCTGGAAGCTCATCGCACACCTCCTGGGACGTCGTCCCGCCACCTGCTGCGACTCGATCGTGCACCACGCCGCGACATATCCTAGGACCGACGGACAGGAGCGACGCCGGCGCGACCCGGAGCCTTGACCACGCCGCCGGGTTTCCCCAGACTGCCGAGGCGTGAAGGCCCCCACGAGATCCCTGGCCGCCTGGTCGCTCTCGCTCGTCGTGGCGATGACTCCGACCGCCGACGCCCTGGCAGCCACCGCCGACGACGACACCGCCCCGGCGACGACCCTGCTGGGCATCCCGGACGATGCCGAGCTCCCGGGCCTCGCCGCGGCCTCGATCGAGGACGACGCGCCCGCTCTTGAAGGCGAGATCGACATGGCCAGCCTCCAGGGGGACGCGCTCGAGCGGCTGGCCTCGCTGGCCGCCGAGGGCTGGGACCCGCTGGCTCTCACCGATTCGCTCGACTACGACCCGGATGCCGCGTTCGCCTTCGTGCGCGACGGCATCGCCTTCGACCCCTACCGGGGACTGCTTCGCGGGCCGGCCGGGACACTCGCCGCACGGGCCGGCAACAGCCTCGACCGGGCGGTCCTGCTGGCAGGCCATCCTCGGGCTCATGCAGGTCCCGACCCGCCTCGTCTTCGGGGAGCTCAGCGAGGCACAGGCCGAGGAGTTGCTGGCTCGATCGTTCGAGGCTGCCGGTGGCTCCCATGGCCCCCACGCCCGCGACCGTCGAGGCGCCCCTCGACTGGCGGGCCATCGCCACGCGAGCGGGGCGGGACTACGCCCGCCTCCGATCGGCCCTCGGTGACCGGTTGAACGCCATCGGCAGCGCCGACCGCGAGGCGGCCGCTCGATGACGTTCGCACGCATGCCTGGGTCCAGGCCTTCATCGGCACCGACTGGATCGACCTGGACCCCACGCTGCCGGGTGCCGAGCCAGGTCAGACGATCGCCACACCATCCACGGTGACGGACGAGGTCCCGGCCGCAGAGATCGCGGAGGTGACCGTCTCGCTGGTCGCCGAGACGCTCGACGGGGGCACCTATGGCAGCGCGATCGTGCTGGACGAGCACCTGCCGGCCTGGCAGGCGGCCGACCAGGTCATCCTGCTGACGTTCCAGCCGGAGGTCGGTGGTGTCGGGGGCGGCATCCTCGAGGCCCTGGGGAGCGCCGGCGCCTTCGTCCCCCACCTGTCGGTGGCCGGCACGGATCGCGCCGGCAGCCCCTTCCCGGTGCGCGGCGCTACCGACATCTTCAGCGGAGAAGGCGTAGCCGGTCCGGAGCTCGCTCGCCTGCGGCTCGAGGTCGGGGTCAGTGTCCCTGGCCGTGATCCCGTGGTCTCGCGCCGCCTCCTTGTCGATCGACTGCCGCGGGATGTCGACCCTTCGAGCGCCACGCCCGCCGAGCTGGAGCTGCTGCCCATGGCCGCCGATGCCGCGGGACCGGTCGACCTTCAGTCCATCCGCCACATCATGGTCTCGGTCGGGGCCGCCAGCCCGTGGCTCGCCGCGCAGGACCGGGTCGACGTCATCAGCTTCGCCAACGAGCTGCTCCTCGATCCCGACGCCGCGAGCTCGCTTCGACTTCGATGCCCTCTTCTGGCCCATCGCGGTGACCGACCAGGCGCTCGTCCTGGGCTCCGAGCGGACGAGCATCGCGGGCATCGACGCGGCCGATGACGTGCGCGCCTTCGTCTCGGAGCCGCGAGTCTTCATCGTGACCATCAGTGGCGACCCGGATGCGCCCGCCGTCAGCACCGACCTCGCTCACGACCCGGTGCGGATCCTCGGGGAGCCTGGGGCGCCCGCCGGGGCCTCGGCACGGGCGGAGCTCTGGTACGGCGCCGTCGAAGCGGCAGCAGAGACGGAGTTCCTGCGCAGCGTCATGCGCGGCTTCGGTGGCGGCGCCGTGGAGAGCGTCAGCACGGCGTCCCGTTCCGAGCTCTCGGCCTTCGACGAGGCGGACGCGGCAGAGCTCGCGACTGCGCCGGCCTCGCTCCGGGCGGCCCTGGCAGACGGACTCGTGGCGGTGGTCCCGGGAGACCCGGCATCGGCCGCGGGCTGGTGGACGGTCGACCCACGGGACGGCACGACACGCTCCGTGAGCGCCTCGGGGATGGGCTACGGCACCTCCGCGAGCATCGGCGGCGGCGGTCGGCCCATCTCCACCCCGAGCGGCGATCCCGGCCGCTTCAAGTACCGGCCCACGGGTCGGACCCCCGCGCCGACGTGCAACGCGGCCAACGAGTACACGACCCCCATCGGCTGCGTGTCGCTTCCGGCGGCGGTCGCCTTCTGGGGCCTCTACGCGGTCGTCGGGTTGACCATCGCCTGGGGGGTCAACTGCCTCTGGCAGGACGCCATCGGCTACCAGCGCTGACGGCCCTTCGGCCCGCCCGGCTCCTCAGCCGTCGCCGTCCTCGGCGCCGGGCGTCGTTCCGTCGAGCGCCCCCGCCGGCTCTTCACCCCCGGCCGCCGGCGCAGGCGGGGTCATCGCCAGGGCGACCTTCCCGCCCGGCTCGACCTCGACCCCATCGAAGCGGACCGTGGGGTCGGTCAGCACGATGACGCTGTACGTGCCCGGCTCGATGGGCACGGGTGCCCCGTCGACCGTGCCCCTGGCGACCTCGTTGCCGGCCGCGTCGAGGATGCGGTATGGCGCGCTGATGGCCCGCGCCACCGCCTTCGCCAGCTGCGCGCCGCTGCGGGCATCGAAGTAGCTGCCGTTGCCGATGCGGGCCCAGGCCGCCATGCGGGCCTTGAGCCGGCGGTCCTGGAGGGCGAAGCCGACGAGGTTGACGCGAGCGTCCACGCCGCGCCGGCGGAGGTCGCGGACGGCGGCCGCGGGATCGCCGCCGCAGGTCTCCTCGCCGTCGGTGATGAGGAGGACGATCTTCGTGCCCTCGGCGCCAGCGAGGTCCGAAGGCACCCTCGCCAGGGCAGCGCCGATCGGCGTGTTCGTCTCCTGCACGACCGGGAGGTCGCTCGACGAGGGCGCGGAGCGACGCCCGATCGAGCGGCCCCAGGGGCACGTCGAGGTGCGTGTCGCAGGCATCCCGTCCCCCGAAGCTCCGCAGGGCGACGTTGGCGCCCGGCGGGCAGGCGCCGGGCGATGAGGTCGTCGAGCACGCCGCGCGCCACGTCGATGCGCCGCCTGCCGCCGATCCGCTCGAGCATGCTGCCGGACGTGTCGAGGATGAGCTCGATGCCCACCGAGGGCGAGAGCGTGGCCTCCGCGCTGCCACCCGGCGGCGAGGTGACCGTCAGACGGCCCGGCTTGCGTGAGGGCGGCGGCTTCTCGAGGAACTCGGTCTCAAGGGCCAGGTCGTAGCCCGCGGGGCGGCGGAGCCAGGTGGCGAGCCGATCGAAGGCCCGGTCCATCTCGCCGTGCGAGCGCGTGTACTGGTAGGTGCCGCCGGCTGCCACGGCCCAGTCCTGCATGAACGAGCGGCTCGTGGCGGGATAGACCGTGGCTCCCACGTGGACGGCGGAGACGAGCGGTCGAGCCGTCGCCAGGATCCGCCACAGCTCCTCGGCGCGGCCGTACGAGCTGGTCTCGGCGTCGGTGACGACGAGGATGGCCCGTGCGCCATCGCGTGCCGACAGCTCCGTCGCGGCCCGGATGAGCGCGCTCTCGGCAGAGCTGGAGCCGCCGCCCAGGACGAAACGGTCGACCGCGTTCTGGAGAGCGTACGGATCGTCGCTCCAGTCGTCGAGCAGCGGCTCCTCCTCGAAGGGGATGATCTGGACGGCCTCCTCGCCGGTCCGGACATCGGCCGTGAAGGCTCGCAGCCCCTGGTACACGAAGTCGAGGTAGGGGCCCAGGCTGGCGCTCGTGTCGTACGTGAAGACGATCGAGGAGGGCGGCCGCTCGACGCGCAGGCGGTAGGCGGCGCCCGGCGTGACCTCGGCCCGGTAGCGCATGCTGCCCGGCGTCTCGCCCGGCCTCGAACAGGAGCGGCACCTCGATAGCCCTCGGCGTCGAGGAGGGTCATCGACAGGACGAGGACGGGCCGCCCGGCGGCATCGATCGTCACGGTGTTGTGGTCCTCGGGCACCGTGAACGCAGTACCAGTCGATGTCCGTGCCATCGGGCAGCTGCCCGCTGGCGCTCGATCCCGGCGGAAGGGGCACGGGCGCGCTCCGGGCTGTCGTCGTCGTCCTGGTCCACGACCGGCGCGAAGCGGCTCCAGGTCCGGCTCGAGCCACTCGTAGGGTCCGGCGGGGCTCGCGGCACCCCACTCGCCCAGCACCGACCGATAGCCGTCGCCCGTGGCCCGCTCGATGACCCGCAGGCTGGCCGGCAGCTCGAGCGCCATGTACGCCTTGCCCGGGGCACGACCGCGGAAGCGCAGGGCGCGGACCCAGGTCGGCTCTGCCAACGGGAATGGCGCCACGCTCCCGTCCGCGGCCCGCTCGAGGCGCCAGGTCCCCAGCGGCTGCCACGGGCCGGCCGGACCGAAGAGGCTGGCATCGACCTCGACCTCTTCGATCCGCTGACCGCGCGTGGAGGGCGTCGGGTCGACCCATCCGAGCCCTTCGACGAGGGCCGCCCGATCGTCCTGGAAGCCCATCGCCCAGCTGATCGGATCGCCTCCCTCCAGGTAGATGGTGGTGGGCGTGAGGTCGTCGGTGAGCATGGTCTCGGGGATCGACGGGTCGACCTGCTGCGGCTGCATCCAGGCGACGTGCCCGCCTCGTGCCCGTGCCCCGAGGTCGATGGGCTCCCCCGGAGGGGCTCGTCCCGGGCACGGCGATGACCTTCCATTCCCCCAGGGCGACGCGCGCGCTCCCGCCGGGCCAGGTCGAGCCGATGTGCAGCCGCGCGTGGGTGGCCGGGACGGGCGCGTCGAGCACGAACGCCTGGTCGCGCATCAGTGGCGTCGCCTCGGTGGCGAGGACCGTCTCGAACGTGACGCCATCCGCCGACAGCTGGAACTCGACGTGGCGCGGGGCGTCGCCTGGGACCGCGGCCTGCGCCTGCGGGTCGAGCATGAAGCCGGCGACCGGGACCGGGTCCGTCCCGGCCAGGTCCACCGTCAGGTCGAGCGGCAAGCTGCGCCTCGTCGGTCCAGAAGCCCAGGCCCAGGTGCGCCAGGCCGTCGTGCAGCTGGTCCTCGAAGCTCGGGTCGATCACCGGGAGGGTCACGGCACCGAGGCCCAGCGATGCCACGTCCAGCCCGCCGAGCAGGGCTTCCGGCACCGGCCACACCTGGCCCGGGGCGACCGGGGGAGCCTCGCGTCGCGGTGTCACGTCGAGGGCCGCGGTGGTCTGCCGACCGTTCGCGAGGCGCGCGCGCACCGACACGCGGACCGGTTCGTCGGCCCAGGCGTCAGGCGACGCGGTGATGACGACGGGCACGACCGTGGACGAGCCCGCGGGGACCTCGACCGCCGCCTCGCCGAGCTCCGCGGACCACCCGAAGTGGCTCGTCACGCGCGTCGAGGGCCACGGGCAGGGCCTCCTGGCCATCGTTGCGCAGCTCGAGCTCGGCCTCGACGATCTGTCCGGTGGGCCAGTAGGCGGCCACCTCGGTCGGATCGTCGGTGGAGAGCGTGGCCTCCACAGGGATGGGGCCCGGTCTCCAGGCGGGCACCAGGCCGGGCGCGCTGACCGTGGCGCGGTAGTCGCCCACGGCGATCATCAGGAGGGCCAGGTCCTCGCCAGCGGGGATGGGCTCGGAGGTGAACGTGTTGGTGGCGTGGTCGAGGATGCCGGGCACGAGGCCCGCGGCGCCCTCCAGCGCCACCTGGCTCACGGACTCGCTGAAGCGGATCCGCACCGATCGAGCCCTCCGGCAGCGCCGGCAGTCGGTACCAGTCGGCATCGCCGCGCGGATCGCCGGAGCCCTCGATGATGGGCGTCTCCGGCAGGGGTGCTGCCGACTCGCGCGTGTCGTTGGGCTCCCGGTCGCCGGGGAACGAGAAGGAATCCGCCCGCTCGATGCTGAACGTGTAGCGCTCCTGGCTCGGCGACAGCGTGCGGAGCCAGACCTCGTAGTCGCCGGGTGGCAGGGAGACGTCGTAGTCGATGGGCGCGCCGGGCCCGAAGGCATGCCGTTCGCCGACCCGGCCGCCGGACTCGAGCGAGAGGTCGATGGCGCTGTCGGCGGGCGGCCGCAGATGCAGGATGAGGTGCTCCGGCGCGGCCAGGGAGAAGCGGAAGACATCCATGTCGCCGGCCCGCGGCAGTCGTCCGGTGACGTGCTCACGCGAGAGGCGGTAGGGCTCCGCGAAGGCCGCCCCATCATTGGGCTCGCGCTCCCCGGCCGGGTCAGGCGGTCCGAGCGGGACGGCCTCGAGGCGATACTCGCCCGTGGCGACCACCCGGAACCACTGGTCGCCGGGGGTGAGATAGAGGTCGGTGAGCACGGCCTCCCCAGTGCCCGAGACGTCCTCGCGCGCCAGGTCCCGGCCGTCCGCCTTGAGCCAGGAGAGCTGGTTGACGCCGGGGCCGATCGCGCTGATCTCCCACAGCTGCGCATCGCCGCTGACCGCGAGCCGGAAGGTGTCAGGCTCACCGTTGGCACCGACGCCACGCATGATGGTCAGGGGCTGCCACGGCGTGGCGACGTTCGGCGTGTCGTTGGGCTCGAGCTCGAAGTCCGGTGCCGGGGCCAGCGTCTCCTCGATGCGCAGGACGTAGGGCACGGCCTCGTCCGGATCGCCGCTGAGTGCGACCTCGTAGTCCCCGGGCGGCAGGAGGAGCGAGCGGAGGACGACGTCTCCCCGGCCGTCCTGGCACTGGAGCGCCGTCCCGTCGGGTAGCCCGAGGCACAGGCGACGCCCGTGCTCGGTCCCCGGCGAGAAGGCCTTGATGTCCCGCAGGAGCCCGGGATCGCCCTCGGGGACCGTGAAGCGGTAGCGGTCGACGTCGCCATACGGGAAGAGCTGTCCGCGGACGACAGGGCTGGCGGAGGGATCGATGGCCAGGCCGAACGATGGCTCGCCGTTGGGCTCGGCGTCCCCGACGGGGACGCCTTCGACGGCTCGGAGCCGGTACGGCGCGGTCCGGTCCAGCGCCCCCTCCACGGAGAGGCGGTAGCGACCGGGTGCCAGCGCCAGGTCCACCAGGCGGGCCCGTCCCAAGGGGTCGGTCAGGGTCGTGGCCAGGTACCGTCCCTCGTCGTCGAGGAGCCGCAGGGTGAAGCTCGCGCCCAGGACGCTCGAGAGGTCGACGAACCAGCGGCGGCCATCGTCGGGAGCGGGCACCCTCCATTCGAACAGGTCGCTGGTGCCGAACAGGTCGCCACTGATGTCGAAGGCGGCCTCCACCGGGCTGGCGGCTTCTGGGACCTCGTTGGGTTCGACGTCCCCGCTGGGAGGCAGCGCCGACCCGGGCCGAAGGGCGACCCGGTACCCGGTCGACGGGGGTGGGCTGCCATCGGGCAGATCGGTCCGCGAGACGCCGATGAGCAGGCGACCGGCCGGCAGCAGCAGCTCGTCGCTCGCCGTGCGTCCCCAGGACTCGGGGGGAGCGTCCAGAGTGAGGAGCGTGCGGTCGACCACGATCGGAACGACGCCCGGCGGCGACGAGATGGCCAGGAGGCGCAGGGTCGTGAGCGTGCCCGGCACGCCATCGAGCTCGACGGTCCACAGCCCTGCAGCCTCACCAGCCGGCAGCTCCCAGATGAGCAGGTCCTGGTCGCTGGCGGCCAGCTCGCCCTCGAGGCAGAAGCCGCCGCTGGTGATGGGGGCCGTCTCCGGGGCATCGTTCGGTTCGATATCACCGAGGCAGATGTCCTGCGCGGCGACGGGAGTCCCTGGGAGTGCCGGCAGCGCCATCGTGAGCAGGACGAGCGCAGCCAGTGCCACGACGAGCGGGCGGCACGCCTGACGCGGGATCGCCATGAGGGGGGCCAAGGCCGCGCCATCGTAGCCGAGGGCCTGCGCCGTGGGGAACCCGGTCCATGTCCGATGCCTGGCGACCGAAGGCGCGGTGAAGTCACGCCGAAGTGCTGGCGAAGTGCCGGTCGCTAGCCTGCTCGCATTCACCGCTGCGGACCCCGCCGAAGTCGATACCCGCCGAACCGTGTCGATGGCCGGACGCCATATCCCATCGTCCGGCATAGGGAGGTCCCATGAACCGTGTCCTGTTGACCGGGCGCCTGACGCGCGACCCGGAGATGCGCAGCCTGCCCAGTGGCAAGGCCGTGACGAACTTCAGCGTCGCCACGAACGAGTACCGCGGAGGAGAGGAGCGCACCGAGTACCACTCCATCGTCACCTGGGAGCGTTTGGCGGAGATCTGTGGTCAATACCTCGGGCAAGGGCCAGCTGGTCTCCCTGGAGGGCCGCCTGCAGACCCGCCGCTGGGAGGATGACCGCAAGATCAAGCACTACCGCACGGAGGTCGTGGCCTCGAGCGTCGAGATGCTGTCCGGGCGGCGCAAGAAGGACTACGCGGCAGAGACCGCAGCCCAGGCCCTCGAGACGCAGGCCGAGCTGATGGGCCTCGACCCGCTCGACGCCGAGGACTTCGACGCGCTCGCCGACGAAGACGAGGACGACGTCGAGATCGAGGAGGACGAGGCGGTCGCCGTCGCGGCATAGCCGCCCTCACATCCCGCCGACCAGTTCACAGTCCCCCCTACCCAACGCGGCAGGTCACGGTTCTCCCCTCCCAGGGACCTGCCGCCTCCTCGCCTGCGAGCCGGCGACGGGGGGCGACGGGACGGTCGCGACGTCGTGTTCGGACGGGCAGGGGCAGACAGCGATTGCCCCCGGGAGCGCCTTGGAGTAGCGTGCGCCCATCGGCCGGTGCCAGCCGGGCCAGCTGGTGGGACAGGGGTGTTGACGATGCGCAGACCACTCTCGAGCCTCTCCCTCGCTGTCGTGACGAGCCTGTTGCTCGCGTCCATCGCCACGGGCGCCGAGTCACCGTCGCCGGCCCCAGAAGTGGCAGCCAGCCCATCCGCGGCCGCAGCGAGCCGGCGCGGCGGATCCTCCGCACCGGTAGGCCCGATCGACCTGGACGCGCAGCACGAAGGGCAAGGGCCTCGCCGGCGGCGGCGCGGCAGGGACTCGCGCAGGCGGCGGATGGGACCTTGTACCTTTGCGGGTCCGCTGCCGACCAGCTCGCCGGAACGCACGGCAGCCGTCTGGTCGTCCGCAAACGGCGCGAAGTGGACCCCAGCGAAGCTGAACGCCACACCGGGCTCGATGTGCTTCGGCATCGTGGCCGGGCCGAACGGTCTTGTCGCCGTCGGCGGAGGAGACACCGGCCATCTATGGACCTCATCGAACGGGAAGCGCTGGCGCGAACGGCCCATCGAGGACACCGCATCGCTCAATGACATCAAGCTCGACGCGGCCGGCCTCCTCGTCGCGGGCGACGCGGGGACGGCGCCGGACACGGCACCGACCGTATGGACCTCGGTCGACGGCACCGAATGGGAGGCCCACCCCATCGCCGAGGCCGGTTCGGCGCGTCATGTGGCGGTCTCGCCGGACGGCGTCATCGTCGTGGCCGGCAAGCTGGCCGGCGAGGAGGGGGCGCCCGTGATCTGGCGCTCGACCGACGGACTGACCTGGGAGGAGATCGCGCTCCCCGGGATCGGCGCTGGACAAGCCTCGCTCCCGGCTCTGGAGCACACGCCCTTCGGCTTCGTCGCTGACCCTCGTGACGCCCGGCGACGACGGCTCGCGCGAGGGCTCGGCCTGGGTCTCGGCGGACGGCTCATCCTGGCTCAAGGCGCTCGTCGTCCCGGAGGGCAGCCTGTCCGCCGTCGCGACAGTGGGTCCCGAGGCCCTGCTCGTCGGCCCAGGCGGGACCTGGCGGAGCTCGGACGGCACGACCTGGGTGTTCACGGCCGAGGACACCTTCGAGCCGTATGACCTGCTCGGCGGCATCATCCCGCTGGCGGACGGACGATGGCTGGCCGCGGGCGACACGTTCGACCCGCCGGAGCCCGGCATCGCGACCTGGCTCGGCACCGCCCCCGAGTGATCGCCGCCGCACTGGCCAGCAGCGGCCCGGCCGCTTCCGGGAGCCGCTGATGCCTGCCACCGTCATCGTCGGGATGCAGTGGGGCGACGAGGGCAAGGGCAAGGCCGTCGACCTGCTGTCCGGGTCGGTCGACATGGTCGTGCGCTACCAGGGCGGGGACAACGCCGGCCACACCGTCGTCATCGGCGACGAGGTCTTCAAGCTCCATCTCGTGCCCAGCGGCGTGCTCCACGGCCACATCACGCCGGTCATCGGCCCTGGGGTGGTCGTCAACCCGCGGACGCTCATCACCGAGATGGCGATGCTCGCCGAGCGCGACGTCGACCCGTCCCGCATCCGCGTCAGCCGCGCGGCCCACGTCATCATGCCGTACCACGTCGCCCTCGACGGCGCTGCCGAGGCCCGACTCTCGGGCTCGGAGCTGGGCACCACGAGGCGCGGCATCGGCCCCGCCTACGCCGACCGGGCCTGGCGCGCCGGCGTGCGCATGGGCGACCTGCTCGACGCGCGCGTCCTGCGAGCCCGGCTCGCCCGCGTGCTCCCCGAGCGCAACGCCATCCTCCACGAATCGTACGGACTGCCTGGCTTCGACCTCGAGCTGCTCCTCGACGAGGCCGTCGCCTGGGGCGAGCGCCTGCGCCCGCACATCATCGACACGACATCGCTCGTCCAGGAAGCCCTGGCCGCGGGCCGGCACGTCATCCTCGAGGGTGCCCAGGGCACGCTCCTCGATCTCGACCACGGCACCTACCCGTACGTCACGAGCTCGAACCCCGTGGCTGGCGGTGCCTGCACCGGCGGCGGGGTGGGTCCGCGCCAGGTCGAGCAGGTCATCGGCGTCCTGAAGGCGTACTCCACGCGGGTCGGGTCCGGCCCCTTCCCGACCGAGCTGGACGACGCGACGGGCCGCTACCTGCTCGAGAAGGGCCGCGAGTTCGGCACGACGACGGGTCGCCAGCGCCGCTGCGGCTGGTTCGATGCCGTGCCGCTCCGGTACTCGGTCGCCGTGAACAGCGTCAGCAGCCTCATGCTGAACAAGCTCGACATCCTGAGTGGGCTCGATGAGCTTCGGGTGGCCACGGGGTATCGCGTCGACGGGGTCGACGCGCGCTGGCCCCTTGCCCTCGAGGAGCTCGAGCATGCCGAGCCGATCTATGAGGTGCTGCCGGGCTGGCAGGAGGACATCTCGGCGGCCCGCAGCGTCGAGGAGCTCCCGGCGGCAGCCATCTCCTACGTCGAGGCCATCGAAGCGCTCGCGGGCGTCCCCGTGACCATCGTCAGCGTCGGTCCCGAGCGGACCCAGACGATCCTGCGCGGGCCGGTGCCGGAGGGCCGCGCCGGGCCCGACCCCCGGTGATCGCCCGCTACACGCTCCCGGAGTCGGCCGAGCTCTGGTCGGAGCGCAGCCGCTTCGAGCACATGCTCCAGGTGGAGCTGGCGGTCCTCAAGGCTCTCGCCGAGCACGGCCGACGTGCCCACGGCCGCGGTGGACGCCATCGCCGCCCGTGCCCGCGTGGACGTCGAGCGCATCGCGGAGCTGGAGCGCACGACCGACCATGACGTGGTGGCCTTCGTCCGGCAGGTGGCCGAATCGGTCGGTGAGGAAGGCCGCTTCCTCCACTACGGCCTGACCAGCAGCGACGTCGTCGACACCGGCCTCGCCCTGCAGTGCCGCGCCGCGAGCGACCTCATCCTCGCCAGCCTTGACGCGGCCATCGCGGCCGTCGTCGCCCGCGCCCGCGAGCACGCCGGCACGCTGATGATGGGCCGCACCCACGGCGTCCATGCCGAGCCCTTGACCTTCGGCCTGAAGCTCGCCTCGTGGGCCTTCGAGCTCGACCGTGCCCGTACCCGGCTGCGCGCCGCTGCGTCCGACCTGGCGACCGGCAAGATCTCGGGTCCCGTGGGGACCTACTCGCAGCTGCCGCCGGACATCGAGGCACGCGCCCTCGAGCTGCTCGCCCTCGCCGTGGACCAGGCCAGCACCCAGATCGTCCAGCGCGATCGCCACGCCGCGTACCTTGCAGCCATCGCCGTGACCGGCGGGTCCATCGAGCGATTCGCCGTCGAGATCCGCAACCTCCAGCACACCGAGATCGGCGAGGTCGCGGAGCCCTTCAGGGCCGGCCAGGCGGGCTCGTCCGCCATGCCCCACAAGCGCAACCCGATCGTCTCGGAGCGCCTCACCGGCCTCGCGCGCCTCCTGCGCGGCTATGCCCTCGCGGGCATGGAGGACCAGGCGCTCTGGCACGAACGGGATATCAGCCACTCCTCGGTGGAGCGCGTCGCCCTGCCAGGCGCGACGACCCTGCTGCACTACATGCTCGAGCGCTTCCGGGCAGTCGTCGAGGGGCTCGTCGTGCATCCCGAGCGGATGCTCGAGAACATGGCCGCAGGGCAGGGCCTGCACGCGTCGTCGCGGGTGCTCAACGCCCTGGTCGATGCCGGGCTTCCCCGGCAGGCCGCCTACGAGATCGTGCAGCGGGATGCCCTTCAGACGGCCGATGGGCGCGCCGGGCGCGCCGAACGGGCTCTTCCGATCCGTCATCGAGGCCGACCCTGAGGTGACCGCGGTCCTGACGCCCGAGGTGCTCGAGCGGTGCTTCGACGATCGGGCGGCGCTCGCGCATGTCGATGAGGTCATCGCCCGGCTGGACCGGCTGGCGCCGTGACGTCGCCCGCGACAGCCCGGCCGCGGGCGCTCCTCTCCGTCTCGGACAAGCGCGGCCTCGTGGAGCTGGCCCGGGGCCTGGCCGGGATCGGCTACGAGCTCGTCTCCACCGGCGGCACGGCGCAGGCCCTGCGCGAGGCCGCCCTGGACGTCACGGACGTGGCCGAGGTGACGGGTGCTCCCGAGATGCTCGACGGACGGGTGAAGACGCTGCATCCACGTATCGCGGCAGGGGTGCTGGCGGACATGCGAGAGCCGGCCCACCGGGCGCAGCTGGCCGAGCAGGGCATCGAGCCCTTCGGCCTCGTCGTCGTGAACCTGTATCGCTTCGAGGAGGCCGCGGCCCGGCCCGGGGTCACGGATGACGAGCTCATCGAGGAGATCGATATCGGAGGCCCGACGCTCGTCCGCGCAGCCGCCAAGAACCATGCCTCGTCGGCATCGTCTGCGACCCGGATGACTACCCGGCCGATCCTCGCGGAGCTCGAGGACGCGTGGCTCGCTCTCGGACGAGACCAGGCGGCGGCTCGCGCTCAAGGCTTTCCAGCTCACGGCGGCCTACGACGCCGTCATCGCGGCCACGCTGGGTGCGCGCTGGGCGCCCGAGGAGCGTTTCCCGGAGCGGCTCACGCTCGCCCTGCGGCGTGCGGAGGTCCTGCGGTACGGCGAGAACCCGCACCAGGCGGCCGCGCTGTACACGCGACCCGGCGCGGATGCGGCGACAGAGCCATTCGCGCGCGGGGTGGCCATCCTGGCGGGCAAACCCCTCTCCTACAACAACCTTCTCGATGGCGCCGCTGCCGCGGCGCTGGCGCGTGACCTCGACGGCCCGGCCGTCGTCATCGTCAAGCACGGCAACCCGTGCGGCGCGGCGGTGGCCCCGGACCTGCTCTCCGCCTGGGAGCGGGCTCGCGCGACCGATCCGGTGAGCGCCTACGGCGGCGTGGTGGCCATCCGGGGCCCGGTCGATCGGCCCCTTGCCGAGGCCCTCGCGGGCACCTTCCTCGAGGTCGTCATCGCCTCAGCCTTCGAGGAGGCGGCCGTCCGCGCGCTCGCCTCGCGGGCCGACCTTCGCCTTGTCGAGGACCCCACCATCGAGCTCCCGCCACCATCGCATGCGCCGCTTGAGATGCGGAGCGCCGGAGGCGGGATCCTCGTCAGTGAGATCGGACGCTCTGGCAGACGATCCGGCCGACTGGACCGTCGTGAGCGCTCGTCATCCCGACGCGAACGAGACGGCCGACCTGGACTTCGCGTGGCGGGTCGTGCGCCATGTCAAGTCGAACGCCATCGTCCTCGCCAGCGACAACGCCACCGTGGGCGTCGGGGCCGGCCAGATGAGCCGCGTCGAGAGCGCCCGGCTCGCCGTGGCGTTCGCGGGCGAGCGCGCCAGCGGTGCGGTCGCGGCCTCGGACGCCTTCTTCCCGTTCGCCGACGGGGTCGAATGTGTGCCTCGCTGCCGGCGTTCGGGCGATCGTCCAGCCGGGCGGCTCGAAGCGCGACGCCGAGGTCATCGCGGCCGCCGATGCCGCAGGGGCGGCGATGGTCTTCACCGGTCGGCGTCACTTCCGCCACTGAGAAGCACGATGACCGAGATCTGGACGATGGGAGAGCTCCTCGTCGAGGTCATGCGCCCCGAGCCCGACCTGCCGCTGGGACGCTCGGGCCCGTTCCTGGGTCCGTATCCCAGTGGTGCCCCCGGCATCTTCATCGACGCCGTGGCTCGGCTCGGCCATGCCGGCGGCATCATCTCCGGCGTCGGCGACGACGAGTTCGGGCGTCTCATCACCGATCGCCTCGCCGCAGACGGCGTGCGCATCGACCACGTCGAGGTCGTGCCCGGGCGCAGCACCGGGGTCGCCTTCATCGCCTACGCGAGCGACGGCTCACGCTCCTTCATCTTCCACTGGGCCGGCACGCCGGCGGTCATGGCCCATGTGCCATCCGGCGACCTGGCCGAGGGCGCCCGGTTCCTCCACGTCATGGGCTGCTCGCTCATGGCCGACCGACCCTTCGCGGACCGCATCGTCGAGACCGTGGGGCGTTTCGTGGAACGGGGCGCACGGATCAGCCTCGACCCCAACGTACGGGTCGAGCTGCTCGCGGGTGGGCAGCTCGGCGACGTCCTCGAGCCGATCCTGCGTGCCAGCTCGGTCCTGCTGCCGGGGGAGGCAGAGCTGCGCCAGCTCACCGGCAGCGACGACCTTGACGAGGCGGCGGCGACCGTCATGCATCGGTACGAGCCCGAGCTCCTCGTCGTGAAGCTGGGTCGCCGAGGCTGCGCCGTGTACGACGGGCAGCGACGCATCGATGTCCCCGCCTACGAGGTCAGCGAGATCGACCCCACCGGAGCGGGCGACTGCTTCGACGCTGGCTTCCTGTGCGGCCTGCTCGAGGGCATGGCACCGACGCAGGCGGCTCGGCTGGCCGCCGCTGCCGGCGCTCTGGCCACCACGGCACTGGGGCCGATGGAGGGCCCGGTCGATCGCGCCTCGGTCGAGGCGCTGCTGGCAAGGGCGGTGAACGAGCCTTCGTCGCCCGATCAGCGATAGACGTCCCTGCGATGCCCGATCTTGACGACCGTGATCGCCGCGTCGCGATCGTCGATCTCGTAGAGGATCCTCAGATCCCCTTGGCGGATGCGGTACTTCTCGTCGCCGCTGAGCTTCTCGCATCCCTGTGGCCGAGGGTCCGTCGCCAGCGAGCTGATCCGCGTGGTGATCCGGCGCCGATCCTCGAGGCGCAGGTCCCTCAACTCCTTCGCGGCGGAGCGCTTGATGAAGACGCTATAGCTCGCCACGCCGCCTCAGGTCGCGGACGAACTCCTCGAACCTGAGGCTCGGCTCATCGGCACGTTGGCGGAACGCATCGAGATCGTCGCTGTCCTCGGCGAGCGATCGCCGGACGGCCGCGTTCACGAGATCCGAGACGCTCTGGTCTGTTTCCGCGGCCTTCAGCCGAAGGGCCTTGTGCGTCGGTTCGTCGAAGTAGATGGTGGCTCGCTTGCTCACGCCGTCAGACTAGACGTCTAGACGTCTTAACGTCAAGACGCCACTCGGCGGCTGATGCTCGCGCCTAGCGGTCCTTGGCGTCCTTGGCCTCCTTGGCCTGGGCGTGCTGGCGAGCCTCGCGCTCGACCTCACGGCTCCGGATGCGGGCGAGGTCGGTCGACATCGAGGCGCCGATGATCATGCTGTTGCCCTCGACGTCCTCGTCTTCCTCGGGCACGTCGGGGGTGCGGATGTCCTGGTCCTGCGTCATGGCTGACTCCTGACTGGCGGGCGCTCCGGCGAAGGGAGATCGCCGGCCGATGGGTAGCCTCGCAGACCCACACCGCCGCGTCCATGGTCGGGCGACATCCTCCCTGTCAAGTCGCCGACAGGCGCGTCGGAAGCATCCCGATCTCGACTGGCCATCGGTGGGCTCGCTCCGGTGCGGGCTCCCGGGCCTGAGATGGCCGGCTTGACGCCGGACGGCCGCCAGCCCCATCGTTCGGCACGTGGACCAGGAGCTCGTCGCCGGCAGCCTGCGCGCGTCGTGCCTTTTCGAACGAGCCGAAGAGGCCGCGCTCGTCGACGTCGCCCGCCAGCTCAGACGCCGCCGCTTCCGCCGAGGCGAGGTCATCTTCCACCAGGGCGATCCCGGTGACGCCCTCCATCTCGTCAGCTCCGGAGCCGTGAAGATCGTCCTCCCCAGCGCCGAGGGCGAGGAGGCCATCATCGCGACCCTGCGCCCGGGCGACTTCTTCGGCGAGCTGGCACTGCTGGACGGAGCGCCGCGCTCGGCCACCGCGGTGGCGCTCGAACCCAGCGAGACCTGGATGCTCCCGCGCGAGCTCTTCCTCGAGCTCCTCGACCGGGACCGCAGCCTCCGCGACTCGCTGCTCGCCGGGCTCGCCCGCGAGCTCCGTCGCCTGACGGGCCAGGTGGAGGAGCTGCACTTCCTCGACCTCGCCGGGCCGCCTCGCGATGCGCCTCACGCGGCTCGCCCGCGAGGCCGCTCCCGCCGCCAACGAGGTTCGCCTCGACTGGCCCTACACCCAGTCCGACCTCGCGGGCATGATCGGGGGCACGCGCCAGTCGGTGAACAAGCTGCTCTCCGGCCTCGTCGAGCGAGGCCTGGTCGTCATCGAGCGGGACACCCTGACCATCCCGGACGTCGAGGCGCTCGCGCACGAGGCGGATCGATGAGCGAGCCCGACGGTCGGCCGGCCCCGGATGCGCGCGGCGAGGCGACACTTGGCGTCCTTCGCCTCGTCGCCCGAGAGGCCGCCATCGCCCGACGCCTGCAGGGCGATATCGAGGCCACGCTGCTCCAGTCCGTCGTGGATGCGGCAGCCAGGCTCTTCGATTCCGAGGCCGCCTCGATCGCCCTCCACGATGCGGAGGTCGACCGGCTCACCTACCGGGTGGCGTCCGGCAGCCAGGGCGCGTCCGTGGTCGGGGTGTCGGTGGCGCCCAGCAGCGGCATCGCCGGCCACGTCTTCAGCACCGGCGAAGCGACAGCCGTCGCCGATGTCACTGCGGACCCCCGATTCGACGCCGACACAGCACGAAGGACGGGGTACGTGCCGCGCAGCCTCGCCGCCGTGCCGCTGACCGCGGGATCGGTGCGCGTGGGTGTCCTGCAGGTCCTCGACAAGCGCGCCCCCGATGGGTTCTCGACGCAGGACATGGAGCTGCTGGCCGCATTCGCTCGTCAGGCAGCCGCAGCCATCGAGGCCGCGCGTGCCGGCCGGGATACGCACCGCCTGATCCGCGACGTCATCGCGGCAGCCGCGGGTGATCCGCTGGACGACGCGGCGCTCGACACCCTGGTCAGCGCAGCCGCGACCGAGCCGCCGCACGACGGGTCCCCATCGTCCGCGCTCGTCGAGGTGGCCGCCGCATGGCAGGGACGTTCCGAGGCGGACGTCCGGCTGCTGACCGAGATCGTCGAGGCCTTCGCGCAGCAGAGCTGAGCATTCGACCGCGGACCTGTCGCCCAGGCGACAGCCCACGCCGCCCTCGCCACCTAGGCTCGTGGCACACCAGCGCGAGGACGGACTGATGAGCGGGATGCTCCCAAGCCACGACACCAATCGAGAGTTCGCAGCCCAGCGTCACCGCGAGGCCGACGCCTGGGCTCGCGCACGATCGATGAGCACCATCGCCAGGGGCGGAGACGGGGTCGACCGGGCCGTCGATCGCGTCGAGGCGAGGGCGCGGCAGGCTCGGATGGCCCTCATGCATCGCGGCGCGAGGCTGACCGCCGTGATCGGTCCGTCGGTCGGGGATCCTCGTCATCGCCGGCGTCATCCTCCTGGGATAGCTCCTTCGGCGGCGGGGCCTGTGACGCAGGCAGGCCCCGCCGCGCTCCCGCGCGTCTCGCGGCCCCGCTGCTTGGTAGCATCGGGTCGCCCATGTCTCACCGACGCCGGTTCTACCTGACCACCGCCATCGCCTATGCCAACAATCGGCCGGGCCTGCACACCCTCTACGAGGTCGTGGGTGCGGACGTCATCGCCCGCTGGCACCGCATGATCGGCGACGACACCCGATTCCTCACCGGCACCGACGAGTACTCGGTCAACATCGCCACGACCGCCGCGCAACGCGGCCAGTCGCCCAAGGCCTTCGTCGACGAGATGGTGGCGCTCTTCGGGACCGCCGAGGACGCCCTGGGCATCCGCCCCGACCGCTTCATCCGCACGACCGACCCTGACCACGCCGACGCCGTCCACGAGATGATCCGCCGGGCCCACGCCAACGGCGACATCTACCTCGGCGACTACGAGGGCTGGTACTGCCCCAACGAGGGCTTCCGCAACACGAGCGATCTCGTCGAGGACGAGACGGGCGTGCATTGTCCGAACCACCCCGACGTCGACCTCCAGTGGCTGACGGAGCGCAACTGGTTCTTCCGCCTCAGCGCCTACCAGGAGCGCCTGGAGCGCCACTACGCCGAGCATCCCGACTGGGTCGAACCCGAGTACCGCCGCAACGAGATGCTCGGCTTCATCCGCCAGGGACTCGAGGACTTCTCCGTCAGCCGTGAGGGCGCGACCTGGGGCATCCCCTTCCCGCTGCTGCCCGACGGTACGTCCGCGCGCCGTGCCGATGGCTCGTGGGACCCGGCCGCGGGCACCGTCTACGTCTGGTACGACGCGCTCATCAACTACATCACGGGCGCGGGGTTCCCGGGCGACCCCGACGCCTTCGAGCACTGGTGGCCGGCCGACCTCCATGTCATCGGCAAGGACATCAACCGCCTCCACACCATCTACTGGCCGGCCATGCTCATGAGCGCGGGGCTTCCTCTGCCGCGCAAGGTCTGGGTGCACGGCTGGCTCCTCGCCCAGGGCGAGCGGATGAGCAAGAGCCGGGGCAACTTCCTCGACCCGGTCGATGTCGTGGCCGCGCTCGGCCGTGACGGGACCCGCTACACGGTCCTGCGCGAGGTCGCCTTCGACCGGGACGGCGACGTCTCCTGGGGCTCGTTCGTGCGCCGCTACAACGCCGACCTCGCCAACGACCTCGGCAACCTCATCAATCGGACGCTGTCGATGACCGGACGCTATCTCGACGGCGAGCGGCCCGCCGTCATGCAGGGCCCCCTGGCCGCGGCGTGGGCGGCGACGTTCCCGGCCTATGCCGCGCGGCTGGAGAGCTGCCTGCTCCACGAAGCGCTCGAGGTGCTCTGGGGATTCGTGAGCCAGGCTAACCGCTTCGTGGACAGCGAGCAGCCCTGGGTCCTCGCCAAGGCAGCCCAAGCCGGCGACGAGGGGGCCGCGCAGCGTCTCGCGGGCGTCCTCGGTGACCTCCTCGAGGCCTGTCGGGTCATCGCCTTCTCGGTGGCGCCGTTCATGCCCGAAGCGGCCGCTCGCGCCGCCGAGCAGCTTGGCCTCGCCTTCGACTACGGCCCCGATGGCAACGCTGGTCCGGCGCTTCCAGAGCTCGTGGCCTGGGGCGCTGTGGCGCCGGGCGGCCGGATCGGGGCCGTGACGCCCCTGTTCCCGCGGCTCGAGACCGACGCGGCCGATGGAGGGGCCGATCCGGGCTGATGGCCGGGCCACCGGAGCCAGCCCCGATGCCGCAGCGGCCGCGGCTCGTCGACTCGCACGCTCACCTGCAGTCCGAGGCCTTCTCCACCGATGCAGACGCGGTCCTCGATGCGGCCCGCGAAGCGGGCGTGGAGCGCCTCCTCATCCCGGCCTGGGACCTGCCCTCCACACATGCCGGGCTCGCCTTCGCGCGGCGTCACGACCTGCCGACGTCGACCGGCATCCATCCGCATGTCGCCGGCGACGTCGATGACGCCACCTGGGCGGAGGTGCGAGGACTCGCTGCCCTGCCCGAGGTGGCGGCGATCGGGGAGACGGGGCTCGACTACGACCGCGCCTTCTCGAGCCAGGAGGACCAGCTCGCCAACCTGCGCCGCCACATCGACCTCGCAGGGGAGCTCGGCAAAGCCCCTCATCCTCCACTGTCGCTCGAAGCCCGGGCAGCGTGACGCCCAGGACGACCTGCTCGCCGAGCTGCAGGCGGCCGCGCGGGACGGTCGATGGGCCGGCTCGTCCGACGGCCGGCCACCGGGCGTGCTGCATTCCTTCAGTGGCCCGGTGGACTACGCGGAGGCCGCCCTCGAGCTCGGGCTCGCCATCTCGCTTCAGCGGCCTCGTCTTCCGCGGCGGTGAGGAGGCCAGCGCCGAGGTCGCCCGCCTCGTGCCCCCGGACCGCCTCCTCGTGGAGACCGATTCGCCCTACCTGAAGCCGCGCGGCGTGCGCGGCAGCCGCAACGAGCCGCGGCACGTGGCCGTCACGGCCGCCTGGCTGCGCGAGCTGCGCGGCGACGAGCCCGAGGCCTTCGGTCGGCGCTCGTGGCAGCCTTCGACCGTTTCACGGGCCTCTCCCGCTCGTAGCTCTGGTACGTCAGACGAGGAGCCTGAGCCGCGGGACCGGTCAGCAGAACGGGGACAGCCACGCCCGCGAGTTCCGCCGGACGATGGTGGCCAGCCAGTCGGCCGTGGGCTAGAATCGAGCCGCATCGCTCGCCATGAGCCGTGTGGCTGGCGATGCAGCGCTCGTGCGCGCTCGATCACTCCCGACCCACACGTTGCGGGTTCGGCCAGCCCTGACAGGCGGCTCGGACTCGCGAGTCAGTCGTCGAACGTGGGGCCCAGTGGCGGTGCCGAGACCGCGCGGGAGCATTCCGCCGCCGTCATGCGTAGCCGCATGTGACGGAGAGCGGTCGATCACGGGCGCCGTGTCCCGTGACGTGACCTGACCAGGTCCCCGAGCATCGGGGACCGCCTGCACTGGTGAAAAGGAGGACCCTGACATGTCTCAGGCGACGATGGAGGGCATCCGGCAGGGCTGGGATGTCTTCGCCGGACCCGATCGGATCGGGGAGGTGGCCTACGTGAAGGATGATGTGCTCGGCGTGAAGAGCGGTCGCTTCGTGAAGCACGTGTATGTCATCCCGATCGACTACGTGAGTGACGCCGCTGACGGTGTCGTCGATCTCAAGATCGATCGCGACGCCGTCACCCGACTGGAACCCGCCAAGTAGCCTCGAGCTGTGCTGGGACCCAGGCTCCAGGCCGGGTCCCAGCTCTCGGCCTCGTACGTGGGTGCCGGCGATGATGGCTCGGGGCCCGAGGCCTCCCCACCGGCCATCACCTTCATGGTCTGGACGGGGCACCCCCGACAGCCCTCGGGCCGCCGAAGGTGCCCCTCATGAGAGGTTCGCGATGCGAGCGGGTCGACGTCGTTTGGCCGCGGGAGCGGAGGGTAGCGAGGTATCTGCGGGTCATCCACCAGTACGGCAGGCTGCCGTCGCGTCGCGGCCCCCCTGCGAGCAGGTAGAGCCCCTCGGGCTGGCCAGGGATGCGGATGAGGTCAGGCGGCTGGCCCGATGCGAGGCCTCGGACGAAGGCCATGGTGCCCCGACGCGGTCCCCCCTCGAACCTCGCGGTGAATGTCCTCCGTCCTGACGACTCCGGTGATGCACCCATGCTCGAACAGGCTCCCGGTGGAACGACGAGAGGACCGGCTCGGGTCTGCGTCCCCCATGGGACGCCGGAGGTACTACCGTGCAGGTGGTACTGCGGTACCGTCAATGGGCCTGGGTATCCTCGTGGTGTTCGATGTCACCGGAGCTGACGCAGCGGGGCCGACTACCCGCGTCTGCGCGGTCAGCGAGGCGAGCCTCAATGTCCGGCTCATCGTTCCCCTCGAATTCATCCCATCGGGCTGCTACGCTGCACGCGCTCGGCTGCCGCCATCGCCGTCACGGCAGTTTCATTGACCTTCGTCATGGAGTCAGTCCAGCTGCTCTTGCCCGTCCTCGGCCGGGGCTGCCAAACCGCGGACATCGTCGACAGCCTCCTCGGACTGACCATCGGCATCGAGATCGGAGTCGTGGCGCGCCAGGTACGGGGAGATGGCCTGGCACAGGCTAAGTTCATCAAGACCCCCGGGGCAGACGGACTTGGGCTCGACTACGACCGTGCCTTCTCGTCGCGCGAGGACCAGCTCGCCAACCTGCGCCGCCAAGATCGAGCTCGCGGGGCGGCTTGGCAAGCCCCTCATCCTCCACGGCCGCTCAAAGGCCGGTCCGTCAGCCGGCCATCGGCCGCCAGGCTCCGGGCGCTACGCGGGACGACCCGGACGTCTTCGAACGAGCGCTGGTGGAGACCTTCGATCGCCTGATGCCGATGGGATGGGCGATCAGAGGCTCCAGGCGGTGATGCGCGCGGGCAGCGACGGCGGCGAGATGACGGACTTGACGTCGATGAGCACACCTCCATCGCGGACCGAGCCCCGTCACCTGCTCGAGGGTCCGTCGAGATAGGCCCGGTGCGGCACCGCGAGGACGAGACCGTCGAGGTCCGGTCAGCTCCTCGAGGGGACGCAGGGTGACGCCGTACTCCGCCATCGCCTCGTCGGGCGACGCGAGCGGATCGTGGACGAGCGCCTCGATGCCGTACTCCCGGAGCTCCGGATGATGTCCGGCACGCGGCTGTTGCGCAGGTCGGAGACGTTCTCCTTGAAGGTGAGCCCGAGCACGCCGACGCGCGCGCCGCTGACGCGGATGTCCGGCGTCGATGAGCAGCTTGACGAGGGTCGTCGCGATGTGCTCGCCCATGCGGTCGTTGATGCGCCGGCCGGCGAGGATGACCTCGGGCTGGTAGCCGAGCTGCTCCGCCTTCGTCGTCAGGTAGTAGGGGTCGACGCCGATGCAGTGCCCGCCGACGAGGCCGGGCGTGAAGGGCAGGAAGTTCCACTTCGTCCCGGCCGCCGCGAGCACGTCAGCGGTCCGGATGCCGAGGCGGTCGAAGATGAGCGCGAGCTCGTTCATCAGCGCGATGTTGAGGTCGCGCTGCGTGTTCTCGATGACCTTGGCGGCCTCGGCGACCTTGATGCTCGGCGCCCGGTGGACGCCGGCCTCGACGATGCGCCGTACGCCGCGGCCACGCGCTCGAGCGTCTCGGCGTCCTGCCCGGAGACGACCTTGGTGATGCGTTCGAGCGTGTGCTCCCGGTCGCCGGGGTTGATGCGCTCGGGCGAGTAGCCGAGCTTGAAGTCGACGCCGGCGCGCAGGCCCGAGGCTCGCTCCAGGACCGGGCCGCAGACCTCCTCGGTGACGCCCGGGTAGACGGTCGACTCGTAGACGACGACCGCGCCGCGCTGAGGACGCTGCCCGACGGTCTCGCGAGGCGCTGACGAGCGCGGAGAGGTCGGGCCGGTGGTCTCGGTCGACGGGCGTCGGCACCGCGACGACGTAGAACGTCCGGTCCGCCAGGTCCTGCGGCGAGGAGGTGAAACGGAGCGTCGAGGCGCGCAGCGCCGCGCTGTCGATCTCGCCGGTCCGATCGTGGCCGTCGCGCAGCTCGGCGACCTTGGCGCGTCGATGTCGAACCCGATGGTGTCCTCGAAGTGGCGCGCGAACTCGATGGCCACGGGCAGCCCGACGTAGCCGAGCCCGACGACTCCGATGCGCTCCGGCCGTGACATCTCCATCCCCGTGCTTCGAGCTCCTCAGTGCGCGATCGTGGGCGCAGGCGGTGCCTCATCGATGGCTCGTCGGCGGCGGCCCGATGATAGCGGCATGCCGCGACCTCTCCGGTCCTCGACGGCTCGGGCGCTGACTTCCCCGCCCGCCCGGCCGTCCCGATAGACTGCTGCTCGCGCCCGTCCGGGTCGTGGGGAGGGCATCGGAGGTCACGCGTGAAGGCACTGGTCACGGGCGGTGCGGGGTTCATCGGGCACCACCTCGTGCAGGCCCTGCTGGAACGAGGCGACGACGTCACCGTCGTCGACGATCTTTCGACCGGCCTGCGCGAGCGGCTGGTCGCGCTGTCGGGAAGGGCGCACGTCCTCGAAGGATCGATCCTCGACCCGGACCTGCTCGATGAGGCAGCCGCGGGTCGTGACGTCATCTTCCACGAGGCAGCGCTGGCGTCGGTCGAACGGTCGCTTCGTCGACCCGGTGCGGTACCGAACGAAGTGAACGTCGCCGGCACCGTCGAGGTCGTCCTCGCGGCCGCCCGCCAGGGTGTCCGCCGTGTGGTCTTCGCGTCCTCCTCGTCGCTCTACGGCATCCCGGTCTCGTTGCCCTGCGTCGAGACGATGAAGCCCTCGCCCGAGTCGCCGTATGGCGTCAGCAAGCTCGCGGCCGAGCAGTATCTGCACACGCTCGGCCGGTACCACGGGGTCGAGACCGTGGCCCTTCGCTACTTCAACGTCTTCGGTCCCGGACAGAACCCCGCTTCCGATTACGCGGCGGTCATCCCGCTGTTCATCACCGCGGTCCTCGAGGGCAGGCGACCTGTCATCAACGGCGACGGCAGCATCACGCGCGATTTCACCTATGTCGCACAACGTGGTCGCCGCCAACCTGCTGCGCCGCCGAGGCCGATGCCTCGGGACGCTCGATGAACATCGCCTGTGGCGAGCGAACCTCCCTGGTCGAGCTGCTCGACGCCATCTGGTGCGGCGGCCGGCCGGACGGTCGAAGCGGAGTTCGGGCCGCCTCGAGTCGGGGACATCCAGCACTCCCTCGCGGACATCTCCCTGGCGCGTGCGGCCATCGGCTACGAGGTCGACGTCGACTTCGAAGAAGGCATCGCCAGGACCGTCGAGTGGTATCGCTCACAGAGCGCATCCCGTTAGCCGGACCCCTTTGTTGACCGGGCACAATCCGTCAGGCTGGCGAGCGCGAACAACCAGTCCTCGGCTAGGCGGCCAGGGACGCTTGCTCATCCGCGTCCTGCTGCCCGTGGTCGACGAGCGTCGGCACCTCGCCGGGCGTCGGCACGACCTTGAGCCAGCCATCGAGCCCCCGACAGGGCCGTGACGATGAGATGCGCCAGGTCCCGTTTGAGTGACCATGTCCGGTAGTAATCGAGGTCCATCCTCACCTTCAGCGGGTAGATGACCTCGTCGTAGTGTCGCTTGGGGTCGTCGGTCAGCGAGAGCAGTCGCTCCTCATCACGGAAGTAGAGGGTGGCCGCGCCCGTGATGCCGGGCGCTCGTCGATGAGTGCGGCGTCGGGTCCGGTCAGACGGTCCGGGTAGCCCGCCACGTGTGGCCTCCAGCCGACCAGGGACATCTCCCCGCGGATGACGTTCCACAGTTGGGGGAGCTCGTCGAGCTTGGTGCTGCGCAGCCACCGACCGATGCGTGTGATCCGGGGATCGCCCGCGACGGTGATCTGCCACTCCGCCGCGGCGGCCGATGCGTACATCGTCCGGTACTTGAGGACGTCGAAGCATCGGCCCGCCCTGTCCGACCCGGCGATGGCGGTAGATGACCGGGCCGGGCGAAGAGATCGACACCACGATGGCGATCAGGAGCATCAGGGGCGACATGACCAACAAGGTCATGCTCGCGAGCGAGACGTCGAGCATGCGCTTCAGGGCTCGTTGTCTTCGATCGAGGAGCGCGTCCGACGATCGGGACCGACTCGTCGGGCGATGCGGGTAATGGAAACCGGAAGATGCGGTCCGCGAGCGCCAATAGCCGTGCCTCCTCACTCACCCCTCACGTCAGTCGCGAACACTCGACGGAGTCGCCACGAGAGGCAGGCGGAGGATCCCGTGCGACCAGCCACGACGTCGGAGCGCGCGTCCGACCGACGTGACGAGGATCCGGCCGCGGTTGACCTGAAGGAAGATGGATGGAGACCGTGTAGAGCTCTCGCTGCGGAACCCGGCTTACCCGGTGCCGCCCTCTCGGACGAGCACGGCCGCAGGATACGAGTCTAGGCCGGAATGACTAGTATCAGCTGGTACTTCTGAGTACGTAGAGCGGTACGGATTGGTCCGTCCGTACGTCCGTACAAGTACGGAACGGTAGGCCCTTCGGCGGTGCGCCGTTGTACCGTCCTGAGAACATCCCACTGTGCCACAGGGGCGAACCTCGCCTGCTCTGGTCAAACCGTACGCCGGACAGCAGCACGGGGTGGGCAGCGTGCTGTGACGGCCTGCCGTTGGGAGGACGAGTGCTTGAAGGACAATACCCGCACAGGCGCGAGGCCTAGGACACGGCCTGCTCAGATCAGGTTCCGCCCGACCGACCTCGAAGAGGGGCATTCGCATGGAAGGCGGCCGCGGGCGGGTTCCCGAAGGATGGCGTGAACATGACCCAGCCCACGACCCCGACCGGGCAGCGATTGTGGCCGCAGGGACCGGTGCCCGAGTACATGCACGACATCGCCCGTGAGACTCGCACCAACATCCTCGCGATCGAGGCCGAGGCCAGCGCACAGGTGCGGGAGCGGCTGCTGGAAAGGGTGCGTCAAGAGCGCGCGCGCATCATGCGCCTGGGAGGTGGGGGCCGGGAGTGCCTCCGCTGGGACATGCTCATCGACATCCTCGCGGACCCCGACCGTGACTGATCACACGAGACCGGCTGGTACCGGGACAGGTCCGCGCCGCCTCTATCAGCTTGCGGTTGTCCACCGCCTCAGGCAGCCAGGGCCTCGTCCTGCGTCTCGCTGCTCGAGGTCGACCGAGCGTCGGCACGCTCGATCGGGCGTCGGCACGACCTTGAGCCAGCCATCGAGCAGCCGGCAGGGCCGTGACGACGAGACACGCCAGGTCCCGCTTGAGTGACCATGTCCGGTAGTAGTCGAGGTCCATCCTCACCTTCAGCGGGTAGATGACCTCGTCGTAGTGTCGCTTGGGGTCGTCGGTCAGCGAGAGCAGTCGCTCCTCATCACGGAAGTAGAGGGTGGCCGCGCCCGTGATGCCCGGGTCGCTCGTCGATGAGCGCGGCGTCGGGTCCGGTCAAGCGGTCCGGGTAGCCCGCCACGTGCGGCCTCCAGCCGACCAGGGACATCTCCCCGCGGATGACGTTCCACAGTTGGGGGAGCTCGTCGAGCTTGGTGCTGCGCAGCCACCTGCCGATGCGGTGTGATCCGGGGGTCGCCCGCGACGGTGATCTGCCACTCCGCCTCGGCGGCCGATGCGTACATCGTCCGGTACTTGAGGACGTCGAATGCCTCGGCCGCCCTGTCCGACCCGGCGGTGGCGGTAGATGACCGGGCCGGGCGACGAGATCGACACCAGGATGGCGATCAGGAGCATCAGGGGCGACAGGACCAACAAGGTCATGCTCGCCAGCGAGACGTCGAAGATGCGCTTCAGGGCTCGTTGTCTTCGAGCGAGGAGCGCGTCCGACGGTCGGAATCGACTCGTCGGTGATCCGGGTAGTGGATACCGGAAGATGCGGTCAGCGAGCGCCAATAGTGTGCCTCCTCTAGTCCCCCGACCGAACGCTGGTCGCGAACGATCGACGGATCGACCCGAGGCAGGCGGGTGACCCTTCTCAGGCAGTTCGATTCGATGCCGCGATCCGACCACGTGTATCGGCAAGGCCACCACCCAAGGCACACTCCTCTACCGTGGGCTTGAGTCCTCCAGAGTCTGTGTAATAGGCGGGTGGCAGGACGTGGTGTAACGGGACGTCGTCCTCACGTCTCGACTGCCAGCTCGCCATGAGGAGCTGGGCCCACCTCCTCGTGCTCGATGACGCCGTCATGAGCGCCATCGACTCGGGCCGGAGGTGGCGGTGCCCGTCGTGCCACTCGTCATCCTCTCGGCGAGGACCTGCCCACCAGGCGGATCAGGCTGGCCCGGGTCGGGGAAGATGCCCACCACCTGTGACGCGGCGCTTGAAGCTCTCATGTGCAAACCGTGGTTCGTCGGGTATCACAGAGCATGGTCCGGTGGACCGCGTTGGAGAGGTTGCGCTTGAGGATGCGGCTCGTGGAGCTGGCATCGACGACGTACCAGGATGTCGACCTGCCCCATCTGGCGGACCTGGTCGCCGAGCGGGAGGGAATTGTCGTGGCCGAGCGGCGCGCTGCGCCTGGTCCTCACCGAGGCCTGGCTGCCGGCGGTGCGACGACGGCGACCCCGCGGTCACCGGCTCCGCCGTGAGCGGATGCCCCCAGGCGGGGATGCTCCTCCAGGTGGACGGCAGCCGCCACGACGGCTCGAGTGCGGCGGGCTCTGGCCACGCTCGTGGCCGGCATCGACGATGCCACCCGGCTCGTCACCGGCGCCACCTTCCGCGACCAGGAGGACACCGCGGACACCCTCGAGGTGCACATCCGACGGCCCGCGCCTACGGAATGCCCCTCAGGTTCTACAGCGACCGCCACGGCGTAGTTCTGGAAGGGCCCCGGCTCGGGTGCCCACCCTCGCGGAGCAGTTCGCCGGGATGGGCTCGACGACCCAGCTGGGCGGGGGCCCTCGAGGCCGCCATCGCCTGGGTGGCCGCCCGCAGCGCCCGGGCCCAGGGGCGCGTCGAGCGGCTCTGGGGTACCGCTCAGGACCGCCTGCTCGTCAAAGCTGCGCCTGGCCGGAGCGACGACGCGGGAGGAGGCGGACCGCGTCCTCGCGGCCTGGGTCGTCCGACACAACGCCCGCTTCGCGGTCGCTCCTGCCTACCCCTTGCACGTCTGCTGCCGCTGCCCGGCGGTCTCGAGCCCGACGAGCACATTCTGCGCCGGGTATGCAGGGTCCCGGCACCCGACCGCCCGCCAGGCTCAGGGTGCGAGCGGCGGCGAGCACGCTACAGCCACCCAAAGTCGCGCCCGCCCCCCATCGTCCCGCGCCCGACCATCCCTGGGAGACGCCACGCTGCCGCCAGGAACCGGTGACAGGTCGCTGGCCGCCTATGCGGTCAGATCCTGGGCGTGGCCAGCGGTATGCGAGGGGCCTCTTCTAATCTGAACCCGGTTCAAGGCCGGACTGGCGGGCTCAGACCGAGATCGATGGTGTCCACCCGCCGGATCTCGTGAATCTGCGTGCGGTGGAGGTGGAGCGTCGCGACCCAGCGGAGCCCGCGACGGTGATGACGATCCGCGAGTCCGCCTGAGCAATACGAACCAACCAGCAACAGGACATAA
>CAVOIR010000017.1:0-101673 GCA_963696045.1 uncultured Chloroflexia bacterium | reverse complement strand
AGTTGCCCCGATTTCGTAGACAGTGATGCGTCATCCGGCCGCGACGGCCAGAGCTGAACGATAGCGCTCCTCGAACTGATCGGGACTCAGGTAGCCGAGCGCGCTGTGGCGCCTGATCCGGTTATAGAAGACCTCGATGTACTCGAACACCGCGGCCCTCGCCTCGGCCGGGCTCGCCCAGTCGGAGCGGTCGATGAACTCGGTCTCCAAGGTGGCGAAGAAGCTCTCGGCCATGGCGTTGTCATAGCAGTCGCCGACCGAGCCCATCGACGCCGCGATCCCGGACTCGCGCAGGCGCCGGCCGAACGCGAGGCTCGTGTACTGGGACCCGTGGTCGGAGTGATGGATGAGATCCTGCCCGGTCGACGGCGGACGAGCGCCGCATCGAGTGCCGCGGTGACGAGCTCGGTGCGTAGGTGGGTGGCCATGCTGGAGCCCACGACCCGGCGGGAGAAGGCGTCGACGATCGAGGCGAGGTAGCAGGGACCGGCCCTCGTCGGCAGCGCGGTGATGTCAGCGACCCAGAGCCGGTCGGGACCCGGAGCGCTGAAGTCACGGTCGACGAGGTCCGGGAAGGGCTCCGCATCCGCGTCACGGACCGTCGTGCGCACGAAGCGCCGCCGGTGGACGCCCGCGAGATGATCGGCTCGCATGAGCCGGGCGACCCGCTTGCGCGAGACGTGGAGCCCCGCGTCGGCGAGATCGGCGTGGATGCGGGGCACGCCGTACGTCCCGCGGCTGCGGGCGTGGGAGCGCCGGATCTGGACCGCCAGGACGGCGTCCGAGATGGCGCGGGCGGAGGGGCCGCGTGAGCGCCAGGCGTAATAGCCGCTCGGGGAGACGCCGAGAGCAGACAGAGGTATCCGCACCGGATACCTCGCCTTCTCCTGCTCGACGAAGCGGAACCGGGTCACCGGGTCCGCTCGGTCTCCTGAGCGAAGAAGGCGGCTGCTTTTCGCAGGAATCTCGCGCTCGATCTCGAGGACCTTCACGCGCCGACGGAGCGCCACGAGCTCGGCCCGCTCATCGGCCTCGAGCGGCGTTCCCGCCGGTCGCTCATGGGCCAGGGCGATCCAGCGGCGGAGACTCTCGTTCGAGATCCCCAGGTCCATGGCCACCTGGCGGATGGACTGGCCCGACGTCTCGGCGAGGCGCACCGCCTCGGCGCGGAACTCGGTGCTGTAGTGGGTGTGCTTCCTCCCCATATGGACTCCTTCCCGCGGACGCTGCCGCGATGGTAGGTGTCCACGAAACCGGGGTAGGTCCAGGTCCCGGTGACACGCCCGGTGACACGCCCGGGGCGTAGTCGACGCGATTCCACGCGTGAACGCGTGCGGTCCGCCGGGGCTGTTAACCGCTTGGTCGTAGGTTCGAGTCCTACCGCCGGAGCCACCTTTCCCTCGTGAACGACCGTCGTGGCCGAACACCAGACGTCACCTGCCCCCCGACGTCATCGCTTCCTCCCCCCGACGAAGGGCATGGCGGCGGCCTGCTTCATCCACGACGCCGCCTGGCCCTCGTCGAGGATCGTCCACGGATGCCAGCTCGACGCCCCGAGTGGACTTGCCCATCCCGACTGGCGTCACCGGCGGTTCCGGCTCGATCTCCGTCCCGCGTATGAACATCAATTTCACGTGGCCGACGAAGGCGCCGGACGAGAAGCACCAGCCCCCGCCCACGCCGTAGTACGCCATCCCCCACTTCACCGCTCGCTGGAGGTCCGGTAGCGTCTTGGCCGCCAGGCCATCGATGCGCTCGGCGATGCCGCGCTGCGGCTGGGGCAAGCTGGCGATGTAGGCGAACACAGGCTCGTCGCCTTCCGCGGCCTTCGCTGGGCTCGCCTTGCCCGTCATGGCGACCGGCAGCGGCGTGGCGGTCTTGGCGTTGGCAGGCTGTGGCAGACGTCCTCGACGACTTCATGACCGTCCCGCGCTCGCGCCCAAGGTGACGAGAAGCTCGTCCAGTTGCCCGAACGACTCTCCCATCGCATCCGCCGCCCCGGTGCCGGCGGCGTCGAGAGCTTCCTTCGAGGGATAGAGCTCGTGCATGACCAGCAACGTCTTGCCGCCCGTTTCCTCGAAGGTCACCGTCGTGACGGGACCCTCGTCACTCTCCTCATTGGTCCAGACGAGGCGCGAGTGCGGTGTCACTTCCCTGTACGTGCCGAAGAACGCCATCAGCCATCGGGTTCGAACTCGAGACGGTACCTGCCCCCGACACGGACATCCATCTCGCAGGAACGCAGGGACATCCCCATCGACTTGGGCACCCACCACTGCCTGAACAGCTCGGGCTTGGTCCACGCCTCGAACACGAGGCGCGCCGGGCCGTCGAAGGTCCGCGTGACGACGAGCTCACGCTCGGACGTCCGCTCCACCGTCGTTTCGGTTCTTCATGGGGGCGACCTCACTCTCTCTTCCTGCGTCCATCGACCTTCTCCTTCCGTTTCAGTTCCTCGACGACCTTGTCCAACTCGTCGAAGCGTGCGTCCCAGAGCCCGCGGTACCGCTCGATCCATGCCGTCTCTGCTTCCAGTCGGCGCGGGCCGAGCCGACAGGTCCGGACGCGCCCGACCTTCTCGGTGGTGACGAGCTCGGCCTGCTCCAGGACGCCGACGTGCTTCCTCATGCCCGTGAGGGTCATGTGGAACGTCTCGGCCAGGTCCGTGATCGAAGCGTCGGCACGTCCGAGCTGCTCCAGGACGCCGCGTCGGGTGGCGTCCGAGAGCGCGGCGAAGGACGCATCGAGTCGGCCGCCCATATACTGAACCATATGGTTCAGTATGCACCAACGGATCCGCGGATGCAAGTGGCCGCGCGAAGGGGTCGAGGACCGCCTCGCCCGGGAGCGATGAGTACTCGATGGCCCGCCGACTAAGCTCGACCGGCTTCTCGGTGAGGTGGACCATCGCGTTGGGCGCGACCTTCTGACCGGCCAGGTGTCGGGCACGTTGGGAGGCCCGAAGAAGCGATGGGCGGCGCCTTCCTTCCAGCCGCAAAAGCACCACTCGTGGTTGCCCATGAAGTCCTTGCGCGTGAGGGCGGGGTGCTCCTTGTCCCGACCAGGTCCGCCGACTCGGTCAGGCCCGCATCCTCCCCCCTTGGATGACCGAGCGGCGCGGCACTATGTCGCCACAGGGTCGCCTCGTCGGTCGTGGCCATCGCGGCTGCTGACCGCGGCCCAGGCGGTCGGCCGCCCGACGGTCAGCCGAAGATCGACGTCGGCACGTAGCAGGTCACGATCCAGTTGGGCTGGTCCACGATCTCGCTGATGCGCAGGTCGCCGGCCACCGAGATGAGCATGTAGGCGTCGGCGGGCGCCAGCCCGTGCCGCACCCCGAGCCGGTCGATCATGCGCCGCGTGGCATCGCGGGCCGCCTCGAAGAGGTCCGGCCCCACGCCGTCGGTGGCGAACCACGGCGCCGTGTTGGTGGCGCTGCCCAGCGGTCCGGCCGTCTCGAACTCGGGGGCCGTGACCCTCACGTCCTTGCGCACCGTCAGCCGCACGCTGCGCCTGCATGGGTGTCTCGATGGCCGTGCCGCAGACCTCGCCGTCGCCCTGTGCGGCATGGCCGTCGCCAAGGCTGAACAGCGCCCCGGGTACCTGCACCGGCAGCCAGAGCCGGGTGCCCGCCGTGAGGTGCCGGGTGTCCATGTTGCCGCCGGCCTCGGTGGGCGGGATGGTGCTGCGCGGCTCGCCGGTCGAGGCCAGGCCGAGCACGCCGCAGAAGGGCGCCAGCGGGATGCGCACGCCGGGCAGGAACTCGCCCATGCCGTCCGCCAGCCGGGTGATGCGCAGGGCGGGGTCGGGGAACTCGTCGGCCAGCAGGCCGAAGCCCGGGATGCAGGCCGTCCAGCCCCAGTCGGCCGGCTGGAACTCCAGCAGCTCGATCTCGAGCGTGTCGCCCGGCTCGGCGCCCTCCACGAAGACCGGCCCGCCGACCTGGTCCACGCGCGAGAAGTCGAGCGCGGCGATGTCCGCGACGGTGGAGTCCGGCGGTCAGCTGGCCGCAGGAGGCGTCGAGCACGTCGAACGAGACGACGCTGCCCGGAGGCCACGCGCAGGACCGGCGGGATGGCGGCATCCCAGGCCAGGTGGTAGGTCTCGCGTCCGATGTGGGCTGCCATGGCTCTCCTCCTCGGTGCTTGCGGTCCGTGGCGCCGTGGTCAGTCCAGCCAGCAGCGGCTGGCCCGGCCCTCGCCGAGACGGACGAACGGCGGTGTCCGGTCGCAGGGTTCGTAGCGGTGCGGGCAGCGGTCGCGGAACGAGCAGCCCGGGCCCTCGGCCGCCTCCAGCCGTGACCTCGCCGCCGGCGCGCTCGGTGCGCAGCCGCGCCGCCCAGGCCGGGTCCTCGCCGGGGATCGAGGCCAGCAGCGCCCGCGTGTAGGGGTGGTGGGGCTCGTCGAAGATCTCGTCCACGCCACCCTCCTCGACGATCTCGCCGAGGTACATGACCGAGATCCGGTCGGCGGCGTGGTGCACGACGGCCAGGTCGTGGGCCACGAACAGGTAGGCCAGGCCGTGCTCCTCCTGGAGGTCCTCGAGCAGGTTCACGATCTGCGCCTGCACGGAGACGTCCAGCGCCGAGACCGGCTCGTCGAGCACGAGCAGCTCCGGGTCCACCGCCAGGGCGCGGGCGATGCCGACGCGCTGGCGCTGTCCGCCCGAGAGCTCGTGGGGATAGCGCCGCGCGTGCTCGGTGCCCAGGCCGACGTCGGTCAGCAGCGCCGCGACCCGGTCGCGCCGCTCGCGCCCGGGCGAGCCGATGCGGTGCACGGCCAGCACCTCCGACGATGCGTGTCGGCCACGGTGATGCGCGGGTTGAGCGACGAGTAGGGGTCCTGGAAGACGATCTGGATGCGCTCGCGCAGCCGGCGCAGCTGCCCGGCCGGCGCGGCCAGGACGTCGATGCCGTCGAAGATGATGCGCCCGCTCGTGGCCGGCACCAGGCGCAGGATGGCTCGTGCCGTCGTCGTCTTGCCGCTGCCCGACTCGCCCACGAGCGCCAGCGTCTGCGCCGCGCGCGATGGAGAAGCTGACGCCGCGCACGGCGGCCACGCTGCGCGGCGGGCCGTCCGGCGATGCGGTCGGTGATGCCGCGGCCGCGCGTCGAAGGTGACGTGCAGGTCCTCGACCACGAGGAGCGGCGACGGGGCGGCCGCCGACGCGGCGGCGCCGCGAGGCCGCCGGCGCGATCGACGGCTCACCCGGCGGCAGGCCCGGGACGGCCGGAGAGCGGACCCGCGCCCGGCGCTGCGCGGCAGCTGTGCGCGGACGCGGCGTCGGCGAGGGCCTGTGGCGCGCGTCGCGGCGAGGCCCTGCTCGGCGCGCGACAGGAAGTCGGCCAGCACGGCCATGTAGCGGTCGGGCTCCTCGGCGTGCGACATGTGGCCGGACTGCTCGAAGATGACCCACTCGGCCTGCGGGATGCGCTCGGCGACGATGGCCATCTGGGCCGGCGTGGCCTCGTCGTGGCGGCCGCTGGTGATGAGGACCGGCACCTCCACCGCGTCCAGGCGCGGGCGTGATGTCCCAGTCGCGCAGCGTGCCCACGACGTGGAACTCCGTCGGCCCGTTCATGGTGCGATAGACCTGCGGGTTGCGGGCGATCTTGGCGAACGTCCGCGTCACCGGCTCCGGGAAGGGCACCACCCGGCAGACGTGGCGCTCGTAGAAGACGTTGACGGCGGCCTCGTACTCGGGGTCGTCCCAGGTGCCCGCGGCCTCGTGGCGGTCGAGCACCTCGATGACCTCGGGCGGCAGGGCCGCACGCAGGCGGGCCGTCTCGGCGACCCACATGGGCATGCTGGCGGGCGAGCTGGCGATCGTCGCCGAGACGACGCCGGCCGGCTGCCGCACGAGGTACTCCATGAGCAGCATGCCGCCCCAGCTCTGGCCCAGGATGTGGACGCGGTCGAGGCCCAGCGCCTCGCGGACGGCGTCGACCTCGCGCACGTAGAAGTCCACCGTCCAGCGTGACGGGTCGTCGGGCTGGTCCGAGTTGCCGCAGCCCTGCTGGTCGTAGAAGATGACGCGACGGCCGCGTGGCCGACGATGGCGGCGATGGCCTCGATGTAGTCGTGGCAGGCGCCCGGGCCCGCCGTGCAGCAGCAGCAGCGGCACGTGGCCCTCCCGCCGCTCGCGCTCCGCGTCGCCGACGATGGCCACCCACGTGCGCAGGCCGTCGAAGGTGATGAAGCGCTCCTCGGCGCCCAGCGCCGGGTCGATGGTCACGAGTGCGGTGTCGTTCATGTCCGCTTGCTCCCATGTGATGTGCAGGCTTCCATCCACGCAGCTCGATGCTCCGATGACAGGCCGACCGTCGGCCCGGACCGGTCGTCCAGCAGCGCCGGGCAGCTCCGTACTGACAGCGCTCCAGGGCGACCGGGCAGCGCGGCGCGAAGGCGCAGCCCGGGGGCAGCGTCGCCGGGTCCGGCGGCGTGCCCTGGATCTGGGGCAGGCGCCGGCGCCGCTCCAGTGATCGACGGGATGCTGGCGCCCAGCCCGGAGGTGTAGGGGTGGTGCGGCGTCGAGAGCAGCTCGGCCACGGGCGCCTCCTCGACGACGCGACCGGCGTAGAGCACGACGGCCCGCTCGCACAGCTCGCGGACGACGCCGAGGTCGTGGGTGATGAGCAGCAGCGCCATGCCCCGGTCGCGCACGAGCGAGCGCATGCAGCTCCAGGATCTGGGCCTGGACGGTGACGTCGAGGGCGGTCGTCGGCTCGTCGGCGATGAGCAGCTCGGGCTCGCCGGCCAGCGCCATGGCGATCATGACGCGCTGCCGCATGCCGCCCGAGAGCTCGTGCGGGTAGCGCTCCGCGACGTCCGGCCGGGTCGGTCAGGCCGACCGCGTCGAAGCAGCTCGATGACGCGCGTCGCGGGCGTCCGGCCGCGACAGGCCGAAGTGGAAGCGCAGCGCCTCGGCGACCTGCTCGCCGGCCCGGTAGAGCGGGTCGAGCGCGGTCAGCGGGTCCTGGAAGATCATGGCCACCCGCTCGCCGCGGACCCGGCGGTAGCGCGACTCGGGCAGCCCCACGAGCTCGTCGCCCTCGAGGCGGATGCTGCCCTCGACGATGCTCGTGCGCGGCGGCAGGAGGCCCATGATGGCGCGGCTGCTGACGGACTTGCCGGAGCCCGACTCGCCCACCAGGCCCACGATCTCGCCGGCGCGGATGGTCAGGTCCAGCCCGTTGACGGCGTTCACGACGCCCGGCGATGGTGCGGAAGCGGACCGAGAGGCCGCGCACCTCGAGGAGCGCTCGGGCGGTCGCCGACGCCGCTGCGGCAGTCCGCGCCGACGCCTCGAGCAGCGGCGCCGTCATCGCTGGCCGCTCCCGCGGGTCGAGCTGGACGCGCAGCCCGTCGCCGACGAGGTTGAAGCAGACGACCGCGATCATGATGGCCAGGCCCGCCGAGACGCGCCGGCAGCGGGTTCTGGAGCAGGTAGGAGCGGCCGTCCGCGAGCATCGAGCCCCAGTCCGGGTCGGGCGGCTGCTGGCCGAGGCCCAGGAAGCTGAGGGCCGCGATGTCGAGGATGGCGTAGGCGAGGTCGATGGTCGACTGCACCACGACGGGCCCGACGAGGTTGGGCAGGATGTGCCGGAAGATGATGCGCCGGTCCGAGTAGCCCAGCGCCCGCCCGGCATCCACGTAGGCCAGGTTGCGCTGGACGAGCGTGACGCTGCGCACCAGCCGGGCCATGGCCGGCACGTAGATGATGCCCAGGGCCAGCACGACGGTCTCCAGGCCGCGGCCGAAGGTGGCCACCACGAGGACGGCCAGCAGCAGCGCCGGGAAGGCCAGCAGCGCGTCCAGCGGCCGCATGATGACGGCCTCGCGCGTGCCGCCGTAGTAGCCCGCGATGAGCCCCAGCGGCACGCCCACGACGCCGCTGACGATGACCACCACGAGGGCCCCCAGCAGCGTCGGCGCGGCGCCGTAGATGACCCGCGCCAGGACGTCGCGGCCGGGCTTGTCCGTGCCCAGCGGGTGCGCCGCGCTCGGGCTCAGCAGCGACTGCGTGAGGTCCTGGGCGATCGGGTCGGCGTGCGTCAGGAGCCAGGGCGCCACCGTCGCGATGAGCAGCGGGACGAGCACGATGAGGCGCGACGAGCGCCGCCCGGTTGCGCACCAGCGGCGCGGCCGCGATGCGCCGCAGGACGAGCGCGGTAGGAGACCGGGCAGGGGCAGCGGCGTAGACGAGCCGGGCGATCACGTGTAGCGGATCCGCGGGTCGATCACGGCGTAGAGCAGGTCCGTGAGCAGGTTGAGGAGGATGAAGAGCACCGTGAGCAGCAGCACCGACGCCTGGATGACCGGGTAGTCGCGGTTCTGGATGGCGTCGGTGATGAGCGAGCCCAGTCCACCCAGGCCCATGGTGCTCTCCACGAGCACCGTGCCCACGACGAGGAAGCCGACCTGCAGCGAGATGACCGTCAGCACCGGGATGAGCGCGTTGCGCAGGGCGTGCTTGACGAGGATGGTGCGCTCGGGCAGGCCCTTGGCGCGGGCGGCCTCGATGAAGTCGGAGGACAGCACCTCGAGCATGGCGCTGCGCGTCATCCGCGAGGTCAGGGCGATCATGCCCAGCGCCAGCGCGACGGCGGGCAGGATGAGATGGCGAAGCTGGTCGACGGGGTCCTCGCCGCTGCCGAAGGCGGGCAGCCAGCCGAGCCACACGGCGAAGACGAGGATGCCGATGATGGCCGTGAAGTAGACCGGCGAGCTGACGCCGACGAAGGCGAGGAACGAGCCCGCGTAGTCGACGGCGCTCTCGCGCCGGCGCGCCTGCAGCACGCCCAGCGGGATGCCGATGAGGATGGCCAGCAGCACCGACAGGGCGATGAGCTCGACCGTGGTGGGCAGGCGGGCGAGGATGAGGTCGCCGACCTCCTGCTTCAGCTTGTAGCTCTCGCCGAAGTCGAACTGCACGGCGCGGCCGAGCCAGGCGACGTACTGCGTGATGGGGTCGCCGACGAGGCCGAACTTCTCGCGCAGCTGCTCGATGAGCTCGGGGCTGATGCGCCTGCCGCCCAGGACGATGAGGACCGGGTCGCCCGGGCGCCAGGCGGACGAGCCCGAAGGTGACGAAGGAGACGAAGAGCAGGGTCGGGATGGCGGCCAGCAGGCGGCGCACGGCGTAGCCGGCCATGACGGCGTTACCCCTCGCTTCGCGCGGTGCCGCGCCCTCGGGCCCGTGGCCCGGGCGCGAGGGCGCCATGTCACAGGGTCTACTCGGTGACCCAGACGTTCTTGAAGAGCGAGCGCCCAGTACCAGAGCGGGCCGACCTCGGCGCCCTGCACGCGCTTGTTGACGGCCAGCGGCCAGCCGGGGTTGCTGACCGAGATGACGGGGGAGTCCTCGGCGATGATGCGCCTGCGCCTCGATGAGGAGCCGGGCGCGCTCGGCCTTGTCCGTCAGGATGTTCTGCTCCTGGAGCAGCTCGTCCACCTCGGGTTGCTGTAGGCGGAGGCGTTGGCGCCGCCGGCCACGATGTTCTCCGAGCCGAAGTTGGGACGCAGGTTGCCGGACGGATCGGGGAAGTCCGAGCCCCACGAGCCGACGAAGATGTCGTAGTCGTCGTGGGCGCCGAACTGCTGCGCGATGTTCTCCTGGTAGGTCGTCTTGTTGGCCTCGATGGTGATGCCCAGCTGGGACATGGCGTCGATGAAGCGACTCGGCGATGCCCTTGATCGACGGCGTCGACTCGTAGTACGAGATGGTCATGCCGTTGAGCTGGTCGGCGACGCCCGACTCGTCGAGCAGCTGGCGCGGCCTTCTCGAGGTCCTGGTCGTAGGCCGGCAGCGCGTCCCAGGCGGCCTGCCAGGCGTCCTCCTCGAACGTCCACAGCGTCGGATAGACGAGCGTGGCCTTCGTGTCCGGGCGTCTCCGGCCAGTAGAGCGCGCGCAGGCCGGCCTTGTCGACGGCGTAGTTGAGGGCCTGGCGGACCTTGACGTTGTCGAACGGCGGGCAGCTGCGTGTTGAAGGTGATCCACTCGCCGTAGTACGACGGCGCGAAGGTCAGGTTGACGTTGTCGAAGCCCTGCACGGTCGCGTACTGGTCGGAGGGCACGTTGTTGACGAGGTAGTCGATCTCGCCGGTCTCCAGGCCGGCCACGCGGGTCGTCGGCTCGGGCAGGATCTTGATGGTGATCTCGTCGAGGTAGGGGCCGCCGCTGGCCTTGTCCCAGTAGTCGTCGTTGCGGGCCAGCGTCTGGTGGTCGCCGCTGACCCACTCCACGAACTTGAAGGGACCGGTGCCGATGGAGCCCACCGCCGGGCGTGCCGTAGTCCTCGCCGGCCGCCTCCACGAAGGCCTTGCTCACGACGTGCGCCGCCGTGGAGGCCAGGGCGTACTCGAGCAGCGCGTCGGGCTGGCTCATCGTGATGACGACCGTGCTGTCGTCCGGCGCCGTGCACGTCGGCCACGTTGCCGAGCATCCAGCCCACGTACGAGCCGAGCTCCGGGTCGCGGATGCGGTTCAGGCTGAAGACGACGTCCTCGACCGTCATCGCGCGTGCCGTCGTGGAACTTCACCCCGTCGCGGATGGTCAGCGTGTAGGTCAGGCCGTCCTCGCTGACGGTCCAGTCGCTGGCGAGGTTGGGGCAGAGGGCCGTGTCGCCCTCGCAGAACTTGAGCAGCGGCTCGGTGATGCTGGAGGTGGCCAGGCCCGAGACGAAGTCGTAGTCGAAGGCCGGGTCGACGGAGGTGGGCTCGCCCTCGACGACGGCGACGATGGAGCCGCCCATCTGCGGTGTCTCCGACTGGCCGAGGGCCGCGGCCGGCAGCAGCGACGGCCGTCGGCGACGACCGCCATCGTGCCCAGGGCCAGCCGCCGCTGCCCATGGGGTAGCAGCTCATGGTCCTCGTCCTCCCGTGCGGTGGGCTGGCATCGCGGCCACGCCGGCGCTCAGCCCTGTGGCGACAGGGTCGCCGCTCCGAGTGTAACCCGCCCTCAGGGCCGCTCGATCGCGAAACGCGTCTGCGCATAGCGCCCGTGATCTTCGTTGCACCTGCACCACACGTTGATCACGACTATCAAGATCAGGGTCGCGTGGTGGACGCGGTCCCCGGCTCCCAGGCAGGACGGCGCGTCCCAGGCGTCCTCGGAGTCATCACGGTGTCATCGCGCCCCGACGCCCTGCATCACGGCGCATCCCGAGCCACTCATGGCTCGCATCACGCGAGGTGCGCGTGAACGACCGGACAGGAGACGCCGATGCCCGAACCGACGATGGGCGAGATGGCCCGCCGGACCTTCTACCGGCGCTTCATCGCCGAGCACGTCCGAGACACCGACCGGTGACGTCGAGGCCTGGATGCGCACGAAGCACGCGACCCTCGACGGGCTCTCGCGCAGCGAGTTCGTCCGCGCGATGGACAAGGCGCTCGGGCAGGTCCAGGACGCCGGAATCACCGAGTCGGAGGCCCTCGCGGCCTCGTTCGGGCTGTAGACCCAAGGAAGGAGATCGACCATGGCCACCAAGACAAGCACCAAGCTCCGCCGCTGCAAGGGCAGCGCCCGCTTCGGCATCGAGCCCCATGAGGCGCCCATCAGCGAGTTCCGAAGCATGGCGCCGGGCGGTCCGTACGGGCCGAGATGAGGGCGCTGATGCGGAATGCCGACACGGCTGTCCTGCCAGGAGACGATGAGAACGGGTCGGGTGGGTGACCGGTACCAGCGTACCGGTCGCGGTGGCGCCTTCGGTGGCTAGCATCCGTTGGCAGGACGGGTCGCACCGAGCGGCGTGATGGCCGAGGGTGGAGGCCACGCCTTGGGGGATGACAGACCGATGGAACGGACCACCCGGCGCCGCATCGCTGCCCTGGCTGCTGCGGTGGCCCTGCTCGCCTCGCTGACTCTCGTGGCGCTGGCGGCAACGACGAGCGCCGCTCCGCCCACCTGCCGAGGGGAGGTCGCCACGATCGTGGGCACCGACCAGGCCGAGGTCATCGTCGGGACCGACGGGGCCGACGTCATCGTCGCCCTGGGTGGCGCCGACACGATCCGAAGCCTCCAAGGCGCGGACATCGTCTGCCCGGGTGCGGGCACCGACCGCGTCCACGGCGGCAAGGGCCGCGACGAGCTCGAGGGCGGCAACGCCGCCGACGCCCTTGTCGGCGGCAAGGGCCGGGACCGATTGCGTGGCAACGCGGGCGATGACTACCTCGATGGCGGCCTCCACCGCGACACCTGCTACCAGGGCTCGGGCTTCGGCTTCCGCGTGGACTGCGAGAACCCCTTCGTGGCCCTGAGGCCAGGACCGACACCCACCCCCGAGCCGACACCCACCGCCAAGCCGACACCCACCCCCAAGCCGCCGCCGGCACCGCAGGCGCCCAACCCCAAGCCCAACCCCAACCCGACACCGACCCCGACACCGACCCCCATCCCGACACCAAGCCCGAACGCGGCGTTCCAGAGCGCCTGTGTGGCTTTCGGTGGGACCTACAAGGCGACCGGCAATTCCGCAGCGGCACCCATGTGCGAGTGGGCCGTGCGGATCTTACTCCGACTGGCTGGGTGCCAGGTGGCCCATCGAGGCCACGTGCCCCAATGCCTACGTGTTGGGTAACTGGTGGCCGGGACTCCCCTGGTGGGGCTGCGGTCTCTAGGACCTAGCCAGTAGTAGAGAGGCCCATCCAGCTCTGGGGCGAGCCTCGTCTCGACTTCAGGTCCTTCAGCGACCGGGAAGAATTGCGAAACCCGGCCGCGCGCACACGAGATACGCGGCGTCAGCGGAATGTCACGCGTGCGCCCGATCCCGGTCGAGGAGGTCCGCGACCTGCGGGGGGTGAAGCTCATCGCCCCGCGCGCGGGACCCGACGACCCCGCCTGGGATCGTCCCATCTGGCGCTTCAGCGACATGCCGCGGTTCGAGTCGATCGCCGGCTCGCAGGGCTTCGAGTAGATGTAGGTGCGCTCGGCGCGCCCCACCTTCCGGCTCCGTGTCACGGAGCCGGTCGACCGGCACCGCTGGGAGCTGCGTCAGGATGGCGACGTCGTCGACAAGGGCGCCGGCACCGACGGGATGTCGAAGGACGGATGCTCCATCAAGACGACTCCTGCCAAGAGGCTACGCCGTAGTGGTCAACTCGCGAAGCCCCGGGGTGACGTCCTCTACCCGCCCTTCGACTCGCACCGCGCGGGCATTCCCCGATCGGCCGATACGCGGATTCGCTACTCGGCGCGCACGGGCACTAGCTGGCGACGCCAGCGGCGTCGGGTCGGGTAGGTGGCCGCCGGACGCAGCCCCTAGTCGGCCGGGCTGTCTCCCGAGGCTGTCGCAGCAGCTTGGCCGACCCCGGTACCCCACATGGGTCAAGGACGGTTGGTGACTCCGCCGCCTAACCGTGCCATCGGAGTCCGCCCCGATGGACGAACCGGCTATCTCACCACGCGGTAGCGGAGATAGACGAATCGCGAGCTGAAGGTCCGCGTTTCGACGAGTTCGAGATCCACCCGGCGTTCGTGGCGCGGGAAGTACGGGATGCCACCGCCGACCAGCACCGGGTACACGATGGCCCGGTACTCGTCGATCAGACCCAACCCGGCCGCCTCCGCGGCGAGCGTGGCGCCGCCGATCGCGATCTCTCCCTCACCCGCCTCGGCTCGCAACCGCTCGACCTCCTCTGCGATGCCGCCCGAGGCCAGACGCGTATTGCCCTGCACCGCCGTCAGCGTGGTGGAGAACACCACCTTCGGGAGCGGCTTCCAGAGGGCGGCCCACTCGAGCTCCGCGTCGTCGAGCGCTCGGTCCTGGTCGGCGGTCTCCCAGTACAGCATCGTCTCGTACAGCCGCCGTCCCATCAGGTGGACGCCGACCCCTCGGATCTCGTCGATCCAGAAGCGGAAGACCTCGTCGTCGGGCGCCGACCAGTCAAAGGTGCCGTCCGGGCCGACGATGTAGCCGTCGAGTGAGACGTTCATCGAGTAGGTCACGCTGCGCATCAGAGGTCCTCCTCGGCGATGGGTGCGACAGTATGACGGTGGTACGCCGCAGGACGTACGCCTGCAGGTCGTCCTCTCGCACTCGTATGGCCTGTCCGAAGGGGACGTGCGGGAGGTCCCGCGATCGATGAGCGCGTACACCGTCGAGGGTCCCGAGTGCCGGGCCCTCGTCGGCCTCCGCGACGTGCAGCAGCCTCACGGGCCCAGCCTCGCGATGAGCCCGCACAGCTCCTCGGCGGGGATCCGGATGGCGGCGGCCCTGCCCACCTGGAAGGAGGGGAGATGCCCGAGCCGACACCAGCGCCGGATCGTGGCCGGGCTGACGCGGGCGATCGCGGCGGCGTCCTTCACCGTGAGGACATCCGCGCGGCTCGCTCACCCGGGCACCTTCGCCCGTGGGCGCGACAGCGCGCCCGTGTGGCGCGGTCCGGCCGATGGTGGCGTCGGTACGCGATGCCCTGTCGAGCCAGGCGACCCCGACCGCGAGGGCGGCCCAGACATCCTTCGCGCCCCGTGGAGCGGGCCAGGCGACGCCTGCGTCCCGGACCGCCCGCTCCCTGCCACCATAGCGGAGCAGCAGGAGCAGCGCGGGGATGACCGCCAGCCGCGTCGTGCTCCCCGACGCTCGACCCTTCGTCAATGCCGCTGTTCGCCGCGGCCCCTCCGGCCAGATCCACCCATCTGACAGATGGTGCCCGACTTGGCTCCCGCGGCCACCCTTCCCGACTGCTAGGCTCACCCGCCGAGGACCAGGTTCTGAAGGAGGGAGGGTCGCTCGTGCGCTCGCTCATCCGAGACTGGCCTGTCACCGCCTTCGCGGTGATCGTCATCGCTCTGACCGCGCTGGTGATGCTCGTGGGCCTCGGCCACGTGGCCAGGCCGGCTCGCCTCTCTCGGCAGCTCGACTGACGGGAGGGGGCCGGTCAGCGGCCGATCGCGGCGGCCGTGGCGTCGAGCGCCGCGACCTCCGCCTCGTAGATCGCCCCGACGCGCTCGCCGAGGTCGGCGAACAGGGTCGCCCGAGCCTCGGCGTGGAGCTCGATCGAGCCGGCGTTGGCGCCCCGCAGCACCCACAGCTCGCGTGCTGCGGCCGTGGCGCGGGCTCTCCCCGGCTCGCCCTCCATGACCGCGTCGTGCAGCCGCTCCGCGGCGGCGATCGCCTCGAGGCCGTCGGGCAGCGAGGGCGGTACCGCCGCGTCGGCGAGGTCCTCCCACAGGTCCGCGGCCGTTCGCCACGCGGCGGCCGCGTCGGACAGGGTCGGTCGGTCGAGGATCACGGCCGCCTCGTCGAGCGTCGTGGCGTACAGCTCGCGCATGTGCCCGCCGGTCGCCCCGACACCGTCGTCGACGCCCTCGACGATCGAGATGAGCGTCCCGAACAGGCCGGCCCCGTCGGCGAAGACCCGCGGCCAGGCCTTGGCATTGCGCCCGTCGGTCAGAAGGCGGGCCCACTTGCGCCAGGCCGGGAGCGAGAACGAGTCCGACGGGCGTCGCAGGTGCTCCACCTGGTCGTCGAGCCCGGCACTGGACGGCCGTCCGCAGCCCGTCCGCGGTCAGCGCGACCGACGGGCGCTGGGTCTGGATGAGCCGGTGCCTGAACGAGCCGATCCGGCCGCGGGCGGCGGCCATCGTCGCGGCGTCGACGAGGAGCGGCGCGCGTCCTCGGTCGTCGACCTCGTACCGTCCGTCGTCCCGGCGCCCTGCGATGACCACCGGATAGCCGCTGTACCCGGACATCGCCTCCGGCTGGCCCCACGTGCCGATGACCTGCTGGTCGACATACGCGATGACGGGGACGCCGGTCGCGAGGATTCCGTCGAGCGTCATCGCTGCGCCCTTCGGGCCGCCGGTCTCGTGCAGGTCCGCCGTCAGGCCCAGGCGCTCGAGCGTCGTCCCGGTCCAGCCGGGGACGGCCGGGTACTGCCAGCGATTGCCGAAGCCGAGGATCAGGGTGGCGCTGTCGTGCGACACGAACTCCCACAGGATGTAGCCCGCGCCGAGACCGCCGCCGATGCCGAGGATCGTCGCCTCGGTCAGTGGCTCGCCGGTCAGCGGGGACCGGACGCCGAGATGGGCGAGGACGTTCGTGAGGCTGGCGCTGAGGGGCTGCTGGCCGCCGCGGTACCGGTAGCCGCCGCTGCCTTCGGCGGCGACGGCGCTCGCGGCATCGGCCGGTGGGCGCTCGGCGAGGAGGGCCCGCCGCGCGGCGGCATATCGCTCGCCGGTCTTGGCCATGCGCGCGCGGACGACCCGCTTGAACGACTGATGTGTGGTCATCGATCGATCTCCGTCGCGGCCGTCGACGCCCGCGCCCACGCCGCGACGTCGGCGGCCGGTCGGATGGTCGACCGGTTCGTCCCGAGGATCCGGATCCCCTTTACCGCCGCGGTGCCGGGTCGCGTGAGGGCCCGGTCAGGCGGTCTGGCGCGGGAGGCGCCGCCACCGGCAGTCTACCGCTCCGTGTCCAGACGTCGGCGCCCGCGGCTTATCGCCTCACCTTGAGCGCATGGGCCCCATTGTCGTAGCCTCGCGTCGTGAGCCGGGAAGTCGAGGATCGGAATCGGCGCCTGCTGCGCGCCCGGGACGCGATGGACCGCGCCTACGCCGAGCCGCTCGACGTCCGCGCCGTGGCCGCCGTGGCCCACGTCTCCGAGGCACACTTCATCCGCACCTTTCGCGCCGTCTTCGGGGAGACGCCGCACCGCTATCTGCAGCGGCGGCGGGTGGAGCGGTCGATGTTCCTGCTGCGCGAGACCGATCGCAGCGTCACCGACATCTGCTTCGACGTCGGGTTCACCAGCCTGGGGACGTTCAGTCGCACCTTCAAGGAGATCGTCGGCGAGACGCCGTCTGGCTACCGCCTGGGGCACGGTCCGATCGTGGCGCCCAACTGCGTCCAGATGGCCGGCACGCGGCCCCGGGCCGCAGCTGAGCCCGAGGTTCCGATGAAACCGAGCAGTTCTGGAGAAGCTTCCGCGGCGTTGGCTCCGTAACATCGGGTCAGTCCCGCCAGATCCCCACCCAGGAGGACGCCATGAAGGCCACTCAGAAGTCGGCCAAGACCGCCAGCCGGACGGCCACCTCGTCCGACGCTTTGACAGCCGAGGAGCTCGCTGCGCTGAAGGAGACCGTCAAGGAGCGGAAGGCGGCCGCGAGCGGGGCTGACGCCGAGCGCGCCGTGCTCGACAAGATCGCCGAGATGCCGGAACCCGATCGCTCGATGGCCGAGCGGATCCACGCGCTCGTCAAGGCCAACGCGCCGGACCTCACGCCACGGACCTACTACGGCATGCCCGCCTATGCCAGGGATGGCAAGGTCCTCTGCTTCTTCCAGTCCGCCAGCAAGTTCAAGGCGCGCTACGCCACGCTGGGCTTCGACGACAACGCCAACCTCGACGACGGCGCCATGTGGCCGACGTCCTGGGCGCTGAAGGACATGACCGCCGCGACAGAGGCGACGATCGCCGAGCTCCTGAAGAAAGCGGTGAGCTGAGGATGGCTACCACGCTCGCGGTCACCTCCGTCATGGTCCTCGACCAGGACGAGGCGCTCGATTTCTACGTCGACAAGCTCGGGTTGGAGGTGGCCGAGGACATCAGGCAGGGTCCCTTCCGCTGGCTGACAGTGCGCTTCCCCGGCGACACCAGCGTCGAGATCTTCCTGGAGAGACCCGGCCCGCCAGTGCACGACGAAGCCACCGCGGAGCAGCTCCGCGAGCTGATCAGCAAGGGCGCCATGAGCACGCTCGTCCTGCACACGGACGACGCTCGCGAACTGTATGAGACCCTCAAGGCGCGCGGCGTCACCGATTTCACACAGGAGCCCATCGAGCATGGTTACGGGACCGACATGGGAATCCGCGATCCCTTCGGGAACGCCATCCGGATCCTCCAGTCGAAGAAGGCCGCCCGGAGTGCGACGGCCTGAGAGGGGGCTGGACAGCGAGGCTGACCGCCGACGTACCCTTCCCCCGATGGCCCGCGCCGACCTGATCGGGTAGAGCGGGAGCTGCGGGCGCCTCGGAGGAGACGTGAGCGGCGACCGACATCGCTGACCCGGCGCTTCGAGACGAGCAAGGAGACGAGCATGGTGGATCGGTACGGCGGGCGGCGCCTCGCTCAGAAGCTGGGCACGGTCGGGGTGTGGAGCTGGGCGCTCCAGCGACTCTCGGCGGCGGACGCCCGCGAGACCGCTCGGACCTTCGAGGCGCTGGGCTACCCGGTCGCCTGGATCCCCGAGACCCTCCACAACAAGGAGATCCTCAGCCAGAGCGCGCTGCTCCTGGCGGCCACCGATCGGCTGGTCATCGCGTCGGGCATCGCCAACATCCACGCCCGTGACCCCATGGCCATGGCCAACGGTGCCAAGGCGCTGGCCGAGGCCTACCCCGGCCGATTCGTGCTCGGCCTGGGCGTCAGTCATGCGCCGTCGGTCGCCACCCGCGGCGGCACGTACGCTCGACCCGTGGAAACGATGCGTGCCTACCTCGACGCCATGGAGTCCGCGCAGTACGGCGCGCCACCGCCGAGCGAACCCGTCCCCATCGTCCTCGCCGCGCTCGGGCCGCGGATGCTGGAGCTCGCCGCCGAGCGGGCCGACGGCGCCCACCCGTACTTCGTCCCCGTCGAGCACACCGTCGTCGCTCGCAGCCAGCTCGGCCCGGAGCCTTTCCTCGCCGTGGAGCAGACCGCCGTCCTGACGACCGACCCAGCCTCGGGACGCGAGGTCGCGCGGGCCTTCGCCCGCACATATCTGGCCCTTCCGAACTACGCGAACAACCTGCGCCGGCTGGGATACGGCGGCGACGACGTGGCGGGCGAGGGGAGCGATCGGCTCATCGACGCGGTCATCGCCACGGGCGACGTCGACCACATCGTCGGGCGCGCGCGCGACCACCTCGAGGCCGGCGCCGACCACGTCTGCATCCAGGTGCGTGCCGCGTCGACGGCAGACCCGGCGACGGCCGCCTTCGCGGAGCTCGGAGCGGCACTGCTCGGATAGGCCGCGGCCTACATCCGCCGGAGGTCGGAGTCCTCGTCCTCCTCGAGCACACGCGCACAGGTCGGGCAGTACCAGCGCGCCTCGACCGACGTCCCGCAGGTCGAATGGTGGAGGCCCTCCGCTCCGGCATCCCGCCGACTACCCCACGTGGTGAGCAGCCGAAGGACGCCAGCGAGCTCGCGGCCCTCGTCCGTGAGCCGATAGACATGCCGAAGCGGACGTTCCGAATACGCCTCGCTGACGACCACGCCTGATCCTTCCAGCCGGCGCAGGCGATCGGTGAGGATGTTCGGAGCGATGCCAGTGACCGACCGCGAAAGGTCGTTGAAGCGCTGCGGTCCTCCGAGCAGGGCGTCGACGACGAGGAACGACCAGCGGTCGCCGACCCGCTGGAGGGCCTCCGCGAGCGGGGAATCGGCAGCCGGCATGCCCTCATCGTACCGAGCATCCTGCGGGACTTGTTGCCAGCCGACGCTGAGCGATGTACCTTGCGACTTGCAAGTGTCAAGCGCACCATCGAAGAGAACCGGAGAACGAGCCATGTCCCAAGCCATCCACGAAGCTGCGACCGCACTCGCTGAACGCGCGGAAGCCTCCATCGTCCGCATCGGGGGTCGATGTCGAGGCGGCAGCGGTGTCCATCTCGGTGGCGGCCGCCTCGTGACCAACGCCCATCACCTGGGTGGTGACGGCACGACGATCCAGCAGCTCACGGGCGAGATCCTCGATGCGAGCGTCCTGGGGGTCGATGCGGACGGCGACCTCGCCGTCCTGCAGGCGCCGGTCGATGGTGACGGCGTGACCTTCTCCGATCGACCGGTGACCATCGGCATGCCGATCCTGGCCCTGGCAGCCGGGAACCGCGGCCCTCGGATCACGGTTGGCTACGTGTCCGCGGTGGGCCAGGCGTTCCGCGGTCCGCGAGGCGGTCGCGTCAGCGGCGCCATCGAGCACACGGCCCCCATGGCCCCAGGCTCGTCGGGCGGCGCCCTCCTGGACCTCGAGGGCGCCCTCGTAGGCATCAATACGCGCCGGCTCGGCGGTGGCTTCTACCTCGCCGTCCCGACCGATGCCGCAACCAGGGCAAGGATCGACCGCCTTGCGGCTGGTGAGCACATCGAGCGGCCGCGGCTCGGCATCGCCATCGCCCCGTCGTGGCTGGCCCAGCGGATGCGCGCCGCTGTCGGACTGGCTCCGAGGGAGGGCCTGCTCGTGCGCGAGGTCGAGCCTGGCGGGCACGCGGCTGCGGCCGGTCTTCTCATCGGGGACCTCATCGTCGCGGCATCGGGCAAGCCGATGGGCGACCCGGAGGACCTCCAGGCGGCCATCGCGGAGGCCGTGGGGACCCTGGTGCTCGGCCTGGTCCGCGGCGAGGAGGAGATGGAGCTCTCGGTCGCGCTTGGCTAGGGGACGGCGCGCCTACGGCTCCTCGCCGGTGCTGATGGGCATGCCGGCGGCGGACCAGTCGCTGTAGGAGCCCGGATACAGAAGCGGCTCCGGGAGCCCAGCGAGCCGGGCCGCCAGGATGCCGAGGCAGGCGTTCACGCCGCTGCCACAGGACATGACCATGGGCCTGCCGGGACGGTCGATGGGCGCGCCCAGGAGCGCGCGGAGTCGGTCGGCTGGCAGGAGCCGGCCTCGATCGTCCAGGAGCAGGCTGACCGGTCGGTTACGTGCGCCCGGGATGTGGCCGGGCACGCGATCCACGGGCTCCACCTCACCACGGAAGCGCTCGCTGGCGCGGACATCGACCAGGTCGATGGCCCCCGACTCGACCCCCTCCGCGATGGCCGCGCGATCCAGCGTCGCCGGCCAGCTCGACGCCAGGGTCAGCGTCGCCCGCAGGTGCGTCGGGACGACGCCGGTCACGCTGCCGCCCGCGTCCTGCCATGCGGCCAGGCCACCGTCGAGCAGGGCCACGGCCGGGTGTCCGAGCCGGTCGAGCATCCACCACAGTCGCGCTGCGACCATGCCGCCGGCCGAGTCGTACACGGCGATGTCGTGCTGGTCGCCGAAGCCGAGCTCACCGAGACGGTCCGCGAACGCCGTCGGGTCGGGGAGGGGATGACGCCCGGGGCCACCCGCGGAGGCGAGGTCCCGGTCGAGATCGACGAAGACGGCACCAGGGATGTGGCCGCTGCCGTACTCCGTCTGTCCGCGCCGCGGATCACCCAGGTACCAGCGGACATCGGCGATGCGCAGATCCGGGTCATCGAGTCGCGCCGCCAGGTCCGAGGGGTCGATGAGCGGGCTGGACCATCCACGACCCATCGGCTGTCCCCTCATGCGCGGGCAGGCTACTGCCGTGTCAGCCTACCTCGCTACCGACGCGACGTGCGCCGGGTACGCCTCTCCTGCTGTCTGATCTCGGGCATCCCGAAGAAGAGGAAGTAGGAGCTGAAGGCGATGACCAGCGCCACAACGACAGCAAGAAGCATGCTCACGTCCATCGAGTCCCTCCAGGCGAGCAACGGTTCGTCACGGAACGAGTGGCCCTCGTTGTGTCGTATCGGCCGTCGCCGCGCAACCGCCTGTTCGGTCGGTCATCGGTAGCCGACTCGGACTGTGGGGCGGACGGAGCGTCACCTGCCATCGAGCCATCCGTACGGGGCTGCACTCTCGCGCCGCAGCGCGAGGCCGTCAGTCGAGCGTGATGCGGTAGAGGCCGCCGTTGTCCCCGTCGAAGCCACCCACCGCCCAGACTGGGCCGTCCGGTGCGACCGCCACGCCGTTGATGGGGGTGCCCGGGAGGTAGGTGGTCTCCTCCCCGGTCGCGTTGACGCAGGTCACGCCCGTGCCCATCGTCCAGCAGTCGTCACCGCCGCCGCCTTGGCCGGCCGCGTTGACCTTGATCCATGTGCCGTCATCGCCCGAGGCGGCCACGGGAACGCCCCACGCCATGAGGAGCAACGTCCCATCGGGCAGCTCGTGATACGAGACCGGACCCAGCGGCCATGCCCGGTCCTCGATGGTCATCGTCCCAGGCTGCCCGAGCGCCCAGACGTGCGGGCCTGGGGGGTTGGCGTCGTTGTCTTCGCGGCTGTAGGTGGTCGCGAGCCAGACGGTGCCATCGGGCGTGATGGCGATGCCGTCCATGTCATACCGGTGCATCGGGTGCGTCGCGTCGAGTCATGGCCCGCGCTGTCCCGGATGACCCGTTCGACGCTCGGTTCCACCTCCTCGGTGACGAGGCCGTCAGGACCTGTCTCGTCCTGGGCCGATACTGCGGCCGCCGACCCGGCCAGTAGAGCCACCAGCGCGCCTAACGCCAGCATGTGGCTTCTCACGAACCTCTCTCCTTCCGCGCCCCGGCAGGCTGCCAGCCACCCTTGGCGGTCGGCTCTCGCTAGACCAGCTGTATCGGCGCCTCGGGCTGGACCACCAGCTTCACGCCGACACCGACCGGGCAGGCAACGCCGGTCCCGTGGTCGGGGCAGTAGCCGTTCGGGTTCTTGGACAGGTACTGCTGGTGGTAGGGCTCGGCGTAGTAGAAGGAGCCGGCCTGCGCGATCTCGGTGGTGATGGCTCCGTAGCCGGCCCTGGTGAGCTCGGCCTGGTACATCTTCCGCGAGGCCTCGGCGGCCAGGCGCTGCTCGTCGGTCAGCCAGTAGATGGCGGAGCGGTACTGCGTTCCCTGGTCGTTGCCCTGGCGCATGCCCTGGGTGGGATCGTGGTGCTCCCAGAAGATCCGCAGCAGCTCGTCATAGCTGACTCGGGCCGGATCGAACACCACGAGGACGACCTCGGTGTGCCCGGTGCGACCCGTGCAGACCTCCTCGTACGTCGGGTTCGGGGTGTAGCCACCCGCGTAGCCCACGGCAGTAGAGATGACGCCCGGCTGGCTCCAGAACGCCTTCTCGGCGCCCCAGAAACAGCCGAGGCCGAAGATGGCGGTCTGTGTGCCTTCCGGCCACGGCGGCATGAGCCGCGCGCCGTTGACGTGATGCCGCTCCGGCACCTCGATCGCATCGGGACGGCCCGGCAGGGCCTCTTCGGGGCTGGGCATCGTGGCGGGTCTGCGGAAGAGGAACATGGCGGCATGGTACGACCCGGTCGATGACGCCGCGGTAACGGGCCCTGACGGCGCCGCGAGGCGCGCTACCATGCCTCTCGTCGTCCCCTGAGGAGGTGCCTCTTGCCATCAGCCGGCCTGTCCGCGGACCCCGCCGAGTATCGGAGCCGGCTTGCTGTCCAGGACGACCAGCAACTCGATGCCTGGATGATCGAGCTCATGCGCGACCTGTCGATCCGGCGCGGCGTCCTGACCGTGCTGAAGCGGTATCGCGAGGCGACGGGCCTTGGAGACAGCGGCATCGAGCGGACCTTCACGGCGGGTGGCGGCGCGCCGTCGATCATCGGGCGGACGGAGGACGGCGAGCTGATGGTGCCAGCCATCTCGCTCCACCATCTGGTGCCCGGGCTGCGGGCACAGTCGGACGTGGCCCACGATCAGATCGTGGACTTCCTGGTCGCCGGCTTCCACGACGTCGTCTACATCTAGGCGGCCAGAGGGCCGCCCCGGCCGATCAGTCGAGCGGTTCGAAACCTCCGCCCGGCCTGCGCGGTCCGCCGATGGAGCGGACGACCGCGATGGCGTTTTCAAGCTTGATCTTGGTGAGGGTCAGCGACTTCGCGTAAAGCTGTCGCTCCGAGGAGGACGCGTCGCCCAGGGCCGGGTCGGCCCGCAGCGCGGCCGTCAGCTCGTTGACGGCCTGGGCGAGGTGTTCGGTGGCCTGATCCAGGTCCAGTGCGGACATGTCCGCGGCACCGGTCTCGGCCGCCGGTGAGGTGCCCTCGACGGCCTCGGCTGCGGGCTCCGGCTCAGGGACATCCGCGAGCATGTCATCGGCTGCGGAAACAGCCTCCTGCTCCGGACGGGCCGGCCGGCCTTCGATGCGCTGGCGCAGCTTCACGAGGCTGAGCTCGCCGTTGGCCACCTGGCCCGCGAGGCGCCGCCGCGTGCGCGGGTCGCTCACCTTCATGAGCTCATACGCGGCGGAGAGCGTGTCGCGCCGCACGGAAACAAGGTCGCGGACCTCGGCGGGCGCGTCGGCGAGGCGCAGGCGGTTCTCGATGTAGCCCTTGTCCTTGCCCAGCTTCTGGGCCAGCTTTCGGAGGCTGTAGCCGTGCCGGGTGGTCATGCGTTCGAACATCTCCGCTTCCTCGAGCGGCGAGATGTCCTCGCGCTGGAGGTTCTCGATGATGGAGATCTCGAGCGAGGCCTCATCGTCGATGTTCTCGACGATGGCCGGCACCTCCTGGAGGCCCGCCAGCTTGGCGGCGCGCCAGCGGCGCTCGCCAGCGACGAGCTGGAAGTGGCCGTCGGCCCGAGGGCGGACGAGGATGGGCTGGAGGATGCCGTGCTCGCGGATCGAGGCGGCAAGATCCTGGAGGGCCTCCTCGTCGAAGCGCTGGCGGGGCTGGTTCGGGTTGGAGCTGATGCGGCCGATGGGCAGCTTCCGAACCTCGGTGACCTCGCCGCTCTCGTCGGGTCGAAGCAGGTCGAGGAGGGCCGGGGTATGCCCGGTCCGCTCCGATGCCAGCCGCTGGGCGGCCTGGCTTCGGAAGTCTGGCCTAGCCAAGAGCGATCACCTCCCGAGCCAGCCCGCGGTACGTCTCCGCCGCCCCCGAACGGCTGGCATACGCGGTCACCGGCTTGCCGGCCAGCGGCGCCTCTCCGAGGCGCACGGTCTGGCGCACGATCGAGTCGAAGATGTGGTGGTCGCCGAGCTCACCGAGCTCGGCCAGCATGTCGCGGGCGAGGTTCGTCCGCCCGTCATAGAACGTTGGCAGGAGGCCCAGGATGCGCAGACGAGGGTTGAGGCCTTTGGCGCGGATCTGCGTGATGACGGTGTTCAGGGCGGTGAAGCCCTTGAGCGAGTAGTACTGCGTCTGGACAGGGATGATGACGCCGTCCGACGCGACGAGGGCGTTGAGCGTCAGGAGGCCCAGCGTCGGCGGGCAGTCGATGAGGACGTAGTCGTAGTGCTTCTCGGCCCAGCCGTGAAGCACTTCGCGCAGCGCGTGCTCCCGGCCGATGACGCTGAAGAGCTGGTTCTCGGTGGCGGACAGGTCGATATCGGACGGAGCCACGTCGACGTTCTCGGTGGTCGTCTGCTCCACGATGTCCTCGAGCGAGAGCGTCGGGTCGAGGAGCACGTTGGCGATGGAGACGTCGACGTCCCGCGCACTCAGGCCGAGCCCGACGGTGAGGTTGGCCTGGGGATCCATGTCAACGCAGAGGACGCGATGGCCGAGCTCGGCGAGGGCGCCCGCGAGGTTGATGGCGGTCGTCGTCTTGCCGACCCCACCCTTCTGGTTCGCGATCGAGATGATGCGTGCCACGCCCGCCTCCAAAGCGCCGCGAATCGCAGGAACCTGCACGGCAGCCGCTGGCAGCCTACCAAACAACACTCGGAGCGACGCCAGGTTATCCACATCTGAAGGTACCCCGTCCACCGTACTTGTGGATATGTCATGTGATGCCAACAGGTGGCCACATGACGGCCGGGGCGGCTGGATCGGGCGGTAGGATGCGCGGGTGACCGACGAGCAGGCCCACATCGATCGTCTTGCGGCGATGCGCGCACAGGCGCGACTTGGCGGCGGCCAGCAGCGCATCGACCAGCAGCACGCCAAGGGCAAGCTGACGGCGCGCGAGCGGCTCGAGCTGCTCCTCGACGCCGACAGCTTCGTCGAGTTCGACGCCTTCGTCATCCATCGCAGCTATGACTTCGGCCTCGACGACCAGCGCATCCTCGGCGACGGCGTCGTCACCGGGCACGGCACCATCGACGGCCGGCTCGTCTTCGTCTTCAGCCAGGACTTCACGGTCTTCGGCGGCTCGCTCTCCGAGGCCCACGCCGAGAAGATCTGCAAGGTCATGGACCTGGCGCTCAAGGTCGGGGCGCCGATCATCGGACTCAACGACTCGGGCGGCGCGCGCATCCAGGAAGGCGTCGTCTCCCTCGGCGGCTATGCCGACATCTTCCTGCGCAACACGATGGCTTCGGGCGTCGTGCCGCAGCTGTCGCTGATCATGGGACCCTGCGCCGGCGGCGCCGTGTACTCGCCGGCCATCACCGACTTCACGATGATGGTCGAGGGTACGAGCTACATGTTCGTCACCGGTCCGGATGTCGTTCGCGCGGTGACCCACGAGGAGGTCGACCTCGAGCACCTCGGCGGTGCGTCCGTCCACACGACGATCAGTGGGGTCGCTCACCTCGCAGCCCCTGACGAGGCCAGCCTGCTCGCCACCACACGCCGGCTGCTCGGCCACCTGCCCCAGAACAACCTCTCCGAGCCTCCCCGGGTGGCGCCGGCGGACCCGCGCGACCGCCGCGACGCCGCCCTCGACCGGATCATCCCCGCCGAGCCGACGCAGCCCTACGACATGCACGAGGTCATCGGTCGGATCGTCGATGACGGGGAGCTGCTCGAGTTGCAGCCGGACTGGGCCGCCAACATCATCATCGGCTTCGCGCGTCTCGACGGGCGCAGCGTGGGCATCGTGGCCCAGCAGCCCGCGGTCCTCGCGGGCGCGCTCGACATCGACGCCTCGGACAAGGCGGCGCGCTTCGTGCGCACCTGCGACGCCTTCAACGTCCCGCTCCTGACGATCGAGGACGTGCCCGGCTTCCTGCCCGGCGTCAAGCAGGAGCATGGCGGGATCATCCGCCATGGCGCGAAGCTGCTCTACGCCTACTGCGAAGCCACGGTGCCCAAGGTGACGATCATCACCCGCAAGGCCTACGGCGGCGCCTACGACGTCATGAGCTCGAAGCATGTCCGCGGTGACGTCAACCTGGCGTGGCCCACGGCGCGGATCGCGGTCATGGGCGCCGAAGGCGCCGTCAACGTCATCTTCCGCAGCCAGCTCGCGGAAGCGGAGGACCGCGACGCCGAGCTGGAACGGTTGACGGGCGACTACGAGGAGCGCTTCGCGAACCCCTATGTCGCCGCCGGACGGGGCTACCTCGACGACGTCATCGTGCCCTCGGAGACCCGGCCGCGGGTCATCGCCGCCTTCGAGATGCTCGAGGGCAAGCGCGACACCAACCCGAGGCGGAAGCACGGCAACATCCCGCTCTGATGTCTTTGCGCAAAGACGGAGCCTGCCGTTCGTGCGGCTGCTCGTCGCGAACCGCGGCGAGATCGCCGTGCGCATCATGCGCACCTGCCGGACGCTCGGCGTGGAGACGGTGGCGCGTCTACTCCGATGCCGATCGCGGGGCGCCGCACGTCCGGCTCGCCGACGAGGCCGTGTGGATCGGACCGGCCCCCGCGGCCGAGTCCTACCTGCGGATCGAGCGGATCGTCGAGGCCGCCCTGCAGTCCGGCGCGCGAGGCCGTCCACCCGGGCTACGGGTTCCTCTCCGAGCAGGCCGCCTTCGGCGCAGCGGTCGAGGCGGCCGGTCTCGTGTTCGTCGGTCCTGCCCCCGAGACCCTCGCCACACTCGGTGACAAGCTCGCCGCCCGTCGGTCGGCGCGACGCGCCGGCGTACCCATCGTGCCCGGCATGCTCGAGCCGATCGCCACGGACTCCATGCCCGCTGCCGCGGAGCTCGCGAAGGCAGCGTCCGAGGTCGGCTTTCCGCTGCTCATCAAGGCCGCGGCCGGCGGCGGCGGCAGGGGCATGCGCCGCGTCGATGCGACCGGCGACCTGCTCGAGGCGCTGGCCGCCGCGGCGCCGCGAGGCCGAGCAGGCGTTCGGGGACGGGTCGGTCTACCTCGAGCGCTTCGTCGAGGGCGGCCGGCATGTCGAGGTCCAGCTGCTGGGCGACAGCCAGGGCGACATCGTGGCCCTCGGCGAGCGGGACTGCTCCACGCAGCGGCGCCACCAGAAGCTGGTCGAAGAGGCGCCCGCCCCGGGCCTCGAGCCGGCGCAGCGCGCGGACCTCGCCGCCATGGCCGTGCGCGTGGCCAGGGACGTCGGGCTGCGGAGCGCCGCGACCGCCGAGTTCCTGTACGCACCCGACGGCTCGACGTACTTCCTCGAGGTCAACGCGCGGCTCCAGGTCGAGCACGGCGTGACCGAGCTCGTGACCGGCCTCGACCTCGTCGCCGAGCAGATCCGTATCGCGGCTGGCGCGCCGCTCTCGCGCGGCCGTCCGGGCCGCAGCCCTGGCGGTCCTCGACCCCGAAGCCACGCCATCGAGCTGCGCATCAGCGCCGAGGACCCTGGTCGCGACTTCCTGCCGGTGCCCGGCCGGCTGACTCGATGGCACGAGCCGTCCGGCCCGGGCATCCGCATCGACTCCGGTGTCGAGGAGGGCTGGCTCATCCCGCCTGACTACGATGCCCTGCTGGCCAAGATCCTGGTGACGGCCGATGATCGCGACGGCGCCCTCGCCCTCGCCCGCGCACGCCGTCGCGGCGATGGACGTCGGTGGCGTCCAGACCACGCTGCCGTTCCACGGATGGCTCCTCGATCACGCGGCGTTCCGCGAGGCCCGCCTTCGGACGGACCTCGTCGAGCGGGATTGGGAGCCCCAGGAACTCCGACTGCGCGCGGCCCGGCGCGCCGCCGAGGCCGTGGCTCGCCACGTCTGGGCAGACGGCGACCGCTCGCCGGTCCCGACCGGCCCGCAGGGCTGGCCGCCAGACGAGGAGCCGAACCTCGACGCCGCGGCCTCCTGGCGCAACGCCGGCCGTCGCCTCGCGACGGAGCGCCGGCCGTGACAGCCGACGATCCGCCGCTCCGTCTCGGCATCGATGGTGGGGTGGCGTTCGTCATCGGCCCAGCCGACCTCAGCGCCGACGGGGGTCCGGGCATCGCGCCCGAGGTGCGCCCCGTGCCGGCGTCGACCGAGGACCGCGCGCTCGGCGTCCGTCGCTTCGAGACCTCGGTCGACGGCTGGTCGTTCGTCGTGACCGTCGAGCCGGAGGGCCGCGCGCTCCTGCGCGAGCGGGCAGCCCAGGGTGAGGCAGGCCGCCGGCATCATGGCCCCACCGTCGTCAGGGCCCCGATGCCGGGGCGGATCGGTCGGTCCTGGGTCGCGGTGGGTGATACCGTCGAGACCGGGCAGCGCCTGGTCTCGATCGAGGCCATGAAGATGGAGAACGAGGTGCGCGCCCCGCGGGCCGGCGTGGTGGCCTCGATCGCGGTCACGGCCGGCAGCAGCGTCGAGCTCGGGGATGAGCTCGTGACCGTGAGGTAGGCATGGCTTCGACCGACCCGGGCCGGGAGCACTGGCGGCAGACGACGCGGGCCCGCGCCCTCGAGGGGCAGGGCGAGCGCCGCGAACGCTTCGCGACGACCTCCGACATCGAGATCGCCGACCTCTACACGCCGGCAGACACCGCGAGCCTCGATGAGGAGCGGGCGCTCGGGCGGCCCGGTGAGTTCCCGTTCACGCGCGGCGTCCAGCCCACGATGTACCGGGGCCGCTTCTGGACGATGCGCCAGTACGCCGGCTTCGCGAGCGCGGCCCAGACGAACGAGCGCTTCCGCTACCTGCTGGCACAGGGCCAGACGGGGCTCTCGGTCGCCTTCGACCTGCCCACCCAGATGGGCTACGACTCCGATGCGCCGGCGGCCGCCGGCGAGGTCGGCAGGGTCGGGGTCCCCATCAGCTCGATCGAGGACATGGAGGCCCTGCTCGCGGACCTGCCCCTCGAGCGGGTCACCACCTCGATGACCATCAACGCCACCGCGCCCATCCTGCTGGCGCTCTACGTGGCCGTGGCAGACGGTCGAGGCATCCCCCGGAGCCAGCTGGGTGGGACGGTCCAGAACGACATCCTCAAGGAGTACATCGCGCGCGGCACGTACATCTACGGCCCGACGGCGTCGATGCGCCTGGTGACCGACATCTTCGCCTTCTGCGCAGCCGAGCTGCCGCGCTGGAACAGCATCTCGATCAGCGGCTACCACATGCGCGAGGCCGGGGCGACGGCGGCCCAGGAGCTGGCCTTCACCCTGGCCGACGCCATCGCCTACGTCGAGGGCGCGCTGAGCCGAGGTCTCGACGTCGACGCCTTCGCCGGCCGGCTCTCGTTCTTCTTCGGGGCCTGGAGCGAGCTCTTCGAGGAGGTCGCCAAGTTCCGCGCCGCGCGGCGCATGTGGGCGCGCATCATGCGTGACCGCTTCGGCGCCACGGACCCGCGCTCGATGATGTGCCGCTTCCACGTCCAGACCGCCGGCAGCTCGCTGACGGCGCAGTCGGTCGACAACAACGTCGTGCGCACGACGGTCCAGGCGCTCGCGGCGGTGCTGGGCGGTACGCAGAGCCTCCACACGAACGCCCGAGACGAGGCGCTGGCGCTGCCGACCGCGGAGGCGGCGCGCCTGGCGCTGCGCACCCAGCAGATCCTGGCCCACGAGTCCGGGGTGACCGAGACGCCCGACCCGCTCGGTGGCTCCTACTTCGTCGAGTCGCTGACCGACCGCCTGGAGGCCGCCGCGCAGGGCTACCTCGACGAGATCGACGCCATGGGCGGTGCCATCGCGGCCATCGAGGGCGGCTATCCAGCAGCGCCAGATCCAGGACGCCGCCTACCGCGTCCAGCGCGAGATCGAGCGCCACGAGCGCATCGTCGTCGGCGTCAACCGCTTCACCGACGACGAGGTCGTCAGCCCACCTCTGCAGCGCATCGACCCGGATCTCGAGGCCGAGCAGACGGCGCGCATCGCGCGCCTTCGTGCCTCCCGCGACGAGGCGGCGTGGCGGGCCGCCCTGGAGCGGCTGGCGACTCGCGGCTGGCAGCCGCGAGAACCTCGTGCCGGTCATCATCGATGCCGTGAAGGCGCGGGCCACGCTCGGCGAGATCAGCGACCGGCTGCGGGCGGCATGGGGCGAGCATCGCGAGGTCGTGACCGTCTGAACGGCGGTGGGGCGCATCCGAGCTGGAGCATCTCGAGGAGGAGATCGATGGTCGAGATCGCGGGGCGGACGTTCAGCCGGGTGCACCACGTGGCCGTCGTCGTGCGCGACCTCGATGCCGCGCTGGCGATGTACCGCGACCAGCTCGGACTGCCCGTCGAGCTCGTCCTGCCCATCGCCTCGGACGGCGTGACCATCGCCTTCCTGACGGTCGGCGAGTCGAAGGTGGAGCTCGTCGCCCCGACCGACCCCGGGACCGGCGTGGCCCGCTTCCTCGAGACCCGCGGCGAAGGCTTCCATCACGTCTGCTTCGAGACACCCGACGTGGACACCGCGCTCGCCGAGCTGGCCGAGGCCGGTGTCGAGGTCATCGACCGCCAGGCCCGCCGCGGCGCGGAGGGGCCCGTGGCCTTCCTGCACCCACGCTCCTGCCACGGCGTCCTCGTCGAGCTCATCGAGGCGCCCGGTGGCCCGGCCTGGTCGCGCCTCGGCTACGACGAGGAGGGGCCAGTGGCCTGAGATCCACGGGCTGCCCGGGAGGCGACGCTCAGTCGGGCTGGATGCCGGCCTCGACGAGGAGCCTCGGGATCTGAGTGGGCGAGTCGGCGACGCGGATGCCGGCCGCCTCGAGCGCGGCGATCTTCGCCTCCGCCGTGCCGCCTGAGCCGCTGATGATGGCGCCCGCATGGCCCATGCGACGGCCTGGGGGCGCCGATCGGCCGGCGATGAAGGCGACCATGGGGACGTCTGCCATGTGCTCGGCCTTCCAGGCGGCCGCGGCCTCCTCGGCATCGCCGCCGATCTCACCGATGAGCACGAGGCCCTGCGTCTCGGGGTCGTCGCGGAAGAGCGCCAGGATGTCGACGAAGCTGCTGCCGCTGATGGGGTCGCCGCCGATCCCGACACACGTCGACTGGCCGATGCCGGCATCGGTCATGGCCTGCACGACCTCGTAGGTCAGCGTGCCCGAGCGGCTCACGAGCCCGACCCGTCCAGGACGGTGGATGGAGCCCGGGATGATGCCGACCTTGGCCTGGCCGGGGGTCGTCGCCCCGGGGCAGTTGGGCCCCACGAGACGCGCCCCGTGCGCATCGACCTCGGCCACGACCTTGAGCATGTCGAGGGCGGGGATGTGCTCCGTGATGCAGAAGATGGTGGTGATGCCCGCGTCGAGCGACTCGAGGACGGCGTCGGGCGCGGCCGCGGCCGGCACGAAGATGACGCTCGTGTCCGCTCCTGTGGCAGCGACCGCTCCGGCGCAGGTGTCGAAGACCGGCACGGCGCCCGTCAGGGCCTTCTGGCCGCCCTTGCCCGGTGTCACCCCCGCCACGACGTTCGTGCCGTAGTCGAGCATCTGCTGGGCGTGGAAGCCGCCCTCGCGCCCGGTGATGCCCTGCACGAGGAGCCGCGTCTGCCGGTCGATGAGGATGCTCAACGGGCCATCTTCCGGCTCACGCTGCGACCCGCCTGGCCAGCTCGACGGCGCGCTCGACCGCCTCATCGAGCGTCCGGGCCGTGACGATGTCGTCCTCGGCCTGGTGGAGGATGTCAGCGGCCAGGTCGGCGTTGGTGCCCACGATGCGAACGACGAGCGGGACACGCCGGGTCTGCCGGGCGCGCGCCTCGACGAGCCCGCGGGCCACCTCGTCACCGCGCGCGATGCCCCCGAAGATGTTCACGAGGATGGCCTTGACCGAGGCATCCGAGAGGATGAGACGCATGGCCTCGGCGACCTTGTCTGCCCGGGCGCCACCGCCGATGTCGAGGAAGTTCGCGGGCTGTCCCCCGGCGCGCTTGACGAGGTCCATGGTCGTCATGGCCAGCCCCGCGCCGTTGACCATGCAGCCGATGTCGCCCTCGAGTCGGATGAAGCTGAGCCCGGCGGCCCGCGCCTCGACATCGACCGGGTCCTCCTCGTCGAGGTCACGCATGGGCTCATGACCGGGGTGACGCGAGAGCGCCGAATCGTCGAGGGTGATCTTGGCGTCGAGGAGGGCCAGCCGCTCCACGGGACCCGCGGGTCCAGCCTCGCGGACGACCGCGAGCGGGTTGATCTCGACAAGGTCGGCATCAGCCGACAGCATGAGATCGATGCAGCCCCCGGCAGATGGCGACCGCGGAGGCGAGATGGTCGCCGAGGCCGAGCGCGAAGGCCATCTGCCGTGCCTGGAATGGCTGCAGGCCGAGCGTCGGATGGGCGTGAACCCGCACGATGGCAGCTGGGTCGTGCTCGGCGAGCGTCTCGATGTCCATGCCGCCCTGAGCGGAGCCCATGAGCAGGATGCGTCGTGCGGCACGATCGAGAACGGCCGCGAGGTACAGCTCGCGCACGATGTCGGCGGCCGGCGTCACGAGGACCCGGCGGACGGTGATGCCCCTGATGGCCATGCCCAGGATGTCCGAGGCCACCGCTTGGGCCTCGTCAGCCGACGTCGCGAGCTTCACGCCGCCGGCTTTGCCCCGGCCACCCGTCAGGACCTGCGCCTTGATGACGACGGCGGATGCGCCGTCCGCCAGGAACGTCGCGGCCTGGGCGCGGACCTCCGCGGGGGATGACGCCACGGCATAGGGCGGGACCGGCAGGCCGGCACGCACGAGCAGCGACTTGGCGTCGGACTCCTGGAGCTTCACGGGAGGCTGAGGATAGCGCCCAGCGCGTACGATCGAGCCATGACTGACATCGGCGCCCGGCTGCGCGCGGCCGTCGTCTGGGCCGGCATCGCGACGCTCATCGTCCTGACCGCCCTGGCGGCGGCCCACCTGCTGGCTGATCTCGGCGCCGTGCTCGGCATCCGCGGTGGCTGGTCGGCGATCGCGGGACGCTTGGCACCGGTCGCGCTGCTGGGCCTGGTCGGGCTGCTCCTGGCTCTCCTTGTCACGTGGCTGGCCGGGTCGGGCCGCAGGCGTGAGCTCGTCGCTTTCGCCATCGGCGCCGGGACGCTCGTCGTCATCCGGGTCTTCGTCTCGTCCCAGCTCGACAGCGGTCGGCTCGGAGAGCCCGGCGTGTACCTCGCCATGGCCGAGTCGTTCCTCTCGCCGTCGCCCGACTTCATGGGCCGGCCCATGGCCTATTCGGCGGCCCTCGCCGCGGCCTTCGCGCTGACCGCGGATCGCCAGCTCGGCATCGAGGCCGTGAACCTCCTGCTGGCCCTGCTGGCCGGAGGCGTCGTCCTCGGCCTGGCCCGGGGCCTCTACGGCGCCCGCGTCGGCGCGCTGGCACTCCTGGGCTATGCGCTATGGCCGGCGGGCGCGCTCATGACGGTCGTGAGCATCCCGCAGGTCGCCTTCGACCTTGCCGTCGCGGCCAGTGCCTGGGCGGCCGTCGCTGCCCCGCCCGGCTGGCGGGGCAGCGCCCTCGTCGGCGTCCTCCTCGGGCTGGCGCAGTACCTGCGCCCCACGACGCCCGCCCTCCTGCCGGCCTTCATCCTCGCTCGCCTCTGGCCGGGTGGCGGGCGCCGGCAGCTGGCCGCCGCCGCCCTCGTCCCGGTGGCCGCCTTCCTGCTCGTGCTGGCCCCGGTCGTCGTCTACAACATCGCGCGCACCGGTACGCCGAGCATCTCGACCTCCGACTATGGTGGCCACACGCTCTACATCGGCACGGACGTGGCGAGCGGCGGCCGCTTCAGCGAGGAGGCCAACGAGGAGCTCGTCCGCCTGGCTGGGCCGGACCTCCTGGCCCGCAGCCGCATGGGCACCGAGATCGCCCTGCAACGCATCCGCGACGACCCGCTCGGCATCGCGGCCCTGGCGGTGCGAAAGCAGGACACGCTCTGGGGCACCGAGCACTACGGCGTCCAGTACGGCATCCGCCAGAGCCTCGCCGACCGACCCGGTCATCCCGACGCCACGACGCCGCTGCTCCTCAGCCAGGGGTTCTACGTCCTCGTCCTCGCCGCCGCGACGGCCGGGGTGTGGCTCGTCCGACGCCGCCCGGACCCCCTCGTCCCGCTGGCGATCGTGCTCATCTGGACGGTGTCCGCCATCCACGCCCTGCTCGAGGTGCGGGACCGGCACCACTCCTATGTGCTGCCGCTGCTCCTGCCGCTCTCCGCGCTCGCTCTCGTGACGCTGGGTGACCGGCTGGCCCGCCGGACGCCCCGTTCCGGCGACGTTGATGCGATACATTAGGGTCCCCGACCGCCGGCCGCGGCCCGCCTCGCAGGAGGAGCGCAGGATCACGATGTCGTCCGTGCTCAGGCAGCCGCCGAGCCTCGAGCATCCATGACCGCGCCGGGCCAGGTCACGCAGGGCCGCCTCGTCGAGCGCCCCGTCTCGAGCAAGCCGCCGGGCACCGCTCTGCGCGGATTCGGGACGACGATGCGCGTCGACCGCTGGTCCCTTCGGCCGCTCGCCATCGCCCTCGGACTGACCCTCTTCATCGTCTACGCCTCGGTCTCGGCCATCTTCCTCATCCCGTACTTCGGCTTCCCGTACGAGGCGGAGGGCTACCACTCGCCCTTCTTCTCGATCGCCATCGGCGAGGCCGTCCTGCCGGCCTGGTTGTCACCGGCCATCCTGGTGCTCTGGATCCAGGTCTTCTTCCGGGCCACCTGCTACTACTTCCGCGGCGCCTACTACAAGGCCTTCTTCGCCGATCCGCCGGCGTGCGCCGTGGGGGAGCCCACGATCCATCGCCGCTATGGGATGGAGAACCGTTTCCCCTTCATCCTCATGAACGGCCACCGCTTCTTCCTGTACCTCGCCTTCATCCCGCTGGCGGTCATGTGGCTCGACCTCGGCCTGGCGTTCTGGCACGACGGGAACGTCCGCCTGGGCATCGGCGTCGGGTTCCTGGCCGCCGATGCCGTCCTCACCAGCCTGTACGTCTTCAGCTGCCATTCCTTCCGGCACCTTGCAGGCGGCAACCTGGACTGCTTCTCCTGCTCGGCCAACACGCGCCGACGGCACGGCATCTGGGCGCGGGTGAGCGCTCTCAACGTGCGGCACGGGCTGTGGGGCTGGGCCAGCCTGTTCAGCATCATGCTGGCCGACCTCTACATCCGGGCCCTGGCCCTCGATGTCATCGACTCGAGCACGCCGATCATCGGGGGCATCCTCTAGCCGGATGATCGAGAGCCATCCGCACGACGTCCTCATCATCGGAGCCGGCGGTGCCGGCCTGCGGGCCGCCGTGGCCGCGCACGAGTCGGGTCGCTCGGTGGGTGTCGTCTGCAAGTCGCTGCTCGGCAAGGCCCACACGGTCATGGCCGAAGGGGGCATGGCGGCGGCCATGGCGCATGTCGATGCCCGTGACTCCTGGTCCACGCACTTCCGCGACACGATGGTCGGGGGGCGGTTCCTCAACAACCCGCGGATGGCGGAGCTCCACGCACGCGAGGCGCCGGAACGCGTCCACGAGCTCGAGCGCTGGGGTGCCGTCTTCGACCGCACGAGCGACGGCCGCAATCCTGCAGCGGCCCTTCGGCGGCCACACCTATCCGCGGCTCGCCCACGTCGGCGACCGGACCGGCCTCGAGCTCATCCGCACCCTGCAGGACCGCAGCGTCGGCGTCGGCGTGCGGGTCTACCCCGAGACCATCATCACCCGCCTCGCAGTCGGCCGCGACGGCGTCAGCGGCGCCATCGGCTACCGCCGCGCCGACGGGGTCCCGGTCGCCTTCCCGGCCCGCGCGATCATCCTCGCCACCGGCGGCGCCGGGCGCGCCTTCGCGGTCACCTCCAACTCCTGGGAGTGCTCCGGAGACGGCTACGCGCTGGCCTATCGGGCGGGGGCCGAGCTCATCGACATGGAGTTCGTGCAGTTCCACCCGACGGGCATGGTCCATCCTCCCGGCGTGCGGGGCCTCCTCGTCACCGAGGCCGTGCGCGGCGAAGGCGGCATCCTTCGCAACGCCACCGGCGAGCGCTTCATGTGGCGCTATCTGCCCGAGGACCGCCGCCACGAGTACGCCGCGACCGATGAGGAAGCGCGCGCCTGGGTCGACGCCCTGACCGAGGGACGGCAGACCGACCACCTGAGGCCCCCGGAGCTGTCGACTCGCGACAACGTCGCCCGGGCCATCTACACCGAGGTCCGCGAGGGCCGCGGCTCTCCCCACGGCGGCGTCTTCCTGGACATCAGCTACCTGCCCGCCGAGCGTGTCCGTCGCAAGCTGCCCTCGATGTACGACCAGTTCAAGGAGCTCGCCGATGTCGACATCACGGCCGGGCCCATGGAGGTCGGCCCGACGATGCACTACATGATGGGCGGTATCCGGGTCGAGGCCGAGACGGGGGCGACGACCGTGCCGGGGCTCTTCGCGGCTGGAGAGGTCGCCGCGGGACTGCACGGCTCCAACCGCCTGGGCGGCAACTCCCTGACCGACCTGCTCGTCTTCGGCCGTCGCGCCGGGGAGGCCGCGTCTGCCTCCGCCGCCGCCTCGGCTGCGGGAGACGGGCGCACGCCCGCCGAGCTGCCGGCCGACTTCGTCGATGAGTCACTGGCGGACATGGTCGCGCCGTTCGATCACCCTGGGGGCGAGGACCCCAACCGGCTTCATCGCGACCTTCAGGTGACGATGTCGTCGCTGGTGGGCATCTTCCGCACGGCCGACGACCTCGAGGCGGCCATCCGCCGGCTCGAGAGCTACCGTGAGCGCTGGAAGCACCTGTCGGTGACCGGGCCGCGCCGCTTCAACCCGGGCTGGGACCTCGCGTTCGAGCTTCGCAACATGCTCACGGTGTCCGAGGCCATCGCGCGCTCGGCGGTGGAGCGCACCGAGAGCCGCGGCGCCCACAGCCGCCTCGACCACGTCGGCATGCGCGCCGAGTGGGACAGCGTGAACGTGGCGGTCCGGCGGGAAGACGACCGGATGACCGTCCGGAGGACGCCGACGCTGCCCATGGCCGACGAGCTTCGACCGCTCGCCGCGGTCGGCGAGTAGACCGTGGACGAGGCCATCCTGTGGGTGTTCCGGGGCGAGGCGGACGAGGAAGGTGCGTTCTACGAGTACCGGGTGCCGGCCGAGGAGGGGATGGTCGTCCTCGACGCCATCCACTGGATCCAGCAGAACGCCCAGCCTGACCTCGCCGCCCGCTGGAACTGCAAGGCCGCCAAGTGCGGGTCGTGCAGTGCCGAGGTCAACGGCCGGCCCCGGCTCATGTGCAAGACGCGCCTGACCGACTACCCCGACGACGAGGCCATCACGGTCGAGCCCATGCGGGCCTTCCCGCGCATCCGGGACCTCGTGAGCGACGTCTCCTGGAACTACGAGGTCAACGCCCGGATCGCCCCGTTCGCGCCACTGTCGGACCGTCCCCAGGAGGAGTGGCGCTGGCAGCAGGAGGACGTCGAGCGTGCACAGGAGTTCCGCAAGTGCATCGAGTGCTTCCTGTGCATGGACACCTGCCACGTGCTGCGCAACCACGAGACCGAGGACGAGTTCATCGGGCCGCGCTTCCTGGTCCGTGCGGCCGGGCTGGAGATGCATCCCATCGACGAGGCTGACCGGACCGCCTGGCTGAAGGCCGAAGCGGGCATCGGCTACTGCAACATCAACAAGTGCTGCACGGACGTCTGCCCCGAGCACATCCGCATCACCGACAACGCCATCATCCCGCTCAAGGAGCGCGTCGCGGACGACCACTACGACCCGCTGCGGATGCTCTGGCGCAAGCTCAGAGACGCGTCGGCCGGAACGCGGCCGCCGTCGGGTGAGGTGCCGGAGCCGCATGCCAGCCCGCCCTCGCCCGCCACCGCATCCGAGGGCGACGGGTCCCAAGCGGCGCCGTGACGCTGCGTCTGCTCATCCGCACCGATGGCGCGGCGCGCGGCAATCCGGGTCCGGCATCCGCGGGCGCCGTGCTCATCGACGCCGAACGCGCGGACGCCTCTCATCCCGACGCGCCGCCGCTCTCGATCGTCGCCCGGCCCCTGGGCAGGCAGACGAACAACGTGGCCGAGTACACCGCGCTTGTCCTGGCGCTGCAGGAGGCGCGGCGCCTGGAGGCTTCCGAGGTCGACCTTCGGCTCGACTCGAAGCTCATCGTGGAGCAGCTCCACGGCCGCTGGCGGGTCAAGGACCTGAAGCTCAAGCCACTCCACGGCGAGGCCCGGCAGCTGCTCGCGGGGTTCGGGCGCTGGGGAGCACGCCACGAGCCGCGCGCCACGAACCGCGCCGCTGATGCGCTCGCCAACCTCGCGCTTGACGATCCGGCGGCGGCGGCTGAGCTGGAGGCGCGCTACCGGGTCTAGGTAGGATGGCGGCGACCGGTCCGCGGGCCACATCCGTGCGCCAAAGATAGGAGGAAGCCGCCATGGCGAATCTCGTCGTCCATTTCGAGATCCACGCGTCCGAGCCGCAGAAGCTCATCGACTACTACTCCGACCTGCTTGGCTGGCAGTTCCAGCAGTACGGCGGAGGCGAGCAGCCGTACTGGGTCATCGACACCGGCGAGGGCGCCATCGGCAACGCCGCCGCCGAGGCGGGTCTCGGCATCAACGGTGGCCTGACCCAGCGTCAGGGCCCGCGTCCCGCGGTCGGCGCGCCGGTCAACGGCTGCAACATCGTCGTCGGCGTCGACGACGTCGACGGGTCGATGCGCCGCGGCGTCGAGCTCGGCGGCACCGAGGCCCTGCCGGCGACCGATTGGCCGGGCATCGGGCGCGGCGGCTACCTGCTCGATCCCGACGGCAACGTCTTCGGCCTCATCTCGCCGGTCCTCTCCGACGGGACGGTCGCGATGGGCGCCGGCACCGAGGCCTGACCCGGCCTCGATGCTACGATTCGACGTGCCAGCGAGGCCGCCGGATGGTCGCGCGCGGCCCCGGGTGACCGGTGCGGCGCGAGGAAAGTCCGAGCACCACGACGCACGGTAGCGGGTAACACCCGTCCGCCGCGAGGCGAGGACCAGCGCCACAGAGACGAGTCGGCATCGGCTACGGCCGCTGCCGGGTGAAACGGGCAAGCTCTACCCGGTGCAAGGCCAAATAGGAGAGCCCGTGCGGCCCTGGTCGCACGAGGAGCGCGTCGCTCCGCTCTCGGGTCGGCCGCATGAGGCGTCGGGTGACCGGCGTCCTAGATGGATGACCATCCCCGCGCTCGTCGCGGGACAGAACTCGGCTTACAGGCCGCCTCGCTGGCGCCTTCCGCAGGACCCTCAAGCTCCGCCGGGTGGGCTTGGTGCCGCTTGGCGGCCTGGCCGGGTACGTGGCCCGTGAGCCGTGTGTGCCGCCGGACGGCACAGTGGACCGCCGGGCAGCCCATGCAGGCCATCCGCGGGCCGTTCGGCCTCTGGCGGTGGTCGTCGTGCCGTGTGACGGCACGACCGGCGCCCAGGGCGCCGTGATCGGCAACCCACCGCGACGAATGAGGCCGACCGACCGCCCACTGTGCCGTCGGACGACACAACGAGCGAAACGATCAGCCTGTCGACTCCGGATCGTCGCGCAGGTAGAGGCGGTCGGGCGGTGGATCGCTCGTGGGCGGAGTCGCGTGTGATGTCCATGCAATGTCCGGGCCTGCGTTCGTCATCCGCCTGTCGTCGATGGCGTGACACGCTGCGCATGTGCCGCGGCCGACATCGCGCGGCTGCGGCAGCCATTCGAGCCCCGTCAAGTCCCTGGAGGGCCGGACCGTGCCGCACCGCTCATCCCAGCCGTCACCACGCATCGCGCTGCGCTCGTGGATCCGCTGCCGCCGTCCTGATGGTGGCAGTCGCCGCCACGCCCACATGGGCCCAGGACGAGAGTCCGGCGGCCGAGAGTCCGGCGGCCGAGACTGCAGCGCCGATGGGGGAGAGCCCAGCGCCGATGGCCGAGACCGGCGACCGCGTCGACCTGCCCGCAGGCTGGCAACCCGAGGGCATCACCAGCTTGGACGGTGCCCTGTACGTCGGTTCGCTGGCCGACGGAGCGATCTGGAGGGTCGATGCCGCCACGCGGCAGGGCGACATCTTCGTCCCCGGGACCGAGGGCACCGTCGCCGTCGGCGTCGAGGCGGACGCACGCCAACGGCCGGATCTGGGTCGCCGGTGGCCCCACCGGCGAGGTCCGAGCCTACGCCGCCGACAGCGGCGAGCTCCTGGCGACCTACACCTTCGAAGGCGGCTTCCTCAACGACCTCGTGGCTACGCCTGAGGCGGTCTTCGTCACTGACTCGAACGTCCAGCAGCTCGGGGTCATCCCGATCGGCGCCGATGGCGCACTGCCCGACCCGTCGGCTGCCACAAGCCTGCCCCTCACCGGCGACCTCGTGTACCTGGAGGACGCCTTCAACGCCAACGGCATCGTCGCGGCGCCCGGTGGGCTCATCGTCGTGCAGTCTGCGACCGGTGGCCTGTTCCGGGTGGACCCGGCGACAGGCGAGACCACCGCCATCGATACCGGCGGGGCCGACCTGACCTTCGGCGACGGGCTGGAGCTCAGCGACACGACGCTGTACGTCTCGCGGAACCAGGCCGAGGTCATCACAAGCCTCGAGCTGGACGAGGCGCTGACGTCAGCGACGCTGCTTGCCGAGGCGACCTCGGAGGGCCTCGACATCCCCACGACGCTCGCCCTGGCCGGCGAGGACCTCTGGATCGTCAACGCCCGATTCGGGACCGAGACGACCCCCGAGACCGAGTACTGGCTGAGCATCTGGACGGGCGCCCAGCCGCCTGAGGCGTAGCTCCCAGCGCGGGCGCGCGGTGCTGCGCGAGCCGCGCGGGTTAGACTCCGCCGCGTGAGGCAGCCCTCGAGGCTGCCCGACATCGGAAGGAGCCGCCCCCTCATGTCCGCAGCTCGCCTCGACCCGCGCCCGGAAGATGAGCATCGGCACCGGCCTCGTGCTGGCATTGACCCTCGCCTCGACGTCGACCGCCTTGGCCCAGGACGGACCTGAGGTCACGATCACGAACCTGGCTGCCGCGATCGAGGCTGGCCAGACCGACATCCTGCCGACCTTCTTCTGTCCCGAGCAGGCCGCGCAGGCCGCGCAGTTCGATTCGTCCAACCTCGTCGCGGGCCTGGCATCGCTCGGCCTGCCCGAGGGCGTCGATGTTGCCACGCTCGCCGCGGGGATCCGGTTCGACCCCGAGATCGTCTCGGCCGAGGTCATCAGCCAGACCGACACCGAGGCCGTGGTCAGCCTCGTGGGATCGCTCTCGATCTCGCTCGACCCGACCGCCATGGCGCCCTTCGTCGAGGCCATGCTGGCCGCTCAGGGCATGGAGGTCACGCCCGACATGGTCGCGATGATGACCGGCATGCTGGCTGGGCAGCTCGGCTCCGAAGCCATCGACATCTCCGACGAGGTCACCCTCGTGCCCGGCGAGTCGATGCCCTGGGTCATCTGCGACGACCTCGGCGCTGGCAGCGAACCCAGCTCAGTGCCGAGCCTGGCTCCCAGCATCGTGCCGGTCAGCTAGGACGGCTCAGGCCTCGTCGGGACGGAAGATGCCCGTGGCCGTGCAGGCCTCGCAGATCGGTCGTGCCGAATCGACATCTCCGAGCGTGGCTGGCGCGCCTGCCCCGCCGTACAGGCACATGACCTCGTAGCTCACCGCGACCGCCCGCCCGGGTAGCACCTCGACGCGATCGATGCGCCGGAAGGTGCAGCGGCGAAGCCGTCCCGCTGGCGCGACCGATTCGGGCGCCGGGACGTCGTGGGCCGGCAGGGGGACGCCGATGGGCCGCCCCGCCGGGATCGCCGGGGGCACGGACGGCATCGCGAGGGCGATGGCATCGGGTCTGGCGGGTCGTCGCCGGGCGATGGTCACGGCAGGTTCCCTGCAGGCGGGTGGAACGCAGACGGTATCGCCGACGCGCGAGTGACGCCACTGGTCAATCGGTACCCACCATCGTCGCCCGATGTGGCCCCGACCGGGTACCCGGCCGTTCGGGCGGCGTGATGCCGCCGTCCCCGACCTCCGCAGGCCCGTTCCTGCCACCTATTCGTCACCGGAATGGGAGATGGCGCCGTTCACGCTGGCGCCGGCCGGTAAGCGCCTCGAGACGCTTCGCTGAGCGTGAGCGAGCGCGATCGACGTCGCTCGCGCGCGTCCAGCGACCGCTGACGGTGCCGATCCCGGTGTCGCATTCCGTGCGCGAATGGACGCCAGGACCGAGGCGGTGAGGCCGTGCCGGTCCGGCACCTGCGGGTCAGCCCAGTGGGACTTCCGTGCCAGGTGGGGATGACCTGCAAGTACCCCCTTGACGGGGTGCCCGACTCCGCTATCATGCCGACCCAAGTGGCCCAAAGTGGTGCAAAGTGGGGGAATAGGGAGAGGAAACCCGATCGCCCTCCGCCGTGACGGAGGAGATGGGTCACCTGCCCTTTCGCCGATGACGCCTGAGTCGGGATGTGCCCGGCCGTCATCGCCACTGGTGGCCAGAGTCGGAGCAGGCCCAGCCCGGTGTTCACAGGTGAGTACCACCAGAAGCTCGATGACAAGGGACGCCTCGCGGTACCCATCAAGTTCCGTGAGGATCTCGCCGTCGGGGCTCGGGTCTGCAAGTGGATCGACGGCTGTGTCGCGATCTTCACGCGAGAGGACTGGGAGGCGCTCGCGGCCAAGACCGCTGCTCTGCCGGTCTCTGACGAGGGCGCTCGAGGCCTTCCAGCGCTTCCTCTTCGCCTCCGCCTTCGAGTTCAAGCTCGACGCCCAGAACCGCTTCGTCCTGCCGTCCGTCCTGCGCACCTTCGCGGACCTTGGCACCGACGTGATGGTCGTCGGGGCACGGAATCACCTCGAGCTCTGGTCGCCACCGCGGTGGAGCCAGTACAGCGCTCAGATGGATCAGCCGGAGGTGCTCGCGGAGCACCTGCAGGGACTGGGTATCTGAGCCACCACATGAGCCTCCGGGGTCCGGATGGACCGTCGGGGCGGTCGGATCGGACGGATCAGGAAGTAGGGCACCTGCCCGTGATGCCAGAGGAGGTCATCTTGGCTCTCTCGCCGCACCCGGGCAGCTTCCAGATCGATGCGACCGTCGGCGGCGGAGGGCACGCCAGCCGGATCCTGGAGGCCGCCAACCCGGGCGGCCGACTCCTCGGCATCGACGCCGACCCAGGCGCCATCGAGCGTTCGGGCCGGCGTCTGGCCGTCTTCGGCGACCGCGTGACGCTCCGCCAGGCGAACTTCGAGGCCATCGGCCAGGTCGCACGGGAAGCCGGATTCGGATCCGTCGACGGCATCCTCATGGACCTCGGCCTGAGCTCCCAGCAGCTCGACGACGACGACCGAGGCTTCTCCTTCCGCGCGACCGAGGCCCTCGACATGCGCTTCGACACGTCGCGCGGCGTCCCCGCAAGCGAAGTGATCGCCACGTACGACGAGGAGGCCCTCGCGGGTGTCTTTCGACGCTTCGGCGAGGAGCCGCACGCCAGACGCATCGCCCGGGCCATCGTCGCCGAGCGGTCGCGCCGGGCCATCGAGACACCCGCGCAGCTGGCCGAGCTCGTGGCCGCCGCGACGCCGAGGCCGCGCCAGACCGGCCGCCGCCGCATCCATCCCGCAACGCGGGTCTTCCAGGCGCTGCGCATCGAGGTCAACCGCGAGCTCGAGACCCTGCCCATCGCCCTGGAAGCCTGTCTCGACCTGCTTCGCCCCAACGGGCGGCTCTGCGTCATCAGCTACCACTCGCTCGAGGACCGCATCGTCAAGCGCTTCATCGCGCGCGAACGCAAGGGCTGCATCTGCCCGCCCGAGCTGCCTGTCTGCGCCTGCGGCCGGCAGCCGCGTCTGGCTCCCGTCGGCGCGCAGCCACAGCGCCCGACCGAAGCCGAGGTGTCGCTCAACCCGCGCGCACGGAGCGCCAAGCTCCGCGCCGTCCGGAGGCTCGCGGCATGAGCAGCGGGCACGGCAGCTCCCGCCGCCAGGCCTATGGGCGCCGCATGAAGGACCTGCGCACACGCCGCAGCCCCGAGACACCTGTCGACCTCGACGGCCCGCAGGAGTGGAACCGCGGCACCGGCTGGGACGAAGAGAATCAGCTTCGTCGCCCGTCGCTCGATCTCGACCACGGCACCCGTAGCGCCCGCACGACCTGATGGCCGCCTTCTCAGGTGCACGCCTCCGCTCGGTCGCGCTCCCGGAGGCCGCAGTCGCGCGGCGCGAGCGCAGCGTCGGCCCGTCCCTCAGCCGCCGGGCGGTCCACTTGCGACCGACCGGCCTCCTCATGGCGGCCATCCTGGCCGGCACGATGCTCGGCCTGGTGTACCTCACGCAGACCCTCGGCTCGAACGCCACGCATTCGGAGATCGGAGACCTGACGGCCCGGCGCGAGGACCTCGGGCGGCAGCTGCGGAACATCGCCGTGGCCGTCGAGACGTACGCCGACACCGAGGAGATCGGCCGCCGCGCGCGCAAGCTGGGCCTCGTCGAGCTGGGCGACGTCGTCGTCCTGTCGGCGCCCTGAGCCGCCATGGCGGGCCGGACCGAACGCCGCCTGCGCATGGTGGCGTTGCTGCTCGCCTTCCTTGTCTTCGGCTCGGCCGCCATGCTCCGGCTGGGCTACTGGCAGGTGGTGGCCGCTCCTGACCTGGTCCTTCGAGCCGTGGATACCATGGCCCCACCGCCCGAGCCGAAGCTGGCTCGCGGCGAGATCATCGACCGCGATGGGGTGACCCTGGCCCAGTCGGCCAGCTTCGACCGTCTCGACGCGCACCCCAAGGACATCCCGGCCGACCGGCGCGAGGGCATCGTCGAGACGCTCGCCGGCATCCTCGACCTCGGTGCCGCGGAGCGACAGACCTACCTGGCCAAGCTCTCGACCGATCGGGCCTGGGATTGGCTGGCGCGCCGTCTCACGCCCGACCAGTCGCTGGCCGTGACCTTGGCCATGGACGCAGGGGAGCTGCCGGGCATCAGCCTGGAACCCCTGGAGGCCCGCGTCTACCCTCGTCACGGCGGACAGGCTCATACCACCCTCGCAAGCCATCTCCTGGGTTTCGTGGCCGGCGACAGCGGCGGCGCCTACGGGCTTGAGCGGGTCTACGAGGACCGCCTGGCCGGGCGGGACACGAGCGCGATGCAGACAGCAAGCATCGCCGGTCTCGACACCGGGCTCGGCTCGGTCGCGGACCTCGAGGGCCTGGTGGTTCCGCCTCTCCGTCTGACCATCGATGCGCGTCTCCAGCGGCAACTCGAGAGCGAGCTCAACACGGCGCGCATCGCCAACCAGGCACGCAGCGTGAGCGCCGTGGTCATGGACCCCTACAGCGGTGCCATCCTGGCCTCGGCCTCGGTGCCGGGCTATGACGCCAACGACTTCGCCGCGGTGGCCCAGGAGGACATGGACCTGCTGCGCGACCGCGTCGTGAGCGACATCTACGAGCCGGGCTCGGTGATGAAGATCTTCACCGCCACGGCCGCCCTCGACCGGGGCGTCGTCACCCCGGAGACGAAGATCCTCGACCAGGCCCGGCTCGAGTTCTACCGGCATACGGTCGAGAACGCGGACGGCAAGGGCATGGGCTGGCTGCCCGTCAAGGACGTCATCGCCAACTCCCGGAACGTGGCGACCGCCAAGATCGCGGCGCTGCTCGCGCCCAAGGACACCCAGAAGGCCGCCCGGCTGCTGCATGGCATGTGGGACCGAGTGGGGCTGGTGGGCAGGACCGGCGTGGACATGGCCGGCGAGGAGCCGGGCATCTACTGGGATCCCGACCGCTACCAGTGGGCGGAGGTCGACCTCGCCAATCGGGCCTTCGGCCAGGGTGTGGCGGTGACGTTGCTGCAGCTGGCGCGCGGCTTCTCGACCCTCGTCAATGGCGGCTTCCTCGTCCAGCCGCACGTGCTGGCCGATTCGGAGACCGACCGGCCGAAGGAGCGCGTGTTGCGGCCGAAGATCGCCGACCTGGCCCAGGAGATCCTCGTCTACGTCACCGGATCGGTGCCCCACTACGCGCGCGGCTCGCTCATCCCGGGCTACCTCATCGGCGGCAAGACGGGCACGGCCCAGATCTGGGATGTCCAGAAGGGCGACTGGAAGCACAACCGCTTCAACCACAGCTTCATCGGCTTCGTGGGCGCGAACCGGCCCGAGGTCGTCATCGCGGTGCGCATCGAGGAGGCCGTGCCAGCCGCCGTGAAGCCGTACCTCGACCTTGAGATCGAGTCCTACGAGCTCTTCCAGATGATCGCCCGCGGCGCCATCAAGCACCTCGACATCGAGCGCTCGCGAGACCGCCAGGCGGGCCTGCCGATCCTCGGTACGGAGGCTGCTCGGGTGCTGACGCCCGACCGCGCCCGCGCGGCTCGCGCGGAATCCCGGAAGGACGAGAAGGCAGCCCGACGCGAGGCCAAGGGCGACGACCGGGCGACTCCCGGCGCAGAGGCGGAGTCGGACCGTGGGGACCAGAGGCCGGACGTCTGACCGGGGGGACCGCAAGCCGACGGACGTCGACGCGGTAACGAAGCCACGCGACGCCGAGTCCGGGGCGAACCGCCGTGAGTCGGCCGGTGAAGGCGAACGCGCCGCGGGCCCTGCGAGCGTTCGGGGCGACGGGAGCCTCGCTCCTGCGGGGGTACAGCGCGGCCGGATCCCGCCCGACGGCCCGCGCTGACCGTGGCAGCATGGTCCGTCGTGACGAGGCTGACGAACGAGACGGGGAGGCTGACCTCGGAGGCGTCCGAGGGCGGGGCCATCGAGCCCACGGCCCTTGCGACGATGGCCGGAGGTCGGCTGCTCCGCCGCGGCTCCATGCCGATCGCCGGAGGCGCGGTCGACTCCCGGAAGGTGGGGCCCGGGGACGCCTTCTTCGCGCTGCGCGGAGAGCAGACGGACGGACATCGATACCTCGAAGCCGCCGCTCTCGCGCAGGCCGCCGCGCTCGTCGTCAGCGAGCCACTGCCTGACGATCGCCTCGCCGCCCTGGCCCGCTCGGGACAGGTCACCATCGTCGAGGTCGCCGATACCGGGGTCGCCCTGCGCGCCGTGGCAGCCGCCCATCGCGGCGCGTTTCGCCCCGCTCGTGGTCGGCATCACCGGGTCGCTGGCCAAGACCTCCACCAAGGAGCTCGCGGCGACCGTGCTCGCCGAACGGTTCGAGGTCCTGCGCAGCGCCGGCAACGAGAACAACGAGATCGGCCTCCCGCTGACGCTGCTGCGGCTGCGCCCGGAGCACGAGGCGGTCGTCCTCGAGATGGGCCTCTACACGACCGGCGAGATCGCGCTCCTGGCGGAGATCGCCCGTCCTTCGATCGGAGTCGTCACGGCGGTGCGTGGCGTCCACCTCGCCCGCGCCGGCACCATCGACGCCATCGAGGCGGGCAAGCGCGAACTCGTCGAGGCCCTGCCCCCGGACGGCTGGGCCGTGCTCAACGCCGACGATGCGCGTGTCGCGGCCATGGCTGGCCACACGCGTGCACGGGTGCTGACCTATGGCTTCGCCGCCGATGCCCAGGTCCGCGCCGAGGACGTCGCCTCCCGAGGCGCGGAGGGCATGGGCTTCCGTCTCGTCAGCCCGGCCGGAAGCGACACCATGGACATCCCGACGCTGGGCCGCCATGGCGTTCACAACGCCCTCGCGGCAGCAGCGGTGGCCGTCGCCGCCGGCCTCTCGCTCGCAGAGATCGCCCGCGGCCTCGAGCGGCCGGTCCCGGTGCCGCACCGCTCGCAGCTGCTGCGTGCCGGTGGCTGGACGATCCTCGACGATTCGTACAACGCCTCGCCCGATGCCGTGGTGGCCGCGCTCGACCTCCTTGCCGGCCTGCCCGGCCGCCGCATCGCGGTCCTCGGCGAGATGCTCGAGCTGGGCGAGCCGGCCGAGGCCGAGCACCTCCGTGTCGGCGGCCACGCCGCGGGCGTGGCCGATCGGCTCCTGGTCGTGGGGGAGGGCGCCGCCGCCATCGCCGAGGGGGCCACCGAAGCTGGGCTGGACGCGGAGCGGGTGACGACGGTGGCGGATCGCGACGAGGCGTTGGCGCTCCTCCTGTCGGAGCTGCGCGATGGCGACACCATCCTCGTGAAGGCCTCGCGCGGCGCGGCCCTCGACGTCCTCGTCGACCAGCTCGTCCGTGCCGCCGGGGTGGACGGGGCCAGGGCGTGAACGGCGAAAGCATCGTCCAGGGCATCCTCCTCGCCTTCGCCGTGGTCGTCGTGCTCCTGCCGCCGGCCATCCGGCTGCTGCGCCGGTTGGGGATGGGAAAGCGCATCCGCCTCGAGGGGCCCGAGACGCACTACGTCAAGGAGGGCACGCCCACGATGGGCGGCCTCGTCATCGTCGCGGTGGTCCTGGGCATCGGCCTGCTCGTGGAGCTCAGCGGCAACGACTTCGTGGACAGCTCGACCTTCGCACCGATGGCCACGCTGGCCCTCGTGGGCATCCTGGGCACCGCGGACGACTGGCTGAACGCGCGGACCGGCGACGGCATCAGCGCCGTCCAGAAGCTGCTGTGGCAATCGGTCGTGGCCGGCGTGGCGGCCTGGCAGATCCAGGACACCTACCAGATCACGGCCCTCTTCGCGCCCTTCATCGGCGTCGTCGACATCCCGCCCTGGCTGTACATCCTCATCGCTGCCTTCGCCATCGTGGCCACGAGCAACGCGGTCAACATCACCGACGGCCTCGACGGCCTTGCCGGTGGCACACTCATCTTCGCCTTCATCGGCTACATGGTCATCGCGGCGGTGCGCTTCGAGCCGAGCCAGAGCGGCGTCGTCCAGGCCGACCCGGCGGACCTGCCGCTCCTCTGCGCGCTCATCATCGGCGCCCTGCTGGCCTTCCTGTGGTTCAACGTCCACCCGGCCCAGGTCTTCATGGGCGACTCGGGGGCGCTCTCGCTGGGGGCCACGCTGGCGGTCATCGCGCTCATCACCGGCCAGGTCCTGCTGCTGCCCCTCATCGGCCTGGTCTTCGTGCTCGAGACGCTCTCGGTCATCCTCCAGATCGCCTCGGTGAAGTTCCGCGGCCGGCGGCTCTTCCTGATGTCGCCGCTGCACCACCACTTCGAGCTGCGCGGCTGGGACGAGGAGAAGATCACGCTGCGCTTCTGGATCGTGGCGGCTCTCGCGGCGCTCGTGGGCGTGGCCTTCTTCCTGGCCACGCGCGGGCTGCTGGCGTGACGCTGATGGCCGCACCGGTTCCGGTCATCGACCTCGCCGACCTGAGCCTGGGCTCCTTCGCCGGTCGCCCGGTGGCCGTCCTCGGCCTCGCTCGCAGCGGCATCGCCCTGGCGCGCTTCCTGTCCGACCAGGGTGCCGAGGTGACCGTCTACGACGCCCTGCCGGCCGAAGCGCTTCGCGACGCGGTGGCGGCCCTCGGCGAGCGGCGCCCCCGACTGCTCCTCGGCCCGGACATCGACCCGCGGCTGGCCCTGGATGGACAGGTCCTCATCTGCACGTCGCCGTCCGTGAGCAGCCGCTACCCGACGACGGAGCCGCGCCTGCGGTCCGCCCTGGCCGAGGTCGAAGCCAGGGGCGTGGTGCCCATCGTCAGCGAGATCGACCTCTTCCTGCGCCTCTGCCCGGCCCACACCGTTGGGGTCACGGGCACGAAGGGCAAGACGACGACGAGCTCGTTGGCGGCTGCCGTGCTGGCCGGAGCGGGGCAGGTCGTTCTCGGGGGCAACATCGGCCGGCCGCTCATCGAGCATGTGACGCAGCTGACGACGGAGCACCGGGTCGTCCTCGAGCTTTCCGAGCTCCAGCTGCCGACCCTCTCGCGCGGGACGGAGGTAGCCGTCTACACCCATGTGACATCCGACCACCTCGACCGTCACGGGGACGTCGCGTCCTATCGGGCTGTCAAGCACCGTCTCCTCGAGCTGCTGCCGCAGGATGGCGTCCTCGTCCGCAACGACGACGACCCGGTCGTGAGCGGCTACCGCGCGCCGGCCGGGCGGCGCACCGTCTCCTATGCGCGTCGCGCACCGGGGCAGGGTGCCGTCGGCGTGATCGACGGATGGGTCGTGGCTCAGGACGTGCCTCGCCTCATCGCAGCCGGCGGTGGTCCTGGCCGATGCCGGGCCGGACGGGCGGATCATGCCCGTCGGCGAGATCCCCCTGCCAGGCGAGCACAACGTCTCCAACGTCCTCGCCGCGACCGCCGTCGGGCTCATCCATGGCGTGACGCCGGAGGCCATCCGATCGGCTGTCCGCGGCTTCGCCGGCGTCGAGCACCGGCTGGAGCTGGTGGCCACCATCGATGGCGTCCGATACGTCAACAATTCACAGGGCACCCAGCCGGACGCCGTCATGGCCGCGGTCCGGTCGTTCCCCAAGCCGCTCGTCCTCATCGCCGGCGGCCGCTCCAAGGGCGTGCCTGTCGACGAGCTGGCCGCCGTCGTGGCCGAACGGGTGAGTGCCGCGGTCCTCATCGGCGAGACCGCCGCCGAGTTGGAGGCCGCTTTCACGGCCGCGGGGCTCGCGCAGCTCGAGCGGGCGTCGTCCATGGAGGAAGCCGTCCGAGTGGCTTCCGACCTCGTTCGCGACCAGGGCCCCGCGGTCGTCCTGCTGAGCCCCGCGGCGGCGTCGTTCGACATGTTCCGCGACTACGAGGCCCGCGGCGCGGCCTTCAAGGCGGCTGTGGCCGCTCTCGGAGCGGAGCGGGCATGACCGAGTCGCTGCGGCTGCCCTGGGGCGAGGACGAGCGCGGACGCAAGGAGGTCGCCCCGAGCGTCTTCCGCCCGCGCCGCACACGTGCACAGGGCGCGCTGCGCTCCCACGCCTCGCGTCCGGAGCCGAAGCGCCCCGCCACCCGGTCGCGTCCGGCCAGCGTCATGAGCGCCTCGAGCGCCGCCCCGCCGGCCACCATCCCGACCGTGGCGCGGCGCATCGGGGGGCATGCCACGCGCGAGGCGGCCCGCGACCGGGTGCCCGGACGCGTCATCGCCGAGCTGCAGCGGGAGCGCCACGACCCCGATTACCTGCTCCTCGTGGCCGCCGTTGCGCTCTCCGCGATGGGCATCCTCATGGTCTACTCGAGTCGCGGGGTCGATGCCGCGCGCGACGGCAGCATCTTCGACGCGGTCACCACCCAGCTCGGCTGGGGGCTCCTGGGAGGCCTCGTCCTCGTGGTGGCGATGCGCATCGACTACCGTCACTGGCGACTGTTCTCCGTGCTCGGCCTCGGCGTGGCGGTCGGCCTGCTGCTGCTCGTGCTCATGCCTGCCATCCCACCTCTCATCCAGCCCATCGAGGCGAATGGCGCGACGCGCTGGCTGCGCATCGGCGGCCTGCCCGCGTTCCACCCGGCCGAGCTCGCCAAGCTGGCCCTCGTCATCTACCTGGCGCACTGGCTGGCCACCCGTGGGTCGGACGTGGGCAGCGTGCGCCGGGGCCTGCTGCCCTTCCTCATCGTGGTCGGCCTCGTCGCGGGGCTCGTCGTCCTCGAGCCCGACCTGGGCACGACCGGGGTGCTGGTGCTGACGGCGTTCACGATGTTCTTCGTGGCTGGCGGCAGCATCTGGCAGCTGCTCCTCCTGGTGCCGGTGGGCATCGCGGGCGTGGCCACGCTCCTGCTCGTGAACCCCTACCAGATGTCCCGCTGGACGACGTTCCTCGACCCGTTCTCGGTGGCCTCCTCGGATGGCTATCAGACGGTCCACGGCCTCTACGCCCTGGCCCTCGGCGGCGTCTTCGGGCAGGGCCTCGGGCAGAGTCGGCAGCCGTCGGGGCTGGCGCTCCCTGCCGCCGAGAACGACTTCATCTTCGCCGTCGTGGGACAGGAGTTCGGCCTCATCGGCGGGCTCGTGGTCATCGGCCTGTTCCTGCTCCTCACGTGGCGCGGGATCCGCATCGCGATGCACGCCCCGGACCCGTTCGGCAGCTTTCTGGCCATGGGCATCACGGCATGGCTGGCCTTCCAGGCCTTCATCAACATCGGCGTCGTCGTGCAGCTGCTGCCCCTGACGGGCATCACCCTGCCTTTCCTCAGCGACGGCGGGACGTCCCTCGTCGTCGCGCTCGCTGCCGTGGGTATCCTTCTGTCGATCTCCCGCGAGTCCGTCTTCCAGGGGGCAAGCAGCCATGAGGATCCTCATCGCGGCCGGGGGCACCGGCGGCCACATCTACCCCGCCCTGGCCGTCGCCTCCCAGCTGGCGAGCCTGCGGGCTGACCTCGAGCTGCGCTGGATCGGCGGTCGGCGGGGGCTCGAGGGCGAGCTCGTCACGGCCGCGGGGTATCCCTTCGAACGCCTCTGGCTGCGCTCGCTCAGGACGGTCGATGTCTCGCTCGCCACGCTCATGGACCCGGTCCGCCTGCTGGCCTCGATGCCCCAGGCCCTCGTCAGCATGGCGCGCTGGCGACCGGACGCCATCTATGCCACGGGCGGCTATGTGGCCATCCCGGTGCTCGCTGCCGCCGCCCTGCTGCGGATCCCGTCGCTGCTCTGGGAGGGCAACCAGGTGCCCGGCCGGAGCGTCCGGCTCGTGGCGCGCCTGGCGACCCTGCGGGCCGTCTCCTTCGCGGGCACGCGTGCCGAGCTTCCGGCACCCACCTATCTCACCGGGACGCCGATCCGGGGGCTCGGGCGCGTCGATCGCGCGGAGGCCAGGACCCGGCTGGGCATCCCGACGGGACTCCCGGTCATGCTCGTCTTCGGTGGCTCGCAGTCGGTCCAGCGCCTCGATGCGGCGATAGCCGAGGCGGTCGGCGACCTCGTGACCCGCTGCGCGGTCGTCCACCTCACGGGAGCCGATTCGTTCCCGGCCGCCGAGCGGCTGCGCGAGACGCTGCCCTCCGAGCTGCGCGAGCGCTACCTGCCGTTCGCATTCCTTGGCGACGACATGGCCGCCGCGCTGGCGTCCGCGGACCTCCTGGTCGGCCGCGCCGGCTCGTCGACCCTGGCCGAGGCGACCGCGGCCGGTCTTCCGATGGTGCTCGTGCCGTATCCCCACGCCGCCTCCCACCAACGGGCCAACGCGGCCGATGCCGAGGCGGCCGGGGCGGCACGCCTCGTGTCCGACGAGAAGCTCGATGGGGACGCCCTCCGAGCCGCGGCCGACCTGCTCTTCGACGAGCGCCTGGCCTCGATGGCCGCGGCGTCGCGCTCGCTGGCGCGGCCGGGGGCCGCAGCGGCGACGGCGGCGCTGCTCGTCTCGCTCGTCGAAGGGGCTGCCCTGCCCGACAGCGACGCGCTCGATGCCCTGACGCGAGCCGTGGCGTGAGCTCACCGCCAGGCGCCCTCGGAGCCTCACCTGCGCGCCGACTCGACGACCAGGAGAAGCGCCTTGCCGCCACCGACATCCAGCGCCGCCTCGGCATCCGGGCGGTGCGCGATGAGCCACTCGCCCGCCTCACCACGATGCGCGTCGGTGGCCCGGCCGACCTCTTCGCCGAGGCGCACAACACCTTCGAGCTGCGGGGCATCGTGCGCTACGCGCGGACGCGCGAGATCCCGCTCTTCCTCATCGGTCGCGGCTCCAACCTCGTCATCAGCGATGCCGGCATCGGCGGACTCGTCGTGCTCGTCCGTGCGGGCGGGCACCGCATCGAGGATGGCCGGCTCATCGCCGAGGCCGGCCTCGCCATGGCCCGGGCAGCGACCGTCACGCGCGAGGCGGGCCTCGCCGGGCTCGAGTTCGGCCTCGCCATCCCGGGCAGCGTCGGCGGCGCCGTCTGGGCCAACGCCGGCGCGCACGGCTCCGACGTGAGCGCCGTGCTCCGAGAGGCGACCGTCATGGCCGCCGACGGCAGCGAGGCGGCGCTGGGGCCGGCGGACCTGGGCATGGCGTATCGCGACAGCCGCCTGAAGCATGGCGCGACAGGCCGTCCGGAGGTCGTCGTCTCCGCCGTCTTCGACCTGGCTCCCGCCGATCCCGCCGCCATCACGGCCCGCCTCGACGAGATCCGCCGTTGGCGCCAGGCGCACCAGCCCATCGGCCAGAAGTCAGCAGGCAGCGTCTTCCGCAACCCGGACGGCGACTCCGCCGGGCGCATCATCGACGAGCTCGGGCTCAAGGGTCGCAGGATCGGCGGGGCCACGGTCAGCCCGAGGCACGCGAACTTCATCGTCAACACGGGCGACGCGAGCGCTGCTGACGTGCGAACCCTGGCTGACGACGTCCGGTCGATCGTCCGATCGGAGCGCGGCATCGAGCTGCGTTACGAGGTCGAGTTCGTGGGCGACTGGAGCCAGGCGGAGTCGATGAGCGACAACGAGGCCGCGCTGCGGAGGACCCCATGACCCTGCCTCGGACCGACATCAGCGTCCTCATGGGTGGCCCCTCGGCCGAGCACGAGGTCTCGCTCGTCTCGGGCCGCTCGATCGCGGCGGCACTCGCCGCGCGCGGCCACGGTGTCAGCGGCTGGCTCATCGACCGCGAGGCGCGCTGGTGGCAGCTCACGACCGCAGGCCTGGACCCGGCCCTGTCCGTCGAGGCTTTCCGTGACCCCGGCTGCCATCGGTGGCGAGGGCCCTCTCTCGGCTGCCGGTGCGCTCGAGCGCCTGGCGGGGGAGCGACCGCCGCCGGTCGTCTTCCCGGCCATGCACGGTCCATTCGGCGAGGACGGCGAGGTCCAGTCACTCCTGGAATCGGCCGGCCTGACGTACTGTGGGGCCGGTCCGGCGGCATCGGCCGTGGGCATGGACAAGTCGATCTTCAAGCGCATCTGCGGCGCGCTCGAGCTGCCCGTGCTGCCCTGGGTGGAGTTCCGTGCGGCCGAGGTCGCGACCGACCGCGAGCGGGTCGCGAACGAGGTCGTGGCCTTCTCCCGGGGCCTGGAGGACGGTCGGCTCATCTGCAAGCCAGCGCGCCTCGGGTCGAGCATCGGCATGAGCATCGTTCGCCGGCCCGACGATCGCGCCGAGCTCGACGCCGCCTTGCGCGCGGCCCTCCGTTACGACGACCTCGTGCTCCTGGAGGCCTATCTCGACCATCCGCGCGAGCTCGAGACGAGCGTGCTCGGCAATACTCGCCTCGACGTCGTGGCCTACGGGCCCGGCGAGGTGCGGCCCGGGCGCGAGTTCTACGACTACATCGCCAAGTACCACTCCGACGAGAGCGTCACGCTGGCCACTGCGGACCTTGACCCGGACCTCGCCGCCGACGTGCGTGCCGCCGCCATCGAGGTCTATCTCGCCATCGGCGCCCGCGGCTTCGCCCGGGTCGACATGCTCCTATCCGCCGATGGCATCCCCTTCATCTCCGAGATCAACACCATCCCGGGCTTCACGCCCATCAGCCTCTTCCCGCGCATGACGGCCATGGGCGGCCTCGACTTCGCGGCCACGTGCGAGCGCATCATCGAGCTGGCCATCGAGCATGCTGCGTCCCGCCCTGCCCGATCGCTGGTACCCGACGCGCCCTCGTGAGCCGCTTCCTTCACCCCGCCACGGAGGCCGGCATCGTCCTGCCGCGCTCGGGGTCCCAGCCGGCGCGTCCAGCGCGCCGGGTCACGGCGGCACGGCTCATGGGAGCGATCGGCATGGTGACCCTCACCATCGCGCTCGCCTGGCTTCTGACCGACGAGTCCTTCCGTGTCGACGAGGCCGACGTCCGGATCGAGGGCCTGCGATCGGTCGATGAGACGGCCGTGCGGGAGCACCTTGCCGGTCTCGAGCGCTCCCCCAACGCCTTCCGCATCCGGGTCTCGGAGCTGGTGGCTGACCTCCTCGCGCTGCCCGAGATCGCGTCGGCCTCCGCTGCCGTGACCCTGCCGGCCGAGGTCGCCATCGCGGTCGAGGAACGAGAGCCCATCCTCGCCTGGAGCGACGGCAGCCGGACCTGGCTGGTGGACCGTGAGGGCACGCTGTTCGCGCCCGGCTCGCTCATCGATCCCGCTGACCTCGACCTGCCCGTCGTCGAGGACGCCCGGCTTGCGGACGTGGCACCGACCGAAGGGGCACGCCTGCCGGCCACCGACCTCGTCGTCATGCGTCAGCTGCTGGCGCTCACCCCCGAGTCGCTGGGCAGCCGTGCCGGGACGCTCCAGCTGCGCGTCGACGAGCACGATGGCTACGTCCTTCAGAGCGATCGCGGCTGGCAGGCCATCTTCGGCCACTACACGCCGACGCTCCAGCCGCCCGAGGTCGTGCCGGGCCAGGTGCAGTGCCTCTCGTGGCTCCTGGCCTCCCACGAGCGACAGCTCGAGCGCGTGCGGCTGGCCCTGTCCGAGAACGGCTGCGGCACGTTCACCGAGGTCGGCCGGCCGGGCTGAAGAGGGCCTGCGCGACGCCGCGCCATCGCCCACAATGGAGCCGTCGTGGTGGTGCGTCCACGCACCGGGCCGGTCGTGGGGCCCACGCTCGCGGAGAAGGGAAGAGCTTGGAGATCGAAGCCGTCCTCGTGGCGCTCGATGTCGGGACGAGCAAGGTCGTCGTGCTCGTCGGCGAGGTCGCCAACGATGGATCACTGGACATCATCGGCAAGGGCACGCTGCCGACCTCGGGCGTCCGGAAGGGACTCGTCAACAACATCGACCAGACGGTCGGCTCGATCCACCAGGCCGTGGCACAGGCGGAGCGGCTCTCCGGCCTCCGCCTGGAGGCCGCCTTCGTGGGCGTCGGCGGCGATCACCTCGAGAGCCTCAACTCGCGCGGCACGGTGGCCGTCAGCGGGGCCCACCGCGAGGTCACGCGCGAGGACATCGAGCGGGCCACCGAGGTCGCCCGGGCGGTGAGCATCCCGTCCAACCGCGAGGTCCTCCACGTCCTGCCCCGCGACTTCACGGTCGATGGACAGGAAGGCGTCAAGGACCCCGAGGGCATGAGCGCCGTCCGCCTCGAGGTGACGACCCACATCATCCACGGCAGCGCGACGGCCCTCCAGAACCTCACCAAGTGCGTTCGCAAGGCGGGCGTGCGTCCGGACGAGCTGGTCGTCTCGTCGATCGCCTCAGGCGAGGCGGTGCTCTCGGAGACGGAACGCGAGCTCGGCGTGGCGGTGGCGGACATCGGCGCCGGCACGACCGATATCGCGCTCTACGCGGACGGGTCGCCCTTCTTCACCTCGGTCGTGCCCCTGGGCGGCGTCAATGTCACCAACGACATCGCCATCGGCCTGCGCACCAACCTGGGCGCGGCCGAGCAGCTGAAGATGCGCTTCGGCTCGGCCGACAACAAGGCCGCAGGGGGCGGGGAGGCGGCCATCGAGATCATCGACGATGGCGTCGCCCGCCCGGCCCGCAAGTCGGATGTGACCGAGATCATCGACGCGCGCATGCGCGAGATCTTCGAGAAGGTCAGCGACGAGATCTCGGGCCACGCCAGTGCTCACCGCCTGCCGGCCGGGCTGGTCCTCACGGGGGGCGGGTCGCTCCTCGCGGGTATGGCCGAGCTCGGGCGCGACGTGCTGGGGATGCCGGTCCGGGTGGCCTCGCCGCAGGGCGTCGGAGGGCTGACGGACCATCTCCTGACGCCCATGTACAGCACGGCCATCGGGCTGCTGCTGTGGGCGGCGCGCGTCGTCAAGGAACAGGATCTGGAGCGCTATGAGCCGCCGCCCACGGCCCACGGCTGGAACCGCATGAGCGACATCGTGCGCCGCTTCTTCCCGTAGGTGGGGGTGCGGCGCAGGCCGGCCGTCCGTTGACCAAAGGCGCCAGGAAGCGCCTCGAGCCGCCTCCGCCCGCACGGCACCGCAGGGCTCCGCACTATCCGGGCCGGGAGGCCGACGATATACTCGGCCGACGCCACCAGGTCGTCTCGGGCTCGCTCGTCCGTGCGGGAGCCCGAGGGCAGCAGAGGCCTGGGAGCGACGATCTGGAGGATCACCCATGCCGTTGCGTTCCGACTCCGAGAACTTCGCCCTCATCCGAGTGATCGGCATCGGCGGGGGCGGCAGCAATGCCGTCAACCGCATGATCCGTGCCGAGCTCATGGGCGTCGAGTTCATCGCCGTCAACACCGATGCCCAGGCGCTCCTGCAATCGGACGCCCCCAACAAGATCCGCATCGGCGACAAGATCACCCGCGGCCTCGGTGCCGGCGGGGACCCCAGCATCGGCCAGCGCGCTGCGGAGGAGGACTCCGAGAAGATCGCCGATGCGCTGCGTGACTCCGACCTCGTCTTCATCACCGCCGGCATGGGTGGGGGGACCGGCTCGGGAGCCGCACCGGTGGTGGCCGAGATCGCACGGGACCTCGGCGCCCTGACCATCGGCGTCGTCACCAAGCCCTTCAGCTGGGAGGGCGCCCGCCGTCGCCTCAACGCCGAGAAGTCGGCCGAGCTGCTGCGCGACAAGGTCGACACGCTCATCACCATCCCCAACGACCGCCTCAAGGAGGTCGTCAACGCGGAGACGTCCATCGTCGACGCCTTCCGTGTCGTCGACGACGTCCTGCGCCAGGGCGTCCAGGGCATCAGTCGATCTCATCACCGTCCCGGGCCTCATCAACCTCGACTTCGCGGACGTGCGCGCCGTCATGCGCTCGGCCGGCTCGGCCCTCATGGGCATCGGCCGGGCCAGCGGTCCGGACCGCGCCGCCGAGGCTGCCCGCGAGGCCATCTCGAGCCCGCTGCTCGAGATCAGCATCAGCGGCGCCCAGGGCGTCCTCTTCAACATCACCGGCGGTCCGAGCCTCGGCCTCTTCGAGGTCGACGAGGCCGCGGAGATCATCAAGGAGATGGCGGATCCGGAGGCCAACATCATCTTCGGCACCGTCATCGACGAGCGCATGGGCGACGACCTCCAGATCACGGTCATCGCCACCGGCTTCGACGCAGCGCGCAAGACGGCCAGCTACGGGACGGCCGCCACGCACGCGGACCTGCAGGCCGGTCTCGAGAACCGGGACTACATGCAGGAGCTGCAGCGGCAGCGCACCGCCAGCGGCGAGCGCGAAGAGCTCGAGGAGGGCAGCGAGGGGTCGGCAGGCCGCGAGGCCGTGGCCGTGCCCATCTCGACGGGCACCCCGGTCCCCGCCGGTGGGGCCCGGGAGGCTGAAGACCTCGATATCCCCGCCTTCCTGCGACGCAGCCGCTGACCCGTCCCGACGAACGCCGAGCGCAGCCCATCAGACGCTAGGCGGGGCGACGCGAGCGTCCTCGAGGACGCGGACGTCGCCATCCTCGCCGGGCTGGTCTCGGCGCGCCAGGAGGTCCTCGAGCGCATGGCGTCCGCCTGCGCCCGCGCGTCGCGCGCACCCCGGGACGCCCAGCTGGTGGCCGTCTCCAAGACGGTCCCTTCCGACCGGCTCCGCCTCGCGGTGCTGGCCGGCCACGACCGATTCGGGGAGAACCGAGTCCAGGAAGCGGCCGACAAGGTGGGCCAGGTAGCGTCGGCCGAATGGCATCTCGTGGGACACCTGCAGTCCAACAAGGCCGCCCGCGCCATCGAGCTCTTCGATGTCATCGAATCGGTCGACTCGCTCGAGCTGGCGACCCGTCTCGATCGGCTCGCCGGCCTCGCGGATCCCGAAGCCGGCCGCCGCAGCGGAGGCCGGCTGGCCGTCTATCTGCAGGTCAACGTGGACGCCGACCCGGCCAAGGCCGGCTTCGAGGGCGACGACCTGGAGGCCGCAGCTCGATGCCATCCTGGCCCTCGCCAACCTCGACGTGCGAGGCCTCATGACGGTCGGCTGGCTCACCGCCGGGGGTCCGGCGGCGAGGCCCACGTTCGCGCGTCTGCGGGAGCTCTCGATGCGGTGTCGGGCACGTGACACGCGCCTCGGCCCGGGTCTCTCGATGGGCATGAGCGACGACTACGAGATCGCCATCGAGGAGGGTGCGACGCTGGTCCGCGTGGGCCGCGCTCTGTTCGGCGAGCGGCCGGCGCCACGCTGACATGCGGCCGCCGGTGGGACCTGCCTGATGCCGTTCGTCGCGCTCCTCGTCAGGGCGCTGCTCATCTCCGCCTGGCTCATCCTGCTCGGCCGCGTCCTCCTGAGCTGGGTCGACCCCCGCTTCGAGCGCCCCATCAGCCGATTCGTCTACGACCTCACGGAGCCCGTGCTGGCACCCATCCGGCGGCTCCTGCCCAGCACCGGGATGCTCGACCTCTCGCCGTTCATCCTGCTGCTCGGCATCGCGCTGCTCATGCGCGTCCTCATGGTCTGAGCGTGGGACCGGTCATCATCGCGCTCCGCGTGTCCCCGCGCTCCGGCCGCGATGAGATCGCCGGCGTCACCGACGATGGCGAGCTGCACATCCACGTCCGGCCTGCGCCTGTCGACGGCGCGGCGACCAGCGCGGCGCTCCGGCTCCTCGCCTCGGTGCTCGGCCTGCCGCAGTCGTCCCTCGAGCTGGTCTCCGGCGCCGCCAGCCGTCACAAGCGGGTCCGGATCCGGGGCCTGGACGCCTCGGACCTGCGCGAGCGCTGGCCGGGGCTCGCGGTCAGGTAGTGGGCCGGGGTCGCCCCGGCGCGGTCACGCGGCGGGCGGAGTGTAGTCCACCATCCAGTTGATCCCGAAGCGGTCCGTGAGCATGCCGTAGTCGTCGCCCCAGAACTGGCGCTCGTAGGGCATCGTCACCCGGCCGCCCGCCGACAGCGCGTCGAAGATGCGGCGCCCTTCCTCGGAGCTGTCCGGGAAGATGCTGATGGCGACCGAGTCGCCGAACGTCGTCGAGCCCATGCCGGGCGGTCGATCGGACCCCATGATGGCCTGCCCGTTCCCGATGGACAGGGCGATGTGCATGATCTTGTCGCCATCCGCCGGGCTGTTGGCGGCGTCCGGGCTGGTGGCCGCGTCGGGCGGCATCTCGGAGTAGCGGCTCACGCCATCGAACTCGCCGCCGAACACGGATCGGTAGAACTCGAACGCTTCCTCGCAGTTGCCGTCGAAGCCGAGGTATGGGCTCACGCTCGTCATGGGGATCTCCTCGCAGGTGCGTGGCAGCGGGGGCGCTGCCCGGAGCTGGAATCCTGAGTACCCGAGGCGCCAGGCGTCGAGTACGCGCCATGGGACACCGGATCCAGCCAGCTCGGCGGCCGTCGATGGACCTCGGGCTATACTCCACGGCCTCGGGCGATTGGCTCAGTCGGTTAGAGCGCGCGGTTCACATCCGCGAGGTCACTGGTTCGAATCCAGTATCGCCCACCATCCATCCCAGGGGGGATGTGAGGCTCGCCGTGAACCCGCCTCCAATCGACCAGGATACGAGCGCGTCCGCCATCATCGAGGTCCAGGACCTCGTCAAGGTCTACGGCAAGGGCGAATTCGGCCACCCGTGCCGTGGACGGCATCACGTTCGACGTGTCCCGCGGCTCGCTCTTCGGGCTGCTCGGCCCGAACGGTGCCGGCAAGACCACCACCATCCGCGTCCTGGCCACCCTCCTCCAGGCCACGTCGGGCCAGGTGCGCGTGGACGGGCTTGACGTCGCGCAAGGAGCCACACGAGGTCCGCAAGCGGCTCGGCCTGGCGCTCCAGACCGCCGCCCTCGATGCCTTCTCGACGGGCCGCGAGACGCTCGTGCTGGCCGGTCGGATGCACCGCCTGCCGAGTGCCGAGATCAAGCGCCGCAGCGACGAGCTCCTCGAGCTCATGACGCCTGACCAAGGTCGCTGGCAAGCTCACCGGGCACCTATTCGGGCGGCATGAAGCGGCGACTCGACCTCGCCAGCGCGCTCATGCACCAGCCGCCGCTGCTCATCCTCGACGAGCCCACCGAGGGTCTCGATCCCGCAGAGCCGCACGGCACTCTGGGAGGAGCTCGAGCGTATCAACAAGACCGGCACGAGCATGCTGCTCACGACCCACTACATGGAGGAGGCCGACCGGCTGTGCGACCGCCTCGCCATCATCGACAACGGCAAGATCGTCGTCGAGGGCTCACCGCGCGAGCTCAAGCGCAGCATCGGCGCCGACACGGTCGTGCTGCAGCTCAGCGAGCCGGGTGATGGCGCGGTCGAGCGCGTGAAGGCCCATCTCGACGGCGTCGTCGAGGGGCTGACCGTGCACCCGCACGCGGGCGGCGTGAGCCTCTCCGTCCCGGACGCCGGCGCCGCCATCCCGGCGGTCATGCGTCAGCTCGATGCTGCCGGCGTGCGCATCGAGGGGCTCCACATGAGCCACCCCAGCCTGGACGACGTCTTCCTGCGCTACACGGGCCGCAGCATCCGCGAGGAAGCCGCGGATGGCTACATCCCCATGGGCTGGATGTGAGGACGACCCCATGACCGCACTCACCTACGAGACCTGGTACCTCGGCATCCGCACCCTGCGGCGCTTCCTCCGCGTGCCCGCCAACATCATCAGCGTCGTCTTCTTCCCGCTCATCCAGCTGCTGCTCTTCAGCCAGCTCTTCCAGCAGATCATCCAGCTGCCGGGCTTCGGCTCGGAGACCAGCTACCTCGGCTACCTGGCGCCCGGACAGGTCGTCTTCGCCGCCTTCCTGGCGACGGCCTGGTCGGGCTACGGGCTGCTCGTGGAATACCGCACCGGCTACATGGACAAGCTGCGCGCCATGCCCACGCGGCGCTGGTCGATCCTCGCGGCGGAGATGGTCCCGCTCTTCTTCCAGGCAGCGCTCATGGCCGGCATCATCCTGGTCATCAGCGTGGTCCTGGGAGCCAGCATCGTGACGGGCATCCCGGGCTTCCTGCTCATCCTGCTGCTCGCGGGCCTCTTCGGCCTATCCCTGGCGGGCATCAGCTTCATCCCCGCACTGGTGACCAAGAGCGAGCAGGCCACGAGCACGTTCTCGCTGATCCTCTTCCCGGTCATCTTCATCTCGACGGCCTTCGTGCCCGTCGAGCTCATGCCCGACTGGATGCAGACGGTCAACCAGTTCAATCCCATCTCCGACCTCATCGAGGCCATCCGCGCCATCATGACCACGGGCTACGACTGGGCCCTCATCGGTGAGGCGCTGGTGGGGATGCTCATCATCGGGGTCATCCTGCAGCTCGGGACCATCTGGGCTTTCGCCCGCCTGGCGCGCTGACCCGCCGCCTGGCGGCGCGCTCCTCCGCGGGACGACAGACCCGGGTAGCCGTCCACCTCGGACTTGAAGGCCGCACCCAGGCGTGCTATGGTTGGCGACTGGGAATATTCTCACGCATGAACGCTCTCCCAGCAGCCAGGGTGAGGACCGAGGGGACCTGATGACCAGCCGTGTGCGGATGTCGTGGCAGTCAGGCTCCATCTGCCCGGGCGCTGCACAGTGGCTGGCCAGCCCGCTGATGTGGTCGATAGCGACCGCATGAGCGTCCTCCTCGGAGCTGACTTCGGGACTGGGGGAGCCAAGGCCGCGCTCGTCAGCGACGCCGGCGAACAGCTCGGGTACGCCTTCGAGGAGTATCCCATCCACACCGATGGGCCGGGCTGGAGCGAGCATGATGCGCCGCGCTACTGGCAGACCTTCTGTCGCCTCATCCGCCGGATCCTCGACGAGTCCAGGGTGCCGCCGGCCGAGGTCGGTGGCGTGGCCGTCTCCTCGGCGCTGCCCTCGGTCGTCTTCGTCGATGCGGACGGCGCTCCGCTGCCACGGGCCTACAACCTCATGGACCGCCGTGCCACGGCAGAGGTGGCCTGGCTCAAGGAGCACGTCGGCGCGGAGCGCATCTTCGCGATCACGGCCAACCGCCTCGAGGATCACCCGGTGCTGGTCAACCTCATCTGGGAGCGACAGCATCGACCCGAGCGCTTCCGGACCATCGCGCGGGTCCTGACCATCGACGGGTACATCAACCTGCGCCTCACGGGTGAGGCCACTGTCCACGACTCCGCGGCGCCCTTCTACGGCGCCTACGACATCCTCGGCCGGCGCTTCGCGCCCGAGCTGCTGGAGGCCATGGACGTGGACCCCGGGCTGCTGCCGCGCCTGTGCGCCTGCCAGGAGATCATCGGCTCCATCACCCCACGCGCGGCCCAGGAGAGCGGCCTCGAGCCCGGCATCCCTGTCGCCGGCGGACAGGTGGACTGCAACGCCGGCTGGCTGCAGGGAGGCGCCATCGAACCGGGCGATTTCCAGATGAACCTGGGCACGGCCGGCAACTTCGGCATCATCCACCGCGACCGCGACTTCCTCTTCTCGCCGTCCGGGGCCGCCTCCATCAACTTCCCCTATACCGTCGATTCCGAGAACACGTACGTCACGGTGCCCACCACCACCACCGGCGGCGGCACCCTTCGCTACCTGCGCGACCAGCTCTCGGCGGCCGAGCTCGAGGCGGAGCGCAGGACTGGCGTGAGCGCCTACGACCTGCTCCTCCAGCAGGCGGCCGCCGTGCCTCCGGGCTGCGAGGGGCTCATCTTCCTGCCCTATCTGATGGGCGAGCGGACGCCGATCTGGGACGCCGACGCCCGTGGCGTGCTCTTCGGTCTCTCCCTCCACCACTCGAAGGGCCATCTCGTGCGGGCCGCCCTGGAGGGTGTGGCCTTCGCGCTCTATCACTCCTTCGAGACCCTCGGCGCGGCGGGCCTGAGTGTGAACTACCCGCTCGTGCTGAACGAGGGTGGTGCCCGCTCGACGCTCTGGCGTCGCATCATCACCGACGTCTTCGACGTCGGCACGGTCCTGCTCGAGCGGCGCACCGGCGCCCCTTTCGGCGATGCCATCCTGGCCGGCGTGGCCACCGGTGTCTTTCCCGACTTCGGCGTTGCCCGCCTGTGGGCGACGACGATCGAGCCCATGGAGCCGGACCCCGCGGCGCACGCCCGCTACATGGAGCATTTCTCGCTCTTCAAGCAGGTCTACCAGGACCTCAAGGGCGACTTCGTGGCACTCGCCCGGCTTCGGTCGGCGGGGCCCGCAGAGGGGTAGGGACCAGGCATGGAGCTCGTATCGAAGCTCAGGAAGCGCTCGTCTCTGGGCGACCCCATCCGCGTCGGCATCGTCGGCTGCGGCCAGATGGGCTCAGGGCTCGCGCACACCATCAACAACGTCGAGGGCATGCGCGTGGCGGCCATCGCCGACATGGACCCTGGTCGCGGCATCCAGACCTACCAGGAGATGGGCCGGGCAAGAGAGGACATCGTCGTCACCGAGGACCTGGGAACGGCCGAGGGCGCCATCCGGGCAGGCCGCCCGGTCGTCACGCCGTCCGCGCTGGCGATGCCCGCCCTGGAGGGCCTGGAGGCTCTCGTGGAGGTGACCGGTGTGCCGGATGTCGGTGCGCGCGTGGCGTACGAGGCCATCATGGCTCGCAAGCCCATCGTCATGATGAACGTCGAGACGGACATCACCATCGGCGTCTACCTCGACCGCCTGGCGCGCCGCTGCGGGGCCGTCTACACCGTCGCGTCCGGCGACGAGCCGGGCGTCTGCAAGATGCTCTGGGAACAGGCCCTCCTCATGGGCTTCGAGGTCGTGACGCTGGGTAAGGGCAAGAACAACGCCATCGACCTCGCGGCCACGCCTGCCTCCTGTGCCGAGGAGGCAGCCTCGAAGGGCATGAATCCCAAGATGCTGGCGGCCTTCAAGGACGGCACCAAGACCATGGTCGAGATGGCCGCCGTCTCCAACAGCACGGGGCTCCTGCCGGACGTGCCAGGCATGCACGGCCCCAAGGTGGAGGTGGGCGACCTTGAGAAGGTATTCATCCCCGTCGAGGACGGCGGCATCCTGGCACGCCCGGGCTGTGTGGACTACTCGACGGGCGCCATCGCGCCGGGCGTCTTCGCCGTGGTCCGCTCCTACGACACACGCATCCGGACCGAGATGAAGTTCATCACCCATGCCGAGGGGCCCTACTACCTCCACTTCCGGCCCTATCACCTCTGCGACCTGGAGACGCCGCAGTCGATCGCAGAAGCCGTGCTCCTGGGCGAGGTCACGGCGACCGCGGAGGCCATGCATGCCGAGGTCGTCTGCACGGCCAAGCGGGAGATCGCCGCGGGGGAGCGCCTCGCCGGCATCGGCGACACCGACTGGTACGGCACGATCATGACGCGCGCGGACGCACGGACGCGAAGGGCCGTGCCCATCGGCATCGGCGCCGGCGCCATGACGACGCGGCCCATCGCCAGGGGAGCCACCATCACCGAGGACGACGTCACGGTGGACGAGTCCACCTTCGTCTGCAGTGCTGCGCCGCCTGCAGGACGCCCTGTACGCCTGATGGACCAACAGGACCCGGTCGGCGTGGGCCCGCTTCCGCTGCCCTTCCTGCAGAACGGCGTGGCCCAGATCGCCTTCGTCGTCAAGGACCTCGATCGGACCGTGGAGGCCTACTGGAAGGTGTTCGGGATCGGGCCTTGGCACTTCTACACCTATGGCCGGCCCCTCGTGACGCACATGACCTACCAGGGTCAGCCCGTCGACTACCACATGCGCCTCGCGCTCTCGTACTTCGGGCCGATGCGCATCGAGCTCATCGAGCTGGGGGAGGGGCCCACCGTCTACGCAGACTTCGTGGCCCTGCATGGCTACGGCATCCAGCATCTGGGCCTGCTGGTCGACGACATGGCCGCCGCCATCGCCCAGGCCGAGGCTGCCGGCATCTCCATGATCATGGACGGTGCCGGCTTCGGCGTTGACGGCGACGGCCACTACGCCTACCTGGACACGGAGGAGCTGTACGGCACGACCCTGGAGCTCATCCAGCGCCCCCGGCAGAAGCCCCGGCCGGAGAAGGTCTACCCGCCGGAGTAGGGGCGGCGCAGGGCGCCAACGGGAAGAGGAGGGGAGGAGCGATGGAGGGTCAGCGAACACCGCGCGAGGTGCCTCACGCAGGTTGACTCGGTGGCAGCGACATGCTACGGTGCGCTGCAACAATTCTCAGGAGTGGGAATTCTCTCAATTGACCAGGGCTACCATCCCGGCCACCGACGAGCTGCGCCTCCTGGTGAAGGTCAGCCGCTTCTACTACGAGGACGGCCTGAACCAGGACGCCATCAAGGACCGCCTCGGCCTGTCGCGCTCGAAGGTCTCGCGACTCATGGCGCAGGCGCGTGAGCTGGGCATCGTGCAGATCAGCGTCGTCTCGCCTGAGCAGCTGTACCTGGTCCTTGAAGGTCGCCTCGAGGAACGCTTCGGCTTGCAGGAAGCGCTGGTCGTGGAAGCCCAGCCGGGTGACTCGCCGGACGCCGTCAGCCGCGCGGTCGGCGTCGGAGCCGCTGGCTACCTGGTTCGCGCGCTGCAGCCTCGCAGCACGGTCGGTTTCGCCTGGGGCAGCACGTTGCGCCACATGGCCATGGCATTGGCGCCGCAGCGCTTCCCGGACGTCCAGGTCGTTCAGATCATCGGCGGTCTTGGGCAGCCGGACGCGGAGGTCCACGCCACCGAGCTCTGCCGCAGCGTCTCACGATCGCTGGGCTGCCGCCTCACGCTGCTGCCGGTGCCGGGCATCGTGGCCGACCAGCGGACTCGGCGTGCGCTCATGTCGGACGTGCACGTGCAGCGAGCTCGGGAGGCTTTCGATCACCTGGACCTTGCCGTGGTCGGCGTAGGCGCGCCGACGCCCGACTCCGTGACCATGCGCGACGGCTCGATCATCAGCCAGGCCGAGCTTGACGCACTACTCCGGAAAGGCGCCGTTGGCGACATCGCGCTGCGCTACTTCGATGCCGATGGCCGCGGCGTCGAGTCGGAGATCAACGACCGCATCATCGGGATCACCCTCGAGCAGCTCAAGCGGGGTCCCAGGGTGATAGCGGCATCGGGTGGCCCGGACAAGGTGCCGGCCATCCGGGCGGCCCTGCGCGGCAGGCTCATCGATGTGCTGGTGACCGACTCGGTGACGGCGGAGCGGCTCCTCGACTCGGATGGGCCGGAGTTGGCCCATGGATGACGCCGCCATCCTGGAGCGGGCCGCGGGCGTCATCCGCGACGAGGCTGCGGCCGTGGCCGGCCTGTCCGGGCAGCTGCCATTCGAGCTCCCCCGGGCCGTGCGCCTGCTGCTGGAGTGCCGCGGCCACGTCATCGTCTCCGGGTCGGGCACGTCGCACGCCGTGGCGCTGCGCTTCGCCCACCTGCTCTCGTGCTGCGGGACGCCGGCCTTCTTCCTCCACCCGGGGGACAGCCAGCACGGCGCGGCGGGGGCCGTCCGTGAAGGCGATGTCTGGGTGGGCCTCTCGAAGGGTGGCGAGACCACGGAGGTCTGCTACCTGGCCGGCATCGCGCGCAAACGCGGCGCGCACGTCGTGGCCATCACCGAGCAGGCCGACTCGACCCTGGGCCGGCTGGCCGACGTCGTCCTCGAGGTCCGCGCGCCGGCGGACGTGGACCCCTTCGGGATGATCGCCACGGGCAGCTCGCTCTTCTACTCGGCCTTCTGCGATGCCATCTGCGTGGCCCTGCTCGAGCTGCGCGGCTACTCCGCGGAGTCCTTCGGAGAGACCCATCCGGGCGGTGCCGTGGGCCGCAAGATCAGGCAGGCCGGATCGTGAGGACTGGATCGTGAAGGCCGCCGCCATCACCGGCCCCGAGCGCATCGAGCTGCTGGACGTTCCCGTGCCAGCCTGCCCCGACGACGGTGTCCTCCTCGCCGTCAAGGCCTGCGGCATCTGCGGCTCCGACCTGCGCCGCTGGCGGGAAGGCCCCGACCCCCGGGGCCGCGTCACCGCCGGCCACGAGTTCGCAGGCGTCATCGAGGCCGTGGGCAGCCGCGTGCGTGACCACCACGTCGGCGAGCACCTCGCCGTGGCCCCCGACGTGCACTGCCTGCGCTGCTGGTACTGCGGCGTGGGCCGCTTCAACCTCTGCGACGACCAGAGTCAGGTCGGTATCACTCCTGGCTACGACGGCGGGCTGGCCGAGTACGCGGTCCTGCCGGCCGATGTCCTCGCCGGCGGCGTGGTCCATCGCATGCCGGCGTCGCTGAGCTTCGCGCAGGGCGCCCTTGCCGAGCCCCTGAGCTCGGTGCAGGCCTGCCACCAGGACGTCGGCACCGCGCTCGGCGACACCGTCCTGGTCATGGGCGCCGGGCCCATCGGCTGCCTGCATACGGTCGTCGCCCACCTGCGCGGTGCGCGCGTGATCCTCAGCGAGCCCAACGAACGGCGCCGCGCGATGGCCGCAGCCGTTCGCGCCGGACCTCGTCCTCGACCCGGCGAGCCAGGATGTCGTGGCCGAGGTGAAGGCCTTCACCGGAGGGCTCGGGGCGGACATCGCCATCTGCGCCAACCCGGTGGCGGCCACGCACCAGCAGGCCGTGGACGCCGTGCGCAAGCGTGGCACGGTCGTCCTCTTCGGCGGGCTGCCCAAGGCCGCGCCGATGACCTCGCTGGATGCCAACCGCATCCACTACGACGAGATCAGGATCGTCGGCTCGTTCAGCTACCGACCCGACGACCACGCGCGGGCGCTGCGGCTCCTCGAGCGCGGCCAGGTGGATGGCGACCAGGTCATCACCCACACCTTCCCGTTGGACGAGATCGAGGAGGCCTTCCGGACCGTGGCGGCAGGCGAGGCGCTCAAGGTCATGGTGGCCATCGACCAGGCTGCGGGGGACGGACGATGATCGGCCTGCACGATGAGCTGGCACAGCGCGAGGCCGAGGGCAGGCCCGTCCGCATCGGTCTCATCGGAGCGGGACAGATGGGCACCGACGTGGTGGCCACCACGATCGTCATGCAGGGCGTGCGGGTCGTCGCCGCCGCGGACATCGACATCGAGCGTGCCGTCCGCAGCTACCGCATCGGTCAGGTCGAAGGGCGAGGTCGTGGTGGTCGAGACGGCCGCACAGGCGGACGCGGCCGTGGAGGCCGGCAAGCTCGTGGCCACGCGCGACTTCCGCGTCGTCACGGACATGCGCTCCATCGACGTCATGCTCGAGTCCACCGGTGTGCCCGAGATCGGCGCCCTGGCAGCGCTGCGCTGCGGCCCGCAACGGGCACGACCTGGCCATGATGAACGTCGAGACGGACATCACGGTCGGCCCCATCCTCAACTGGTACGCGCGTCAGAAGGGCGTCATCTACGCCCTCGCCGCAGGCGACGAGCCGGCGGCCTGCAAGGAGCTCTACGACCTCGCGGTGGCCATGGGCTTCACGATCGTGGCCGCGGGCAAGGGCAAGAACAACCCCCTCGACCGCCATGCCACGCCGGCCGACCCGGCCGTCCAGGCCGAGGCGGCGCGTCGCGGGCTCAGCCCGAACATGCTCATCGAGTTCGTGGACGGCAGCAAGACGATGATCGAGATGGCGGCCGTCTCCAACGCCACTGGCCTCGTGCCGGACGTGCGCGGCATGCACGGTCCGGACACCGACCGCGATCACCTCGCCGAGACGTTCCGCCTGCGAGAGGACGGCGGCATCCTGGGCCGGACCGGCGTCGTCGACTACGGCATCGGCCGCGTGGCGCCGGGCGTCTTCCTCATCGTCCGCACCGACCACCCTCGCCTGCGCGAGGCGATGGTCCTGCGTGACATGGGCGACGGGCCCCTACTACACGCTCTTCCGGCCCTTCCACCTGTGCAGCATCGAGGTGCCCCTGACCTGCGCCATGCTGGCCATCCGCCGGCGATCCAACATGGTGCCGCTCGACCGCCTGGTCTCCGAGGTCTTCGCCGTGGCCAAGCGCGACCTCGCCGTGGGGGACACCCTCGACGCCATCGGCGGCACCGCGTACTACAGCCTCATCGACAGCCATGCGAGGCGGCGTCCGCCGAGGGCCTGCTGCCCATCGGCCTCGCCAAGGGCGCGCGGGTCGTGCGGCCCGTGGCCATGGACACCCCCATCAGCGACGCGGACGTCGACATCGAAGCCTCCGCGGTCCTCACCCTGCGGCAGCTGCAGGAGCGCTGGTTCGAGGGCTCCATCGCGGAACCCGAGCTGCTCGTGGCCGTCGACCGGCTGGCCACCGACTAGCGAACCGGACCTGGAGAGGAGAGGACAGAACGATGGCAAGAGCGACCCTGGGCGTGATCGTGGGCAACCGCGACTTCTTCCCCGACGCCCTCGTCAGCGAGGCGCGGGCCGACGTGCTCGGCCTCTTCGCCGAGATGGACATCGAACCGGTCATCGTCGATGCCGAGGCCACCAAGCTCGGCGGCGTCGAGACGCGCGCGGAGGCGAAGGTCTGCGCCGCGCTCTTCGAGCAGCAGCACGCCCGCATCGAAGGCGTCGTCGTGGTGCTGCCCAACTTCGGCGACGAGAAGGGTGTCGCGGACACGATGCGCCTCTCGGGTCTGGACGTCCCCATCCTCATCCAGGCCTACCCGGACGACGTCACGCAGTTCGGCCTGGAGCGTCGCCGCGACGCCTTCTGCGGCAAGATCTCGGTCTGCTCGGACCTGCGCCAGTACGGCTTCGCCTACACGCTCACCGATCGGCACACCGTCGCCGTGCGGTCGGAGGCCTTCCGTACGGACCTCGACTCGTTCGTCCGCGTCTGCAAGGTCGCCAACGGGATGCGGCGGGCGCGCCTGGGCGCCATCGGCACGCGTCCGGACGCCTTCAAGACCGTGCGCTACAGCGAGAAGCTCCTTGAGGCCTCGGGCATCAGCGTCAGCGTCATCGACTTCTCGGAGGTCTTCGGCAAGGCCGGCAAGCTGACGATGACCACGCCCGCGTGACGGCCAAGGTCGATGACATCAAGGCCTACATCGCGCACGGCAGCGTGCCCCCGGACCGCATCGTCCGCATGGCCAAGCTCGGCGTCGTCATCGACGACTGGATGGCGGACAACGACCTGGACGCCACGGCCATCCAGTGCTGGCACTCCCTGCAGGAGAACTTCGGGGTCAACGTCTGCACGCTCATGAGCATGATGAGCAGCAAGATGATGCCCAGCGCCTGTGAGACGGACATCACGGGCCTGGCCTCCATGTACGCGCTGCAGCTGGCCGCCGGCGAGCCGGCCGCCATCGTCGACCTCAACAACAACTACGGCGACGATCCCGACAAGTGCGTCCTCTTCCACTGCGGCAACTGGCCCCTCAACTTCTACACCGACGCGGAGATGAAGACGGCCGAGGTGCTGGGCACGACGCTTGGGCCGGACAACGTCTGGGGTGCCATCAACGGCCGTGCCCCGACGGCGCCGCTGACCATCGCGCGCATCAGCACCGACGACGTCAACGGCATCTGCAAGGCCTACGTGGCGGAGGGCCGCTTCCTCGACGACCCGCTCGAGACGTTCGGGTCCCGGGCCGTCGTGGACATCCCCAACCTGCAGCCGCTCCTCAAGTACATCTGCAACGTGGGCTTCGAGCACCACTGCGCCATGAGCCCGGCGCACACGGCCGACGCCGTGGCCGAGGCCCTGGGCACCTACCTCGAGTGGGAGGTCTACCGGCATGAGTAGCAGCGAGGTGCGATGAACGACCGGATCTGACTATCCGCAACGGTCCACATCCACACAGAGGGGAAATCGCGTAATGAAGAACGATGAGTCGCTCACTAGCCGTGCTGGCTGCCCTCGTCGGTGGCCCTACTGGCGGCCCCCGCGGTGGCCCAGGACGAGCCGCGGCGCGGCCGCGAGAGCCGCTGACCGTGTGCTTCGCCTTCCAGGACCTCGAGACCGAGTTCTGGATGGCCGGCCACAAGGCCATCACCGAGACGCTGGCCGCCCAGGGCCACACGGTCATCGAGCAGAACTCCAACGAAGACGCCAACAAGCAGCTCGAGCAGGTCAAGAACTGCATCGCCCAGGGCGTGGACGCCATCATGGTCATCCCCGTGGACGGCTCGATCGCGCTGACCCTCATCGCCGAGGCCAACACGGCCGACATCCCGATCGGCATCTTCAACCGCCCGCCCCAGAGCGAGGACGGCAACGCCCTCACCGTCGTCGCCAACAACGAGGCCATCGCCGAGCAGGCCGTCGAGTACATGGCCCAGGAGGCCAAGAAGCTGGGCGCGAAGGTGACCCCGCTCATCATGGTCGGCGACCTGGGCGACCCCAACGCGGTCGGCCGCTACGACGGCTTCTACAACGTCATCGACAAGTACCCCGACCTGTTCAACGAGCCCATCGAGGTCGCCACCAAGTGGGACGCCGCCGACGGCGCAGGCCGGCCTGCAGGCAGCCATGACGGCCAACCCGGACGTCAACTTCCTCTTCACCTCCTCCGACTTCCTGTATCCCACCATCCAGGGCATCCTCGAGCCCATGGGCAAGTGGGTCCCGACCGGGCGATCCCAACCACGTCCTCATGGGCGGCCTCGACGGCGACAAGACCGCCTGCCAGCTCATGAACGAGAGGCTTCGTGGACGCCACCGGCGTCCAGGACCTCTACTTCGAGGCCGAGGCGCTGCATGACGGCGCTGGTCGAGGCGGCGAGGCCGGCGAGACGGCGCCGGACGCCTGGATCGACGACCCGGGCTTCGCCCTCACGCTGGGCAACATGGCCGAGCGCGAGATGGACATGTGGGGCTGCAAGCTGTTCCACGGCGAGTAGCACCCTGAGCGCGGGCGCGGAGAGGTGGCTCGCCACCTCTCCGCCGGCCTGCTCCCTGGCCCGACCGGAGGATCTCCGACCCCGATGAAGCAGCGCCGCAGCATGACGGCCATCCCCGCCAGCAGGTCCGTGACGGCGCGTGACGTGCTGCGCCGCGATCCTGATGTCCGAGTACCTCATCCTCTACCTCTGCATCGCGCTCTTCGTGCTGCTGAACATCTGGGTCCCGGTCATCCGCTCGGAGTACAACCTCTCCAACCTCCTCTCCAACATCTGGCCGCTCTTCGCCGTGGCCATCGGCCAGACCTTCGTCCTCATCATCGCCGGCATCGACCTCTCCCAGGGCGCGGTCATCTCGCTCACCAGCGTCATCGGGGCATCGTTCATCGCCACGACCGTCGACCCCGTCGTGTTCGACGAAGAGCCCGCTGTGGGGCGTGCTGCTCTTCGAGGACGGCGCCACTCCTGGCAGGCTCGGGTGCCGGCCTCGCGGTGGCCATCGGCGGCCATGCTCATGGTGGGCCTCGCTGGTCGGGCTTCCTCAACGGCGTGGCCATCGCCTTCGCACGCATCCCGCCCTTCATGGTCACGCTCGTGACGTCCATGTTCTGCGGCGCGCTGGCCATCTACCTGGTGAAGTCGGAGAACATCATCAACCTGCCCGCCGAGTTCACGGGCATCGGTCGATGACACCGGCTTCATCCACGGCCGCCATGGTCATCGCCGTGTCGCTGGCCATCCTCGCCCAGCTGGTCCTCTCAGCCGGACGATGTTCGGCCGCTGGCTCTATGCCATCGGCACCAACATGCGCGCCGCGGTCGTCTCCGGCGTGCCCGCGCGCAAGGTCATCATCCTGACCTACATGTTCAGCGGCTTCTGCGCCGCCATCGCCTCGATCATCTACTCGTCGCGCATGGGCATGGGCCGCCCGACGCTGGGCGATCCGCTCCTGCTCGACATCATCGGCGGCGTCGTCATCGGCGGCACGAGCCTGGCCGGCGGCAAGGGCAAGATCGTGTGGACCTTCTTCGGGGTCATCTTCCTGTCGCTGCTGGGCAACGCCCTGTCGCTGCTCAACGTGCCCTTCTTCTACATCGAGATCGTGAAGGGCTCGGTCATCCTGCTTCGCGGCGCTCATCGACGTGGCGCGGCGCCGCATCGCCCTGCAGAACGTGTGACGAGCCCGATGCCCTGAGCGACAGCATCCTGCGCTTCGAGGGCGTCAGCAAGGGCTTCTTCGGTGTGCCCGTCCTGAAGGACATCACGCTGGACGTCGAGCCGCGGCACCATCGTGGGCCTGGTCGGCGAGAACGGCGCGGGCAAGTCCACGCTCATGAACATCCTGGGCGGCGTCGTGCCGCTCGACGCGGGCAGCATGGTCCTCGACGGCGAGCGCCTACGCGCCGCGCGACCCGCGCGATGCCGATCGCGCCGGCATCGCCTTCATCCACCAGGAGCTGAACCTCTTCACGAACCTGTGCATCGCCGAGAACTTCTTCATCAACGACTTCCCGCGCCGCGGCCGGACGCCGATCCTCGATCGCCGACGCATCAGCGCGACGGGCGCAGGAGTCCCTGGCGCTGGTCGACCTGCACGTCTCGCCGGACATGCTGGTCGAGCGCCTCTCGCCCGGCGAGCGCCAGCTGGTCGAGGTCGCCAAGGCGCTCTGCGATGGATGCCGGCATCATCATCTTCGACGAGCCCACGACCTCGCTGACGGCCCGCGAGACCGAGCGGCTCTTCGGCATCATCGACCGCCTCCACCAGCGGGCAAGACGATCATCTACATCTCGCACATCCTGCGGCGACGTGCTGCGACTGGCCGACGCGGTCGTCGTCCTGCGCGACGGCGCGCTCGTCGCCCACCGGCCCCAAGGCGGACTTCACCATCCACAGCATGATCGCGGCCATGGTCGGCCGCGACATCGAGCAGCTCTACCCGGACCGCAGCTCGCAGCCCGCGCGAGCGAGGTGGCCCTGGAGGTCCGGCAGCTCTCCAAGGCCGGCATCGTCCACGACATCGACCTGACGCTGCACAAGGGCGAGATGCTGGGCGTCTTCGGCCTCATGGGCTCGGGCCGCTCCGAGCTGGCCCAGATCATCTTCGGCCTCGAAGACTTCGACCAGGGTGAGGTGCGCATCGACGGCCGGCCCGGCGAGGCGGCTGTCGCCCTCGCGCAGCATCCGCCAGGGCATGGCCTTCGTGACCGAGAACCGGCGCGAGGAGGGCCTGCTCGATGACGGCGTACCGTGGCCGACAACCTCTCGCTGGCGGCACTGCCCGAGTACAGCGCCAGCGCCGCGTCAGCGTCGTGCAGCAGGGCCGCCTCGCGACGCGCCGTGCGGCAGTCCGTCGAGACCCTGCGGATCAAGGTCAACGACGCCTTCCGCAACGAGGCCAAGGGCCTCTCGCGGCGGCAATCAGCAGAAGGTCGTGCTGGGCAAGTGGCTCATGACCAGCCCGGCCATCCTCATCATCGACGAGCCCACCCGCGGCGTCGACGTGGGCGCCAAGTACGAGATCTACACCATCCTCGACCGCATCGCGGCCGGCGGCACGGCGGTCCTCTTCATCTCCTCGGAGATCGAGGAGCTGATGGGCATGTGCGACCGCATCCTCGTCATGGGCCAGGGCGAGGTGCTGGGGAGCCTACGAGCGAGCGCCAGTTCGACAAGGAGCTCATCCTGCGCACGGCCTTCCGGGAGGACCAGGCATGAGCGGCAGCCACCGCCTGACGATGCCCCTCCTGCGCAACATCCCGATCATCCTGTTCGTGCTCGTCTTCCTGCTCTTCAGCGTCCTCGACCAGCGCTTCTTCGCCGTCGCCAACGCCTCGGACATCCTGCGCTCCTCGGCCTTCGTGGGCATCCTCGCGGTGGGCATGACGATCGTCCTGCTGACGGGCGGCATCGACCTCTCCGTGGGCGCCATCATGTACATCACGGGCGCCGTCATCGCGATGCTGCTGGAGGGTGGCACGCCCGTCCTGCTGGCCATCGTGGCGGGTCTCGTGGCGGGCACCCTGTGGGGCTGCCTGAACGCCTTCCTCATCGCCCGCGTCGGCCTCATCCCCTTCGTGGCCACGCTGGCCACCCTGACGGCCGGACGCGGCCTGGGCCTGCTCATCACCGAGTCGCGGCACATCGCCGTGCCCGAGGAGATGCGCTTCGGGGCGGCCAGCTACCTGGGCATCCCGCTGCCCGTCATCGTCTTCGCGGCCGTCGTCCTGGTGGCCTGCGGTGGGCCTCCGCTACACCGCCAGCGGCCGCCAGATCTACGCCATGGGCAACGACGTCGAGGCGGCCAAGAAGGCCGGCCTGGACACGCCGCGCCTGACGGCCACGCGTCTACGTCATCAGCGGCTTCTGCGCGGCCATGGCGGCGGTCGTCGCGATCAGCCAGCAGGGCAGCGTCTCGTCGTCCTTCGGCGAGGGCGTCGAGTTCAAGGCCATCGCGGCCGCGGTCCTGGGCGGCACCAGCCTGTTCGGTGGCGTAGGCAGCGTCTTCCCGGGCACCGTCATCGGCGTGCTCCTCGTGCAGATGATCCAGAACGGCCTCATCTACCTGCAGGTCGACATCTACCTGCAGGACATGGTGGCAGCCGGCGGTCATCTTCTTCGCCGTCCTCATCGACGCGCAGCGCATGCGCCTGCTGCGGCGCCTGGAGCGGCGCAACATCCGCGTCGAGAAGGGCCCCGGCCCGGCACAGGCGGTGGAGCCGGTGCCCACCTGATGGCAGGCGCGTGGGGAAGGGGCCAGCCATGAACCACCGCCAGCGCGTCCTCGCCGCGCTCGACCACCGCGAGACCGACCGGGTCCCCATCGACCTTGGCTCGACCATCGTCACCACGGCCACGCGCGTGGCCTATCAGAACCTCCTCGAGCCACCTGGGGCTGCCGCCCGACCCTGCCCCGCCGATCTCGCATCGCCAGATGGACACCGTCTACCCGCGCGAGGACCTCCTCTGCCGCTACGACATCGACGCCCGAGCGGTCTTCCTCAAGGGCCCCTGGGAGTTCGAGACGAGAGAGCTGCCCGGTGACCGCTTCAGCGACGAGTACGGGCTCGTCTGGGAGAAGGCGTCGTTCTACTACGACGTCGTGGGTCGGCCCTTCGCTGAGCTCGAACGGCCCAGCGACCTCGACGGCGTGCAATGGCCAGATCCCTACGACCCGGGGCGCCTGGCCGGCGTCCGCGAGGAGGCGCGGCGGCTCTTCGAGGAGACGGACTACCTGGTCGTCGCGGACATCATGTGTCTGGGGCCCTTCGAGGGTGCCTGCTTCCTGCGTGGCTACGAGCAGTTCTCGATGGACCTTTACTGGGACCTTGACATGGCTCACGCCATCCTGGACAAGGTGACCGAGACGGATATCGCGCTCTGGGACCTCTTCCTCCAGAACGTGGGCCCGTACGTGCAAGTGGTGGCGCAGGGCGATGACCTCGGCACCCAGCGCAGCACCTGGACGGCTCCGGAGATGTACCGCGAGATCGTCAAGCCGTATCACCGGCGCCTCTACGACTTCATCCACTCGAGGACGACGGCGAAGGTGTTCATGCACTCCTGCGGTTCCGTGTTCGACCTCATCCCCGACCTCATCGACGTGGGCGTAGAGATCCTCAACCCCATCCAGCGCAGCGCCGCGAAGATGGACATCGCGGTCATGAAGCGCGAGTTCGGCCGCGAGCTGTGCTTCTGGGGCGGTGGTATCGACGTCCAGCAGGTGCTGCCGACCGCCTCGCACCAGCGCATCCGGCGATGAGGTGGCCTACAGCATCGAGACCCTCGGCCGGGACGGCGGCTACGTCTTCTGCCCAGCCCACAACATCCAGCCCGATGTCTCGCCCGACCGCATCGACGTGATGTACCAGGCTGCCCTCGGGCAGCGCAGCTGAGGCATCGCGTTGACCGCGCTTCTCGGGCTCGACGTTGGCACGACCGGCTGCAGGGCCGTCCTCTTCGATGAGGAGGGCGAGGTCCTCGCCGGCGCCGGCCGCGAGTACCCCGTGGATCTGCCCCGGCCTGCCTGGGCCGAGCAGGACATCGACCGGGTCTGGGGCCTGGCCCTGGACGCGATGCATGAGGCCATCACCCGCGCGGGGACGCCCGAGGTCGCAGCCGTGGGCCTTTCGGTCCATGGCGAGGCCGTCACGCCGCTCGACGAGGCTGGACGCCCGCTGCGCCCGACGATCCTCGGCATGGACACCCGTACCGACGCCCAGAACGCCTGGCTGCGCGAGCGCTTCGGTGGCCAGGCGCTCTTCGAGCGCACGGGAATGCCGATCCACACCATCAACACCCTGCCCAAGCTGCTCTGGATCCGCGAGCATGAGCCGGCGATCTGGGAGCGTGCCACCCGCTTCGCCCTGGTCGAGGACCTCTTCATCGGGCGCATGACGGGCCAGTGGGCCATCAGCCGGTGCCTCGCGTCGCGCACGCAGCTGGCGGACCTGGGTTCGGGCGACTGGGATCCCGTGATGCTCGGCGCCATCGGCCTGGAACGCGAGCGGCTGAGCACCGTGCGGCCGTCCGGGACGGCCGTGGGCGAGCTCGCTCCCGCGCTGACCACCGCGCTTGGGCTCGAGCGTGCGCCGCTCGTGGTCACGGGCGGCCACGACCAGGCCTGCGGGGCGCTCGGTGTGGGTCTCACCGAGCCGGGGCTGGCGTCAGTGTCGACGGGCACCGCGGAGGTCGTCGAGGTGGCCCTGGCGTCGCCGCTGGTGAGTCGGCCCCTGTTCGAGGGCAATGTCTCGGTCTACCACCATGTCGTCCCGGGCCTGTACCTGGCGATGACGCTGAACCACAGCGGCGGGCTGGCCCTGCGCTGGTTCCGTGATGGCTTCTGTGAGCCGCTGGTGGCGCAGGCCGCCGAGACCGGGCAGGATGCCTACGACCTCATCCTGGCGGACGCATCTCCCGACCCGGGCGCGCTCCTGGTCCTGCCGCACTTCTCGGGCAGCGGCACCCCCACGCTCGACACCGCTTCGCGGGCGGCCATCCTCGGGCTGACCTTCTCGACCTCGCGGGCGGACATCGCCAAGGCCATCCTCGAGGGGCTGACCCACGAGTTGCGCCTCAACCTCGAGCTCCTGCGCGAGGGTGGCGTCCAGATCGACGCCCTGCGCGCCATCGGCGGCGGGGCGCGTTCGCGGCTCTGGCTCCAGCTCAAGGCGGACATCACGGGCATCCCCGTCACGAGACCGCGGGTCACGGAAGCTGCCGCGCTCGGCGCCGCGCTGCTCGCCGGTTGCGGAGCCGGGCTCTTCGACTCGGCCGCCGCGGCGGCAGCTCGCACGCTCCGACTGGCCGAGACATACACGCCGGACGCCGCACGGGTCGCCGCCTACGACCGTCAGCACGAGCTGTACCGTGAGCTCTACCCGGCCACGGCTCCCATCAGCCACCGCCTCTGAGGCGGCTCGGGGGTCGGCCGGGTAGGCTAGGCCCCGGATGCCCCATCCCTCCTTCATCGTCCCGGCGCAGGCCCGCGTCGCGGGGCCCGTGCGCGGGTCGGCATGGGCCGCTCGCGCGCGGTGGCCCTCGCTTTCTCGGCCCTCGCGCTCCTCCTCGTCCTCGCGGGCGGGGCAGCCGGCGCCCAAAGCCCGGCTCCCACGAGCGAGCCCGCTTCGGCGATGGCCGGATCCCGCGAGCCCTTCGGGCGCAGCGGTGCCGAGCCGCAGCGCCAGCCCCAGCAGTGCCACGCCCTCGGCTGCGCCGACCTCGGCTGCGCCGGCGCTCGCGACCCCGGAGGGCACCTGGGTCGTCACACGGCTTCGACGCCTTCGGGGAGGGCCTGCGGGCGCCGCGGCGAGGCTCGACCCTGACGGTCTCGCTGCTGCCGGACGGACGGCTGGAGGGCGAGACCGCGTGCGGGACGTACGTCGGCGGCCATAGCCTCGATGGCGAGCGGATCCGTCTTGCGGTCCTCAGCCGCGGGGTCGAGCCGTGCAGCCGACGGGAGGAGGACGAGGCCTTCGAGCTGACCCAGGCCCTCGGCATGGCGACGACCTGGGCCGCCAGCCCCGCCGGCCTCGAGCTGCTCGACGACAGCGGGGTCCTCCGGGTCACCCTCGTGAGCCCGGGTGCGGCAGCCGCCGACCTCGCGGGCGAGTGGCTCGTGGGGATGATGGCCAGCCGCTCGGGCCCCCTCGTCATGCCCGTCGAGGGCACCACGGTGAGCATCTCTGTTCGGGCCGGAAGGGCGCGTCACCGGCAGCACCGGATGCCGGGCCTTCGAAGCCGGCTACATGGTCGAGGCCGACCGTCTCGTCATCGCGCCGATCTCCGCCATCGGCCTGCCCTGCGAGGGCGAACTCCGACGCCAGGACCGGCGCCTCCTGGGTCTGCTCGACGAGGTGGTCGAATGGCGTCGCGACGGCGACCGGCTCATCCTCGCCGATGGCTCGGGCGATGTGCTGCTCGAAGCGGTGGCCCCTTCGTCCGCGGTGGCGATGCCATCGTCCGCGCCGGACGCCTGACCTGACCGCTGCCCTGGCGGCGCGCGGTCGCAGCGACCGCGGCCCTGGCGCTCCTGCTCCTGGGGGCGCAGCTCTCGGTCGCCTCCGCCGAGTCGCCCCGGCTCGAACTGCGGCTGGGGGTCGTCGCCGAGGGTTTCGAGGAGCCCGTGTTCATCACCGGCGCCCGGGACGGCAGCGGCGACCGACTGGTCGTGGAGCAGGCCGGCCGCATCCGCCTCCTGCGGGCCGACGGGACGGTCGCGCCGGAGCCGGTCCTGGACATCTCCGACCGCGTCCTCCACCACGCCGAGCGCGGCCTTCTGGGGCTCGCCGTCCACCCGCGGTTCCCGGAGAACGGCACTGTCTTCGTGCTGTACTCGCGTCGCGACGATGGGGCAACGATGATCAGTCGCTTCACGCTGGACGAGGACGCCGCGCCGCCCGAGACGACCGAGCTCGTGCTCCTCGTCATCCCGCAGGACTACACGACGCACAAGGGCGGCATGCTGGCCTTCGACCACGACGGCATGCTCCTCGTTGGCATCGGCGATGGCGGCTCGGGCAACGACCCGCAGCGTCACGGGCTCGACAGTGGGTCGCTCCTGGGCAAGCTCCTCCGCCTCGACGTGGACACCGGCCGGCCCTATGCCATCCCGGCCGACAACGGCTTCGCTTCTGACCCTGCGGCACGCGCGCGAGGTCCACGCCATCGGCCTGCGCAACCCGTGGCGCTTCAGCGTCGACCGCCTGAGCGGCGACGTCTACATCGGCGACGTCGGCCAGAGCGGCTGGGAAGAGGTGAACGTCCTCCCGAGCGGCCGCCGGATGGCCAGCTTCGGCTGGAGCGACATGGAGGGCCCGTCATGCCTGGGTGATCGGCCCTGCGACCCCTCGCGGCACCTCGCCCCTGCGATCGCGTACCAGCATGACGACACGAGCCCGCACTGCGCGGTCATCGGAGGCTACGCGTATCGAGGCGCTGCGGGCACGCTCCCGTCCGGCACGTACCTGTACGGCGACCACTGCAGCGGGGTCATCTGGGCCGTGCCCGCGGATGACCTCTTGGCAGGCACGGCGGAGCCCCTCGAGGTCGGTCGGGTGGACCCAGCCCTCGGGCAGCTCGTCTCCTTCGGCGAGGACGATGCCGGTGAGCTCTACGCGGTCACGGACGGCGGGTATGTCCTTCTCGTGACCGGGGCGGACGGCCCGAGGTAGGTGTCGCCCCGGACGCGCGCCAGGGTGCGGCGACGCCGAGCTCACAGGTGCCGAGCTGCCCTACTCGGCCGGGCCGCCCCACGCAGCCGCGAGACGGCGCAGGACGGCCGGCAGGATGCCGCCGTGGCGGTAGTAGTCGACCTCGATGGCCCCGTCGAGCCGGACGACGGCCTCGAAGCCGACCTCGCGGCCCCCGCTGCGAGCCACGACGCGGACGCGTGACCGCGGAGCGATGTCGTCATCGAGCCCGAGCACGTCGAAGGCCTCACGGCCCGTCAGCCCGAGGCTGGCGGCGGTCTCGCCGGGCAGGTACTGGAGGGGCAGCACGCCCATGCCCACGAGGTTGGAGCGATGGATGCGCTCGAACGACTCGGCCAGGACCGCCCGGACGCCGAGCAGGCGGGTCCCCTTGGCGGCCCAGTCGCGCGAGCTGCCGCTGCCGTACTCCGTGCCGGCGAGGACGAGCAGGGGCGTGCCCTCGGCCGCGTAGCGCATCGCGGCGTCGTAGATCGACATCGGCTCGCCACCCGGTTGGTAGCTCGTGAAGGGGCCTTCCCGGTCGGCCAGCGCGTTCTTCAGGCGGATGTTGCCGAAGGTGCCCCGCATCATGACCTCGTGGTGGCCGCGGCGGGCGCCATAGGAGTTGAACTCGGCCGGCGTGACGCCGCGCTCCTGGAGCCACTGTCCGGCCGGGCTCCAGGCGGGGATGACGCCCGCCGGCGAGATGTGGTCGGTGGTCACCGAATGCCCGAGCACCGCGAGCACGCGGGCGCCTTCGATGGGGCCGATGGGAGAGGGCTCGGCTGACAGCCCGCTGAAGAAGGGCGGGGCGGCGATGTACGTCGACGTATCGTCCCAGGCGTAGCGGTCTCCCTGCGGCACGCGCAGCGAACGCCAGCGCTCGTCGCCGTCGAAGACGCTCGCGTAGGTGCTTCGGAAGAGCTCCGGCGTGACGGCCGACTCGATGGCCGCCCGGACCTCCTGGGCCGAGGGCCAGATCTCGGCCAGCATGACCGGCTTCCCGTCCCGACCCTGCCCAAGCGGTTCGTGGTCGAGGTCGATGTCGACCCGTCCCGCGAGGGCGAAGGCGACGACGAGGGGCGGCGAGGCAAGGTAGGAGGCCTTGACCAGCGGATGGATGCGGCCCTCGAAGTTGCGGTTGCCCGACAGGACGGCCGCCACCACGAGGTCGTTGGCCTCGACGGCCTCGGCGACGGCCTCGTCCAGAGGGCCGCTGTTGCCGATGCAGGTCGTGCAGCCGTAGCCCACCACGTCGAAGCCGAGCGTCTCGAGGGGCTCGATGAGCCCAGCGTCGCGGAGGTACGTCGTGACGGCCCGTGAGCCCGGCGCGAGGCTCGTCTTCACCGTCGGGCTGACCGAGAGACCGCGCGCCACGGCGTTGCGGGCGAGGAGGCCGGCCCCCACCATCACGCTCGGATTGGACGTGTTCGTGCAGCTCGTGATGGCCGCGATGGCGACCGAGCCCGTCGCCAGCGAGGCCTCCTGCCCGTCGGCCGAGACGGACACCCTGGCGTAGCCGTCGCCGTTCTCACCCGGCGGCGGGAAGTCGCGGTGGAACGCGGACTCGAGGTCGCCGAGGACGATGCGGTCCTGCGGCCGCCGGGGCCCGGCCACCGATGGAACCACGGTCGCGAGATCGAGCTCCAGCAGCTCGTCGAACTCCGGAGCGTCGCCCGGCCAGCGCCACAGGCCCTGCTCCTTCGAATACGCCTCGACGAGGTCGATGCGGGCCTGCGCGCGCCCCGTGAGCCGCAGGTACGCCAGCGTCTCCTCGTCGATGGGGAAGATGCCCGTCGTGGCGCCGTACTCGGGCGCCATGTTGGCGAGGGTCGCGCGATCGGCCAGGGCCAGCGAGGCCAGGCCGTCTCCGGTGAACTCGACGAACTTGCCGACCACGCCATGCGCGCGCAGGAGCTGGCTGATGACGAGCACGAGGTCCGTCGCAGTGCTGCCGGTGGGCAGCGCGCCGTGCAGGCGCACGCCCACGACCACGGGGAGCGGCTGGTAGAGCGGCTGGCCGAGCAGCACGGCCTCGGCCTCGATGCCTCCGACGCCGTAGCCGAGGATGCCCAGGCCGCTGATCATCGTGGTGTGCGAGTCGGTGCCCACGAGGGTGTCCGGGAAGGCCACGACCTCGCCCGCCAGGGCGCCGGGACCACGGTCCTCGTCGCGCAGGCTGACCACGTCGCCCAGGAACTCGAGGTTGACCTGGTGGACGATGCCGGTGCCCGGGGGCACGACGCGGAAGCCACGAAGCGCCGTCTGGGCCCAGCGCAGGAGCTGGTAGCGCTCCTCGTTGCGTTCGTACTCCCTGGTCACGTTGTAGGCGAAGGCGCTCGCGTCGCCGAAGCGGTCCACCTGGACGGAATGGTCGATGACGAGGCTGGCCGGGACGAGCGGGTTGATGCGGGCGGGATCGCCCCCGAGAGCGGCCATGGCGTCGCGCATGGCGGCCAGGTCCACGACGGCGGGCACGCCCGTGAAGTCCTGGAGCAGGACGCGACCGGGCATGAAGGGGATCTCGATGTCAGGCTTCTCGCCCGGCTGCCAGGCCGCCAGCGCGGCGATGTCGGCGTCGCTCGCGCCGCCGGTCGCGCCCTGGCGGAGCGCGTTCTCGAGGAGCACCTTGACGGTGAAGGGCAAGCGGTCCAGGCGGTCGGCCGCCGCATCCAGGCGGTAGATGGCGGCGTTGACGTCTCCGGCCGTGAGCTGGGCGCGGGCGCCCAGTGCGAGGGACGCTGGGGTCGAGGTCATGGCGGCGAGCTCCGATCTGGGCGCGGCGGGCGTGCCCGGGATGTCGGCGCCTGACGGGAGTGCCCGCCTCGGGTCGGTCGATGATGGGTCGTCGTCAGTATACGGCGGGCGCGCCGACCGATACGCTTCGGGGTCATGGACGATGAGCACGGCGGAGCCCCGGGCCACAGCCACCCCCACCCGCCGGGCGATCCGAGTGGCCGGCCCCGCATCGGCTTCGTCGGCGCCGGTCGGGTGGCCAGCGTGCTCGCCGTGGCCTTCGCCCGCGCTGGCTGGCCGGTCGTGGCGGTGGCGAGCCGGGACGCGGAGCGGCGGGAGCATTTCGGCGCGCTCATCCCCGGCAGCAGGGCGCTCGAGTCGGCCGGCGCCATCGTCGACGTCGCGGACCTCGTCTTCCTGACGGTGCCCGATGACGCCCTCGCCGACGTGGCCGCCGGCCTGCGGCTCTACGCCGGGCAGGCCGCCGTCCATACCTCGGGAGCGCTGGCGGCGGACGTCCTCGCGCCCGCGCAGGCCGCGGGCAGCGCCATCGGCTCGTTCCACCCGCTCGTCGCCTTCGCCGGCCAGGACGCGGCCCTGGCCGCCATGCACGGCGCCACCGTGGCGCTCGAGGGCGGTGACGAGCTCGTCGCCCTCCTGGGGCGCCTGGCGACGGACATCGGCGCCCAGCCCGTCCGCCTCCCGCCCGGCGGCAAGCCCGCCTACCACGCCGCTGCCGTGCTCGCCGCGGGTGGCTTCGTGGGCCTCCTCGATGGCATCGCCGAAGTGGCGCGGGGCGCCGGTCTCGACGAAGCCGGTGCGCTCGCCATCTACGGACCGCTCATCCGCCAGAGCCTCGCCAACGCCGAGGGCATGGGCATCGAGCGTGCCCTCACGGGGCCCTTCGTCCGCGGCGACGAGGGCACCATCCGGGCACACCTGGGAGCGCTCTCACGGCTGGCGCCCGGGGCCATGGAGCTGTACCTCGCCGTCGCTCGCCGGGAGCTCGCCATGGCCGTGCGACGGGGCGACCTCGACGAGGATCGCGCGATGGTCCTGCGAAGCCTCCTCGACGGGCGTTAGGCGCTACCATCGGCCCCATGCAGCGCATCGTCGGCCCGCACCCGGTGGCCCGCCCCGGGGCGCGGATCGTCGTGTCAGGCGGGGGAGGGCCCCAGAGCCATCGGCTCTCGCGTGGGCGTCCGCGCAACAGGCCGCGCGTCCCGGTGGCCGCGTCGTCGGCGGCTCGACGAGGACCGCTGGCGGCCACGCGGCGCTCGGCTCGGAGCCTCACCACCCCTCGGCCGGAGGTGCCGGGCGGGCGACCGGTGTTGCGCCGGCCTGCCATGTGCTGGGCCGCGTCGCGTCGCGTCCTATCGGACCATCGCTCCTGGTGCGCGCTGCCGCGGTCGGGCTGACGTGGTGAGGGCGGGGCAGCGTCGCTGGGCCGCGACCGATCGCGCCTTCTCTGCCGGAGGCATCGTCCTGCGGGGCGACGGGGCGGAGCCGCAGCTCCTGCTCGGGCGCCGCCGCCGCGACCGTGACGGCGTGACCTGGTCGCTGCCGAAGGGCACCCCCGACGGGGACGAGACACCCGAGGAGACCGCCCTGCGCGAGGTGCGAGAGGAGACCGGCCTCGAGGTTCGCATCCTGGGCAGCGTCGGCGAGATCCACTACCGGTTCGTGCGTGACGGCCGGCGCATCGACAAGACGGTGCGCTACTTCCTCATGGAGGCCACCGGCGGCGACCTTGCGGACCACGACCACGAGTTCGAGGAGGTCCGCTGGTTCGGGCTGGGGGAGGCGGAGGCCATCATGAGCTTCCCCACCGAGCGCGACATCCTCGCGAGGGCGCTGCCCGGCGCCGGGCCGGCCTGAGTGCGGACCGCCCTCCATGGTCGGCACGAGGCGCTCGGGGCCCGCTTCATCGAGTTCGGCGGCTGGGAGATGCCGGTCCGCTACGGCTCCATCGTCGATGAGCACCACGCCGTCCGCCGCGCCGTCGGCCTCTTCGACCTCTCGCACATGGGCGAGCTCCGGGTGCGCGGTCGCGACGCGGTGGCGGCGCTCGGGCGTGCCCTGGTCGCGGATCCCGGTCGCCTCGCCGTGGGCCGCGCGCAGTACTCCCTCATCTGCGCCCCGGATGGCGGCATCATCGACGACCTCATCGTCTACCGAACGGGTCCCTCCGAGCTGCTCGTCGTCCCCAATGCGTCCAATCGCGAGGCCGTGGCCGCGGCGCTGGCCGAGCGCCTCGCTGGCACCGCCACCGAGCTCATCGACGAGACGATGGGCACGTCGCTGCTGGCCGTCCAGGGCCCTGCCGCCGTGGCCACTCTCCAGCCGCTCACGAGCCTCGAACTCTCGAGCCTGCGCCCATACGGGTCGGCGGTGGCCAGCATCGCCGGTGTCGCCGCCATGGTGGCGCGGACCGGCTACACGGGCGAGGACGGCTTCGAGCTGTTCGTCGCCTGGGATGATGGGCCCCGGCTCTGGGACGCGCTGCTCGACGCCGGCGCGCCGGCCGGCCTCGTGCCCTGCGGCCTGGGCGCCCGGGACACGCTGCGGCTCGAGGCCGGGATGCCGCTCTACGGCAACGAACTGGACCGGCAGACGAACCCCTTCGAGGCTGGCCTCGGGCGCTTCGTCCACCTCGAGCGCGACGCGGCGGGCGGCGCCGCGGACTTCGTGGCACGAGACGCCCTGATCGCCGCGAGCGCCGGACCGCTGCGTCGGCAGCTCATCGGGCTCGTCCTGCGCGAGCGCGGCATCGCGCGCCACGGCTACCCGGTGCGGCGCGCCGGCGATGCAGCGCCGATCGGCGAGGTCACCAGCGGCAGCCAGTCGCCGACGCGCGGAGACGCTATCGCCATGGCCTACGTGCCGCCGTCGGAGGCGACCCCGGGTACCATGCTGGAGGTCGTGATCCGAGACGCCACCGTCCCCGCGGAGGTGGTGCCCCTGCCGTTCTATCGGAGGGCACGCTGATGCCCGAAGGCAGGCTGATGCCGGGGCGCGCCGAGATCGACGATCGTGGAGGCAGACGACGTGGACGTACCTGACGACCTTCGCTACACCGAGGATCACGAGTGGCTCCGGGTCGATGGCCGCGAGGCCGTCGTGGGCATCACGGCCTACGCCGCCGATGAGCTCGGGGACATCGTCTTCGTGGAGCTGCCCGAGGTCGGACGGCGTCTCGGCCGAGCCGAGGCCTTCGGGGTCATCGAATCGGTCAAGACGGCGAGCGACCTCTACGCACCCGCCGCCGGCGAGGTCGTGGGCCTGAACGCCGACCTGGGCGCGAAGCCCGAGCTCGTCAACAGCGAGCCGTACGCCGGCGGCTGGATGGTCCGCCTCCGACTCGACGACCCGGGCCAGGTAGAGGAGCTGATGGACGCCGCTGCCTACCGAGAGCGGATCGGCGGCTGAGGCATGGTCTACGGTCCGCACACGGCGTCGGACCGCGAGCGGATGCTCGCCGCGCTGGGCGTCGATTCGGTCGAGCGGCTCTTCGACGACATCCCTCCCGCCGTCCGAGCCGACGGCCTGGACCTGCCCGGGCCGCGCTCTGAGCTCGAGCTCGCGCGTGAGCTCGGTGCGCTCGCGGCGCGCAACCGGGTCGACCCCGTCTCGTTCCTCGGCGCGGGCGTCTACCGCCACCACATCCCGGCCACCGTCGACGCCGTCATCTCCCGCGGCGAGTTCTACACGGCCTACACCCCGTACCAGCCCGAGATCAGCCAGGGGACCCTGCAGGCCATCTTCGAGTTCCAGTCGCTGCTGGCGGAGCTGACCGGGCTGCCCGTCGTCTCGGCCTCGCACTACGATGGCGCCACCGCCACGGCGGAGGCTGCGCTCATGACCGCTGCGCGCCACCCGGCGTGACCGCGTGCTCATCAGCCGCGCCGTCCATCGACACGCCGTGGAGACGACGCGGACCTACTTCGCGGCCGGCGACCGGGAGCTCGAGGAGCTGCCCACGCTCGCCGATGGCACGACAGACCTGGCGGCCCTCGAGGCCGCCCTCGCCGAGCCCGATCGCCCCGTGGCAGGCGTCATCCTGGGCCAGCCCAACGCCTTCGGCGTCCTCGAGCCCATGGCCAGGGCGGCCCAGCTGACTCACACGGCCGGCGCGCTCTTCGTGGCCGTCGTCGAGCCCGTCTCGCTCGCCGTCCTCGCGCCGCCGGGCGAGTACGGCGCAGACATCGCGGCCGGCGAGGGCCAGCCGCTCGGGATCCCGCCCCAATACGGAGGGCCGTATCTCGGCCTCCTCGCCTGCAGCCAGCCGCTCATGCGCCAGATCCCCGGACGGCTCGTGGGCCGCACGACGGACGCCGATGGGCGGCGCGCCTTCGTCATGACGCTGCGCGCCCGTGAGCAGGACATCCGCCGTGACAAGGCGGCCAGCAACATCTGCACGAACCAGGCGCTCTGCGCCCTGGCCGCCACGACCTACCTGGCGACCCTCGGTCCGCACGGTCTGGCCGATGTCGCGGCCGCGGGAGCGGCCTCGGCGCAGCGGCTCGAGCGCGCCCTGGCCGGCATCGGCATCGGACGGATCCACGCCGCGCCCTATCTCAACGAGCTCGTCGTCCGTGTCCCCGACGCCGCCGCCGTGCACGCCCGGCTGCTCGAGCGCGGCCTGCTCGCGGGCTTCGTGCTGTCACGCTGGTACCCCGACGATCCCGCCCTCCGCGATGCCTTGCTGCTCTGCGCCACGGAGCTCACGACGGACGAGGACATCGGCCTCCTCGTCGAGGGGCTCCGCGAGGCAACGGCATGAGCGCACCGTCTTCGACCGATGCGACCGAGGTGACCGCGGCGCCGGTCGATGAGCGGGTCTCGGCAGTGAAGGGCCGCCGTTCGGCCGTCGGGCCGGACCTGCAGCCGACGCTCGACGAGCTCTCGGCCCCCGGGCGTTCCTCGTTCAAGGTCCCCCACCCGCCCGCCGACGCGCTCGCTGGCGTGCCCGAGGAGCATCGGCGGGCACGCCCTGCGGGGCTGCCCGAGATCGACGAGCCCAGCGTCATCCATCACTTCCTGCGCCTCTCGCACCTCAACTACTCGGTGGACGGCGGCTTCTACCCGCTGGGCTCCTGCACCATGAAGTACAACCCCAAGATCAACGAGTGGGCCGCCCGTCAGCCGGGCTTCGCGGCGCTCCATCCGCTGGCGCCCGACAGCCTGGCACAGGGCTCGCTGGAGCTGATGTGGCGGCTGCAGCGGCAGCTGGCCGAGATCAGCGGGCTGCCCGCCGTGTCCCTGCAGCCGGCAGCGGGCGCCCACGGTGAGCTCACCGGCATCCTCGTCATCCGGGCCTGGCACCGATGGCGCGGAGACCTCGATCGCGACGAGGTGCTGGTGCCCGATTCCTCGCATGGCACGAACCCGGCGACGGCATCGATGGCGGGTTTCCGAACCGTGACCATCGCCTCGCGCCCCGACGGCAGCGTCGACCTCGACGCCCTTCGAGCCGCGCTCGGCCCGCGGACCGCGGCCGTGATGCTCACCAACCCCTCGACACTGGGGCTCTTCGAGCGTCACGTCGTGGAACTCCTCGATGCCGTCCACGAGGCGGGAGCCCTCGCCTACATGGATGGCGCCAACATGAACGCGGTGCTGGGCCACTTCCGGCCCGGAGTCGCGGGCTTCGACGTCATGCACTTCAACCTGCACAAGACGTTCTCGACGCCGCACGGTGGAGGCGGTCCGGGAGCCGGGCCCATCGCCGTCTCAGAGGCGCTGGCGCCCTTCCTGCCCCGGCCGCTCGTCATGGCCGAGGCCGACGGGAGCTTCCGCCTCGAGCGCGACGACGAGCGACCGACGTCCATCGGCCGGATGCGCGCCTACCAGGGCAGCACCGGCATCCTCGTGCGGGCCTTCGCCTACATCCTCGCCCACGGAGGCAGCGGCCTGCGGCAGGTGAGCGACGACGCCGTCCTCGCCGCGAACTACCTCCGGAAGCGCATCGGCGAGGCCTACGAGCTGCCCTTCGAGGGTCCCTGCAAGCACGAGTTCGTGGCGTCCGGGCGGGCCATCAAGGAAGCGACCGGCGTGCGCACCCTCGACATCGCCAAGCGTCTCATCGATCACGGCTACCATCCGCCGACGATCTACTTCCCGCTCATCGTCGAGGAGTGCCTGCTCATCGAGCCCACCGAGACCGAATCGATCGAGACCCTCGACGCCTTCGCCGACGCGCTCATCGCCGTGGCCGCCGAGGCGCATGACGATCCCGAGCTCCTGCTCACGGCTCCCCACGACGCCCCCGTCCGCCGCCTGGACGAGGCCACGGCGGCGCGTCAGCCCGACCTGCGCTGGCAGCCCATGACGGGGCTCCAGGCGCCCTGCCCGCAGTGAGGCGGTTCCGCACAGCACCCTCGGCACGGTCGGCGGGGTCTGGAAGGGGAGGCCGGAGGCTGCCGTGGGATCCAGCCCTGTCGTCGGCGGGCCTCTCGAGGCTCGCCGTCCTGCCCGTGGCACTCGGGCTCCTCGTCGGCCTGACCGCGTGCGTCGGGGACCCTCCGCCACCCTCCGCTCTGCCGGTCATGACCGCGGCCCCGACCGCATCGCGGTCCGCCGCGCCCTCCGCCGCGCCCACGCCATCGCCGTCGCCCACGCCCCGCCGCGGCGACCGCACGCCCGAGACGATGGTGGTCATGGCGCCCGAGCATCCCACGCGCCTGCTTCCGCCGGCCACGAACGCGACCGAGCACCTGCTCATCGACCTGCTCTACGACCCGCTCTACCGGCTCGACGAGACCATGCAGCCGATCCCCGAGCTGGCCCGAGCGCTGCCCGAGGTGAGCGACGACGGCCTCACCTGGACGATCCCCATCAAGGCCGACGCCCGCTTCCACGACGGCAGCAAGGTCACGACCGAGGACGTCCTGTTCACCCTGCGCATGGCCGCCTCGCCGTCCTGCCCCCTCGGCCGCGACCTCTGCGCCGCGGTCCGGGACCACCTCGCCAGCCCGCCGCAGCGGGACGAGGGGCAGGTCATCATCACGCTCCGCGAGCCGCATGCGCCCTTCCTGGCCGAGGCCCTGGGGCGGCTCCCGATCCTCTCCGACGAGGCCGTCACGACCGCCACGAGCGAGCTCATCGACGCCGCCGGCCGACTCAGCGAGGACCGGCCGGACACCGTCGTGAACGAGATCACGGCCCAGATGCTGCGGGACGCGTGCGCCGACCCCGAGCCGCCCGAAGGCTGCCGCCTCGTCGACCATCGCGACCGTCTCGAGCGGATCTTCACGCGTGCCCGCCTCGAGCTGCCCTCGCAGGCCCCATTCACCGACGAGCAGGGCCTCTTCGACGAGGATGCCTACGTGGGGCAGCTGCTGGAGCGCCTCGGGGCCCTGGGCCAGGTCTTCACGACGAGCGACGCCGACAAGCGCTCGGCCGCCCTCGGCCTCCTCGATGCCAGCATCATCCCGCTGGGAGGCGGCCCGTACCGGCTCGACAGCCATCGACGAGGACGGCACGTACCGCCTCGAGGCCAACGCCGAGCACACGCGCAGCACGCCGCGCATCGAGTCCATCGATGTGGACGTCGAGCGCGACCCATCGGTGGCCGTGACGCGACTGCTGGGCGGCGAGGCTGACTGGGTCCTCGACGTCCCCGAGGAGCTGGAGGCGGCGGTCAGCGATGTGCCCGAGGTGGCGGCTGCGGCGCGCCCCCTGGACCTCCAGTTCGGCATCCTCTTCAACGTGCGACCCGAGCGCGTCTACTTCGACGTCAGCACGCGGCGGGCCTTCGCCCTCTGCCTCGACCAGGCGGACCTGGCCACGCGTCGGGATGCAGACCGCTTCATCGCGACGACCCCGTACACCGCCACGTCCTGGGCACTTCCGGAGGCGAGCCCGCGACCCCGCGACGTGGCCGCCGCGACGGCGCTCCTCGACGGCGCCGGCTGGGCGCCCGGCGCCGACGGCATCCGGGTCCGCGACGGGTCAGCGCCTCTCGACGACCATCGCCGTCCGTCCCACGTCCGTGGACCAGTTCACCTTCGCCAACGAGGCGGCCGAACAGCTCGCCGAGTGCGGCATCGAGCTGCTGGTCGAGGAGCTCGACCTGACGGGCGGCACGATGCTCGACCAGCTGCTCTGGCCGAACGACTTCGACACGCTGCTGATGGCCCGGCCGCTGGGTCCGGATCCCGACAGCGCCGTGCGCTCCTTCGAGTCCTCGCGCATCACGACCGCGGAGAATCAGGCGGACGCCAACCCCTCGGGGTTCACCTCGTCGCTGGTGGACCACCTCATCAGCGCCGCCCGCGAGACCCTCGACCCGGCGGAGCGCGCGGAGGCCTACGCGGGCGTGCAGGACGTGCTCAGCGACGACGTGCCCTACTGGCCGCTCTGGTACGAGTCCAACGTGAGCGCCCTCTCGACGCGGGTCCAGGGTCCCGACGGGCCCGCTCGACCCGTCCAGGTCGCGCTACGACTGGGACGTCTCGAGCTGGAGGCTCGGCTCCGACGAGGAGTAGCCGCCGGGGACCATCGTCGCACCAGTGAGGGCCGTTCGGCCCGGCGCGCCCGGCCGTCGCGCGTCCATATAATCCGCCTACCTGTGGCCCCTCGCCGGGAGGCTTGCGCCTGCGTGCAAGATGCGGAGGAGCGGCCGCAGACGGGAGATCTTCGTGATCATCGCCACCCAGGCGATGACGCGCCGCACGGAGGACATGCCCTCATGAGTCCAGGCAAGCGCGCGTCTTCGCGCTCACCGCCACCCTCGCCATCGCCGGGTCGGCCGCTCGCCGCTCCCGTCGCGGCGCAAGAGGTCACCGCGGACAACATCGACGACGTGATGTTCGGAGACGCTACGACGTCCGAGAAGGGCACGCCGGGCGGGCAGCATCGTCATCGCCGACTGGCAGATCCCCAGATCAGCTCAACTACTACTACATCTCGGCCTTCGACCAACAGCAGGTCAACGCCGCCGCGTTCGACGTCCTCTGGGACGTACCGTCGGACGGCAAGTACATCGCCGAGCAGGCCGTCGAGCATCCCGACGCTCGCCAACGGCGGTGTCCGCATCGACGCCGAGCCCACTGCCGAGTGCCCCAACCGCCGCGAAGGCTACGAGGACCTGCCCGGCTTCGAGGTCGACCTGAACATCAAGCCCGGCCTCAAGTGGAGCGACGGCGAGACGCTCGACCTCAACGACATGCGCTACACCTGGGAATGGAACATGGATCCGGACAACGTCGGGTCTCTATGCCGGCACCGATGGCTGGAACATCATCGACCGCTTCGACGTGTCCGAGGACGGCCTGTCCGCGACCGTGCACTTCTGCACGGCGTTCACAGGCTTCTACGGCATCCTCGGCAAGCCCATGCTGCCCGAGCACTACATGTCCCAGATCCCGGTCACTGACGCGGCGCAGATGTCCTACCCGGTGGGCCCCGGCATCGAGAACGCGCCGACCTCGGGCGCCTTCAAGTTCGCTAGCGCCAGCCCAAGCGCCATCGAGCTTGTCCGCAACGAGCACTGGGTCAGCCCCTACACGGGTGATCCGGCCTACCTCGACCGCGTCGTCTACCGCTTCTTCGACGGCGCCAAGGACGCCATGATCGCGGCCTTCCTGGCCGGCGAGATCGACGTACGTCACCGACCTTCTCCAGGGCGACTACGCGGCGATCGCCGGTGTCGATCGCCGCGATCGGCGCGGCGTCATCGAGCCGGCCTGGGAGTACGAGCACTTCGACTTCAACCAGGCCAGGGCACCCGGCCCTGGCTGACCCGAACGTGCGCATGGCCCTCGCCCACGCCATCAACAAGACCGAGCTCTACGAGACGGTCTATCCGGGCACGCCGATGCCGGAGGATGAGCCCTGCAGCCCGGTCCCGCCCGGACTCTACTTCCGCACGACGGAAGGCCTGACCTGCATCGAGTACGACCCCGAGATGGCGGTCGAGCTGCTCGACGCATCCGGCTGGGTCGACAGCGACGGCGACGGCATCCGCGACAAGGACGGCGAGAAGCTGAGCCTGCTGCACTGCCACACCGGCGCCGGCTTACCGCGTGGCCGCCGGCGACTACCTCGCCAGCAAGTTCCGCGACCTCGGCGTCGAGCTCATCAACACCGCGGCGCCCGAGACCGTGTACTCGGGCTGGAACGAGGCCGGCCCCGGATGCGCTCTGCAACCTGACGCGCGGCAATCACGACACCGCGGAGTTCGCCTGGGTCTACGGCTTCGACCTCTTCGGCAACACCTACACCGTCTATCACTCCAGACTACATCCCCACCGAGGAGAATGGCGGCGCTGGTGCCAACTACGCTCGGCTCCACGACCCGCGAGATCGACGCGGTCCTCGACAAGCTCTACGGGGCCACCGACCAGTTCGAGGCGGTCCAGTACGCGCACGAGCTCCAGCAGCTCCTCACCGAGGCGCAGTCCGAGGTCGTGCTCTACTACCGGAGCAACGTGCGCGGCGTCAACCCCGGCTCGGCCAACGACTCACATCAACCCAAGCACCGCCAGCGACATGTGGAACATCGGGGACTGGTATCCTGAAGGACGACGCATAGCCGTCTCGACCCGCATCCGCGACCCGCCGGCTCGGGTGGACCCTGCAGGGCCCGCCCGAGCCTGCATCTCTATCGGCCGACGAGTGGGCCGTCCCGGCCAGCGTCCGGTCCCCCGGTCCCGCGACGGCCAGACCCCGCTGAACGGGGCCACCCGCTCTCGTGACCGCCTACATCATCCGCCGGGCCCTCGGTCTCATCCCCCTCTTCATCGGCGTCATCGTCATCAGCTACGTCCTCCTCCTCGCCGCCCCTGGTGGGCCGGCCGGGCTCGGTGGCCACCAACCCGCGACTGACGCAGGAGATGAAGGAGGCCTGGCTCGACCGCTGGTGCCTGGAGGATTCGAAGGACCCGGCCGCCATCCTGCGCATGTTCGGCGGCTGGTCGGGCGTCCTCAACTGCGAACGGGACGGCTTCGATGCGTTCTTCTCCGAGCAGGGCGGCCTCAACCTCCTGCCGGCCTTCCTGGGCGGCGGCGACAACGGCTTCCTTCACGGGGACCTCGGCAACAGCCTCGACACGGCGCGCCCGGTCGTGGACATGATCTGGGAGCGCCTGCCGGCCACGCTCTTCCTGACCATCACGGCCCTCGTCATCTGGGTCGGCACGGCCATCGTGCTGGGCGTCACCTCGGCCGTGAAGCGCTATTCCGCCTACGACCAGGGGCTCACGTTCGTGAGCTACATCCTCTACTCGCTGCCCACGTTCTGGCTGGGCCTCATGCTCATCTTCCTCTTCGGTCCGGCCCTGCACATCCTGCCCACCGGCGGCGTCGTCGATGCGCGTGACTGGCCGGCCTTCGGCTCCGCCCAGTTCTGGGCGGCCGCGGGACAGCAGCCCGTGCGAGGCGTTCGTCGACATCGGCACGCACCTCATCCTGCCGGTCGTCACCCTGGTGGCCGTCAACATCGCCGCCGACAGCCGCTTCGTGCGCGCGTCGATGCTCGAGACCCTCTCGGCCGACTTCGTGCGCACCGCCAAGGCCAAGGGCCTCTCCGCGCGGCGCGTCGTGGGCCGTCACGCCTTCCGCAACGCCATGCTGCCGGTGACCACGAACATCGCCCTCGAGATCCCATTCCTGGTCTCGGGCGCCATCGTCACCGAGACGATCTTCAGCTGGCCGGGCATCGGGCGCCTCTTCATCGAGTCCGTGGGCGAGCGTGACTACTATGTCCTGATGGGCCTCATCCTGATGACCTCGTTCGTCATCCTGCTGGCCAACCTCCTCGCGGACGTGGTCTACGCCATCATCGACCCGCGCATCCGGTACTAGGTCGATGAGCGAGCAGACCGGGGCCTACGAGACCCCGAGGACGTCCAGGCCCGGCGCCTCGGCGAGGCCATGGCCCACGCTGGCGAATACGTCGGGCCGGGTGACGACATCCTGCACAGCACGCGCGGCGCCAGGAGGTGCTCGTCGGCCGGCGCAGGAGAGCGACCACGAGGTCGCCCTCGAGCCGCTCAGCCAATGGCAGCTGGCCTGGCGTCGCTTCCGTCGTCACCGCATGGCCCTCGTCGGCAGCGTCATGGTCGGCACGATGGTCCTCATCGCCATCTTCGGGCCGATCCTGTGGCCGTACGACGCGCTCGACCTGGCGAAGATCACGCGGCCCGGCGGGGATCCACCCTCCGCCGAGAACATCTTCGGCACGGACTACCTCGGGCGCAGCGTCTTCGAGCTGGTCGTCAACGGCGCCCGCCTCTCGGTCGCATTCGGTCTCGTGACCATGGTCATCGCCGTCGTCCGTCGGCATCACGCGTCGGGGTCGTGGCCGGCTTCTTCGGCGGCTGGGCCGACGGCATCCTCATGCGCATCGTCGACCTCATGCTGGCCATCCCGTTCGTCTTCATCATCCTCGTCGCCGCCAGCTTCTTCGGTGGCGGCGAACCGATCGTGCTCATGGTCATCTTCGGGCTGCTCTCCTGGCCCGTCCTTGCCCGCCTCGTGCGAGCGCTGTTCCTCTCACTGCGCGAGCAGGAGTACGTCGATGCCGCGCGCGCGGTCGGCGTTCGCGACCGACGCATCGCGTTCCGTCACATCCTGCCCAACGCCCTCGGTCCCATCATCGTCTCGGCCACGCTCATCGTGGCCAACGCCATCATCCTCGAGGCATTCGTGAGCTACCTGGGCTTCGGCATCAAGGCCACGGAGGTCAGCTGGGGCACGGCGCTGTCCTCGTCTCAGGGCCAGCTCATCCTGGGCAACTGGTGGTGGGCCTTCTTCCCCGGCATGGCCATCGCTCTCATGGTCATCGGCATCAACTTCATGGGTGACGGCCTGCGCGACGCCTTCGACCCACGGGCACACGAGTGAGCTCGTGCCAGTCACCGGCACACCTGCTCCACGGCGACGCGCGGCCTCGTGGTGCCCGCCGCTCCCGGGCGAGCGATTCGTCCAGGTCGAGGACCTGCGCACGTACTTCGACGTCATGGACGGGACCGTCAAGGCCGTCGACGGCGTGAGCTTCGGTGTGCCGCGCGGTGGCACGATCGGCCTGGTCGGGCGAATCTGGCTGCGGCAAGTCGGTCACGGCGCTGACCATCATGCGGCTGCTGGAGATGCCTCCGGCGCGTATCCCGTCCGGCCGCGTCGTCGTCGACGGACGCGACGTCCTGAAGCTGTCTGACGATGAGATGCGGCGGGTCAGAGGCGGCGAGATCGCGATGGTCTTCCAGGAACCCATGACCAGCCTCAACCCGGTCTTCACCATCGGGGACCAGATCAGCGAGGCGGTCATCGAGCATCTCAAGGTGTCGAAGAAGGAGGCCCAGGAGCGAGCCGTGGCTGCCCTCGCGCAGGTCGGGCATGAGTTCGCCGGAACGCCGCGTCAGGCAGTACCCCCACGAGCTCTCAGGCGGCATGCGCCAGCGGGCGATGATCGCCATGGGCCTCTCCTGCCGACCCAAGATGCTCATCGCGGACGAGCCCACGACAGCTCTCGACGTGACGGTCCAGGCGCAGATCCTCGACCTCATCCGCGGCGTCCAGGCCGAGCTCGGCATGGCGCTCATGCTCATCACGCACGATCTCGGTGTGGTGGCCGAGATGGTCGATGAGGTGGCTGTCATGTACGCGGGCCGCATCGTGGAGGCCGGACCGGTCGGCGATGTCTTCGTCTCGCCCCGGCATCCCTACACTCAGGGCCTGCTCGAGTCGATGCCGTCGCAGGCCCATCGCGGCCAGCGGCTCAGCGTCATCAAGGGCTCCGTGCCCAACCCCTTCAACATGCCCACCGGCTGCAACTTCGCACCGCGCTGTCCGCGGCGCTTCGAGCCCTGCGGGGTCCACGATCCTCGTGCTCGGCCTGATGGAGGCCCGGACGGGAGCCGCGGCACGTCGGCCCTTGGCGACGATGCTCCCGAGATCGAGCTGCGGTCCGACGTCTCGTGGCCTGCTGGCTGTGGCAGGACCCGCCGACGGAGGCGGTCGAGACGGGGACCCCGGCAGCCGGTGAGGAGACCCGGGTCGGCGCCGGGAGGCGCTCGTGAGTGTGCCTGCGCCGACCTCGTCGAGCCTGACAGCGGAGCCGCTCATCCAGGTCGAGGACCTGGTCAAGTACTACCCCATACACGCTGGGCTCCTACGCAAGAAGGTCGGCGACGTCAAGGCCGTTGACGGCGTCAGCTTCGAGGTCGCCAAGGGCGAGGTCCTCGGCCTGGTCGGCGAATCCGGATGCGGCAAGTCGACGCTGGGCCGGACGCTGCTACGCCTCCTGCCCCTGACGTCCGGCCGGGTCCGGTATCGAGGCCAGGACATCAGCGAGCGCACGGGCAAGGAGCTTGCGACTCCTGCGCCGCAAGCTCCAGATCATCTACCAGGACCCCTATGGCTCGCTCAACCCGCGCATGCCCGTCAACGACATCATCGGCGAGGGCCTCCTGGCCCAGGCCGACGCAGAGAACGGATGGGCCAAGCGCAGCATCCGCGAGCAGCGTATCGGCGACTACCTCGAGGCCGTCGGCCTGCGCGGGACTACGCTCGGCGTTATCCCCACGAGTTCTCGGGTGGCCAGCGGCAGCGCATCGGCATCGCCCGCTCTCTGGCGCTCGAGCCTGAGTTCATCGTCTGCGACGAGCCGGTCTCGGCCCTCGACGTCTCCATCCAGAGCCAGATCCTCAACCTGCTGCTGGACCTGCGGGCCGAGTTCGACCTGACCTACCTGTTCATCGCCCACAACCTCTCGGTCGTGCACTACGTCAGCGACCGTGTCGCCGTGATGTACCTCGGCGGGATCGTCGAGCTGGCGGACGTCGGAGGCGCTGTACGCACGGCCCCGACACCCCTACACGGTGGCGCTGATGTCAGCCATCCCGGAACCTGACCCTCGCCGCCGCCGCCGCCGCATCATCCTCAAGGGCGACGTGCCATCGCCGGCGGCACCCATCGAGGGCTGCCGCTTCAAGGGTCGCTGCTGGCTGCGTGAGCAGCTCGGCGACCCGGAGGAATGCGACACGGTGCCGCCGCCCCTCCACGTGGTCGCGCCGGGCCAGAGCGTGGCGTGCCATTTCAGCGAGGAGTTGACACCGGGACGGGTGGAGCAGGCCGCTACGGTCATCGTGCCCCCTGCGGCGGTTGCGGCCTAGCCGTCCCTCAGGTCGCGGCGGACTCTTGCCGGCACTTGTCGGCGATTCGACAGCCTCGATGTCGCTAACATGCTGCCTCCCGGTGCCATTCGGCGGCATGCTCGGCGAATGCCGACCTCACCCCCGGGGCGGACGGAGCGCGAAGGAGAACCGATGACGATGGAGCAGGACACCGAGGGCAACGTTCGCCGGCCGAAGGCCGTCCCCGATGAGGAGGACACCGAGGGCAACGTTCGCCGGCCGAAGGCCGTCCCCGATGAGGAGGACACCGAGGGCAACGTTCGCCGGCCGAAGGCCGTCCCCGATGAGGAGGACACCGAGGGCAACGCCCGGGTCCGCTAGGTAGATCCTGATCCCGATGACGGCCGCCCGCTCACCGGCGGGCGGCCGTCGCACATCCCAGGTTCGTCAGCTGGGTCGCGCCTGGAGACGGATCGTCGGCCGTCGCGGCCAGGATCGCCTTGGCCTCGAAGGGGGTCAGGCCGGGATGCTTCGAGCAGAGTCGTGCCAGGAGGCCCGCGATGTGCGGCGCGGCGAAGCTGTTGCCCGTCGCGACCGTCGAGCCGCCGTCCTTCCAGGCGATGGGCACGTCCACTCCCCAGGCGCCGAACTCGACCGGCGGGCGCGGGTTGTAGTACCAGCGCCAGGGTTCGGGCTCGCCGTGGGCGGCCACCGAGAAGACCGATGAGAAGACGGTGGGTAGCTCAGCACCTGGGCGTTGTTCGCGGCGCCCACGAGCTTCATGCCCTTGAAGTAGGCCTCATCGACGACCTCGTGGAAGACCGGGAAGAGCTCGGCCTTGCGCGACGACAGGCTGAGGTTCACGACCTCGATGCCACGCTCGATGGCCCAGTCGATCGCGGCGATGAAGGCCGCTCCGCTGCCCCGCAGGTTCGCGCCCAGGACGCGGATCGAGACCAGCTCGACCTCCGGCGCGAAGCCCAGGATGATGCCGCCGCAGGCCGTGCCGTGGCCATACAGGTCGACCCCGTCATCGGCCACCACGTTCGGCTCCCCGTCGCCGTCGATCGTCACGGCCACGGACTCCACGACCCGCCCGAGGAGTGCCGGGTGGTCGGCCTCCAGGCCGCTGTCGATGATGGCCACCGTCATGCCGCGACCGGTCGAGTCGCCGAACGCCCAGTCGCGGTCGATGTCGGTGAGGTGTCGACGTCGCGCAAGGCCGGCCAGCGAGCCGGGCGCGAACGGCTCGGCCCAGGCCGGCAGGTCGTCGGCCGCGGACTGCTGAGCAGGGGTCTCGGCCGTGGTCATCGTTCGTCGATGCCCATCATCGTGCCCGTCGT
>CAVOIR010000016.1:0-121322 GCA_963696045.1 uncultured Chloroflexia bacterium | reverse complement strand
GATGTCCCTGTACTTGGTTCAGTTGGTGTCGACGGCAGCCCCAACGGTGCCTGCGGGACTGCCCGGCTCAGGCACGGGCCGACCCGACCCGCGCGGCTTGCGGCAGCGGGTGCGCCCGCAGGCACGCGAGATCGGCTGGTCGACCAGTCGGGAGCATCGACCAATTCTAGCCGCAGCGACGCACGCAGCGCGTACGATGCGGGGCGGACCGTGTCAACGACCCCCATGCCCATCGAAGCGCCGCCGACCCGCGTCCGTGCCTCGAATCGCCGAGGCCCTGGGCTACGACGTCCACGCCGCGCTCGAACGGATCGACCCCGACCCCATCGGGTAGGGTCAGTCGGAGCCCAGCGAAGCGACCATGACGGCCTTGATGGTGTGGAGGCGGTTCTCGGCCTGGTCGAACACGATGCTGGCCTTCGACTCGAAGACCTCGCCGGTGACTTCCAGGCCGCCGGGCATGTTCGTCGCCTCCATCATCTCCTTGCCGACGACGGTGTCGGGGTCGTGGAAGGCCGGCAGGCAGTGCATGAACTTGACGTCGGCGTTGCCGCTCTTCTCGAGGAGCGCGGCGTCGACCTGGTAGGGCTTGAGCAGCGCCACGCGCTCGTTCCAGACCTGCTTGGGCTCGCCCATGGAGACCCACACGTCGGTGTGGATGAAGTCGACGCCCTTGACACCCACCGCCTCGTCGGCCGTGATGGTGATCCTGGCGCCGGTCTTGGCGGCGATGTCGCGGGCGATCGTGACGACGTCCGCGGGCGGCGCCAGCTCGTCCGGCCCGACCATGCGCACGTCGCTGCCCATGAGCGCCCCCATGACGAGCAGGGAACGGCCCATGTTGAAGCGCAGGTCGCCCATGAAGGCATAGGCGATGTCGCGGAAGTCCTTGCCGCTCGACTCGGACATGGTCAGGAAGTCGGCCAGCATCTGGGTGGGGTGCCACTCATCGGTGAGCCCGTTGAAGACGGGCACGCCGGCGTCGCGAGCCAGCGTCTCCACGTCGGCCTGGGCCTTGCCGCGGTACTCGATGCCGTCGAAGAAGCGCCCCAGGACCCGGGCTGTGTCGGAGACCGACTCCTTGTGGCCCATCTGCGAGCCGGAGGGGTCGAGGTAGGTGACGTGGGCCCCTGGTCGTAGGCGGCCACCTCGAAGGCACAGCGCGTCCGCGTGGACGTCTTCTCGAAGATGAGCGCGATGTTCCTGCCCCGCAGGCGGGGCACCTCGGTCCGCGCCGACTTGGCTGCCTTCAGGTCAGCGGAGAGCTTGAGCAGGAACCGCAGCTCGTCGGGCGTGAAGTCGATCTCCTTGAGGAAGCTGCGGTTGCGCAGGTCGATGGGCACGGTCGTTCCTCCTGATGCGGGATCGAGACGAGCCTAGGCCGGGTCGCGCTCGAGGAGGTGTCGTCCTCGGACGAGGCGGCCTGACCATAGGCGTCACCCGCAGACGAGCGGTCATCCGCTTCGGATGATCGCCTGCGCCCGGTCGGTCCCACCCTGTGGGGTGCGCCCCGCTGGCCGGGCTCATCGGGAAGGCCGCCGTCGACAGCATCTCGACGGCGATGGGCGCGATCAGCCGCGGTGTCGCTTGTTGTACTCCGTCAGGCCGCGCCAGTCGCCCTTCGACCGCGTACGAGGCCTGCGTGGGCCAGGTCTCGAGGCTGGACGGCGGCAGGACCCCGCCCGCGCTGACGATCCGGCGCAGCTCGTCGGTGCTCGTGTGCTGGAGCCCGTCGTAGCTGGTCACACCGCCCTCGGCCAGGACCGAGGACATCCGGGGTCCGATGCCGCTGAGCTGGGTCAGGTCATCGGTCACGGCTGGTGCGCTCGAGGGTGTGGCCGCGGCTGCCTTCGGCTTCCGGGTGCCACGCTTCTCGTTGTACTTCGTCAGGCCCTGCCAGTCGCCCTTGGCGGCGTAGGCGGCCTGCGATGGCCAGGTCGCCACGTCCCCGGGCGGCAGCATGCCGCCTCGAGCAGCGCCTTGCGGACCTGCGGCTCGTTGGCCTCGGCGAGGGCCGCGTACGTCGCGATCCCGGCTGCCGCCAGGGCCCTCGCGGACTTGGGTCCGATGCCCGCCAGCTGGGTCAGGTCATCGGCAGACCGCGGTCGCGGCCGTGGCAGCGACCGTCGGCTCCGGCTGGCTCTCCTCCACGAACGCGTCGAGGCCGGCCCAGTCGCCATTCGCGGCGAACGATGCCTGCATCGCCCACGTGTTGACGTTCTTCGGGACGGCGGTGCCGGCGTCCCCGAGGATGCGACGGAGGTCGGGTTCGCTCGTGGCGGCGAGACGCGCGTAGCTGGCGACGCCCGCCGCCTGCAGGACCGCGGCCGACTCGGGCTCGACGCCCAGGATCCTCGTGAGGTCATCGACCTCCTCGGCGGGCGCAGCGACGGCCTCCGCCCCTTCCTCGCGTGTCGACCTCGTAGTCCGCGACGACATCCTCGCCGCCGAGCTCCTCGACCGCCGGCGCGACGAGCTGCTGCAGCGCCGCCGCGGTCTCGGCTGGCAGCGTGCTCTGGACGAGGAGCGCGCCCTCGTTCTTGACGGCCGTCTCGATCAGGCCGATGGAGGCTGACCAGTCGCCCTCGTACAGGACGAACAGGGCGCTCCTGCCCTTCTCCATCTCCTTGGCGACCTCGCGCATGAACTTGTCGTCCACGCCGATGTCGTGGAAGCGGTTGTGCAGTCCGGCCAGGAGGCCGCCTGCGGCACCGCCGACCACCGCGCCCGCGGGACCCAGGAGGATCGTCCCCACGACGACGCCGATGGTGCCGCCGCGGGCGGCCGCCCTTCATCCCGCCGCGATCCTCGGTCTGGTGGATCTTGACCCGGCCGAGCTTGGTCCGGTCCGCGATCGCGGCATCGACGATGCGGACGTTGTCGTCGACCTTGTCGATCTCCTGGACGGTCTTGAGGAACCGCCGGGATGCCTCCCCGCTCTCGAAGACGAATGCGGCCAGGACCTGGTTCGCCTGCTCAGCCTGCTCGGCCATCACGCCACTCCTTTCATTCGATCGGGCTCCGGTCTGGTCATGCCGCAGCGGCCTCCTGCACGGCCACGGTCGGCGCTTCTTCGGTGCGGATGTTGAGTAGCCTTGCCCCCTCGACGACGACCACGACCCCGAGAGAAACCACGACCGAGATGACCCACTGGTCGATGGTCAGGCTCACGGTGCCGAGGAGTCGATTGAGGAGGCCGATCTCCACGGCCACGATGGTGGCCAGGATGGCCAGGCCCGTGGCCTTCAGCAACGTGGGGTTCTCGAGGATGCCGCCACTGAAGAGCGATCGCTTCGGGTCCGCGGTCTCCAGCGCGAACCAGATGTTGGCCAGCGAGAAGACGATCAACGCCCATCGTGCGCGCCACGGCCTCCCCGTACCGGTCGGTGGCCCACCATATGGTGCCCAGCGTGCAGGCCGCCAGGACGAGGCCGATGAAGACAAGGTACGCAAGCAGCGGCCTGGGCAGGATGGGGTTCTCCGGCGGCCGAGGCACCTCGGACATCGAGACCCTCTCGCGCCTTGGAGTACCCCAGGCCCACGGCCAGGAACACTGTGACCGTGAAGTTGATCCAGAGCGTCTGGAGGGGTGTGAAGGGGATGCCCTCGGCGATGAAGAAGAGGCTGGCGCCGAGGAACGTTGCGATGAAGCCGAAGAGCTGCCCCATCTGGTAGCGGACGTAGCGCAACAGGTTGTCGTAGAGGGCGCGCCCGAGTTCGACCGCCTTCGACGATGGTGGCGAAGTTGTCGTCGGTGAGGATCATCACGGCGGCCTCCTTGGAGACCTCCGTGCCGGTGATGCCCATGGCCACGCCGATGTCGGCCTGCTTGAGCGCCGGGGCGTCGTTGACGCCGTCGCCCGTCATGGCCACGACGTGACCCTTCTTCTTGAGCACCTCCACGAGGTGGACCTTGTCCTCGGGCGCCACGCGCGCGATGACGCCGATGTCGTCGATCGCGCGCGCGACCTCCGTCGTCGCTCATGGCCGCGAACTCGGCCCCGGTGATGGCTCGGCCCGTGATGCCCAGCTGGCGGGCGATGGCCTCCGCCGTGACGGCATGGTCGCCCGTGATCATGCGCACCTGGATGCCGGCCGCGTGCGCCGTGGCGATGGCGGACTTGGCCTCGGAGCGGGGCGGGTCGACGATGCCGACGAGGGCCAGAAGCGTCAGGTCGGACACCACGGGCAGCAGGTCGGCCTTGGGGTCGAAGGTCTTGGGGTCGAGGTCGCGCTGCGCGGTGGCCATGACCCGCAGGCCGTCGCGGCCGAGCCGCTCGTTCTCCGCCAGATAGGCGTCACGGACCTTGTCCGACGGGCAAGAGCTTGCCGCTGCCGTCGTCGGCCGAGGTGGCCCGTGCCAGGAGCTGGTCGGGGGCGCCCTTGACGTAGCAGCGGACGACCTCCTTGCCGGCGTCGTCTTTCATGCGATGGAAGGTGGCCATGAACTTGTAGGCAGCGTCGAAGGGGACCTCGGCCACGCGCGGGATAGCGCTCGCGAGTGAGGACGGGATCGAAGCCGCCCTTGGCGGCGAGCACGACGAGCGCCCCTTCGGTGGGGTCGCCGACGAGGTCGCCATCCTTGACGACGGCATCGGCGGCGCAGCGCCATGGGCAGCATGTAGCGGTCGAGCGGGTACCTCGGTCTCGCCCGCCACGCGGCTGATCTGCCCGCTCGTCGAGTAGCCCTCGCCAGTGACCGAGTAGCGGCGGCCGGCCACCGCCATCTGGACCGCGGTCATCTGGTTGAGGGTGAGGGTGCCGGTCTTGTCCGAGTTGATGGCCGACGTCGAGCCCAGCGTCTCGACCGAGCGAAGCCGCTTCACGATGGCGCCAGCCTTGGCGAGCGTGGTGGTTCCCGACGCAAGGATGGTGGTGACCACGGCCGGCAGGCCGGTGGGGATGGCCGAGACCGAGAAGGCCACGGCGGTGAGGAAGAGCGCCTGGAACTCCAGGCCGCGCCAGAGGCCCAGCGCCATCGAGATGATGAGCGCCACGCCGGCGATGACGAGGATCTGGTTGGTCAGGGCGTTGAGCTGCTTGGTCAGCGGCGTCTCGTCGGCGGTGGCGGTCTGGAGCATGTCGGAGATGTGCCCGACCTCGGTGCTCATGCCCGTCCCGGTCACGAGCAGAGTGGCGGCCCCGCGAGTCACCTGCGTGTTCATGAACGCCAAGTCCACGCGGTCGCCCAAGGCCGCATCGGCAGCCACCGGCTCGACCTGCTTGGGCACCGGGGCGCTCTCCCCAGTGAGGGCCGACTCGTCGATCTCGAGGGTGGCCGCCCGGATGAGGCGACCGTCCGCGGGCACGAGGTCTCCTGCCTCGACCATCACGATGTCGCCAGGGACCAGCTCCTCCATGGGTACCTGTGTGACGGCACCGTCGCGCATCGCCCGGGCCTGGACGACCATCATGCCCTGGAGAGCGGCGATGCTCGACTCGGCCTTGCCCTCCTGGTTCAGGCCCATGAAGGCGTTGAGGAGCGTCAGGCCGATGAGGAGGATGCCGGTCCAGAATTGCCCTGGCAGGAAGAGGCACAGGATGCCTGCCACGAGGAGCACGATCTGCATGGGGTCGGTGTACTGCCGCAGGAACGCCCGCCAGCGCGGCTCCCTGGCAGCTTCGGCCAGCTTGTTGGGGCCGTAGGTGCTCCGCCGTGACGTGACCTCGGCGGCTGACAGGCCGCTGGCCGCATCGACCGACTGCTTCGACAGTGCCTCCTCGGCGCTCAGGGCATGCCAAGCGGTGCCGCTGCCCGTGACAGCGGTCGCTGGCTTCTGGTCTGCTGCCATGTCCACTCCTTGGCTCGCGGCGGTGCCTTACGTGCTGGGGTCGCTGAGCACCTCGCCGATGGCTCTCATATAGCGAAGTCGCGCGGCTGGCGGACCCGCTGTCCGGGCTTCACCCGGAGTGGCTTCCGATGGAAGCGGCCGCTCAGCCCAGGAGCTTGGCCTTCGCGGCGGCATACTCCTCGTCACTCAGGGCACCGGCCTGATGCAGCTGCGCCAGCTGGCCGAGCTGCGCAGTGAGGTCGGCACTGGCACCGGCGGGTGCTGCGGCTGCGACCGCTGGGGCAGCCGCCGCAGCCGCAGCCTGCTGCGCCTGCATCTGGGCCATCTGCTGCTGCATCTGCTCCATCTCGGCCTGCTGCTGCACGGCCTGCTGGTCGGCCTGCTGCTCGGCAGCCTGGTTGGCCCACTTCTGCTGCTGGTGATGGTGGACGGCACCTGCGGTGCCGGCAACGACAGCCGTCGTGGCCACGGCGCCCACGATGCCGCGCCCGGGGCGTCCGATCCCTCTTCGCATCATGATCTGGTACCTCCTACTGGATCTCTTCGACTGCTAGGCCGAAGCGGCCTCGGCAAGGAGCTGCTCACGCTCGGCGATGAGCTCCTGCACGACCGGTCGCGGGATGCGCTCGAACATGAGCACGCGGCCGTTGGCGGCCTCGATGGCGTCACCGACCTTGCGCGCCCAGGTGTTCTCGAAGAGCAGCAGTGCCATCGTCGAGTCGGGCTCCAGGCCCGCGGAGAGATGGCGCACGTCGTCGGCGTCATGAGGCCCGTGATCTCGGCGACCACGGGTTCGAAGCGCGCGAACAGCTCGTTCGGGATCTCCTGCAGCTCGATGACACGACGCCTCGGCATCGCCCTCCCTGACCGCGAAGAGGATGTCGATGATGCGGATGGTGCCGGCATCCACGAGCTCCTGGATGGCCGGGATGATCTCGCCCCTGAACTTGTTGCCCGGAAAGCTCATGGCGAAGAAATCGACCGGTCCGACCGACCTGGTGATCCGTGTTCATCCGCGCTACCTCCGCGTTCGTTGAGTCGCTTGGGTGATGCCGGGCCAGTCGAGCCACACGAAGCCGGTGGTCAGACTTGGCGGCCTGGTCGCCTACCTGACGACCGCCATCCTTGTCCCTTGACGCGAGCGCGACATAGCATGACACGGGTTTAGCCTGCCACGTCATCCTGATGGGGTGAATACCTTCGCATCGCGATAGGAGATGCCCGGGGCCTCGGTGCTCACGATGGTGCCTGCGCTGCCGGCCAGCATCTCTGCGATGTCCGTGAGCCCGCCGATGGCAGCCCGATGGCCGCTCTTGCGCGCGAACTCGCAGGCGGCCTGGATCTTGGGCAGCATCGACCCGGCGGCGAACTCGGAGCTGACGGTCTCCAGGGCATCGGGGTGGGCCTGGGCGATGGCCTTCTGGGTGGGCTTGCCGAAGTCGACGTAGGCGGCATCCGCGTCGGTGGCCATGATGAAGTAATCGGCGTCGATACCGGTGGCCAGCAAGCCCGAGGCATGGTCCTTGTCGATGACGGCTTCCACGCCCACGAGCTGGCGATCGGGCCCACCGTCAGTCGCCGGCCCCTGGTGCTCGGCATACATCACCGGGATGCCTCCGCCGCCGGCGCAGATGACGACGGTGCCCCGCTCGAGCAGCCAGCGGATCTGGCGCAGCTCGAAGATGCGCTTCGGCTTGGGCGAGGGCACGACGCGCCGGTAGTGGTCGCCATCGGGCTTCACCGTCCAGCCCTTCTCGGCGGCCAGTGCTTCGGCCGTGGCCCTCTCGTAGATGGGCCCGATGGGCTTGCTCGGATCACCGAAGGCGGGGTCCGCGATATCGACCTCGATCATCGTCAAGAGGGTGGCCAGGGGCTTGTCGAAGGGCACGAGGTTGCCGAGCTCCTGCTCCACGAGGTAGCCGATCATGCCCTGCGTCTCGGCACCGAGGATGTCGAGCGGGTAGGCCGGCACTTCCGTGTAGGCGGCGCTCTGGAGGGCCAGAAGGCCGACCTGCGGCCCATTCCCGTGGGCGATGACGAGCTCATGGCTGCTCGCCACGGGCGCCAGCTCGACGCAGGCCGTGCGGACGTTCAGGCGCTGGTTCTCGCTGGTCATGGCCTCGCCTCTGCGCAGCAGGGCGTTGCCACCAAGGGCGACGACGACTCTCATGGCGCCATGTTACGTGCTCGCCACGGCGCCGGACGGTTGACCCATGGGCTCCGGCCTCCGGCCCGGCAGGCCCTGCGTGAACATGAGGCCGAACAGGGCGATGGCGGCCGCGGCGAGCAGCCCGGTCTTGAGCGCCTGGAGCTGGGCGGCCTCGTAGTCCTCGACGATCGCGGCGCCCTCCTGCCTCGTCCACGCCCGAGGCGACCGACCGCCTCGGCGACCTGGTCCGAGGAGACGAAGTCGATGCTGCCGTCCATGGCGACGCCGACCTGCTGGACGACCTCCTCGCTGATGCGCGGGTCCTCCTCGACCGTTGGTCAGGAAGCTGCTCGTCAGGCCGGCGATGACGATGGCGCCGATGAGCGCCACGCCGAGCGACGAGCCCAGCTGCTGCGACGTGTACTGGAGCCCGCCGGCCTCGCTCCGACCGGAGGCATCCACCGACGACTGCACGACGTTGCCGAGCTGGGAGGCGAGCAGGCCCATGCCCACGCCCAGCAGCGCCATGGAGGAGGCGAAGGCGAGTCCCTCCAGGGCCGGGTCGATGCCGGCGATCATGACCAGGACGGCGACCGCGCTCGTGACGAGGCCGGCGCGGATGATGGTGCGCACCGAGTAGCGCTGGCTGAGCCGCGAGCCCGAGCGCCGATGCGGCGAACATCGTGATCGACACGGGCAGCATCTTGATGCCCGTCTCGAGGGCGTCCAGGCCGAGGACCAGCTGCAGGTACAGGGGGACGACGAAGAAGATGCCCATGAGGATGAGGTTCTGGGTCAGCAGGCTGGCCAGCCCGGAACGCAGCGGCGGGATGGCGATGAGGTCGAGGTGCACGAGCGGGTCCTGCCCGGAGGACTCGCGATGGCGCTGCCAGCGGACGAAGGCGTAGAGCAGTGCCACGCCCGCCGCCGATGAGCCAGATCGCCAGCGAGAAGCCCAGGGGCGCGATCGGCGAGTCCTTGGGCTCGACGAGGCCCCACGTGCTCGACTGCAGCACGCCGAGCACGATGGCTCCGAGGCCGAGGGCCGACAGGGCCCCGCCGACCACGTCGAGCCTGGGCTTGGCGCCCTCGCGCGGCGCGTCGACCACGTAGCGGACGAGGGCCAGGATGACGAGCACGAGGACGACCTCGCCGGCGAAGACGACGCGCCAGGTGAGCACCGTCGTGGCCCAGCCGCCCAGGATGGGACCGACGGCGATGCCGGCTCCGGCCACGCCGCCGATGACGGCGTAGGCGGTGACGCGTTCGCGGCCCTCGAAGTTGCCCGCGATGAGCGCCGCCAAGCGCCGGCAGCACGAGCGCCGCACCCAGGCCCTCCAGGATCGGACCAGCCGAGGGTCAGCACCGCCACCGTCGGAGCGATCGCCGTCAGCCCCGAGCCGACGCCGTAGATGACGAGGCCCACCACGAACGCCCTGCGGCGGCCGATGATGTCCCCGATCTTGGCGCCAACGAGCATGAACATGGCCATGACGAGCGAGTAGAGCGTGATGACGCCCTGGATGGTCGTGACCGTGGTGTCGAAGTCCTCGACCAGCTGGCTGATCGAGACGTTCATGACCGCCTGGTCGAGGACCATGAGGAACTGCGCCACGGCCAGGGCAGCGAGAGTCGTCCAGCGCATCGGGTGCGGCCCTCCTGGGGCGGTCAGCGGACGATGGACCGAGGCTTCTGACCGCGGCAGCCGCGCCGATGGGATGCTACACGTCATGAACGGCGGTCCACGGCCCCTCGCGCGGCGCAGCCTGGAGGCCTGGGTCCCGAGCCTCGGCGCCATCCGGACGTACCAGCGGAGCTGGCTGGGCCGCGACGTCGTGGCGGCCGTGGTGCTCTCGGCGCTGCTCGTGCCGCAGGGCATGGCCTATGCCGAGCTGGCCGGACTGCCGGCCATCACGGGCCTGTACACGACCGTCGATGTGCCTCATCGCGTACGCCGTCTTCGGGCCGTCGCCGTACCTGGTGCTGGGCCCGGACTCGTCGCTCGGGCCCATCATCGCGGCCATCATCCTGCCGCTCGCGGCAGGCTCCGACAGCGAGGCCGTCGCGCCTGGCCGGTGCCCTTGCCATCCTCGTCGGGCTCATCGCCATCGGCGCCGGTGCGGCCCGTCTCGGCTTCATCTCCGACCTGCTCTCGCAGCCAGTGCGCCTGGGCTACATGGCCGGACTCGCCGTGACCATCGTGGTCAGCCAGCTGCCGGACCTCTTCGGCTTCGAGATCGACGGCGGCAACCTCGTCGAGGACGTGCGCGGCTTCCTGAGCCGGCCTGGACGAGACCGATCTCGCGGCGCTCGGCATCGGCATGCTCGCCCTTGGCATCGTCGTCGGTCTGCGCCGTGCTCGGCCAAGAGTGCCCGGCATCCTCGTCGCGGTCGTGGTCACCATCGTCCTGTCGGCCCTGCTCGACCTGGCGGCTCGCGGGGTCGACGTCGTCGGCGTCCTGCCCAGGGTTTCCCCTCGCCCTCCATCCCGGACGTCGAGCTCGCGGACCTGCCGCTGCTCATCGGCGGCGCCATCGGCATCACGCTGGTGGCCATCGGGGACACCGTCTCGGTCTCGGCAGGCTTCGCGGCCAAGCGCGGCAGGGATGTGGACACCGACCAGGAGATCGTGGCCATCGGAGCAGCCAACGTGGCGGCCGGCTTCTTCTCGGGATTCCCGGTCAGCACGTCGAGCTCACGAACGGCGGTCGCGGACCAGGCAGGTGCCAAGTCGCAGCTGACCGGGCTCGTGGCGGCCGCGCTCGTGCTGGCCATGCTCGTCTTCGTGCCCGGACTCGTCCAGACGCTGCCGCTGCCGGTCCTGGCGGCGGTCATCATCCTCGCCGGCGCTGCCCTGCTGGACGTCGCCGGCCTCCGGCGGCTCTGGCGGGTGCGGCGGAGCGACTTCGCCATCGCGGCGGTCTGCTTCCTGGGCGTGGCCCTGGTCGGGGTCCTCGAGGGCATCGTCGTGGCCGTGGTCGTGTCGGTGGTCGAGATCTTCGTGCGCGCCTGGCGGCCCCACTGGGCGCTCCTCGGCAAGCCCGCCGCCGTGGCCGGCTTCCACGATCTGGAGCGCTACCCCGATGCCGAGACCATCCCCGGGCTGGTCGTCCTGCGCTGGGACGGCCCGCTCTTCTTCGCCAACTCGCTCCTCTTCCGGGACACGGTGCGCCGGGTCATCGCCTCGGCCGAGCCGCCGGCGCGCTGGGTCATCGTCGCTGCCGAGCCGATCACCGACATCGATACCACGGCCGCGGACATGCTCGTGAAGCTCGACGAGGAGCTGAACCGCGATGGTCTGCATCTCGCCTTCGCCGAGCTGAAGGACCCCGTCCGCGACAAGCTCGAGCGCTACAGCATCTACGACACCATCGACCCGGGCCATTTCTACCCGACCGTCAGGAAAGCGGTGGAGGCGTTCAACGCCGAGCCTCCCGAGACCGATGGGTCACCTGTGGCAGAGTCACGGTCGTCATGAGCGACTACCTCCGCGGCGGCGAGTACCTGACGCCAGCACGGATCCACGCCGACCGACCCGGCCGCGAGCTGCTCATCGAGTGGCCGGACGGGCACCGGACCGTCTACGACTTCGCGACCCTGCGCTGGCTCTGCCCATGCGCCTTCTGCCGGGGCGAGGCCGGCCAGCCCGGCTGGCTGGACTGCCATCCCACGCTGACCGAGGAGCAGGTCACGCTCACGGATGTCTCGCTCGTCGGCCAGTACGCCATCCAGCCCATCTGGGCCGACGGACACGGCACCGGCTTCTACACCTTCGAGCGCCTGCGCGAGGCCTGCCCCTGCCCGGAGGACCAGCAGCGCCGGGCAAGCGCGGCGGGCGAGGGCGCCTGACGCCAGCCGTCAGGGTCGCGGGTCGCAGCGGCTGGCACATCGTCAGGCCGGCTCCATCGGTACTGCTGGCTGTCCTGGGGCCGGCGCGCACCCCCTGCTAGCATCAGCGCATCGTGACCACGACGCGCGAGTCAGCCCGTCCTCCACCCGACCCCGCCCGGTCGCGCCGCCGCCCGAGACGCCCTTCATCAACCGTGAGCTCTCATGGCTGGACTTCAACGAGCGCGTCCTCTACGAGGCCGAGGATGAGCGCAACCCGCTCCTCGAGCGTGTCCGCTTCCTGGCCATCTTCGCCAGCAACCTCGACGAGTTCTTCCAGGTGCGCGTGGCCGGCCTCAAGCAGCAGGTCGCGGCCGGCCACTCCTGGCCCACGCCCGACGGCCTCTCGGCCAGCGAGAAGCTCGACCGCATCCGGGGCCGCGTCCTGCAGCTCCAGGCCCGCCACTCGGAGCTCTTCACCGCCGTCAGCGAGGAGCTGGCCGAGGCAGGCATCCGGATCGCTGCCGCTACGAGGATCGTCCGGAGCGCCAGCCTCGAGCTGCGGCAGCGCTTCATGGACGAGATCTTCCCGGTCCTGACGCCGCTGGCCGTCGACCCCTCCCACCCGTTCCCCTACATCAGCGACCTGTCGCTGTCGCTGGCGGTCACCGTGCGCGAGCCGGGCACCGGCGAGCAGCGCTTCGCCCGCATCAAGGTGCCGCCGGTCCTGCCGCGCCTGTGGGAGGTGGCGCCGCGCACCTACGTCCTGCTGGAGCGCGTCATCGCGGCCAACCTCGACACGCTCTTCCCGGGCATGGAGATCGTCTGACCACCACCTCTTCCGGGTCACCCGCAACGCGGACCTCTCCATCGAGGAGGACGAGGCGGACGACCTGCTGCATGGCCATCGAGGAGGAGCTCCGCCGGCGGCGCTTCGGCAACGTCGTGCGGCTCGAGGTCGAGCGCTCGATGCCCCACGAGACCCGCGCGCTGCTCCAGCGCGGCCTGGGCCTCGAGCCTGCCGACGTCTACGAGATCCGCGGCATGCTCGACCTGCGCGGCCTGGACTCCGTCGCCGACCTCGACATGCCGCATCCTCCAGCCGGTGCCCTGGTCGCCGGTGACACCACCGCAGCTCCAGCCGCGGGACGAAGAGGACGACGACGGGGTCGACATCTTCGCGCGCATCCGCGAGCGCGACATCCTCCTCCACCATCCCTACGAGTCGTTCGTGAACTCGGTGCAGCGCTTCATCGAGCAGGCCGCCGAGGACCCGGACGTCCTGACCATCAAGATGACGCTCTACCGGACGAGCGGCGACTCACCCATCGTGCACGCCCTCATCGACGCCGCCGAGAGCGGCAAGCAGGTCGTCGTCATGGTGGAGATCAAGGCCCGCTTCGACGAGCGCGCCAACATCGTCTGGGCCCGCGCCCTCGAGCGCGCAGGCGCCCACGTGGCCTACGGCCTGGTCGGCCTCAAGACCCACTCCAAGTGCGCTCTCGTGGTGCGACGCGAGGCCGGCGGGCTGCGCCGCTACGTCCACATCGGCACCGGCAACTACAACCCCAAGACCGCCCGCATCTACACGGACCTGGGCCTGCTGACCGCGGACCTGGCGCTCACGGCGGACGTCACCGACCTCTTCAACGTGCTCACCGGCGTGGCGCGCAAGGACAGCTACCGGGAGCTGCTGGTGGCGCCGGTGAGCATGCGCTCGGGCATCACGAGCCTCATCGACGCCGAGATCGAGCGGCACCGGACGCACGGCGATGGACGCATCGTCATCAAGTGCAACGCCATCGTGGACCCGGAGCATGATCGCGGCCCTCTACCGCGCCAGCCAGGCCGGCGTGCCCATCGACCTCATCGTCCGTGGCATGTGCTCGCTGCAGCCGGGCGTTCCCGGGTTCAGCGAGTCCATCCACGGTGCGCTCCATCGTGGGCCGCTACCTCGAGCACTCGCGCATCTTCATCTTCGGGCAGGGCGAGCGTGAGCGGACCTTCATCGGCTCCGCGGACCTCATGGAGCGCAACCTCGACCGGCGCATCGAGGCCATGGCGCCCATCAAGGACCCGGCCGCCCAGGCCCGCATCCGCGAGATCGTGGCGATCATGCGCCGCGACGACCGGCGCGCCTGGACCCTCGGCGACGATGCCCAGTGGCGGCGCGCCGAGACCGTGGCCGGCGACGGGTCCGAGGCCGCCGGAAGCATCGATACCTTCGAGGAGCTCATGCGGGCCGCAGCCGACTCCGGCCGGGAGAAGGCGTGACCGAAGCCGCCGGCCAGGATGGCGCCGTCACGACGGATGGCGCGGAGGCAGCAGGGGACGGCGGAGGGTCAGCCAGCGCTGATCCCGCAAGCTCCGGTGCGGGGCACGCGCCGCACCCCGACACCCCGAGAGGTCGAGCTCAAGTACCTCGTGCGTGACGTCGAAGCGCTTCGTGCCTGGCTGGCCAGGGGCTGGGGAGGCGCGCTCGACGGTGCCTCGATGGGCGAGGAGCAGACGGTCGATGTCGAGGACCGCTACCTCGATACCGCGTACGGTGCGCTGGAGCAGGCCGGCTTCGGTGCCCGATTGCGGCGCGAGGACGGCGGACCCATCGTCGTCACCGTCAAGACCATCTCCCGCGAGCGGGTCGCGAGCGAGACTCCGGACGCCACGGGCGGACCCCTCGCTCTCTCCCAGCGCGTCGAGGTCGAAGGGCCTGCGGACCTGCGCGTCGACCCCGACCTGTGGCCGCCCAGCGCGGCGCGCGAGCTCATCAACGAGATCCGTGACGGCGCACGGCTGCGGACGCTCTTCACCCTCAACCAGCGGCGTGAGCGTCGTCGCCTGGAGCTCGACGACGGGAAGGTGCTCGTCACCCTCGACTGGGTGGCCGTCTTCCGGGGGGCGCGGCCGCTGGCCTCGTTCTCCGTGCTGGAGGTGGAGGCCGAGGGGCGCGGCGCCAACCTGGCCCGCCTGGCGCCGCTCATCGAGGCGACCGGGTTCGTCACGCCCGAGCCGCGCTCCAAGGAGGAGATCGCGCGCGCCTACGTCGCCCAGGCCGCCGAGGACCCGGCCCACCGGCTGCCGACCGTACCGACGTCACCCGGGGTGCGGGCCGACGACCCGCTCGGCGAGGCGGGCCGCAAGGTGCTCCGCATGCACCTCGCGCGGATGCTCCACTTCGAGGCCGGCACGCGGTCGGGGGAAGACACCGAGGACCTCCATCGGATGCGGGTGGCGACACGCCGGATGCGCGCTGCCTGGCGCGTCTTCGACGGCGCCTACCGCCCCAAGCTGCAGCGCCGCTACGTGGCCGAGCTGCGCACCATCGCGCGGGCGCTCGGCGAGGTCCGTGACCTCGACGTCCTCATCGAGCACCTGGATGACCATGCGGCCCGCCTGCCGGGACCCGGCCGTGACGCCCTCGACCCACTCCGGCAGGCGTGGCGCCGCCAGCGCGAGGCGGCGCGAGGGCGCCTGGTGGCGCGCCTCGACTCGCGGCAGTACCGCGAGTTCGTCGACGACTACCTGGACTTCACGGAGTCACCCGGCGCCGGCGTCATCGGGGCCGCCATGGGCAGTCCGAGCCTCGTGCGCGACACGGCGGGGTCACGCATCCTGGCCGCCTACGAGCATGTGCGGGCCTACGAGACGATCATCACCTGGGCCGACGTGCCCACCCTCCACGCGCTCCGCATCGAGGGCAAGCGGCTCCGCTACGTCCTCGAGTACTTCGCCGAGGTCATGCCCGTCACGTCGCGGAAGCTCATCGCCACCGTCACCGAGGTGCAGGACCATCTCGGGCTGCTGCACGACGCCGATGTGGCGGCGACGACGATCCGCGCCTGGCTCAACGCCAACGCGCCCAACCTGCCGGCAGCGTCGCGCGACGCGGTGGGGCTCTACCTCGACTCGCGCGAGGCGGACGTCGAGCGCCTGCGCCGCAGCTTCCGGCCGCTGTGGCGGCGCATCACCGGCCGGCCGTTCCGCCGCGCCCTCGGAGTCGCCATCACGCAGATCGGCTAGGTTGTCGCTCGCCGCGCCGACTTGCGGCCCGCTGCGTTGGACGTCGCACGAGTGCCCGCGGTCCTCGCTCTTCCCGTCGTCGTCCCTTTCCTGACCGAAGGCCGCCCGGCGCGGGCCGCGGGCGCCGCGGGGGCGGGCTCCGCACCCGTGGGCGATGGGTCTGCGGCGGTCGCCGCTGCCACTCCGCCCGTCGGCGCCGGCTCGGCGGTCCCCACTGCCACTCCACCCGTTGGCGGAGCGGACGCGCCGGGCGGCTTCGCGGATGCCCCCTGGGCCGAGGCGGCCTTGCCGGCGGCGGCCGCGGCCGCGGGTCTGGTCTCGCCGGCGGGCTTGGCCTTCGCGGCAGCCGCGGGCCCTGGCTTGGCCCCGGGCCTGGCCTTGGCGGGCGGCGGAGCTGGCGGCGGCGGACTTGGCCTTCGCGGCAGCCGCGGCTCCCTGCTCGGCGGCCTTGTCGGCCTCGGCCAGCTGCGCGCGGACCTCGTCGGCGATGATGCTCAGCGCCTCGACGCGGGCCTGGGCGCGGTCGCGCTTCTGCTGCGCATCGGCCAGCAGGTCTTCAGCCTTGCGCAGGCGCTTGCGGAGCTGCTTGGGCTTGCTCGCGACGTCGTCCGCGTGTGAGGCCCTCCTCTTGGCCATGCTTGTCTCGCCTCCCTCCCCCGACTGGATCCGCGCCGGGCGACCCCCGACAGGCGGAGATTGTGGCAGGCGACGGGCAACCCTGCGCTGGGGAGTGACCAGGCACGCGGTCGGGCTCGTAACAAAGCGTTAACAGGCCGCCAACGGTCCGTTCATGTAGGGCCGCCAACGTGGTCCACGCTGCCGTCGGACGGCGGCCCGTCCACCCACGACCAGAGGAGGTCCCGCGCTCATGCGATCCGTCACTCGGCTCTCCGCCAGCGCCGCCGGTGCGGCTCTACTCGTGACCGTCGCTGCCGGCGGCGCTCTCGCCCAGGATGTCGAAGGCCTTGTCGACGTCCACGGGTCGTCCACCGTCGCGCCGATATCACTGGCGGTCGCGGAGGATTTCCAGGTTCTCAACCCGAGCTTCGGCTACACGGTCGGCGAGGAGGGCACCGGCGACGGCTTCTCGCAGTTCTTCTGCGTCGACAACAGCGACGTCTCTGACGCCTCTCGCCAGATCCGCGAGGACGAGGTCGCGCTGTGCGCCGAGAACGGCATCGAGTACGTGGAGCTCAGGATCGGCTACGACGGGCTGGCCGTCATCACCTCACCGCAGAACCCGCTCGAGTGCGTGACCTTCGCCGACCTCTATGCGGTGTTCGGGCCCGAGTCGAACGAGATCAAGACCTGGCAGGACGCAGGCACCTTCGCCGCGGAGCTCGGCTCCTCCACGCCGTTCCCGGAGGGTGACATCTTCATCTCGGCCCCGAGCACGGAGTCGGGGACATACAATTCATTCATCGAGCTGGCGCTGGCCGGCGTGGCCGAGGAGCGAGGCGTGGAGCCCGGCACACGGGACCCGGTGCCGCCGACCTACGTCGGAGCGGCGAGCGACCTCGTCATCGTCCAGGGTGTCTCGCAGTTCCCCACCTCCATCGGGTTCGTGGGCCTGCACTACGCGACCGAGGCCGGGGACGCCATCAAGGTCCTCGGCGTGGACGGCGGCAGCGGCTGCATCACCCCGGACCAGACCACCGTCTCGGACGGCACCTATCCCCTGAGCCGGCCGCTGTTCATCTACCCGGCGCTCAACCGCCTGGGGTCGAACCCGGCCATCGCCCCCTGGGTCGACTTCTACCTGTCCGACGAGGGCCTCGCCAACGTCGCCGAGGTGGGCTATGTCCCACTCCATGCAGACGAGGTCGAAGCGACCCGCGCGGCATGGGCCGAGGCCATCGGCTCGGCCGAGTGACGAGCTAGCGCTCTTCCCCTCCCGGTCGTCGAGGACCGGGCCCACGTCCCGGGGCCCGGTCCTCCGGCCGTCCTCGACACCCAGATCGGAGCCACGCAGGATCATGGCCACGCCGACCTCGCCGCTCAGGGTCGAGGACCTGCGTCCCTCCCGCGCGTCGCGTGCGGACCCAGCGCCTCCTTCGGGGTCTCTTCTTCGCGGCCGCGTCGCTGGCCATCGTCATCTCGCTCGGCATCGTCCTGGCGCTGCTGGGCGAGACGCTGACCTTCGTCACCAACGTCGACCCGGCGGCGCTCTTCGGCGGCATCTGGGAGCCACGATCCCTGCGTTTCGACCTCCCGACCCTCATCGTCGGCTCGGTCGTCATCGGCGCCATCGGCATGCTCATCGCGACGCCCCTCGGGCTGGGCGCCGCCATCTACCTCGCCGAGTACGCCAGCCCGCGGCTGCGCGGCTGGCTCAAGCCCATCCTCGAGATGCTGGCGGCCATCCCCAGCGTCGTGCTGGGGTTCTTCGCGCTCAGCGTGCTGAGCCCGACGGTCATCGATCCCGTCTGCCCCGGTCCCACCATCCCCTTCAACATGCTCGCCGCGGGCCTCGCCGTGGGCGTCCTCATCACGCCCCTCGTGGCCAGCGTGGCCGAGGATTCTCTGCACGCGGTGCCGAGCTCGCTCCGCGAGGCCTCCTATGGGCTGGGCGCTCGCAAGCGCACCACGACCCTCCGCGTGGTCCTGCCGGCCGCCGTGTCGGGCGTCGTGGCGGCCCTCATCATCGGCCTCTCACGAGCCATCGGCGAGACGATGATCGTGTCCATCGCCGCGGGCGGCACAGGTGGCGCGGCCTTCAATCTCAACGCCTGTCTCCCGGGCCAGACGATGACTGCGGCCATGGTGTCCCTGGCCATCGGGTCCGACCAGTCTCGCGCCGGTGAGGCCAACCTGCCCTACGCCAGCCTCTTCTTCGTGGGGTTGCTCCTCTTCCTGGCGACCCTGGTGCTCAACCTCATCAGCGAGAGCTACGTCCGCCGGATGCGTCGCAAAGGGGCCATCTGATGGCTGGTCGACCGATGGCGCTCGGATCGCAGGCGGAGACCACGGCGGCCGTCCGCCGCGCGCTCGAGGGCGGACGGGCCGACTGGCGCAGCCGAGCCTTTGAGGCCGGCCTGCTGGCCTCGCTCGTCGCCGCGCTCCTCTTCCTCACCTGGCTCCTCATCGACATCTTCATCGACTCGCTGCCCGTGTGGCAGGCCCGTGGCGTGCTCGACTTCATGGGCTCACCCCTCGCGTCGAACCCGGAAAGGGCGGGCATCGCCCAGGGCCTCTTCGGCTCGATCGTGATGATGCTCATCGTGGCCCTGCTGGCGCTCCCAGCCGGTATCGCAGCGGCCATCTACCTCGAGGAGTACGCGCCGGACAACCGGTTCAGCCGGACCATCAACACCGTCGTGCGCAACCTCGCGGGGGTGCCGGCCGTCGTGTACGGCATCCTCGGCCTGGCCTTCTTCGTGCTCGCGCTCAGGGACTTCACGGGGGGCCGCACGATCATCGCCGGAGGGCTCACGCTGGCGGTTCTCGTCCTGCCCATCACCATCATCGTCACCGCGGAGGCCCTCCGGGCAGTGCCGGCCAGCATCCGGGAGGCGGGCTTCGGGGTCGGCGCCACTCGCTGGGAGGTCATCCGCTCGCACGTGCTGCCGTATGCGGCACCGGGCATCCTGACCGGCGTGATCCTGACGCTGGCTCGGGCGTTCGGAGAGACCGCGCCGCTCCTGCTCGTGGGCGCGGCCGCCGCCGGCTTCTCGCAGCCGGCGACGGCCACCATCCTCGATCGGCTCTCGGGCCCCTACACGTCGCTGCCCACCATCATCTACAACTGGTCCCGTCAGCCGGACGCGGACTTCCGTCACCTCACGTCGGCGGCCATCCTGGTCCTCGTGGTGGTCATCCTGCTCGTGAACGCCGTCGCCATCATCCTGAGGAACCGCTATGCACGAACGTGGTGACGCGATGAGCACAGCCAGCCCGTCTTCGACGTCTCGGACGTCAACGCCTGGTCCGCGGCCGTCCGGTGCCAGCGCGGGTCGCGGCTCTATGGCGGGTTCCGGGCCGTGCGGACATCACGCTTCAGATCCCCAGGAACCGCATCACGGCCTTCATCGGCCCGTCGGGATGCGGCAAGTCCACGCTCCTGCGCTGCTTCAACCGGATGAACGACCTTGTGCCCATCGCCCACAACACGGGCACGATCCTCTACCACGGCGTGGACATCTACGACCGCCGTGTCGACCCGGTCGAGGTCCGCCGCCGCATCGGCATGGTCTTCCAGAAGCCCAACCCGTTCCCCAAGTCGATCCACGAGAACGTCGCCTTCGGGGCACGCATCGCCGGCTACAAGGGCGATCTGGACGAGCTCGTGGAGCGGAGCCTCCGGCGGGCGGCCATCTGGGACGAGGTCAAGGACAAGCTGAAGCAGCCGGGCACGGCGCTGTCCGGCGGCCAGCAGCAGCGCCTCTGCATCGCACGCGCCATCGCGGTGGAGCCCGACGTCATCCTCATGGACGAGCCCTGCTCCGCGCTCGACCCGGTCGCGACGCTGAAGATCGAGGAGCTCATGTTCGAGCTGCGTGACGAGTTCACCATCGTCATCGTCACCCACAACATGCAGCAGGCAGCGCGGGCATCGGATGAGACGGTCTTCCTGACGATGGGCGATGACCGTGCCGGCTACATGGTGGAGAAGGGCCCCACGAGCGAGATCTTCACCAACCCCAGGAACAAGCTGACCGAGGACTACGTCTCCGGTCGATTCGGATGAGGAGCAGCCGATGACCGACCCGACCGGACGACACCGGACGGACGAGACCGCCGAGCTGGCCGATGGCGCACCCGCGGAAGGACCAGGCGCGGACCTCGACCCCCGACCAGGCAGCGGACTGCCTCGCCCGTTCACGCGCGAGCACCTCGAGGCGAGCGAACAGGAGATCAAGGACGGCATCCTGCGCATGGGCAGCATCGTGGCGGAGCGGATCCTGGCCGCCGTCGACGCGCTCGAGCGGCACGATGCCGAGGCCGCGCTCAAGGTCATCAGGAGCGACGACGAGCTGAATGCCGAGCAGGCCAGCGTCGCGCACCTCGTCTCCCAGACCATCGCCCTCCAGCAGCCCGTGGCCCGGGACCTGCGATTCCTCATGTCCCTCGACCACGTCGCCTACGACCTGGAACGCATGGGCGATCACGCCTCGTCGGTCGCCAAGCAGGCCCGCAAGCTGGCGCCGCACGCGCCGCTCCCGGAGCATGTCCGGCTGGCCGAGATGGGACGGCTCGTGGCCCAGCAGGTGCGCGACATCCTGGACGCCGTCGTGGACGTGGACGAGGTCCGCGCCCGAGAGGTCGCGGCCAGGGATGACGAGGTGGACACCCTGTACCACGGCATCTTCGATGCCACGCTGGAGCTCATGCGTGCCGACCCGGCCAACGTCGACCCCGGCGCGCGCATCCTCTTCGCCGCACACTATCTCGAGCGCACCGGCGACCGCGTCACGAACATCGCCGAGGACATCGTCTTCCTGGCCACCGGATCGGTCGAGGACCTCAACCCCTGACCGAGGCGGGGGGCGCGTCCGGCACGAAGGAGATGCGCAGCGGCGGCTGACGTGCCACCCTAGCGCGCATGTCTGCGTCGCGGTTCGGTGAGGCCAGCGGCTCGGTGCGCCTGCACCTGCTGCGTCACGCCCACGCCGGGGATCCCGAGGCCTGGGACGGCGACGACGCGATGCGGCCGCTCACGAACAAGGGCCGCCGGCAGTCGGAGCGGCTGGGCCGCTTCCTGGGCGAACGGGGCATCCGCCCCGACGTCATCGCCAGCAGCCCCAAGGTGCGAGCGCTCCAGACCGCTGAGATCGTGGCCGGAGCGCTGGACATGACGGTGCGCATCGACGACCGTCTCGCTGGGGGCTTCGGCAAGCGCGAGCTCTGGGGGCTGCTCGACGAGCTGGGCGCCCGCGAGCCCCTGCTCGTGGGCCACGACCCGGACTTCACCTCACTGCTGCTCTACCTCATCGACGGGGCCGGCATCAGCCTGAGGAAGGCGACCCTCGCGACCGTCGACCTGGCCACCAAGCTCGGTGACGGGGAGGGCCAGCTCCGCTGGCTCGTGCCGCCAGACCTGCTCGAGGGCGCCGGGTAGTCCCACGCGCCGCGGCGGATCCCTGCGCCGGCGTCAGGCCAGCGGGATCGAGAAGCTGAAGGTCGAGCCCCTGCCGACGGACGACTCGAGCCAGATGCGGCCGCCGTGGGCCTCGACGATGTGTCGGGCGATCGACAGCCCGAGGCCCGTCCCGCCGAGTCCGCGCTGGCGGGCCCGATCGACCTTGTAGAAGCGCTCGAAGACCCGCGCCTGGTCCTTCCGCGGGATGCCCATGCCCCGGTCGGCCACCGAGATGGCGACGTCCCCGGGGCGCTCGTCGCTGGTGACCGTGACCGCGCCACCGCTCGGCGAGAACTTGATGGCGTTATGCAGGAGGTTCATGAGCAGCTGATCGAGCCGGTCCTCGTCCCCGCGGACCGGGGGCAGGTCGTCGGCCACGAGGTCGACGAGGATGACGCCCTGACGCTCGGCAAACGTGCGCAGGCGTTCCAGGGTGGAGGCCACGATGGGTGCCAGGGCGATCTCGTCCTCGCGGATCGGCGTGGCGGCCTGCTCGATGCGGGCCAGGTCCAGCAGCTCATTGACCATCTGGACGAGGTGGCCCGTCTCGACATCGATGGTGTGCACGCGGTCACGGACCCGGGTGGAGACCTCCTCGCGCTCGAGGTCGTCCATGAGCATCTCGGTGAGGAGGCGAACGTTCGCCAGCGGGGTACGCAGCTCGTGGCTCAGGTTGTCGATGAACTGGCTCCGGATGAGCCGCAGGCGCTCCAGCTCCGTGACGTCCTCGAGGGTCACCCAGGCCCCACCGTCCCGGGCTGGCCGGGCCCGGACGATGACGGACGAGCGGTCGATCCGGTCGAGCTGGCGGGAGTCGACCGCACCCCCGGCCGCGGCCTGGACGAACGTCTCGAGGCGGTGATCGATGAACGTGCTCATGACCGTCTGGCCGATGAGCGAGCCGGGTCGCCGCTCCAGGATCTGGTGTGCGGCGAGGTTGGCGCTGCTGACCGACAGGGTGGCATCGAAATGGACGACCCCGAGCCCGGCCTGGTCTGCGATCGAGGTCAGGTCCTCCTCGCTGACGTCGACGGACGGGTGCTCATCCATGCCCTCACAGGATAGGCGCCCCAGGCGCCCGGCCCGGGTGCGCGCTGTCGGCCATCGAGCCGGATGCGTGGTCTAGAGTGCGAGTGCTCAGCAACGATCGAGCGGCGGCGTTCCCGGCCGCGTGAGGGGAGTCCTGCGTGCCTGGTGAGGTGACGATCGCGCTCGTCGTCGTGGTCGTCCTCGCCGTCATCTTCGACTACATCAACGGCTTCCACGATTCGGCCAACGCCATCGCGACGTCCGTGGCGACGCGCGCCCTGCGGCCATCGCAGGCGGTCGGCATGGCGGCAGCCTTCAACTTCATCGGCGCCTTCGCGGGCACGGCCGTGGCCCTGACGATCGGGGCCGGGCTCGTGGACGAGCAGACCACCACGGAGGCGGTCGTCGTGGCGGCCCTCATCGGAGCCATCACCTGGAACCTGCTGACCTGGTGGTTCGGCCTGCCCAGCTCCTCCTCACATGCCCTCATCGGCGGCCTGCTCGGGGCGACGGTCGTGGCGGCCGGGACCGAGGCGCTCAACACCCAGGGCATCATCGACAAGGTCCTCATCCCCATGGTCAGCTCGCCCGTCATCGGCTTCGTGCTGGGCCTCGTGCTCATGGTCGTCCTGGCGCGGGTCTTCTTCCACGCCTCGCGCCGACGCGCCTCGACCGGCTTCCGCCGCGCGCAGGTCTTCTCGGCCGGCTACATGGCCTTCGCCCACGGCTCCAACGACGCCCAGAAGACGATGGGCATCATCACCCTCGCGCTCTTCGCGGCCGGCGTCATCCCGGACATCACGGTGCCCACCTGGGTCATCATCGCAGCGGCCTCGGCCATCTCACTTGGGACCGCCGCGGGTGGCTGGCGCATCATGAAGACGATGGGGCAACGCGTCGTGGAGCTCGAGCCGGTCCACGGCTTCGCGGCGGAGACGACGGCCGCCACGGTCCTGGTCAGCACGGCCGCCATGGGCATGCCCGTCTCCACGACGCACGTCATCTCGAGCGCCATCACCGGGGTGGGCACCAGCCGTGGCGTGCGCCAGGTCCGCTGGGGCGTGGCGCGCACCATCGTCGTGGCCTGGATCGTGACCATCCCGGCGGCCGCCCTCGTGGGTGGCCTGTCCTGGCTCGTCATCTCGGCCCTGGGCTGGGCGTAGCAGGAGGAACGCGACATGGTCTCCATCCGTCTCATGCCGAGGGACGAGCGCTTCTTCGAACTCTTCGACCTCGATGCCAGGAACCTCTTCGAGGCGGCCCAGGAGCTCACCGCCCTGATGCAGTCCTATGACCGGCTCGAAGAGCGCGTGGCGCGCATCCAGGCGCTCGAGCACGCCGGGGACGAGATCGGCGACCAGGTCGCCGAACGGCTCGACCGGGCCTTCATCACGCCCCTCGACCGGGAGGACATCCACGAGCTCGTCCGGCGCATGGACGACGTGCTCGACCGCATCCAGGAGACCGCCGAGGCGCTCATCATCTACGACATCAGCGCTCCCACCCAGGAATCGCAGCGGCTGGCCGCCATCCTCGCGGAACAGACCGGCGAGCTTCAGTCAGCGCTCAGCAAGCTTGAGGGCATGAAGGGTCTCGATGGCCACCTCAAGCGCGTCCACGAGCTCGAGAACGAGGCCGATGGGCTGTCGCGCGCCGCCATCGCCCGGCTCTTCCGTGAGCGCCTGGACGCGCTCGAGGTCATCAAATGGCGCGAGGTCTACCAGTCGATGGAGGAATCGATCGACGCGGCCGAGGACGTGGCCGAGATCATCCAGCGGATGATCCACAAGAATTCCTGAGCCGGTCGCTCAGCCCCGCTCGGGCCCGGCCGGCCGCTCGGGCTCTGCTGGCTCCGGCGGGAGTCGCAGGACGTAGCCCACGCTGCGCACCGTCTGCAGGTGGCGGGGATGACCGGGATCGGCCTCGATGAGCGCGCGCAGCCAGTGGATGTGGACGTCGACCGTGCGTGATTCCCCGGCGTAGTCGTAACCCCAGACCGCCGCCAGCAGCTGCTCGCGCTCGAAGACCTGGCCCGGATGGCGGATCAGGTAAGCGAGGAGCTCGAAGGCCCGGGGCCTGACTGGCAGCGCCTGGCCGTCGCGTAGCAGCCGGTGGCCGGCCAGGTCCACGACGACCGAGCCGATATGGATGGGGCCATCCGGCCGGTCGGTGTCCGCGCCCCGCCCGGGATCAGGCGCGCCCGAAGGGCCCGCTGTGTCGAGACGCCGGAGCTGGGCCCGCACGCGTGCCAGCAGCTCGCGCAGGCTGAAGGGCTTGGTGACGTAATCGTCGGCCCCGAGCTCGAGGCCCACGACCTTGTCGAGCTCGCTGTCCTTCGCCGTCAGCATGACGATGGGCACGCTCGATTCGCGGCGCAGGATGCGGCAGACCTCGATGCCCGAGAGCTGCGGCAGCATGAGGTCGAGCAGGACGAGGTCTGGCCGCTCGGCTCGGAAGGTCGCGAGCGCCTCGCTTCCATCTGCCGCGGTGACGACGTGCAGCCCGTCAGCTTCAAGCGCCTCGGCGAGCGTCTCGCGGAGCGTCGGCTCGTCGTCGACGACGAGGACGGTGCGGGCCACGGCTGCGGGATCGGCCTACGGGTTCTCAGGCGGGCTGAGACGCATCCACCACTCGCTGAACTCCGAGCACTGGCCCGCCTCGTCGAAGCGACAGACGAAGATGTTGCTGTACTCATCGCGCAGGCTGCCGTCGGGCTGGAGGTAGCGCGAGAAGCCGAGGGCTACGTGGACCTCACCATCGATGGCCAGCGGCTCGTACCGGGCCTCCCAGGAAGCTGGATCGTCGGGGTCCTTGAGCCAGTCGGCCACGACCGCGTCGCGGCCCTTCACGACCTCCGTGCCGGCGCGGTAGCTGTAGGTCACGTCCTCGCTGAAGAGCCGGCCGATGTCCGACGCGTCGTTGCTGCGCCAGGCGGCGACATACGCGTCCAGCCAGGCAGCGAAGGCATCACGGGTCAGGGACATCGATGGCCTCCTTTGGCTCCTTGACGTTCTCGCTGGCGATGCTCCGAAGCAGGTCAGCAGCCGCGCGCAGGCGGGCCACCGTCCGATCATGGCCGATGGCCACCATCGTGTCGAAGAGGGGTGGCGTGGCGGTGCGACCGGTAACGGCCACCCGGATGCACATGAAGAGATCGCCCACCTTCCAGCCCCGCTCCTCGGCAAGGCGGCGCAGTCGCGGTTCCAGCTCGTCGGCCTCGAAGCTCACGGCGCCGGCAGAGTCGACGATCTCGAGGGCGGCCTCCAGGCCGTCGATCGTGGTGCTGGCGTCCCAGCGTCGCGGCACGAGGTCGGCCGGGTCGACCGCCACGTCCTCCACGAAGACGAAGTCGAGCATGGGCCCGATGGCGTCGAGGCGGGGCAGGCGTTCCGCGACCATCGGCAGCAGCGTCGCCAGCTCGTCGGCCGAGGGTGTTCGGGTCGAACGGCCGCGTGCCTGCTCGGCTGCGACCGAAGCCTCGAGGAAGGGCAACGCGCGTTCGACGAGCTCGTCGGGGGCCAGGCGCCGGATCCATTGCCCGTTGAGCCAGTCGAGGCGATCGTGGTCGAAGATCGCGCCGGAGGGCTGGACGCGGCCGAGGTCGAAGCGTTCCACGAGCTCGGGAAGGCCGAAGAGCTCCTCGTCCGAGCCGCTCGACCAGCCCAGGAGGGCGAGGTGGTTGATGATGGCCTCTCGGATGTACCCCTGCCGCCGGTAGTCATCGATGGCCGTCTGGCTCTTGCGCTTGCTCATCTTCGAGCGGTCCGGGTTGAGGATGAGCGGCAGGTGGGCAAAGGCGGGCGGCTCGGCGCCCAGGGCACGGAAGAGGAGGACGTGCTTGGGCGTGTTGGAGAGGTGGTCCTCACCGCGGATGACGTGGCTGATGCGCATGTCGATGTCGTCCACGACGACCACGAAGTGGTAGAGCGGCGAGCCGTCCGAGCGGGCGATGACGAGATCGCCTCCCAGGGCGCTGGTGGAGATGCTCACGTGGCCGCGGACCAGGTCGTCGAACTCGACGGTCCCGTCGCCGACCCGGAAGCGCACGACCGATGGGCGGCCTTCGGCCCGAAGGGCCTCGCGCTCGGCCTCACCGAGGCCGGCGCATCGGCCGACGTAGGCCGGGTCCTGCCCGGCTGCCTGTTGTGCCGCACGGTCGGCAGCCAGCTCCTCGGCCGTGCAGAAGCACGGATAGGCGCGATCGTCCGCGAGCAGTCGGTCGATGGCCGCCGAATAGCGCTCGCCCCGCTGCGATTGGCGGTAGGGCCCGAACGGTCCGCGTGCCGGGAGTCCGGCCACCTCCGGCCCCTCGTCCCACTCGAGGCCCAGCCAGTGCAGCCCGTCGAGGATGTCCTGCTCGAACTCGAACGTCGAGCGGGCACGGTCGGTGTCCTCGAGCCGGAGCACGAAGGTGCCCCCCAGCCTGCGCGCGAAGAGGTAGTTGAAGAGCGCCGTGCGCGCGGTCCCGATGTGGAGTGGCCCTGTCGGGCTGGGCGCGATGCGGCAGCGCACCGTCACCGCTGCGGCCCGTCGTCGGGTGGTTTGCCGACCCCTGGCCTGGGGCGGGCTGGGTGCGTCGCCTCCTCGGCAGCCACCTTGCGGGCCTCGGCCCCGGTGACCACCTGGGTGCCCCGATAGCGCCAGGCCCCGCGCGAGGGCAGCTCCGCGTCGCCACGCCGGAAGTGGCGTCGCGCGGCCATCGACCAGGCCGCGCCACTCGATCGGCTGAAGACGTCGAGGTCGATGGTCTCGGGGCGGTCCGCGGGCGCTTCGCTCCTGGCCCCGTCGCGGGAGGCCGCGTCGCCTGGCTGCCGGGGCTGGAAGTCGTTCCACCAGGGCACGTGCTCGGCCGACCAGGTCCTCGTACGGCGCCCGGGCGGAGGCGTGGGCCGGGCGCTGCGCGGCGTGCCCCGCCGCCTCGGCCTGCTCGCGTCCGGGCTCTCGGCGCTGCCCCGGGGGCGAGGCCGCGGCCGGGTCGCGTTGCTCGCCCGGACCGGCCCGGGGGCGTGGAGCCGGTCCCAATCACTGCGCCGGTTCGGGTCGGACAGCAGCTGGTAGGCCTCCTGGACGGCCAGGAAGCGCTCCTCGTCGCCGATCGCGCGGTCGGGGTGGAAGCGCTTCGCCAGCCGTCGATGGGCTGCCTTGATCTGACCCAGGTCGGCGCCGGGCAGGACGCCCAGGATGCGGTAGGGATCGTCGCCGGGCTTGAGGGCAGCCATCGTCGTGCTGGACCCGAGCCTATGCGAGCTCGTCGAGGGGCGCGAGCTCGAATCGGGCCAGCGCGACCGCGGCGTCCTGCCGGCCGGGCGTCCGAACGACGGGATGGTGGTAGGCCTCCATCGCCCGCAGGTCACGATCGTCGAGGACGCCGACCTGCGCCAGCGCCTCCACCGACGCAGCCTTGATGGCACGCCGCGAGAGGTCGCCGTCCTCGATCTTGATGGCCATCGCCGACGCGGGGACCGGTACGTCGCCCTGTGGCGCCTTGCCGTCCCGGGCCGGCCCGCCCAGAAGTCCGACAGCCCGCACGCCGTCTGCTCCCGCCTTGGATACCAGTGTCCCCGGCCGGCGCCGCATGAGCTCGGTGTCGAGGTTGTCGTAGGTACCGCCGACCATGTCGGGCGCGTTCATCATGGCGTCCCGGACGCGTCGGAGGGCAGGCGCCGAGCGCGCTCGGTCACCGTCGACCGAGGGGCCCTCCGGGTCCGCGAGCATGAGGTAGGCCCGCGCCAGCTCGACGAGGGAGACCTCGTAGGTGAGGAGGCCGCAGTTGTCCGGGCTGCTGCGGAGCTTCCCGGGCCGGCGCCCGAAGAGGCGCGTCACCGTGTCGCGGACCGCGACCTGGCTCGGATGGGCGGGGTCCGTGTAGCCCTCGACCGACCAGCCCGAGTAGGCCGACAGCAGGATGCTGGCGGCGTGGAAGCCGGAGCAGCCATGGCGGATGGCGCCGGGCGCCTCTCCGTCGCGCGCCAGCCGGGCGGCGGTGAGCGCATCGCTCGGCGCGCCCTCCGATCCGCAGCGAAGCGCCGCCTGGCTGATGCTGGCGCGCCGGAAGATGGCCTGCAGCGTGCGGACGTGCTTGTCCTCGCCCGTATGTGACGCGCACATCACTGCGAGCTCGGGGGGCGTCAGGCCGAATTCGTCCGCGGCCCCCGATTCGATGAGTGCCACGAGCGCGAACGGCTTGACCGTGGAGCGCAGCATGATCGTCGTGTCGGGCGTGCCGGCGGCGCGGATGACGGTTCCTGAGGCATCGACCTGCACGACATGGCCGCGGTGCCGGCTCTCGATGGTCTCGCCGCGGTGGACCTCCACGAGGATCGGCGGAGCGACGTCACGGGCCGGGCTCGCGGTTCGTCGCGCCTGCCGCGGCGTCCGGGTGGACCTTCGTCCGTCGATGGGGCTCGGCGATGGGCGCTGCGACACGGCCCGATGGTATCGCGGCGCAGCGTCGGCTGGTGTCGCCTCGTCCGCGGTCGCTGTCCGGCCCACACGGCCCGCCACTACGAACATCCGTATGGCCCGCGATCGCGCCACGTAGTCTTGATCCGCCGTGCAAGCCTCAGGTCCAGTCGAGGTCCCCGACGGACGCACCGATGCGATGCGACCGCCGCTTGGCGAGGCGCTGAAGGTCTGGGCGTACGTCGCGGTCAACAGCTTCGGAGGGCCGGCCGGGCAGATCGCGGTCATGCACCGGGTACTGGTCGACACCCGCTACTGGATCTCCGAGCCGCGATTCCTGCACGCGCTCAGCTACTGCATGTTGCTGCCGGGCCCGGAAGCCCAGCAGCTGTCGGTCTACATCGGCTGGCTCATGCACGGCGTCCGGGGCGGATTGCTCGCGGGCACGCTGTTCGTATTGCCGGGCTTCCTCGCCATCCTGGCGCTCAGCATCCTCTACGCGGGTTACCAGAGCGCGACGTTCGTCACAGCTCTGTTCTACGGTCTTGCTCCAGCCGTGTTGGCGATCGTCGCTGCGGCCGTCGTCCGGGTCGGCCGGCGCGCGCTCACGGACCGGACGCTGGTGGCGATCGCCGTCCTCTCGTTCGGCAGTCTCTTCTTCCTGGCCGTGCCCTTTCCACTGGTCATCGCGGCGGCGGCCGTGTTCGGCTTTGTGCGCTCTCGCCGGCTGGGTCGAGACGAGCGGCGACTCGCGACCGTCCACCGGCGCGCCACACGTCCCGGCCAGGTTCCTGTCCTTGCCGACCTGGATGGAGCGGCGGCCCGTCCGTCGACACGTCGGGCCCTTGCGGTGTTGATCACGGGCGGGATCCTCTGGCTGGTGCCGGTCGTCCTTCTCGTCGGGCTGCTCGGGTCGAGGGACGTGTTCTCGAGTCTGGCGCTCTTCTTCAGCGGCGCCGCGGTCGTCACGTTCGGTGGCGCCTACGCGGTCCTGACCTTCGTCGCCCAGCAGGCGGTCGAGGTATACGGGTGGCTGAGTCCGACCGAGATGCTCGATGGGCTGGCCCTGGCCGAGACGACGCCGGGTCCCCTGATCATGGTGGTGGAGTTCGTGGGCTTCCTCGCTGCCTATCGTGAGAGCGGCGCGCTGCACCCGATGGTGGCGGGTCTCGCAGGGGCGGTGCTCGTGACGTGGGTCACGTTCGCCCCCTCGTTCCTGTGGGTCTTCCTGGGAGCTCCCTACGCCGAGCACCTGCGTGGGAGCACACGGTCTGACCGGGGCACTGTCCGCCATCACCGCCGCGGTCGTCGGAGCCATCCTGAACCTCGCGGTCTGGTTCGCGCTGCATGCGGTCTTCGGGGTCGTGAACGAGGTCGCGCTCGGCCCGGTTCGGCTCCTTGTGCCCGATGTTTCGACCCTCGACCCGGCTGCGCTGGCGATCGCGGTCGGCGCGTCGATCGCCGTTTTCAGGTTCCATGTGCCGACACTCCTGGTACTGGCCGTCAGTGCGGCCATCGGCGCAGCGTGGTACGTCTGGTCCAGCGGCCCATGAGGATGGTGTGCCCGCGGTCGGCCGCCACCTCGCGCCGACCCAAGACCGTAGAATCAGGACTCGCCACCCTGCTGCAGCCCGGAGGCGGCCATGCCCGATTCGCCGAACCTGTTCATCTCCCAGCACCCGGCGGTGCTCCACAAGCTGGCGCTCCTGCGCTCGGAGTCGACCGAGCCCAAGAAGTTCCGAGAGCTGGTCCGCGAGATCAGCTGGCTGGTCGGCTACGAGGCCCTGGCCGATGCCCGGGTCGATGAGATCGAGGTGACCACGCCGCTCGAGCCGACGGTCGGCCACAAGCTGGCCGAGCGCATCGGCCTGGTGCCCATCCTCCGCGCAGGCCTCGGCATGGTGGATGCCTTCCTCGAACTCTTCCCGACCGCCCAGGTCTGGCACCTGGGCCTCTTCCGGGACGAGCGCACGCTCCGCCCCGTCGAGTACTACAACAAGCTGCCCGACCATACGACCGTCGATACCTGCCTCATCCTCGATCCCATGCTGGCCACCGGCGGCTCGGCCACGCGCGGCCATCGAGGTGCTCAAGGACTGGGGTGCCCGGCGGATCAAGCTCGTGAACCTCATCGCCGCGCCTGAAGGCGTCAAGGCCGTCAGCGAGGCGCACCCCGACGTGGCCATCTACTGCGCGGCTCTTGACCGCAGCCTCAACGAGCGCGGCTACATCCAGCCCGGCCTCGGCGACGCCGGCGACCGCCAGTTCGGCACGGGGATGCCCTGATCGCCGCCTCGCCCCACGATGGGACCCTCCTCTGCATCACGCCCGGTCCGGCCATCGACCGCACCGCGCACGTCGAGCGCATCGTCCACGGCGAGGTGTTGCGGCCCATCGAGCTGGTGGCGTCCGCGGGCGGCAAGGGCGTCAATGCCGCGCGCGCCGCAGCCCGGCTCGGCGGCACCGTGATGACGACGGGCATCGCCGGCGGCCACGCCGGTCGCTGGATCGTCGAGTCGCTCGCGAGCGAGGGCCTCGACCCGCACTTCTCCGTGGCTCGCGCGGAGTCACGCACGACGTACGTCACGGTCGACCACTCAGGCGATTCGGTCATCGTCTACGAGCGCCCTGGGGCCGCCACCGACGATGAGTTCGCGGCCTTCCTCGAGCTGCTCGAGGACGAGCTCCTGCCCCGCTGCGGACGCGCCATCGTGGCTGGCAGCGTGCCGAGCGGCATCGGTCCAGAGGGGCACGCGGCCATCGTGGAGGCCTGCCGCCGCGCCGATCGGCCGCTCCTCGTGGACGCCTCCGGCGCAGGGCTCCTGGCGGCGCTGTCGGCCGGGCCGGAGATCGTCAAGATCGGCCGTGATGAGGCGTTCGAGGCCGGGCTCATCGGCTCCGAGGGCACCGCCATCGACGCCGCCCTCGCCCTCGTCGGCCGCGGGGCCCGCCTGGGCGTGGTGACCGACCGGGCCCGGGAGGTCGCGGCGGCCGATGCCGAGCGGACCTGGCGCATCGAGGTCCCGCGCGTCGAGGCGGTGAACGCGGTCGGTTCGGGCGACTCGTTCAACGCCGGGCTGTCGCTGGCCCTGCTCGACGGCGAGCCCATCGAGACAGCCCTCGCCCGGGGCGTGTCCGCAGGTTCCGCCAACGCACTTGCCTTGAGTGCCGGCATGCCGGACCCCGAAGTGGCTCGTCGCCTGGAAGAGAAGGTCAGGATCAGGGTGACGACGAGGGAGGCAGACGCGTGGACCGGCTGAAGGACCGCGGCATCATCGTGACCGGCGCCACGGGCATCGCCGCGGCATCGGCTCGCCGGTTCGCCGAGGAGGGCGCCCGGCTCGTCGTCATCTCGCGCACGGAGGCCAGCTGCCGCGAGCTCGTGGAGGGGCTGGCCGGGACCGGCGCCACGGCGTCCCACGTGGTGGCCGACCTGACCGATGCTGGTGCGGCCGAGCGAGCCGTCGATGTCGCCCTCGAGCGACTCGGTCGGGTCGACGGCCTCTTCAACGTAGCCGGCGGGTCGGGCCGGCGGATGGGCGACGGCCCGCTGCACACGCTCACGGCGGAGGCCTTCGAGGCGACGATGCGCCTCAACGCCACGTCGCATGTCCTGGTCAGTGCCCCGGTCCTGCGTGCGATGCTCGAGCAGGAGCCGGACGAGGATGGGCAGCGGGGCGCCATCGTCAACATGGGCAGCGTCCTGGCCACGCGTCCGGTGCCCGAGCTCTTCCCGACCCACGCGTACGCGGCCGCGAAGGGTGCCATCGCGGCGCTGACCATCGCCAGCGCGGCCTACTACGCACGACACGGCATCCGCATCAACATGGTGGCTCCCGCTCTGACCACTTCGCGCATGTCGGAGCGCGCCGCGGCCGACGACGCGACCGTGGCCTTCTCGCGGCGCAAGCAACCCCTCGCCGAGGGCTTCATCCCCGCTGAGGACGTGGCCGAGGCCGCGGTCTACCTGCTCTCGCGCGAGTCGCGCACGGTGACGGGCCAGACCCTGACGGTCGATGGCGGGTGGTCCATCATCGACGCCACCTGACGCCGAGCTCCGAACGGCCATCGGACGCGTCTGGCCCATCGGCCGCCCTACCCGCACTCGGAGGACCGCGATGCCCGACCGATATCAGCCCGGTTCGCTGACCACCTCGGTCGTGGGCTCGCACGCCCATCCCGGCTGGCTGGACCTGGCCGTCGCGGCTGCCGAGCGGGGTGAGCTCGGGCCGGTCGACATCCGCGAGGTCCAGGACGATGCCGTGGACCTGGCGCTGCGCGACCAGGAAGAGGCCGGCATCGACGTCGTCTCCGAGGGGGAGATGCGGCGCGTCGGTTTCTTCACGGCCGAGTTCTATCGGCACCTCACGCGGCGTGCAAGCGCTTCCGCAGGGCCGTCGCCTCGGTGCCGCGGGACATGACCAGCAACACCGCTTCGAGGTGCTCGAGCCCATCGCCGCGCCCGACGGCCTGGGCGTGGTCGCGGAGTTCGAGTACGCGCGAACGCGGACGACGCGGCCCATCAAGGTCACCATCCCGGGCCCGTTCACGCTCTCCGGCCGCCTGAGTTACGGGTCGGGCGAGGTGTACACGGACCGGATCGCCGCCGCACGTGCCTTCGTGCCCATCCTGGCTGCCGAGCTGGAGGCGCTCGTCGCCGCCGGCGCCACCTACATCCAGGTCGACGAGCCCTCCCCGGCCATCCACCCGGAAGCCTCGTCGGAGTTCGCCGCGCTCTTCAACGACGCAGCAGCCGGGGTGGTCGGTCGCGTCCACCTGGCGGCCCATCTCTGTTTCGGCAACTTCTTCGGGCGGCCACTCTCGAAGCGCGTCTATCGGCCGGTGCTCGAGCAGGCCCTCGCCTTCGACGTCGGCGAGCTCGTCCTCGAATGGGCCAACCGCGAGATGGCGGAGCTCGATGTCGCGGCCGATGTCACGGCGGCCGGCCGCCACCTTTCGGCAGGCGTCATCGACGTCAAGAGCTACTACCTCGAGACGGCCGACGACGTGGCGTGGCGGATCGAGAGAGTGCTCGCCGCCGGGGTACCGGAGGCGCAGCTCTCGCTCGTGCCCGACTGCGGCTTCAGCCAGACGGCGCGCTGGGCCACCAGACCCAAGCTCGCCGCGCTCGTGGCCGGCCGCGACCTCGTGCGGGGACCGTCGCGGTAGCGCTCGACGGCTGCGGGCCTCGGTCGCAGCCCAGGCGGTGCCCCGGTAGCGGCCTCGGACCCGGACGGTCACGGAGCCCCGGACGCGGGTCCATGTGGCCATCCGTCGCTGCACGTGAGCGCGGGCGTACGCGCATGACGCTGACGTCGCTGCGATAGGCGCCCGCCGAGACCGATCACACACGACCGTGGCGCGATCGAGTCCAGCTCTTCCAGCGTCGAACCGGATCACGTGGAGCGCAGCAGCAGGAGACGGCCGACCGATGGCGCGGGCCGCGCTTCCGCGCGTCGATGCGTGTCGCCCAGGCGTCCGGCCTTGGCGATCGCGCACCGGCGATGAAGCTGCTGGAGAGCTCCGGGTGAGCGGTGCCCGACTGTCGCGTCACAGGACGATCCGGTCAGCGCCGCGGCCGTCGAGCCGTCCGCAGCGCGAGGTGATGACGCCGCGGACGTGGCCGATGAGACGGTGTCGCCTCGGGCATCTCGGTCGTCAGCACGGCCATCCGATGTCGCAGCAGCGCCCACCGAGCATCGCCGCGTGCTGACGTCCGTATCACGGATCGCGGACCGCTGGCGCGGCGGTACAGCCCGACGCTCTGCCGCATTCCCAGCACGTTGCGCCACGCGGGCGACCGTTCTCCCTGCCGCTGGCTGGCACCCGGTCTCCGTCTCGATGTCGTGGAGGCGGGCTCTTCGACAGTCCGCTTCCTCGAGCCGACCGGCTCACTCCGGGTCATCGAGCTCAAGCCGGCATCGTCGACGTCACGAGCGGTCGCGGAGCTTGCTCCCCGATGCGGCGCTGGCAGCTCGATCGAGCCAGGCGCGGCTGGCGTTCCGTCTCGACTGCGGGTATCGTCGCGGCACGGCGCGGGGACGTGACGGTCATCGAGCGAGCATCGCGACCCTCCCTTGTCGTCGCGCGTATCCCGCGTGAGCGGTGCGCACGATGCGCCGGCCGGCTCCTGGAGTCGCCCGGCGCTGGACCGGTCGGACTGCCCCGTACGATTGCCGGTCGTCGCCACCGCGGGATGACGCACAGAGCCGCCGAGCGGTCGGGCAGCCCGAACGTGCGAGCCACTAGGCGGCCCCTCGCACGCCTCGCGAGGCCGCAGCGTCCGGAGTGGTTCGGGTGAGCCGGACGCGTCGGGCTGCTCCGATGGCACTCGGCGAGCCGCGCGACGAGCCTCGGCCACGTGGGTCGACAGATGGCCTCATCGTGCGGACGAGCGCCCGGACTGGCCATGGTACTCCGAGGGGCCGGCGCTTGAGCGGGCCGGCCCCTCGCCGGATCGACTGATGCTGCTGCTCGGCGGAAACACGGAGCGCCTGAGACTCGCTTACTCGCCGCCGGGCGTCACCTCGACGGTGGCCTTGGTGTAGCCCTCACCCGTCAGGTCGACCTCGTCACCGAGGAGCGCCCAGGCGGCTTCGGTCAGGTCGCTGCGCCAGGCGTCGTCGCCGGGCGCCTCGCTGATGAGGCCCGCGTCGAGCATGATCTGGACCGTCGTGTCCCAGGTCTCGGTGGGCATCGCGCCGATGCCGTCCGGCGACGGCCAGATGAGCGCGTTGATCTCGTTCATCATCCAGTTCTGGTGGCCCAGACCGAGCGTCGAGCCGGCGTCCACCGTGAACTGGACGCAGTCGTCGGGGTTGTCCCGGCAGTACGCCCAGCCCTTGAAGACGCCGGCCAGGAAGCGCACCGCGATGTCCTCGTTGCCCTCCTCGGCGAGCCAGCTGGCGCGCGCGTGGACGGCATCCTGGAGCATGGCCGTGCCGACCTCGTTGTAGTCGATGACCACGAGGTCCTCGGGCTGGTACAGCTCGCCGGTGTCCGGGTTCTCCGTCTCGAGCACCTGGGCGTACTCGTTGTAGATCATGGCCTCGGCCACGTCGATCTCGCGGGCCAGGAAGGCCGACATGTCGAAGGCCTGGATGACCCGCTCGAAGTCCTCGCCGGGCTCCAGGCCGGCCTCACGGGCGGCCGCGGTGACCTCGTACTCGTTGCCGAAGTCCCAGACGCCGACCTTCTTGCCCGCGAACTCGGCCGGGGTCGCCACGGGCGCATCGGCCCAGGACACGGAAAGCGTCCCGGATCGCTGGAAGGTCTGAGCGATGTTCACGAGGTCGGAGCCCTCACCGCGCACAGCCAGCACGCGGGGGACCCACGAGACCGCGAACTCGGGCCCTGTCGGCAGCGAGCCCTCGACCTGCGGTGCGACATCCGGGCCGCCGTCGATGATGGTGACGTCGAGCCCCTGCTCTTCCCAGAAGCCCAGCGCGTCCGCCGCGAAGTAGCCAGCGAACTGCGCCTGCGGCACCCACTGCAGCACCACGCTGACCGGCGTCAGGTCCTGGGCAGAGACGCTGCCCAACGAGCTGGCGACCAGGAGGCCCGGTGGTGCCCAGGGCGAGACCGACCTTGCGTGTCCTATCCATTCGCTCACCTCATCTTCGGGCTCGCACCATGACCGTCGGCCTGATGGGCGCCCCTCTCCAATGGACCGGCAGACGATAGCGCGATTCACGCAGCATTGGGGTCGGTATTTTCGGCGCCTGCTCCATCGTCCGAGAGCCGACCCGGAGCCGGGGACGATCAGTCCGGAAGATCGCCCGCCGTCGTCAGCCAGGGGCTTCGTGGAGATGCAGGTACCAGGGGATGGCCCGGCGCTCCACGAGCGTGACCGCGAGATACGCGAGGATGGCCACGCCCGCGCCGATGATGATGGCTGACCAGGCCACGTCGAACTGGCCGGCGCTGATGGACTGGAGCACGACCCGGCCCAGCACGCGCTCCGTGCCGCCGAAGAACTCGCCCACGATGGCGCCGATGAAGGCCAGCGTCGTGCCCACCTTCAGGGCCGTGAAGAAGAACGGCAGCATGTTGGGGACCCGGACCTTGCGCAGGACGAGCGCGTCCGAAGCGGCGTAGGAGCGCATCAGCTCGAGCTGGCCCGGGCTGACCTCAACGAGGCCGCGGGTCACGCTGATGACGACCGGGAAGAACACCAGCAGCGCCGCCATCATCATCTTGGACATCGGGTTGAGGACCCCGAACCAGTTGTTCAGGATCGGCGCGACCGCGATGATCGGGATGGTGCTGGCGCCGATGGCCAGCGGCAGCAGGATGTCGCGGGCGATGGCCCAGCGGGCGGTCAGGAATCCCACCACCAAGCCCGCCGTCGTCCCGATGGCCAGGCCGCCGAGCGCCTCCCAGATGGTGGCCATGGCCGACGGCCACAGCAGGGACCACTCGTCTGCGGAGGCCTGGGCGATCTCGGTCGGCGTGGGCACCGGTCGGAAGAAGCCTCCCCCGCTGAAGTAGAGCTGCCACAGCACGAGTCCGCCCAGGAACACGAGCAGGGGCGGCAGGTAGCGGCGCACGCGATCGCCCACCGCTGCGCGGCAGGTGGGCGCGTCCGACGCGGGCGCGTCGAGGCCGTCATCCGAAGGCACCCTCTCCCCGGGAGCGCGCGGCCAGGTCCGTGCCGTCGCCCGGACGACCTCGCAGCGCCTCGCGCACCTCGGTGACCAGCTCGAAGTAGCGCTCCTGCTCGCGTGTCGTCTCATCGCGAGGATGGGGCAGGTCGATATCGATGGTCTCGGCGATGCGGCCGGGGCGAGGGCTCATGACCACCACCCGCGATGAACAGGAAGACCGCCTCCGGGATGGAGTGGGTGACGAAGATGACCGTCGTGCCCGTCTCGCTCCAGATGGTCAGCAGCTCCGAGTTGAGCCGCTCGCGCGTCATCTCATCGAGGGCGCCGAAGGGCTCGTCCATGAGCAGCAGCGACGGCTGGAGCGCCAGAGCGCGGGCGATGGCCACGCGCTGCTGCATGCCACCGGACAGCTGATGCGGGTAGTGATCCTTGAAGGCCGAGAGCTCGACGAGCTCGAGCTTCTCGGCGACGAGGGCATCGCGCTCCCGCTTCGGCGCATCGGTGACCTCGAGCGGCAGGCGCACATTGGCCTCGACCGTGCGCCAGTCGAAGAGCACGGGAGCCTGGAAGACCATGCCGTACTCACGCTTGAGGCGCGCCTCATGGGCCGGCCTGCCGTTCACCTCGACGCGGCCGCCGGTCGGCTGGGTGAGGTCGCCGATGACGCGCAGCAGCGTGGACTTGCCGCAGCCGGACGGGCCGATGAGCGAGATGAACTCGCGCTGGCCGATCTCGAGGTCGATGCCGGCAAGGGCGATCATGGGCTCCGCGTTCTTGATCGGGAACGCCTTGTCGACGCCTGACAGGCGCACCGCCGGCGAGGCCGCGAGGGGCTGGGTCATGGTGCGCCTGCAGCCGTCGACGCGGCGGCCGGACGGACGCGAGGTGCCGCGCCTCGACGCTGACGCGTGCTGATCGATCTCGGCGATACGGACGATCACGAAGAAGAAGATGCCGGTCAGCGAGGCGATGAGGATGGTCGCCCAGAGCTTCTCCGGCCCGCTGATGTACTGCTGGTTGAAGTTGATGATGGCGCGGCCCAGGCCGTCCTTCACGCCCCCTGGGCCCTCGCCGATGATGGCCCCCACGATGGCCGCCGCGGCCGCCACCTTGAGGGCCGTGAAGAGATACGGCACCGACGCCGGCAGCCGGACCTTCCGATAGATGTCCCACCTCGAGGCCGCCAGCGAGCGCATCAGCTCCAGCGAGCGCGGGTCGGGCGAGCGCAGGCCGCGTGCCTGGGCGATGGTCACCGGGAAGAACGTCAGGTAGACGGCGATGATGATGACGGCCGTGTTGCCGCGTCCCGCAGAGGCGCTGATGATCGGCGCCAGGGCCACGATGGGGATGGCCTGGCTGGCGATGACGTAGGGCATGAAGGCGCGCTCCGACAGCGCCGAGTGCACGAAGATCGAGGCCAGCGTGATGCCGATGAGCGCGCCGATGGCGAAGCCGATGACGGCCATGCTCCAGGTGGAGAAGGCGGCTCCCACGAGGTGGAGGAGCAGCGTGGTCTCGGAGTTGCGCTGCACCGGCTCGCTCAGCGCATAGGCGATGTCCCAGATGTGCGGCAGCTGGAGGTCGCCCGCCTGGATCAGGTCGAATGGCGGCACGTGGACGTAAGAGACGCCCGTTCCCAGGATGTCCTCGAAGCGCCACGGATCGCCGAACAGCCACTTGAAGGCCTCCCAGACGAGCCCGACGATGAGGAAGAAGGCCACGAAGGCGAGGATCGTGCGGAGCAGCCGCCCGGTCGGCGAGCGCCAGCCCCCGACCAGGCCCTCTGCCCTCGAGATCGTTTCCTTGGCCAGCTCGTCGGCGCCGCCCTCCACGTCGAGGGCGGCCTCGATGGCGGCAGCATCAGCCAGCGGGTCGGGGCTTGCCTCCTCGGACGCGCCCAGCGGCAGGTAGGGGTCGGCCAGCTGGCCCGGCTCGATCCGTCGACCGGTGGGGCCCAGGGGTCGGTCGTCGCTCATCGGCTGCGCTGGCCCCCGTGTCCTGTGCGTCCGTGCCGACGTCCTGGGCGTCCGTTACGAGCGGACGCCCCTGTCGGCGTGCTCGAGCGCCCCGTCGATGATGTCGAAGCCCTCCGCGAGCTCCTCCTCGCTGATGGTCAGCGGCGGGTTGTTGTGGATGGTGTTGAAGCGGACGAACGTGTAGAGGCCGTTCTCCTTGAGGTGCTTCGCGACCGCCTTCATCTCGTCGCTCGTGCCGTTGTAGGGGGCCATCGGCTCGAAGGTCGCGCGATCGCGGACGAGCTCGAGGATGCCGAACAGGCCGATGTTGCGGCCGGCGCCCACGCTGGGGTGCTTCTCGCGGAGCCGCTCGTGGTGGCCGCGCATGACCTCGCCCATCGCGGCGGCCCGCTCGATGAGCCCGTCCTGCTCGTAGACGTCGATGACGGCCAGGGCCGTGGCACAGCCCATGGGATGGCTGTTGTAGGTGAGCCCGCCGAAGAACGGTCGGTCGGCGAAGGCGTCGGCGATGCCGCTGGCGCATGGCCGACCGCACCGAGCGGCAGGTATGAGGAGGTGAGGCCCTTGGCCATGGTGAGCAGGTCGGGAACGACGCCCCAGTGATCGACCGCCCACCAGCGCCCGGTGCGGCCGAAGCCGCTCATGACCTCGTCGGCGATGAGCAGGATGCCGTGGCGGTCACAGATCTCGCGTACGCCCTGGAGGTAGCCGTCGGGCGGGATGAGGATGCCGTTCGTGCCCACCACCGGCTCGAGGATGAAGCCGGCGATGGTGTGGCCGCCCTCGTACATGATCACGTCCTCGAGCTCCTGCAGGGCTCGCTCGACGGGCTCGGGCTCGGGCCGGCCCCACTTGTGCGGGTCGGGCGCGCGGACGATGCCGGCCACGCCGGTCTCGGCGGCCCAGCGGCGCGGGTCGCCGGTGGCGGCGATGACCTGGCCGGTGGCACCGTGGTAGGAACGGTAGCGAGACAGGATCTTCTGGCGCCCCGTGTACTGGCGGGCCAGCTTGATGGCGTTCTCGTTGGCCTCGGCACCGCCGTTCGTGAAGAAGACGACGTCGAGGTCGCCGGGCGTCAGCTCCGCCAGCTTGCGGGCCGAGGCGAGCGCGCGGCTCGTGGGCCATGAACGGGTTGGCGTAGGCGAGCTTCTGGGCCTGCGCGGCGATGGCGTCGATGACGCGCTGGTCGCCATGGCCGATGTTCACGGACATCAGCTGGCTGTTGAAGTCGAGGTAGCGCTTGCCGTCCGCCGAGTAGAAGTACGACGCCCTTGGCCGTGGCCACGGGGATGGGATCGGCGGTGCTCTGGGCCACCCACTCGAACAGCGTGTGCTTCTTCGAGAGCGCGACGATCTCCTCGGCGCTCATCGTCTCGGGGGCGACGTCGATGGCCATGTCCTCGTCCTCACCTCGCATCGGCGGTGCCTGGGCCGCAGGCTGTGCTGGGCGATCCGTCGGCACCGGCGCGTCGGGCGAGTGTGCCACGGATGGCATGGAGTGATGCGAGCCTCCTCGATCAGCCTTCACAGGCCTGCAACCAGACCCTAGCTCGGCGGGTGCTCCTCGCCCTGGAGCTGACGCCGGAAGCGGGTCACGTCGATCTCGAGCCACGCCTCGCAGAGCTTGCCGTCCTCGACGCGGAAGATGTCGATCCAGGTGATCTCGAAGCGGCTGCCGCTCGGCTCGACGCCAGCGAACGGGGCCCCGGTGTGCGTTCCGCGGTCGCGCCCACGCACCACGACCTTATCCCCCTCGGCGATCAAGTCGTCGATCAGGCTCTGCTGGTCCGGAAAGGCAGCACGCTGCTGGCGCGCGGCCTTCTTGATGCCCTCCGGGCCCAGCACCTCGATGGCAAGCTGGTTGTGGCTGGTGTAGTCCGGGGCCACCAGCTCGTCCGCCACGGCGAGGTTGCCCTTGTTATAGACCTCGTCCAGGAAGCGGGCGACCAACGCCTTGTTCTCCTCCATTCCCATGTCTCCATGTTCCCACGCGGTGCTCTTCGTGGGATGCCATCGTCAGCGCCGAGGCATCAAGATCGGCCGATCCGGGATGGAGGATTCGGCCACACCCCCTAGCTGCCCTCAGTCGACGCCGCCTCCAGAACGACCTCGATGAGCGGCGCCCGGGCCACGAAGGCCTCGAGCTGGTGCTGGCGGCCCCAGGCCTCGGTGATGCGCTCGATCAGGGGGCGCCGCTCGGCCTCGTCGCTGACGATCCGCGCCGTCGCTGGCAGGTCGGCCTTGACCCGGCGCTTGAGATGCAGGGTGAGGTGCGGGTCGGCATGGAGGTTGGCCATCCAGGCGCGACGGCCGGGCATGCCCGAGATGTACAGCCGCCCATCGATGTTGAAGAAGACGATCTCGATGCGCCGCGGCTTGCCCGACCTGCGTCCGGTGGTCGTGATGTCGACGACGCCGCCCTGCTCGAGGGCCGTGGCGATGGCTTCGGAGTCGGTCACGGTCGATTCGCTGTCCTTCCGGTCATGGCTTCGATACTGGGAGGGAGTATCCGCGCAGCGTGCCACAGGCGCGCCGATCCCGCTCGCCAGTGTCCGGAGGCGGCGGGCCGGCCGGCGGGCCGAGGACTGTCAGCCCTCGGCGGCGGTCTCCTCCTCGAGCTCGTGGCCCAGCTCCTCGGTGCGGCGATAGGCGGCCCAGACCGCCTCGGACAGCACCGTGCGCAGTCGGCCCTTCTCCAGCTCGTGGAGCGCCGCCGCCGATGTGCCTGCCGGCGAGGTCACCATGTTGCGCAGCTGTGCCGGGTGGTCCCCGGTGGCCTGCGCGAAGAGGGTGCCTCCGAGCAGCGTCTCGATGACGAGATCGTGGGCGATGTGGCGCGGGAAGCCGAGGTGCACGGCCGAGTCGATGAGCGCCTCCATGACGAGGAACACATAGGCCGGTCCCGTGCCGCTGACGGCGGTGGCCATGGAGACGAACTTCTCATCCTCCACCTGGAGCTCCCTGCCCAGCGCTCCGAGCAGGTCGGCGGTCTGACTGCGCTGCTCCTCGCTGACCGGCGGTGTGGCGTACCAGACCGTCATGCCCTTTCCAAGCTGCGCCGGGGTGTTCGGCATGGCCCGAACGATGGCATCGTGGCGCAGGGCGTTGCGTAGGGCCCTCGTGGTCGCGCCCGCCAGGACCGAGATGACGAGTTGCTCGGGACGCAGCGCGGGCGCCAGCTCGTGACCGACCCGGCGAAGCATCTGCGGCTTGATGGCCAGCACGACCGTCTCGGCCTCGGCGATGGCCGAGGCGTTCGATTCGAAGGTCTGGATGCCGAACCTGTCGGCCAGCGCCTCGACGCCGCTCCGAGCGCGGATGGCTGGCCGCGATCTGGGCCGGCTGGAGCCGCTCACCGGACAGCAGGCCGGCGATCATCGACTCGGCCATCACCCCAGTGCCGATCGTGACGACGGTCGTTCCCTTCAGTGACACGCTCGCGAGTATAGGAGTCGCTCAGGCCGATCCGATGCCCAACGGCCCGAGCGGGATCCAGGCACCCGTCGGACCTGCGCCCGCGAAGCCCTCTGGATCGAACAGCTCGGCAAGGACGGCGACGCCCTCCACGATGCGCGGTCCAGGGCGAAGGAGCAGGCCGGCCCCATCGACCGCGAAGAGCTCCCCCTCGCGCACCGCTGCCAGGTCGTCGAACCAGGCCGGCAGGCTGGCCCGGGCGAGCTCGGCCGCCGCGTGTGAGGCGTCGCCACCGGCCAGCGCCAGCACGATGATCTCGGGATCCACGTCGTGCACCCGATCCCAGGAGGTCGGCGAGGGGTCCTCGCCCTCTCTGCCCAGGAGCTCCCAGCCGCCTGCCCGACGGACCAGCTCGGGCACCCATCGGCCCGACTGGACCGGCGGATCGACCGACTCGAGGACGACGACGCGCCGCGAGGCGATCCCGTCGAGGCGTCGCTCGAGGATGGCGTTCTCCAGCCCACCGAGGCGTTCCCGGCAGAGCTCCACCAGGCCGACCGCCTCATCCTCGGCCTCCGCGAACGCGCCCACGCTCGCGATGCTGTTGAAGATCCCTTCCAGCGATCGTGGCTCGAGTCCCACCACCGACGTCTCAAGACCGCGGGCCCGGAGCGACTCCCGGACCTGCTGACCGCCCTTGGTCTCGGAACGCCCGGACCCGGCAGCGATGACGAGGTCGGGCTCGAGCCTGACGAGGAGGTCGACATCGAGCTCGCCATCGCCAGCCATCGTCACCGAGGGGATCCCGGACACCTCTTCGGGGTAGTCGCAGAGATGGCTGCGGCCCACGAGCTCGTCCCCGAGCCCGAGGGCGAAGACGATCTCGGTGCCTGCGGGCAGCAGGGAGACGATGCGCATGGTGACGCCATTGTCTCTCGGAAGGCCCGTCGGCTCGCGGAGGTCACGCCGCACCGCGGAAAGGGGCCTGTCGTCGCGCGCGAACGGTCTATCCCGACCCCTGCCTCCACGACGGGCTTGGGGTAGCCTCTCGGACATGACCCTGGCGACTGCGGACAGGAGGGACACGGCTGGGATCCCGAGCGTCCAGGTCCAGGGCGTCTGGAAACGCTACGGTGAGACCGATGTCGTCGTCGACCTGAGCTTCGACGTGCACCCCGGCGAGGTCCTCGGCTTCCTGGGCCCCAACGGCTCGGGGAAGACCACCACGATGCGAATGATCCTCGACATCATCCGCCCCGCCAGGGGCCACATCAGCGTGTTCGGCGGCCCGCCGGGCGTCCAGCACCAGGGCCGTGTCGGGTACCTGCCAGAGGACCGCGGCCTCTATCGGGACGTGAAGGTCATCGACACGTTGACCTACTTCGGGGCCTTGCGTGGTCTGAGCGAAGCCGAGGCCCGATCGCGGTCTCGACGCCTCCTCGAGGAGATGGGCCTGGGCGACGCGGTCGACAAGAAGGCTGCCGAGCTGTCGCGCGGCATGCACCAGAAAGCGCAGCTCATCGCCACCATCCTCAACGACCCGGACCTGCTCATCGTCGATGAGCCCTTCCAGGGCCTCGATCCAGTCAACGCCGACATGCTCAAAGGCGTCGTCCGTGAGCAGCGCGACCGGGGCGCGGCGGTGATCATGAGCACCCACGACATGGGCGACGCGCAGGCGCTGTGCGACCGCATCCTCCTCATCGACAAGGGCCGGCGCCTCCTCTACGGGACGGTTGACCGTGTCCGGGACGCCTTCAGCGATGGCGCGGTGGAGGTGAGCGGCAAGGACATCCCCCGCACCACCGGGACGCTCCAGAGCGTGGTCGACATCCACGAGGTCGATGGCGGGGTGCGCTACGTCATCCGCGACGGCGCCACCCCCCAGGATCCTCTTCCGCGAGCTGGCAGCGGGAGGCGCGCAGGTGGATCGCTTCGCCGTCCAGGCGCCCAGCCTCGATGAGATCTTCATCCGCACGGTCGAGGGCGACCGCCGTGCCGAGGCCGTCCGATGAGCCAGCCGACGACGGGGCCGGGTGGCGGCACGCCACCCTCGGGTGGGCCAGGTGGGGCGGGGAAGGCCAGGGGCTCGGGTCGGCTGCACCTTTCGCTGCTGGTCGCCAAACGCGAGTACCTGCGCACCGTGCGCCGTCGGGGCTATGTCTTCGGGACGCTCCTGCTGCCGGTCGGGATCGCGGCGCTCATGGCCATCTCGACGTTCTTCTCGGTCGACAGCCTGGAGGACCCGACGACCGGCAACCTCGTCATCGTCAACGAATTGAGCGTGCCCATCGAGGCCGTGGCAGCGGGCCCCATCGTCCTCGAGACTCTGTCACGCGAGGAGGCGGACGCTCGGCTCGAGGACGGCGGCATCCCGGGCTTCTACGTCATCCCCGCTGACGTCGAGCGCAGCGGCACCGTCACCAGGATCGAGCCCGAGACCGGCGCCGGCCTCGAACGGCTGGCCTCGGTCGAGACACAGGGCGAGCTGCTCAGCTTCCTGGTCCGCGAGGCCCTGCTTCGAGAGGCCGATGTGGATCCGGCCGCGACTGCCCGCATCCTCGAAGGCGTGACCATCGTGACGTTGACGCCCGAGGGGCAGGAGGTCTCCGGCCTCGACGTGGCCGCGGGGATCGTCGTGCCCATCCTGTTCGTGGCTCTCTTCATGGTGAGCATCTTCATCACGAGCGGCTACCTGCTCCAGTCGGTCACCGAGGAGAAGGAGAACCGCGTCGTCGAGATCGTGCTCAGCTCGATCCCTTCGATGCCCCTCATGGCGGGAAAGATCCTGGGCCTGGGTGGTGCGGGCCTGACCCAGGTCGCCATCTGGGTCGTGACGGCACTGGTGGCCCTCCCGCTCCTCTCGAGCCAGATCCCCGACCTCGGCACCATCGAGATCGACCCCACCATCCTCGTCCTGGCACTCGTCTACTTCGTGCTGGGGTATCTCGCCTACGGGGCCATCTTCGCGGCCATCGGCGCCATCGCGCCAGGGAACCGGGAGGCCCAGCAGTACTCGGGCTTCCTGGGCTTCTTCGCCGCCATCCCGTTCATCCTCTTCTCGCTCTTCGCGACCGATATCGATTCGCTGATCGTCCTGGCACTGGCGCTCTTCCCGCTGACCACGCCCACGGCCATGCTGCTCATCCTGGGTCTGTCCGAGACCATCCCCTGGACGCTCGTGGGTGCGTCGCTCGTCAGCCTCACGCTGTTCGCGCTGTTGGCCGCCATCGCCTCGGGGCGCATCTTCCGGGCCACGGTGTTGCTCTACGGCGTGCGGCCGAGCATCGGAGACCTGCTGACGGCCGTGCGGACGTCGCGCTAGGGGGAGACTGAGACGTCGCGGGCCGTCCGGAGTCCGCTGCGGGCCGCACGGCCTCAGCCAGGCGTCGGCGCGGCTCAGCAGGGCGTCAGGCCCATCAGGAGCGCGTCAGGCGGGGTTCCACTCGTTGATCTGGGCGCGGGCCGCGTCGCGGTCCTTGAACCAGAGGGCGTTGACGGCGGTGTAGCTTCGATCTGGTCGGCCGGCACGGAATCCTCCGGGAAGATGGCCGCGACGGGGCACTCGGGCTCGCAGGCGCCGCAGTCGATGCACTCGTCCGGGTCGATGTACAGCGTCCGGTCGACGCCCTCCTCGAAGTGGATGCAGTCGACCGGGCAGACCGAGACGCAGGCCTGGTCCATCACGTCCACGCACGGCTGCGCGATGGTGTAGGTCATCGAAGGGTTCTCCTTGTCCGTCTGTGCGGCGACCCGGGTTGTGTTCCCGGGCGGGGGTGCGCCGTTGCTGTGTGAGGCCATATTACTCAGGCACCCGAGCCTCCGTGCCACGGCGCTGGCGTCCCGGGCAGCGGCGCTGGCTCAGGGGGTGACGGTGACGTCCCGCAGCTCGACGGCGCCGACCATGCCACGCTCGATGTGGCCGGGGATATGGCAGAGGAGAGCGAGCTGCTGGTCCGCCGGGACGACGTAGTCCACGACGGCCTGCTGTCCCGAATCGAGCACGACGCGAAGCCCGCCGGTGCCCGGGGGCACGCTGGCCGGCGGAGCCGTGGCCAGGAGCGACGGCGGCGTGGCCGCAGCATCCGCCTCATGCCAGGCCCGTTGCACGGCCTCGTCACCGATGACGAAGTCGTGCTCCACGAGGCCGCCGTTGAGGATCGTGAAGCGAACCGTCTCGCCGGGCACCAGGACGACCGGCGTGGGGTCGAAGCGGTAGTCCCGCATGATCACGGTCACGTCCCGAGGGGCATTCGCCGTCCCTGCGCGCGCGATCTCCACGTCCGGCGGCGCCTCCGAGGGGCGTTGCATGCCGATGAGGACGAGCGTGATCGCGACGACGGCGAAGACGATCACCACGACGACGGGAGCACGGGAGGCACGCCCGGCCTGCATGCCGGCAGCGTACGACGTCACCGCCCGGCGGGCCGTCCTCCAGGACGCCCGACGCCAGCCGTGGCCCGAGATCGAGCCCGCCCGCGGGTGGATGCCGAAGCGTGCGTTCAGGTCATCAACGGCTCACCACCGGAACGGGGCCACGATGACCGGCTCAGACGCCGGCGCCAGGAGGTCGCCGATCACGACGCCGGCGAGCGCCGCCGCGGCGATGACGAGCGCCGGGATCACGATCACGCCGAGCCGCCGGGCCGACCTGACGACGTGAGCGACGAGTCCTGTGGTGATGTCCATGGTCTGCCATCCCTCGCGATCCTCGATTGCTGGACTGATGCGAGGGTACGGACGAGGCCTTCACGTCACTCTCTGGACGCTTACCCGGTGCTTATCCGGCGTGGACGAACCCGGCCCGACGCCGCTCGGCTAGCCCACGGGACGGGCCGCCTGAGACGACATCGCAGACGCGGTCCTGGCCGAGGCGACCTCACAGGTTCGTATCGACGACCGAGGCTCGATGAACCTCAGCGTCGACCTGTCAGATCCGCCGCCGCGAACGTCACGGGTTCGTATCGACCACCGAGGGGCCAGCAGTCCCTCCGAGAGTCGTCGTTCGTCGATGTGAACGTCGGGTTCCGGCGACGAGAGCCGCCCGGGAATCAAAGGCGCCTTCCGTGGAAGGCGCCTTCGTGAGCGGATGGCGACCGGCGCGGTCGCCTGGGAGCTACCGCCGAGCGCGGAAGCAGTCGTTGCAGTAGACGGGACGGCTGCCAGTGGGCTGGAAGGGCACCTGGGCGACCCTGCCGCAGTCGGCGCAGACGGCCTCGTACATCTGGCGGGGAGCGCGGTCGTAGCTGCCGCCACCACTGCTGTAGCCGCCGTAGCTGCTGCTGCCGCCACCGCCGCCGTAGCTGCTGCTACCGCCGCCGTAGCTGTCATCACCGCCGTAGGAGCCGGTGTTGCGCTGGGCCTTGCGGCTCTGGCGGCAGGACTTGCAGCGCTTGGGCGCGTCGCTGAAGCCCTTCTCCGCGTAGAACGCCTGCTCCGACGCGCTGAATGTGAACGCCTGCCCGCAATCGGCACAGGTGATCGTCTTGTCTTCGTACACGAACGAACGAACCTCCGGAACTGTACTTGCCAGGGACGTTCGATCGGATACGGGATCACGGGAGCGTTCCTGAGTTGCCGAGGGAACTATAGCGACCGCCCTTGCGGAGTGCTACTGGCAAAATCGGACACTACGCCACGCCTCCGACACGAGCCGGAGCGTGGGCCAGGCCTACATCGAAGGCTGGTAGCCCGGCGCCAGGTACCGCTCCGGGTCCTCCTCGAAATCCAGCCGGCATCCCCGGCCACAGAAGTAGTACGTGATGCCCATGTGCTCGCTCACCTGCTGGGCCCCCTCGATGACCACCTGCATGCCGCAGACGGGATCGATGGCGATGCCCTCGCCGCGTTCGGCAGTCTTCTGATCGTCCATGGCGTCAGTGTAGGACGCGTATCCTGCGAGGGTGACCGACCGACCGCCGCAGCGGCCCTCGCAGACCGCCGACGACCGCAAGCTGCTCATGCAGCGCCCATACGCGGACCCCTCGTTCCTCGAGTCGGACGCCTGGCGGGCCCTTCGCATCATGGGCGAGTTCATCGACGGATTCGACGCGCTCGCTCGCCTCGGCCCCGCGGTGAGCATCTTCGGCTCCGCCCGGACCCTGCCCGCGGACCCCATGTACGAGCAGGCGCGGCTGCTCGCCCGGCGTCTCTCCGAGGAGGGCTTCACGATCATCACGGGCGGCGGCCCGGGCATCATGGAGGCTGCCAACCGCGGGGCGCGCGAGGCGGACGGCGTCTCGGTGGGCCTTGGCATCGACCTGCCGCTCGAGCAGGGCGTCAACACCTACGTGGACCTGGCCGTCTACTTCCGCTACTTCTTCGTGCGCAAGACGATGTTCGTGAAGTACGCCCAGGCCTTCGTCATCTTCCCAGGCGGCTTCGGGACGTTCGATGAGCTGTTCGAATCCCTGACCCTCGTCCAGACCGGCAAGATCGACCACTTCCCGATCATCCTCGTGGGCAGCGGCTACTGGGAAGGCCTGCTGGCGTGGCTCCGCTCGACCGTGGCCGCAGAGGGCAAGGTCGACGAGATCGACATCAGGCTCATGCGCATCTGCGACGACGTGGAGGAGATCACCGCGATCATCTCGGCCTCCTTCCGGTCGCTCGAGGAGAGCGGGGCCACGAGCCCGACGAACGGCCGCGTGCCCTGATGCGCATCGCGGTCGCCACCGATCATGCCGGCCTGCCCCTCAAGCAGGTGACGGTCGACTGGCTTCGCGAGCGCGGGCATGAGGTCGTCGACTTTGGCGTCGACACACCCGACCCGGTCGACTACCCCGACGTCATCGCCCCGGCGGCCCGGGCCGTGGCGGCGGGTGAGTGTCAGCTTGGCATCGTCTTCGGCGGCAGCGGCAGCGGCGAGCAGATGACCGCCAACAAGATCCCTGGCATCCGATGCGTCCAGGCCACCGAGCCCGTCACGGCGCGCCTCGGGCGCGAGCACAACGACGCCAACATGATGGCCATCGGCGCACGCATCGTGGGCACCGAGGTGGCTCTGGGTTGCGTGGAGGCCTTCATCTCGGCCCAGTTCCTGGGCGGCCGCCATGCCGTCCGCGTGGCCAAGCTCGACGAGCTCGAGGCCCGGCGTCAGGGCTCGACCCACTGAGGTCGATGCCGCCCGCGGTCCTCGACCGCAGCGTTGCTGAGCCCCCGGCCCGAAGCACGGCCGGATGATCGACCCACGCAACCGCCCGGCGGTCTACGGCTCCCTGTTCGCGGGTCTTGCCGGGTGCCTCATCCTGTGGTTCCTTGGGCTGCCGCCCGTCATCGCCTGGATGACCGGCTGGAGCATCCCGGCCTTCGTTCTCTACGGGATCGACAAGCGCCAGGCGCGAACTGGCCGGTGGAGGGTCCCGGAGGTCGTGCTCCATGGGCTGGCGATCGTGGGCGGGGTGACTCGGGGCCTGGGCGGGCCGACTCCTCTTCCGCCACAAGACCCAGAAGCCCGTCTTCCTCGTGGTCCTCGTGGCCGCCACCATCCTGTGGACGGCCATCATCATCCGGACCGTGCTCGAGTAGCTGCCGCGTTCCCGCGAGCCAGGCTTCGGGCTGCAGGCGCGATCCACCCGACGTACGATCGGGACATGCACACCATCGTCCGCACCGCGGTTCGACTTGCCCTGACCAGCCTGCTCGTGCTCGTGGGCGGCACTGACCTCGTCGGCCCGGGAGCCGGTGACCGTCACCGACGTGGACGGCCAGCCCGTCGCCATCACGGACACCTCGCGGGTGGCCACGCTCGGCGGGGTCTTCACCGAGACGGCCTACGCGCTCGGCGCGCAGGACCAGGTCGCGGCCGTCGACGCCTCGAGCTTCTATCCACCCGAGGCCCTGGCCGAGAAGCCCAACTTCGGCTATTACCGCTTCCTCTCGGCCGAGCCCGTCCTGGCCCAGGCCCCCAGCCTCATCATCGGCAACGAGGAGACCGGACCGCCCGAGGTCGTCGCGCAGTTGCGTGACGCCGGCGTGCCCATCCTGCTGCTCCCCGACGGCAACGACGTCCAGGGAGCGCGCGACCTCATCACCACGCTCGGCCTCGTCTTCGGGCGCGAGACGGAGGCCACCGCGCTCGTCGCCACCCTCGACGCCGACGTGGCCGCAGCCGAGGCCCTCGTCGCGGAGACCCAGGGCCGGCCTCGGGTCCTCTTCGTGCTCCAGCCGCCCGGAGGCTCCCACGCTGGTGGCCGGCGGCGACACCGCGGCAGGGTCGATGATCGAGCTGGCCGGCGGGGAGAACATCTACCCGGGCTTCGGCAGCTACATCCCGATGACCCCGGAGGGCATCGCCGAGGCCGCCCCTGACGTCATCCTCACCACGGATGCCAGCCTCGAGCGCTTCGGTGGCCTCGATGCGTTCATGGCCGCCCCCGGCCTGTCCCAGACCCCAGCCGCGGAGGCCGGGCGCATCGTCTCCATGGAGGACCTCTACCTCCTGGGCTTCGGTCCACGGACCGGCAGGGCCATCGCCGACCTGGCCCGGCTCCTGCACCCGGAGCTGGCGTCGTAGGCACTCCTCGCCTCCGGCTCCTCGCTCCTCGCGGTCCTCCTCGCGGCCGCCATCGTCCTGGCCGTGGGGATCGGCGCCGTGGCCATCGCGCCCGACGAGGTGCTGTCCATCCTGGCCGGCCAGCTGGGCATCTCGCTGCCCCCGGAGACCAGCGAACAGCAGGAGACCGTGCTCACGGCCATCCGCATCCCCCGTGTGCTCGCGACGGCCCTGGTCGGGGCGGCCTGGGCCGCGGCCGGCGTGGCCATGCAGGGTCTCTACCGCACGCCACTGGCGGACCCTGCGCTCGTGGGCATCGGGGCGGGCGCGGCGCTGGGCGGAGCGCTGGCGGCTGCGGCTGCGGTCGCCCTGGGCATCGTCGCCGAGCCATCGGGCGCCGTCGTGGTGGCCATGGGCGCGACCCTGGCAGCCGCCCTCGCGGCAGCCGTGGTGCACCGCGTGGCTGCCGCCTCTGGCCGCGTCGTGGTGGCGACCATGCTGCTCGGCGGCCTTGTGCTCAGTGCTTTCCTGGCTGCCGCGACGGCGCTCGTCGTGGCCGCCGGGCGTGTCCCCGAGCTCGGGAGCGTGGCCTTCTGGACGCTGGGCTCGTTCGCCGGGGTGGTGGGCTTCGATGTGCTCCTGGCCCTCCTGGTCGTCATCCCGTGCGTGGCCGTCCTTGCGCGGGTGGGGCCGTCGCTCGATGCCCTGGCCCTGGGCGAGGCCGAGGCCGGGCATCTGGGGGTGGACGTCCGTCGCCTGACCATCGTCATCAGCCTGCTCCTCGCCCTGCTCACCGGGATCGCGGTCGCCGTGGCGGGCGTCATCGCCTTCGTTGCGCTCATGGTCCCGAGCGTCGTGCGCGCCCTGATCGGCCGGCCGCACCGCGCCGTGGCCGTCGGCTCGGCGCTCCTGGGCGCCACCGTGCTCGTCCTGGCCGACGTCGCTGGCGCGCAGCCTCTTCTCGCCGGTCGAGCTCTCCGTCGGCGTCCTCACGACCCTGGTCGGGGCGCCGTTCTTCCTGTGGCTGCTCATCCGAGACCGGGGCCTCCTGGCGCGATGAGCTATCTGGCGGCCGGTGTCACGGTCGAGATCGGACGGGCGACCCTCCTGGCCGATGCCTCCATCGAGGTCCATCCGGGCGAGCTCGTCGCGGTGGCGGGACCCAACGGCGCGGGCAAGACGACGCTCCTCTCGGTCCTGGCCGGTGATCGACGGCCGACGGGAGGGACGGTCTCGCTTGCAGGCCGGGACATGGCGTCGTGGCCGCGGGGCGAGCTGGCGCGCCACCGGGCGGTCATGAGCGCCGATGGGTCGGTCGCCTTCGACTACACCGCCGGGGAGGTCGCGCTCCTTGGGCGGCTGCCGCTTCACGGTGGCGATCCGACCGACGCCGATCGAGAGATCGTGGCTGAGCTCCTTGCAGCGACGGACTGCGCGCATCTGGCCGACCGGGCGTTCGCCACCCTCTCGACCGGGGAACGGCAGCGTGTCTCGCTTGCCCGCGCCATCGCCCAGGTCACGGGTGTCTCAGACCCTGGCGGCCCGGCAGCCGATGAGCGATACCTGCTCCTGGACGAGCCGACATCGAGCCTCGATCCCGCGCACCAGCACCTGGCCATGCGACTCCTTCGACGGGAGGCCCGAGCCGGTCGTGGCGTTCTCGCCGTGCTGCACGACCTCAACCTCGTGGCGGCGTACGCAGACCGCGCGGTGCTCATGTCCGGCGGCCGCGTGGCAGCCACAGGGTCACCGGCCGAGATCCTGCGTCCGGACGGGCTCGAGTCCGTGTTCGGGATCCGCATGCTCGTCGTGCCGCACCCTCACCTGCCCCACCCCATCGTCGTAGCCGACCCGCCGCCCCCGACCGCCTCCGACTGAACGCGCCGGTTCGATCCTGCGGCCTTGGGCGGCCGGTATCTCGATGCTATGATGCCAAGATGCCGAAGGTTCGGACGACCCTCACGATCGATGACGAGGTGCTGCGCGCGGTGAAGATCCAGGCGGCACGGACCGGGCGGGGCGACAGCGAGGTCATCGAAGCCGCGCTCCGTCGCGATCTCGGCATCGAGATCCTCGACCGCCTCTGGGCGCGAGACCCGCTCCCCGAGGCTGAGGCAACCGCCCTGGCCGTCGAGGCCCAGCACGCCACTCGCCGGCGGTCGACCCGCTGACCTTGCGCGCGGTCCTCGATGTCAACGTCGTCATCTCGGCGGCGCTGTCGTCGGGCGGAACCCCCGCCCGGCTCCTTCGCGCCTGGCAGGAGGGTCGCTTCGAGCTGATCGCCTCCCCCCTTCTGCTCGCGGAGCTCGAGCGGGCCTTCGCGTACGCCAAGATCCAGCGCAGGATCGGCTCCCAGGAAGCCGCGGCGGTCGTCGACCTGATCCGGCGAGTCGCGATCATCCGACCGGACCCGAGCGACCCGCCACCGGTGCACTCCATCGACCCGGGCGACGACTACCTGCTGGCGCTTGCGGCGTCAGAGGATGCGGTCCTCGTCTCAGGCGACGAACACCTCCTGGCGCTCCGCGGCGAGTCCCCCGTCCACTCACCCGCGTCCTTCCATCGGCTGCTGGAGGAGCAAGACCCCGGTCCCTAGCAGCGGTCAGGATCACGGCGCAACCTCGCCGAGGTCGCGCAGTGCGATATCTTGTGACCGGTCGAGCGGGAGTAGCTCAGTTGGCAGAGCGCTAGCCTTCCAAGCTGGATGTCGCGGGTTCGAATCCCGTCTCCCGCTCCACTCCCTTCAGTCCACCGCCGGACCGCGCGGAGCGGGCAACTGGCGCGCGGGCTCCCCCCGGTCCCCTCGAGCGCCGCGATGCGCCCAGCGTGGGCCCGATGGCGGCTCTGGCCACGGGTGCAGAGTGGCCGCTGGCCATCGGGATGGGCGTCGTCGTGGCTACGGCGCTGGGCGTCTGGATCGGCCCCGGCGAGGCCGCGCCCCTGCCCGAGCCTGACCGGGTCACGAAGCGAAGAGCCGCGGAGTACGCTGCCGAGCCATGGAACGGGCCGAGGCCGACGGCAAACGCATGCGACCGCTGGGGGTCGTGGTCATCGCCGTCTTCTTCGTCATCGACGCCGCGTTCGCCATCGGCCAGATCGTCGCCGACACGCCGTTCGCCACCCGTACCGCGTCCCTCGTCGAGATCGGCGCATGGGTGCCACCGTTCATCATCGGGTTAGGGCTGGCGGAGATCGTCGCGGCCTTCGGCCTGTGGCGGGGCCAGCGCTGGGCGTGGGTGCTGGCCATGCTGGCGGTCGGCATCGGGCTGCTGGCCGGGCTGGCCATGTACGTGCGCGGGGATCCTCCTACCCGCGCCTGATCCTCAACATGATCATGGCTTTCTACCTCAACCAGGGTGCGGTCCGGAGGTACTTCGAGCATCGATCCGAGCCGGACCCGGGAGCGCCTCACCCGTGAGCGACGCCACGGCCGACCTCGCGCTGCTCCAGGCGTATGAGCCCATCGTCCGCTACACGAAGGGCGAGCTCTTCTACCCCACGGCCGTCGAGGGCTATGTCGCGGAGTGCGACCTCCTCGTCGGCACGTCGGAGGAGGACGCTCGCATCCTCGTGCCCTATGGCGAGCTCACGACCACCGCCCTGGCCGACCTCGAGGCGCCCGTCGGCCAGAGCCTCTACCTGCGGCTCGTGCAGCGGCCGCTGAATAGCCTCGAGCTGCGCCGCTGGCGCCAGCGCCCCGACCGGATCGGGTTCCGGGCCCCCGGACGCCTGGCCAGGGTGGGGCTCTTCGCGCGCCTCATCGACGCCGGGTTCACAGCCTCCCTGCTGCTGCGCGGCTCGGTGCCCGGCGGCACGGCGGCGGCGGCCCAGGTGAAGTACGCCCGCGCCCACGGACAGGACCCACGCTTCGTCTACTACGGGCGGGTCCGCCGTGAAGCCGGATGGGTCTGCCTGCACTACCTCTACTTCTACTTCATGAACGACTATCGCTCCACGTTCAATGGCGCCAACGACCACGAGGCCGACTGGGAACAGGTGTTCATCTACCTCGAGGACGCTCCCGATGGGCCGCGACCGGTCTGGATCGCGGCAGCGGCGCACGACTACACGGGGGACGAGCTGCGGCGTCGCTGGGATGACCCGACCCTCGTGAAGGTCGGCGACCACCCGGTCGTCCACGCTGGTGCTGGCTCGCATGCCTCGTACTTCGAGCGCGGGGAATATCTCACCGAGGTGCCCATCCCGGCCTTCCGCGGCCTGGCCAGCTTCCTCGAGGTCCTGCGTGAGTTCTGGCGCGACACGCTCCGCCAGCCCGATCCGGGCGACCTGCGCGCCGCCCTGCGGAGTGCGCTCTCCGTGCCCTTCATCGACTACGCGCGGGGCGACGGGCGGGCCATCGGGCCGGGCCAACCGGATGGATGGACCGCCATGCCCATCGACGACGCGACCGATTGGGTGACGGGCTACCGAGGGCTCTTCGGCCTCGATACCCACGACCGCTTCGCCGGGGAGCGGGCTCCCGCCGGGCCACGCTATACGCGCGCCGGGACCGTGCGCCAGGCATGGAACGACCCGCTCGGCTTCGCGGGGCTGGGCAAGACCGCGCCACCCTTCCGACAGCCCGCCGAGTATCCTGGGTCATCGCGAGGAGCTGCTCGCCGAAGCCGCCGACGTGGCCGCCGAGGTCGCCATCCTGACCGCCGAACTCCCGCGGCTCGACCTCGAGGTGCGCTCGCTGGCACGGTCGGGCTCGACGGAGGCCCTGCACACCGAGCGTGCCGACGAGCTGAAGCGCGGCGAGGCGGAGCTGGCGAGGCTGCGCGCACGTGAGGCCGCCATCGCCGACACGGTGGCGGCCATGGACCGCGAGCTGCGGTCGATCCAGGCCGGCGACCTAGGGGATCCGCAGGCTCACCTGCGGCATCCACACCGCCCCGTTCCCCCGGAGGAGACCCGCTACAACGTCATCGTCGAGCTGTGGTCCGCGATAAGCATCGGGCTGCTCCTGCTCTTCATCGCCGGGGCGACGTTCTTCCACATCCTGCCGTGGTGGGGCGCGCTCCTGGTGGGCATCGCCGGCTACGTTCTCATCGAGGCCGCGCTGCGCCGACGACTCAGCATCCTGCTCCTGCGGCTCGTCCTGGTGCTCGCGGTCTTCACGGCGGTGCTGCTCATCTTCGACTTCCGCATGGAGCTCGTGGTGGCCGCCGTCGCGGCGTTGGCGCTCATCGTCGCCGCCGACAACATCCGCGAGATCTCCAACCGCTAGGCGGCGTCAGCCGCCAGCCGGCACCAGGACCTCGAGCGCGCCGGGTCGTACGCGAGCCTCGAGACTGCCCTCTCCCACATAGTCGCCATCGACCTGCATGGGCGCGGGCGAGTGGAACTCGACGGAGATGTGGCGGCCGCGGAGACGCAGGCTGTCCGACCCGGACGTGCCCCCCAGTGCCGTCCGGGTGAGCTGGTCGAAGAGCCCCTTGAGGCCGTGGATGGGCCCGCGAGCGGCGACGACGATGAGGTCCAGCAGCCCGTCCTCCGGGTCGAGCGGGAGGCGCAGGCCGACGACGCCCGGGACGAGGTGACCCATGTTGCCGACGAGGGCGAGCGACGCCTCGGTCTCGATGATCTCCCCGTCGAGGCTGATGCGGACCGGGGAGGCGTCCACGCGCATGGCCAGTCGGACGCCCTGGGCGAAGTAGGCGGTCTTGCCGTATCGCCGCTTCGAGGCGCTCGAGGTGGTCGCCATCAGGCGGGCATCCAGGCCCGCGCCGCAGCCGAGGATGAAGATGCTCTCGACCACGCCCGATGCCAGGTGCTTTCGCGCCTCACCGATGTCGAGGTCGCGGCGGCGGGCGTGCTCGAGCGCCGCGATGGCCTCGGTCGGGGACGATGGGATACCCAGCACGGCAGCCACCTGGTTGCCGGTCCCGCCCGGCACGATGCCCATCGGCACGCCCCTGCCGGCCAGGACCGAGGCCAGGCCGCGGAGCGTGCCATCGCCACCGACACCCACCACGGATGGCGCCCCATCGGCCAGGGCCGCTTCGACGAGCGACTGGCTCTCGCCTCCATCGGTCGTCTCCACGATCTCGGGCGCGAAGCCATCGCGCCGCGTCAGGACGACACCGACCTGCTGCTTCAAGGACCGACGCGCCTCCTCGTCGCGCAGCCGGGAGGCGCTCGGGTTGACGATCACCAGGCTTCGCGACACGCGGGCTCCTCTTCGTCCGTGACCCGGCGCTGTCGCACCGGCCTCCCGAGATGATGCGCTGTACGGCGGTCGATGGGTTGGCGCGGGTCGCGACTTGACCGCCTTGACGCTCCCTCAGCGGCAGGCCGTGCAGCGCCCGTACAGCTCGAGACGGTGTTGCTCCACGTGCCAGCCGGTCCGGCGCTCGATCTCCTCGATGGCTGCGCCAAGGCCGAGGTCCTCGATGTCCGTCACCGCGCCGCAACCGGCGCAGACGATGTGGTGGTGATGGCTCTGCGGCTCGCAGGGCACGTAGGCGTGGTCGCCGGTCGGCAGGTCGATGCGCTCGAGCACGTCGAGCTCGGTGAAGAGATCGAGAGCCCGGAAGACCGTCGCCCGCCCGATGCCCAGGTCGAGGGCGCGGGCATCCCGGAGCAGGTCGTTGGCCGTGAAGTGCCCGTCTCGCGCGGCCACGAGCCCGGCGACGGCACGCCGCGGCTCGGTGACGCGGTAGCCCGCGCCGTCGAGGGCGTCCACGATGGGCTGAGCGGTGGTCATCACCGGCATGCTACCCACTCCCGAGGAGAGCCGCCCTCGGGGCGACCGGCGGGACGGGACGGGCCCTCAGAGCGCCGGCTGGCCCGAGAGCGCCGTCTGGCCCGTTGAGTTCCGGACTGGCAGCGCGTACGTCAGCGCCACGCCGTCGGCCATGATGAAGCAGCCGCTGCGGATGGGGCAGCCGCCGCAGGGCGTATCGGCCGGACCGACCGCGAGGAGCCGACCGCGCGCGACGAGCGTGCCGAGCATGCCCTCCAGGGCCGAGCCGTCGATGTCCAGCTCACGACTCAGGTCGGCCAGGCACATGGGACGGCCCGCGCCGCGGATGGCCTCGAGGACGCGGCCGAGCATCAGGCGTACCCCAATGCCGTGCCGACCTGGAACACGACCACGGCCAGGATCCAGGCGAGGCACAGCTGGTAGGCACCCGAGAACGCCGCCCAGCGCCAGCCGAACTCGCCGCGGATGGCGCTCAACGTGGCCACGCAGGGGGTATAGATGAGGACGAAGACGACGAAGGCGATGGCCGCCAGGGGCGTGAACGTCGCGGCCAACGCGTCACTCAGCGCGGTGTCCTGCTCCTCCTCCGCCTGGGCGGGCATGAGATCCACGCCGGGGATGATGCCGAGGGTCGTGCGCGCAGCGCCATCGGCCGCGGCCAGGAAGCCGGTCCCGATCTCGGCCAGGTCCTCGGCCACGCTGGGGACCGCGACCGCGGCGGCCTCGGCCCCGTCTGCCCCGCCTGCGCCCTCCGTCTCGGCCTGGTCGCCCCCCACGTAGGCCTGGGCCATGGTAGCCACCACGACCTCCTTGGCGATGAACCCGGTGACCAGGGCGCCCGAGGCTTCCCAGTCCCCGAACCCGGCCGGCGCGAAGGCCGGCGCCACGGCAGCGCTGACCTGTCCGAAGTAGCTGTCCCGCTGCTCCTCGACGCCCCACGGAAGGCTCATCAGGAACCACAGGATGATCGAGACGGTGAGGATGACCGTCCCTGCCTTGACCACGAACTCGCGCGTCTTCTGCCATGTGTGCGTGACGAGCGCCCGCAGCGTGGGCAGGCGGTACGGGGGCAGCTCGAGCGCGAACACCGAATCATCGCGCTCCCGCAGGATGGTCCGGGAGAGGACGATGCCGACGCAGGCCGCGAGGACGATCCCGAGCACGTAGAGCCCGGTGATGACGCTGGCCGCGGCGGCTCCGAAGAAGGCCAGGCCGAAGACGACGTAGACGGGCAGCCTCGCCGAGCACGACATGAGCGGGACGAGGAGGCTGGTGACGATGCGCTGATTGCGGTTCTCGAGCGTGCGCGTCGCGTAGATGGCGGGGACCGCGCAGCCGAAGCCCAGGATCATGGGCATGAAGGACTTGCCGTGCAGGCCGGTGAAGCGCATGACCCGGTCCATGACGAAGGCCACGCGGGCCATATAGCCGCTGTCCTCGAGGAGCGTCAGGAAGAGGTAGAGGACGATGAGCCCGGGGATGAAGACGAGCACCGCTCCCACCCCTGCCAGCACGCCATCCACAGCGAGGGAGACGAACCAGTCGGGCGCCGAGAGCGCCGTCAGCACCGCGGTCACCCAGCGTGTCACCGGTCCGGCGATGACGGCGTCGACCCAGTCGAGGAAGAAGGCCGAGACGTCGACGACGAGCCGGAAGACGACGTACATGACGGCGAAGAAGATGGGCAGCCCGAGGAGCCGATTCGCGAGCACGCGGTCGAGCCGGTCCGTGAACGTGTAGCGCGACACGGCCGACGTGTCGAGCACCTGGCGCACGACGCCGTGGACGTAGCCGTAGCGGGCATCGGCGATGGCGATGTCAGCGCTGTCGCCCTGGAGGGCCTCGATGCGCGCACGACCGAGCTCCGCAGCCGCGACGAGCTCCGCGCCGCCTTCGGCCCGGCGCACGGCCTCGATGAGGTCTGCCTCGCCCTCGAGGAGCTTGATGGCCAGCCAGCGCGGCTCGATAGCGGTCGGCCAGGGCGGAGTGGCCGGACACGGCGTCGCTGAGGGCGGTCACCAACGGCTCGACATCGACCCCGTAGTCGATGCGGAACGCGGGTCGCCAGGCGGCCGTCAGCGACGCGGTCATGGCGTTCAGGCGACCAGGCGCAGGGCGGTCCGGCTGACCCCGAGAAGCTCCAGGGCAGCGTCGATCAGCCGGTCGAGGCCGCGACCGCGATGGCCCACCGTCTCGACGACGGGGGCGCGGCCGAGGAGGACGCCCAGGCGCTCGGTGTCGATACGGATGCCCTTGGCCTTCGCGCTGTCGCTCACGTTGAGCGCGACCACGAGCGGGATGCCGAGCTCTAACAGCTGGGTGGTGAGGTACAGGTTGCGTTCCAGGTTCGTGGCATCGACGACGTCGATGACCGCGTCCGCGGACCCCGAGAGGAGGTAGTCACGGGCGATGACCTCCTCGGGCGAGAGCGCACTCAGGCTGTAGGTGCCCGGCAGGTCGACGACCGTCCCGTGGACGCCGGCGTGACGGAAGCTGCCTTCCATCCGGGAGACGGTCTTGCCCGGCCAGTTGCCGACATGCTGCTGCGAGCCCGTGAGGGCGTTGAAGATGCTGGTCTTGCCGGCGTTGGGGTTGCCTGCCAGGGCCAGCGTGAGGGAGCTGCTCATGCGGCCGCGGCGACCGTCATCGGGCACGGCGACCTCGCCGTCGCAGCGATCTCGCCGGCGGCGGTCCCGCGCGCGTCTCCGGCCGCGACCTCCACCGTGATGGCCGCCGCCTCGCGGCGCCGGAGGGACAGGTGGTAGCCCTTGACGACGAACTCGAGGGGGTCGCCGAGCGGCGCGGCCCGCTGCAGCGTGATGGCCTCGCCCCGGACCACACCGAGCTCGAGGAGCCGCCGCCGGACCGCGGGTCGTCCGCCGACCCGGATGACCCGGCCCGTCTGGCCGCGGGCGAGCTGGTCGAGCGTGGCGATGGCGGCTGCCGCCGGGCACTCCCGGCGGCAGCGCCGCGGCACCGGCCGGCCCAATGCCAGCGCGCGGACGAGCCGGCAGCTGGGGTGGCGGCACTCCTTGGCGATCTCGCCGGTGATCCATGCAGCCATTGCAGTCGACGGGAGACCTGCCGGGAAGGGACCTACGGCCGGGCTGAACGTGCCTTTAGTCCCCAAGTCCAGATGACTTGGCCGGCGACATCAGGTGCCCTTGATGCGAGCGCCACGGCGCCTGGGCTCATTTACGACGTGGGCGGCCAGTCGCGGACGTAGGCCAGCTGTGGGGGCATCGTGAGCGTGCGCTGCCGGGCCAGGTGGACCCGGTCGATGGCGTCCCCAGCGTCGAGGCCCGCCTCCCGGAGCAGGCAGGCAGCCGTCATGCCGGTGCGGTCGAGGCCGCCGCGACAGGCGATGGCCAACTTCTCCCCGGCTCGGACGCGCTCGATGAGACGGGAGAGCAGGGCCCGATACGCCAGGCCGTCGGCCGGGATCAGCGGGTCGACGATGGGGAAGCGCAGCACCTCGACCCCGTGCTCGCCGAGCACCTCGACCACCGCCGTCGCCCGGCACCGACGCAGCTCCTTGTCCTCCACCAGGAGCAGCAGCACGTCGATGCCCTGCTGCCGCAGGCTCGCCGCGTCGGTGTCGAGGTCGCGCCAGTGGGGGCCGCTGTAGTAGCCGACGTAGCGCTTGCCCGGCAGGAAGGTCATGCCGGCGGCACCGCCGCGAGCCCCGAGGTCCGTCCCCGCCAGGTCCATGAAGTCGACGCGGAGCGGATCGCGGTGCGAGGTCTCCCAGGGGCTGCCGTCCCACTGGGAGGTATCGGTCTCGATGAGCCGGTCGACGATGACCCTCGGGATGTGGCGGTCGCGGAGACCGCGGAGCCAGTCCGACGGGATCGCGTCGATCCCCCAGTAGACCCCAGCCAGCCCGCCGGCGATCGCGGCCGTCGTGTCCGTGTCATTCCCGTAGCGGACCGCCGAGACGACGGTCGACCGATAGTCGGGCTGCCCGGCGAAGGCATCCCAGGCCGACCAGAAGCTGTCCACGACCCGCCCGCCACCGACGCGTCCCGTCCATCGGTCGAAGGCGTCCAGTGCGCCCACGGCGGCCTCAGGCGACGACGCCTCCTTCGAGCCCGGAGCCCGCGGGCTGACAGGGCCTCCCGGAGCGCCCGCCGTGCCCCGGCGAGCGCCGCCTCGCGGTCCTCCTCGCCACCCAGCAGGCGCCTGACGACGAGGGCATAGAGCGCGCAGGCGATCTGGGCCTCGGCGCTGCCATGGGTGACTCGCGACGCCTGCGCCGCCCGTTCGACGAGCTCTGCCTCATCGACCTCCCGGAGCACCAGCGGCAGGCCGAGGATGCGCATGAGCGAGCCGTTGCCGAGGGCGTCCACGGCCCCGGCCTCATCAGGCGCGATGCCGTCCCGAAGGCGAGACAGGGCAGCCGCGGTGGCATCGCCGATGTCGAAGACGGTGCCTCCGGGTGCATATGCGCCGGCGTCCTGCCAGTCGAGCGCACGTCTGGCCTGGTCGGCCGGGTCGAAGCCGGCGCCCAGCAACGAGTCGAGCAGCGCCAGCATCAACGCGCCGTCGTCGCTCCAGGTGCCCGGTGGCTGGCGGTGGCTGCCGCCCCCGTGCCAGGTCACCTCGCCGATGGACTCGGCTCGTTGGAACTCGTAGGGCACCCCGAGGGCGTCGCCCACGAGATGTCCGAAGACGGCGCCCTCCAGGCGCTCAGGCAGCAGCATCCTGCCCGGGTCCCGCGGTACTCGAGCGCCTGGCGGAGGGCGGTCCGCCACGGCGTGCGGCGCAGCCTGTCCAGGAAGATGCCCAGGTCCGATGGGCGTGACTCCGCCATCTGTCCGCTGAGGGACGCCTCGGCCCTCGACCCGCTGCGGGCGACCAGTCAGACCGTCTTGGGCACCTGGCCGAGGAGACGACAGGTCGCACCGAAGAACCGATGGAACCCGTCAGAGGTCTGGCCGTACCAGAGCGGGCAGCTCACGAGGGCCGTGATGCCGTTCGCCTGGCAGAGTTCGTGGGCCTGCTTCGAGTAGCTGCCCGAGCCGAAGTTCTTGTGGAACCACACCCGCTTGATGCCCAGCTCCTGGCATTCCTGTGCGACCGACAGCGAGGCCGACGGGTTCGTGGCGATGATGACGCCGTCAACGCCACCGGGGATGTCCTTGAGGCTGCGGTAGCAGGGATCTACCCAGGACCGTGTCGGCGTTGGGATTGACCGCGAAGACCTCGTAGCCCCGCTCCTTGAGTCGCGAGTAGATGCCGTTGCTCGCGTGCATGCCGCCCGGGTTCCGGGAGACGCCGGCGACGGCGATGCGCTTATGGGCCAGGAACTCGTCGGCGGCCTCTTGATGGGTCGGCATGGTGCGTCCTCCTTGCGGACAAGGCGCCGCCTCGCGGTCCGCGCCGGACCGGGGCGCCCATCGTCCAAGGCTGCCCGCCGTCCGTCCGAGCCCGCCAGTGCCGTTACGCCCTCCTGCCCGGTTCCGTTGGACGGGGTCACTGCGGCCGCGCCAGCCCCTGCTCGATGGCGACCCCGGCGGCTTCGGTGCGGGTGGACACGCCCAGCTTCCCGAGGATGTTGGAGACGTGGACGCCGGCCGTGGATTCGCTGATGAAGAGAGCCTCCGCGATCTGCCGATTGGTGCGCCCGGCAGCGACGGCAGCAAGGACCTCGAGCTCGCGCCGGGTCAGGCCGTACGGCGACGCGTCGCCGCGGGTGCCAACGTCGGTCTCCGAGCCGCTGACGGCCAGTCGGACGCGCAGCCTTCTGGCCATCGTCTCCAGATGCCCCACGAGCGGTGCGGCTCCGAGAGTCGTGGCCAGGCGATGGCTCTCGCGCAAGGCCTCAGCGGCTCGCGCGCGATCCTCGGCACGCTCGGCCGCGCCGGCCTCGCGCCAGCGGGCGATAGCGGTCCGGAAGGGCCGCCCGAGGGCCGCCCAGCCATCGGCCAGTGCGGCCCAGTCGTCGGCCACATCCGCGCCGCGCATCCGCCCGGCCTCCGCCGCGACCTGCCGGCCGTCAAGGCGCAGCAGCTCGCTGAGCCGAGGCCCTGGATCCGCCAGCCGCCTCTGCCAGCCTTCCGCCAGGTCGGCGAGCCGGGCCATCAGCGCGTCGGCGTCAGGGACGGGAGTCCCGGCGCTGCCCGTCCGGTCCGCGAGGACCGCATCGGCCACCACCCAGGCGGCGACGCGGCTGAGCTCGCTCGCCCGGAAGCTCGTGCCCAGGTCGCCGAAGAGGTCGACGGCCTGTCGGACCACCGCGAGGGCTTCGTCGGTCCGCCCGGCAAAGGCGAGGAACGTGAGAGCGCCCTGCAGGATGGTGACGAGGTCGTCGGAGAGCGGCGAGCCCGAGACGGTCCGGCGCACCCGCTCCCAGAGCGCCTCGAACCCGGGTTCGCCCGTGCCTGCCAGGTACTCCATGCTGTATGCGGCCCGATAGACCATCGCGGTCTCCGGGCTGCCCACGATCCGGTCCGCCTCGGCGAGCAGCCAGGCAGCCTGGTCCCAGCGGCCCACCTCGAACGCGAAGGTGACGGCTCCATAGCCGATCCAGGCGCCGTAGCTGCTCGAGACACCCCAATCGGCCGCGACCTGGAGGCCCTCGACGGAGGTGGCCAGGGCGCGCTCTGGATCGCCCGACCAGTGCTCGATGTCGGCGCGGTTGACGTAGGCACGGCCGATGTCGTCGGGGATGCCGAGCTCGAGGGCGATGGCCAGGGCTGCCGTGATCGACTCGTGGGCGGCGCTGATCTGGCCGAGGCCGGTCAGCGCCACGCCGAGCGTGTTGAGGCCGTGGCCCTCGAGGTCGCGCGCGCCGATGGCCCGGGCCGTGGCGATGGCTTCCTCGCACAGCGAGCGGGATTCCGCGTGCCGGGAGTGCAGCATGTACACCTGCCCGAGGCCCGCCTGTGCCCGCGCCCGGACGATGGGCGGCTCCGCGGGCGCGGAGCGCAAGCCCTCCTCGTAGGCCTCGATGCTGGCCGCGTAGTCGCCCGAGACCCAGAGCGTCCGCCCAAGCAGCGTCTGGAGGGTCGTCCGGCGTGCCGGGTCGCCCTCGCCGAGCTCGGCGAGCGCCGCCCGGCAGAGAGCCACTGCCCGACGGTGCTGCGAGGCCAGGTAGGCAGCCCGGCTGGCGCGCTCGAGGAGGTCGACGTGGTCGAGGCCTGGTGGCGGCGCATCGGCGGCATCCCAGAGCTGCAGGGCCTGCTCGTACTGGCCCGCTGCGATGGCGTAGGAGTAGCCGGCCATGGCCCCGTCGCCGGCGGTGATGGATGCCTCCAGCGCCCGTCCGTCACGCGCCTCGCGCCAGTGGTGGGCCAGGTTGACGAGGTCGGCCGCGGGCGTCGGATCCGTGTGATGCGCCGCGAGTGCCTCGCCCCAGGCGCGGTGGAGCCGGCGCCGCTCGGTGGGCAAGGCTGCGTCGTAGACCGCCTCCTGGAGGAGAGCGTGCCGGAAGCTGTAGGCATCGTCATCGTCGAGCGCGCGCGTGGGCAGGAGCAGGCCGGCCTCCACGAGGGCGAGCAGGTCGCGGTCCCAGCCGCTGCCCGAGCCGTCGAGGACGGTGACCAGCATGTCGTGCTCCACATCGCGACCGCCGACGGCGGCGACGCCGATGACGTGGCGGGCCGAGGCCGGCAGCGCATCCACGCGCGCGAGGAGGACATCGCGCAGGGTCGTGGGCAGGGCGGCCGGGGGACCGCTCCGAGAGGCCAGGAGCTCCTCGATGAAGAAGGGGTTGCCGTCCGAGCGGCGTTGGATCTCGGCGATCTCGAGAGCCCGTCAGGTCCTCGCCCAGGATGTTGCGCACGAGGGACGCGGTCTCGGCCGTGGCGAGGGGCACGAGATCGATCCGCTCGACGTGGGCATCGCGCGATGCCTCTGCCAGCCAGGGTCGCAGCGGATGCTCACGCCGCACGTCATCACTGCGGAACGTGGCCATCACCATCACCGGCGAGCCCTGCAGCGCGCGCAGGAGGTACGCGGTCGCCGACAGGGTCCCCGCGTCCGCCCAGTGGAGGTCCTCGAGCTGGACCAGGAGCGGCGCGCGCCCGGCAAGGCGGAGGAGCAGGTCGAGGAGCGCCTCATGGAGCCGCGTCCGCGCCCAGAGCTCCTGCGAGGGCGCCGGTTCATCGGGCCCGAGGGCCGGCACGAGCCGAGCCAGATCGGTCGCGCCGCGCCCGGCCAGCCCGGCGACGGTCGCCACACCATCCTGGGACGCCATCGAGCGGAGGATCTCGGTGTAGGGCGCGAAGGGCAGGCCCGCCTCACCCATCGCGACGCAGCGGCCGGCCAGCACGCGCACACCCTGCTGCTCGGCCAGCTCGCGGATCGTCGCGAGCAGGCGGGTCTTGCCGACCCCGGCCTCGCCGCCGATGACCGCGTGACGAGGCTCACCCTCCTGTGCGGCCTGGAGAGCGGCCCCGAGCTGCGCGACCAGCGCCTCCCGGCCGACCAGCACGGGGCTCGTCATCCTGCGAGCCATGACCCCGATCATACGAGGACTCCTGCCCGGATCGCCCGGGCCCGCCAGGTCAGCGGACGGCTTGGGCTCGCCGGCCGAGCAGCGTACGCAGGCCCAGGCCGATGGACCGGCGCTGCCGCGGACGGCGACCGGACGCATCGCCACCGTCCGTCGAGCGGGCCAGGCGTGCCAGCCGGGCACGGTCGGCCTCCGCCAGCAGGTCCTTCTGGCGCGACGCTGCGAGATGGGTCATCTGGTACTCGTTCATCGTCCGCTCCTTCGACGGCGGCGGGGGCGCCGCGTCCAGGCATGACGATGGCCCTAAAGGCGGGGCGGGCGCATCGGGCGAACCTTTAGACGGGGAGGGGTCGGAGCCTTCATTTGGGTCGTTCGAGCGGTCTGGATGCGGTGGCGCGGCTACGCGGCGTGCCGAGGCGCCGGCCGCGCCATCTCCTCGTCGGTCATGTCCACCTGCAGCGCGCCGGTCATGATGGCCACCGCCTCGGACATCGTGTGCGACGAGGGCGTGACCACGGCCACCCGTCGTCCCAGGCGATGGATGTGGATGCGGTCCGCGACCTCGAAGACATGGGGCATGTTGTGGCTGATCAGGATCACGGGGATGCCGCGGTCACGGACGTCCCGGATCAGCTTCAGCACTTTCTGGGACTCCTTGACGCCGAGGGCCGCCGTCGGCTCGTCCATGATGACGACGCGCTGGCCGAAGGCCGCGGCGCGGGCCACGGCCACGCCCTGCCGCTGGCCGCCGGACAGCGTCTCCACCGCCTGGCTCATGTCCTGGATGGTGAGCAGGCCCAGCTCGGACATCTCCTTGCGCGCGGCCTCGCGCATGCCACCGAGGTCGAGCATCCGGAAGACCGAGCCGAGGATGCCGGGCTTGCGCCGCTCACGGCCCAGGAAGAGGTTGGTGCCGATGTCAAGGGCGGGGCAGACCGCCAGGGTCTGGTAGACGGTCTCGATGCCGGCCGCCATGGAGTCGGTCGGGCGAGTGAAGGCGGACCTGCTGGCCGTCGATGTGGATCTCGCCTGCATCGGGGATGACCGCGCCGCTGAAGCACTTGATGAGCGTGGACTTGCCGGCGCCGTTGTCGCCGATGACGCCGAGCACCTCGCCCGGATAGAGCTCCAGGTTGGCGTCGTCGAGGGCCACGACCCGGCCGTAGCTCTTGACCAGACCCTTCGCCTGGAGGACAGGGGTCGGGATCGCCTCGGTCACGTCGCCGTCATGCGCTCACCCTCCGGATCCACTGGTCGACGGTGACGGCGACGATGACGAGGACGCCGATGGTGAAGTCCTGCCAGAGCGGGTCGAAGCCAGCGAGGCTCAGGCCGTTGCGAGCCATGCCCACGATGATGGCGCCGAGCAGGGTGCCGATGACCACGCCCCGCCCGCCGAACAGGCTGGTGCCGCCGATGACGACGGCGGTGATGGTGTCGAGGTTGTAGCCGAGGCCGGATTGCGGGCTGGCCGCGCCGATGCGGCCCATGAGGAACCAGGCACCGATGGCGTAGATGAAGCCAGCCACGGCATACACCGACACGAGCACCCGATCGACCTTGATGCCCGTGAGGCGGGAGGCCTCCGGGTCGTCTCCGGTGGCGTAGATGTGGCGACCCCACGCGGTGTAGCGCAGGACATAGCTCATGATCACGTACATCGCGAGCATGCCCAGCGAGGCCAGCGGGACGGGCGTGTCGATGATCGGCAGCATGAGACTGCCGTTCTTGCCCGCTGTCGTGGTCAGCAGCGGGTCCATGTCCGACCCGCGGATCGTCGTCGATGCCGACACGTACAGGTTGAGCGCGAAGAAGATGCTGAGCGTGCCCAAGGTGACGATGAAGGGCGGCAATCGAAGCCGTGTGATGAGCAAGCCGTTCAGGAGGCCACAGCCGGTGCCGAAGGCGAAGCCGACCAGGAGGGCGGCGATACCGGGGACGCCGTAGTCGGCCGACAGCTTGGCCATGATCACCGAGACGAAGACGGTGATGGCGCCGACCGACAGGTCGATGCCGGCGGTCAGGATGATGATGGTCTGCCCGATGGCCAGCGTGCCCACGACCGTGACCTGCTGGATGATCAGGCTCATGTTGAACGGCTGCAGGAACCGGTCGGACATGAAGCTGAACGCGACCACCATGACCGCGAGGAAGATGAGTGGCCCCAGGGCCGGGTAGCGATGCAGGACCCGCTGGACGCGCTGGACGAGCGTCGGGTCCTGGCGGTCATGCTCGCTGATCTCGCCAGCGACGGTGGCGACGGTCAGCTCGGCCCGGATCGTGTCCTCATGCCGGTCGTCATCTGACCGGTCATGCCCTGCCCCTCATCGAGTCTCCCTTCCCGATCGTGGCGACTGCGTCAGGCTGCGCCCATGAGCGCGGATGATAGAAGACGACGGGGTGGCCGAGCGGCCACCCCGTCCTTGCCTGCCAGGAAGCGGCTATTCGCCTCGGAAGTTGCCCCAGCAGATGTCACGACCGGCAGTCGTGTCGATGGACTCGACGCCCTCCTGTGGGTCGTTGGTGATGAGCGTGGCACCGGTGTTGTAGATGTCCAGGCCCTCGGTGTAGTTCGGGCTGTCCTGGGGCGTCGGGATCGACCGGTCTGCGCGAACCTCACGGCCCAATCGACGCCGAGTGACGCCATCAGGGACGGATACTGCTGCGAGGTCGCGTCGATGATGCCGTCTTCGATGTCCTGCATGGCCTCACAGCCGCCGTCGACGGACACGATCATGACGTCGTCGGTGGTCTTGCCGAACGTCTGGAGCGCCTGCACGGCACCGCGGGCGGTGGGCTCGTTGATGGTGTAGAGGAGGTTGATGTCCGGGTTGGCCTGGAGCAGATCAGCTCCATTGCCGCGACGCTGTTCTCCTGCTTGCCGTGGCCGGCCTCCGAACCGACGATGCGCGGATCGCTCTCGTCGCCGATGACGTTGACGTCGCCGACGTCGATGCCGAAGCCCTGCAGGAAGCCCTGGTCGCGCTGGACGCCGACGATGGGCTCGCCCTCGGCACCCACGATGTCGATGAGGCCGATGACGGCATTCTCGGCCTCGTCGCCGAGCTTGGCCTTGGCCCACTGGCCGATGAGCAGTCCGGCCTCGAAGTTGTCCGTGGCGAAGGTGACGTCCGCGGCGTCCGCCGGAATGGTCTTCGTGTCGAGCGCGATGACCATCGCGCCGGCTTCACGTGCCGCTTCGATGGCCGGCGTCACGCCGGCGTCGGACGGAGCGACGAGGATGGTGTTGGCACCACGCGATATCGCGTTCTCGATGCACGCGGTCTGCCCTTCGGGGTCCGGGTCGATCTCGCCCCAGCAGGCGTGCAGGGTGGCACCCAACTCCGCAGCACGGGCTTTCGCGCCCTGGATCATCCAGACCCAGAACGGGTTGATGTTCTCCTTGACGACGAGCTCGATATCGACACCCGTGCCGTCGAGCTCCTCGGCGGGGGCGGTCGATTCATCCTGGGCGACGGCGGCAGCGCTCAGGAGCGCTCCGGCGGACAGCGCTACAGCCGCAGAGATCGCGGCCAGCCGCGTCATGCGGCCTCGAACATGGGTCATCGCAGCTGCGAGCCTCCTCATCCTCAGCCTGCCTGGGGGTGGCAGTCCCTCCCGCTGTCGATTGACAACGTTGTCCGGCACGGTAGTCTGCCGGTCGCAGCCATGTCAATCGGCCCCGCGTGCATGGCGGACTTGGAGCGAGCCGGTGACGGCAGCTGAGTTCGACAGTGTCCGATTCGTCTCGCACATGCTCGAGTACGGCCGCGCCATCCCCGTCGGCGGCCGCCGCATCGTCGCCATCGCCGGTCCCCCGGCATCGGGAAAGTCCACGCTGGCCAACGCTCTGGCCGAACACCTCAACGAGGCGGAGCCAGGGCTCTGCGCGCTGCTGCCGATGGATGGGTTCCACTATGACGACGAGGTGCTCATCCCCCGTGGCTGGCTCCCCCGCAAGGGTGCGCCCCACACCTTCGATGTCGGCGGCTACGCGACCGCCCTGCGCCGCCTGCGCACGAACGAAGAGGAGAGCGTGGCCGTCCCGCGGTTCGACCGCGCCATCGAGATCGCGCGAGCAGGGGCCATCGTCATCGAGCGGGACGTCCGGCTCATCATCACCGAGGGCAACTACCTGCTCCTCGACGTCTCGCCATGGACGACGCTTCGTTCGTCATTCGACCGGACCGTGCTGCTCGTGACGGACATGGCCACGCTCGAGGCTCGCAATCGCCAGCGTTGGGTCGACATCGACATGGAAGTCGGACAGATCACTGCCAAGCTCGACTCGAATGACATGCCCAACGCGCGACTGGTGGTGGATCGCAGCGCCGAACCGGACTGGATCGTGCGCACCTGAATTGACGACGTCGCGAGGGAATGGACGCCGGATCCATGCCGCGGTCGCGGGCCGTCCCACCGTCCGTGACGTGGCCCTCGTGGCGGGCGTCAGCTTCAAGACGGTGGCGCGCGTCATCAACGGCGAGCCGGGTGTCCGTCCGGCCACCGCCGAGCGGGTCATGGCAGCCGTCCGTCAGCTCGGTTTCCGCCGCAACGTCGTCGCGGCGAGCCTCAAGCGTGGCGTCAGCCAGGACACCATCGGTCTCGTCATCGACGATGTCTCGAACCCGTTCTTCGCGCCGCTGACGCGGGCCATCGAGGATGCCGCGTGGGGGCGTGGCATCCACCTCATCATCGCGAGCTCCGACCGCGACCCCGAGCGTGAGCGGGCGGTCATCGATTCGCTCGTGGCCCAGCGTGTCGGCGGGCTGCTCGTGGTGCCCATCGGTCGCGACCATCGCTACCTGGCGCGCGAGATGCGCATGGGCACAGCCGTGGTGTTCCTCGACCGGCCCCAGGGCCACCTGCGCGCCGACACGCTGACCGTCGAGAACTTCGATGGAGCTCGGACGGCCGTGCGGCACCTGATCACGCACGGACACGAGCGGATCGCGGTCCTGGCCCAGTCTCTTGGCATCCACACCATGGCCGAACGACTGCGCGGCTATCGTGCCGCTCTCATCGAGGCGGGCGTGACACCTTCGGAGAGCCTCGTCCGGTACGCTGTGACGGATGTCGAGGGTGCCAGGGCGGCTGCCGCGGACCTGCTGGGCGATCATGCCGGACCCACGGCCTTCTTCGGCTGCAACAACCAGATGACGGTCGGCATCGTCAAGGCCATGGCCGCGCAGGGCCGGCGGTCGGCCGTCGTGGGGTTCGACGATTTCGAGCTCTCGGAGGCCCTTTCGACGCCCGTCACGGTCGTACGCCCTGACGTCCGGGAGATGGGGCGGCTCGGAGCCGAGCTGCTGCTGCGGCGCATGGACGGCTGGACGGGTGCCCCGCAGAAGATCGTCCTTCCGGTCGAGCTCGTGCCGCGCGGCTCGGGCGAGCTGCGTCCCTGAAGAGGTGATGCCCGCCGCGAGGCTCGTGAGGGCGCTTGGGTTGGCGCTCCTCGTCTGCCTCGTTCCCGCCACGGTGCTCATGGCGGCGCCCGAGCCGAGCGCGGCCCCGGAGCCCACCGCTGCGCCAGCGCCCACCGCCTGCCTGCCGCCGTCGATGCCGTCGCGGCCGAGGCGGAAGGCCCGTTGCAGGTCGTCGCCATCGAGATCGAGCCGTTCACCATGCGAGACGGCGACCAGGCGGTCGGGTACAGCGTCGACATCTGGGACGAGATCGCTGACCGGGCAGGCCTCACGTACGAGCTGGCGTGGGTGGACCACATGGACGCGCTGCTCGGAGCCGTCTCGAGCGGCCGGGTCGACGCGGGCATCGGTCCCATCAGCATGACGCCGGAGCGCGAGGAGCGGCTCGACTTCACGTACCCCTACTCCACCGGCGGGCTCGGCATCATGGTCTCGGCCTCGGACCCCGGACCCTTGGGGGCCATCGTCGATGCGTTCGCCCACCCCGGATGGGTGGTCCTGGGCCTGCTCCTGGCTGGCGTCATCATCGTGGTCGGCCTCGTCGCGTGGCTCCCGAACCGCGGGCGCGATGGCTGGCCGACCGAGCTTCGCCACGGCTTCCATGAGGGCGCCTGGCGCAGCGCTCGCGCCTTCCTGGGCGGCGACTTCCAGAACGAGCCCGCGAGCGGAATGGGCCGACTGGCGGCCATGACCTGGATCGTTGCCGGCATCGTCCTGACCTCGCTCTTCACGGCGGCCCTGACCTCGAGCGCGACGGTGAGCCGGCTGGAAGGCTCCATCGATGGACCTGATGACCTGGCTGGTCAGCGCCTCGTCACGCTGGCGGACTCGACGAGCGAGGAGTGGCTCACCGAGCAGGGCCTTCCGTACCGCACGGTGACGTCGATCGAGGACGCATCCTCGCTCTTGAGCGAGGGCGGCGTGGACGCCGTGGTCTTCGACCAGCTCGTCCTGCGCTATCACGCGACCGCGCACGGCGGCGGCGACCTCGAGGTCGTCGGACCGGCATTCGACCTCGATCCCTACGGCATCGCCCTGCCCGACGAGAGCCCGCTTCGGGAGCGCATCGAAACGGCCCTCCTGTCGATCATCCACGACGGCACCCTCGACCGGCTGCACACCGCCTGGTTCGGCCCGACGACCTGACAAGGGTCGGTCGGCGCGACGCGACGCGCGTCAGGAGGTCGCGGCAGCCTCCGAGTCAGGCAGGACGAGGCAGCAGACAGAGGGCGGCAAGGGCTCGAGGACCTGCACCGGGAAGGTCAGCATGGGGCTGCCGGACGACGATGCGCGGGCGCCGGTGGCGTCCTCGGCATCGACGAGGAGCGTCCATCGGGCACCGTGCGCGGGCGCCGTCAGCACGATGTCGACCTCTGCCGACTCGCCCGGAGACAGCGACGGGATAGCGCTGCCGCCCGAGCGTGCCGCCGCTGCGGGCGCGCCCCACCGAGGGCGATTCCGAGGGAAGAGCCCCGACGACGATGTCCCAGCCACGCATGGGCTCACTGCCCTGGTTGCGCACATCGACGCGCAGCGTGACGGTCTCGCCCGCCAGCGCCGCGCCGGGCGCCTCGATCAGTCGGTACCCGACATGGCTGCCCCGTCGGGCGAGGTACCGGCCGATGGCTTCGTAGTACGCGACGGCCATGGCCTGGCGCACCCGAGGCTGCCGGAGGAGCCGGAGCTCTCGGGGGTTCGAGAGAAAGAGGCCCTCGCTGAGGACGCCGGGCATCCGGGTCGGACGGATGAGCCGCGGTGGGTCGTAGTCGCGCAGGACGTAGTAGGGATAGATGAGCGCGCCATGATCGAAGGGCTGCCAGCCACCTGACGCCACGCCAGACAGCGCCGCCACCATCTCGGCCTGGATGAGCCGGGCCAGCAACCGGGAGCGATCGCCGAACGTGCGCTCATCGAAGTAGAACGTCGAGGGACCGCCGACGGACTCGTCGACCGCGATGTTGTTGTGCACCGCGATGAAGAGGTCGGCCTGCGCGAGGTTGGCCAGATCGGGACGGGCCGCCAGCTCGTCGGTCTCGTCGATGAGGCCGTCGCCCGTGCGGTCGGTCGGCGGCTCGTTGACGTGGCTGTCGGTGCTGCGAGTCAGCACGGCGGCGACCCCTGCGCCCTGCAGCATGCGTGCCAGGCGCAGCCCGATGTCGAGGTTCAGATCGGCCTCCCGGGTGCCGTCCGCGCCCACCGCGCCATCGGCGGATCCGCCGTGCCCCGGGTCGACGAGAACGGTGACGAGCCCCGGTCGCACCGGGTAGACAGCACGGTCGGCGACCGTCACCCAGGCCATGTTCTCTGCCAGCACGCCCTCGCCATCATCGGCCGTCGCCAGGGCCATGATCCGATACGGCCCCGCCGGCACGGGGTCGCCAGCTTCATCCCGTCCCTGCCAGTCTCGGGCCAACGTGCCGGCCCGCCGGGTGCCCTCGAAGAGCTCGCGGACGGGCCTCCCGTCGAAGTCGGTCACCCAGAGGCGCAGATGAGCTGGTCCATCGAGCGTGACCTCGACATCGATGGGCCGACCGCTCGTGTCGCTGAGGAGCGGAGAGCCACGGACTTCGAGCGTCATCTCGCCTGCCCCGTCGTCCTGGGCGAGCGCGGTCGCTGGCGCAAGGCTTCCGGGAAGGAGCAGCACAGCGAATACCAGCTGGGCGAGGCGCGACGATGGGGAGCGCTGCATGGCCCACAGCATGCCAGTCCGAGCCCGATGGGCGCGTGGCCCCGGTCGCGCCCTAGCCTCGTGCCGGTCGGCCCAGCCGGCGGCGACATCGTATCGTCGGTCCTCCCGATCCAGCGGCAGATCGGCGCCAGGCACAGGGTCACGAAGGAGGCATCGATGGCCGAGACCGCGACACGTGGGGACCGCATCAGCGTCGACTCGCAGAAAGCGGGTGAGCCGCCGCGCCAGGGCACGGTCCTGGAGGTCATCGAGCACGAGTACGGCGTCAGCTACCGCGTCGCCTGGGACGACGGCCACGAGACCACGTTCCGCCCCACGGCTGGCACGGTGCACCGGGTCGAGGCGACCGAAGCGAGGCGCTGAGCCGGACGACCGAGAGCCACGCGCCCGACAGCATCGATCAGGAGGGAGCTGTGAAGCAGCACAACGTGACCATGCTCGGCACCGGGCTCATCGGGGACTTCTACACGATGACCCTCCACGGGCAGCGCGGTCGTGACCGGGTCCGCGTCGTGTACTCCCGATCGACAGGTCGCGGCGAGGCCTTCCGGGATCGCCATGGGGTGCCCGAGTCGACGACCGACATGCACGCCGCCATCCGGCACCCCGAGACCGACGTCGTGGTCGTGGCGCTGCCGAACTTCCTGCACGAGGAAGCCGTCACCGCCGTCGCCGAGGCCGGCAAGGCCGTGCTCGTCACCAAGCCGCTGGGTCGTGACGCCGGCGAGGCCAAGCGGATGCTCGACGCGGTCGAGAAGGCCGGCGTCTTCGGCGGCTACCTCGAGGACCTCGTGTACACCCCGAAGTCGTTGAAGTCGATCAAGGCCGTGCAGGATGGGGCCATCGGGGACGTGACGTGGGTGCGCGCTCGCGAGACGCACCCGGGCCCGCACTCGGCCTGGTTCTGGGACCACCGGCTCACCGGAGGCGGCGCCATCGTGGACCTCGGGTGCCACTGCATCGAGATCGCGCGCTGCTTCGTGGGCAAGGACAACCGGCCCGTGGAGGTCATGTGCCACACGGACACGCTCGTCCATCCCATCGGCGCCGAGGACAACGCCATCGCGCTCGTGCGATACGAGTCGGGGGCCATCGGCCAGTTCGAGGTGAGCTGGACGTTCCGCGGCGGCATGGACCTGCGCGACGAGGTCGCGGGCACGCACGGCACCATCTGGATCAACCACTTCCTGCGCACCGGCCTCGAGATGTTCACGGCCGGGGGCGAGGGAGGCTATGTGGCCGAGAAGGCCGAGACGACCGCCGGCTGGCTCTTCCCCGTCGGCGACGAGATCTCGGAGCTCGGCTACACCGACATGTTCAGCGACATGTTCGATGCGCTCGATGCGGGGCGCGCTCCGATGGAGACCCTCTACGACGGCTACGTCGTCAACACCATCATGGACGCCTGCTACCGCTCGGCGCAGAGCCGCTCCTGGGAGCCCGTCGAGCTCGAGTGGCGCGGCGGCTCACGCCCCCGCATCAGCAAGTCCCCCGAGACGCTCGACGGCCAGGTCGTCATCAAGCGCGAGATCCTCCCCGATGGGCGCCACAAGCTCATCCTCAAGGACCCCGAGAGCGGCGACTTCGTCGACCGGATCATCGCGGCCGGTTAGTCCAGGACGGACACGCTCTCCCTGCGCGCGGCCCGGGCCAGCGCCCGATCGCCGGTGGCCAGCTCCCCGTCCACGTCGATGGCGAGGGCGAGGTAGGCGGCGTCGTAGACCGTGAGATCGTGGCGGGCAGCCAGGTCGGTGGCGTCCACCAGCCCGGGCACGCCGCGGTCGGCGATGTCCACGCCGGCGCGGAACAGCGCATCCAGGCGCGCCGCGACGTCCGCGGCATCGAGCTGAGCGCCTCGAAGGAGGGCGTTGGCGACCTCCGTACCGAAGTGCGGTGGTGCCAGGACGAGCGCCCCGGCGTCCTGCCACTCCCCGAAGCGATCGATGGCGGCCTGGTCGCCGATCGCGACCTCGACCATCGAGGAGGCGTCCACGACGATGGCCCGGACCGGGCGGATGAACGTCATCGACGCGCGTCGCGCATGCGCCGGACGGCATCAGTCGGATCGAAGCCCACCGGAGCGGCCGTCCGCTCCGCCATGCGCCGGAGCAGCTCGAGCGCATCTCGCTTCCGGGCGACCTCCCTGGCCGGATCGAGCGCCTCGAGGTCGCTGATCGGGACCAGCGCGGCTCGGGCCTGGCCGGCGCGCTCGATGACGATGCGCTCGCCTGCAGCGGCCTCGTCGAGCAGTCGGCCGAAGTGGCGGCGAACGTCCAGCGCGGTGACGGTCTTCACGCAGCCATCATAGCACTATGAGAGTGCTATAAGACCCGGGCCGGGCCGCAGCAGCTATCGGGTCGGGTCGAGCCAGTCGATCTCGCGGAAGCGCGCGAAGTCGGTATCAGCCGAGCAGACGGTCAGCCCGTGCTCGATGGCCAGGGCCGCGAGCTCCGCATCGGCCACCAGGTTGCCGCGCAGCTGGTAGTCCTTGATGAGCCCGGCCAGGATGCGGCCGTGCTGCTCGGTCGGTGTCGGGACCCAGGCCACCTCAGGCGCAAGCCAGTCAGCCACGTATGACCAGGCATCGTCGGGTGTGAGCGGCTGCCAGGCGGCCTTGGGGTGCGTGGCGATGCGCACGAACGCCACCAGGCTCTGCCACGGGAAGCCGACGCGCCGGCTGCCCGACAGCTGCTCGGACAGCCACTGCGCCGTCCGGCGCTGCTGGGGGCTCGTGGCGTCGACCGCGTACAGGAGGATGCTGGCGTCGATGAGCATCAGCGCGAGGCCAGACCGTCGAGCTGCTCCAGCGCGTCGGCGATGTTGGAGACGTCGAGCCGGAGCCCCAGCGCGTGGGAGCGCTGCTCGAAGGCGGCCCCGACGACCGATCCCGCAAGCCTCCCACGGATGAGCTCGTTGACGGCCTCGGAGAACCCGATGCTGCGTTCGCGGCTGAGCCGCTCGACCGCCGCCGCGACATCGTCATCGAGCTCGACGATCGTCCGCATGCGTCGAGCGTAGCATCACGCCGCCGGGGAGAGCCCGAGGAGAGCCTGCTCGATGGTCCTCCCCGGGTTTGGCGGTTACGGTCCGCTCAGGGCAGCGCCGCGACGACCTCTTCGAGGCTCCCCTCGTCGGCGACCAGGAACCAGACCACCTCGCCGCTGGGGACCGCGTAGGCGACGAACCCAGGCTCGGGCTCCATGCGCTTCACGGTCCGTCCCGCGATGGTCTCATCGGTCATCGTCGGAACATCGGTCGCGCCCAGGATGAGTCGCGAAAGAGGCCCGAGCACCTCCTCCGACGGGACCCCCGCGATGGTGGCGGCGAGGACGTTGGCGAAGGCATCTCCGTCCCGGCCCGTGGCCTGCGCGATGGAGAGGTCGCCAAGGTCGGCCCCGTTCGCCTGGGCCAGGGCCTCGAGTGCTCCGATGATCTCCGGCGGCGCCTGCTGCCGGATCATGTCCGAGCTGACGGCGCTGCGCTCGGCGAGCTCGATGCCGGCGATCTCCGTGGGCACCGTCGCGAGGAGCGCCTCGGCCGCCAGCTCGGCTGCCGTGGGCGGCGCCGAGGTAGGCTCGGCCGGAAGCTCGACCTGCTCGACCGTGGCGCCGGTGATGCGGACCGGGTCCTCGACGAGGTCCGACGCGGGCCCGCGCGCGACGATCGCGTCCACGATGTCCATGCCTTCGACGACCCGCCCGAAGATGACGTAGGTCCGGGCTGCATCGAGCTGCGACTCGGCGGCATCGTCAAGCACGACGAAGAACTGGCTGCCCTGCGAGTCCGGAGCCGGCGTGCGGGCCATGGCCACGACGCCGCGTCCATATCGGCCCACGACCTCCTCGTCGGGGATGGTGTAGCCGGGGCCGCCCGCACCCGTGCCCTCCGGGTCGCCGCCCTGGAGGACGAAGCCGGGCACGATGCGATGGAAGCCGACGCCATCGTAGAAGCCGGACTCGGCGAGGTTCAGGAAGTTCTCCGCGGCCACCGGGGCGGACTCGTTGAAGAGGCCGATGACGATGTCGCCGAGGTCGGTCGTGAGGCGAACGCCGGTGCCGTCGCCGGCGGGCATCTCGAGGGGCACCGGGTTCGGGGTCGAGGCGGGCGGCCCGAGCGGCAGGTCCTGCGCCTGGGCGGCCAACGGCGAGGCCACGGCGGCAAGGACCAGGGCGAGCGCAGCCACCGTCCGAACGCATGACGAGCGAGAGCGGGACATGCAGGTCTCCTTGCGGGTCGGTCCATCGAGGACGACCCTCGACGAGTGGGTGGAGCATAGGCCAGGTGGCTGCGATGGCCCGTCCAGCCGGCGCGGCGGTTTGACCACGCACTCGCGCGTGCCGTACATTGGTGAGCGGAGCCGTCTAGCCGTCTAGATGGCTCATCGCGTCCATGGCGAGGAGGGAGCATGGAGCACTTCGGCGATGTCGGCGCAGCCGTCATCGGCAGCGGGTTCATCGGCACCGTGCACATCGAGAACCTGCGACGACTCGGCGTGGATGTGCGCGGCGTCCTGGGCAGCGACCCCGATCGCGGCCAGGCGGCTGCCGCACGCATCGGGCTGCCGCGGGCCTACGCATCGCTCGACGAGCTGCTCGACGATCCCGCGGTCCAGGCCGTCCATGTCACGTCGCCCAACCAGCTCCACTATCCGCAGGTCAGGACCATCCTCGCTGCCGGGCGGCACGTCATCTGCGAGAAGCCGCTGGCCGTGACCTCCGACGAGTCGCGCGAGCTGGTACGCCTGGCCGCGGCTTCCGACCGCATCACGGCCGTGAACTTCAACATCCGCTTCTACCCCGTCAACCAGCACGCCCACCAGATGGTCCGCGACGGAGTCCTGGGCAAGCCGCGCCTCGTCACCGGGCACTACTTCCAGGACTGGCTGCTCCTCGACACCGACTGGAACTGGCGTCTCGAGCCCGACAAGGGCGGCAGCCTGCGCGCGGTCGGCGACATCGGCTCGCACTGGATCGACCTCACGAACTTCATCACCGGCCTGCGGGTCGAGTCGGTCGTCGCAGAGCTCTCCACGTTCGTGAAGGTCCGCCAGCAGCCCACGGGTCCCGTCGAGACGTTCGCGCAAGAGCGTTCGGCCGATACGAAGCCCACCGAGATGCACACCGAGGATGCCGCGCTGATCCTGCTGCGCTATGCGAACGGTGCGCGCGGGATGGTCGGGGTGAGCCAGGTGAGCGCCGGGCGCAAGAACTCCCTGCAGTGGGAGGTCGACGGCTCGGAGTCGGCCGCGTGGTGGGACTCGGAGACCCCGGACCACCTCTATCTCGGCCATCGCGGGCGTCCCAACGAGATCCTCCAGCGAGGCGCCGAGCTCATGAACCCCACCGGCGTCGCCGCGGCCTCACTGCCGGGCGGTCACGTCGAGGGTTTCGGCGACACCTTCCACGCACTCTTCCGAGAGGTCTATCGGGCCATCCTGGCCGGCCGCGCGCCTGATCGCCCTCTCTACGCCACGTTCGAGGACGGTCACCACGAGATGGTCGTGGGTGATGCCATCGCGGCCAGCGCACGCGAGGGCCGATGGGTGGACGTGGCCCCTTGACAGGGTCGGCGGATGCGGCTTGACCAGGGCATATCGTTAGCACTGCTAACTAAGAGGAGAGGCACGTGAAGCTCGGCTTCCTGACCGCGCCGTTCCCGGAGACGCCGCTGCTCGACGTCGCCGACTGGGCCGCCTCCGAGGGATTCGAGGTCCTCGAGATCGCCTGCTGGCCGCGCGCCAGCGGGGCGACGCGGAAGTACGCGGGCACCTCGCACATCGACGTGGCGGACCTCTCCGATGGACAGGCCAGCGAGATCAGAGTCCAGGTCGCGGAACGCGGGCTGGACATCTCGGGGCTCGGCTTCTACCCGAACCCGCTGCATCCGGACCCGGCCGCCCGAGCGGCCGCCATCGACCATCTGAAGAAGGTCATCGTGGCCACCGGCAGGATGGGCCTCCCCGTGACCAACACGTTCTGCGGCGGCGACGCCTCGAAGCACGTCGACGACAACTGGCGCGAGGCGCTCAAGGTCTGGCCCGACATCGTCCGCTTCGCCCAGGACCACGGGGTCAAGATCACCTTCGAGAACTGCCCCATGATCTTCAGCACCGACGAGTGGCCGGGCGGGCACAACATCGCCTACTCGCCGTACATCTGGCGGCGCATCCTCGAAGAGTGGGGCGGCACGGTGGGCCTCAACTTCGATCCCAGCCACCTCGTCTGGCTGATGATCGACCAGGCCCGCTTCATCCGCGAGTTCGGCCCGCACATCCTCCACTTCCAGGCCAAGGACGTGATGATCGACCGCGACGGCCTCTACGAGCGCGGCTCGCTGTCGGGGGGCATCGGCTGGCAGGTCCCGCGCATCCCCGGTCTGGGCGACGCGCCGTGGGCGGAGATCTTCTCGGCGCTGTATCGCACCGGCTACGATGGGCCCATCATCATCGAACACGAGGATCGGGTCTTCGAGGGCAGCGACGAGAAGGTCAAACGTGGCTTCCTCGTGGCTCGCGACGTCCTGCGGCCGTTCGTCAGGTGAGCTTCGACGGGGCGAGCGCCTGGTTCGGGGAGGCCCAGTCGCTCCTCGAGCGCATCAGCGCAAGTCAGGCCGGGCCGCTGGAGGCGGCAGCCCAGCTCTGTGCCCGGGCCATCGCCGAAGACGGCCTCGTCCACCTCTTCGGAACCGGCCATTCGCGCATCCCGGTCGAGGAGATGTTCCCGCGTTACGGCAGCTTTCCGGGCTTCCATCCCATCGTCGAGCTGTCGATGACCTACCACACCGATGTGGTGGGCTCCAACGGCCAGCGGCAGGCCATGTTCATCGAGCGCGTCCCAGGACTCGCCGAGGTCATCCTTGACAACTTCAGCTTCGGGCCATCGGACGTGATGATGATCTTCAGCGCCAACGGGCTGACGGCGGTGCCCGTGGAGATGGCACGCGGGGCGCGGCGCCGCGGCCTCAAGGTCATCGCCGTCACAGGAGTGGCCCAATCGCTCAGCGGTGAGCCGGACCCGGCCGTCGGTGGCCGTCTCCTCGACGAGGCGGACCTCGTCATCGACCTCTGCACCCCTGAGGCCGACGCGATGGTCACCGTACCCGGCCTCGACACACCCGTGGGGCCCGGCTCCACCCTCGCCTACGTGGCCATCGTCAACGCGCTCAAGGTGCGCACCGCCCAGCTCCTCACCGAGCGAGGCATGCGGCCGCCGGTCATCACGCGCGCCTCGGTGGTCGGCGCGGAGCGCTCGCGTGCGCTCTTCGACAGCGCCTACCGGGAGCACGCCCGGCGCGTCTCGCGGACCATCGTCCGCGAGCCCGTCACCAGCCCGCCGATCCAGCACGAATAGGAGGAGGTGCCAGCGACCGGACGACCACGATCGAGCCCCCCGGCCTCGGCCTGACGCCCCCTGGCGTCGGCGAGGCAGCCCGTCACATCCTGTGAGGAGAGCAAGAGGAGTCACATGGATCGCAAGTACAAGAGGCTGTTCGCAGGCGCCGCCGCCGTGGCGATGGCCGTCTCGAGCGTCGGCAGCGTGGCCGCCCAGGACGAAGGCTTCACCATCGGCGTCTCGAACACCGTGCAGGGCAATGGCTGGCGCGAGGAGATGATCTGCTCCATCAAGGCGCAGGCGCTCGTCTCAGGCGAGGTCGCGATCCCTGAACATCGCCCACCGCAACACGGATCCCGCCGGCCAGCTCGAGGACATCCGCAACCTCATCGCCGCGGGCGTCGACGCCATCATCATCAACGCCTCCGACCCCGAGGCCATCAGCCCGGCGGTGAAGGAAGCCACGGACGCCGGCATCGCCGTCATCTCGGTGGACTCCGCGGTGGCCGAGCCGACGGCGTACGTGCTCGAGAACAACCAGACCGACTACGGCCGCCTCGGTGCCGAGTGGCTCTTCGAGACGCTCGGGGGCGAGGGCAACGTCTTCTACATGCGCGGCCTGGCCGGACACTCGGCCGATGACGACCGGGACGTGGGCTTCAAGGAGGCGCTCGCCAACTACCCCGGCATCACCATCGTCAACGAGGTCCACACGGGCTGGGACCAGGGCACGGGCAGCCAGCAGATGCTTGACATGCTCGCCTCGGGCACCCCGGTCGACGGCGTCTGGACCTCCGGCATCGACAATGTCATCGTCGACGCCTATGTCGACAGCGGTGAGCCGCTGGTCCCGATCGTCGGCGCCGACAACGCCGGCTTCGTGACCCAGCTGGCCACCGTCGAAGGGCTCACCGGCGCCGCGGTCACCAATCCCGGCACCGTGGGCGGTGCGGCCGTGACCCTGGCGCTGCAGATCCTCAACGGCGAGCTCCCGCTGACCCCGGCCGACGAGGAGTCCCGCTTCGTGCGCGTGGAGCCGGCCATCCTGGCCAACAACACCGAGGAAGGCCTGGCCGCCATCGAGGCTGCCCAGAACCCGAACCTCGACCCGGAGTGGCCGGTCGGTCTCCAGGTCCCCGGCTGGACCACCTACTCCGACGATCAGCTCATCGACTGCAAGGGTCCGGGCGAATAACCTGACCTGAAGGTCGACGAGGGGCGCGGGCCCAGGCTCGCGCCCCTCTCCATACCCTCGTCCCACCACTCGATACCCACGTGTCACTGCCCGACGCGACGCCAGCCGCCACCGGCACCCCCGATAGGCTCGTGCTCGAGGCTTCGGGGGTCGTCAAGACCTATGGCGCGGTGACGGCTCTGCGGGATGCCTCGCTGGCGGTGCGACCGGGCGAGGTCCATGCCCTGCTCGGCGCCAACGGGGCCGGCAAGTCGACGCTCGTCAAGATCCTCACCGGGGCCATCCGTCCCGATCGCGGCCGCATCGTCGTGCGCGGAGTCGAACGGGAGGTGCACTCCCCCGCCGAGGCGCGACGCAACGGGCTCATGCTCGGTCTACCAGGAGCCTGCGCTCATCCCGGACCTCGATGTCCGCTCCAACCTCCGCCTCACCGAGACGCCCGTGGACGCATTCATGGAGTGGGTGCGGACGCTGGGCATCGAGGGCCTCGATCTCGCACGCCATGGTCGCGTGAGATGCCCCTGGCGGTCCTGCGCATCATGGACCTCGCCCGCGCCCTGGCCATCGAGCCGGACGTCCTGCTCCTCGACGAGATGACCGCGGCCCTTCCGGCCGACCTGGCGGAGAACGTGCTTCGCGTCGTGGGCAGGCAGCGTGAGACCGGGTCGCTCCGTCATCTTCATCTCCCATCGCCTCCTGGAGGTGGGGGCCCTCTGCGACCGGGCGACCGTGCTGCGCGACGGCGAGCACCGTCGGGGTCGTGGACATGGGCCCCGATGCCGAGGGCCAGATCGTGGAGCTCATGCTCGGCCCGTCAGGCGAGGGCGAGCAGGACATCCACCGACGTGTGACGACCGGACGTCGAGCTGGCCGGAGATCGGACAGCCCGGCCGCGCCTCGAGCTGCGCAACCTGGCTGCCGGCAACAAGCTCGAGGACGTCTCCTTCGACCTCCACGCCGGCGAGGTGCTCGGGCTCGTGGCTCTCGAGGGACAGGGCCAGGATGAGCTGTTCGGCGTGCTCTCGGGCGCGCGGCGGCCGTCCGGCGGCACGCATCCGCGTCGACGGCGCGGATGTCCGCTTCCGCCACCCTGCCGATGCCATCGCCCGCGGGTCTCGTGTACGTGCCCGGCGATCGCGTGGAGGCGCTGCTGCCGCAGCGCTCCGTCCGCGAGAACATCGCCCTGCCCTACAACGCAAGGCCTCGTCGCTGGGGACCGATCCGCATGTGGCCGCGAGAAGGCGACGCGTGGCGCGCGCCATCGAGCGCCTCCAGATCGACACGCGCGCCCAGGGCGAGGTGCGACGGCTCTCCGGCGGCAACCAGCAGAAGGTCACCATCGCGCGCTGGATCGCCGGCGGCGTGGAGACGCTCCTCTGCTTCGACCCGACGCGCGGCATCGACATCCGCACGAAGCGGCAGATCTACCACCTCCTGCGGGAGCTGGCCGCGGCAGGCTCCGCCGTGCTGCTCTACACGTCGGAGCTCGAGGAGGTGCAGCTCGTCTGCGACCGCGCCGTCGTCATCTTCGGGGGCCGCGTCGTCGACGAGATGCCTGCCCAGAGTCGCCGACGAGGCGGCGCTCATGCGCGCTGCCTACGGACTGCCGCGCGGCGGGCGAGACGGCGCCGCCGCTGCCGGGGGAGGCGATCGCGTGACCGCTGCGACCACGGCCGCTGCGAGCGGTGGCAACGGCTCGGCCGAGTGGTCCGCCGCGTCGTTCGGCGCAACGGCTGGGTGCTCGCGCTCTGGGCGCTGCTCGGCGCCATGCTCGTCTTCACCAAGGTCATCCAGCCCGACTATGGCGCCAGCGCCTTCGCCATCCTGACCCTCGCGGCGCTGCCGTACGCCTTCGCCACGGCAGGTCAGACGATGGCCATCATCGCCGGCGGCATCGACCTGTCGATCGCCGCCATGATGACCCTCATCAGCGTCACGGCCGCCGTCCTCATGGAAGGTCAGAGCGAGGAGTTCGGCGTCGTGGCCGTGGGGCTCGTCCTGCTCGCGGGCCTCGGCGTCGGCGCCATCAACGGCCTGGCCGTGGTGATCACCCGCGTCCCCGACATCGTCGTCACGCTGGCCTTCTTCTTCATCTGGGAGGGCGTCGCGCTCATCGTGCTGGAGGCTCCCGGTGGCGCCTCCGCGGTGTGGCTCAAGGAGCTCATCATCGGCACGCGTCGGCGTCGCGTTCCTGCCCGCTGACCTCACCGCCTTCCTGCCCAAGGCGCTGCTCCTGCTCATCGGCGCCCTCGGCGTCGTCTGGATCCCGCTGCGTCGATCGCGCCTCGGGCTCGCCCTCTACGCCATCGGCTCCGACCGGCTGGCGGCCTTCCGCAGCGGCGTGCCGGTGAACCGGACCAAGGTCGGGCTCGTACGCGCTGGCGGGTCTCTTCGCAGCGATGGGCGGATTGGTGCTGACGATGGGCACCGGCATCGGTACCCCCATCCAGGGCCCGTACCTCTGGCCAGCGTCGCCGCCGTCGTCCTCGGGGGCGTCAGCCTGGCCGGCGGCCGAGGCGGCCTGATGGGGCCCATCGTCGCCGTCTTCATCCTGCGCCTCGCGCGCCAGGACCTGACGCTGCTCTCGGTCGACCCCAACGTGGCCCAGGTCGTCGAGGGCCTCATCATGGTCGCGGTCGTGCTCGTCGGTGCGGTGGTGGCCCTGCGGGGACGACGGGCATGACGACGACTGCGCGGCCGATGACCGAGACGGATGGGCCATCGGCGCCTGTTCCGGGCCCGCGGCCTGATGCGCGACTACCCGGTCATCCCGCTGCTCTTCCTGTTGCTCCTGCTGGTGGCCGCCCTGCAGATCCTGCAGCCGGGCATCGTGCTCGATCCCGATGGGCTCTTCGGAGTCAATGACCGTTGGATCTCCAACACCATCAAGTTCGCCGTGCCGCTGGCGATCCTCGCTGCCTCCCAGACGCTGACGATGATCACCGGCGGCATCGACCTCTCGGTGGGCGTCGTGGCCACCATGACGGCCTTCGTGATGGCCACGCAAGCGGCCTCCGGCATCGACCCGGTGCTGGCCATCCCGCTGGCCCTGGGCTGCGCCGCGCTGGCCGGTCTCGCGAGCGGCATCGGCGTGGGCATCTTCCGCGTCCACCCGCTGATCATGACGCTGGCCGTGGCGCTGGTCGTCGAGGGCCTCCTGCTGGTGTACCAGCGCTTCATGCTGGGTACCAGCGCACAGATCCCCGAGGCGATCGCCTGGCTCGGGACGGGCAGGTCGTTCGACATCGTCCCCAACTCGCTCCTCGTCTTCGTCCCGCTGGCGCTGCTCGTCGGATTCACGCTGCGGCGGACCGGCTTCGGGCGGAATCCTCTACGCGGTCGGCGACAACGAACGAGCCGCCCGCCTGGCGGGCGTGCGCGTCTGGCAGGTGCTCATCGTGCTCTACGTCGTCTCCGCGATCTCGCGGGCATCGGCGGGCTCGTCTACGTGGGGCTCATCAAGGCCACCACCCTGTCGCTGGCCGTACCCCTGATGCTGCCGTCGGTGGCTGCGGCCGTCATCGGCGGGACGTCCATCTTCGGTGGGCGCGGCGGGTACGCTCGGCGTCATCGTCGGCGCGCTCATCCTCCAGGTGATGGACTACCATGCTCACGGTCCTGCGCATCGCGGAGGGCACCCGGCGGGTCATCTTCGGGCTCATCATCCTGGGCATCACGGCGCTCTACATCCGCATCACCGAGGAGCGCTCGGAGCGCTAGCGACGATGGCCAAGACTCGCCACATCGGCCTCGATCTCGGCGGCACCAACATCAAGTGGGCCGTGGTCGAAGGGGCCGGCAACGAAGCGCGGACGCTCGACCAGGGCTCCGAGCCGACCGATATGTCCGGCGGCGAGCGCACGGTCGTGCCGCAGCTGGCCGACCTCGCGCGCCGTCTCCGCGACGAAGCGGGAGGCCCGGTGAACAGCGTGGGCGTCGCGGTGCCCGGGCTGTACATCCCCGAGACGGGCGTGGTCACCTTCCTCACCAACGTGCCGGGTGACTGGTCGGCGACGCCGGTCGGAGAGCCCGTGGCGGCCGCGACCGGTCTACCCACGGCGCTCATCAACGACGCTCGCGCATTCGGCCTCGCCGAGCTGCGCTTCGGCGCCGGCCGCGACGTCCGATCGTTCATCGGGCTGACCCTGGGGACGGGCATCGGCGGCGTCATCGCCATCGACGACGAGGTCCTTCAGGGCTACCGCGGCCAGGCCGGCGAGCTGGGCCATCAGACGATCGACCCCGACGGGCCCTGGTGCGGCTGTGGCAACCGCGGATGCGTCGAGGCCTACGCACGGGCCGACCAGGTGGCGATCGTCTGCGGGACCGCGGACCCGCGTGAGGCCATCGAGCGAGCGCGGGCGGGCGATGAGCGGGCGCGCGCGGGCCTTGCCGAGATCGGCCGATACCTGGGCATCGGCCTCGCCAACGCCATCACGGTGCTGACGCCTGAGCTCGTCATCCTCGGCGGCGGCTGGTCCCTCGCCGCGGAGCTCATCATCGAGCCCATCAAGGCGGAGCTGCGGCGGCGCGTCATCACGACGCCCGTGGAGCGGGTGGACGTCGTGCTCGCCGAGCTCGGGATGTGGGCAGGGGCCATCGGGGCCGCCGTGCACGGGGCCGAGCGGGCCGCGGCGGGCGCCGGGTCATGACCTCGACCGTCCAGGCGCCCCGCTATCGCGAGATCGAGTCCGCGCTGCGCGCCCGCATCGCCACCCTCCGGCCCGGACAGCGCCTGCCGTCCGACATGGACCTCTGCGCCGAGTTCGGGGTGAGCCGCATGACCGCCCGCCACGCCATGGCTCAGCTGGCCGAGGAGGGCCTGGTGCGGCGCGACCCTGGTCGCGGCACGTTCGTGGCCGACCCTCCGACCCACCGTCGCGCCAACTCCCTGATGACGTTCTCGCGCGAGATGCGCCGCCAGGGCCGGGTGCCCACGTCGCGCATCGTGCGGCGGCTGCTCCGAGCGCCGACGGATGCCGAGCGCGCCGCCCTCCGCGTGACCCGTGACGACCAGGTCGTCGAGCTCTGCCGGGTCCGTCTCGCCGACGGCGAGCCCCTGGCCGTCGAGACCGCGGTCCTGCCCTCCCGCTGCGCAGACGCAGTCCTGGCAGCCGACCTCGAGGCCGGCTCGCTCCACGAGGCCCTCATCGGCGCCGGCATCGTGCCGTCACGGGGCACCTCGTCGATCGCGGCGGAGGCGGCCAGCAGCACGGACGCCGGGCTCCTCGGCGTCGACCCGGGCGAGCCCATGCTCGTGGAGCGCCGCCTGATCCTCGACCAGCGAGGCCGACCTCTGGAGCGCACGGAATCGCGCTATGCGGCGACCCGATATGGGCTTGACGTGGGCTTCTCGGTGGAGGACAACGGCGTCCACACCGCAGGCTCGGACGCCTGAGCCGGGCGGGCAGGACGACACTGATGGAGCCTCGTGACCGCGTCCTGGCCGCGCTCGACCATCGGGAGGCCGATCGCGTGCCCCGCGACCTCGCCGGCACGCGCTACAGCAGCATCCATGCCGAGACCTACGCCCGGCTGCGGCCTGTCCTCGGCCTGCCGGAGGCAGAGGTCCGGATCGTGGACACGACCCAGGGGCTCGCCGAGATCCATGAGGACGTCCTCGGTCGATTCGGGGCCGACGTGGCCATGGTGCCCACGGGAGCACCAAACGGCTACCGGCGGGAAATCATCAGCGACGGGGAGTTCGAGCGCTTCGTGGACGAATGGGGCGTCGTGCGCGCGCGCCCGACCGGCGGCCTGTACTTCGAATCGACCAGCGCGCCCCTGGCGGGCGCCATCGACGCCTCCGCCATCGCGGCCTTCGCCTGGCCGGACGCGCGGGACCCGGGGCGCTTCGCGGGCATGGCCGAGCGGGCGCGGCACATCCGCGAGGTCGAGCGCCGCGCCGTGCTCGTGGGCTCCCTGTGTGCCGGCGTCAGCGAGATGCACCTGCGGCTGCGCGGCTACGAGGATGGCTACATGGACATGGCCGCCGACCCGGCGCTGGCGCGGACGCTCATGGAGCGCATCACCGAGCTCAAGCTGGCCTACTGGGAGCGGGTCCTCGACGAGATCGGCGACCTCATCGACATCGCCGCCGAGGCCGACGACCTGGGTGCCCAGCATGCCCCGCTGTTCTCACCGCAGGCCTACCGCGGCATCGTCAAGCCGCTCCATGCGGAGATCGTGGCGCTCATCAAGCGCCGCTCGCGAGCACGCTTCTTCCTGCACTCCTGTGGCGCGATCCGGAGCCTCATCCCGGACCTCATCGAGATCGGCGTGGACTGCCTCAACCCGGTCCAGGTCTCGGCCGATGGCATGGACACGGCGTCGCTCAAGGCGGAGTTCGGCAGGGACATCACCTTCTGGGGCGGGGCCGTCGATCCGCAGCGGGTCCTGGCGCGCGGCACGCCCGATGAGGTCCGCGAGGAGACGCGCCGGCGCATCGAGGAGCTCAAGCCTGGCGGTGGGTACGTCTTCGCCAGCGTGCACAACATCCAGGCGCACGTCCCGGTCGAGAACATCCTGGCCATGTGGACGGCTCTGGACGAGGCCGGCTCGTATGTCTGAAGCGGCTTCTGTGGTTTCCGGGCGCCTCGTCGTCGGCGACCAGGTCTTCGCTGGCCACGTGCATGCCGAGAGTGGGCGCATCGCGGCCATCGAGCCCGATGACGCGGTGCCTTCGGACGTCACCATCGTGCCGGGCTTCATCGACCTCCACGTCCACGGCTGGGGCGGTCACGACGCGATGGGCGGTCCCGAGGCCCTCGATGGCATGGCCCGCGCGCTGGCGCGCCGCGGGGTCACGAGCTTCCTGCCCACCTCGGTGACGGCGTCCTTCGAGCGGCTCACGGAGTTCGCTGAGAGCGTCCGGGGCTGGATCCCGGGGGCGCCGGCCGACGGCGCCGAGCCCCTTGGCTTCAACATGGAGGGGCCGTTCCTCGCCGAGGCGCGGAAGGGCGCTCACCCGGCGACCCTCCTCCGCCATCCTGAAGAGCTCGACGAGCCGACGCTCGCGACGTTCCTCGAGGGTCTGCGGGTGATGACGGTGGCGCCGGAGCTGCGCGGCGCGCTCGAGCTCATCAGGCGCCTCAGCGCCCACGGGGTGCGCGTCTCGCTGGGCCACTCGGCGGCGACGGTGGCTGAGGCGCGGGCGGGCTACGCCGCGGGTGCCATGACCACGACCCATCTCTTCAACGCCATGGGCGGCCTCACGCATCGCGATCCGGGCCTGGCCCTGGCGGCCCTGCTCGACGACGAGGTCTGGGTCGAGCTCATCGCCGATACCCTCCACGTCGATCCTGGCCTCTGGCCGCTCATCTGGCGACTCAAGCCGGCTGGCCGGGTGCTGCTCGTGAGCGACGCGATCGCGCTCGCCGGCACCGGACAGACGCAGGGCTGGATCGGCGAGCTGGAGGTGCGGGTGGACGGTGAGCGGGTCACGCTCGTGGACGGTGGCAACCTGGCGGGCTCGGTGACTGCCCTGGACCTCGAGCTCGGGCATGTCGTGAGGGCGGGGGTGCCGTTGAGCGCCGCCGTCACCGCCGCGAGCTCTGCCCCGGCCGACCTCATGGGCCTGACCGACCGCGGTCGGCTGGAGGCGGGCCGGCGGGCCGACCTCGTCGAGCTCGACACCTCGGCACTGACGGTGCGACGGGTCATGCGCGCCGGGGAGTGGATCGCCGGCGTGGCGCACTGAGGGACTGGCGGCCGATGACGCCTCAGACCGCCGGTGGCAACGATGGGGTCGCGCTCATGTCGGCGACCTCGGCCGTCGTGGCGAGGCGTCCGAAGCGCTGCCCGCGCAGCGCGATCCAGACGATCGAGCCACCCGTGAGCAGGGCGAGCGCAGCGGCGACGAACAGGGCGGGCGCGCCCAGGTGCGCGTAGACCAGGCCGCCCACGGCGTCGGCCACGATGGGCGCCAGCCCGGCGTACCCGAACCATGCGAGCGACTGGCCGACGGCGTGAAGGTGCGGCGGCACGATCACGCCGATGATGATGACCATGGCCACGTAGCGAAGGGCGTAGGGGATGCCCTCGATGGTGCGCAGCACGGTCACCATCCAGGCCTCCGGAGCGACAGCCACGAGCGCCATGAGGAGCGCCGCCCCCATCGCGCCGGCGACGAAGACGAGGCGCAGGCCCAGCCTCGCGAGGTACCGGCGCGACCCGCCGAAGACGGGGATCTCGATGAGTGCCGGGAGGGCCGCGGCCAGGCCCACCAGCAGCACGGTCCCTCCCTGGTCAAGGATGCGAAGGCTGGTGAAACGGCCCGCGGCATGCTCGCCGAGCGCGGTGACGAACAGGCCCAGCAGGAATCCCAACAGCACCGGATCGGCGAGCAGTGGGATCCACCCGGGTGCAGTGGCCGACCGTGTGACAGCGGGCCGCGCTGGCGAAGCGACGGCCGGGGAGCCGCCCGGGGAGACGCCTGGGGAGACGAGCACCGCCACGATCAGTGCCACAGCGGAGAAGGCCACGATCAGCGGCCCCGGCCCCACGACCAGCCACGCGGCACCGGCCGCGATGGCCGCCGCGGCCCAGCCCAGCGAGGCCCAGGCCCGCACTCGGCCGTAGCCAGCCGAGGATCCGGCAGCTCCTGGAGGGCCAGCGCATCGGTGAGTGGGCCCCACGGCAGAGCACCAGCGCTCAATACGCACAGGGCCAGCGTGAGAGCCATGACGTCGTTTCCGGCCACCAGGAGGGCGAGGCCGCCCAGGGCCGCCGTGAAGCTCGAGAGGACGATGGTGCGTCGTCGACCCAGACCGCCGTCGGCGATGGCACCCCAGATGGGGTAGGCCGCCAGCGACGCCACGCCGGACGCCCCGAGGGCAAGGCCGATCTCGGCGGGTCCCAGCCCGCGGTCGGCGAGGATGGGCACGAGGAACGGCAGCAGCGACCCGAGAGCCACGCCCTCGGTCGCGAAGAGCACCTGAAGGCGCGCCGTGGTCACGAACCGAGTATGGGCGAGCGGTCCTGCCTGAGCGTGGCCGATGGTCCGCTTGCCGGGATTCGGGAGTCAGGGTACGGTCCGCACCACACCGAACCCCACCAGCGGGCTCCTGTACCTGAAGCCACGAGGATCGTCCATGTCGTCTGGGGCCTGCCGCGCCCTCGTCGCTGTGCTCATCACGCTCGTCGCCAGCCTGGCGATGGCGGTCCCCGCCGCGGCCGAAAGCGAGCGCCTGCGCGAGCAGTCGACCGTCATCTACCGGGTCGATCCGGCCACGGGCACGATCGACGTCGACATCGTGGTCAAGCTCACCAACAACGAGCCGCGGCCGTACAACGTGGGCACATGGGGACCCCTCATCCTCGAGGAGCGTGCCGTGCCCCGCGTGTCACAGGGGTTCCAGGTCGGCGAGACGCGTGACCTGCCCGGCCTCTGGCGTGCCGTCGACGTCGAGACGCCCATCATCGAAGGCGGCGAGGACGTGAACCTCCAGGTCGCCTACACGCTGGACGCGGCCATCTCCCAGGGCGGTAGCCGCACCGAGCAGATGCCGGCCCGCGTGGGTGACGCGTACGTCTACGTCTGTCTCGTCGGCCAGGACACCGACATCGGCCTCGTGCGCGTCGAGATCAAGGGCGAGGACCGCTTCAAGCTGACCCAGTCGGGCACGGTCATGGAGCCCACCGCCAAGGGCCTGCGGAGCACGCGCTCGACCAACCCCGCCGAGCACTTCACCTGCATCGAGGGCACGCTTGACGAGCGGCTGGCCACGACGACGTTCATCGGCCCTGGTGAGCGGGAGATCATCCTGCAGGCCTGGCCTGAGTCGGGCAACTGGCTCGACGCTGCGGAGGCCAACGCCGAGCCGGCGCTCGACGCCATCCACGCCTTCCTCGGCCATGACATCCCGGGCGAAGGACCGGTCATCATCCGCCAGACCCCGCCACGCTCCCTGGGCGGCTACGCCAGCGCGCACGACACGCCCGGCGTCGTCCAGCTCGATGAGTCTGCCGGCGTGGTCGACCCCGAGCATGAGCTCGCGCACGCCTGGTTCACGACGGACGACTACACCGAGCTGTGGCTGCGCGAGGGCCTGGCCGAGTGGGTCGCCACGGCGATGTCCGGCCAGACGTGCGCGCCAGCGGCCGGCGGCGACACGGGCCTCGACCTGTCCGACTGGCAGGTCGTGCGGCCGACCGCCAACGCCGACACCATCGACCAGGTCATCCTTGACCAGCAGGCCGCGGCCTGCGGGATCATGAGCGCCGTCGCCGCTCGGATGCCTGCCGAGCAGTGGCAGGAGGTCCTCGGCTCGCTCCTCGAAAGCGAGACGAAGTACATCGGGAGCAGCGGACCGGCAGCCGCATCCACGACCCGCGTGGACTTCCGCGAGTGGCTCGATGCGGTCGATGAGCGAGGCCTGGTCCCTGCGGCCAAGGCGGATGCGGCGTATGCCGCCAACCTGACCGAGCTCGACTACGCCCAGAACCTCATCGAGGCCTACGGCATCCCCATCGACTCGCTCGAGCTCATCAAGCGCTCGGAGGCGAGGGCCCGCTACCACCAGTTCCTCGCTGACGCGGCCCCGCTCGGAGCGCCGCTGGCCGTCCGGGAGGGCATGGACAACTGGAACTTCGAGGACGCCATGCGCGACCTCGACAAGGCCTACGATGTGCTGGGCGCCCTGACCGAGGCCAACGCGCTCCTTCCGGACGCCGGCCTCATCCCCTTCGTCCAGCCCGCCTTCGAGGCCGCTCGCAATGCCAACGAGCTTGACGACGTGCTGACCACGACGCAGCTCCTGCTCGATTCGGCCAACGAGGTCTTCGAGCCGCTGAGCGCGCTCCAGATCGCCTCGCCCGAGGGCTGGGGCCTGCCGGCGGCGGTCCGGGATGCCATCACCGACCAGCGCTTCGACGACATCATGTCCGCCATCCCGCCGGCACTCCAGGTCGTCCAGGAAGTGTCCGCTGCGGACGCCGCCCTGCCCACGGCCGGGCTGCTCGAGAAGTACCGCGTCCGCTACGAGTCCACGACGACAGCCACCAACCTCGAGGAGCTGGCCGGGCTGGCCGCCGAGGACCGGGGCATCGCGGAGCGCACCAGCCTCGCCCTCGGCGTCCTCGACAGCGAGCGTGGCGACTGGAGCATCCCGGCCGCCGTCACGGCGCCCATCGATGCCGGGCAGCTCACGACCGCGCTGGCCATCGTCGATGATGCCCGGGCAGTCGTGTCAGCGGCCAACGACGCGGACGCCGCGCTGCCGGACGCCAACCTCGGGGCCGACATCCGCCCCCGCTTCGAAGCCGTGCAGACCAGCGCCGAGATGGCCGCCCTGCGCAGCGAGGCCGAGTCGAAGCGCGACCAGGCCCAGGCCGTGGGTGGTGCGCTCGAGGCGCTCAGGCAGCGCGTCCCCGATTGGCAGATCCCCGCGGTCGTCACGACACCGATCTCGGAGCGTGATTTCGAGACCGCGGCGCAGGTCGCAGCGGCGGCCGAGACCTGGGTGGTGAACGCCTGGGAGGCCGATCAGAAGCTCAGCCGCATGGACGCCATCACGCGCGTGAAGCCCCTCTTCGAGGGTGCCGAGACCCTCGAGGACCTCGAGACCGGCGCAGAGCTCGCCGAGAGCTGGAACCTCGCCGCCGGCAACGTGCGCAACGCGGTCGATGCCGTGGAAGCGCCGCGCGACCTGCTCAGCCAGCTGGGCCTCTTCGGCACTGATGTCACGCCGACGCTCAACGCCGCGGTCGAGGCGGCGGTCGCCGGCGACGTCGCCGAGGCCCTCAACAAGTCGGCCGCGGTCATCGACACCATCCAGGGTGGCTCGTCCGTCGGCGGCCTCCGCCTGGCGGGCATCGTCTTCTTCGCGGTCGCCCTGCTCGGGGTCATCGGCCTGTGGATCGTCTTCCGGCGCGAGGCCGGGCCGCCCTGGGCGCGCCAGTCGCGCCCGCACTGGGCCAAGGACGACCGACCGCGCCTCGGGAGCGGCCGCCTCGGGAGCGGCAAGAAGCGCTAGCCGCGCCGGGCGCTGAGCGGTGTGGGGCGCCTGGGCGCTCGTGCGGGCCAGGTCGGTGCGCCGTCAGGCGGCGGCGCTGATCGTCACGAAGGCGTCGATGACGACGTCGGTGCCGGTGGCATCCGGGTCAGCCGTGCCAGTCGCTTCGATGGAGACGGTGCTCTGTGTGTCGGGCGCGAGGTCCGCGACGTAGACGATCTCGGGGGCGGTGGCCGTCGGGTGATAGAGGTCGACAAGGCCGACCGCCTCGCCGTCCAGGTACACCGCCGCGCGGCCGAGGTCCGGTCCGCGGCGGGCCACGATGCCGACCTGGTCACCGGTGACCTCGGCGCTCGCCAGCCCGCCCTCCGCGACGGGCACGATGGAAGCCTCGACGGCAGCGGCGACCGCGGTCTCGTTGCCCACGCCGTCCCGCCCCATCACCGAGACCTCGCAGCGCGCATCTGACCGCAGGGAGACGGCCGCGGTCCACGGTGTCGCCGTACCAGGCGCCGCTGCACCCGGAACGACGGTCTCGGTCCCTGCGCCGGGGCCGCAATCGACCGTGACCGAGGCATCGGACAGGCCCGCCGTCAGGTCGAAGGCCTCCCAGCTGGCCTCGACCGGGACGCTGAGCGGGTCCGCCGACTCGCCACCCAGCGGCGCCAGCCGCAGCCCGATCGTCGGCCGCGTCAGCTCGGGACCTGTGCGATCCAGGGCGATGGAGTCGCTGAGGACCGGCGAGGTGAGGCCGTCCCCGACGCGCAGCTGCACGTACAACGTGTGGTCCCCCTCCCCTCGACCGACCGCCGCCCGCGGCTCGCCACGGATGGCGGTCCAGCCCGTCCAGGTCTCCCCATCGGCCGAGGTGCGCAGGTGCGTCGCGTCGCGCCCGCCGAGGTCGAGGGTCACCTGGTGCCGGGCCGTCGCCGGCGCGCCCCCGGCGATGCTGAGCGGCCGCAGTCGGAGGGCGGTCAGCTCATCGGCATGCCCGCTGTAGAAGTTGGCGTCCAACCGCCCGACGCCGGGCACGCGCCCCACCCCTGTCTGCCAGAAGTCCCAGCCCTCCCAGCCCGGGGCGATCGATGGCGGCGCCTCACAACCCCAGCAGGCCGCCCAGAGCGGCAGGTCCTCGAAGCCCTCCGCGTTGCCGACGACCTGCTTCCACATGAAGACCGATGTGTAGATGATGGGCAGCCGCCCCGTCCGCTCGTAGACTCGCGCCACGAAGTCCCGCAGTCGAGCCGCCGAGACCGCGTGGATGGAGCTGCCGATGGGCGCCCAGCACTCCACGTCCACGACTGGTGGCAGGGCGCCGTCGAGCGCACCCGCGAGTTCGAGGCGGTCGATGAAATGGTCGGCCTGGTCCCGACCGTCCAGCGTGTAGTCGAAGAAGTGGTAGCCCCCGGCGGCGAGGCCGGCGGCCCGGGCACGGGCCATGTTGGTCACGAACATGGGGTCGATGAAGTCGTTGTCCTGGGTGGCCTTGGCGAACACGAACTGGTTGCCCGCGGCACGGACCTTCTCGTAGTCGATGTCGCCGTTGTGGTGGCTCACGTCGATGCCGCTGATGAGCCCATCACCCTGGCCCTGCTCCACGGTCCCCGGCGCGGTCGGGACGTCGGGGGCGAGGTCGGCGTCGGCCCCGGGGTCGGTCGCGGGGTCGGTCGCTGGCTGCACGCTGGGCTCGGGCGTCGCTTCCGGGCTCGGCTCGGGCGTGGCTTCCGGGCTGGCGGCTCGGGACTTGCCTCCGCCTGGGCCACCCGGATGGTGCCCGAAAGCCAGGCCGTGGCACTGCCACCCGCCAGCTCCTCGGACGGCGCCGTCGATGGGTCGGGGCTGGCGGCGGCCGAGGGTGTCACCGCGGCCGCCGAGGGTACGACCGAAGGCTCGGGCGTCGGTGTCGGCTCGGCGCCGGGTGGCCAGGGTGGATCCCCAGGTTGCCGGGGGCCTCGGTATCGCTGCGTCCCCGCCTGGCAGCCGATGCCCGTCCCGGCCGCCGCGAAGACCGGGACCGATGGAGTGCCCGGTCCAGGCTCGGTCACGACGGCCAACGTCCGCGACGGCCCGGCGTCATATGGCCCAGGCGTGAGCAGCAGGAGGATCGCCAGCGCCAGGGCGAGCGCGACGACACGGCGGAGAGTCATGTCGAAGCACCGAGAGTACCGGCGACGCCCGATTCGCGCTCCCGATGGCGGGTCGGCGACCCGCCTACCCGACCCGCGCCGCGACTGCCTCGTCCACTCGTGCCAGTAACGGTGGTGACTTGACGATCTCGAAACGCTGCCGGGCTTCGTCCGCCCAGGCGGCGATGGTGGGTTCCTCGGGCATGAGGATGAGCGCGGACAGCTGGGCCATCGCGGCGTCGAGTCCGCTGCCCTGGGCGCGCGAGTGCTCGACCGACTCATGGAACGCGGCCAGGGCCTCGTCCCGGCGACCTTCGAGCGCGGCGACGCCGGCCCGGCCGAGCGCCCGCTCGGCGTCGATGAACCGGCCTGCGAAGGTCTCTGCATCGGCCTCGCGCAGCCCCTCGCGTGCGGCCTCGAGGTCCCGTGCCCAGTGCGCCGCCCGGATGAGGCCGACTCTGGCGTCACTGACCTGCTGGACCGCCAGGGGGATGGCCCTGCGGAATCCTGCGATGGCATCCCCGAGGCGGCCGTCGAGCATCGCCTTGAGGGCCGGCAGCGTGTGGGACCAGGCCTCGAAGTCAGGGTCGGAGACGCTCTCGCGGAGGACCCTGAACTCGACATCGAGGGCGGTCGTGTCCTCGCCCCGCCAGGTCATGATGATCCCCCGGATCCACAGCAGGTGGGCGCGGTCTGCGTTCGACCGCGAGCGCTCCAGTGTGGCATCCAGCACCGCCAGGCTCGCATCCCACTCCGTGCCCGCGTAGATGCATGCGATGGCGAACGTGCCGGCGATCCATTGCTCCATCTGCTGGTTGCCGACACGCGTCGCCAGCTCGAGGGCCTCGCGGATAGCCTCGATCGAGCCAAGGGTGTCCTCCGCCAGCAGCCCGGCCGCGTGATTGTTGCGGGCACGCAGCTCGAGGGCTGTGTCGCCGGCCTGCGCGGCGAGCTCGACTGCCGCCCTGGACAGCACGACGGGCTCCCTGATCCGGCCCATCCCCTGCAGCGCGGCCCCCTTGTTGACGAACGCGTCGGCCACGACGCGGTCGAGCCGGCGCGGCTCGGCGATGGCCAGGGCCTCATCGGCCCGTCGGATGGCCTGCTCGTCCTGCCCGAGGCGCATGTGCGCACGCGAGAGGCGCACGAGGATCTCGGCTCGGGTCTCGATGTCCTCGGGTGCCTCTGCATGCTGAAGGGCATCCTCGAGGAAGGCCGCGGCCTCGACGATCTGCGACCCATTGGCGAGGATGGCCCCGAGGAGGGCTGACATGCGCGCCACACCCGAGCGGTCGCCCAGGGCCTGGTAGGCGGCAAGGGCCTGCCGCGCTGCGTCGTCGGCCTCCTCGTAGCGGGCCTCCAGGTCGAGGGCCGCGGCCGTGCGCTCCAGCAGCTCGGCTCGGTCAGCCTGGACCGCCGTGATGTCGAGCGCCTGGCGAAGGCAGACGACGGCCTGGTCGGCCGCACCCAGCGTGACCGCTCGCTCGGCGGCGGCGCGGAGGGTCAGTCGCGCCTGGGCTTGCAGGGCATCGGCCTCGGGCCCTTCGTCGGAGGCCTGGTGGGCAGCCAGGTAGTGCGTGGCCAGGACCCCGGCCAGCTCCTCGTCACCGTGGCCCTCGAAGTAGCGAGCAGCCGCAAGGTGGCGGGCGCGACGGTCGCGGCGCGAGAGCGTCTCATACGCGACCTCGCGGATGACCGACTGGACGAAGCCGTACTGGCCACGCTCCGGCGAGCGGGGGTCCTCCGAGACCTCGAGGATCTCGCGCCGGACGAGCGAGCGCAGCCGAGGCTCGAGGGCCGCAGCGTCCTCCCCGGAGATCGCCGCCAGGGCATCGGTCGGGAAGGTCTTACCCAGCACGGCGGCGTCCTGGAGGAGGCTGCGGTCGAGTGGGTCGAGCGCGTCGAGGCGCGAGGCGACGAGCGCGCGCAGGGAGTCCGGCACGGCCAGCTCGCCGAGGTCGCCAGCCGGACGGTAGGTCCCGTCGCCGGCTGGCACGAGGCGGCCGTCGGCGATGAGCATGCGCACCGTCTCGACCGCATAGAGCGGGATGCCATCGGCGCGGGCCAGGACGGAGCGCACGGCGGCATCAGGCAGCTCCGGCACCAGGCCGATGAGGAGCTCGCGCATGTGGTGGTCGCCCAGCGGCTCCAGGCCGATGGCGTTGAAGGCGCGGGCGCTGGTGCCCCAGCCCGGTCGCCGCTCGAGGAGCTCGGGCCGGGCCAGCGTGATGATGAGCAGCGGCACGCTGCGCGACCACTCGAGGAGTGGTCGATGAAGTCGAGCTGACCGCTATCGGCCCACTGGAGGTCCTCGAAGAGCATGACGGTCGTGCCCCGCGCGGCGATGCGCTCGAAGAAGATGCGCCACGCGGCGAAGAGGACGTCACGGCCACCGGCTGGCGGCGGCTCCAGGCCGAGCAGGGCCAGGAGGGCCGGCTCCACCCAGGCGCGGTCGTCCGCATCCGGTACGTGCTCCGTCACCGTGGCTGCGATGCGCCGGCGCGTCGTGGGCTCGTCGTCGCCCTCGGCCAGGCCTGCCCGTCGCCGTACCATCTCCCCGAGCGCCCAGAAGGTCACGCCCTCCCCATAGCTCGGCGCTCGACCGCGATGCCAGTACACCGCATCGACGAGACCATCGACGTACTTCTCGAACTCCCAGGCGAGCCGGCTCTTGCCGATGCCGGCGGGCCCGGTGATCGAGACGAGCCGCGGCCGCCGCTCGAGACCGATGGCCCCGACGAGGTCCTTGAGCAGCCGAAGCTCCAGCTCCCGACCGACGAACGGCGGCTCGAGGCCTTCGCTGCGGCTTCGTCCACCGCGTTCCGAAACGACTCGCAGGGCGCGCCAGGCCGGGACCGGCGACTCCTTGCCCTTGAGCACCTGCTCGCCGGCGGGCTCGAAGGTGATGGCGAGCGATGCCGCCTGCATCGTGGCCTCGCCCACGATCACGGTGCCGGGCGGCGCGACGGCCTGGAGCCGGGCCGCGGTGTTCACGAGGTCGCCCGCGACCATGCCCTGGTCAGTCGCGCCGACGGTGACCGCCGCCTGGCCGGTGAGCACGGCCACGCGTGCCTCAAGGTCGATGCCGAGGCCGCGCACCGCCTCGATGACCTCGAGCCCGGCTCGCACCGCGCGCTCGGCATCATCCTCGTTGGCCCTCGGAGCTCCCCAGGCCGCCATGACCGCATCGCCGATGAACTTCTCGACGCGGCCGCCATGACGCTCGATGACGCTGCGCGTCGCCTCGAAGTAGCGGGTCAGCGTGTCTCGGACGAGCTCGGGATCCCGGCCCTCGGAGAACCGCGTGAAGGACACGAGGTCCGCGAAGAGCACGGACATGAGGCGTCGTTCGGCACCCGGGGTCGGCGTCGTGCGCAGGGCGCTCGTGTCGAGGGGCGTGGGCGGCGCCTGCGGTGCCCCGGAGAGAGCGGCGGCCGTCAGGGCCGTGCCGCAGTTCCGGCAGAACCTCGCCTCCGGGCGGTTCGCGGTTCCACAGGTCGGGCAGCCCGAGGCGAGGCCCTGCCCACAGGCATCACAGAACGCCGAGCCCGCGCTGTTCTCCTGACCGCAGTTCGTGCAGAACACCCGTCCTGTGCCCTCGAGTGCGTCCCCCAGCCCGCGCGCAGCGTAGCCGATGCCGGGACGACCGATGGCTCGGGGCGCCCGACCCGCGTTCAGCCGGCGGGAGGGTCCTCATGCCCAGGCGGAGGCCATCCGGGAGGCGGGCCAGGCGCGGCCGATGGACCGGGTGCGGCGGATGGTGGCCCCGGCGGAGGCCCGGCGGACCGCTCCAGGCGGCATCGGCACGGAGCGGGCGGCCCGGGGATCGCTCCCGCACCCTGGGCGGCCGCCTCATCCCGCCGGTCGGCCTCGGCCAGGCCCTGCTCCCAATGGAACCCTCCGACCTGGGCGATGCTCCGGCGAGGCGGTTCGCGGAGCGGCGGCGGCGGCGCCTTGGGCTCATCCGCCGTCCGCACGCTCTCCAGCGGCTGGTCATCCATCGCACCGTAGGCCTCGAGCACGCCGGTGCCCGACCGCTTCTCCATGGGTTGCGGCGCGGTCAGCTCGGCTACCTTGGAGCGGTCGACGCTGACGCCGACACGCGCCTGCGTCGACCCGACCTGCATGTAGTCCGCATCGATGAGCGTCGGGTGACTCGGCTTCTGCGCCCGGCACTTGTAGCACTTGTTGGCCGGGATGTCGTTCAGGCTGCGACAGCTGTCACAGATCCACCACTTCGCTGTGGCCATGGCGACAGCATAGCTACACGACGGGCCCGGAGCCACCCGGTCCAGCCGAGCGTAAGCGTCCAAACGTCCGTTCGGGCCGCGAGGCGCAGGTCCTGGCGTCGCGCTCCCCCCAGGACCGTATCGGGCTCAGGGGCAACCCGTCAGGCCGGCTGTATCGACCAGTCGGGAGACCTCCTCGCGATCGGTCCACAGCGGGGAGGTGGCCGTCGAGCCCGTGACCCCATCGGTGATGGTGAGCTCCAGGGGCTCGTCAGTGACCGCAGCGGCGACCGTCCAGAACGAGCCGCTGAGCGGACAACCGTCGATGATCGTGACCTTGGCGTCGTCCGTGGCGTGCTCCCAGAACATCCCCTCCCCGGCGGTGCCCTGGTAGGGGCCCGTGAGCGGCAGCGCCGTGGTCTCCCCATCGGCCCGGGCGACCTCCACCGTGAAGCGTGGCTCCACGAGCTGCGGCGGCTCCAGGGCAGGACCGCCCTCCCGGATCCAGCCGGCCTCGGCGAGATACGCGTCCGCACCGAGGGAGTCGAGCTCCAGGCTGACGTGGTAGACGCAGTCGACCTTGCCGAGCCCGAGATCGTCCATGAGCGGCCGTGGCACGACCTTGTTCTTGGCCGCCTCGAAGGCGCGCTTCACGCGCGACCGGGTCACATCCTTGAGGGCCGAGTCGAGGGTCGACTGCTTCGGCAGCATGCCCTGGGCGCCGCTGAACATGACGCCCTCGACGCGCCGCGGCGTGCGGCCTTCGACGAGCAGGTGCAGCTCGTCCCACTCGTCGCTGTCATCGATGATGGCGATGGGCTCGTCGCTGATGACCCGGTCGACCTCAGCGCCGCGGACGAAGGAGCGGTAGGCGTCCTCCGCACCGTTGGACAGCAGCTCCAGGCTCGCAACGGAGTCGTTGCAGGCAGGGCTGGCCGAGGTGTAGATGGCGGAGCCACTCGCCGCCGGCAGCCCGCCCGTGGCTCCGGCCCGGCAGATGGCCAGCGCCTCGGGCTCGAAGACCGCACCGATGGGCTCGCCGGGCCGGAATGCCGGCAGCACGGTCTCATGGCTCATGCCCGAGCGCTCATCGAAGACCGTCAGCGGCAGGGCTTCCGCGCTGAGTCCGACTCCGATGACCCACCAGTGGTCGTTGACGGCGCAGCCGTCGACCACCTGCACGGCGAACGGCGCGCCCTCCTCGTCGAAGAAGTGCAGGGTTCCGGGCTCCACGGCGAAGTCGATCTCGCCCTCGGGCAGCTCGAGCGTGGCGGTGAGCTCGGCGTCCTGGGCGACGGTCGCCGCCGGCCACCCGGCCAGGACGATCGATGCGGCCGCGAGGGCCACGACCAGCAGCCGGCGAGGTGTCGCTGGCGGGACGATCATGCGCTCAGGCTATCACCGGCAGCCTCGCGATCGAGGAGGATGCGCGCGTCCGGACAGCCGTGGATGAAGGTCGCCGGCCACGAGGGGTCGAAGGCCGATGCGCCGACGAGGCGAGCGGCGCTCTCGCGCTTCCCCGCGCCGACCAGGACCATGGCGACCCGTCGCGAGAGCCGCCGGATGGTCCCGAGGCCGACCGAGACGCCCCATCGCGGCACGGCGTCCAGCGTCCCGAAGTCCGGGAACGTGGCCAGGTTGTCACGGCGCGTCTGCTCGGCCAGCCGGATGATCGAGCTGCCGCCGTCGGGGTCGGCGGGCGGCGGCACGAACGCGACATGGCCGTCCCCTGCTCCGCTCGCAGTCAGGAACAGGTCCACGCCGCCGGCCTCCTCGATACGCCGGTCATAGGCAGCGGGGTCGCTCGGGTCGGGCCCCCAGACATGGTCCGGATCGATGCCCCGACCCCGCGGCACGGCGGCGCCCAGGGGCGCCACGATCTCGCGCGCCGCGAACCCCGCACAGCTGCAATGCGCAGCCGGGTCGATGCGGCGAAGCCCATCGGCCGTATCGACCAGGTACTCGTCCATCATCACGATGACGAGTCGGCCCAGGTCCGCGTCCACCGGCACGAGCCGGGCCAGGGCCTGATACGTGGAACGCAGGCTGCGGCCGCCGGGACAGCCGAGGAGGTAGCGCTGGCCAGCTGATCGAGAGGCCAGGCCATCAAGGATCTCGCGGGCGAGCGCCTCGCCCAGCGCGTCGGCATCCGCGAAGACGAGGGTCGGCGTGCCGGTCACCACTCGATGATGCCGTCAAGCTCGCCGTCGCGCATATCCATCATCGAGAAGTCGGCCTCCTCATCGCGGTTGCGCACACACTCACCGCAGAGCGGCAGGCCGTCCACACCGCCATCGGGCTCGTCATCGGGATCGCCGAGGAGCGGCGAGCCGCAGCGGTGACAGTCCAGCCAGTCGCCCGGGAAGGCCGCCTCCGTCACCGTTCGGGCCAGCGCTCGTCGAACACGACCTCTCTCGCGCGGGAGCCGCGCCATGCCCGGCCTCGACTTCGGCAGCCGAGCCTCGGCCGACGGGTGACCGATGGCCACCACGGTGCGCACCGAGTGATTCGCGGGCACGTGCAGCAGGTCGCCGATGGGCTCTCGGACGTCCGGGCGCAGACGCGAGATGCCGCCACCGAGCCCGAGCAGACAGGCGGCGATGAGCATGCGCTCGGCTGCCCGTCCCTCGTCGAACGCGCGAGACACCTCGCGTTCGGGCTCGTCGGGCGTGACGATGGCGACAGCGGCCGCGGCTGTGGGCAGGCCGCGAGTCTGGGGCAGCCCGAGCTCCGCGATGCGACCGATCCGCTCCGTGTCGCGCAGGACGATGAACCGGCAGGGCTGCTCGTTGCGGCTGCTTCCCGACCAGCGGGCGACCTCGGTGATCGCCTCCAGCTCGGCGCGCGTGACCCGTCGCGAGGTGAAGTCGCGCATCTGGCGGACGCGGATGAGCGGTCTCACCTCCTGGAGGGGCGGCACGATCGCCACGAGCGTCCAGGGTCGGCGTGGACAGCTTGGACATCGAAGCCTCCTCATCCTGGAGCTTGAGCCGCGGCGCACGAGATGGTCGGATGGGGGCGTCTCATCGTGACACAGCGCGACGTTCGGCCGGTAGTGCCAAAGCGCCCTGACGCCCGGCGTCCTCCAGCGCGCCCGGCTGCCGCCGACAGGGCGCTCGGCGGCCGACCGATAAGGCGCCCGGTGATCCCAGGCCTGACCGGGGGCAGGACCATCGGCCACATGCGGTCCGTCTGGTTCAGCGCTGTACTCGGACCCACCGCCGGGCGCCACGCCCGGCTCCCGTGCCGTCCGCCCTCTGACCGTGCCCAGGAGGTCCTGACCATGAGCCTCGAGATCGTCTCCGGCGCCCTCTCCACCATCGCCGCGCTCGAGAAGGACGAGGCCTGGCTGCAGGGCTGGCTGAAGGAGAAGCCTGCGCGCCTCGGGCTCGGCGACCTCCGGGTGGCCGACGGCGACCCCGTCCAGGACGGCGAGGGCAACCCGGCCTTCCTGGCCACCGATGACGGCCGATTCTTCAGCGTGAGCGTCCGGCTCGGCGAGCTGGAGGCCTCACACGGGTTCAGTCTCCTCGACAGCTGGGCACGCAACCGCGTGCGCCATCCCGACAAGACCCACGTCGCCGTCCTCGTGACCGAGACGGCGGGCGAGCGCTACCGGCCCACGCTGGAGGCGCTCGCCGAGCACCTGCCCCTCGTCGTCGTCGAGCTGCAGGCCTGGCGGGGAGAGGCGGAGGCCATCGTCGTCCCCCACGTGGCCCTGGCCAGTGACGATGTCGACCTCGCCGGCACGCCCGCGTCGACCGCCGCAAAGGCAGCAGCGACCGCCGCGAAGGCGCCAGGGACCGCCTCGGCAGGCGCGCCAGCGATCCCCAGGGCGGCCTCGGACCACGAGGACGCGGCCACGTCGCCCGAGACCGTCACACCCGAGAACAAGGACGACACCGGCGTGTCCGACCCGTGGGGTCTCCCCAAGAAGGAGCCCGAAGCCGTGGCGTCAGCGAGCGGCACGAACGGCGGCGGCCGCCTACTCACGAAGTTCAACACGTAGCCTCGGCCCGCGGGTGCGCGGTCGACCGCGGGATCGGCGCCTGCAGGCGCGCTCAGATATCGGCCTCGCGGCCGGGCTCAGCTCCCCGGCTTGTACTGGAACTCCACGAGCAGCCAGCAGCCGTCGTTCTCCGTCGCGTCCGTGAAGGTCCCGCCTGGGGCCAGCGGCGGATCGAAGAGCAGCGTGTTGGAGCCACCGGAGCTGCAGCGCAGCGCGGCCGTCTTCTTCGTGCGGATGGCGATCTGCTCGCCCTTGAGGACGTCGAAGTCCACGTTGATGGTGTTGATCGAGTAGACCTCGTCATCACAGCCATCCGGATCCCCGGAGAAGCTGACAGTGGGTCCGTTGCGGATGACTCGGGCGGTGTCGTTCACCGGCTTCGACCGGGCGAGCTGGATCTTGAAGGTGCCGGGCGTGCAGGAGATGACGCGGACCTTGCCGATGGTGCCGGCCTTGGGCGCCTTATGGCCGCCATCCGGTCGCCCGTAGGCCTCCTGCATGACCCAGGTGCACATGGGGTGCGGGGCGGGTTCAGGGTCATTGCACCAGTGGCCGGTGCCGGCATTGGACGGCTGCGTGTCGGTGGTCAGCAACGACCCGAAACGCACGGGCCCCTGCGCCGAGAGCATGGCGGGTGTCACGAGCATGACCGCAGCAGCGACGATGAGCGCTCCCCAGAGAGTTCGACCGCGAGGCATCAAGGGGTCCTCCGATGCGCCCCCCGATCGACCGCGGCGCAGTCGCGACACGATCACGACGGCGCGGATTATGGCACGCAGCCCCCTCAGACCCTCATTTCGCTACGTAGGGGTGGACACGAGCGCACTCATGGCGTTCCTCGACGCGGACGATCCGCGACATGACGCGGTCGTTCAGACGTTCGCAGGGCTGGCCGACGACGAGCTGCTGACCCACGGCTATGTCGTGGCCGAGTCGCTGGCCGTGACGCGCCGACAATTCGGCGTCGAAGCCGCGGTCTCGCTGATCGATGACGTCCTGCCCACCATCGAGGTCCTGTCCGTCGATGCGGCGATACATGCCCAGGCACTTCGGCGATGCCGGGCCGCGCTGCCCACCAGCGTCTCGTTCGTCGACCATGTACGCCTCGCCGTGATCGAGCAGGGGGCGATCGGCATGATCTTTGCGCTCGACCCCGACCTCGGGTCGAGCGGTCTCCCGCTCATCCCCGGGGAGGTCCCGACGTGACTGGCAGGGGTAGCCCTACGCGCGAGGACGGGCCCGCCCCGTGATGAGCTCCTCGACCTCGGCCACGCTCGTGGCCGCCCGCGCCACGTCACCCACCGCGAGGCCGTGGCGCAAGACCACGATCCGATCCACCACCTGGAAGACGTGATGGATGTTGTGGCTGATGAGGACGCTCGAGTGCCCCGCCTCCCGCGCCTCGCGGATGAAGCGCATGACGCCGTCCGCCTCCTCCACCCCGAGGTTGTTGGTGGGCTCGTCCATGATGATGAGGTCGGCCTCGAAGAACATCGCGCGGGCGATGGCGATGGCCTGGCGCTCCCCGCCGGAGAGCCGGCCGATGGGCGTGTCCGGGTCGAGCTCCTTCATGATGCCGACGCGGTTCATCAGCTCGCGCGTCGTGCGCGCGACGGTGTCACGGTCGATGGCCCGCAGGGGTCCCACGGAGCGCGTGGGCTCGCGGCCAAGGAAGAGGTTCCGGCCGATGGACATCTGCTCGACGAGCGCGGAGTCCTGGTAGATCGTCTCGATGCCCGCCCGGATGGCGTCGCGCGTGCTGCGGAACCGCACCGCCTCGCCCTTGAAACGGATCTCCCCCGCGCTCGGCCGCTGCGCCCCCGAGAGGATCTTGATGAGCGTCGACTTGCCGGCGCCGTTGTCCCCCAGCAGGCCCACGACCTCGGCCTGGCCCACGCTGAAGTCCACGCCCGCGAGCGCGGTGACGCTGCCGAAGTGCTTCTCGATCCCCGTCATCTCGACGAGCGGCGCCGCCGGGGGCGCGACGAGGGCGGGCACGGCAGAGACATCGGTCGCCACGGCTAGAGGCTCCCCTGGTTGCGCCGCTCGGCCAGCGCCTGGAGGACCACCGCCACGAGGATGATGAGTCCCACGAACATGTTGTAGGCGAGGCCCGGCACGCCGATGACGATGATGCCGTTGCGGATGGAGCGCAGCAGGATGACCCCGATGACGGTCCCGATGATCGTCCCGCGCCCGCCATACAGCGACGTGCCACCCACCACGCACATGGCGATGACCTCGAGCTCGTAGCCCGTCCCCGAGATGGCGTAGGCGGTCTCGATGCGCCACGAGCTGATGAACCCGGCGAATCCGGCGAGGACCGCGCTGAGCACGAAGAGGCCGATCTTCACGTTCGACGTGTTCACGCCGCGCGCGATGGCGGCGCGTTCGTTGCCGCCGGTGGCGGTGATCCAGCTGCCCTGCCGGGCCCGGTCGAGCAGGAACCACATGGCCACGGCGAGGACCACGAACCAGATGAGGCCGGCATGGATCGTGAAGGACCCGACCGCGATCGAACCCGCCAGGAGCGAGCCGAGGAACGACTCGCCGATCGGCGGCTTCTGCGGGAAGCCCTCCGACATGAAGAGCGCGAGGCCGCGGATGAAGAGCGCCATCCCGAGCGTCACGAGGAAGGACGTGATGCCGATCCTGGCGACAAGGACGCCGTTGGCCAGCCCGATGAGGACCGCCAGTCCCATGGCCGCCACGAACGCGAGCTCGGGGGCCCAGCCCGCGGTGTTGACGAGCGTGTACATGACGAGGGGCACGAAGCCGAAGACGCTGCCGACCGAGAGGTCGAAGATGCCCGCCGTGAGCAGCAGCGTCATCCCCAGGGCGATGATGCCGAACTCCGGGATGAAGGCGAACATGTTCGAGACGTTCTGGATCGACACGAAGGCCGGCTCGAAGTAGGCGAGCACGATCCAGGCGCCGATGAGCAACGCGATGGGGATGAGCTCGGGGCGTGTGACGACGCGCTGCCGGAGCCGCTCCGCGGTGGTCGTCATCGGACGCATCCGTCTCAGTGAGCATGCCACTCGACCCAGGCGAGTGGCCTGGGTCGAGTGACAGGGTCAGCGTCGATCGGCACCGGCGTCGTGCCGGGCCGATCGGCGAGGGTCACTGGGAGGTCAGCTCGATGTACTTGTCGGCCGTCGACGCGTCATAGAGCGTCTGGGTCGGGACGTCGTAGCCGATCGACAGGCCCGTCGCGGCCTTGTTCAGGAGCACGATGGAGTCGTAGCCCGACGGCATCCGGGTAGCCCCAGCATGGCGGCGTTGACGTAGCCGTCCTTCACTGCCCGTGCGGTCTCGCCCGTGCCGCCCCAGCCCACGACCGGGATCGAGCCTGCGGCGACGCCGGCAGCGTCGAACGCCGGCTGGATCGTCGCCATCACGAGGTCGCCGAGGCCGATGATGCCGTCGACATCGCCGCTATTGGCGGTCAGGTAGTCGGTCATGTTGGCCAGCGCCGTCGCCGGGTCGTTGCCGGCCTCGAAGACCTCGTACGTGATGCCGAGCGGGTCGAAGACGCTGGCGATGGCCTCGGTCTCGAGCACCTCGTAGGCGGCGCCGGCGGCCTCGACCGGCATCCACACGAAGTCGCCCTCACCGATGCCCGCGTTGTCGATCAGGTAGTTGGCCCACGTCGTGCCCAGGACGTTGAGGTCGGCCCCGACGTACGCGAGGCGGCCGGTCGTCTTGTCGTCCGTGTCCATGAAGACGACGGGGATGCCGGCAGCCAGGGCGGCCTGCGTCTCGTCGACGAGCGCGCCGATCTCCGGGCTGGAGGCGGCGATGCCATCGGCGCCCGCCGCGATGGCGGCGTTGAAGTTCTCCTTCTGGACCGCGACGTCGTTCGCGGCGAAGGAGACATTGACGTTGACGCCAAGGTCCTCGCCCGCCTGCATCGCAGCGTCATTCACGAGGATCCAGTACGGGTCGGACGGTGCCCCGTGGGTGACGACGTAGAACGTGAGGGCCTCGCTGTCGTCCTGCGCGGCGGCCGCCATCGGCACCGTTGCGACGAGCGAAAGGGCGGCCAGGCCGACCATGGCTCTCAAGGCATTGCGCATCGCATGCTCCTCTCATGTCTCGTGCGACGCAGTGGCCCCTCGGGCGCGCTGCGCCGCGAAATACGCGGGCGAGCCGACGGTGGCGCCCGCGGTCTGAGCGCAACGTATCACCTGCCCGATGGACCCGATACGGCCGAGTTCGACCGATGCGCGCCCGCGCGGCTCGGCCATCCTGGGCGAGGGCCGATCACCGGCGTCGTCGCCTCGGGCGATGGCCGACGCCGGCCCAGGCAGTCAACCTCGGGACGCATATGCCAGCGTCACGCGGGAGGGCATGCCGATCGGCCGGACGCTCACCTGCCAGCCGTCACTGGCGGGCTTCGCGCGTCCGGAGACCGACGAAGCGACCGGCCGTTGCTACTTGGGTACGACCGGGAGTAGCATCCCGGTATGAAGCTCAGTGTCAGCCTGCCCGCTGAAGACGTCGGGTTCCTCGACGACTACGCCAGGGAGCAGGGCCTCGGCTCACGCTCGGCCGCCGTCCAGCGAGCCGTCCGACAGCTGCGGGCTGCCGAGCTCGGCGCCGAGTACGAGAGCGCCTGGGAAGAGTGGGCGGAGGAAGACGCGAAACCCTGGGAGCACGTCGTCGGAGACGGGCTCGCTTCCTCATGAGGCGCGGTGACATCCATGTCGTCGACCTCGGCCCGAGCGTCGGAGCGGAGGCCGAACAAGCGACGGCCTGCGGTCATCGTCAGCAATGACGGCGCCAACCGAGCCGCCGAGCAGCGCGGGCACGGAGTCGTGACCGTCGTCCCCGTCACGTCGAACACCGAACGCGTGTATCGCTTCCAGGTGCTCCTGCCCGCGATCGCCTCCGGGCTCGAACGTGACTCGAAGGCCCAGGCCGAGCAGATCCGGTCGGTGGCTGTCGAACGCATCGGTCCTCGGGTCGGCACCCTGCCTGCGCCGCTCATGCGGCAGCTCGACGAGGCGCTGCGCCTGCATCTGGCCCTCTGATCCGTGTCATCGCCGATCCAGGTCGCAGGGAGTCCAAGGCACGATGCGCAGCGCATCCTTGATGGCCTGAACGATGCGCAGCGCCGAGCCGCGACCACCGTGTCGGGACCGCTCGCCATCATCGCGGGCGCTGGCAGCGGCAAGACAAGGGTGGTGAGCCATCGGGCTGCCTATGCCGTCGCGAGCGGCGTCGTGGACGAGCGGCACATCCTGCTTGTCACCTTCACGGAGAAGGCGGCCACCGAGATGGCCGAGCGCGTGCGGGCGCTCGGCCTGGGGCGGGTCACGGCACGGACGTTCCACTCGGCCGCGTTGGCGCAGCTGCGCCACTTCTGGCCACTCCGGCACGACGGGGCGCCGCTCCCGGAGGTCGTCGCCGACAAGTGGCGACTCGTGGCGCCACTGGCTCGCTCGCTGCCGGGCGGCTATCGCTTCACGCCCGCACGGGACCTCATCGACGAGATCGAGTGGGCGAAGGGCCGTCGACTGACGCCGTCGACGTACGAGGAGGGCGCCGGTTCCCGCCCGCTGCCCATCCCCGTCGACCTCTTCGTGCGCCTGTTCCGGGATTACGAGCGCGCCAAGCAGCGCAGAGGCCTCATCGACTTCGACGACATCCTCCTCCTCACCGTCGACCTGCTCGAGCAGGACCCGGAGGCGGCGGCATCGGTGCACGCTCGCTACGCCTGGTTCACGGTCGACGAATACCAGGACACCACGCCACTCCAGGCCCGGCTGCTGGAGCTCTGGCTGGGCGATCGGCGGGACCTCTGCGTCGTCGGCGACGAGGACCAGACGATCTACACCTTCGCCGGCGCCACGCCCGAGCATCTCGTGGGCTTCGCAGGCCGGTATGCGGACGCGGCGGTCGTGCCGCTCCTCGAGAACTACCGGTCGAGCCCGCAGGTGCTTCGCCTGGCGAACGACCTCCTGGCGTCGGCCGGACGTCCGAAGCGACTCATCGCCACCAGGCCCGACGGACCCGAGCCGATCGTCCGCTCGTTCCGCGATGGCGATGCGGAGGCGGCCTTCCTGGTCGACCGCGTGCGCCAGCTTCTCGACGAGGGCGTGTCGGGTCCGCAGATCGCGGTGCTCGTGCGGCTGAACGCTCAGATCGCGGCGCTGGCAGGCGGCCTTCACCCGCGCTGGCATCCCGTACCAGGTGCGCGGCCAGCGCTTCTTCGACCGAGCCGATGTGAAGGCCGCCATCCGCGAGTTGGGCCGACTGCCCGACGGTCTGGCCGGCGATGCGCTCGTGGCATGGGTGCGTGGGCACTGGGCCGAGCAGCTCGGGTTCGACCCTGACGAGGTGCCCGAGGGACGCGAGGGCGCGCGAGCGACATGCGGCCCTCTCCACGTTGTTGGCGATCGTGACGGATGCGGCCTCATCTGGCGAAGCCGGGCGCGATGGCGTCCTCGCCGAGCTGGCGCAGCGAGCGGAGCGCGAGCGGGACGGCGATGCCGAGGGCGTGGAGCTGCTGACCCTGCATCGAGCCAAGGGGCTCGAATGGGATGCCGTCTTCATCCCATCGCTCGAGGAGGGACTCCTTCCGGTCGCCCAGGCGGTCGATGACGAGGTCGCGTTGGCCGAGGAACGGCGCCTGCTCTACGTGGGCATCACTCGCGCTCGGGTCCACCTCGCATTGACGTGGGCACAGCAGCGCGCCTCGGCCAACGGTCGGCCGCAACGACGGACGATGTCGCGGTTCCTGCGCGCGATCGGGGGCGCGGCGCCAGAACGGCGGCCGTCACAGCGGACCGCGCAGCCGCGGCTCCAGGCAGCCGGCACGCCGACTGACCGCGAGACGGCCGACCGCGGGGCGGCGCGGGCGCGGCTCTCCGATGAAGATGCGGCCGTCTTCGACGCGCTCAGAGCGTGGCGCCTCGAGCGGGCGCGAGCGGAGAAGGTCTCGCCCTTCATCGTGGCCTACGACACGGTCCTCGCCATGATCGCCGAGCGCCGTCCGCGGACCGAGGCCGAGCTGCTCGCGATCCCCGGCATCGGCCCCGGCAAGGTCGCGAAGTACGGCGCGGACATCCTGGCGATCATCGACGCCTGAGGTCTTCGGCCTCCTGAGGCATCGGGCGACCCACCCCCAGAGCGGGCGCCGTCCTCCACGCCATCCCGGTGCTGATGTTCACGGTCATCGCACAACGCGGCACCGTCAAGGGTCTGGCGACGGGCGGCGCGCGGGTGACGCTAGGGGAGGACCGTGAAGTGACCTCCGCCCAGCGGGCGCAGGACATCGAAATGGCGATGATCGAGTGTCGCGATCGAACGGGTGCCGAAACGGTCCGCGAGCACGACGTTGGATGCGTCGGCCACCCCGACATGCTGGTCGGCGTATCGCTGGATGATCTTGCAGGCTCGCTCGAGATCGGCTCCGTCAAGCGTCGCGAGGTCCCACGCGCCGCCGGCCAGCTCCCGTAGCGCGGCGAGCTCGGCGGTGACGCCGAGTCGGGAGGCCACGAGGAAATCGAGCTCCGCGACGACGTAGGGCGAAACGATCAGCGGCTCCCCGCGCATGCGAGAACACTCGAGAAACGGCTTCGTGGTCGGGCTCATCACGATCGAAGAATGCGAGCAGGGCGCTCGTGTCGACGATCACCGCTCGCCGAAGCCGGACAGGTGCTGGTCGGCATCGCGCGCGATGGGCGAACCACTGGCGAACAGGCCTCCGCGAGGGCGTGGACGATCGTCCCTCACGGCACTGCGGATCGAGTCCCGGATGAGCTCGGCCTCGGAGATGCGGCGCTGCCGGGCAACACGCTTGACGGCCGCTCTCAAGTCAGCCGGCAGATAGACGGTGGTCTTGTCCATCGATGTATGGTACCAGCGCTGGCACCAGTCGACACGCCGATCATAGGGAAGTTAGCGAGGTTATGCCAAAGAGATAACTTGCCTAACATCGCTATAGACGCGTCCACCCGACTCAGCGGACGCGCTCCGGGCAGACAGCCGAGCCGGACGGCACCTATCGAACCTACTACCTGCGCGCGCCACCCTGGACGCGCGCGCCCCGCCACGGCATCGCGTGGACCTTGATCTCCGACCGAATCAGTACGCACCGGCGCTGGAAACGTGAGCGGTGCGCCCGATGTCCCGACTCGACCCCGGGATCAGCGTCAGCCCAGGGACGTCGGCGAAGTCGTCGAGGTTCAGGGTCCACAGGCCGGCATCGCGACTGATGGCATGGGCGGCGATGGCCAGGTCGATCTCCCGGCCCCTGGGCCGGCCGAGCATCCGGTAGAGCCCGGCCGCCACCTTCGCCTGCTCGCTCTCGAACGGCAGTGCCGCCTCGGCCGGGAAGAGGGCCTCTTGGGCAGCCAACTCCTCCTCCAGGCGCCGGCCGCGCCACCACTCGTAGAGCACGAGGGTGGGCAGCGCGAGACGCTCGCCCTCCTCGATAAGCGCCCGCAAGCGCGGAGCGGAGCGCCGGGGACCGACCAGGCTGTCGATGAGCGCCGAGGTGTCGACGATGATCACCCCGCGCCGCTCTCGCGCCCGCCGCGTCGCCGCGCGCGGCGAAGCTCTGCGAGCTCCCTGTCGACCTCCTGGACCGACCGTGCCGGGATGGCGGGCACCAGCTCGTCGAACACGCCGAGAAGGCGCCGGCGCTCCGTTTCGGTCAATCGGCCGACCCGCTCGGAGTACTCGAGGATGGCTTCCCGGACGATCTCACTCTGCGGCTTGCGCAGGGACGCCGCGGCGTCCCGGAGGCGGCCGGCCGTCGCCTCGTCCAGGCTGAACGTCATCTTGACCGATGCCATACTACGGCCATACTACCATACCGCGGTCGCTGCGCAGCGGTCGAACGCACTGCGTCGGGCATGGCCGCCATCTGCCCGATCTCGGCGCGGTCCGCAAAGTACCCCGGGTGAGGTCCCGATCACGGAGGGCGGGCGGGTCAGACGAAGAACGCCGCCATCCTCTGCCACCAGGTCCGCACGATCGATCTCTCGCGCGTGACCGCGGACGAGCTGGATAGCGAAGCCGGTACGTCACCGATCCGACGGCGCGCCGCCAGGGGCGAGCGGCCCTCGCCCATCACCTTGGCCTGGACCTTCCCGCCGCCGCGGATGGCGCCGGCTGACCGGCCCCAGGCACGATGACAGAGAACCCAGCCCCCGAGGCCGCCGAAGCCAAGCGACTGTCGTACGTCACGAACGCCTCGAGGTCCACACCGAGCTCCTGGGCCGACGCGAGATGGATCGCATCGAGCGTCCGAAGCGCGAGGGGGTTGAGCCGACCTGCGGCCACGGCCAGCGAGTCGCCCAGCTCGATCATCGTGATCGCCGCGAGGACCCGAGCGACCCGGTCCTGATCCACGTTCGCGACCTCACCGAGCCGCCCGATCGCACGGCGGACCTCGACCTCGGCGATGCGGCTGCTGGCACGGGATGGTCGCGTTGCCAGATACTCCGAGAGCTCCGCAGAGCCGGCCTCGTCCACGATGAGCTTGACGATGGCGGACGAGTCGAGGTAGACGACGGGCTGCTCGGTCACCAGCGCTCGTCGTCGCGCATCCGAAGCAGGGTCTCGCTCAGCGTGGGCGCACCGTGCGGAAGCCGTGGCGGCGGACCGAGCGCGCGCCAGGTCGCCGGTGGCAGGCGTCGCTCGACCGTCCGCGATGAGCTGCTCGAGTCGGGACATGGGCTCAGGGGGTCGAGGTCCGAGATGGGCGACCGGCTGCCCATGCTCGGTCACTTCCAGCGTTTCACCCGCCTTCACCCGATCGAGGTAGACGGAGAGGTTCTGGCGCAGCTCCCGGACTCCGACCCGTGACGGCAACGCTCCGCGCTCGCTCATGACGCACATGGTAGCACAAGTGGAATGCTCCATCGACGGCGATGCCCTCAGGCGACTGGGATATGCCCGTACGGGACTGGGGGAGCGACACCTCATCCTCCGGGTCACCCAGCCTCAGAGGGGCCGGGCTCCCTAGCCCGAGATCCAGCGCACATGGTCCAGATCCATCGGCGCTGCCGCGAGCTCACGAAGCTGCCCGTCCAGGACCTCGACGAACCGGCCGATCGTGTCCCGGTTTCGCGGCAGGCTGCGGTCACTGGTCAGCCACAGGCCGGCGTGGTGCCGATCCTGCCGGGCCGCCAGGGCCACCAGGGGGAGGAAGCCCCCGGGGTCGTTCGTCACGATGGTGCGACCCTCGGCCGCCATCCGCTCGAACAGCTCCGCGTCGCCCGCCTCGACCAGCTCGGGACGCTCCTTGACCGAGATGACGTCGTGGCCGCGCTCCCGCAGCGCCCGCGCGATCGCCGGCGCATACATCTCATCGAGCAGGAGCTTCACCCAAGCAGGCTCTGCTCACGCCGCCAGCGCTCCTCCTCGCGCGAGGCGATCGACCGGGCGCGCTCGATCCACTCGTCGATCTCCTCGCCGAAGTCCGCGTAGTAGCGCACGCAGGCCTGGACCTTGGCCTGAGGCAGCTCGAGGTACGTCGCTGTCGCATCGACCGAGCCCTCGTGCGCCCGCAACGTCTCGATGACCTGCCAGACATCGAGGCGGGTGCCGATCACCGCCGGCCGGCGACCCGCAGCTCCGTCCCGGAAGTAGACGAGCGGGTGTTCGTCGCTACGGACCCCCTCATCGATGTAGCGCTCGGCCAGCGCGGTCTGGGTCAGCCCCGACTCCCGTGCCCGCCGCTGCAGGCGCTCCAGGGTCCTGGGGCGCACCCGAAAGGCGATGGCTCGCTTGGTCGTCCCGACATCGTCCATGGGGTCCAGTCTCCACCTTGCTGACGATGTATGTCAATGTCATCTGGCCGCCGACCCGGCTGGGCTCATGGCCGCCGCCTCGCCATCCCCGTCACGGCCCGTGACTGCATCGCGTAGGCCGCCTCGGCGTGGAAGGTCTTCCGGCTCCGCTCAGCCATGACCTGGCCGAACGTCTCTGACTCGCGCAGCAGCCCGTCGGCGATGGCCACGAGCTCCGCATCGCCACCGGCGTAGCCGCGGATCTTGCGGGCCGTCGCCTTCAGCGCCTCGGACGCCGCCTCGTACTCCCCTCGCCGATTGAGCTCGACCGCCTGCTGGCGGGCCCGCGCCGCGAAGGTCCCGGCCACGATCCGGTCGACCATGTCGGTCGCGCGGCTGGGCGTCGTTGGCACGGTCGTCCGCGTAGCTCCAGGCCAGGCGGGCCGCCGCACCATCGAGCACCCCGTCGCGGTCGGACAGGCTCATGACCGCGGGCAGCACGTCGCCGACCTGGCCGAAGCCGAAGAAGAGCCGCATCGGGACCTCGACCTCCTGGCCCGAGACCAGGTCGCCGAGCTCGATGCTCGTCCGCCCGCCCCTGGCCATGGCCGGGAAGGCCCCCAGCGACTCGAGGCGGACGCCGTCGGGCAGCGTCACGTCCAGGGTCACGTCGCGAGCCACGACCTCGAGCGTCTCGCCGACCTCGCTGCCGATGTGGTCGCGGATCTGCGCGGCGCTCGCGATGAAGTAGAAGTGGCCGCCGCCCGCGGTCGCCATCCCAGCGAGCAGCACCTCGTCGAAGTCGTCGCCGACCCCGAACGTCGAGGTCGAGACGCCCCGCGCCCGCAGCTCGCCGGCGTGGCGCGCCAGCTCGTCGCGGTCGGTGATGCCCACGTTGGCGAGGCCATCGGTGAGCAGGAGCGCCCGATTGACGCCCTCCTGGTCGAGCGCGCTGGCGACCTGCTCGCAGCCGGCCAGCCAGCCGCCCGAGAGGTTGGTCATGTTGCGCGCCCCGATGCTGCGCAGCCGCCCGATGGCCTCGCTCCGCGCCGCCGGCGTGGCCAGCGTGCCCGGCACGATGGTCTCGACCACGTCGTCGTAGATGACCACGGCGAAGCGGTCCGACGGCTGGAGCCTGTTGATGGCCTCTTCGATGGCCTGGGCCGCGAGGCGGATCTTCTGGCCGTCCATCGAGCCCGAACGGTCGAGCACGAAGGCCAGGTTGACCGACGGCCGACTCACCGCTCCGATGGGCCTCCGGCGCGGTGACCCGCGCGACCACGAAGCGCTTGCTGTGCCAGCGCGGTCGGATGAGCGTGCGGTCCTGACTGACGATGAGCGGGGTGCTTCGGGCGTCAGGCCCGTGGTTACCTGGGTCATGGCTGGTCTCCTTCCTCGAGGATCTCTCGGCCGATGCGGATGAGCCGCTCGACCCGTTTCTGTTCGAGCCGACCGACCGGCCGGCGGATGTGCAGTTCGACGTTCTGGCTCAACGGCACGCGCTCCCACTGCGTGCGCTGGCGTCTGCTCGGTGGCCGATGCCTTGGGCGCGGGCCCGGACATGGCCGATACGGTCACGGCCGACCGGTTCATCACCGGGCCGCTGGGCATCAGCCGCCGCAGCTCCATCTGGGGCGCCGCGGTCTCTGACTGAAGCTGTCTGATGTAGTCGAGCGCCGAGCCCGGCGCGTCATCGGCCTCGCCGGCCTCCAGGGCCTGCTCGACCGCTTCCTCGTCCAGCCCGTCGAGGCGCTGGGCGATCTCCCCGAGCGGGAGATGCTCCCGCTGCAGCTTGCGGATCAGGCGCAGCCGCGCGAGGTGGCTGTCGCCATATCGGGTCTGTGGGCCGGCCTGCCCCGGCGAGGCCAGCAGGCCGATGGACACGTAGTAGCGGATCGTCCGCGGCGTGACTCCAGCCATCGCCGCGAGCTCCCCGATGCTGTACTCAGACTCATTGGGCATGCCCAGATAGTGACAGTATTACGTTGTACTGTCAAGCTACCATGCGCCGAGAAACGCGGTCGGATGGGCACCTTGACGCTGCATCAGTGGCGCATCATGATGCCTCATATGCGGACCACCTTGACGCTCGACCCGGATGTCTCCCGCCTGATCGACGAAGCCGTCCACCGGGAGCGGCGGCCCATGAAGCAGGTGGTCAACGACGCCCTTCGGCGAGCGCTCGCCCCGCAGACCAAGCGGCAACGCGTCCAGGTGATGGCCCACCGTTCGGCCGTCCGCGCCGGGTTCGACCTCGACAGGATGAACCAGCTCGTCGACGAGCTGGAAGACGAGGCGCTCCGCTGGGTGACGGCATCGTTCGAGGGACCCGGCGACCCGTACGCCGCCCGGGACGAGGGCTCCTCGACGATGCGCTGGGCGGACTCGATCCTCCCGAGTGGCTCGCGACGCCAACCCGGCGCGCCTGACCGCGCCCGGCCGGCGTGACGGCTACTCCGCGCGGACGAAAGGCCGGCCTGCTCGACACAGCGCGGTCCTGGAGCGCTGTCGACCGTGCCGAGCCTGGCTCAGCCAGCGTCGTCTGCCGCGCTTGCCGAGAGCGATCCACCGTCCTTCTGCCCATCGTGACGCTGCCGGAGGTCGCGTTCCTGCTCGAGCAGCGTCACGGCTCGGCGAAGGCCGCCTCGGTGCAGGATCGCCTCGTCCGCGGCCCGTGGCCCGTGACCGGGCTCGAGCCGGGGGACCTCCAGCGGGCGACCGAGCTCATGGCCCGATACGCCGAGTCGCGGATCGGTTTCGTCGATGCGGCCATCGCCGCTCTCGCCGAGCGACTCCGTGTCGTCCGCATCTACACCCCGACCGGCGGGAGCTTCGCCCTGACCGCCCCGTCGCCACGCCCCAGCCTTCGAGATCCTGCCAGCCTGAGGGCGGGCCGCTCCACGTCAGGTTCCTGCCGGCTCTCCGTCTACTGACGACTCGGTCGCACCCGTCCCCGCCGACTCGTCGGATTGGATCCGGAGCAGCTCGGCGCGCGGAACAGAAGCGGCCAGCCCTCTGTCGAGCGTGATCGATCGGCGCCCCCAGCTCATCGGCAAGGGCGATGTAGAGCGCGTCGACGAGCCTGACGTTGGCGCGGTGGTGCCAGGCGCGACCGAGCAACTGGCCCAGGGGGTGGCGCTCATACGGTGCCCGGGCAAGAACGTCCAGGTGCCGGGCGACCTCGTCTGGCGGGATATCGCCGGCGCGCTGCAGTCGACCGAGGGCGGACAGCACTTCGGCGTCGAAGTGGGCGGGCACGTGGATGGCATGGCCCGACAGCCGCGGAGCGATCGCCGCAGCGGCGACGCTGCTGGTCAGGAGCGCCACCATGACGGACGCATCGCAGACGAGGTCTTCGGTCATCCCCGCCCGCGTTCGAGGTCGTCAAGTGCGTCACGGACCGCGGCGAGCACGGCCGAGACTTCCACATCCGTGCGCTTCATCTCGACGACCTCGCGCAGCCAGGTGTCCGTGCGGCGGGCGGCGAGCGCACGTCGCACCGCATCCTGGGTCAATCCCGAGACGTTCAGCCGGGCGGCACGCGCCTCTCGAGCGAGCTCGTCCGGCAGATAGACGTTGACGCGCACCATGCGCACATCATACACACTGCCGAAGTATGGCCGGTACCTCGCGGAGCGTCAGGCGCGCGGTCATCGGCGTAAGGTACGACTGGGATGGGCGCCCGGCGAGGCGACTGGAAGTGCCCGTGCCTGCCAACCGCCCGCGCTCCTGGGAACTTCCTCTCAAATTCCCACTTACCTCGCGCTGGGCGCCGAGTCGCTGGCCGTACACTGTTGAGCCACCCTTGACGGGCTGACGCCCGGAGGGCAACGATTCGGCCGGCGGTCGGCACGAGGAGGCCCAGGGCTCCCCGCCCATGGCCGGCGCCGGCGTCGCCCGAAACCGATAGAGGAGGCAGTGATGAAATTCATCGTGGGAGTGCTCGGCGGGCTCGTTGCCGGAGCCGCGGGCGCCGTGTGGTACAGCCAGCAGACCGGTCGCGACCTGCGCGCGGAGTTCGAGCAGGTCCGGACAGAGATCAAGGCCCGGGACTTCGACGCGCTGGGCGCCCATCTCGAGGACCGCTTCAAGGAGCTCCAGGCGAGCCTCGACAAGCTCTCCAGCGACGCCGGCCAGGAGGCCAAGAAGGCGGGCAAGGACGCGGCCGATGCGGCGAAGTCCGCCGCCAAGGACGCGGCCGACGAGGTGGAGAAGGTCGCCACGCCGGCCTGATCGAGCCCGACCGTCGCTCGCCCCCGCGGCCTGGGCCCGAATACCTCAGTCGAGGGTCGAGCCCTGCGTCCTGCCATGGTCGGTCTCTCGGTCGTAGCGGGCGTTGAGCCGGTCGTACTGCTGGTGCGTCCGAAGCGCGGCCCGGTTCGCCTCGCGCTCCACCTCCTGGCAGGTGGGCGCTGAGAGGCCGCTGTCGAGGACTTCATCGATGGCGTCGGCGCCCTGCAGGGCGATGGTGACGTGCCCGAGCTCGTGCGTCGTGAGGCTCTCCATGAAGCGTCGCCACTCGGCCACGGCGCGGGGGTCCGCGTCGGCCGGTGGGTCCCAACGCGGGTAGGTGATGGTCGAGGCCAGTGAGGCCTCTCCAGACGTGACCGTGCAGGAGTCGGGGGGCTGCCGTTGCACCGGGCTGGATCTTCTGCCGGT
>CAVOIR010000015.1:0-200142 GCA_963696045.1 uncultured Chloroflexia bacterium | reverse complement strand
AGGAGACCAGGCGATTGGCACCCGTCGTCACGACGGCCGCCGAGGGCACCCACATCCCCGTCTCCGGGTCCTTCCAGACCGACCACAGGCCGGCCATGGCGAGGACCGCGTCCTCCGGCGGATGGAGGAAGAAGGGCTGCTTCTGGCCGCCTGCGCGGCGCCACTCGTAGAAGCCGTCCGATGGGACGATGCAGCGGCGCTTCGCGAAGCTCATCCGGAAGGCCGGGCTCGTGGCGACCGTCTCCGCGCGGGCATTGATGCGCTTGGCGCCGTCCTTCGCGGACGTCGCGAACGAGGGGATGAGGCCCCAGCGGTGCTGCTCCACGACGCGCCCCTCGTCGCCACGCTGGAGCACGACCATGAGCGGCTGCGTGGGCGCGACGTTGTAGCGGGGCTTGGCCCACTCATCGTCGCGGTCGACCCGGTCGTCCGCGTCGAAGATCCGCGCGACCTCCGCCGGGTCGGTCGCCTGCGTCATCCGCCCGCACATGCCCTACCCGCCGGCGTCTGCCGACCCGGGCTCCGCCTCCGCCGCCGCGCTGGCCTCGCGTCCACCGAGCACGCTGACCGCGATGAGGATGAGCCCGACCATGGCCGCGGCCAGCAGCGTGATGTCCGGCCCCCCGACGTTCCAGAGGACCACGAAGCCCACGATGCCCATGCCCACGTAGCCGATGGCTCGCGACCGCGTCTGCAGCCACCCGCGCCAGCCGCCCGCTTCGGCCAGCGACGCACCGGCCGCCCCGGAGAGCTCGGCCCGACGCTCGATGACGAGCGCCGCCCCAGCCACGACGAGCGCGACGACGATGAGCAGGAAGCTGAACCACATCAGCGAATCGACCGCGCTGTCCACGGTCGCCCGGACCGTCAGGCCGCCGGGACCGTCCTGGACGGCACCCGTGACCTCCGCCATGATCAGACGCGACAGGCCGCGGCCGAGCAGTAGCGCGACGATGGCGCCGATGGCCAGCCAGGCCACCATCCGCAGGCGCCGTTGGGAGAGCCACAAGGCCAGGAGCACGCAGACCACGGCGATGACGACGAGCAAGACCGTGACGACGTCGAAGGCGCGCACGGCCGACTGGACGGTGCCCAGGCGATCGGACTGGACGAGCGTGATCGTGCCGATGTCATCGGGGATGTCCCGGCCCAGGAGGGTCTCGAGGGTCGCCACGCGGTCGGGGTCGGGCTCGTAGCTCGAGAGGTCGGGGATCTCGCGGCTGGCATCGATGATGCCGGCCTCCTGAAGGCCCACCAGGACACCCTCGATGAGCGGGAAGACGTTGATCGAGATCGTCCCCTGCGCCGAGGTGACGGCCTCCGAATCGGGGTCGCGGATGATCCGCAAGGCCGCCTCGTGGCCCGCCTCATTGACCCTCACGAAGGCGTCCTGGAACGTCTCCGAGGAGGCCACCTCCGCTACGCGGGCCGCGACGCGTTCCTCGAGGGCGCCGGTGATGGCGCCGGCCAGGCGGGTGCCCTCTCCGGGGAGCACGCGGGCCACGATGTCCTCCACCCCGATGGCGTCCGAGACGCGCTCGACGAGCCGCTCGCTCGTGGTGTCGATGACCTCCGGGTCCGACGCGATGCCTTGCACGATGGAGCCCCAGCCGCTCGGCGTGAGAACCGTCTGGTGCGCCCACAGCGTGACCCCGCCGACGAGGATGGCGAGACACGAGAGGAGCCAGAAGAGTGCGGCGAGGATGGACCTGCCAGACATGCGCCGCCCCGCCTGCGGCTCGCCCGTTCGGACATCGGTCATGGCTCTGCTCTCCATCATGCGGTCGAACGTCGGCAGTATCGCGCGTCCGCGTGCACGCCTGTCCGCTACCGTACGCCGATGAGCATCCGACAGCCCATCCGGTGGGGCCTGCTCGGCACCTCCCGGATCAACACCAAGCTCCTCGCCGGTGCGCGGCTGACCGAGAACGCCCAGGTCGTCGCGGTCGGCAGTCGGTCGGCGGAGGCGGGCGAGGCCTTCGCGCAGGCCAACGGCATCGGTCGCGTCCATGGGTCATACGAGGCTCTCCTGGCTGACCCGGACGTCGATGCGGTGTACATCCCGCTGCCCAACTCGATGCATCATCCCTGGACGCTGACGGCGCTGGCGGCGGGCAAGCACGTGCTCTGCGAGAAGCCCTACACGCGTCATCCGGCCGAGGTCGACGTGGCCTGGGATGCGGCCGAGGCCTCCGGCCTGGTCCTCATGGAGGCGTTCATGTGGCGCCACACGCCCCAGGCGGCGCGGCTCATGGAGCTCCTGCCGCGGATCGGTGAGCCCGTCAGCGTGCGCTCCACGTTCAGCCATCGGCTCCGGGACGATGCCGACATCCGCGTCAGCGCCGCGCTCGAGGGCGGCTCGCTGATGGACGTCGGCTGCTACTGCGTCAGCGGCGCCCGGCTCGTGGCGGGTCAGGAGCCCGACGTCGTCTACGGGCAGCAGGTCACGACCGCCGACGGGGTCGATCGCCGCTTCGCGGCGCTCCTCCACTTCCCGTCGGGCCTGACCGCGACGTTCCACTGTGGCTTCGATTCGTTCAGCGAGACGCTCGAGATCATCGGCCGCGACGGGACCATCTACTTGCCCGACCCCTGGCACGCCACGCAGGGGCTCATCCTCGTGGACGGCGAGGAGGTGCGGGTCGAGCCCATCAACCCGTATCAGTGCGAGCTCGACGACATGGCGGCAGCCATCCGCGGCGAGAAGGCGCCGCGCCTCGGCCGCGCCGACGCCATGGGCCAGGCGCGCACCATCGAGGCCCTCTACCGCTCGGCTGCCGAAGGCGTGCCGGTCAGCCTGTAGCGGTCCCGGCGGATGGCCCCGCTCATCGCCGCACTCATCGTCTTCTTCGCGTCGGCGGCGGTGCTGGTGCTCGAGATCCTGGCCGTGCGGCTGCTGGCGCCGCACCTCGGCGTGACGCTCGAGGTGACGACCGGCGTCATCGGCACGGTGCTGGCGGGCATCGCCATCGGGACCTGGCTGGGCGGCCGGCTCGCGGACGAGATGGACCCGCGCCGGCTCCTCGGGCCGATCCTCATCCTCGGCGGGGTCCTCGCCATCGCCGTCATCCCCATCGTCACCCTGGCGGCCTCGATGGGCCTCTCGCCCGACCCGGTGGGCATCCTGCTCTTCGCGGGCGCCGCGTTCTTCCTGCCGGCGGCCGTGCTCTCGGCTGCCAGCCCGACGGTCGTGAAGCTCCAGCTGCGCCACCTGTCCCAGACCGGATCGGTCGTGGGGCGCTACTCGGCCATCGGGACGGCGGGGGCCATCGCGGGCTCGTTCGTCACCGGCTTCGTCCTCGTGGCCGCGCTGCCCACGCGGCCCATCATCATCGGCCTTGGCCTCGCCCTCGTGGTCGTCGGGGTCCTCATCGCGGTGACGGTCGGCCGGGCGCGCGGGTCCGGGGTCGCGGCCGTGGCCGCGTGTCCTGGCGGTCAGCGCGGTCGTCGTGGGCGCTCCTCTCGCCGGGTCCGTGCCAGCGCGAGAGCGCCTACTTCTGCATCAGCGTGGCCGAGGGCTCGGAGGCGAGCCACCGCGAGCTCCGGATGGACACGCTGCGGCATGCCTACGTGGACCTGGATGACCCGACGCACCTGGAGTTCGCCTACACGCGCCTGCTCGGCGACGTCGTGGACGCTGCTCGCGCCGGCCGGGGAGCCCATCCGCGGGCTGCATCTGGGGGGCGGGGGGTTCACGATGCCGCGCTACATCGCGGCCACCCGCCCGGGCTCGGTCAACCGGGTCCTGGAGCTCGACCCGGTCGTCCTGCAGACCGCGCGCGAGGAGCTGGGCCTGGAGACGTCCGATGACCTGACGGTCCGCCTGGGGGACGCGCGGATCAGCCTGGCCGATGAGCCGACCGATGCCTACGACCTCGTCATCGGCGACGCCTTCGCGGGGCCGGCGGTGCCCTGGCACCTGACGACGCGGGAGCTCGCGGCCGAGGTGCAGCGGGTCCTGCGGCCGGGCGGCATCTACGCGGTGAACATCATCGACTACCCGCCGCTCCGGCTGGCGCGCGCCCAGCTGGCCACGTTCGCCGAGGTCTTCGACCACGTGGCGGTCTTCGGCCCGGAGTCGCGGGTCGCCGGCACGAGCGGCGGCAACGTCATCCTGCTGGCGTCGGACGAGCCCTTCCCGGCCGAGGCGCTTGCTTGGCGGCGGACCGCGCTCGAGGCGGCTCGGCATCACTTCGCAGCCGGAGGTCGCGGCGCGGCGAGCGGCGATGACGCCGCGCTGATCGCCGACTTCATCGACGGTGCCGTGGTGCTTACCGACGACTTCGCCCCGCTGACCAGCTCATGACCCGCTTCGGCGGATAAGCGGCTGAGAAGCGCCGGGATAGCGAGCGATAAGCGTCGCTGGTAGCGTCCGCGGATGGACCTTCGCGGCCATCCTCGGGGATTCGCCTCCCGCTGGCCCCGCTGGCGATCGTCGTCTTCGTCGCCGTGGCCACGGCGGTGGTGACCTGGCGGCAGTCGGCTGGACGGGTGCGATCGGGCTCATGGGGGCCAGTCATGGATACGGCCAGCTCGCTGCCGGTGACCGTCCCCTGCGCCGATCGAGGGCCAGCTGCTCATCGACGTCGCGTTCGGTGACGGAGGACCGACGATGCCCGATGCTCGTGGACACCGGTGCCCCCACGCTGATCTCGGCCGAGGTCGCGGCGCGGATGGGTGTCGTGGCGTCGGGTCCGTCGAGACCATCGCGCCGGACGGGACGGTGGCTCGCCGGTCGGACGGTGTCGCCTCGAGCGGCTCCGGATCGGTGGGGTCACGTTCAGCGTCGGTCGGCGCCATCGTGGTGCCGCCCGGGTCAGCATCGGCCTCCGGATCGGCCGCTGGCGTCATCGGCGCCAACGTGATGCAGCGCGGCGTGTGGCAGCTCGACGTGCCGGCGGGGAGGCTGACGATCGCTGGACAGCGTCGCCGGTCTCGCCCACATCGATGGCGCCATCAGTCTGCCCGTTCCGGGCCGCCGTCGCCATCGTCGCCGTCGCCGATGGTGGACATCGGTGTCGGGCGGCGGCGCCTGCCGTTCCTGGTGGACACGGGCTCGGAAGGGGGCCTGGCGGCCGGTGCATCGGACCTCGCCGGCCTGGGGATCGGCGCTCGATCGCGCCGCCACCTGAGCGGATGCCCATCGCCTCGTGGAGCGGTCGCCGGACGGCCCTGGTCGCGCCGGTCGCTGACGCGACTCACCCTCGGCGACGGTCCTCCACGCTGGCGCGTGGTGCTGGCCACGGATGCGGCTGGCCCGCGGCATGGGCATCATGGGCATCGGACTTCCTCGCCGACTTCGTGCTCACCATCGACTGGCCATCGCGACGCTCTACCTCGACCCGCGTCGAGCGGGACCGCCGGATAGGCCACTGACCCGCGGCTACGTGTCGAGTCCGGACGGCAGCGGTGCGGTCCGGTTGCCCGGCACGTCCATCGGCCGTCGGCGGTCAGTCCGGGGAGCGGAAGCCATCGTCAGGGGCCGGGGCTGTACGAGCGCGCGCTGTCGGCGAGCCGCGTCCCGCCGCCTACACTCCGCGCGCCGGCAGGATGCACCCATGGGGCCCAGAGTTGCTCGATGTACCGATGACGCGACTCGTGATAGGCTCCCGCAACATATCGGTGCCGCACCGCACCGAGAAGTCGACGGAATGGCAGCGCGGCACCTTTACTACGACAGACCACCTGCCTACCTTCACAACCCCACGCCTGCGTCCGTCCGCAGGCCACTGGGCCAGGAGGGTTCGCTCATGCTCGTGCGCACGGCACGACGGGCAGGAAGAGAACAGAGGGGGCGCCGGGCAGGCGCTCGCTGAGTTCGCGCTCGTCATCCCCATCGTCATCCTCGTCTTCATGGGCGTCATCGAGGTCGCGCTCGCCTTCAACGCCACGGTCGGCGTCAACCGCGCCTCGCAGAACGGGGCGCACCTGGCCGCCATCCTGGGCGATCAGCGACGGTGCGGACTGCTTCATCCTCCAAGAGATCGAGGCGGACGTCTACGCCCCCAACGACCGAAAGAAGATCCAAGAAGTGATCATCGAGCGAACCGCCATGGAAGGCAATCGCTCGTACGCCCAGCAGACGTACCGGCGAGACCCCAGCGGGACCCTGTACCCGTGCCCGACTGGCCGACGACGCATGTCATGGACCTCCCGTACCAGTTGACTGCCGCGGGTTACCCGGAGGACGAGCGCTGCAACGTGCTCTCGGGCTGCCCCGAGTTGATCCGCCTGAGTCCGCCGGCCCACCTCAACCTCGGTGGACAACATCGGCGTGAGCATCCGCTACCGGCACCTCTGGGCGACGCCCCTGAACGCCCTGTTCGACTTCTTCGCTGGCGGGGACGTCGGCTGGACGCATCGTCCAGACGCAACATCTTCCGCATCGAGCCGGTGCTATGAGGCGGCTATCCCGAGACCCGGCAGATCGCCAGCGTGGCCAGGGCCTCGTCGAGTTGGCCCTCGTGCTGCCCATCATGCTTCTGCTCATGGTGAGCGTGGCCGAGCTCGGTGTCGTCTTCGGCAACTCTCAGACGCTTGTGTACGCAGCCCGCGAGGGTGCCCGGGTCGGGTCCGCGCTGGCCAACGGCGACGAGGACTGCGCCCTGGACCCCGAGCGTAGACGCCGCCCTCGTGGGTGCCGTTCAGCGGATCCTCAAGTCGCCGGACTCAGGCATCAGGATGAACAGGGTGAAGGAGATTCGCATCTTCGAGGCGTCGTCCACGGGCACCGAGCTGGGGCCGGTCAACGTCTGGGCCCACGACGCCACCGGTGGCGTTGTCATCGATCCTGGCGATCCATTGGCTGACCCCCCGATCCCACCGGTGACGCTCGACTTCGAGCCTGATCTGACCAAGCCGCAGACATGGCCCGCCTGCAGCCGCGTGAACGGCGGTTCCGGCCTCCAATCGATCGGCGTCAGCGTCATCTACACGTACGAATTCGTCATGCCGGTGGCCTCCATGATCAACGCAGTGGCCGGTGGAGGGTTCTCCATCGAGCTCAAGGAGACCACGGTCATGGCGCTGAACCCCTCGATCTAGGAGACGACACCGTGCGCCCGAGATGGACCCCGAACCGCGCCCGGCGCGCGAACGTCAGAACACGAAGCCGCGAGCTTGGTCAGGTGCTGCCGATCTTCGCCGTCATGTCCGTCGTACTCCTTGGCGGAGCGGCACTGCTCACGGACGTGGCTTTCTGGTGGACGTCTCAGCTGCGCATGCAGCGCGCCGCTGACGCTGCCGCGCTCGCTGGGGCAGTCTATCTCCCGGGAAACGTGACGCTCGCCAGAGCCGCTGCGTACGCCGAAGCGGTGAAGAACGGCTACACGGACGGCGTCAACGACGTCATCGTTGATCCGGACCCTGATGACGATGACCCTCGCAAAATGATCGTGCGCATCTCAGACCGAGTCCAGACGAACTTCGCGCGCGCCTTCTGCTGGGACGGCGGGCCGTGCCTGCGCGACGTCGACGTCGGCGTGACCAGCGCTGCCACCTACGTGCTGCCCGTGCCCATGGGCAGTCCCCAGAACTACTACGGCGTGGGCTTCCTCCGACGATTCGGTCACGACCACGACCAATACACCGATCACGGGAGACACGTCTGGCCAATCTGCCGAGTCAGTCCCTGGCTCGGCACATGGCAAAACCCGGGCAACGCCTTCGACAACGGTGACACCTATAGCACACAGGTCGGTGCGGTCCAGAGCTTGGGCTGGCTTCGGCTTCGGCTCGCTCCCGGACCCGCTATCGATCGCCGGCATCCGGGTCCGGCTCGGGAACACGGAGCACGGACCAGAACGCCAATGATTGCCGCGTCGCTGTCCGGCTGGGCTGGATCCCGGAAGCGGCGTGGTCTGGTCGAGCCCCGATCAATCTCGGCGCGGCTGACTACCACGACCAGAACCTGTTCGTGCCACCGACGTGGGGTACCTCCGCCTGGGAACCGCCTACCCATGCGTGGACCCGCGCCGATGTCGTCAACAACCTGCGTGTCGAACTGACCCGCAGCGGGCACCGACTGTCCTGCGGGCCGCGAGGTCCGAGTCGGCGACCTCGACGTCGAGGTCCAGCTACGACTGGACCCAGACGACCACGTCCACCACGATCCAGGAAACGCCCGTGCGTGCGCCCGATCCTCAACCCATCGGACGGGATCCCGGCTCCCATCCTCGCGCCGCAGAACTTCTGGGGCGCGCTCCAGAGCCAGGGTGCGCCGAACATCCAGGGCGACGCCTACATGACCTACTACGACACGCGCACCGGCCTCACCAACGACGACTACCGAGCCGGACAACTACTACCAGTACGGGGTCGAGTTCCCGCCCGGCTCGTCCGAGCGGCGAGGTCTGGCTCTTCGACCCCGGCTTCTGCAACGTCGACACCGACACAGGGCACCGGCGAGTACTACACGCTGGGGGGCGCGAACGGCAGCAGCGCGTACAACCCTGTGAGCACGTTCTACGACGTCTGACCGACACCAACAACACGCCGCTACGTCACCACCGATGACACCGATGGTCTACAACTCCGGAACGACGTACCGGCGCCTCGCGGTGCGCGACACGGCGCTCGACCGGCAACCCCAGGTGGCTGGTCACGCCTGTGACGACCTCGCCTGGCACCACGACTGGGTGCGCATCGCCCAGGGCCTCGATGGCGGCAAGACGTATCGGCTGCACACCTACTCGACCGACCCCACCAGCGACGACCGACCAGCGCGAGCACGACCGCGCTCAACGCCTTCGCGATCTGGGCCACGGCGCACGGTGGCACGCCCGCGTCTACGGCGCTGGGCGCCATGGAGGCCTACGTCCGCCTGCCGGCGGCCGCGCCTCGGAGTTCTACCTGGCCCAGATCGACGCCGAGCACGCCGGCAAGACGATGGTCATCAGCCTCTGGGACCCGGGTGACACCGGCGCCCTGGCGGCCAGACCTGCAGATCCTCGGCACCCGGGGCGACGACTACGCGCCCACGCCGTTCAGCTTGGAGCGCGGCACCGAACTCCGGCAACGCGACGAGCTGCACGGGGTCCGGCGCCAGCAGCCGCAGCGACGGACCGGTACCGTACGTGTCACCACGAACACCGGCGGCACAGCCTGCTACAACGGCTGCTGGCTGACGATCACCATCCCGCTGGACGAGACTACGACGCGCCGCACCCGACAGCGACACCGTCACGACCGAGGGTGGCTGGTGGAAGATCCGCTACAACATGAGCGGTGCCTCGAGCGACTTCTCGACCGACCTCACGACCTGGCAGGTGGAGCTTCGTGGCAACCCCGTCCACCTCGTGCATGGAGTAGACGATCTGCTCCTTCGACGTCGCCATCGCGCGCGTCCAGTCACCTGGGGCCGATGTTCGACCAGCCGCCCGTCGACAGGACCCCGATAGCCCCATCGGGTCATGGCCGGTGTGTGGTCGGCTGGGGTCCGATGGCATCAGGTCAGGGACTCGCAGACCGCGCGCTTGAAGGGGCGGCCCACGCGAACGACCTGACCATCAGGCGATAACCACTCGGGCTGGGAGCGGCGAGGATCGTGCGCATGCACATCCTCCGATCGGCGCGATCGAATGAGGGTCAGCGAGGCCAGGCCCTGGTCGAGTTCGCCCTCGTCGTGCCCATCCTCACGGTCGTCTTCATGGCGGTCTTCGAGATCGCGCTGGCCCTCAACGCCGTCGTGGGCGTCAACCGCGCCTCACAGCAGGCCGCCCACACTGCCGCGATCATGGGCAGCCGGCCGGGCTCGGACTGCATCATCCTCCGCGACATCGAGGAGGATGTCACGCGTGCCCAAGACCGCACCAAGATCATCGACGTGATCATCGAGCGGACCGCGATGGTCGGCAACACGTCCTACCAGAAGCAGACATACTACCGCACGGGCACGCTGGCGGACTGCATCCTGCCTGACGGCACCACCATCCAGCGTCCCCTACGACGCTGGATCCGGCGAAGTGACTATCCGGAGAGCGTGCGCTGCAGCACGCTGACTGGCTGTCCGGCGATGGGTCTGATCCCAGCCCGCTCGACGGTCGACAACGTCGGCGTGAACATCCGCTACCGGCACCTGTGGGCCACGCCGCTCAACGCCATCTACAGCGTCTTCGGAGGCGGTGACATGGGCTGGACCATCACCCAGCGCAACATCTTCCGCATGGAGCCGACCCTGTGAGGCGACCCGACTTCGGTCGGGCCGAGAGCCGGCCGGCGGAGCGAGGGCAGGGACTCGTGGAGTTCGCCCTCGTGCTGCCGATCCTCGCCCTGCTCGTCGTCAGCGTCGCGGAGATCGGCCTCATCTTCGGCGCGATGCAGTCGATCGGGTACGCGTCGCGGGATGGCGCCCGGGTCGGCGCTGCGCTTGCACAGGGCACCAATTGCGGCAGCCCGCCGAACCCTGCCATCCCGGATGTGGACGCCGTCGCGGTGGGCGCCGTCCAGCGCATCCTCAGTCCCCGGATTCGGGGGTCAAGCTTCGCGAACGTCGAGCAGATCCGCATCTTCAGAGGCGGACAGCGCCGGCCACGAGATCGCCGGCGACGTCAACACGTGGACGTACCTCGGGCCGGGTCTCGGGCCGGACGTCGATCCCGGCCGCAGGTACCGAGCGCATCGACTTCACGCAGGCCAGCCTCGAGTGGCCGGCCTGCACGCGGGTGAACGGCGGCCCCTCCGGCCCGGATTTCATCGGCGTGACCGTCCGCTACCGCTACGACTTCGTCACCCCGATGGGCGCCGCTCGCTCGACGCCCTGGCCGGCGGCAGCCTGTCGCTGACCCTGAGCGAGACGACGGTCATGGCGCTCAACCCCACCACCTAGGAGAGTCGCGTGAGCACTCGATCGCATCCTCACGCGGCACTGCGACCGACCCGCGTCGCCTCTCCGGCGCGGACGCCCGCGCCGGACGACGCCCGCTCGCGCCAGCGTGGCCAGGTGCTGCCCATCTTCGCGGTCATGTCCGTCGTCGCTCCTGGGCGGAGCTGCCCTCGTCACCGACGTGACGTGGTGGTGGACGTTCGAGCAGCGAATGCAGCGTGCCGCCGACGCCGCCGCGCTCGCCGGGGCCGTCTACCTGCCGGGCGATGAGACGGGCGCACTCCGACGCGGCCCTCGACGAGGCCAAGAAGAACGGCTTCCCGACGGCGTCGGCGGCGTCACCGTGACGCCGCGTCGGGACCCCGAGAACGCGCGCAAGCTCATCGTCGACATCGACGGCCCGGTCCAGACCAACTTCGCCCGGGTCTTCTGCTGGGACGGCGGGCCCTGCCTGCAGTCCGTCGCCGTCGGCGTCACTGGCGCGGCTGAGTTCGTGCTTCCCGTGCCCATGGGCAGCCCGGAGAACTACTACGGCGTCTTCGGCACGACCCGCGGCCTGACGTCGACCGAGGTGGTGACCGAGACCATACCGACACGGCACGGACCTGCGGTACCACAGACGCCTGGGACCCTGCGAGCGGCTGCCCGCGCGGGTCCCGACCGCCACCGCCGGCTCGAGCGTGTGGCAGTCATCGAGCACCTCGGGCGGCAACAACCTGGGCAACTCGCTGCAGAACAACAACAACGTCTACGGGCGCACGGACACCGATGGCAACGGGGACCAGCAGCGCTGGACAGGCTTCAGCGCGCAGACGGGCAATCCCCTCGCCAGGGGCCGGCGAGACCGTGACCATCGTGGGCATCCAGGTCCGTCTCAGCGACGCGCTGGATCGACAGCTCCTGCAGTGGGACCGGCAGCCCCAGCGCATCCATCGGCGTGCAGCTCTCGTGGGACGGCGGCACCTCGTGGTCCAGCCTGGTCCGGGTCCCGGCGACCGGAAACCTCAGGACCAGTACTTCGACGCGACTACGTCGTCGGCAGCGCGACCTCCACGGCGGCCTGGGGCGCCCACCCCTGGACGCGGGCCGAGCTCGCCAACCTCCAGGTCCGCCTGACCGCGAGACGAGACTGCACCGGCACGAAGCAGTTCAGCGTGGACATGGTCGACGTGCGCATCACGGCGACCATGCCTACACGACCTCGTCACTCCAGCAGTCGAACGCGCGGACGACCTGCTCAAGGGGCCGGGCACCGCGTGCACGACCGGAAAGGCGGACTGCTTCGAGGCGGACGGCTCTGCGTCTGAACCCGCGCGGCTTCTGGGCCACCCTGAACACGCAGGGTGCCGAGAACGTCAACGGTGACGCCTACCAGACGGGCTACGACACCCGCACCGGCGGCGTCAGCCCGGCCTGCCCCCAGAGTGGCCGCGCCTGCTACGACGCCGACGACCTTACTACAACTACGCCATCGAGATGCCGCCCGGTGCCACCGACGGCTAGGTCTACGTCTACGACCCGCAGTTCTGCGATGTCACCGAGCAGAAGGGCACCGGCGACCGCTGGTTCGGTGGCGATACGGCGGTCAGCACGTTCTACACCCTCTACGACACAGGGTCGAGCCTGTACGACCTCGCGGACGACGTCCAGTCGCGGCGTCGGGCACCCAGTTCCGCAACATGGACTGGGCCGACTCGACGATGAACGGCAGCGGTGGCGCCGAGTGCCTGTACCGCGGCGACATCCCTATGGCGACGGGCGCGACTGGCACAACCGCTGGTACCTCCTCAACCCTGCCAACCCGCTGGCCGGTGGGCCCCGAGGGCAAGATCTACCGCATCCACACCAGCTCCGACGGACCCGGCCAATGCCGATCAGCAGCTGGGCACGAACGGCGAGAACAGCTTCGCCATCTACGTCAGCGCGACCGTGCCCGGCGGCGGCTCGCCCAGGGTCTACGGCCTGGGCGCGATGCAGATGTACACCCCGCTCCCTCGAACAGCTCCGTCGACACCGGCTGGGCCGATGACGTGATCTCGGAGTTCTACCTCGCCCAGATCGAAGAGGTGCACGCCGGCAAGACCGTCGAGATCCAGCCTCTGGGATCCGGGCGACACGCAGAGCTCTGCCGGGCGCGAACTCCAGATCCTCGTCCCGACGGCGGCGGATGGACTCGAGCCGCCGTTCGACTACACGGCCGCTCAGGGCACGACCAATCGAACCAGCGCCAACTGCAACGGCCTGCAACACGAGCACGGGCACGAACTCCGTCCTCACCAACACGCGGCGGCAGCGGCGGCATCTTCAACGGCTGCTGGCTCACGATCCGAGCCCGGTCCCCGAGCGACTACGACGCCGACCAGCAGGACGGCTGGTGGAAGATCCGCTACACATGACCGGGACCGGCACGTCGAACGACGTCACGACCTGGAAGGTCGCCCTCATCGGCAACCCGGTCCACCTGGTCTACCCCAGCTGGTACGCCGGGCCATCCGGTACCCGGATGGGCGCACCTCCTGCCGTCGGTTGCGGGTTCGGAGCTAATTCCGATAAACTAGGTCAGGATTAGCGGAACCCCACGAACAGCCGCGTCCCAGGAGCGTCATGGCCACCCAGCCCGAGATTCGCGACCGCCGCGCCGAGTACGCCTTCCACGACGACATCGTCTACCTGCATGAGACCGCGCGCGGCCTCTCCCGCGCCACCGTCGAGGAGATCAGCGCCCTGAAGGGCGAGCCCGACTGGATGCTGCAGCATCGGCTGCGCGCCTTCGAGCACTTCCTGAAGCGCCCCATGCCCCTCTGGACGGACGGCCTCGACAAGATCGACTTCGACAAGATCATCTACTACCGCAAGCCCTCCGAGCGCGAGGAGCGCTCCTGGGAGGACGTGCCGGACCAGATCAAGCAGACGTTCGAGAAGCTCGGCATCCCCGAGGCGGAGCGCAGCTTCCTGGCCGGCGTCGGCGCACAGTACGACTCGGAGGTCGTCTACCACTCGGTGAAGGAGGAGCTCTCCAAGCTCGGCGTCGTCTTCATGGGCACCGACCAGGCGCTCAAGGAGTACCCCGAGATCTTCAAGGAGCACTTCGGGACCATCGTGCCGCCCGAGGACAACAAGTTCTCGGCCCTCAACAGCGCGGTCTGGTCGGGCGGCTCGTTCGTCTACGTCCCGCCGGGCGTGGACGTGCCGCTGCCGCTGCAGGCCTACTTCCGCATCAACGGCGAGAACACCGGCCAGTTCGAGCGCACGTTGATCGTCGTCGACGAGGGCGCCTCGGTCCACTACATCGAGGGCTGCACTGCGCCCATCTACGCCACCGATTCGCTGCACGTGGCCGTCGTCGAGGTCATCGCCAAGAAGCGCTCGAAGGTGCGCTACACGACCATCCAGAACTGGTCGAATGACGTCTACAACCTCGTCACCAAGCGCGCGCACGCCTACGAGGACTCCACCGTGGAGTGGATCGACGCGAACACCGGGTCGCGCAAGACCGTCAAGTTCCCGAGCATCTACCTGCGTGGTCGTGGGGCCACGGCGGACATCATCTCGGTGGCCGTGGCCGGCAGCGGCCAGCACCAGGACACGGGCGCCAAGGCCATCCATCTCGCGCCCGACACGCGCAGCCGCATCGTCAGCAAGTCGGTCTCCAAGGACGGCGGCCGGGCCACCTACCGCGGCCAGGTCAAGGTGGCGCCCGGCGCCACGAACGCGGTGGCCAGCGTTCGCTGCGACGCGCTCATGCTCGACGATCACAGCCGCAGCGACACGTACCCGTACATCGACATCCAGGAAGACGACACCTCGCTCACCCACGAGGCCTCCGTCGGAAAGGTGAGCCAGGACCAGGTCTTCTACCTGATGAGCCGGGGGCTCACCGAGAACGAGGCCCAGAACCTCATCGTGCAGGGCTTCCTCGAGGTCTTCACCAAGGAGCTGCCGATGGAGTACGCCATCGAGTTCAACCGTCTCGTCAAGATGGAGATGGAGGGGGCCCTCGGTTGAGCGTCGCGCCGCTGAAGCTGCCGTGGGCAACGGCCACCCACGTCCGCAGCACCGCGACCGCGCTCGAGGAGCCGGACTGGCTCCTGGCTGACCGGCTGGCCGCCCTCGAGACGCTGGCCGAGCTGCCCGCCGAGCCCAACCAGCTCTTCATGACGTACCTGGACCTGCGGGCCGTCGACTTCTCGGCCGTGGAGCCGTATCCGCCCACGGCGGCATCGGGCGCCCTGAACGGCGAAGCGCTGCCCCCCGGCGTCGCGGCTCTCGTCCATGTCGATGAGCGCTCGCCCCTCAGGGTGACCTTCTCGGATGCCGCACGCGCCGCCGGACTGACCGTCACGACGCTGGCGGCCGCGGCCAGCGAGAGGCCTGAGCTCGTCCGCGAGCACATCGAGGGCGGAGCCTCGCTGCCGGCGGACGATGCCTTCGGGCAGGTCGCCGCGCCCTCGCGACGCTCGGCATCGTCATCCACGTCCCCGGAGGCGTCACGCTCGAGCAGCCCATCGTCCTGCGCTGGAGCGCGGGGACGCCGGGGTTCGCGCTCATCAGCCGGACCATCGTCCGTCTGGGCCGGAACGCCCGCGTCACGCTGTTCGAGGAGCAGCTCACATCGGCGGGGGCCAGCCTCGACGCCGGCTCCAAGGCTGATTCGCTCTGGTGGGGCACCACGGAGATCGACCTGGCCGAAGGCGCCACGCTCGATTTCGCAGGCGAGCAGGACTTCGGCCCGGGGACCGCGACCTTCGTGAGCCGCCAGGCTCGGGTCGGCCGGGATGCCACGATCAACTGGGCCATCGCAAGCGTCGGCAGCCGGCTGCATCGCAGTCGCATCGAGAACCTGCTCGAGGGCCGCGGTGCGACGGTCAACCAGGTCGAGATCGGCTTCGGGGATGGCAAGCAGCTCTTCGACCTCACGAGCTACACGAGACACCGCGGCGAGGACACCACCAGCGACCTGCTCAGCAAGGGCGTCTTCACGGGCGCGTCCCGCGGCTACATCAAGGGCCTCATCGACATCGCGCGCAGTGCCAAGGGGACGGACACGTTCCTCGGCGAGTTCAGCATGCTGCTGGAGCGCACGGCCCGCTCGGTGACCATCCCGAGCCTCGAGATCGACCAGCCGGACGTGCGCCGGGCGATGCATTCGTCATCGGTCGGTCCGATCGACGAGGGCCAGGTCTTCTATCTCATGAGCCGGGGACTGTCACGCGAGGACGCTCGCAAGGTCATCGTGCTCGGGTTCCTCGAGCCGGTGGTGGCGCGGATCCCGCTGCCCGAGGCGCAGGAGCGCCTGCGCGGCCTGCTCGAACGGAAGTGGCCGGAGGGCGCCTCCCGCTTGACAGCGGCCTAGAATGCACTCGATGCTGCTCCCCGCCGTTCTCGTCTGACTATCGCGATTCGATGCGCACAGCGCGCACACGGCGCGCTAGGCTATCCCGTCAGAGAGGCGTGTGTCGTCGCACGCGAACGAGAGTGGGAGCGAACTGATGGACATCACGTCTGGAAGGGCTACTCCTGGGGCTGCTGGCCATCGCCATCGGCCTGGCCTTCTGCTTCTATGGGTTCAGGGTCTTCCTGATCCTGCTGCCCATCTGGGGCTTCTTCGCCGGCTTCCTGCTGGGCGCGCAGGGCGTCACGGCGCTCTTCGGTGACGCCTTCCTGGCCACGGTCACCGGCTGGGTCGTCGGGTTCCTGCTGGGACTGCTGTTCGCGGTCCTCTCGTACCTCTACTACTGGGTGGCCGTCATCCTGCTTGGAGGTGCGCTGGGGTACCAGCTGACCATCGGCGCCTTCGAGTGGCTGAACCTCAACGCCGAGGGCTGGATCGCCTTCATCTCGGCGCTCATCGTGGGAGCCATCTTCGCGGTCGGCTTCTTCCTGCTGCACATGCCCGCGGTCCTCGTCATCGTGGCCACGGCGCTCTCGGGAGGGGCAGCCACGATCGCGGGCGTGATCGTCGCGCTCGGGCTCGTGCCGTCACGAGGCGCTCAACTTCGGGATCTTCGGTGTCTACACGGCGCATGACCTGAGCTTCATCTGGGCCATCGCCGCGATCGTGCTCGCCGTCGCGGGCGCCATCTACCAGACTCGCACGGTCGAGACCCTGGCCGCGGCCATCACCCAGGACCAGTACCGCAACCCGGGTGTTGACCAGGGTGGCCCCTCGGGGATGGCCGCCGCGTAGGCGGGATCGCTGGGTAGTCACGCATCACCGACGGCCGGCGCTTCGAGCGCCGGCCGTTCGATTCGTGCCGCTACCATTGCGCCGATGGACCCCGACATACGCTCCGTGCGCCGGGTGCCGGTCGCACGGGTCGATGATCTCGAGGAAGGCACCATGTTGATGGTGCAGGTCGACGGGACCAACATCCTGTTGGTCAACCAGGACGGACTCCATGCCCTTCAGGGCACCTGCACGCACGAGTACTTCGAGCTCGACAAGGGTTTCCTCACCGCCGACTCCATCACCTGCGCGCTCCATCTCTCTCGCTTCGACCTGATCGATGGCGAGCCGCTCGACCCCCTGCCGAGCTGCCGCTGGTGGTGTTCCCGGTGAGCGTCGAAGGGGAGCACATCGTCCTGGAGCTGCCCGAGGGAGAGATCCGCCTCAACGAGTGACCGGCATCGCGGCGCGGGCGGGTCAGCGCGGAAGGACCATCCCGATGCCCGAGGCTTCGGCCGTGCGAAGCACCGCATCGGCGAAGACCACGTCAGCCAGGCCGACTCCGAGGTGGGTGATGAGGACTCGCCCGGAGGGTCGCTCGAGCCCGCCCCGGATGGCCTCGCCGACGGTGACCACCTCTGTCGGGGTAGTCCACGAACGCGGTCGATGTACGGTTGGCCAGGTACTGCTCCCGATGGTCCACCAGGAACAGGCTGGCTCCCGCGGCCACGCTGGCGGGCACGCACATGTCGTAGTCGACGGCCACGATCGTCGCCTCAGACGCGAAGGCCTCGTCGGGGACCGCCTGCCGATGCGGGCCGAACGAGATGAGCGTCAGCACGAGGTCCGCACCTGCGACGGCTTCGGTCGGGTCGCTCGTCGTGGCCACGGACTCCGGGTCGCCGCTTCGGCGGCAAGCTCGCCGGGCGAGGGCCTCCGCCCGGGCGAGGTCCCGGTCGCAGAGCACGACCTCGGCGCCTGGCAGGAGATGGCCGATGACCGGCAGGTGGCTGCGGGCCTGTGCCCCGGCGCCGACGAGCGCGACCCGGACTCCGGGGCCACTGCGGGGGCCCCACCGGCGGATGGCGAGCCCGCTGATGGCCGCCGTGCGGGCCGCAGTCAGGGCCCCTGCGTCCACGAAGGCACGCGGCAGGCCGGTCCGCGCGTCACTCAGGATGGTCGTGGCGTGGATGGCGGGGAGCCCGCTCGCGACGTTACCGGGGAAGCCCGTGACCCACTTCACGCCGAGGAGCTCTTCGTCGTCGAGGGACGACCCTCGCATGAGCGCCGGCATGGCGTGGGCGAACGAGCTTGTCTCGGCCGGATGGACGCCGATCTTCGGCGGCAGCTCGGCGGCACGATCGAGGGCGACCATGGTCCGCTCGGCCAGACGCAGCCGTTCCTCGATGCCCGGCATCGCGGCCTCGCACATCGGCGGCCGAGAGATAGCGCAGTGACGAGAGAGCTGTCACAAGGCCAGTCTACGGTCGCCGTGCCCGATGAGCGGTGGCCACGGCCACAGACGTAGCATGGAGGTCGTGAGTGATGACCAGGTAGTCGAGTCGTCTGAGCTCGCCCGCTGCTTCGCCCACCTGAAGCTCGAGCGTGACGCAGCGCAGCTCTATGACGGGCTGGCAGACCGCGAGCGCGACGCCGTTCGCGCCGACGCGTTCCGCGCCATCGCCGCCAACGAGCGGCGCCATGCCTTCGTGTGGGCCAACCGCCTGCAGTCGGCCGGCGTCGATGTGCCGGTGATGACGCCGCCGCGCTGGCGGGTCCGGGCCGTGCTCAGCTGCGCCCGCCTTTTCGGTACCAAGGCCGTCTCATCGATGGTCAAGGCCCTCGAGGGCGACGAGCTTGCCCTGTACGAAGGCCTGGAGGGCCCGGAGATGGCGGCCATCGCGGCAGACGAGCGCGAGCACGCGGCCATCTGGAAGCGCCTCGACATGGGCATGCTCGGCGTGGAGCCGGGGTCCGAGGAGGTCGCGGCGGCGGCCGCCATGAGCGTCCGCGACGAGAGCTGGCACCGAGCGGCCGGGCAGAGCGGGGCGCTGCGGGCCGCCGTCTTCGGCATCAACGACGGCCTGGTGAGCAACCTCGCGCTGGTGATGGGCTTCGCCGGCGCATCGACCGACAATCAGATCATCGTCCTGGCGGGCGTATCCGGCCTGCTGGCCGGGGCGTTCAGCATGGCCGCCGGCGAGTACGTCAGCATGCAGAGCCAGAAGGAGCTCTTCGAGCGCCAGATCGACCTCGAGCGCGAGCAGCTCCGCTTCCGGCCGGACAAGGAGAAGGACGAGCTGGCCGCTCTCTACCGCGCGAAGGGCCTGGCCGATGACGAGGCCGACCTGGTGGCGAGGCGCCTCATGCAGGACCCCGAGCATGCCCTGGACACGAAGATCCGCGAGGAGCTCGGCCTCGATCCGGACGAGCTGGGCTCGCCCTGGGGTGCCGCGGGCTACTCCTTCGTCGCGTTCGGGGCGGGCGCGCTCGTGCCACTGGCGCCCTTCCTCGTGGCCTCGGGCATGACCGCCACGGTCATCGGCCGTGATCCTGGCGCTCGGCTCGCTCTTCGTCGTCGGCGCGCTCGTCAGCCTCCTGACGGGTCGGAGCCTCATCTTCAGCGGGCTGCGACAGGTGGCCATCGGCGGTGCCGCGGCGCTCGTCACCTACCTCGTGGGCAGCCTCATCGGCGTGGCCGCGGCGTGACCGCGCTCGAGGTCCGCGCGCTGCTGGAAGCCGAGGGCATGGATGTCTCGGCCTGGTCGAACGGTCCGTTCGACCGCTACGCCGAGCACCGTCATGCCTACGACAAGGTCCTTGTCGCGATAGAGGGCGCCATCACCTTCCACCTTGCGGAGGTCGACCGTGACGTGCTCCTGCGGGTCGGCGATCGGCTGCACCTGCCGGCGGGCACGCTGCATGGTGCCGATGTGGGAGCCGACGGCGTGACCTGCCTGGAGGGCCATGTGCCCGCCGGGTCACTTGGCCGGACGGTCGAGCACCTTCCCGGCTGGGCCGGCGCCGGCCGGACCGACGCTGGGTCCTGAGGGACCATCGGCCGGCGGGTAGCCGGGGGCGGGGACCCGAACGAAGCCAGGATCCGGGACGGCCGTGTCGCGGGGAACCTGAGCGGCGCGTGTAGCCGGGCAGCGCGGCGGGCGTGTAGCCGGCACGCGGCGGGCGTGTACCGGCACCGCGGCCTGCCCGTACCAGGTCGCCTCGGCTGAAGGGGCGCCGATCGCCGGCACCGGGGGACGCGCCAGGCGTGGGTCCCGGAGGTAGGCCTGGTGCAGGTCGAGGACCTCCTCCACAAGCGACGCGGGTGCGATGCCGCCGTGGCGCTCGATGACCGAGCTGATCCAGGCGGCTTCGGCGGGTCGCTCGAGATGGCTGACGTCGTCCTCCTCGCGCGGGAGGCGAACGGCCACCACGAGCGCCACCACGGCGCCGACTGCGACGCCGACGATGAACAGCCAGAGGACCCAGGTCTCGACCACCGCGGCCAGCATATCGCGAGGAGCGTCCGGACTCTTGCGCGGCGGAACGGGAGCCCATGGCTGCGTCAGTCGCGGCGCGTGCAACCCGGCCCGGCCCAGAGATCGGTTGCGCCCGAGCCGCGACGGCTGAGCAGATGGCTCGGCTATCCTCGCCGACGTGCCGCACGCCCTCATCGACCTCATCCCGCCGTCGAGTCTCGGCCTCGGGCCCGTGACGCTTGGCTTCTACGGCATCGGCTTCGTCCTGGCGATCGCGGTGATGATCCTCGTGAGCCGCTCCGAGGCCCGTCGCAAGGGCGCCGATCCGGCGCTCGTCACGAGCGCGGTCATCGTGGTGGCCATCTTCGCGCTCGTCGGCGCCCGCCTGTACCACGTCCTCGGCGAGTGGCAGACCTACGCGGACGACCCGCTCCGGGCCATCCTGCCGCCCTACGCCGGGCTCGGGCTGTACGGCGGCATCATCGGCGCGGCCATCGGCATCTGGGTCTTCCTGCGCGGCAAGGGCATCCCGCTCTCACGCGCGCTGGACATCGTGGTGCCCGGGCACGCTCCTCGCCCAGGGCATCGCCCGCTGGGGCAACTTCTTCAACCAGGAGCTCTACGGTCCGCCGACCGACCTGCCCTGGGGCATCGCCATCGACTGCGCCCACCGCATCGCCCAGGTCCCCTGCGCGCTCTATCCGGCGGACACGGGCTTCCATCCGCTCTTCTTCTACGAGTCGGCTCTCACCATCGCGGGCGGCCTCCTTGCGTTGCTCCTCTCTCGCCGCTTCGGCGACCACCTGCGCGACGGCGACCTGGCCTCGTTCTGGATGATCTGGTACGGGAGCGTGCGCATCGTCCTCGAGACGTTCCGCGAGGGCTGGAACTGGACGATCGCCGGCGTGCCCACCGCGATGCTCGTCGGCGGCGTCCTCATCATCCTCGGTGCTGCCACCATCCTCTGGCGGCACCGCGAGGCGCGGCGCCGCGAGCCCGCCGGCCGCCCTCCCGGCCGAGGGCTAACGAGGGTAGAAGGCGATCAGCTGGATCGGTCCGCGGGCGTTGTTGCCGTTGAGCACGACGAAGTCGTCGAGCCCGTTGCCGTCGTGGTCGATGGCGACCGCCTCGTCGCCGTCACCCTCGTGGGCCTGCGGGATGGGCAGCGACGACCAGCGACGGCCAGCGCCGCGGTTGATGAGCATGATGTCCTCGAGGTTGCGGGTGCTGTTGCTGCGCACGAGGTACAGGTCGTCATGTCCGTCGCCGTTGACATCACCACTGGCGACGGCGCGGCCCCCGGTGAGCCGGCGATCGTAGAGCTCGTGGAAGCGGCCCCCGCGCATCTCGCTGATGCGGAGCCTCGTCTCGGAGAGCTGCACGAGGTCGAGCCGGGCGTCGCCGTCGACATCCATCAGCTCGGCGTCGAGTTCCCCGAAGGAGCGGATGCCGATCCGACTGGTCACGTCGACGAGGCCGCGCGGCGTGTTGCGATAGAGTCGCGTGCCCTCCTGGAGGGGCGCCTGTCGACCGCCGGTGACGAGCAGCAGGTCTTCCCGGCCGTCGCCGTCGTAGTCGGCGGCCTGCGTGCTGAGTGAGCCGAGACGGGCCGCGTACCCGGTCCGCTGTCGTGCCTCGAACGCGGCACCGTCCTCTGTCTGGAAGAGGCGGCCGATGGACGGCAGGCCGTCGACGCGAGTGGGCGAGTTGGTGACGACGAGCTCGACCTCGCCAGCCGAAGCCTGCAGGAAGCTCGCCCGGCGGCCGCGACCGGTCGGATCGGATACGCCGAGCCGGACTGCCGCTTCGCGCGGGGCGGGTCCGGCCGGGTCGAGCCAGAGCTCGTTCGACTTCAGTCCCGAGCCGCGCTTGCCGCCGACGGTGCAGTACAGGTCCGGCAGGCCGCTGCCGTCCACGTCCGCCGCAGTGCAGCCGTGCCGGTCGATGGGCGGGAACTTCATCGCTTCGTTGTCCTGGAAGATCCCGCCCCGGTTCAGGACGAGCCGACCCGGACGACCGTGACGACCGATGAACAGGTCATCCGCGCCGTCGGCATCGAAGTCCGCGACGACTGCGCCGTACGTCGGCGTCTGCTCTGCGATGCCGGCCCACTGCGCCACGTCGCGTGCGAAGAGTTCCTCGTCCGGACGGGGGTCGGGCAGGGCCCACAGGCGCGGTCGATGGGTTCGGCGGGCTGGCTTCCTTTCCCTGCGCTCCTTCGCGCCGGCCTTCGGCCGCACGCGGGAAGCCCCCATCGCCGCGCCGCCTGCTGTCGCGCCGACGGCCTCCGCCGCCGAGCTCCCGGCCTCCGCCGCCGAGTCGCCGCCAACGACACGCCCGGCCTCGCCCGTGGCCAGTCTCTCGGGACCGCCTGGCAGGCAGACCCGTGCCGCGAGCGAGAAGAAGCCCGTCCGGCCGACGGCCCAGCCATCCGCGTCGAGGGAGCCGACGGCGTCCTGGAGCTCGCTGGCGCGCGCGAATCCCGTGATCTCGTTCCACTCTTCGCCGTCCCACCGAGCGGCGACCGCCTCATGGCTCGCCTCGAGCGGATCCCATGCGGCGCCCACCACCCACGTCCCAGCGTCGGGCGACGACGTGACGGCCGTCAGGACGACCTCGTCCGAGTCGAAGCTCGGTGCCTCCGACCGCGACCACGCTCGGCCGTCCCAGTGGAGCACCAGTGGCAGCGAGCGACCATCGACCTGCTGATAGCCGACCGCCCAGCCATCGTCAGCTCGGCCGGCAACGACATCGGTCAGCACGCCCTCCCCGCGGACGTTCGGCGTCCGCTGTCGCTCCCAGCGTGCGTCATCGCGCCGGTAGATGATCGGGCCGATCTCCGTTCCGCGCCCGCCGTGTCCCACGACCCAGAGCCCGCCTCGGCCGTCTGGCGCGATGCCGGTCAGGCTGACCGATTCGGACCGGTCCGTCCGCGGATCGACATAGCGCCAGCGCTTGCCATCCCGTCGCGCCGCGATGGGCTGGCTCCCGCCGCTCGCCGTCATCCGGTAGCCCACGGCGAAGGGGAACTTCTCCACCATCGTCACGTCGGTGAACATCGAGTCAAGGCGACCGTCGGGCCGAGGGCGGTCCACCGTCCAGCCGCTGCCGTCCCAGCGCATCGCCAGGGGCATGGTCACGTTGCCGATGGTCGTGAAGCCCACCGCCCAGGCCGTGCTGCCGCCGGCCGCCGTCACGGCCACGAGGCCGTCCTCGGCCCCGGGGCCGAGGATGCGGACACGGGTCCACTCGTCGCCGACCGTGGCGATGGCGGCCGGCCGCCGCTGGCCCAGCTCGTCGCTGAGCCCTGCGCGGCTGAAGCCGACGGCGATGGCGCCGTGGTTGGTCAGGGTGACACCGTGGAGGGCCATGTCCGCCCTCAGGTCGGTGGTCCCCACGCCGGCATCGCAGACGACCGCATCACCGGCCGGCGGGAAGGCCTCGCCCACGAGCGCCTCCGCGGCTGAGGCGACCTCGGCTGAGGCTGTCTCGGCGCTCTGAGCAGCGACCGACGCCAGCCCATCGACAAGCAGCATGAGAGAGAGTCCGAGCGCCACGAGCACCGCGCGCGCGAACCTGGGCCGGTAAGACATCGACAACCGAGATTAGACCGCACCACTTATCTGCGCATCGGTGGACCGTTGGTCCGGTGCCTGCAGGCACCAGGGGTACTGTTGACAGAACGCACCACCTGCACGTGGCGCCGGTGCCCCGCCTGATCAGGCTCGGGCCGAAGGCAGGCTCAGGCCGGGAAGGCCGCCAGCAGCTGGATGGGCCCCTCCCTGCGGCGGCCGTTGAGGACCACGAAGTCGGTCAGGCCATTGAGGTCGTAGTCGAGGGCGATGACGTCGTCGGCCGAGCCCTGGCGCGTCTGAGGGATCAGGACCGAAAGCAGCTTGCGGCCCCCGTTTTGGCTGAGCAGCAGCAGGTCAGGCTGGTTGGCATGGTTCCCATCGCCGCGCACGACATAGAGATCCGCGAGGCCGTCGCCGTTGGCGTCGCCGGCGGCAAGCGCGACCGGGCTCGTGACCCGAACCTCGAGCAGCGGCCGATAGCCCCGGCCCGACGCTCGGCTGATGCGCAGTCGGTCAGCACCGAGCTGGATAGCGTCCCGCCGCCCGTCCCCGGTGACATCGGCGAAGGCGACGTCGATGTCGCCGATGGGCCGCAGCCCCAGCGCCAGCGTCCGGTCCCGCAGCCGACCGCCCTCGTTGCGCATGAACCGCAGGCCCGGGGCTCGATCGCCGAAGCCGTAGGCGGCGCAGTAGGCCAGGTCCTCGTCGCCATCCTGGTCGAGGTCGCCGGTTTCCACGCAAGCGGCGCTGTGCGAGCTGTCGAGTCCCACCCCCGGCGCGGGCACGAACGTGCCACCAGCGTTGCGATAGAAGCGGTTGTGACCTGGCATCCCGTCGTCGCGGTCGGGCGCGTCGCTGATGAAGACCTCGGGAAAGGGGTCCCCGTCGAGGTGGATGAAGCCGACATCACGGCCGCGCCCCAGGGGATCGGAGATGCCGCGGGTATCACGCACGAGTCTGCGACCGGGCTTGTCCGGCGCGAGGGAGAGCTCATGGCGCTTGACGGACTTGCCTCGCGACGCTCCGACCGCGCAGAGGATGTCCCGGTTTCCGTCGTTGTCCACGTCGGCGCTGTCGCAGCCATGCCGATCGACCGGGCTGAAGGCGTCGGTCGGCGCATCGGAGAATGTGCCGCCGTTGTTCATGGCCAGGCGCGGCATCTGGTTGCCATGCCGGCTGTAGAACACGTCTCGATAGCCGTTGCCGTCGAAGTCGGCGGCGAAGCCATCGAAGGTCAGGGTCCAGTGGGCGAGGCCCGTCGCCGCGGCGACGTCCTGCACGCTGAAGCCGCTCGGCGGCACGGGCGCCCGCAGGCGTGCCTGCTTGCCCTTCGCCGCGATGGAGATGGGCGCGACGGCGGCCGATTCGCCCTCGATGAGCGCGGTGACGTCCTCGACGTCCCTGCGCCCGTCGACGAGCCTTCATGTGGCTGACCTTGATGCGGGTGCCCGTTCACGTTCGCCTTCGCCTTCGCTTTGGCGGCTGGCGTCGCGGGAACCTGGCAGGTATGGAGGACCAGCAGCGAGGCACCCACGTTGGCGACAGCGACCGCACCCTGCGACGTGGCGGCCACGTCCATGACCTCCGAGCGGACATCGGCGGGCACACCGAGGACATCGACCGACCAGCTGTCGCCGGCCCCGCTGGCCACGAAGCCGCGTGCCTCGCGCTGCTCGTTGGCGGTCTGGGTGCCCGCGATCCAGACGCGGCCGTCCTCGCCGGCCGACACGGAGCGGGGCACGGCCGCCACCTCGTTTGCCCACGGCAGCGAACGCCTGGTCCAGCGGCGCCCGTCCCAGCGCAGCAGGAAGGCGATGTGGCGGTCTGCGCGCTTGGGGACCAGGTAGCCGACCGCCCATCCCTCGCGCGCATCCCGCATCTCGACGTCGGTGAGCACCGCGGTGCCATCTGGCAGGCTCGGCGGTTTCACCGACCGCCAGCGTCCTTTCTGCAGCGTCGCGATGTAGGGGCGCGGCTGGCCGGCTCGCTGCTCCTGCCATCCGACGGTCCACAGCTCACCGGACGGGGCGCGGTCGATGGCCAGGAGGCCCGATCCACCCTTCGTCGAGGGTTCGTTGCGCGTCCAGCGCGACCCGTCGAGGCGCGCCGCCCAGGCGCGCAGTCGGCCGCCGTCGAGGCGCGTCCCCACGGCCCAGGCGTCGTTCCCGCCCAGGCTGGCGACGTCGGTCAGCGTGGCCCGGGAACCAGGTGGGCGCGGCACGTCGAGGTCCTTCCAGGCCGCTCCGCTGACCCGGCCGCTCATCGGCACCAGCGCGCTGTCGTCGTCGGGGCCGAAGGGTCGGTAGTAGCCCACACCAAGGACCTTCCGGGCGCCGACCGCGACCCCGCCGACGAGCCCGCGATGGCCGCGTGTGGCGCCCGCTGCCCGCAGCCAGCCCGAGCCGTTCCAGCGCAGCGTCATGACGCCGACGTTGGCGCCACCCACGATCCAGGCCGGCTGGCCGTTGCGGGTGATGACGTCGAAGGGCGTCGAGATGAAGGCCACGTCCGGGATGGGCTGCTCCTGCCAGCCAGCCACGCACTGGCCGACCTGGGCGGGCACGGCCGCCGCGACCGAGGTCCCGCGTCTGGCGGACCCGGGCGTCCCGAAGACGTTACCGATGGTCGCGGCGCCGAGGTCAGCAGCGAGCAGGACGGTCGCCATGAGCGTGACGAATACGGCACGGCGCCGGCGCGACCCACCCTCACCTCGCGTCCCAGTCGAGGTCCATGCCCAGGTACTCCGCGAGGGCCGCGTTGTGGGGTCGGTAGAAGTCGCGCAGGCGGTCGAGGACCTCCGGGTCGTACGGATCGTGGGGCTTGTTGCGGTTGCGCATGACGCGGGGCAGATGATCCTGCCTGGGCAGGTCGAGGAAGTCGCAGACCTCGGCCATGACCGCTGGTGGGTCTCGGAACCAGCGTTCGCTCTGGATGACGAGGATGCGATCGCGCCCGATGTGGGTGAACCAGCGCTCGAGCTGGGGTTGGTAGATGCCGCGGCGCACCACGAGCGGGTCGTTGACGCGCTTGTCACGAGGGATGCGCAGGCCGGCCCCGTCATCGGCGGTCCCGATCTCGGCCTCCACCGCTTCGCGGAACGAGCGGGTCTCGCCGCACTGGCGCAGGCACCAGGCCCAATGGGACGCGGCCCTCGCGGTCGGATCGCGCAGGAGCACCAGGAGCCTGGCCTCGGGGACCCCTCGCGCGACCCTGGCCGGCGCGTTCGGGTGGGAGAGATACGACGGGCTGGATTCCCCGGTCAGGACGGGATGAAGACCCAGTGCGTACGCCTCCCGGCGGGCCTTGTTGGGCGGGAAGCGCAGTCGGTACCAGGAGAGCCCGTAGGTGTAGCGGTGCGTATCGAAGAAGTGCGTCTCGCGGGGGCATGCCAGGACGTTGGGATGGGCGTTCAGCTGGCCGAGCAGGTGCGTCGTACCGCTTCGGGCAGCGCCGATGATGATGAAGTCCGGCAGGAGGTGTGCGCGGCCCATGAGTCGACCGCGGATCCGGCGTGCCTGCCTCTGGCCCACGGTGCGCTCGAGGGCGGCAGCCACGCCGATTCGCGAGCCCATGGCGGTGAGTATGGCAGCGTCATCCCCTTCGGCCTCGCTATGCTCAGCGCATGGAACTGGGTCCCGAGGCTCTGCGCTCGATCAGCCATGACATGCGCAACCTGCTGACCGCGGTGCGGGGCCATGCCGAGCTGGCGCTTCGCGGGCTGTCCTCCGACGATCCGGTCCGCGAGGACGTGGCGCACTGCGTCGTCGTGACGGCGGCCGTCTTCGACCTGGTCGACCAGCTCGACGGCAGCGACCGCTCGCCCACGCTCATCGCCGTCCATCTCGACAGGTCCGTGAACGCCATGCGCCGGCTCCTCGATGCCCTGCTGCCGCCGTCGATCGAGATGCACCTGGAGCCCGATTCCGATGGTGCCTACGTGCCCATCTCCAAGCTGCGCATCGAGCGGATCGTGCTGAACCTCGTGCTCAACGCCCGTGACGCCATGGACGGCGGCGGCGGCCGGGTCAGCATCACGACCCGGCGGAACGACGACGGCATCGCCCAGGTCATCGTGGCGGACACGGGGCCCGGCTTCTCGGAGGATGCGCTGGCGCACCTCTTCGAGGTCGGTTTCACGACCAAGCGTGATCGGGGCGGCAGCGGGCAGGGGCTCTCGGCGCTGGCCGTGTTCGTGGGTGGCGTGGGCGGCACCATCGAGGTCGATTCGAAGGCCGGGGAGGGAGCCACCATCACCGTCAGCCTTCCCGTGGCCGATCCATCGGCCGGATCCGCGGCGATCCCCGCGGCCGAGACCTGACCTCCGGCGCACGGGTAGGATTCGCCGGCCCACAGCAACGCCGCAGCTCGAGGAGACGCGAGGGCTCATGGCCAATCCGCTCGTAACCGTCATCGGCGCCGGGAATGTCGGCGCCACGACCGCCCAGCGCATCCTCGAGCAGGGGCTGGCCGACGTCTGGCTGGTGGACATCGTGGAGGGCCTGCCGCAGGGCAAGGCACTGGACCTTGCGGAGGCTGCCCCCGTGACGGGCTACGACATGGTCATCCAGGGCACCACCGACTACGCCGACACGGCGGGCTCGGACCTCATCGTCGTCACCTCCGGCATCGCGCGCCAGCCCGGCATGAGCCGCGACGATCTGCTGGTCAAGAACGCGGGGATCGTGCGGAGCGTCGTCGAGCAGGCCGTCTTCTACTCCCCGGAAGCCATCGTCATCGTCGTCACCAACCCGCTCGACGCGATGTGCCACATCGCGCTCGAGGCCAGCGGCCTGCCCTCGGACCGCGTGGTGGGCATGGCCGGCGTGCTCGACTCATCGCGCTTCCGGACGTTCATCGCCATGGAGCTCGGCGTCTCGGTCAACAACACCAACGCGTTCGTGATGGGCGGTCATGGCGACACGATGGTGCCGCTGCCGCGCTACTCGACAGTGGGCGGCGTGCCCATCACCGAGCTCATGAGCCAGGAGCGCATCGACGCGGTGGTGCAGCGCACACGCGATGGCGGGGCCGAGGTCGTCGCCCTCCTGAAGACCGGCAGCGCCTTCTACGCGCCCGCCGCGTCGGTCGGCGCCATGGTCGATGCCGTCCTCTACAACCGCCACATGATCCTGCCGTGCGCGGCCTATCTCGAGGGGCAGTATGGGATCGACGGGCTGTTCGTGGGGGTGCCCACGCGGCTCGGCAGCAACGGCGTGGAGGGCATCGTGGAGATCGGCCTGACCCCCGACGAGCAGGCTGCCTTCTCGAAGTCAGCCGCAGCCGTGCAGGAACAGGTCGACAAGCTCGTTGCCATGGGGGCTCTCCGCGCAGTCGACCGATAGCCATCTGCGCGTTCAGGGTCTAACCTTTCCGAGACAGCGGATCCCGATGGGGCGCGGGCGCGCGGCAGGGGGGACGCCGCCCGGGCCGGCGGGGACGGGACCTCCGTGCAGCCGACCCTCCCGCGTGCGCGGGCCGTTCGGCACGGCCGCCACCGGAGATCATCGAATATCGTTAGGTCGCACCCAGCCGAGAGACGAGGTCCCCGATGACACAGGTACTGGAACCCCAGGCGCCAGCCACGCCGCAGGCGCAGACGACCCTCCCACGGGTCAGCCACTGGATCGACGGACGCATCGTGCCGTCGACCTCGGGCCAGAGCCGGCCCGTCTACAACCCCGCCACCGGGCAGGTCACCAAGACGGTGGACGTGGCCAGCCCCGAAGAGCTCGAGATGGCCGTCGCGGCGGCCAAGGCGGCCTTCCCGAAGTGGCGCGCCACCTCGCTGTCGAAGCGGGCGGACATCATGTTCGCCATCCGCAATGCGTTCCACTCCCACCGCGACGAGATCGCCGCGCTCATCACCGCGGAGCACGGAAAGGTGCTCAGTGACGCTGCCGGTGAGGTAGCCCGAGGCCTCGAGAACATCGAGTTCGCCTGTGGCGTGCCCCAGATGATGAAGGGCGAGTTCAGCGAGCAGGTCTCGACCGGCGTCGACGTCTACCAGATCCGCCAGCCGCTCGGCGTGGTGGCCGGCATCACGCCCTTCAACTTCCCGGCCATGGTGCCCATGTGGATGTTCGGCAACGCCATCGCCACGGGCAACACGTTCATCCTCAAGCCCTCCACGACCGACCCGTCGCCCTCGATCTTCATGGCACAGCTGATGAAGGAGGCGGGCCTCCCGGACGGCGTCTTCAACGTCCTGCAGGGTGACCGCGCGGCCGTCAGCGGGCTCACTGAGCATCCCGACATCGCGGCCATCTCGTTCGTGGGCTCGACGCCAGCCGCCAAGAAGATCTACGAGAACGGCTCGCGCGCGGGCAAGCGGGTGCAGGCGCTCGGCGGCGCCAAGAACCACATGCTGGTCCTGCCCGATGCGGACATCGGCCTGACCGCCGATGCGGCGGTCTCGGCGGGCTACGGCTCGGCCGGCGAGCGCTGCATGGCCATCGCCACGGTGGTGACCGTCGGCGACGTCCACGACCCGCTCATCGAGGCCATCAAGGAGCGCCTGCCGCAGGTCGTCATCGAAGACGGCACCAAGCCGGAAGCGCTGATGGGCCCACTGGTCACGAAGGAACATCGTGACCGCGTGGCCTCCTACATCGACAGCGGGGCGGCGCAGGGTGCCACGGTGGTCGCAGACGGGCGGGAGCATCAGCTCTACAAGGAGAGCGACGGCTTCTTCCTGGGCGTCTCGCTCATCGATGACGTGCGTCCGGACATGGACTGCTACCGCGACGAGATCTTCGGCCCCGTCCTGACGGTCGTGCGCTGCGAGACGTACGAGGAGGCCGTGGCCCTCATCAACAGCCACGAGTACGGCAACGGCACGGCCATCTTCACCCGCGACGGTGGGGCGGCGCGCCAGTTCCAGTTCGACATCGACGTCGGGATGGTCGGGATCAACGTGCCCATCCCGGTCCCGGTGGCCTACTACAGCTTCGGTGGCTGGCGCTCGTCGCTCTTCGGCGACCTGCACATGTACGGGCCCGAGGGCATCCAGTTCTACACGCGCGGCAAGGTCGTGACCTCCCGATGGCCGGACCCCGCCACCTCCGAGATCAACCTGGGCTTCCCGCGCACGCGGTAGGACGCTCCACGGGCTGTGTCCTGCCCGGCGGCGCCGCTCGCAGTCGATCCGCCGCGGCCGCCCGGCTCCGGTGCGCCTCTCGCCGCTCTCTTGGAGCCTCGCCCTCTCATCCGGCGCCGCTTCCTGTCGCTCATTCGGCGGCACGGGTTGCGAGACAGGCAGCGGCCGGCTTGGAGGTCGTGTGGAAGCGGGCATCCGCACGATCGCGGCACGTCCACGCTCAGCGTGCGGCACTGCGCGACCGCCCGAAGGTCGTATCACGCGGCAGCGGGCCCTCACCTCGCTGTCTCGCATTCCTGGGACGGATGAACACCAGGACTCGGACGCGCACGGTGCGGACTGCGCGGGCCCGGCTGGAGCCAAGCCGGGGCCGGCGCCGACGAACGAGTGCCGCCCCGTTCCGGCCCGGCGCGCCTCACGATGACTGAGCTCACGATGCTCGGCCATCCTCTTCGACCTGGATGGCACGCTCATCGATACGGGCGGCGTCTACGAGCGCCACTGGCGCGCCTGGGCGAGGCGCGGGGCATCGATCCCGAGGAGGTGGTGGCGCTCCACTTCGGGCGGCCGGCCGCCGAGACCATCCGGCTCGTGATGCCGGATGCCGACGCCGTCGCCGAGGCAGCCCACTACAACGCCGAGCTCGAGCGCGACACCGACACGAGCGGTATCCGGGTTCTGGCAGGCGCGGCCGAGCTCCTCGCCAGCCTTCCGGCCGACCGGTGGGCCATCGTGACGAGCGCCACGCGCGTCATGGTGGAGCGCTGGCTGCCGGCCCTGGGACTGCCGCTGCCGAGGGTCCTCGTGACGGTCGAGGACGTGGCGCACGGCAAACCGGCGCCGGACCCGTACCTCCGTGCCGCCGACCTCCTTGGGCTACGCGCCCGCGCGACTGCCTCGTGGTCGAGGATGCGCCGGCCGGGATCGCCGCCGGCAAGGCGGCCGGCGCGACGGTGCTGGCGGTGGGTTCGACACACTCGGCCGGCGACCTGGCGGAGGCCGACGACCACCTGGCCGCCCTGACCGACCTCCGAGTCACCGGCACAGCCGAGGGGCTGGCGGTCCTCTGGCTGTAGGTTTGGCCCACGCCGTCGCAGTGCGAAGTAGGTCAGAGATCAGGCCCGGTGAAGCGCCCGCCCTCACCATGAAGCGGTGGACGATGGCCGCGTCGGACAGCTCGTGCGTGCCCTCCGACGACGACGCCGCTGGCGCCAGGCAGACCTCGCCCAGAGATCGGGTGTCTCACAGCCGACCATCTCGCGCATGGAGGCGGGCCACTTCGATGAGATGCCGCTGAGGACGACGCGCGCCGTGCTCGCCGCGCTCGACGCGCGTACGACGCTCGACGTCCATTGGCGAGGCGGGCAGATCGACCGGCTCATCGACGAGCGCCACGCCGGTCTGGGCATGGCAGCGGCGCTCCGGCTCCAGAGATACCACTGGGACGTCCTGCCAGAGGTCACCTTCCGCCGCTACAGCGATCGCGGGTCGGTCGATCTGTTCGGATCCCGCGCAGACCTGCGGGCCGTCTGCATCGTTGAGCTGAAGTCGGCCGTCCACTCGTACGAAGAGACGCAGCGCCGGCTCGACGTCAAGGCGCGGTTGGCATCGGACATCGCCAAAGAGCGCGTGGGCTGGGTCCCGCTCATCGTCGGCGTGATCCTCGTGGTCGAGGACGCCTCCGCCAACCGTCGGCGGCTGAGGTCGATCGAGCCGCTCGTCCGAGCTGGGCTGCCGGCGTCCGGGCGAGAGGTCACGCGCTGGCTCGCCGACCCGGTCGGCAACATGCGCGGGCTGCTGTTCCTGTCGCCTATCAGTCCAGGGAATGCGAGGCGCGACTCGGGCGGCGCGTCGGCCGTTCGGATCCCGAGACCCGGCGCTCTGGCCAGGCGCCCACGCTCAGCATGAGCGTGGATTCGACCAGGGCGGCACCATCCCGAGGCGTACGAATGCCGCTCTCGCCGTCTCGCATTCCCTGAGCGAATGAACGCCAAGATCTGGGCGGCGGGATCAGATCGGAGCGGTCGCCGCCTCGGCTCGGCCGTTTCGGCCCCCCCGACGCCGCGGCTACGCGGCCTCGGACCCCTGAGTGACGCGCACGCCACCGCCCTCCAGATCGCGCTCGATGGCGAGCAGGTGTGGGGCCGTCGGGCGACCCAGCAGGAAGCCCTGGCCGATGTCACAGCCGAGCTCCCGCAGCTGCGCCAGCTGCTCGGGCGATTCGATGCCTTCGGCGACCGTTCCGAGCTCGAGCTCCCGGCCCAGCTGGATGATCGTGGCGATGAGCCCGAAGTCGCCCGCGGCGGCGCGACCCTGGATGAACGATCGGTCGATCTTGAGCTCGTCGACGGGCAGGTCGCGCAGGTATCCGAGCGATGAATAGCCGGTGCCGAAGTCGTCGATGGCGATGCGGATGCCGTGTTCGCGCAACTGGCTCAGGATGGCCACCGTCGCCGATGATTCGGCCACGTAGGCGGACTCGGTCAGCTCCAGGACGAGCTGCCCCGCCGGGAAGCCGGTCCGGTCGAGGACGTCGCGGACATCGGCCACGAACGACGGCTGCAGCTGGCGGATGGAGATGTTGACGTTCGCCCGGATGCGCGCGGTCCGGCGCACGGCGGTTCCAGCCGCCCACCGTCCGGCAGGCTTCCTCGAGCACCCAGAGCCCTATGCGGCGGATCTCCCCACAGCCCTCTGCGATGGGGATGAACTCCTCGGGCATGAGGAGGCCGCGCGTTGGGTGCTGCCAGCGCAGCAACGCCTCGACGCCGATGAGATGTTCGTCCGCGAGGTCCACGAGCGGCTGGTAGACGACCTCGAGCTGGCCGCCCTCCAGCGCCACGCGCATGTCGGCCTCGAGCCGAACCCGCTCGACCGTCTCCTCGTACATACGCGGCACGAAGATCTGGTGGCTGCCGCGAGACTTGCGCTTGGCCTCGTACATGGCGATGTCGGCATTGCGGAGCATGGCCACCGAGTCGTCGTCGCGCGATTCACTGCGCACGATGCCGATGCTCGTGGCCACGAAGAGGGAGCCATCCTCGATCTCGATCGGCTCGACGATGGCCGCGCGGATGCGCTCCGAGGCGGCGATGGCATCGTCGATGCTGCCCGTATCCTCGATGAGGATGGCGAACTCGTCGCCTCCGAGTCGGGCGGCCGTGTCCTCGATGCGCAGGACGGCCCGAAGCCGTCGGGCGACCTCGACGAGCACGTCGTCACCGGCGTTGTGTCCCAGTGTGTCGTTGACGGACTTGAAGGCGTCGAGGTCCAGGTAGAGGACGGCTGGCCTGAGGCGCCGACGGCGCGCCCGATGGAGCGCCTGCTGGAGCCGGTCGCTGAAGAGGACCCGGTTGGCCAACCCGGTGAGGGGGTCATGGAGAGCCCTTGACCGGAGCTCCCGTTCGAACGCGAGGTGCTCGGTGACATCGCGGATGGTCAGCACGAGGCCGCCGACGAGCGTGTTGTCGAGTCAGGTTCGTGACGCTGATCTCGAGGTCGAGCGGTGGGTCCGCGGCGGACCGGCAGGCCACGGGGCCCGCGCCGTCCTCGATCTCGCTCGCCGTTCTGAGCAGCTCCGTGACCAGAGGCCCATCCTCGCGCTGGATGAGCGAGGTGACGGGCCTGCCCACGATGGTCGCGCCCTTGTCGACGAGCATGGGGGCCGATGGAGTGGCGTACGTGATCGTCCCGTTGCGATCGGCGACCACCACCACGTCGGTGGCGTTGCGGAGGATCTCGGCGAAACGTGCCTCGCTGTGAAGACGCTGCGCCAGGAGGCGCGTGTTCTGGCGCGTGGTCAGGTACTGGCGAGCGCTCACCAGGAGCGTGACCAGGACGGCGAGGTTGATGAGCACATGCTGTTCGATGGGCAGCTCGCGAGCGGCGACGACGACCAGGCCGAAGACGACAGCGGTCGCGAGATAGGGAAGACCGGGGAGCGTCCGAGCCAGGGCATGGCCGGAGGTCTGCTCAGCAGCGTCGTGGCTGGCCAGGTGCACGAGACCGGCCAGCCCGAGGGCCAGCCATCCGGCCATGTAGGCGATATCGAGCCAGCCGCCCGCCGCGTACGACTCCTCGAGGGCCAGGCGGGCGTAGCTGAGGTCGGCCACTGCGTTGCAGAGGGTGCCGATGCCGAGCAGGACGAGGACCGCCGGCCGGACGCCCCGGACACGTCCGAGCACCGCGGCGGCGAGAGCGAACAGCACGAGCATGTCACCGACCGGGTAGGCCAGCGCGACCAGCGTCTCGACGGTGTCACTGCCTATGGCCGCGACGACCGGTCCCACGACCAACCACCAGACTGCCGCCGCGCAGCCGGTGCAGACGATCCCGAGATCCAGCAGCAGCGCCCGGTCGGACCGATGCTGCGTGCGCGGCAGCGAGAGGAGGGCCAGGATGAGGAACGGGTAGAAGGCCAGATAGCCGAGGTCGGCGAGTGACGGCGTGGGAACCACGTGGCCCTGGACGACCTCGATGAAGAACCAGATGAGATCGCCGATGGCGTAGGAGGTGAACGCGGCCGCGAGCAGCCACCAGGCGCGTCGGACGGCCCTGTCCCCACTCGTGTGGGCCGCCCGGACCGCGATGGCCACCACGAGCGCTCCGAGGGGGATGTAGATGCCGTCGGCGATGGCCACCTGCTGGTCGGCGCCACCCCAGCCGAGGACGAGCCACGAGAGGTACAGCGCGCCATAGGCGAGCAGCGCCAGCCCGAGGACGACATCGATCCGCGCGAGGCTATGGAAGTCGAAGCGGGTCAGACTCGGTCGGCGCACCGCCAGCTGCATCGCCACCCCCAGATGGTCGCGCGTTCGCCGGCACAGGCAGGACCGGGTCGCGTCCGTGATACGTCGGGCGACGTCGACCGCCCATCACTCCGCTGGGGCAGGGGCGGGGTGGACAAGTACCAGTCGGCCGAGCAGCCGATCGCTGCGGCCGTCCGACCGTACTCAGCCAGTGGTCCGGGCAGGAGCGATCCGCGTCCGCAGCCTGAGCACGGCCGCGACCGGGATGACGAGAAGGGTGGCGCCGATCAGGCCCAGCGCGGCGTACCCCGCGGCCGTGAGGACGAATCCCGCAGCCAGGCTGGCCAGCGCTGAGCTGCCCCAGACGAGCGAGTCTGCGTAGCCCTGGGCCCGCGTCCGTTCCCAGGCTGCCAGTCCGCTGGTCAACAGTGAGCTGCCGGCCACGAAGCCGAGGTTCCAGCCGTAGCCCAGCAGGAACAGGGCCACGAGCAGGACGGTGCCGCCGTCCGGAGGCGCCAGCGCGGCGAGCACGCCGGCGGTGGCCAGGACCGCGGAGCCGAGCAGGATCGTCGTGATGGGCCCGACCCGGTCCGAGATCCTCCCCGACAGCGGCGAGAGGGCGAACATGCCCAGCACGTGCGCGCTGATGACGACCCCGACGGCGCTCAGGTCATGACCGTGCTCGCTCATGTGCACCGGCGTCATGGCCATGATGACGACCATGACGATCTGGCCGACGATCATCGTGACGAGCGCCACCGTCACCGCCGGCCGGCGCAGGATCTCCCGCATCGCCAGACCGGGAGGCTCGATCGCGCCGACCTCAGACTCGGCCGGGACGCCCTCGCCTGGGACGGCCAGGTCATCCGGGTCGGGTCTCAGCTTCCAGGTCAAGGTGAGGCCTGCGGCGCCCGCCGCCAGCGCAGTCGCCACGAACGGACCGACGGTGTCGGCCAGCCCGGCGGTCTCCGCGAGCGCGGCCGTCGCGGGGAGGAGCACGGGACCGAGGATGGCGCCCGCCGTGGCTGCCCAGACGACGATGCCGATGGCCGAGGCCCGCTGCTCGGGTGAGGCCATCTCCGCGGAGGCGTAGCGGGACAGCTGCGTGGAGCTGTTCGTCATCCCGATCAGGGTCATCCCGAGAAGCAGCCACAGGAACTCGTCGTTCATGACAGCGACAGCGGCGATCAGCCCCCCGACCAGCCCGAACCCATATCCCAGGCTGAGACCGACGCGACGGCCTCGACGTGCCATGACGGTCGCCAGCAGTGTCGTGCCGACGGCGGCGCCGACGATGCCGGCCGACACGGCGGCCCCGACCAGGGTCGTGCCCTCGAGCATGTGGTCGGCGGCGATGACCGTCACCGTGTTGGCGATGACCGTGGCGGTGGAGCCGAGCGCCGCGCCCGCGACCAGCACGAGCCGCGCCCGCCGGCGTGCGGACTCCAGCTCGGCTTCGGCCGGCCTGACCGGGATCCCCAACGACGTGCTGGTCAAGGGGTCCGGGAGCTCAGCGCAGGTACTCGCGAGCCGTCTTGCGCTTCAGGAAGCGCCCGTCGCCCTTCTGCCCGACGTACCGGCCGTCCTCGACGATGACCTTGCCGCGCGAGAGGACGATGTCGCTGCCGCCCTGGACCTCAAGGCCCTCGTAGCACGAGTAGTCGACGTCCATGTGGTGCGTGGCAGCAGAAAGGACGTGCCGCCGCTCCGGGTCATACACGACGACATCCGCGTCCGCGCCCGGGGCCACCACCCCCTTGCGCCCGGCGAGGCCGAAGATGCGCGCCGCGGCCGTCGATGTGACCTCCACCCAGCGCTCCCGGGTGTAGCGACCCTGCACGACGCCCTGGTGCATGAGGTCCATGCGCTCCTCGACTCCCGGCAGGCCATTGGGGATCTTCCGGAAGTCGCCCCGGCCGAGCGTCTTCTGCCCCTCGAAGTCGAAGGGGCAGTGGTCCGTGCCCACGGTCTGCAGGTCGTCCTTGATGAGTCCGCGCCAGAGGGCATCCTGGTGGTCCCTGGGCCGCAGGGGTGGAGAGCACACGAACTTGGCGCCCTCGAAGCCGTTGCCCATGTCGTCGAGCGACAGGAAGAGGTACTGCGGGCAGGTCTCGCCGAAGGCCATGGCGCCCCGGTCGCGACCGCGCACGAGCTCATCGACGGCGTCACGCGAGCTCATGTGGACGATGTAGACGGGCACCTCCGCGGCCTCGGCGAAGCGGATGACGCGGTTGACGCACTCGCCCTCGAAGACCGGGTATCGCGAGATGCCGTGGTACAGGGGGTCGGTCAGGCCTGCCTCGGCGTTGGCGTTGGCGATGACGTCGATGGCCACGCCGTTCTCAGCGTGCATGAGGATCAAGCCGCCATTCGAAGCGGTCTGGCGCATGGCGCGGAAGATGGCGCCGTCGTCGGAGAGGAAGACGCCCGGGTACGCGGTGAACAGCTTGAAGTCCGTGATGCCCTCGTCGACGAGGCCGTCCATCTCGGCGAGCGTGGCATCGTTGACGTCGCCCATGATCATGTGGAAGCCGTAGTCGATGGCGCAGTTGCCCTCGGCCTTGGCCATCCAGGCCTCGAGCCCCGGGCGCAGCGCCTGGCCCTTCGTCTGGACGGCGAAGTCGATGATGGTCGTGGTGCCCCCGAAGGCTGCCGCGCGCGTTCCGGTCTCGAAGGTGTCCTTGGCGAAGGTCCCCCCGAAGGGCAGCTCCATGTGCGTGTGTGGGTCGATGCCCCCCGGGATGACGAGCCGGCCCGCCGCATCGATGACCCGGTCGATGACGCCCGACCCAGGCGCCGATCCATCGCTCACCAGGCCGACCGTCGCGATCGTCTCTCCGTCGATGAGGACGTCGGCCCGATAGGAGCCGTCGGCGTTGACGACGATGCCGTTGGTGATGAGCGTGCGCATCGGTGCCTCCGGTGGTGTCGATGTCTGGCGCGACGCATGGTAGTGCCCCCCGATGCGCGCTCGCTCGCCCCTCGCCGCCTCCGGGAGGTCCTGCACGGTCGTGTACCGTTTGAGCCTCATGTCTGCCGCTCGCCTGTCCGCCCTGGCCGCCGCACTGCTCTGCCTCGCGTCGCTGGCGCCCCCTGCCCCGGCTGCAGGGGCGCCAGCACGAGAGCGAGCCACCGCGGGCTGGGAGGCACGGCCGGATCGCCAGCGGCGTGCACCGCCGCGACCGAGCCGTCGCTCGAAGCCTTCCCCGCGCAGCCCGGATCGGCTATCACCCGGGCACGAACCGTGTGCGCTTCCTGACGGGCACGCCGTCGCGTCCGCTCGGTGCCGGTCTGGCCGTCGTCGTGGCCGGCAAACGCCAGCTCACGACCGCCGATGCGAAGTTGCGCGCCCAGCGCTTCCTCGACCGCTACGGAGGCCTCTTCGGGCTGGCGGATCCAGCCGACGAGCTGCGGTCCCGCGGCGCCCGGCGCTTCACCGATCCGCCCGCCGGCGAGCGGGGGGCCGCACGACCCGCCGCGGCCGAGGAGCCCTCGCGGGTGGTCGTCCGTCTCGAGCAGACCCGCAGCGGCATCCCGGTCATGGGTGGCCAGCTGCTCGTCCAGGTCTCCGGTCGCGGCGAGGTGCTTTCGGTCGCGGGTGAGGTCATGCCCTCCTCGACGACCGCCGACCCGCGCCCGCGCCTCTCGGCCGTACGTGCCTCCCAGGTTGCCCGCGCCTGGCTCGCGCGCCGTGCCGGCCGCCCTCGCGCGGATGTCAGCGTCCACTCCGAGGGGCTCGCCTGGTACGACCCGCGCATCATGGAAGACCCGGCCCCGAGCCCCTGGGGCACCCGGCTCGTCTGGCGCATCGATGCCCGCCTGCCGGCCACACGCGGGGTGCCTGAAGAGCACCGGCTGGTCGTCGTCGATGCCCACGGAGGGCAGATCGTGATCGTCCATCGGCCGCATCTATGGCCTGGACCGGGTCATCTGCGACAACGAGCTCCAGGCGGGGCGGTCCTTCAAGTGCGACGGCCCCTTCGCCCGCAGCGAGGGCCAGGCCACGCACCGGGGTCGGCTGACGTCGACGCTGCCTATCGCCTGATGGGCGTCGTGGACGACTATTTCGCCACGCGCTTCGGCCGCGCCGGCATCGACGGACAGGGTGGCCGCATGAGGGCCACCGTCCGCTACTGCGGATCGGCCGGCTGCCCCTGGCGGAACGCCGAGTGGAAGTGGGCCGAGCAGCAGGCCATCTTCGGCAGCGGCTGGGCACGCGCCGATGACATCGTCGCGCACGAGTTCGTGCACGGCATCCTCGACGCCGAGGCGCCGCTCTTCTACCACTACCAGTCGGGCGCCATCAACGAGGCGCTGGCCGACATCTTCGGCGAGCTCATCGACCTCAGCTACGCAGGCGGCACCGACACGGCGGCCACGGCTTGGCGCATCGGCGAGGACACGCCCATCGGCGCCTTCCGCGACATGCGCGACCCGGGACGCTTCGGCGATCCCGATCGGGTGCGCAGCCCGCGCTGGCACGTGGGCAGCGGCGACGACGGCGGGGTGCACCGCAACAGCGGCGTGGCCAACAAGGCCGCGTCGCTCCTCGCCGACGGAGGCACCTTCGGCGGGCGGGACATCGCGGCCATCGGTCGCCCCCGGACCGCGCGGATCTTCTACCAGGCACTGACCACCCGCCTGACGCCGGCTGCCAACTACATCGACCTTGCCGACGCTCTCCTCGCCGCCTGCACCGACCTTGCCGGAGACGGCGACATCACGATGGCCCACTGCACGTCGGTCCGCGATGCCACGCGAGCCACCCAGATGCACCTCCAGCCCAAGCGGATGGCCCCACGACGGGCTCCGATCTGCGGCCCCGGCCGGCGTCCCGTCGACGTGTACGTCGACGACCTCGAGAACCCCGCCGCCGGCCTCTGGCAGCCCGAGCGGCTGCGCGGGCAAGAGACCCGGCTGGTACTACCCGCAGAACCCCAACAACGACCGGTCCTGGGATGGCACCTGGGCCTCGAGCGGCCAGTTCAACCTCTACGCCCCGAACCGCGCCAGCGTCTCGGATACGGTCATGCGCGGGCGACAGGCGCACCACATCCCCGAGCGTGGCCTTCCTGCGCTTCGAGCACGGCTACTCCTTCGATGCCGACGGACGACGGCGCTACGACGGCGGCATCGTCGAGGTCAAGGTGGGCGGCGGCCCGTGGCGCGGCGTGAAGGGCCTCTTCACCCACGGCGGCTACAACGGCGTCGTGGCCCGCGGGTTCGGCAATGCCCTCGCCGGGCAGCGCGCCTTCACGGCGAGCTCACACGGCTGGTCGGAGGCACGCGTCAGCCTCGCGCCGTTCGCCGGCCAGTGGCTGAAGGTCCGCTTCCGGATGTCCTCGGATCGCGCGGTCGGTGACCGCGGCTGGTACATCGATGACGTCCGGGTCTACAGCTGCGCGGCCGATGGCGATCGGCCCACGGGCACGCTGACGATCGACGCGGGAGCCCCGACGACGGCCGATGCGCAGGTCGGGGTCACGCTGACCTATGCCGATGCCTCGACCTGGGTCACGCACCTCCGCGTGGCCGGGAACGCGCAGCTGGACGGACAGGGTCGGCTGCTGCAGGGCATCGACATGCCCATCCGTGACGCGCTCGCCTGGGACCTCACGCGACGCGAGCGTGGGCGGTGCGGCCGGGCCTGGTCTCAAGGGCGTCTATGCGCAGGTGCGTGACGCGGCCGGCAACTGGTCGGACGTCTTCGGCGACGAGATCGAGCTGCTGCCCGGCCCGTAAAGGCTCCCGGAGGGCCTAGGACTTCTCCACGTCGAGGTAGACCTTGCCGTTGTTGACCTTGGCCTTCTTGGTCCAACCCGTCGATGACATCCGCACGCAGCTCTCGCCGCGGAGGCCCACGACCGTGCGGACCTTGCCGTCCTCGCCCTCGAACATGTCGACCGTGCGGATCTGCTCCACGCCCTCAGGCTCGAGGGAGAGCTCGTCGACCTGCTGTCCGACGGGCGTCTCGACCGGTCCATCGAAGGTCAGCACGATGGCCCGCGTACCGCTCACGAGATCCGCGCCATAGGTCGAGCGGGCATCCCGCGGCGTGGTCCACTCCATCGTGACGGTGGTCCCGTTCTTGCCGCTGCCGCGCTTCGACATCTCCCAGGTGATGCGGTCGTAGTTGCCCTCCTCGGACAGCCGCTCGCCGACCTGGAACTGGCTCAGGAACCACCGTGAGCGCCCGAGGTCCTCGATGGCGCCGTTCTCGCAGGTGTAACCGAACGAGTTCCCAGGGCCGCCCGTCTCGCCCTCCGTTGGCTCGGTGCCGTCATCGGTCGTGGCCTCCGCGTCCGGCCCATCGCCAAGGGCGACCTCCGCGCCACCCTCCGTCCCGTCGGCCGCTGCGGCGTCAGACGCCGTTCCCGGGGAGGACCCCGCGCCGGGATCGACGGTCTCGCCTCCGCCGCCGAAGAAGCCACCGCCCGAGGCCACCAGCGAACCGCCCACGAGCAGCAGCCCGACCACGAGGGCCAGGCCGATGGCTGCGGACAGCCCCGACCGCCGCGCGCCGGGCAGCTCGACCCGACCCGGCACCACGCCTCGAAGCGGGTCGCTGGCGCTCGCGACGGGGAGACCGCAGTTGCGGCAGACGCGCGCCCCCGGCTCGTTGGCGAGGCCGCAGGCCGGACAGGTGACGCCACGGGGGGCCTGGTCGGGCGTCCACGGCTGACGCGCCTTCCCCCCACTGGAGCGAGTTGATCGACTCATCCGCACGGATGGTGCCACAGGCACCGGGATGCCGCCCCCAGGGCGACGGTGCCGAGCTCAGGCAGCCAGCCCCAGGGCGACGGTGCCCTGCTCAGGCAGTGGCCAGGGCCGCGCGCACGGCCGGGATGACCTCGCGCCCGTAGACCTCGAGCTGGGCCTCCTCGTCGCCGTTCATGAGGTAGAGGTTGAACTGGTCGACGCCCGCCTCCTGGAGCTCGAGGAGCCTGCGGACGTGCTCCTCTGGCGGACCCACGATGCTGAACCGGTCGGAGACCTCGTCGCTCACGAACCGCGCGTTGCTCGACCCGACCTCCGCGTGGTGGCGGTAGTCGTAGCCCTCGCGATCCTCGATGTAGCCGGTGAGCGACTCCGGCAGCTGCTCGCGCGGGTACTTGTTCACGAGGTCGACGACGTGGTTGCTCACCAGGGCCGGGAACCAGCGCACCCGCTCGCGGCAGACCTCGATGGGCCCGACATGCGCGGGAGCGGCCGCCTGCACCCTGATGGCATCCGGGTCGCGCCCGGCCTCCGCGGCGGCAGCGCGGACCATGCCCGCCATCCAGGTGATGAGGTCCACATCAGCGAGCTGCAGGATGACGCCGTCAGCCACACGCCCGGTCATGCCCAGCACGAGCGGGCCGTAGCCGGCGATCCAGACCGGCAGCTTCCAGCGACCCGTCCAGGTGAGCTCCAGGTCAGTGTCGAGGTAGGTCGTGGAGCGTCCCTCGACCAGATCACGGATGACATCCACGGCCCGGTCGAGCGTCCGCGCCGTGACCGGCGTGCGGCCCAGGACGCGCTGGGCGCTGTCGCCGCGGCCGATGCCCAGGTCCATCCGTCCACCCGAGATCTCGTCGAGGGTGGCCAGCACGCTCGCGGTCACGGTGATGTCGCGGGTGGCCGGGTTCGTGACGCAGGTGCCCAGGCGCATCGAGGTCGTGTTGACGGCCATGAGGGTCAGCAGGGGGTAGACGTCCTTCCAGAGGACGTGTGAGTCGAAGAGCCAGCCATAGGTGAAGCCGGCAGCCTCGGCCTGCCTGGTGAGGGCGATGGTCCGCTCGATGCTGTGCTCGGGCTTGAGCGTGAATCCGAAGTCCATGGCGGGGCAGCCTACACGCTGTCAGGCTCGCGCGGGAGCCTGTTCGGTCGAGGACGCCTGCGGTGCGGCGCGGTCGGTGAGGGTGCCCGTGCCGGGATCGCGAGCCAGGAACGGCAGCAGGGTGGCCAACAGGGCCACGAAGGGCTGTGCGATACCGGGAAGCCAGGTCAGCAGGGGAAGTGCCAAGGCCCATGGGTGACCGCGGACGGCGAGCATCGCGGCCGGCAAGACCACAAGCGCGAGGTAGTGGTCCCAGAGGACGGGCGCCAGAAGCAGAGACGCGCCCACCGCGACCATGAAGCCGACCTCGCGGTCCCGCCGCAGGCTGAATAAGACCGCGGCGATGGCGATGACGTAGCCGGCGTACAGCGCGATGGTCGCCGTGAGATCGTCAGCGCCGAGGCGATGCGCGGTCGTGCCCAGGTCGAGGTTCCCGGACGCACCGATGGCGTCGCTCAGGTTGCGCAGGAGCGCGATGTAGTCCGTGTAGCCCTCGAGGCCGACGACGGGCAGCGTGAGTACCACGAGCGCCAGCCCCGCGCCCAGGGTCCAGATCAGGGCGCGCCACTGGCGGCGCAGCAGCTGCCAGATGGGGATGATGCCCAACGAGGGCCGCAATGAGATGGCGATGACCTGGGCGATCGAGCCGCCCGGCCGGTCCAGCCAGCGCCACGCGAGCGAGAGCGGCAGCAGCAGGATGACGCTGATGTTCCCAAGCGAGATGTCCACCGTCACGGCTCGGCTCAGGGCGGCGACCCCGAAGACCGCCAGTCGCGCCGTCCCGCTGACGGGCATCGCAGCGCAGGCCGCGATCAGCACCAGGATGTGGAGGACATGCCAGGTCAAGGCGCCCTCATGGAACGGCAGGGCGGCGAACGGCAGCATCGCCACCCCGGCCGGCGGCGGGTACGTGAAGCGCAGGTATGGGCCGGGCCGATAGGGCCCTGAAACGGTGTCAGCCTGATACAGGGTGCCCTGTTCGATGAGGCGCTCGACACCGTCGAGATAGCACAGGTAGTCGAAGCCCCAGCCCTCGCCGTTCGGGAGCGTCAGAAGCCCCAGGACCAGCCACCCGAGTCCCAGGACCGCGAGGACGATCGCGAGCGATCCGAGGGATCCCCGGCCGCGAGGAGCGGCCGATCATCGCAGCCCGAGGCTGATTCGGCCGCGTTGGCTGGCTGGCCTCAGGGGCGGACGAGGTCTGCGTAGGCGTCCGGCCGGCGGTCACGGAAGAACTGCCACGTCTGGCGGACCTCGGTGATCATGTCCAGGTCGAGGTCGCGGACGATGAGCTCCTCCTTGTAGGCGTCTCCGATCTCGCCCACGAACTGCCCTCTGCGGATCGCAGAAGTAGGACTGGCCATAGAAGTCGTCCTCACCGAGGGGCTCGATGCCGACCCGATTGATGGTGCCCACGAAGTAGCCGTTGGCGACCGCGTGGCTGGGCTGCTCGATGCGCCACAGGTACTCCGAGAGTCCTCGTGACGTGGCGCTCGGGATGAGCACGATCTCGGCGCCGTTGAGTCCCAGGGCACGGGCGCCCTCCGGGAAATGCCGGTCGTAGCAGATGTAGAGGCCGAACCGTGCGATGTCCGTCTGGAAGACCGGGTAGCCGGTGTTGCCCGGGCGGAAGTAGAACTTCTCCCAGAAGCCGTTGACGTGAGGGATGTGCGTCTTGCGGTACTTGCCCAGGTACGTCCCGTCGGCGTCGATGATGGCGGCCGTGTTGTAGTAGATGCCCGAGGCCTGGCCGTCCTCCTCGTACATCGGGGCGACCACGACCATGCCGGTCTCGCGGGCCAGATCCTGCATGCGCTTCGTCGTCGGGCCGTCCGGGATGAGCTCCGTGTAGGCGTAGTACTCGCGATCCTGCACCTGGCAGAAGTAGGGCCCGTAGAAGAGCTCCTGGAAGAGGATGAACTGGGCACCCTGCTTCGCCGCCTCGTGGGCGTGCTGCTCGTGCTTCTGGATCATCGACTCCTTGTCGCCCGTCCAGGTGGCCTGGACGAGGGCGCCACGGACGACTCGGGGCATGTTGCGACCTCCGGCGGTGACGACGCTGTCAGTTCGCCAGAGGGTACACCGCGACTACCTCAGGACGTAGAACCCTCGGAAGTCGATCGTCGATCCCTTGTCGGCAGCCATCACGGCGATCGTCCGTGGCTTCACGCGTCCGAGGTTCCGTGCCCACACGAGCTCCCGGCTGGTGGCCGTCGGGCGCTCGAGGTCGACGACGGCGACCCGCCTGCCGTCCAGGAACACCTTGGCACGGCCGGCGCCCGGTCCGGTGCGCGCGACGAGGGCCACCGATCGACCCGTGAAGTGGATGCGCGCCCGGCTGCTGTGCCTGCCATGGTGCCTGTCTGCACGTTTGCCCGCGTGCTTGTCCGCACGCTTGCCCGCCGCCACGAACGTCGTGCTGCTGAGCCGAAGGCCGATGGGCCCGCGGAGGGCAGCCGTTCGGTCGGCGCTGTAGGCCCAGGGTCCGGTGCGGCCCTGGTGGTCCGTGGCCCGGATGCGGAAGCGGTTCCCCACGCCCGTCTTCAGCCAGACGTGGACCTTGCGGGCGTGCGGACTGCCGAGAGAGACCGACTCCCAGTCGCCCCTGCCGACCTTGCGCTGCAGGGTGTACCGACTGACGCCTCCGGCGACGACGTCCGGCCTCCAGCTCACGCTCACCGTGTCATGGGGCATGCTGTTGCCGGCGCGAAGGTAGATCTCCGGTTCCCGCAGGATGGGTCCCACCCGCGGCGACCACACGAACGACAGGCGCGGGCCGAGGTACGTGCGCTGGATGCGCTGCCGTGACCAGCCCTGCCGGGCGCAGGCCTCGACGCTCAGGGCATACAGCTTCCAGCCGTTGGCATCGCCGGCGCAGGAGCTCACACCACCGGCGCGATAGCCGGTCAGGAAGAAGCGACCGAACTTGCGCAGCGTGAGGCCCCAGGTCGCGTCGATGGCCCGCGTCTGACGACCGCTGGGTCGCGCCCGCTCCGGGCGGAAGAGCTGATCGGCCGTGTCGTCTCGGACGTCATAGCACCGGCCGTTGTGCCGGTAGTGGGGTCGATGATGTCCCCGCATGGCGTAATACCAAGCGTACTGCTTGGTGGCCACGGCGCCTGCCTCGAGCGTCACCATGTGCAGCCGGCTCGGCCACTCGCCCGAGGCCATGACCTCGGCCACGTAGCGGCGGAAGGGCACCCGCTGGACGCGCCCGATATCGGTCCGCAGGACACGGATGGTGCGCGGTGGAACGACCTGGTTCGTCCAGCCCGTGCAGGACGAACCGGCCGCTGCAGGTCTGCTGTCGATGACCGAGATGCTGGTCAGGACGGTCGCGAACGCGAGCGCGCCGAGGCCCGCGCGCAGCGCGGCACGGGCTGGGCGCCCCGGCGTCGGCGTAAGCGACGCAGGGACATCGGTCGATGGGATGGGCACGGCAGCCTCCTCGCAGGCCGCACCTGGTCGCTGGGGCGACAGGGCGGGCGCCGCGCATCAGCAGGATGAACCCGCGGGGTCGCTGCTGGGGGAGCGACCAGCTCACCGTCACGCTGGGGCGCAGACGGTGTCGACGCCATCCGGAGCGCTCGGTTCCTGGGGGAACGCCAAGTGCGATCCGGGGGCACGCGCCCGACCCGACGATGGGTCGAGGCGCATCAGGGATCCCTGCCGTGGGCACGGCGGGTCTTCTGTTGGGTAGCCTCGTTGGCGTTGGTTTGCGGCGACAGCCTAACAGGGGCGCGTCAGGTGTGCACGCTCAAGGACGCGTCAGAGTTGCGACTTATCCACAGGCTGGTGGGTGAACGAAGACCGGGTCGTCGTGTCGACGACCCGGTCCGTCTGAGCGTTGATGGAGCCGATGCTCGGCTCAGGCGTCCCTCAGGACTGCCGGAGGCGGAAGACGAGCCAGGCGCCGTAGCCGGCGGCGAGACCGCTGACCCAGTAGATGATGAGCCCGATGAACCGGAGTGCTTCCCCGACGCCGCCGCCAGCGCGCACGAAGGCCAGGAAGTTGATGACCGCGAAGAGGGCCAGGGAGAGCCCCAGCGCACCCACGAGGATGCGGTAGCCGTTCCCGAAGTCGTAGTGGCCCCAGCGGTGGATCCAGATGGCCAGGATGGTGAGGACGGCCACGACGACCGTGAAGTCGCTGACGATGAAGTAGTCCAGCAGGAACTGGAAGATCAGGTAGACGACGACCACGATGGCTGCGGCAGCTGCCAGGACGAGCTGTTCGCCCGCCACCAGTCGCTGGCGCAGGACGCTCATGGCGTTGCCCACGGCCGCGCTGGCCTGGGATGTGGCTCCGCTCGTGCCACCGTTCGTCGCGCTGGGCGGCGCGCTCGGCGGAGCAGCCGCTGGGCTCGGCGGGCTGGGGGCGGTGCTGGGCGGCGTCTTGGGCGCCGCGCTCGGGGTCTCTTTCTCCGGTCCAGACATCGGGCGTATCCCTCCTATGACAGGCGTGCCGGCCAATCTACCGCGTTGCGTTCCGGTTTCGATGGTCACATGGGGCTCTGGTCCTCGGGACCATCGGCTCGGCGTCGCTGCTGCTGGGCGCCAGTATCGCCCACCCGATGATGGCGCTCAAGCCTGTTCAGCACATCGGACCAGGCGGCGCCGCGGCGTGCTGGTGCCGTGGTGCGGTCGCGGTAGCCCTGCAGGGGTGCAGTCGGGTGGTCCCGGTACGACCGGGTCACAGGTCGGCACACACAGATGAGGATGCCCCCGCGCCACCCGTGGCCCTAGCCTCAGTGGAGCGCCGGTCCCGCTCAGGCAGGCGAGCGGCCGGCGCGCTCCTACTCGCTTTCATGGCCGAAGGCGGCCTGAGCGTCGATGCGGCACACTGGCACCGTGCGCCTCCTTCCCGCGGCCCTTGCCAGCCTGCTGGCCGCAGGGTCGACGCTCGTGACGGCCCCGGGCTCGACGCTCGAGCCGCCCGCGCTCGAGACCCCAGGAGCGTCGCCGCACGAGGTGCCCGTGCTGGACTGGGCGGTCGTCTCCCGGAGGCCGCATGACGCGGGGGCCTGGACGCAGGGCCTGCAGCTGGACGAAGACGGCCGCCTGTACGAATTGACCGGCCGTCTGGGACGCTCGAGCCTCCGGGAGGTGGACCCGCAGGATGGGACGGTGCTGCGCTTCGTGGCACTGCCCGACGACCAGTTCGCGGAGGGTCTCGCGAGCGTGGACGGCCGGCTCATCCAGCTGACCTGGAAGGACGGCCTCGCGCGGTCATGGGATGCGGCCACGTTCGACCAGCTCGCGACATACCCCTACGAGGGGGAGGGCTGGGGCCTCTGCTTCGACGGCCAGCGCCTGGTCATGAGCGACGGCAGCGACCGCCTCACGTTCCGAGACCCGACGACCTTCGAGCGGCTGGGCACGGTCGCGCTCGATCCACGACCTGCCAGGGCTGCAGCTCAACGAGCTCGAGTGCGTCGACGGAGAGGTCTGGGCCAACGCCTACCAGACCGACACGATCGTGCGCATCGACCCGACGTCCGGGCTGCTCACCGGCCTGCTCGACCTGTCCTTGCTGCGCCAGCTCGGGGGTGTGGATGCGGAAGGCTGGGACGTCCTCAACGGCATCGCCTTCGATGCGTCGACCGAGACATATCTCGTCACCGGGAAGCTCTGGTCCGAGGTCTTCGAGATCCGTCTCCTCGAGGAGACCGGCTAGCCCGTTCCAGCTAGCCCGCGAACGGGCACCCTCGGGATACCCGGCACCTCGACCCGCGTGTGGAACAGGCTCCCCGCCAGCGGCTGGGCGGCATGCTCCTCCTCGGAAAGGAGCTCCCAGGCCGTGGTGATGAACAGATCACGCAGGTCCGGCCCGCCGAGCTCGCAGCTCGAGACGTTGGAGACCGGCAGCGGGATGATGGCATCGAGGGTCCCGTCCGGCAGGTACCGGTGGACGCCATAGCCCGGCCAGGTAGCCACCCAGACGGCACCATCGCTATCGACCGTGAGACCGTCAGGCCGCCCGCCGCCCTCGCGGATGGTCACGAACTCGCGGCGGTCGCTGATGTCGCCGCTTTGCGGATCGAAGTCGAAGCGGTCGATGCGTCGGGTGACGGTGTCCACGTAGTACATCGTGCCGCCGTCGGGGCTCCAGCCGAGGCCGTTCGAGATGGTGATGCGCTCGATCATCCTGTGGACTGACCCATCGGGGTCGAGTCGATAGAGGGAGCCGAGCTCGGGCTCCGCATGCCAGCCCATCGTGCCGGCCCAGAGGCGGCCCTGGGGGTCGATCTCCCCGTCGTTGAACCGCGTCCGCGGGTCCTCGGCCTCCACGAAAGCGATGAGCTCTGGCTCGCCCTCGTCAGGCAGCACGTAGAAGCCGTCCTGGAGCGCAGCGACATAGCCGCCCGATGCCCGCGGCAGGACCACGCCGACGCTCATCGGGAGCTTCCGCTCGACGGTCGAGCCATCGGCCGGGTCGGTGCTCAGCACCAGCCCGTTGGCGATGTCCACCCAGAGGACGCGACCCGTCCGCGGGTCCCAGACCGGTCCCTCGCCGAGATAGGCGTCTCGACGCGCCAGGATCGCAGGTTCGGGGAGCATCCGAGCCATCTTCACCTCCCTTGACGAGTCGCGGCCCCGCCTGGCGGGCATGGTAAGGGTCATGCTCCTCGATGTTCACATCGCAGCGGCTCTGATACCGAGCCTTATCGGTGGCTGCCCTACCATCGCGCTGCATCGCGCCGGTCACGCGCAGACGGCTGCTGGTCGTCGGACGGCCGACGGGTGACAGGAGGTAGGTGACGATGTCCGAGCGGATGCAGGGTCTCTTGGCCACGGTCATCGGGGTGAGCATGGTGGCAGCGCTCTCGGCAGCGCCGGTCCTGGGCCAGTCCGACGACTCGGTCGGGACAGCGGCCGGCACCGGTAACGCCGCCACGGTCGACGGCAGGAGCGCCGTCGGTGCCAATGCCTCGATCGCCGGCCGGGCCGGCAAGCTCGTGGCCACGAATTGGTCGGGCCGACTGCCGAGCACGATCATCCGCCCGCTGTGGAGCCTGCTCAAGGACATCCCGGCCGTCTTCGCCGACGGCCAGATCACCTGGGCTGAGATCGCGGGCAAGCCGGCGGGCTTCGCCGACGACGTCGACCAGGGCTCCTTCGTCAGTGTGGTCACGGGCGACATCGCGGTCGGCGCCGCGGACACCGTCTTCCCCTCCCTGTTCAACGTCAACCGCAACATCGAGGTCGAGTTCTTCCTCATCCCCACGACGGTCGCGGTGCAGCTGACGATCGATCAGGTGGTCATGACCCGCAACGCCGACGGCACGCTGAACCACCTCGTCGAGGTCAGCAACCTGACCGGGGTCGCCGGCCACGTTCAGGCTCCGCTACCGGGTCGCCAGCGAGGGCATCGCGCCCGCCAGCACGAAGCGGCAGGTCAAGGCAGCCACCTTCAAGGTCCTGAAGAAGGCCCCCTGGAAGCGGTGATCGAGAGAGGGGTCGGTCCGAGCGTGGACCGACCGGACCCCCTCAGCGCTTGATGGACCAGACGAGGTCGTCCTCGAGGACCTGGGACTCGATGACCTCGAGGCCCTTGACCGCCTTGGGGACCTCGTAGGTCACCCAGCCCTCCACGGAGTCACCTGCCGCCAGGTCGCCGACCGTGAGGTCGGGCTCGACCGGCCCGAGCACCGTGGCCTCGTAGCGGTTGCCGTCCTTGTCGAGCGCGTCCCAGAAGATGATGTTGTAGGCCGCGCCATCCTCGAGCGCCTCGTAGCGGGCAAGCACCGAGACGTACTTCTTGCCCTTGGCCGGCTTGTAGAACGAATCGGACAGGTCCGGGTCCCAGTCCGCCTTCACGAGCGTGATCTCGAGATCGTCACGCGCCTGCGCGTCGCCAAGGCCGGCGGGTTCCTGCGTGGCCTCCTCGACGGCCGCCGTGGCGGATGCCGCCGCCAACGCCTCGGCCACGGCCGCGAACGAGGCCGGCAGGATGTTCGACTCCCCGAGTTCGGTGAGGACACCCTGGCAGGTCACGGGGTCGTCGGTGACGAGCGCACAGAACTGCTCGTCCGGGATCGACGTGAGGGGCGGTGGCTCGACCTCCTGGGCGACGGCCGGCAGCGCCAGGACGGCGGCCGCGGACAGGGACAGGCAGATGCTCTTGATCGTCTTCACGGGTCTCCCTCGATCGTGCGTGGCTGGACGGTCAGGTCGCCGATGTTATCGACTCGGCGACCCAGCGGCTCACCCGTCGCGAGGCGTCGCCCGCCGGTTCGGCCCTCTCACGCTCCGCCATGGTCGGCCCCTTTCGCTCGATCCACGGCGGCCACCATCGCGATGGCCTCGCGAGCGTGTTCGGTGACCTCGTCCCATCGTCCTGCACGGACAAGGGCCGGAGGCGTCATCCACGAGCCGCCCACGGCGGCCACTCGGGCGTCGGCCAGCCAGGCCGCGAGGTTGCCCGGCCCGATCCCCCCGGTCGGCACGAATCGAAGTCCGGGGAACGGCGCCGCCAGAGCGGCCAGCATCGGCAGCCCGCCGAGCGCCTCGGCGGGGAAGAGCTTGACGAGATCGAGCCCCAGCCGTCGGGCGCGCATGAGATCGCTCGCCGTGGCACAGCCCGGCAGCGCGGTGCAGCCGAGCGACATCACCCGCTCCACGACGACCTCGTCGAGCCCGGGGCTGACGACGAACCGGGCGCCCGCATCGACCGCTGCCTTCGCCTGCTCCACGAGGAGGACCGAGCCCGCGCCGACGAGGACGTCAGGACAGGCCGTCGCGACGGCACGGATGGCATCGATGGCGGCCTCGGTTCGGAAGGTGATCTCGACGATGGGCAGGCCGCCCGATGCCAGGGCGCGTGCCAGCGCCACCGCCTGCTCGGCCGAATCGACGGCCAGCACCGGCACGATCCGGATGGCCTCGATGCGCGTCAACGGATCCGTCATCCTCGTCCCTCCCGAATGGCCCCGGTCGGCCAGCGCCCCGTACCTTGGAATCATGCCGGGACGGCCGAAGGACCGCGGCTTCGAGCGCCACGGTCCCTCGGATCTGCCCGACCGCGCCGCGTTCGCGCGGCTCCCGGCAGCGGTTAGAACACGCTATCGGGGTTGTAGAAGCGGGCCACGTTGTCGATGGTGATGAGCGGCGACGTCAGGACCGTGTCCTTCTCGGCCTGGGCCCCGGCCAGGATGGCCATGAGCCGGTTGAAGCCGGCGCGGCCGATCTGGTCGGAATTGTTGAGCCCGGTGGCCTTGTACGACCCCGTCCTGCATGATGGCCTCGAGCGCCGCCTTCTCGCCGTCGACGCCGACGACGAAGACCTGGTCGGCCAGGCCCTGGTCCTCGATGACCTTCTGGGCGCCCAGGCACATCGAGTCGTTCTCGCAGAAGATGGCGTTCAGGTCCGGGTTCTGCGCCAGCAGCGTCTCGGCCGCGGCGAAGCCGCCGTCCGTGCTCCAACCGGCGAAGTCGGGGAAGGTGATGACCTCGATGTCCGTGCCCTCGACCTGGCTGAGCATGCCGTCGGTGCGGTCGGAGCCGATCGTATTGTCGGCCGGGCCACCGCGGATGACGCCGAGCTTGCCCGCGCCGCCGAGCTGCTCGACGATGAATGCTCCGTCCTGTTCACCGATGGCGCGGTTGTCCGGGCCCACCCAGCTGGTGTAGTCGCCGCCCTTCAGCTTGCCGGTCGACCATGACCACCGGGATGCCGGCCGCCTGGATGGCCGCCAGGGCCTGCGGTGCCGCCTCGATGAAGGCGGCGGAGAGGACGATGCCGTCGACGTCCTGGGCGATGAGGTCCTCGATGTCGGAGGTGAGCTTCTCGACGTCGCCGTCGGCGTTGGTGACCAGGACCTCGACGTTCGGATAGTTGGCGGCCTCCTGCTGCACGGCCTCGGACATGCCGATGAAGTACGGGCAGCAGAGCGACAGGTTGGCCATCCCGATCTTGATGTTCTCGTCTTCCTGCGCCGCGACGCTGCCGACGGCACCGAGTGCCATGGCCAGCGAGAGCACGGCTGCGATGGAACGTTTCAGCATCAGTGGACCTCCTCCGTAGGACTCGGCGATGCCAGGCGGCTCGCCCCTCGCTGGGGCTGTCGAGGCCCCACCCCGGTGATCCGTCGATCGGTCAAGCCATACTCAGCGCTCCTTTCGTCGGGCGAGCACCGCCAGGACGATGAGCACGCCCTTGAAGATCTGCTGGTAGTACGACTGCACGTTGTACATGTTCAGCAGGTTGCTGATGAGCCCGAGCACGAGGACGCCCGCGAAGGTGCCCCGCACGCTGCCCCCGCCGCCGCCCAGGATGGCGCCGCCGATGACGCATGCGGCGATGGCGTCGAGCTCCCAGCCGGCGCCCACGCTGGGCTGGGCGATGCCCACGCGCGAGGCGAGCACGACGCCCGCGGTGCCGGCGAACCCGGCGCAGATGACGTAGGCCAGCGTCGTGTTGAGACGCACGTCGATGCCCGCCAGCCGGACCGCCTCCTCGTTGCCGCCGATGGCGATGATGGCCCGCCCGGGCGTGGTCCGGTTCAGGAAGAAGCTCATGACCAGGTAGGCAGCCAGCATCAGCAGCGTGATGAGCGGCACGGGCCCGAGCGCCGCCGAGCCGATGCGCAGGAACTCCGGGTCGCTGTAGACGACGGGCGTCTCGGAGATGACGTAGACGAGGCCGCGCACGGCCGAGAGCGCGCCCAGGGTCACGATGAAGGGCGCGATCCGGAAGCGGGCGATGACGAGGCCGTTGATGAGCCCCACCAGGCAGGCCACGCCGATGGCGGCCACGATGGCGAGCGGCATGGGCATGTAGGGCATCAGCGTGCCCACGAGGATGGCCGCCAGGGCCGCCACCGCTCCCACCGAGAGGTCGATGCCGCCGGTGAGGATGACCACCAGCATGCCCAGGCTGAGCAGGCCGTTGATGACGATCTGGCGGAGCAGGTTGCTGATGTTGCTCTGGGTCAGGAACGTGTCCGACGAGACGGCCGCGAAGGCGAGCAGGACGAGGAAGACGATGGGCAGCGCCAGCTCGCCCCAGGGCAGCGAGGCCAGCCTCGTCCGCGCCCGTGCTGACGGCCACGCTCTGCCCGCTCATGCTGCCAGCGCCGTGACGCCGGAGGCGACCGCCAGCAGGCGCTCCTCGGTCGCCTCGGCGGGTCCGAGCTCGCCCGCGATCCGACCGTCACGCATGACCAGGATGCGGTCGCTCATGCCGATGATCTCGGGCAGGTCCGACGAGATGAGCAGGACCCCGAGACCGCGCTCGGCGAGGTCCGCCATGATCCGGTAGATCTGGACCTTGGTGGCGACGTCCACGCCCCGCGTCGGCTCGTCGAGGATCTGGACGCGCGCCCCGTGGATGAGCCACTTCCCGAAGACGACCTTCTGCTGGTTGCCGCCCGAGAGCAGGCGGACTGGTCGCTCGAGCCGCGGCGGACGGATGTCCAGGTCCTCCACCTGCTTCGTCGAGAGGCTCCGCTGCCAGCCGCGGCCGATGACGCCGAACCGGCTCACTCGGCGCAGCGAGGCCAGGGTCAGGTTGTCCATGACGCCGCCGGGCAGGACGAGGCCGTCGCGGGCGCGATCCTCGCTGAGCATCGCCACGCCGGCCCGAAGGGCATCACGCGGCGAGCGCGGTGCGAACGGCTCGCCTCCGAGGCTCATCTGCCCGCCGCTCGTGCGGACGGCGCCGAAGACGGCCCGTGCCAGCTCCGAGCGCCCGGCCCCCACGAGGCCGAAGAGGCCGACGATCTCGCCCGCGCCGACGACCAGGTCGACGTCGCTGAAGCCGGGTCCACTGAGCCCCCGCAGGACGAGCTGCTCCGACGCCTCCGGAGGGCGGCGCTCCGGGTAGATCTCGGAGAGTGGCCGGCCCACCATCATCCGGATGAGCTCGGCCTGACCCACGTCCGTAGTGACGACGGTGCCCACGAGCTCCCCGTCCTTGAGGACCGTGATGCGATCGGAGATCTCGAGGATCTCGTCGAGCCGGTGCGAGACGTAGATGACCGAGCCGCCGTCGGCGCGGAACTCCCGCAGGACGGCGAAGAGCCGCTCGAGCTCGGGGTTCGAGAGCACGGCCGAGGGCTCATCGAGGATGAGCACGCGCGGCGAGCCGTGGAGGGCCTTGGCGATCTCCACCATCTGGCGCTGCGAGACGCCCAGGCGATCCACCCGCAGGTGGGTGTCGATGCCCTCGAACCCGAGCTCATCCAGGCTGCGGGCCGCGGTCCCGTGGGCGGCTGCCCAGTCCACGATGCCCCGGGTGCGAGTGGGCATCTCGCCGAGGAGGAGGTTCTCGGCCACGCTGAGATGCGGCACCAGGCTGAACTCCTGGTGGACCGCGCGGATGCCCTGGCTGCGCGCGTCATGAGGCGTCCGTGGCGCGTAGGCTGCGCCGTCGAGCTCCATCTGCCCGCCGTCGGCGAGGATGACCCCGGCCAGGATGCGCACGAGCGTCGACTTGCCGGCGCCGTTCTCCCCGATGAGCGCGTGGATCTCGCCGGGGCGCGCCTCGAAGTCCACATCCCGCAAGGCATACGCGGCCCCGAACCGCTTCGAGACGCCGGTCATCGAGACGCGCGGCGCCTCGGTCATGCGGCCGCCTCCGGTCCGCTGCCGACAGCGAGGACGTCGTGGAAGAGGATGGCCTTCTGCTCGGTCATGGCCAGCATCGTGTCGTGCAGGCTCTCCCGGCCGTGGCCGCTCATCTTGAGGCCCCCGAAGGGCAGGTTCTCCGAGCGCACGGCTGACGACCAGTTGACGATGACACCCCCGGCCTCGAGCCGATGGGCGACCCGCATGGCCGTGGCCAGGTCCCGCGTGAACACCGCGGCCTGGAGCCCGAACGCCGAGTCGTTGGCCATGGCCACGGCCTCATCGACCGATTCGAAGGTCACGATGGGCACGACAGGCCCGAAGGTCTCCTCGCAGATGAGTGGCTCATCGAGGGCCACGCCCCTGATGATGGTGGGCGCCACGAAGGCCCCTTCGCGCGTGCCCCCGGCCACCAGCGTGGCGCCGGCCCTGACGGCCGCGTCCACGCGCTCGACGACCCGGCGAGCGGCCGCCTCGCTGATGAGCGGCCCCACGTCACAGTCCTCGTCGAGCTGGTCGCCCACCTTCAGCTCAGCCGTCTGCCGGGCGAGCTCGCCGGCGAAGGCGTCCGCGACCCGCTCGTCCACGAAGACGCGCTTGACAGAGCAGCAGATCTGGCCGTTGCCGCGTGCCAGGCGGCCCATGAGGATGCCCCGGGCAGCGAGCTCGAGGTCCGCATCCGCGCACACGATCGAGGCGTCGTTGCCGCCCAGCTCGGCATGGAAAGGCTTCATGTGCTCGGCAGCGATGCGGCCCAGCTCGATGCCGGTCTCCACGCTCCCGGTCAGGGTGATCATGTCGACGCCCGGGTCAGCCGCGAGGCGTGGCCCGATGAGCGCGCCGCGGCCGGTGATCATCTGGTGCGCACCCGGGGGCAGGCCGCTCTCCTCGAGGATGCGGGCGACGCGCAGGAGGGTCAACGGGCAGTCGCTCGGCGGCTTGCCGATGATGGCGTTGCCGGCGCCGAGGGCGGCGCCCACCTTGTGGGCGTACAGCTCCACGGGGTAGTTGAAGGGCACGACCGCGAAGACGACGCCGATGGGTTGGCGGATCGTGAAGGCGACATGCCGCTCGGAGCCGGGCACGGCATCCATGGGCACCTGGCGGCCGAAGAGCCGCTTGGCCTCCTCGCCGAATCCGCGGATGATGCGGATGGCGGCCCCGACCTCTTCGCGCGTCTGGCGGATGGGCTTGCCGTTCTCCTCGGCCAGCAGGCGGGCGAGGTCTTCCTGCGCGGCGGCCATCCGATCGGCGGCCTGGAAGAGGACCTCAGCACGTGCGTGGGCGGGCATCGCGGCCATGGTCTCGCGGGCTCTGCCCGCGGCCTCGATGGCCCGCGCGATGTCCCCCTCGGTCGCGGCCGGGACGCGATCGATGAGCGCCCCGGTCCCCGGGTTCAGGATGTCGAGGGTGCCGCCATCCGACGCATCGCACCACTCACCGGCGATCAGCATCTGCATCCCGAGCCCTCCTCCGCGTTGCAGATATCGAGACGCCTCTACATATACTAGAATGTAACCACATCAGAGGGCAGGGTCAAGGCGGATGGCAGCTTCTGCGATGGCGAAGACGGCGGGCGACCGGGCGGCAGGCGCAAGCAGCACGGCGTTGAAGGCGCTGCGCGTCCTCGAGGTCGTGGCTGCGGAGCCTCGGCCGCTCTCGCTGGCCGAGGTCGCCCGGCGGTCCTCGCTCGACAAGAGCGCCGCCCATCGGATGCTGGCCACGCTCCTCTCGGCCGGCTACGTCCATCGCGACCCGGACTCGCGCCGCTATGCCCTGAGCTACCGCGTGGTGTCGCTGAGCCGCAACCTCCTCGCGGACAACGAGGTCGTGCGGCTCGCCCGGGCGACGCTCGAGGACATCTCGGCGCGGACCGGCGAGGGCGTCCACCTGGCTGTGCTCGATGGCCGCGAGACGGTCCTCGTCCAGCGCGTCAAGGGCTCCCAGCTCGTGGCGGTCGACTTCCAGGTCGGCGATCGGAGCCAGCTCCACTGCACGTCGATCGGCAAGGCGCTGCTGGCCTGGCAGGATCCGGCGGAGATCGAGGCCGTCATCGCGGCCGGCCTCCCCGCCCTGACTGCCAACACGATCACCGAACCGGACGCCCTGCGTCGGGAGCTGGCTCGGGTCCGCGAACGCGGCTACGCCATCGACGATCGTGAGATGTACGACAACATGCGCTGCATCGCCGTCCCGGTCTTCGAACGCGACGTGCCAGTCCGCATGGGCATCAGTTGCTCCGGTCCGGACGGACGCTTCTCGATCGAGTACCTCGAGTGGCTGCGGGGCCCCATGGTGACCGGCGCCCGCGAGCTATCCGAGAAGCTCGGCGGTGCGGAGCGGCCTGAGGCGGCCGTCCCGGGTGACGCCGGGCCAGGTCCGCACGCTGGCCGCTGCTAGGACGGTCGCGGCCCCACGACGTGACGGCGATGGGCGTCCGGTGCGCCCCTCCACGGGGGCCATCCGGCCATACTCAGTCGCCCGGGCGCACGCCATGCTGCCGGGAAGTCACGCCGCTGAGGAGGAACGGGAGTCATGGTGGAACTCGATGCGCTGACAGCAGCGGTGGAGGCCGGTGACCGCGCCACGGCCGTGAGCCTGACACAGGCGGCCATCGACGAGGGCATCGCCCCCGAGCGGATCCTGGAGGCCATGACGACGGCCATGACCGAGGTGGGCCGCCGTTTCGCCTGCAACGAGGGCGTGTACGTCCCGGAGATGCTCATCAGCGCTCGCGCCATGAAGGAGGCCAGCGCGCTCCTCGAGCCGCTCCTGGCCGCAAGCGGCATCACGCCCCAGTACACGGCGGTGGTGGGGACGGTCCAGGGCGACCTCCACGACATCGGCAAGAACCTCGTGGGCATGATGCTGAAGGGCGCCAACTTCGAGGTCATCGACCTCGGCACGAACGTCCCGCCGGCTCGCTTCGCCGAGGCCGCCACCGAGCACAAGGCCGACATGGTCGGTATCAGCGCGCTCCTGACCACGACGATGGTGGGCATGAAGGACGCCATCACGGCCATCCGCGCCGCCGAGCCGTCGACCCGCATCCTCGTGGGTGGCGCACCGGTGACCGATGAGTACGCCGCCGAGATCGGCGCTGACGGCTACGCCAAGGACGCTGCGACGGCCGCGGTCGTGGCACAGGAGCTGCTGGCAGCCGGGGCCTGACGATGCGCCACCGGGATCGGGTGGCCATGGCACTGGCTCGCGAGGAGCCAGACCGGTGCCCGATGCAGATCAGCTTCACGCCGGAGTTCGCCGAGCGTCTCCGCGCTGACCTCGGCGTACGGGGCATGCTCAACGTGGGCCGTGGCGGCGAGCACAACCCGCATGGCGGCGGCAACACCTATGAGCTGGAGCGGGCCATCGACTCGGACCTCATCCTGACCTCGGTCGGATGGGCCAACTCCTACTACCAGGGCCACGGGACGTACATGGACGAATGGGGCGTCACCTGGCAGGAGCACCCCTACGCGACGCCCTTCGGGACCGGCCACTACACCGAGATGGTGGGCTTTCCCTTGGCCGATGACGCGGCCATCGATTCGTATGTGCCGCCCGACCCCGGACGCCCTGAGCTCTATGCCGATTCCGAGCGCGTCATCCGCGAGTACGGCGACGAGTACTGGATCGTGGGCGTCACGGTGACGACCATCTGGGAGACGGCCTGGGCGCTGCGCGGCTATCAGCAGCTGCTCATGGACCTCGTGGCCGACCCCGACCTGGCCGACCGCATCCTCGAGATCCCCTTCCGCTACCACCTGGCGGCCGCCGAACGGCTGGCCGGGATGGGCGTGGACATGCTCTGGACCGGCGACGACATCGGCTCGCAGCGGGGCATGCTCTTCGCGCCTGGCACATGGCGCCGTTTCCTGAAGCCGCGCATGGCCGAGCTCATCAGCCGGGTCAAGGCCATCAAGCCGGACCTCCTTGTGGCCTATCACACCGATGGCGACGTGCGCGAGGTCATCGGCGACCTCATCGAGATCGGCATCGACGTCCTCAACCCCGTCCAGCCGGCCTGCATGGACCCGGCCGAGCTGAAGCACGACTACGGCGACCGACTGCTGTTCTGGGGCAGCATCGATGAGCAGAAGACGCTGCCATTCGGCACGCCCGAGGACGTGGCGGCCCAGATCCGCCTCCGGCTCGAGACCATCGGCCGTGGCGGCGGGCTCATCCTGGGCCCCACCCACCACGTCCAGCTCGACACGCCCCTCGAGAACTTCTGGGCCATGGTCGACACCATCCGGGAGACCCGCTACCGCTGAGGCGCCCCCGCCGGACGCCCACGTGAGGGTGTCTGCCCTGTGCGTCCCCAGGACCCTTCGGAGCGACCCAGTGGAGAGCGGATCGCGAGGGGCGACCGCTTGCTTGACTTCGGTCCATATGATGGAGACAACGGTGTCATCGCGGCACCTGGGAGACCAAGGGCCGACGTCATCAGGCGTCGCCGATCGAGGTGCAGGTCCGCTGCCGGGGGGCATGAGGCGAGGACATGCCGTGAGGAGGGATACATGCGTAGACGCTCCGTAGGACTGCTCCTGTCCATCGCCATCGCCGCGTCGCTCGCGGCCGCTCCCGTGCAGGCGCAAGACGAGCTGACGATCGCCTCGTCGATGCCCGCGCTGGAATTCCCGTTCTTCGTGCACATGCAGAAGGAGCTGCGGGAGGAGGCCGAGGCGCTCGGCGGCATCACGCTCATCGAGACGGACGGCGAGAACAGCGCCCCGAAGCAGACCGCCGACGTCGAGGCTGCCATCACCCAGGGCGTCGACGGCATCATCATCAGCCCGATCGACACGGTGGCCATGGCGCCGGTGCTCCAGGACGCCGTCGACGCCGGCATCCCGGTCGTCACCATCGACCGCAGGGTCGACGGCGTGGAAGGCATCCTGGGCCATGTCGGCGCCGACAACGTCATCGGCGGCGAGGCGCAGGGCACAGCTGATCGTGGACACGTTCCCGGACGGCGCCACGATCGTGAACCTGCAGGGCCAGCCCGGCTCGAGCCCGGCCATCGACCGCAACCAGGGCCTGCACAACGTGCTCGACGGCATGGCCGACACGTACCAGTTCGTCGCCGAGCAGACCGCGCAACTTCTCGCGGACAGAGGCCGTCACCGTCACCGAGTCGATCCTCGCCGGCCTCGACGAGCCGCCGGATGTGATCGTGGCTGCCAATGACGACATGGCGCTCGGCGCGCTCCAGGTCGTCGACGAGCAGGGTCTTGACATCGCCGTCATCGGCTTCGATGCCCTGCCCGAGGCGCTCGGCAGCGTGCGCGACGGTGGGCTCCTCGCCACCATCGAGCAGTTCCCCGGCGGCCAGAGCCGTGGCGCCACCCAGGCGCTCGTGAGCTACCTGCGCGACGGCGTCCAGCCCGAGCCGGTCACCCTCCTGAGCCCGATCGCCATCACCGTTGACAACATCGACCAGGGCGAGCGCCTCGGCGAGCTGGAGTAGATGCGCGACCGAGCGCAACACGTCATCTGACGTTGGTGTGGCGGGCCGGACACCCGGCCCGCCATCTCCTATCTGACCGGGTCGCAACGACGCCACGGGGACGGTTCGCCAGAGCATGACCGCAAGCCACGCGCCGGGGGCGGAAGCGTCCCAGGGACCCGACTACCTCTACATCGCCTCGAGGCTCGCGGCGCCGCTGTTCCTGCTCGTGCTCATCGCGGTGTTCGCGCTGCTGGACCCGAACTTCCTGAGCCCGTTCAACCTGCTGAACACCCTGCGCCAGGTGTCGTTCACGGGCCTCATCGCCATCGGCATGACCTTCGTCATCCTGACCGCGCGGGATCGACCTGTCGGTCGGCGCGCTGTTGGCGCTGGCTGGCATGGTCGGCGCCTTCGTGGCCAAGGGCGGCCTGGCTGACCGGTTCGCCGTCGGAGGGGCGGTCGACGCGGGCAACGCCTGGCAGCTCGCCCTCCTCGCTGCGCTGGCCGTGGGCATCGTCGGCGGCGCCGCGCAGGGCTTCACGATCTCCAGGCTCAAGGTCCCGCCCTTCGTGGTCACGCTCGGAGGTCTGACGATCTTCCGGGGCATGACCCTGATGCTCTCCGAAGGTGGCCCGATCTCCGGCTTCGAGCCTGACTACACGTTCTGGGGGCAGGGCAGGATCGACATCCTCTTCATCGAGAAGGTCCCGATCCCCTCGATCATCTTCATCGCGGCGGCCGTCATCGCGGCCATCGTCCTGCGCTTCACGCGCTTCGGGCAGCACGTCTATGCCACGGGCGGCAATCGGGCCGCGGCGACCCTCAACGGCGTCCCGACGGGCCGGATCATCTTCTCGGTGTACGTGATCGTCGGCTTCATGTGCGGCCTGGCCGGTTTCCTCCTGTCGGCGCGGCTGGGTTCCGCCGAGGCCGTGGCGGGCATCGGCTTCGAGCTCGCGGTCATCGCAGCGGTGGTGATCGGCGGCACCAGTCTCTTCGGCGGCGTCGGCAGCATCGCGGGCACGGTCGTTGGGGTGCTCCTGATCGGCGTGCTGACGAACGGCCTCGTGCTGCTCAACGTCTCGTCCTTCGTCCAGCAGATCATCATCGGCCTCGTCCTCATCGCGGCCGTGGCCTTCGATCAGTTCGCGACCCGCGGCCGGCGGCAGGTCGGAGCCTAGGGGATGCCGGATCCGGTGCTCGAGGTCCAGGGCATGTACCGCAGCTTCGGCGGCATCCATGCCCTGGAAGGCGTCGACCTCTCGCTGTCGCGTGGCGAGGTCCTCGGGCTCATGGGCGACAACGGCGCCGGCAAGTCGACGCTCGTCAAGATCATCGCCGGCAACTTCCCGCCCTCGAGCGGGACGCTCCTCCTCGACGGCCAGGAGGTGACGCTCCATTCGCCGCTCGATGCGCGCCAGCACGGGATCGAGATCGTCTACCAGGACCTCGCCCTCTGCGACAACCTCACGGCTGCGCTGAACGTGTTCCTGGGCCGTGAGCTGACGCGCGGCATCGGGCCGATCCGCTTCCTGGACCGCCGGGCCATGACCCGACGCGCCGGCGAGCTCTTCGCACAGCTGAAGTCGGAGACCCGGCCGCAAGGACCTCGTCCAGCAGATGTCAGGTGGTCAGCGCCAGGCCGTGGCCATCGCGCAGGACGCGCCTCTCGGATCCGAAGATCGTGCTCATGGATGAGCCGACCGCCGCGATCAGCGTCCGCCAGGTCGCCGAGGTGCTCGACATGATCCGCCACCTGAAGGAGACCAACCACGCGGTCATCCTCATCTCCCACCGCATGCCGGACGTCTTCGCCGTCTCGGACCGGGTGGCCGTGCTGCGCCGCGGCAGCAAGGTGGCCGACAAGCCCATCGCCGAGATCACGCCGGAGGACGTGACCGGCCTGATCACCGGCGCCATCGAGCGCCTGGACTGACTGCTCCAGGGGCCGCTCCAGGCGTTACCGCGGGGACGGCTCCTCTGCCAGTGACCGGTTGCCCGGTCCGAAGTGCTTGAGCATGACGAGGTCCTGGGCGGAGCTGCGGTTCACGATCGTGACCCCGGCCCTCGCGGCCTCCTCGGAGACGAAGAGCTCGTCGCGCGAGAGCTCGCCGAAGCGGATCGCCGTCGCAGACTCGACCTCATGTACGCCGACCGTGCCGAACCCCTGGACCACGATGAGGCCGTAGGCGTCGGTGTCGGTGACGGTCACCGTGGCACCAGGCCGCACGGCTGAGCTCCTTGGCGCTGGCCGCGAGGCAGAGGTAGACGACCCAGCATTCGACCGCCTGTGCGCCCGACTCGCGTGACCAGCGGGTCTCGTATGGCCGCATGAATCGGTTCGTCACGAAGTTCGGGTCGACGTTCCGGTCCCAGTCGAGCAGGTCGATGACGAAGTCGATATCGCCGACGCGGTCCTCGCGGCACGTCCTTCCACATGAGCTCCGCAGGCACCTCGCGGTTGTTGCTCCAGGACTCGCACATGCAGAACACGTCAGACGCCGCCTGGGGCTCATAGGTGCAGACGCTCGCTGGCGCGTGCAGGACGCCGACCGGGATGTCCCAGCCGGTCCCGAGCTGCGTGCGGTACCCCCGGGACAGGTCGGTGATGTGGTTGTCGCCTCCCTGCGTGAAGCGCTCCAGTCGCTCGCGCAGCTGGGCCCGCGTCGTCTCCGGCTGGAGGCCCAGGAAGGAGATGGGCTGGTCGCCGAGGGTGTGGTTCATGTGCGGCGAGTAGTAGTACGCCTCCGGCTTGCCGACCTTGCCGACGCGGGCGGCATCCTCGTCCGTCTGGTGGAAGTGGAACGGCAGCGCCTGCTGGTTGTCGAAGAACTTCGAGTACATCGGCCATCTGCCGAACTGGTCCCAGAGTCGCGACCCGATCAGAGCCGCGCCGTGGTGCGCGACGAACTCGTCGAACGGGATGAGCGGTCCATCCGGGCCGACGACGAGGCTGAGGCCCTCGAATGGGCCGGTCCGGGGGCCATTGTCGGCCCGGATGGCGGACGCGAGCCAGCGCTCGTCTACCCCACCGCGCCCCGGACCGAAGGGGTAGTAGTCGTCCGGGTGAAGTCGGATCCGCCGACCGGGTGTGCAGAACTCCCGAGGCACCCACGTGGGCGCCAGGCGCACGATGCCGCCACCGGCCTCCAGCGAACGGTCGGCTGCCGATGCCGAGAACAGCGATGTCGTCGTAGGCGCTGACTTGCGACAGCGTGGTCATCTCGCACCTCCCCGATCTGCGATCCATCGGTAGCTCGGTTGTTGCACGGTCCGCGCGCCGTGTGCCACCGTAGCGCATCGTCTCGGCGCTGATGGCGCATGGCCAGCGTGTCGACGACACCAGGAGGAAACGATGAGCGATCACCCGAGCTTCCGCCTGGACGGGCGACGGGCACTCGTGACCGGCGCCGCTCGGGGCATCGGTCGCGCCATCGCGCTTGCGCTCGCCGACGCGGGCGCTGACGTCGCCCTCGGCCTGCGCGTGGTGAGCGACGCAGGCGACCTCGCCGAGCGCATCGAGGCCATGGGCCGAAGGGTCCACCGCGTGCAGATGGACCTCCTCCAGCTGGACCAGGTCCGCGCCGCCGTAGACGAGGTCACCGCAGTCTTCGGTGGCATCGACATCCTCGTCAACAACGCCGGGATCGGGCCGCCAGAGAAGCCTGCCGAGGACTGGGAGGAAGCCGACTTCGACGCCACGTTCGGTCTCAACGTCAAGGGCCTGATGTTCGCCAGTCAAGCGGTCGCACACGTCATGATCCGCCAGCGCTCGGGCACCATCATCAACCTCAGCTCGCAGGCCGGCTTCATCGCGCTTCCCGGCGAGGCTATCTACTGCGCGTCGAAGGCGGCCGTCTCGCACCTCACCAAGTGTCACGCCGTCGAGTGGGGCCGCCACGGCATCACCGTGAACGCCGTCGCGCCGACCTTCATCCGGACGCCTGGGACGGAGCCAGCCCTCAGCGACCCGGTCTTCAAGGCCGATGTCATCGAACGCATCGCTGGTGTCCATCGGATCGGGGAGCCGGTCGACGTCGCGGGCGCCGTCATCTATCTCGCGTCGCCGGCGGCATCGCTCGTCACGGGCACGACGCTCCTGGTGGACGGCGGCTGGACGGCTCGGTGACCGACGCCGTGGTGTCCACGCGGCCCACGGGAAACGGGCCGAGCGGCACCACGGCCGGCGGGATGCGCTTCCTATGATTGGGGCACACGACCTGCGGGCCCCGGCCAGGTCCCTCCGACCGCCCAAGGGAGCCCCGAATAGCATGGACGTTGACTCGCTAGGCTCCCCCCGGGCCGGGTCCTGACCCACACGTCCGCACACGCAAGGGCCGTATGCCGATCCCGTATACCAAGCCGTCCCCGCCCACCGACGACAAGCGCTGGAAGATCGTGGCCACGCGCATGCGGCGCATGGGCGATCGTCCCGAGGCGCTCATCGAGGCGCTCCATGCCGCACAGGAAGCGTTCGGCTACATCGACACGGATGCCCTCCAGTTCGTGGGCGACACGCTCGGCGTGCCGCACTCGCGCGTCTTCGGCGTGGCCACCTTCTATTCGTTCTTCACCCTGAAGCCCCAGGGTCAGCACGTCTGCGTGGTGTGCACGGGCACGGCCTGCTACATCAACGGCGCCACCGAGATCCTCGCCGCGTTCAGGGACAGGCTGGGCATCAAGCCCAAGCAGACGACGGAGGACGACCGCATCTCCCTCCTGACCGCGCGCTGCATCGGCGCCTGCAGCCTGGCGCCCGGCGGTCGTCGTCGATGGCGAGATGAAGGGCAAGTGCGACGCCGGCGAGCTGATGGCACGACTGGAGGCGATGTGAGCGAGAACATGGCCGCGGAGGCCGCGACAGTCGCAGCGGCCCCTGCGCGCCACCGCAAGATCAGCATCGACGAGGGTCCCAGGGCCCGGGCCACGGTCCGCGTCTGCGAGGCGGCCAGCTGCATGTCCGGCCGCGCCAGCGAGATCACGGCGCGCCTGGGCGAGCTCACCGCCGATGTCGGCGACGTCCGCGTGAAGCGCGTGGGCTGCCTGGGCCTGTGCGCGGCCGGCCCGCTCGTCGAGATCGCCGAGACCGGCCAGCTCTTCGCGCACGTCAGCCCCGAATCGGTCGACCCCGTCGTGGCGGCCCTCAAGCAGGTCACCGCCGACTCGACTCGCGAGCCGCAGGGCCCCTTCTTCGAGAAGCAGGTACGAGTGGCGACCGAGAACTTCGGCATCGTCGACCCCGAGAGCCTCGAGGACTACCTCGGCCAGGGCGGCTATCGAGCCCTGCGGCGGGTCCTCTCGGACATGACCTCGGCCGAGGTCCGCGACGAGCTGGCGGCGAGCGGCCTGCGCGGTCGCGGCGGCGCGGGCTACCCGACGGCCCTCAAGTGGACGACCGTGGCCAAGGCCTCCGGTGACAGGAAGTACGTCATCTGCAACGCCGACGAGGGCGACCCGGGCGCTTTCATGGACCGCAGCGTCCTCGAGAGCGACCCCTATCGCGTGCTCGAGGGCATGGCCATCGCCGCCTTCGCCGTCCACGCCAACGAGGGCTACATCTACTGCCGCGCCGAGTACCCGCTGGCCGTGGCGCGCCTGCGCACGGCCATCCGCCTCGCGCAGCGCGCCGGCTATCTCGGCGACAGCATCATGGACACCGTCGTTCGGCTTCAACGTCGAGATCCGCCTCGGCGCCGGGGCCTTCGTGTGCGGCGAGGAGACCGCGCTCATCGCCTCGGTCGAGGGTCGGCGAGGGACGCCCGAGGCCCAGGCCACCCTATCCGGCCACCGAGGGCCTGTGGGGCATGCCCACCCTCATCAACAACGTCGAGTCGCTGGCCAGCGTGCCCACCATCCTGCGCGAGGGCCCAGAGCGCTACGCCGGCATCGGCATCGGCAAGTCGAAGGGCACCAAGGTCTTCGCCCTGGCCGGGCGCGTCGTGAACACGGGCCTCGTCGAGGTGCCGATGGGCATGACGCTGCGCGAGATCATCTTCGACATCGGCGGCGGCATCATCGACGGCCGGCCCTTCAAGGCCGTCCAGACCGGAGGTCCATCGGGCGGCTGCATCCCCGCCGAGTACCTCGACACGCCGGTGAGCTACGAATCCCTCATCGAGCTCGGCTCCTTCATGGGCTCAGGCGGCATGATCATCATGGACGACACGTCCTGCATGGTCGACGTGGCCAGGTACTTCCAGGACTTCTGCCGCGAGGAATCGTGCGGCAAGTGCACGCCCTGTCGGGTGGGCACGACCCAGATGTGGATGCTCCTCGACCTCATCACGCGGGGCCTGGCCACCGAGGATGACCTCGCGCAGCTCGAGCGGCTGGCGGGCATCGTGCAGCGGATGTCACTGTGCGGCCTGGGCCAGGGCGCACCGAACCCCATCTTCAGCACGCTGCGCTACTTCAGGGACGAGTACATGGCCCACATCATCGACAAGGTCTGTCCCGCCGGGGTCTGCGCCATCGAGCGGCCCGCAGCAGCTCCCGAGGTGATGGCATGACCGACGTCTATACGCTCACCATCGACGGCAAGGACGTCGCCGGTACGGCCGGCCAGACGGTCATGGAGGTGGCCGAGGAGAACGGCATCGACATCCCGGGCCTTTGCCATCTCGAGGGCATCAGCGACCGCGGTGCCTGTCGACTGTGCATGGTCGAGATCGCCGGCTCGCCTCGCATGGCCGCGGCCTGCATGACGAGGATCTCGGAGGGCATGGAGGTCACGGCGCACTCGCCGCAGCTGCTCGAGTACCGCCAGGCCATCACCGAGATGATGTTCATGGAGCGCAACCACGTCTGCGCTGTGTGCGTCGCCAACAACCACTGTGAGCTCCAGTCGATGGCCGACGAGCTCGGCCTCAAGCACTTCGACCTGCCCCGCATCAACCCGAAGGTCGATATCGATGCCAGCCACAAGCTCTTCGCCATCGACCACAACCGCTGCATCCTGTGCCTGCGCTGTGTCCGCGTCTGCGATGAGATCGAGGGCGCCCACACCTGGGACATCATGCATCGAGGCCTCGAGACCCGGGTGCAGACCGACATGGGTGCGCCATGGGGCGAGTCGACCACGTGTACGAGCTGTGGGAAGTGCGTCCAGGTCTGTCCCACTGGGCGCGCTCTTCGAGAAGGGCCGACCCGTCGCCGCTGGCAGCAAGGACCGACGACCGTTCCTGCCCTGGCTGCGCGTCGTGCGAGAGGAGCGAGGGCTGTGACGGCACCGACCACGGACACCAAGCCCCGGGTCGCCACCGTCTGGCTGGACGGCTGCTCGGGCTGCCACATGTCGCTGCTCGACATGGACGAGCGCATCCTCGACATCTTCGGCCGCTCGGACCTCGTCTACAGCCCGCTGGTCGATTTCAAGGACTACCCCGAGGAGGTCGATGTCTGCCTGGTCGAGGGCGCCGTGTCGAGCGAGGAGGACCTCCACAAGGTGAAGATGGTCCGCGAGCGCACCAAGACGATCGTCGCCTTCGGCGATTGCGCCGTGACCTCCAACGTGCCGGGCATGCGCAACCCCATCGGCGTGGCCCCGCTGCTCGACCGTTCCTACATCGAGAACGTCACCATCAACGCTCAGGTGCCCACGCAGGTCGTGCCCGCGCTGCTGCCCATGTCGACCCCGGTCCACAAGGTCATCAAGGTGGACGTCTTCCTGCCCGGCTGCCCGCCATCGGCTGACCTCATCTACACCCTGCTCGATGACCTGCTCTCCGGTCGCGTCCCCGAGGCGGCGGGCTCGCGGTTCGGACGCTGACGGAGCCCCCACCATGACTCGAACCATCGTCATCGACCCGGTCACCCGGATCGAGGGCCATTCCAAGATCACCATCCAGCTGGACGAGCGCGGCGAGGTCACGGACGCCCACTTCCACGTCACGCAGTTCCGTGGCTTCGAGCGCATCACGCAGGGCCGCCCCGTCCACGAGATGCCGGCCATCATGGCCCGCATCTGCGGCATCTGTCCGGTCAGCCACCTCGTGGCCTCGGCCAAGGCGGTCGATGACATCCTGGCCGTGGACCCGCCGCCCACCGGCGAGGACCTGCGCCGGCTCATCAACCTGGGCCAGATCGTCCAGTCGAACGCGCTCTCGTTCTTCCATCTCTCTTCGCCCGACCTGCTCTTCGGCTTTGACGCCGACCCGGCCAAGCGAAACATCTTGGCCGTAGCCCAGGCGAACCCCGGGCTCGCGCTCGACGGCATCCGCCTGCGCAAGTGGGGGCAGCGCATCATCGAGCTGCTCGGCGGCAAGCGCATCCATCCCTCCGGCATCGTGCCTGGCGGCGTGGCCCAGCCCCTCACGGCCGAGATCCGCGACGAGATCCTGGCCGGCGTGCCCGAGGCCATCGCCCAGTGCGAGCGGGCCATCGCCTGGTACAAGTCGGACATGATGCGCTGGGAGGAGGAGGCCTCGACCTTCGGCAACTTCCGCTCGGCCTTCATGGGCCTCGTCGACCGGCAGGGCAACGTCGATCACTACGGCGGCTGGCTGCGCGTCGTGGACGCCGACAACAACAAGCTCGCCGACCGGCTCGACCCGCGCCAGTTCAACGACTACATCGGCGAGGCGGTGGAGCCCTGGTCGTACCTGAAGTCGACCTACTGGAAGCCGATGGGCTATCCCGACGGCATCTACCGGGTGGGACCCCTTGGCCCGCCTGAACGTCGCGGATGCCACCGGCACGCCGCGCGCGGACGAGGAGCTCCAGAAGTTCCGCTGGCGGGTGGGTCGCGTGGCCGGCTCGTCCTTCCACTACCACTACGCCCGTCTCATCGACACGCTCCACTGCATCGAGAAGGTCGAGCAGCTGCTGCGCCAGCCGGACATCCTCTCCACCCATGTGCGCTCCGTGGCGGGCATCAACCGCAACGAGGGCATCGGGGTGTCCGAGGCCCCGCGGGGCACGCTCATGCACCACTACCGCGTCGATGACGACGGGCTCGTGGAGTGGGTCAACCTGGTCATCGCCACCGGCCACAACAACATGGCCATGAACCGCTCGGTGCAGCAGGTGGCGCGCCACCACGTCAAGGGCGACAAGATCGAGGAGCCCATGCTCAACCGGGTCGAGGCGGTCATCCGCTGCTACGACCCCTGCCTCTCGTGCTCCACGCACGCGCTCGGGAACATGGCCCTCGATATCGAGCTCCGCTCGGCCGATGGGGAGGTCCTCGACCGGGTCAGGCGCTGAGGGTCGGTGCATCGTCATGGCGCCGCCATCGCGGAACGAAGCCAGGCGCGGCGTCGGTCGCGCTCTCGTGATCGGCTACGGCAACACGCTGCGCCGCGACGACGGCGTGGGCGTGTGTGCCGCCGAGCTGTTGCGAGCCGATCCACGGTTCGCGGAGGTGGACGTGCTGGCAGTCCACCAGCTCACGCCGGAGCTCGCGCTCGACATCGGAGCCGCCTCGTTGGTGGTCTTCGTTGATGCCGATGTATCAGCCGAACCCGGTGCGGTCCACCTCGAGCCGCTGGGATCGGTCCTGGAGACGACAGCGGCCGAGCCCGGCGCGAGCAGCCACCATGTCGGTGCAGCAGAGTTGCTGGCCCTGGCACGCGAACTCACCGGTGCCGTGCCTGAGGCCGTGGCCATCGTCATCGGGGTCGCCGACCTCGAGATGGGCGAGGGGCTGTCACCTCCGGTGGAGGCGGCGCTGCCACAGGTCGTAGACATGGTCTCGGAGCTCGTGGCTTCACACCAGCACAGGAGTCGCGAACCGGCATCAGCGCCAGTCGGGGTCACGGCGGCGGTCTCCGCCGCCGGCCGCTCGGTCGCGGCCGGACGTCACGAGATGGACGCCGGCACCTCTTCCTCGACGGTCTCGGCTCCCTGTCGCTTCGCCACAGCTCGTCCGGCCGTCACGACGACGATGACCCCGGCGCTGGTGATCACAAGGCCGGCGAGGTCCAGGAGCGTGATCGGCTCGCCCAGGAAGAGGGCTCCCGTGACGACGCCGACGACCGGCACGGCGAGGTAGGCGATGCTCGTCGTCGTCGGCCCGATGACCCGCACGACCGACTGGCTCGCCCAGAAGGCGAAGGCCGTGGCCAGGGCGCCGCTGTAGAGCACGACGAGGAGGCTTCCCAGGTCCCAGTCGACCGTGCCCCAGCGGTCGCCCTCGAGGAACAGCGCCAGCAGGCCGAGGGGCACAAAGGCCACCAGCAGCTGCCAGATCTGGACGTCGAACGGGGTGCCCTGCCAGCGGTGCGCACGGACGTGGACGAGAGCGGCCGCACCGGCCATGGCGCCGGCGATGAGGAGCCCGCACCCCGCCAGGACCTGGGGCGACGACCAGTCGATAGCAGCAGGGTTCAGCAGCAGGACAAGGCCGGTCAGGCCCAGCGCCAGCCCGACGAGCCCGGGTCGGCTGGGAAGGACACGCGCCACCACGGCCACGATGGGCACGACCCAGAGCGGCAGCGTGTAGGCCAGGATGGCCGCCCGCCCGGCCCCGACCCAGGGCAGGGCCAGGTTCATCGCCAGGATGCCGCCGCCGACGGCCAGGAGTCCGTAGGAGATGACGATCGGCAGGTCGCGGCGATCGGGGCGCCGGAGGCGGCCTGCGCCCTGCATGATCGCAGCGAGCACGGTCATGCCCAGGAGCAACCGGAGCATCGCGTAGGTGAAGGGCGGGATCGTCTCGAGGCCGACCTTGGCCACCGTCCAGTGGCAGCCCCAGATGACGACGATGGCGCCGAGCAGCAACCAGGCGCGGCCGGGCCTCGTCCCGAGCCAGCCCGACAGCGCGCCCAGCGGTCTCAGGCCGCCGGGACAGGCACGGCGCGGATGACGCTCTCGTCGTAGCTCATGGCCAGCTGCTCCCCGGGCGCCAGCACGAGGAAGTCGGCCTCGTCCCAGTCGCCGTCGATGAGCTTCTTCACGAGGATGAGCTCTCCCGCGAGCTTGTCGAAGGCCCAGCCGCGCTGCTCGGCGTCCTCGCGTGCGCGCACCTCGGCCGACGCGGCGGCGTCGGGGGCAGCGACGCCCATGTCGACGTACGCGGCGCGGTCGTAGTGGGAGCGCCAGGCGCCCATGGCCTCCATGAGGTAGGCGGCGTTCTCCTCCCCGTACTTGACGACGTACTGCTCGTACGTGGCCTGCGTGGCCGCTTCCGTTCCTGCGCCGACGCCCGCCGAAGGCGCTGCCATCCTCGCTCCGCTCGAGGTAGTCCTGGACGTACCAGAAGGTGCCTGGATGGCCCAGGAACTCCGCGCTGTATCGGTCGCGCGAGCCCAGGAAGAGCGTGATGCAGTCGTGGGCGCGAGGCACCACCATGGGCAGACTGCCCACCCGCAACCCGGCGGTGGCCCCGCCGCACAGCCCGTAGGCGAGGACCACGGCGTCGTACGGAGGCCCCACCTCGTCCACCTGGGCCTGCAGGATGGAGCGCAGGTTCGGCGGGTCGTCGTGGAGGCCGCGTCGGTTGAGCCGGACGTCCACGACGTGGGGCGAACGCGCCGCACACAGGTAGACGCTGCGCGCGAGGACCTCGCAGGTGAGCGCGACGAGGCGTCGCTGGGTGCTGCGGGGACCTTCGCTCACGCGGCCGACCCGACGCCGTACGTGAGCGCCGTATCGAAGGCCGCCTCGATGTTCTCGGGCGGAACGAAGGCCTGGATGTTGTGGACGGTGGCGAAGACGAAGCCACCGCCCGGTGCCAGGTCATCGATGCGCCGTTTGACCTCGTCGCGGACCTCTTCGGGCGTGCCGAAGGGCAGCACGCGCTGGGTGTCCACGCCGCCGCCCCAGAAGGTGACGTCGCGGCCATAGGCGGCCTTGAGGCGCTTCGAGTCCATCCCGGTGGCGCTCACCTGGACAGGATTGATGATGTCCACGCCCAGCTCGATGAGATGGGGGATGAGGTCGAAGACGGCACCGCAGCCGTGGTAGAAGAGCTTGGCCGAGGTGCGCGCCCTGATGGCCTCGAAGAGGCGCTTCTGGCGCGGCTTGATGACCTCGACGTAGGTCTCGGGGCTCGATCATCCAGCCCTGCTGGGTGGCCACGTCGTCCCAGAACGTGAAGACGTCGATGAGCCCGCCGAGCTGCGCCAGGTACTGGTCCACCGAGGCGATGTAGATATCCGTGATGCCGTCGAGGAGGCGGGCCGAGAACTCCGGCGCGGTGAGGAGCGCCATCATGAATGGCTCCATGCCCATCGTCCGACAGGGCTGCTCGAAGATGCCGCCACCGATGATGCTCGAGCCGACGATGGCGACGTCCGAGGTGGCGCGCAGCTCCTCCGCCCGGCGGTGCATGCGGGCGATGACCTCGGGCGGGTCGGGCTCCGGCCAGCGATAGGCCTCGAGGGCCTCGAGGGTCGGCTCCGTGATGGGGAACTCCACCCAGTCGTAGTAGAGCGGGTCGTCCTTGGGCATCCGCATCTTGCTGCCCCAGCGGTCCCACATCGCCCAGTAGTCCCCGTCGTCGACGATCTCGACACCGGCCACGTGGGCCATGGGCAGCTGGACCATGCGGGTGTCCGCCTTGAAGCGCGTCAGGACATCCTCGGCGACGTAGGGCAGCTGCTGCACCTGGTCGTAGATGGCGGGGTCCTCGGCGGGCAGGCCGAGGTGCTCGCGCAGCGCGAAGTAGGCAGTCTTCGTGATCGAGGTGACAGGGGTCGAGCCCAGGTCGATGGGGACCCGGTCAGGCTCCCGATGGTCGAGTGCCGCAAGGATGCGTTCGCGTGGTGTCATGGCCGGACTTCCCCCAACTGCGCTCAGGCCTCTGCGGTGCCGAAGGTGAAGGCGCCCGCCGGGGTCTCGACGAACAGGATGCGCTGCTCGGCGTCGCCGAGGCCGCGTTCCCGCATCATGGCCGCGAACTCCGACAGCAGCCATGCCCAGCCAGGTGCCCCGCCGTACTGCGTCCAGTAGCCCTGGCGTGCCGCGTCGAGGCCGAGCGTGATGTGGCCCAGCAGCCCGTCCTCGGCCGCCCATTCGAGGAGCTGGAGCGTGCCGTTGGCGACCTCGCCCCAGCGGAAGCCCTGGTCGTACTCGACCCGGGCGCCGGTGGCGGCGATGTCACGCTGGTACGCGCGGTCGACGACCTTGTCGACGTGGCTGAGGACGATGTGCGCGGGGTCGCCGCCATGCCGGATGAGGACCGCCACCTGCTCGAGCGCGCCCGTGCCGTTCTCGCAATGGGTGAGGATGGGGCAGCCCGTCCGCGCCTGGGCCATGGCCGCGGCGGCGAAGACCTTCTCGTCGCGCGCCGAGGGACCGCCGGCGGAGCCGGCGATCTTCATGACGCCCGCGCGGTGATCCGTCCGCTTGACGATGGGACCGCTGTAGTCGAGCTCGTCGATGCCGTCGCGGATGTCCGCCACGAAAAGGTCGGCCAGCTCGTCTGCGGAGAGGCGCACCGACCAGTGGCGGTCGTGGTAGTAGCGCTCATGGTGGAGCCCGGTCGGGGCGATGACGTGGACGCCGCTGCGTCGTGAGATGTCGGCCAGCAGGAGGACGTCGCGGCCGCAGTCGGCGGGCATGGCATCGACGACGGTGCGCAGGCCGAGCGCCTGGGCGGGCCGCAGCTCATCGACCGCCTTCTCGACGTCCGCGAGCTGGAAGTCCGGGAAGAGCTGGACGGGGCGGCCACCGTGGATGACGAGATGCTCGTGGGCATAGACGATGCCCAGCTCCGCCGGGTCGATGTCGCCGAGGACGGTGCGGGCGAACGTCATGCGAGCCGGCTCGGCTGCGAGCTCGAGGACGGCACCGTCCTTCCGCAGGCGGTCGCGCAGCGCTGGGACGGGCACTCGGCGCGGGTCGCTGTCCCGGCCCTCGACGGCCATCGCCGCGGCCGTCCCGGCCGCCTGGCCCATGGCCATCGTCTGGGCCATCGAGCGGACCGAGGCATGGGCGTCGTGCGTGGCCGAGAAGCAGCGGCCGGCCACCAGCGTGTTGGCGGCATCCCGGACGATGAGCGTCCGATAGGGGATGCCCACGACCGCACCATCGGGCAGGTACTGCCAGCGCGTGTCAGCGCCCGGACGGTGGTCCTCGATGGGCGCCCCGCAGAGCCCGATCTCGTCGTCGAAACGGCGAGCCCCGAGCACGTCCTCGCGCGTCAGGCGGTGATCGCCATGCACGCGCCGGGTCTCCCGGACGCCGATCTGCGACGAAAGCCAGATGAGCGACGCATCCTCGTAGCCGGGCACGCGGTCGCGCAGGAATCGGGCGTACTCGAAGGCCTGGCGCCGGCCGGCCATCTCGGCCTCGGTGAGGAGCACCGGATCGCTGGCGTTGACCAGGGCCCCGTCCCGTTCCCGGACGGGATCGACCCGCGTCATCACGGTCGCGATCATGCCCTCCACGGGCGTGATGTGGTCCGAGCCCTCGCGGCGCGGCAGGTCGTACTCGCCGGAGGCGGCAGCCTCGGCCATGCGCTCGTGGACCTCCGCGGTGCTGATCTGCCGACGCCTGGCGATGTCCACGTTGACCATCTTGAACGTCGTCGTCAGCGTCTGTGCAGGCGCCTCGGCACCCGCGAGCTCGTAGGCGAAGCCGGCGTGGTGGCAGAGGTCGGCATCGCCGCTGGCGTCCACGAAGACGCGCCCAGCGACCCGGACGAGGCCGGCCTTGGTGGCCACGAGCAGCTCCGTCACCCGGCCGTCGCGGACGGTCACGCCCTGGAGGAAGGCGTGGAGGAGGATGCGCACGCCAGCCTCCGTGGCGAGCCGCTCCCAGACGAGCTTGAGGTGCTCCGCGTTGTAGGTGATGCCCGTGCCCGCGCCGTACGTGTTGGGTCGCTCGACCACGGGCCCGAGCGTGCGCAGGCCTGCCACCACCTCGTCGGAGAGACCCCCGGCGACCTTGAGCGCCCGGCTGCCCGGGGTGTAGAAACCGTAGAACGTGTCGAGCACCGCCGTGCTCGTGCCACCCAGGAAGGCCTGCTTCTCGATGAGCACGACCGAGGCGCCCTGGCGCGCCGCAGCGATGGCGGCACAGGCTCCGGCCGTTCCCGCGCCCACCACGACGACATCGGCACCCGCCGCCAGCGGTGGCGCGACGGTCAGGGAGATCGACCCCACCTCATCGGTGCCAATCTAGCAGGCTGATCCTCCCGGTACGGACCGTGGCTGCGTCACCCATCTGCCTCGACGTGGGAACATCAGGCCGAGCAGCGGAGGAGCCCAGTGTCCAGCGCCATCTCGAGCACCCGGACGGAGCCCGTCGGGATCGACCCCGACGAGCGCCGCCGTGCCCGGGATGAGGCGCTCCTCGCCGCGCTGCGCGAGCGGATCCTCGTGCTCGACGGGGCCATGGGCACGATGCTCCAGCGTTACGGGCTCTCGGAGGCCGACTTCCGGGGCCAGCGCTTCGCCGACCATCCGCGCGACCTGCGAGGCGCCAACGACCTGCTCTGCCTGACCCAGCCGGACATCGTCCGCGAGGTCCACGACCGCTACCTCGCGGCGGGCGCGGACATCATCACGACGAACACGTTCAACGCCAACCGCATCTCGCTCGGGGACTACGCGCTGGAGCCGGTGGTCGAGGAGCTGAACCAGGACGCGGCGACCCTGGCCCGTCAGGCGGCCGATGCCGCGCAGGCTGCCGATGGCGACGGGCGGACTCGCTGGGTGGCCGGCAGCCTGGGACCCACGACCCGGACCGCCTCGCTCTCGCCGGACGTCAACGACCCGGGCGCCCGCAACGTCGACTTCGAAGGGCTCGCGTCGGCCTACCTCGAGAGCGCCCGCGGGCTCGTCGCAGGCGGCGTCGACCTCCTCGTCATCGAGACCGTCTTCGACACCCTCAACGCGAAAGCCGCCATCTTCGCGGTCCAGACGCTCTGGGACGAGCTCGGATTCCGTCTCCCGCTCATCGTCAGCGGCACCATCACGGACCTCTCGGGCCGCACGCTCTCGGGCCAGACCGTGGGCGCCTTCTGGAACAGCATCCGCCACGCGCGGCCGCTGGCCGTGGGCCTCAACTGTGCGCTCGGCGGCAAACAGCTCCGGCCCTACGCCCAGGAGCTCTCGAGCCTCGCCGACACCTACCTGTCGCTCTATCCCAACGCGGGGCTGCCGAACGCCTTCGGCGGCTACGACGAGACGCCCGAGGACACGTCATCGGTCCTCGGTGGCCTGGCCGACGAGGGCGTCCTGAACATCGTGGGCGGCTGCTGTGGCACGGACCCGTCGCACATCGCCGCCATCGCTGCCGCGGTCCACGGTCTCCCGCCCCGCCAGGTGCCCACCGTCGCACCGCGCACCCGTCTCGCAGGCCTGGAGGCCTTCGACATCGGCCCCGACAGCCTCTTCGTGAACGTCGGCGAGCGCACCAACGTCACGGGCTCGCGGCGCTTCGCCAGGCTCATCCGGGACGGCCGATACGCCGAGGCGGTCGAGGTCGCGCGCCAGCAGGTCGAGAGCGGCGCCCAGGTGCTCGACATCAACATGGACGAGGGCCTCCTCGACTCGGAGGCGGCGATGACCCGCTTCGTGCGGCTCCTCGCTGCCGAGCCGGACATCTGCCGCGTGCCGTTCATGATCGACTCGTCGAAGTGGTCGGTCATCGAGGCCGGGCTCCGCGCGGCCCAGGGCCGACCCATCGTGAACTCGGTCTCCCTGAAGGAGGGTGAGGGCGAGTTCCTGCGCCAGGCGCGTCTGGCCCGCCGCTACGGCGCCGCGGTCGTGGTCATGGCCTTCGACGAGTCCGGGCAGGCCGAGACCGTCGAGCGTCGCGTGGCGATCGCCCATCGAGCCTGCGACCTGCTCACCCGCGAGGCCGGCTTCGCGCCCGAGGACATCGTCGTCGACCCGAACATCTTCGCCATCGGCACGGGCATCGAGGAGCACGCTCGCTATGCGGTCGACTACATCGAGACCGTACGGCGCATCAAGGCGGAGCTGCCCGGTGTCCTCACGAGCGGCGGCGTATCGAACGTCTCCTTCTCCTTCCGCGGCAACGACCCCGTCCGCGAGGCCATCCACGCGGTCTTCCTGGTCCATGCCATCGAGGCCGGCCTCGACATGGCCATCGTCAACGCCGGCGCCCTGCCCGTCCTCGACGACCTCGACGCCGACCTTCGGGAGCGCGTCGAGGACCTCGTGCTCGCCCGCCGACCCGATGCCACCGAACGGCTGCTCGAGATCGCCGACACGGCCCGGAGCACGGCGGGAGGTGGCGGGCCCGACCTTTCCTGGCGCGATGCGCCGGTCGATGCGCGCCTCACGCACGCGCTCGTGGAGGGCATCAACGACTGGATCGTCTCCGACACGGAGGAGGCGCGGCTGGCCGCGACCCGTCCGCTGGACGTCATCGAGGGACCCCTCATGGCCGGCATGGACGTCGTGGGCGATCGCTTCGGCAGCGGCCGCATGTTCCTGCCCCAGGTGGTCAAGAGCGCCCGGGTCATGAAGCAGGCCGTGGCGCACCTCGTGCCCTACATCGAAGCCGAGCGTGCCGCGGCCGGGGAAGGGGGCTCGGGCAACGGCACTGGGCGGCGGTCGGCCGGGAAGATCGTCATGGCCACCGTCAAGGGCGACGTCCACGACATCGGCAAGAACATCGTCGGCGTCGTGCTCGGCTGCAACGACTACGAGGTCATCGACCTCGGGGTCATGGTGCCCTGGACGAAGATCCTCGAGACGGCGCGTGAGGAGAGGGCCGACCTCATCGGCCTGTCCGGGCTCATCACACCATCGCTCGAGGAGATGCGGGTCGTCGCGGGCGAGATGGAACGCGAGGGCTTCGCCGTGCCGCTGCTTGATCGGCGGTGCCACGACCTCGAAGGCACACACGGCGGTGCGCCTCGAGCCCGTCTACAGCGGACCGGTCGTGCACGTCGAGGATGCCTCGCGGGCGGTGGGCGTGGCCGGAGCGCTCCTCGACCCGCAGGCGCGCGACGGGTTCGTGGCGGCCCGGCGCGCCGAGTACGCCGAGACGCGACGGATCCACGAGGAGCGCGCCTCGCCGACTCGCCGCCTCTCGCTGGCCGAAGCGCGTGCCGCCCGGCTGGCCATCGACTGGACGGCCCCGGAGTCGCGGCCCACGCGGCCCTCCTTCCTGGGGGTGCGCGCCCTGGCGGACCACTCGATCGGGGACCTCATCGAGCGCATCGACTGGACGCCGTTCTTCTCGACCTGGGAGCTCTCGGGGCGCTATCCCGAGATCCTCTCCGACGAGTCCGTGGGTGCCGCGGCGCGCGACCTGTACGCCGATGCACAGGCCATGCTGGGCCGGGTGGTCGACGAGGGCCTGCTTCGCGCCGACGGCGTGGTCGGCTTCTGGCCCGCCAGCTCGACATCGGACGACGACATCGTGCTCTGGGCCGACGAGACGCGGACGACGGAGGTGGCCCGCCTCCACAGCCTGCGTCAGCAGATGGCCAAGGCCGAGGGTCGGGCCGAACCTCGCACTGGCCGACTTCACGGCTCCCGTGGACGGGCCGCTCGACTACGTGGGGGCGTTCGCCGTCACCGCGGGCCATGGCCTGGCCGAGGCGCGGGCGCGCTTCGAGGCCGCCCACGACGACTACTCGGCCATCCTTCTGACGGCCCTCGCCGACCGCCTGGCCGAGGCCTTCGCCGAGCGGCTCCACGAGCTGGTACGACGCGAGCTCTGGGGCTACACCGCCGGCGAGGCGCTCGACAACGAGGCGCTCATCCGCGAGTCATACCAGGGCATCCGGCCGGCGCCCGGGTACCCGGCCTGCCCCGACCACACCGAGAAGGAGACGCTCTTCCGGCTCCTGGAGGCCGAGTCACGTGCGGGCATGACGCTGACGGAGTCGATGGCCATGCTGCCTGCGGCATCGGTGAGCGGCCTCTACTTCTGGCACCCGCAGGCGCGCTACTTCGGCCTCGGACGCATCGGGCGCGACCAGCTCGAGGACTACGCCCGCCGCAAGGGCTGGACGCTCGCCGAAGCGGAGCGCTGGCTGGCCTCCAACCTGGCCGACTGACCCCACTCACCGCGACCAGCCGCGCCCCTGGGGGTCGCGCCGTGCGGAGGCGCTGAGTCGTCGTCGCCGGCTGCGGCTCCGGCCTGTGCCGCGCGGCGCTACCCGACCACCGCCAGTTCGGTGCGCGAGCGGGCCTTGGCGTCGAGGAGCGAGGGCCGGCCGGTGAGGTACTCGTCGACCTCGCGGGCGCACTCGCGACCCTCGCTGATGGCCCACACCACGAGCGACTGGCCGCGGCGCATGTCGCCGGCCACGAAGACGCCCTCCCGCGAGGTGCGATAGCCCGTCGAGGCGCAGTTGCCGCGCTCGTCCTTGTCCACGCCGAGGTCGTCGAGGACCGCGTGCTCGGGATGCAGGAAGCCCATGGCCAGCAGCACCAGCTGGGCGGGCAGCTCGTGCTCGCTGCCGGGGATCTCCTCGGGCCGCCCGGCGCGCCAGTCGGCGCGCACGGCGCGGATGGCCCGCAGCGCGCCGGACTCGTCCGCCAGGAACTCCTTCGAGAGCACCGCCCAGTCCCGCTCGGCAGCCCTCCGCCTGGGAGCTGGAGGTCGAGAACATGCGCGGCCCGGGGTGGACCGGCCAGGGCGTCTGGCAGCGTCCGACCCTCGGCGGCCTGGGCATGATCTCGATCTGGGTCACGGAGCGGGCGCCCTGGCGGATCGACGTGCCCACGCAGTCGGAGCCCGTGTCGCCGCCGCCGATGACGACGACGTCCTTGCCGGTGGCCAGGATGCCTCGGTGCCGGCGGGGATGGCGTCGCCGGCGTTGCGCCGGTTCGACTGGCGCCAGGAAGTCCATGGCGAACTCGACGCCGCGCGCCTCGCGGCCCGGGATGGGCAGGTCGCGCGGCGAGCGTCGAGCCGCCGGCCAGCACGACCGCGTCGAACTCGGCGAGCAGCTGCGCGGCCGGGGTAGTCGACGCCGACGTGGACGCCGGTGCGGAACGTCGACGCCCTCGTCGGCCATGAGGTCGAGGCGGCGATCGAGGACCTCGCTTCTCGAGCTTGAAGTCCGGGATGCCGTAGCGCAGCAGGCCGCCGATGCGGTCGGCGCGCTCGAAGACCGTGACCATGTGCCCGGCGCGGTTGAGCTGGTCCGCGGCCGCCAGGCCGGCCGGCCCGGAGCCGACGACGGCCACCGACCGGCCGGTGCGCTGGCTGCGGGCGGGCGCGGCTCCGCCCAGCCCTCCTCGAAGGCCCGCTCGATGATCGCGACCTCGATGTTCTTGATGGTCGACGGCGGGCTGGTTGATGGCCAGGACGCAGGCCGACTCGCACGGCGCCGGGCAGACCCGGCCGGTGAACTCGGGGAAGTTGTTGGTCGAGCGGAGCGCCGCCAGGGCCTGCTGCCAGCTTGCCCTGGTAGACGAGGTCGTTGAAGTCCGGGATGAGGTTGCCCGAGCGGGCAGCCGTCGTGGCAGAAGGGCACGCCGCAGTCCATGCAGCGGGCGCCCTGCTGCTCCAGCTGGTCCTGGGCCATCGGCAGCGCGAACTCGCGCCAGTGGCGGATGCGCTCCTCGACCGGCTGGTAGGCGGGGACCTGCCGCTCGAACTCCATGAAGCCGGTGTCCTTGCCCATCGCTGTCGCCCTACGCGGCCACGGCCGCGCCGGCGGCTCGACCGCCTCGCGCCCCGGCCGCCGCACCGCCGCGTCGCAGCGCTCGACCGGCGTCCGCCGCCGCCGCCGCAGCCTCGGCCGCCAGCTCGGCGAGCGCGCGCCGGTAGTCGCGCGGCATGACCTTGAAGAAGCGGCCGCGCTCGCACGTCCCAGTCGTGCCAGGATGCGCCGCGGCCCGCTGCGAGCCCGTCGCCCGCGGCGTGCGCCTCGATGAGCGCCGCGCAGCTCGGCGACGTCGGCCGGCATCGGTCAGCTCCTCGAGGTCGACCATCTCCGGGTTGACCCGCGCCGCGGGCTCGTCCATCGGCATCCCAGACATAGGCGACGCCGCCGGACATGCCGGCCGCGAAGTTGCGGCCGACCGAGCCGAGGATGACGGCGCGCCCGCCGGTCATGTACTCGCAGCCGTGGTCGCCGACGCCCTCGACGACGACGATCGGCGCCCGAGTTGCGCACGCAGAAGCGCTCGCCGGCGGGTCCCAGGATGAAGGCCCGGCCCGAGGTGGCGCCGTAGAAGCGAGACGTTGCCGCAGATGACGTTCTCGTTGGGGTCGAAGGCGGCGCCTCCGCGGCGGGTAGAGGATGACCGTGCCGCCCGAGAGGCCCTTGCAGAAGTAGTCGTTGGCCTCGCCCTCGAGCTCGATCGTCAGGCCGCGCGGCGCGAAGGCCATGAACGACTGGCCGGCCGAGCCCGTGGCCCGCAGGTGGATGGTGTCCTCGGGCAGGCCGGCCTCGCCGTAGCGCCGCGTGATCTCGTGGCCGAGCATCGTGCCCACCGTGCGGTGGACGTTGCGGACCGCGATGTCGGCCTCGCACCCGCTCGCCCCGCTCGAGGGCCGGGCGCGGCGAGCCGGATGAGCTCGTTGTCGAGCGCCCGCTCGAGGCCGTGGTCCTGCGACTTGCTGTGGAAGGTGCCGCATGCGCTCCGTCGCCCGGCATGAGCTTGCAGGAGGCGCGAGAGGTCGAGCTGGCGAGGCCTTGGGGTGGCGGACGTCGCGGCGCGGGGCCAGCTTGTCGACGCGGCCGACCATCTCGTCGACCGTGCGGAAGCCGAGCAGCGCCATGTGCTCGCGGAGGTCCTCGGCGATGAAGCGGAAGAAGTTGACGACGTGCTCGGGCTCGCCGGTGAAGAGCTGGCGCAGCTCCTCGTCCTGCGTGGCCACCCCCACCGGGCAGGTGTTGAGGTGGCACTTGCGCATCATGATGCAGCCCATGGCGATGAGGGCGCCGGTGGCGATGCCCCACTCCTCGGCGCCGAGCAGGGTGGCGATGGCGACGTCCCGCCCGGTGCGCAGCAGGCCGTCGGTCTGGAGCACGACGCGGTCGCGCAGGTGGTTGCGCATGAGCACCTGGTGGGCCTCGGCGAGGCCCAGCTCCCAGGGCAGGCCGGCGTGCTTGATCGACGAGAGCGGCGAGGCGCCCGTGCCGCCGTCGTGGCCGGAGATGAGGATGGCGTCGGCGTGCGCCTTGGCGACGCCGGCGGCGATCGTCCCGACGCCGACCTCGGCCACCAGCTTGACGCTGATGCGCGCCTGCGGGTTGGCGTTCTTGAGGTCGTAGATGAGCTGCTTGAGGTCCTCGATCGAGTAGATGTCGTGGTGCGGCGGCGGCGAGATGAGGCCCACGCCGGGCGTCGAGTGGCGGATCCGCGCGATGGTCTTGTCGACCTTGTGGCCGGGCAGCTGCCCGCCCTCGCCGGGCTTGGCGCCCTGGGCCATCTTGATCTGCAGCTCGTCGGCGTTGACGAGGTAGTTGGAGGTCACGCCGAAGCGGCCGGAGGCCACCTGCTTGATGGCCGAGCGCATGCTGTCGCCGTTGGGCAGCGGCTCGAAGCGCACCGGGTCCTCGCCGCCCTCGCCGGTGTTCGAGCGCCCGCCCAGCCGGTTCATGGCGATGGCCAGCGTCGTGTGCGCCTCCCAGGAGATCGAGCCGAAGGACATGGCGCCGCTGGCGAAGCGCTTGACGATCGAGCTCGACGGGCTCGACCTCGTCGAGCGGGCACGGGCGCGAGGTCCGTGAACTCGAGCAGGTGGCGCAGCGTGACGGGCGTCGTCGGCGCGGTCGTCGATGAGCCGCGCGTACTCGCGGTAGAGCTCGTAGTCGTTCGTGCGCACGGCGTGCTGCAGCTTGTGGATGGTCTCGGGGTCGTGGAGGTGCCGCTCGCCGCGCAGGCGCCACTGGTACTGGCCGCCCGAGCTCGAGGTCGGCTCGTCGTCGCCGTCGCCGAAGGCGGCCGCGTGGCGCATCGAGCGTCTCGCGCTCGATGGTCGCCACGTCGATGCCGCCGATGCGCGAGACGGTGCCCGGGAAGTAGCTCCTCGATGACCTCGTCGGCCGAGGCCCACGGCCTCGAAGATCTGGGCCCCGATGTAGGACGAGATCGTCGAGATGCCCATCTTCGACATCGTCTTGAGGAGGCCCTTGCCGATGGCCTTGACGATAGTGCTCGCGGGCCTCCTCGCTCGTCGAGCCCGTCGGGCAGCAGCTCGCGCCGGCGCATGTCCTCGATGGTCTCGAAGGCGAGGTAGGGGTTGACGGCCGAGGCGCCGAAGCCCAGCAGGCAGGCGAAGTGGTGCACCTCGCGGGCCTCGCCGGTCTCGACGATGAGGCCGCAGCGCGAGCGCAGGCCCTTGCGGATGAGGTGGTGGTGGACGGCCGCGACGGCCAGCAGCGACGGGATGGCGGCGTGGTCCGAATCGACCGGGCGGTCGGAGAGGATGAGGACCTCGTAGCCGTCGAGGACGTACTCCTCGGCCTCGCGGCAGAGCCGGTCGAGGGCGCGCTGCATGCGCCCCGGCGTGGCCGCGAAGCAGATCGAGATCGTCTTGGCCTGGAAGTGCTGCCGGTCCACCCAGCGCAGGCGCTCGAGGTCCTCGTTGGTGAGGACCGGGTGCGGCAGCTCGATGAGGCGCGCGTGCTCCGGGCCGGTGGCCAGGACGTTGCCCTCGCCACCCACGAAGGAGACGAGGCTCATGACCGAGCTCCTCGCGGATGGCGTCGATGGGCGGGTTGGTGACCTGGGCGAAGAGCTGGTGGAAGTAGTCGAAGAGGTTGCGCGGCTGCTCGGAGAGCACCGCCAGCGGCGCGTCGTTGCCCATCGAGCCGACGCGGCTCCTGGCCGTCGTTGACCATGGGCGCCATGAGGATGCGCAGGTCCTCGAGCGTGTAGCCGAAGGCCTTCTGGCGGGTCAGGATGCGGCGCGAGGGCGGCTGCAGGAGCTGGCGCGGCGGCTCGAGCTCGCGAGAGCGTGATCTTGCCCTCGTCGAGCCACTGCTGGTAGGGCTCGCGCGGCGCAGATGCGGGCCTTGATCTCCTCGTCGGGGATGATGCGGCCCTCCTCGAGCGAGGCCACGAACATGCGGCCCGGCTGGAGGCGGCCCTTGCTGCACGATCTTCTCGGGCGGGCACGGGCAGGACGCCGGCCTCCGAGGCCATGATGAGGAGGTTGTCGTCGGTCAGGCAGTAGCGCGAGGGCCGCAGGCCGTTGCGGTCGAGGGTCGCGCCGATGAGCGTCCCGTCGGTGAAGGCGATCGAGGCCGGGCCGTCCCAGGGCTCGATGATGCCGCCGTGGTACTCGTAGAAGGCCTTGCGCTGCGGCGGCGATCTCGGGGTCCTTCTCCCAGGCCTCCGGGATGAGCATCATCATCACGTGGGGCAGGCTGCGGCCGCCCATCATGAGGAACTCGACGACGTTGTCGAGGATGCCCGAGTCGGAGCTGCCCTCCTGGGTGATGGGCCGCATCTTGCTGATCTCGTCGGCGGAGAAGAGCGGCGACTCGATGAGCGCCTCGCGCGACCTCATCCAGTTGACGTTGCCGCGCAGGGTGTTGATCTCGCCGTTGTGGGCGAGCGTCCGGAAGGGGTGGGCGAGCGGCCAGGTGGGCAGCGTGTTCGTGGAGAAGCGGCTGTGGATGAGCGCCAGGGCGGACTCGAAGGACTCGTCGACGAGGTCCGGGTAGTAGGCCGGCAGCTGGGCCGGCGTGAGCATGCCCTTGTAGACGATCGTCCGCGAGGACAGCGAGCAGATGTAGAACTGCGCCGGCGCCGCGGACCGACTCGCGCACCATGCGGGTGGCGTACTTGCGGGCCACGAAGAGACGACGCTCGAACTCGTCCTGCGTGCGGCAGCTCACCGGGCGCGCGCACGATGGGCTGCGCGATGGCGGGCTCGCCGGAGAGGGCCGTGGCGCCCAGGGTCGCGTCGTCGGTGGGCACCTCGCGCCAGCCCAGGACCTCGAGCCCGAGCTCGTCGAGGGCGCGCTCGAAGACGTGGCGGATGCCGCGGTGGGTCTCGGGGTCGCGCGGCAGGAAGCACTGGCCGACCGCGTAGTGGCCCGGCGCCGGGCAGCGCGAGACCGAGCTCCGAGCACTCGCGCAGGAAGAAGGCGTGGGGCAGCTGCACGAGGACGCCGGCGCCGTCGCCGCTCTCCTGCCTCGGCGCCGCGGGCGCCGCGGTGGTCGAGGTTGGCGAGGACCTGCATGCCCGAGGCGGACGACCTCGTGCGAGGTGACGTTGTTGAGGTCGGCCACGAAGCCGACGCCGCAGGCATCGTGCTCGAAGCGGGGGTCGTAGAGGCCCTCTCGCGCCGCGGTCCCTCGGGCGTCCTCGACCGCGCGCGCCGCCCAGCCGCTCCCGGCGGAGGTCATCGAGCGGGGAGGAGGGGTCGTTCGACTGCATCTGCGACTCACTGGGGGGACGACAGGAAGACCGTGCCGGGCACGGCGGACCGGGGGCTGGGCCTCGGAGGCTAGTCCCGCGGGCGGCCACGTACGTCAGCGCCACCAAGGTAGCGGATCGGTTGCGACTCGGTGACGGGCGCAGGCACGGCGCGCGTTTGACCGCCGGGCGCGCCGCAGGCCGCCACCATCGCGGCGCATGGCACCGTCCCATCGAGGCCGCACCTGGCGCCCGAGCCGCGACGAGCGGCGGGCGACCCGGCGCACCTCGAGGAGATCACCTTCCTCGCCGAGGTCGCCCACCTGGCGGCCACGGCGCGGACGTGGGACGAGCTCATGGGCACGGTCATCGACCGGGCCAAGGCGGCCGCGCGCGCCGACGTCTGCTCGCTCTACCTCACCGACCGTGACGGCAGCGGCGTGACCCTCGCGGCCACGAACGGCCTCGACCAGGAGGCCGTCGGGCGTGGCGCGCCTGGCGATGGGCCAGGGCATCACCGGCATCGCCGCCCAGACGCGCAGCACCGTCGTCAGCCCGGACGTCCACCGCGACCCTCGCTTCGCCTGGATCCGCGGCGTCGACCAGGCGCGCTTCACCTCGATGGTGCTCGGTGCCGCTCGTCTGGGACGAGCAGGTCATCGGCGTCCTCAACGTCCAGACCGTCGAGCCGCGCGAGTTCACGCCGGCCAGCCTCGGCTTCCTCGAGACGCTGGCGGGCCTCCTCGCCGCGCTCGTCGAGAAGAGCCGGCTGCATGCCGAGGCCAAGGCCCAGATCGAGTCGCTGCGCGCCATCGACGAGGCGCGGGCCAACCTCGTGGCCGTCGTCACCCACGCCCTGCGGACGCCGCTCGCGGTCGTGCGCGCCTACGTCGAGCTGCTGGGCGGGCAGGCGCGCGAGAGCGGCAGGCGCGGAGGCGCAGGCCTGGGAGCGCGAGGCCCTGGCCCAGGTCGACCGCATCGACCAGACGGTCGATTCGATCCTCGAGAGCCTGCGCGTCATGCCCTCGCTGCCGGCCGAGCTGCGTGCCCGTGGACCTCGTCAGCGGTCGTCGCCGAGGTCACCACCGAGCTGCGGCCGATGCTCCGCTCGCACACCCTCGCGGTGACCTTCCGCGACCGAGCCGCTCGTGGCGCTGGCGTCGAGCGCGATGCTCCATCGGCTCCTCGGCTACCTCCTCGAGAACGCCTCGAAGTACGCGCCGGCCGGCGGCAACATCGACATCTACGGCTGGCGCGAGGGTGACCGCGCCCGGCTCGCGGTCACCGACGACGGCCCGGGCATCCCGGTGGCCTGGCGCGAGCGCATCTTCGAGCCGTTCGTGCGCCTCGACGACTCGCCCCGCGGCGCCGGCATCGGCCTCTTCGCGGCCCGTCACCTGGCGCGCACGATGGGCGGCGAGCTGACGCGTGGAGCCGCGCGAGCCCTACGGCTCGCAGTTCGTCCTCGACCTCGGCTTCGTCGGCCCGGCCGGATAGCGGGCCGGCCGCCGGCAGCGCCGGCGCGCGCGACGGCGCGCCGCGCAGACAGCCGAAGACCCGCGAGTGGGAGCCTCGCGGGTCTTCGAGAGGAGCAGGCCGATCCGTGCGAGGCGCCCGCGGAGGAGCGACGGGCGACCTCCGGACCAGGGTCAGGTCGTGGACATCGTCGGACCGCGTCGTGGCGACGGTCGGGGCCGGCATGGCCGTGGCGTTCGACACGCGAGGCGCCGGACGCCGAGCTGACCGGGGCGCCCGACCAGGGCACGTAGGCCGTCTCGCCGTGGACGGCGATGTCGAGGCCGGCCTCCTCCTCGTCGGCCGCGACGCGCAGGCCGAGGACGACGTCGATGACCTTGATGATGACGAAGGTCATGACCGAGCAGAAGACGACGGTGAAGGCCACGGCGACGAGCTGGATGACGAGCTGCTCGACGTTGCCCTCGATGAGGCCGGCGACGCCGCCGATGCGCGGCGACCGCGAAGATGCCCACGCCGATGGCGCCCCACATGCCGCCGACGCCGTGGACGGCGAAGACGTCGAGCGAGTCGTCGATGGCGAGGCGGTCACGCAGGAGCGTGGCGCCGAAGCAGATGGCGCCCGCGACGAGGCCGAGGACCAGCGCGCCACCGACGGTCACGAAGCCGGCCGCCGGGGTGATGGCCACGAGGCCGGCCACGGCACCCGCGGCCGCGCCGACGACGCTGACCTTGCGGCCCTTGGCGTAGGAGGCGCCGACCCAGGTGAGCGTGCCGGCGGCCGCGGCCACGGTCGTGACCATGAGCGCCTGCGCCGCCAGCCCGTTGGCGCGCCAGCGCCGAGCCGGCGTTGAAGCCGAACCAGCCGAACCACAGGAGGCCGGCGCCGAGGACGGTCATGGGCACGTCGTGCGGCTCGACATGATGGCCGGCCACGCGCTTGCCCATGACGAGGGCCACGACGAGCGCCGAGACGCCGGAGGCGATGTGGACGACGGTGCCGCCCGCGAAGTCGAGGGCGCCGAGGTCGAAGAGGATGCCGCCGCCCCAGACCATGTGGGCCATCGGCGAGTAGACGAGCAGCGACCAGGCGATGGTGAAGAGCGACGAAGGCCCCGAAGCGCTTGCGCTCGGCGAAGGCGCCGCTGATGAGCGCCGGCGTGATGGCCGCGAACATCATCTGGAACGTGGCGAAGAGGACGAAGGGGATGCCGTTCGCGCCGCCGAAGCCCTCGACGGGCTCCATGCCCACGCCCTGGAAGAAGGCGTAGTCGAGGCCGCCGACGATGCCGAGGCCGCCGACCGACGGGGCGAAGGCGAGGCTGAAGCCGACGATGACCCAGACGACGGTGACGATGGCCAGGCCGAAGAAGCTGTGCATGATCGTCGAGAGCACGTTCTTGGCGCGCACGAGACCGCCGTAGAAGAGCGCCAGGCCCGGCAGCATGAGCATGACCAGCGCCGTGGACATCAGCATCCAGGCGGTGTTGCCTGTATCGATCGGCATCGCTTGACCTCCGGCGTGCGACTGCTCCTCAGCCCGGCGCAGGGCACGCCTGCCCGCGCCGAGGCTGACAGGCTACGTACGGCGGCGCGTCGCGATGTCAGCGGCAGGGCGGTGAGGATGGCGGTGGCCGCGGGGTGAACGTTCGGTTGCGGCAGCGGTGACGGCCGGAGGGGCGCTGCGCTGCGGTCGGGCTCAGACGTCGAGGCGGTAGCCCACCCCGCGGACCGCCACCGGCACGGGCGCGCCGGCGGTCACGAGCTTCTCGCGCAGCCGCGCGAGGTGCGGCTTGAGCCACTCGGGCGCCGGGTCGGGCACGTCCGGCCAGCCGGCCGCCAGCAGCTCGTCGTGGGTGACGACCTCGCCGAGGCGCTCGATCATGGCCCGCAGCAGGCGGAACTCGATGACGGTCGTCGGCAGCGGGCGTGCCCTGCCAGCGGATCTCGTGGCGTCGCCGGTCCAGCTCGTAGCCGGTGGGGTCGCCGCGACCGTGCGCGTGCGCCGCGCGCCGCTGCTCCGGCGCGACACGGCGCGGACGCGGGCCAGCAGCTCGTCGGCGCGGAAGGGCTTGCGCACGTAGTCGTCGGCGCCGAGGTCGAGCAGCTCGATGGTGGCGGCATGGTCGCGCTCGCCGGAGACGACGATGATGGGCGTGTCGCTGACCTCGCGGATGCGCCGGCAGACGGTGGCGCCGTCCATGCCCGGCATGGCCAGGTCGAGCAGCACGAGGTCGGGCTCGTCGTCGCGGAAGCGGCGCAGCGCCTCCTCGCCGTCGTAGGCGGCGATGATGCGGTGGCCGGCCTGGCCCGAGCAGCGCGCCGAGCGCGCCGACCATGGCCGGCTCGTCGTCCACGACGAGGATCTTGAGCGGCTCGGCCGTGCCGCCGCCGGCGGGCTCGGCGCCAGGCGATCGGTCATCGCCGGCGTCGTCCCTCGGCGTCGCCGCCGGCCGCGACCTGAGCGCCTCGAAGCGCCGCAGCCACGCCTGGAGGCGGGCCTCGTCGGCGAAGAGGACGAGGATCGTGTTGTCGCCTGCCAGCGTGCCCTCCTGCTCGTGGAGCGTGGACTCGTCGATGGCCTGGCCGATGGCCCCGGCCGTCCCGGCCTCCGACACTAGCAGCAACGTGAGGCCCGAGCGGCCGATGCGCACGGGGTAGTCGGCGAGGACGCGGCGCAGGCGTGCGTCGTCGCCCGCTGGTGCCGCGGACCGCCGAGGTCGCGCGGCGAGGCGTAGACGTGGCCGCCCGTGGTCGGCGACCTTGACGAGGCCGAGCTCGGCGATGTCGCGGCTCACGGTCGCCTGCGTGACGCTGAACGCCGCGCGCGGCGAGCAGCGTCCACGAGCTGCTGCTGGCTGGCCACGGCCTGGCTGGCCGACGAGCTCGCAGGATGAGCCGCTGGCGCTCCCGCTTGACGGCTCGTCCCCGGGCGCTGCGTCCGCCCGTCTCGCGGGCTCGCGCGCTCATGCATCCATCGCTAGAATATACGGTATGCCGCGGCGATCGTATGCAGTGCCATGCGGTCGCGACTGCGCCGGCTGGATATGTGCAGCGCGGCGCTTGCACTTTCGTGCGACGACCCGTCTATCATCGCGCCTCGATGCAGCCGCACGGTATCGACATGGCGATGCCCGAGGCCCCGCCGGGATCGGTCGGGGCCTGAGCCGGGCGCGCACGCGCGCCCTCCAGTCAGGCCGGATCCCCGGGGCCGCGACCACGACACGAAGGTCGCGGCCTTCGTGATTCCGGAGCAGCCGCGTCGGCCCGCGGCCACCTCACCCGTCCCGAGGATCCGTCGCATGACCCAGATCGCCATCCGTCCCGAGCCGTACGTCACCGAAGGCAGCTCGCCGCCTGCCCGCCGCGTCAGCCGGACGCGACCGTCGCGGACGCTTCCGGCCCGGCTTCACGGGTCTCCGCTGTCGCGCCTGCGGGGAGGCGGCGGCAGAGGGGCCCGTGTTCGTCTGTCGGCGCTGCTTCGGGCCGCTCGAGGCGACCTACGACCTGGCCGGCGTGCGCCCGCCGCCTCAGCCGCGCGCAGCTCGATGCCCGGGAGCCATCGATCTGGCGCTACGCCGAGCTGCTGCCGCTCTCGAGCCTGCCCGATCGGCGGCCTGCGCGTCGGCCCGTCGCCGCTCGTCCAGGCGCCGCGCCTGGCCGCGCGCCTGGGCCTCGACTCGCTCTGGATCAAGGACGATTCGCGCAACCCGACGCTCTCGTTCAAGGACCGCGTCGTGGCCGTGGCCGCCGCGCGTGCCGCCGAGTGGGGCTTCCACACGCTCGCCTGCGCCTCGACCGGCAACCTCTCGGCATCGGTCGCGGCCGCCGCGGCGGCGCCGCGGCCTGCGCGCCGTCGTCTTCATCCCGGCCGACCTCGAGGCCGCCAAGGTCGCCCAGGCGCGCGCGCTCGGCGCCACCGTCGTGCGCGTCGAGGGTCCCTACGACGAGGTCAACCGGCTCTGCCTGGAGCTCACCGACGAGCTCGAGGGCTGGGCCTTCCTCAACGTCAACCTGCGCCCCTACTACGCCGAGGGCTCGAAGACCATCGCCTTCGAGATCGCGCAGCAGCTGGGCTGGCGCGACGCCCGACGTCGTCGTGGCGCCGCTGGCCTCGGGCTCGATGTACACGAAGCTCGCCCGGGGCTTCCGCGAGCTGGTCTCGGTCGGGCTGCTCGACGAGGCGGCCGTCCGCTTCGTCGGCGGCCAGGCGGCCGGCTGCGCGCCCATCGCCGCAGGCCTGCGCGCAGGGCGCGGACATCGTCCGGCCCGGTGGAGCGGCCGGACACGATCGTGCGCTCGCTGGCCATCGGCTCGCCGGCCGATGGGGCCTACTCCGTCCGGCTGGCGCGGGAGAGCCGTGGCGCCATCCTCGGCGTGCCCGACGAGGCGACCATCGCCGCCATCCGCCTGCTCGCCGAGACCGAGGGCATCCTCACCGAGACGGCCGGCGGCGTGACGCTGGCGGCCCTGCAGCGGGCCATCGCGGAGGGCACGGTGCGCCGGGACGAGGAGGTCGTGCTCGTCATCACCGGCAACGGCCTCAAGACCCTCGACGTCCTCGCCGGCGACGCCCGCGTCGCTGCCCGAGCCCATCGCGCCGACGCTTCCCGGCCTTCGAGGCCTGGTGGGAGCGTGCCGGCGAGGCCGAGCTCGCGGCCTGACTGGCCACCGGCTGGCCGGCCGCCTCTGTGGCCGGGCCGCGAAGCACCAGGCAGGGCTTGACGGCTGCTCCGGCGGGCCGTCAGACTCCGCCGCCTGATGCACACCCATCTCGTCCTGAAGAAGAAGCCGGGGCGGCCCTGCCGGGAGGCACGGGCCTAGCAGGCTTCGTTCGGGACGACCGACTCGGGGCCGCTGGGCCGGCTCCGAGGGCCGCAGACACCGACGCGGTGCTGCGGTCTTTTTGTTTGCTCGGAGCCGGCCGGCGGTCCCACCAGCAGCCAGGGGACCAGACACGATGCGAGCACTCATCACCGGGGCGGGCAACATGGGCCGCGCCATCGCGCGCCGCGCTCGAGGCGCGCGGCGACGAGGTCGTGGCCGTCGTCGGCCGCGCGCACGCCGCGCCCCGAGCCCGCCGACGCTCGGCGCCGTCGACGTGGCCTTCGAGTTCAGCCACGCATCGGCGCTCGCTCGCCAACGTCGACCTGCGCCCTCGAGCGCCGGCTGCCGCGGCTTCGTCATCGGCACGACCGGCTGGTCGGCCGACGGACGACGACCGGCCGAGCCCTGGCGCAGGCGCCTGGCGACGGCCGATGCGCGCGCCGTCGTCGCGCCCACGTTCAGCCTCGCCGCCGTCCTCTTCGGCGAGCTGGCCGAGGAGGCCGCCCGCCTCTTCGGCCGCTTCCCCGACTACGACCCCTACGTCTTCGAGCAGCACCGCCGCACGAAGCCGGACCGCCCGTCCGGCACGGCGCTCGCCATCGCCGAGCGGCTCCTGCCGCACCTGCCCTCCAAGCGCGAGGCGCGCCTGGCCGAGGGGCCGGGCGCGCCGGATCCCGACGTGCTGGAGGTCGTGGCGCTGCGCGCCGGCAGCCACCCGGGGATGCACATCGTCGGCTTCGACGGCCCGGGCGAGGCGCTCGAGCTGCGCATCACGGCACGTGACCGCTCCGCCTACGTGGCCGGAGCCCTGCTCGCGGCCGACTGCGCTGCTGGCCGACCCGAGCCAGCCGGGCATCACCGACTTCGCAGACCTCGTCCGCGAGCGCATCGACCGCAGGCAGACCGAAAGGACACGACCGACATGACGACCGACACGACACCCCGTGACCCTGCGCGGCGCCTTCACCGCCCTGGTCACGCCCTTCACCCGCGACGGCGACCTCGACGAGCCCGCCTTCGGCCGGCTCCTGCGGCGCCAGCTCGACGGCGGCATCGACGGCCTCGTGCCCTGCGGCACGACCGGCGAGTCGCCCACGCTCGACCCGGCGGAGCGCGAGCGCGTCATCGAGCTCACCGTGCGAGGCCGTCCGCGAGCGCGCGCGACCGACCGGGCGCGTGCCGACGGTCGTCGCCGGCACCGGCACGAACGACACGCGCGCCACCATCGCGGCCACGCGCCGCGCCGCCGCCCTCGGCGCGGACGCCGCCCTCGTCGTGGCGCCCTACTACAACAAGCCCGACCAGCGCATGCTCGAGGCGCACTACCGGGCCATCGCCGACGAGGGCGACCTGCCCGTCGTCGTCTACAACGTGCCCGGCCGCACCGGGACCAACGTCGATGCCGACACGCTGCTGCGCCTCGCCGAGCATCCGCGCATCATCGGCGTCAAGGAGGCCTCCGCGAACCTCGAGCAGATCATGACCATCCTGCGCGACCGGCCGGACGGGCTTCGCCGTCCTCTCCGGCGACGACAGCTGGACGCTACCCGCTCCTCGCCCTCGGCGGCGACGGCGTCATCTCGGTGGCCTCCAACGAGGTGCCCGACGTCATGGCCGCGCTGTGCGCGGCGGCGCGCGCCGGCGACTGGCCACCGCGCGGCGCATCCACGAGCGCTACCTCGAGCTCTTCCGCGTCAACTTCGTCAGCCCCAACCCGGTGCCGGTCAAGGCCGCGCTCGCCGAGATGGGCCTCATCGAGGACGTCCTGCGTCAGCCGCTCCTGCCGCTCGCGGACCCGCAGCGAGCGCGGCTCCGGGCGGTCCTCGACGGCCTGGGCCTGCTCGGCCGCCCGGACGCGACGGCCGCATGGCCGTCGCCGCCGCGGCCGCCTCGACTCGACGCCGCCGACCCGGCAGCGCTGGAGCGCTCGATCGCGGCCGACCTGCGGCAGCGCCTCGAGGCGGTCGTCGGCGGCCTACGCGACCGCGCCGAGCGAGGCTGTCGTCGACGGCCGCCCGGCGGCTCGTCGGCCGAGGTCCTCGACCGCCTCGAGCTCGGCGAGCGTCCGGGCGGCCACGCCCGATCCCGAGGCGCCACGGCGGCTGGCGCGTCGAGGCCTGGGTGAAGTCGGCCATCCTGCTCGGCTTCCGGCTGCCCGGCATGACCGAGCAGCGCGACGGGCCCATCGTGGCCGGCCGGGACCGCTCCGCCCTCGGCGTCATCGACGTCCTCGACGGCCCGCGGCGCCCGGGCGGCGTCCGAGGCCGGTGCGCCCTGGCGCATCGTGCCCGGCGGGACGAGCGTCCGGCGCGGCGCCTACCTCGCGCCCGGGCGTGGCCATCATCCCGCCCGCCTTCGTCAACAGCGGGCGCCTGGGTCGGGCGAGGGCTCGATGGTCGATTCGCACGTCCTCGTGGGCTCCTGCGCCCAGATCGGCCGCGACGTCCACCTCGCGGCCGGGGTCCAGGTCGGCGGCGTGCTCGAGCCGCCCGGCGCGCGCCCGGTCATCGTCGAGGACGGCGCCTTCGTGGGCGGCGGCGCCGGGCTCTACGAGGGGGTCGATCGTGGGGCGCGGCGCGGTCATCGGGGCCGGCGTCGTCCTCACCGGGCAGAGCCGCCTCGTCGACCTCGTCGAGGAGCGCGAGCTGCGCGGGCACGCCCGATGCGCCGCTGCTGGTCCCGGCGGGGAGCGTCGTCGTCCCGGGCTCGCGGCCGGCCGGCGGGGACTGGGCGACGGCGCAGCGGCATCTCCCTGGCGGTGCCGGTCATCGTGAAGCGCCGCGACGAGGGCACCGCCGCCCGGGTCGCGCTCGAGGAGGCGCTGCGGTGAGCGGCTCGGCCGTGCGACCGCGGCGCTCGCGGCGGCCGCCGCGAGCCCGCGCATCGAGGTCGGCCGACGGTCGCCGGCCATGACCCGGAGGCGCTGCTGCGCCGCGCACGGCAGCCCGCTCTACGTCTACGACCTCGACGTCATCCGGCGCCGGGTCGACGCTGCTGCGCGCCGCCCTGCCCGAGCGGCGTCGAGGTCGCCTTCGCGGTCAAGGCCAACCCGTCGCCGCGTCGTGCTGGAGACGCTGCGCTCGGCCGGCGTGGGCGCCGACGTGGCCTCCGGCGGCGAGCTGGCGGCGGTCCTGCGCGCCGGCTTCGACCCGTCGGCCGTCTGCTTCACGGGCCCGGGCAAGACCGACGCGGAGCTCGAGGCCGCGCTGCGGGCGCGCATCCGGGCGCTGACCATCGAGTCGCTCGACGAGCTCGATGCGCTGCTCGGCATGGCCTCGCTGGCGCACCCCGGGCAGGGCCTGCTGCTGCGCCTGGCCACCGGCGGCGGGGTCGAGGAGCGGCCCATCATCGGCGGCGGCCGGGAGCGCCAAGTTCGGGCTGACCGACGACGAGGCCGACGAGGCGCTCGGGCGGCTGCATGCGGGCGGGCGCCCTCGGGCCGGGCGGCCGGTTCCGGGTGCTCGGCTTCCACGCCTTCGGCGCCTCGAACGTGCTCGATGCCGCGGTCCTCGTCGACGGGCTGCCGCGACCTGGCCGCCCGGGCGGAGGCGCTGGCGCGGCGACCACGGCCTCGACGTCCGACTGCTCGACATGGGCGGCGGGCTGGGCATCCCGTACGCGGCCGATGCGCCCGAGCTGGACATCGCCGCGCTGGGGGAGGGCATCGCGGCGGAGCTGGCGACCTGGGCCGACCGACCGAGCCTGCGCGAGCGCTCGCGTGCTGCTGGAGCCCGGGCGCTGGCTCGTCGGGCCCGGCGGGCGCCTACCTCGCGCGCGTCGTGCGCACGAAGGTGCGCGACGGTCGGACGATCGCGATCATGGACGGCGGCATCCACCACCTCGCGCGGCCCGTGCTCGTCGGGCGAGCAGCAGCGCGTCGTGGCCGTCGGTCGACGCGGCGATGCGCGACGAGGCCGAGCCGGCCGATGGACGCCTCCCGGTCGACGTCGTCGGCCCGCTCTGCACCGGCCTCGACGTGCTGGCCTCCGGCGTGGCGCTGCGCCGCGTCCGCAGCGCGGCGACATCCTACGCCGTCCTCGACGCCGGCGCCTACGGCTTCACCGAGTCGATGCCCTTCTTCCTCTCGCACCCCATCCCGGCCGAGGTCGCCATCGACGGCCCGTCGGTCACGCGTCTCCCGAGCGCGGTCAGAGCCGAGCTGAGTCCCCAGGCTGGCCCCGCGCCGGTGAGCGTGGCTACTCGTGGAGCCGGTCGTCGGCCGGGCCGACGCGCCAGGAGACGAAGTGGACGCGGAGGCCAGCGCGGGTCGGCGCGCAGCAGTAGGGCCCGGCCTGGGCTGGAAGGTCGGTCGGCCAGGGAGCCAGTCGGACGAACCGCCAGGCCTCACCCTCGCGACGGGCCCGGATCGTGAGCGCGTCGCCGGTGCGGCTGACCCGGACCGTGACGATGGCCCCGGCCCACTCCGGCACCGGCGGCGGACGACCAGTCCGAGACCTCGTGGGTCACGACCGCGCCGAGCTGTGGCGCGCCGTCCACGAACTCGACCCCGGCCTTCACCCAGTGCCGTGGGTCGGCCCGCACGAGGACGCCGGCCTGGTCGAACTGCTCGCCGTAGTCGACGCGGAAGGAGACCTCGACCGCGCTGCCCGCCTCGAACGGGCGGAGCAGCGCGTGGCCGTCGTCGTGGACGAAGCCATAGCTCGTCGTCCGCCACAGGTCGCTGCCCTCGGCCGCGGTGACAGCGAGCGCATCGCCGTCGGGCTCGACGCGCGGCGGGGCGTTCAGCCAGGAGCCGAGGGACCAGTCGATGGGTCGTGCTCGGCAGGAGGAGTCAGGCGCGGCCATCGAGTGCCATTCGTGCAGGATCGCGGCACGCAGCGTACCTCCGGCAGGTGCGCCTCGATCTCCCGACCGGCGGTCACCGACCGGCGATGCGCAAGCCCTTCCCCTGTCTCTGGTTCGACGGCCAGGCCGAGGAGGCCGCGGACCGATTCTACACCTCCCTGCGCCGCCGACGAGCCACGTCGACAAGGTGTGGCGCTCCCCGGCCGAGGCGCCGACGCGGCCCGGCGGGCATGGTCCTGACGGTCGATTTCACGCCTCGCGGGCGAACGGTTGCGCAGGGCCTCAACGGCGGTCCCGACTTCCGCTTCAACGAGTCCGTGTCCTTCGTCATCGACGTGCGAGGACCAGGCTGAGGTCGATCGGCTCTGGGACGGCGCTCGCCGCCGATGGCGGCGAGCCGAGCGTGTGCGGCTGGAGTCAAGGACCGCTTCGGGCTGTCCTGGCAGGTCGTTCCGCCGTCGGCTGAACGAGCTCATGGACGGACCCGGACCCCGACGCGCTGCCCGGCGCGCCATGGAGGCCATGCTCACCGCCATCGGGCAGAGACCTCGAGGTCGGGGCGAGGCCTGCGATCGCTGGCACCGCCGTACGCCGGCGTCCGAGGACCGCTGGACGCTGGCCGCGCCATCGGTCAGATGGCTCGACGGCCGGTCGACGGCAGGCCGCCATCGTCACGACTCGCGTTCCCTGGGCCAGCCGCGGGCCAGCGTCGACAGGTCCAGCGAGCCGGGCTGCTCGGACGCCCACGGATGCCACGGAGGTCGCCGGTCCGCGAGGCGCCACGGCCGAACCTCCCGGTCCAGCCCAGGCGCTCCGCCGCGGCCCGCAGCTCCGCCTCCACGCGTGCGGCGCCGTCCCGCCGATGACGTCCGGCCGGGCCAGCGCCGACTCCAGCGTCGCCGCGTCGCGCAGCCGGTCGGCGATGCCATCGGCCGTCGCCAGGTCCTGCGCCCGAGGGTCCGCCGACGCGCCCAGCGCGTCGCGGACATCCGCATCGGCCAGGTCCGTCAGCTCCACGCCGGCGGCCTCCGCCCGCGCCACGAGCGCGCCGACGATGTGGTGCGCCTCGCGGAAGGGCACGCCCAGCTCGACGAGCGTGTCCGCGACCGACGTCGCCGTGGTGTAGCCGGCCGTCGCCGCGGCCCGCATCCGTCCCTCGTCCACGACGAGCGAGGCCACGACCCCGGCCATGACCCGCAGCGACGACTCGAGCACGGCCAGCGCGTCGAAGAGCGGCGGCTTGTCCTCCTGGAGGTCACGCTGGTAGCCGCCGGGCAGCCCCTTGAGCAGCGCCGAGGACGGCCACCAGGTGGCCGGTCACGCGCGCCGTGCGGCCGCGGATGAGCTCGGCCGGGTCCGGGTTGCGCTTGTTGGGCATCATCGAGGAGCCGGTCGACCAGGCGTCGGCCAGGCGCACGAAGCCGAAGGCCGGGTTGGACCACCACACCAGCTCCTCGGCCAGGCGCGAGAGATGCGTCATGGCGAGGGCCGCCGCGGCCAGCGTCTCGACCACGAAGTCGCGGTCGCCCACGGCATCGATGGAGTTGCGCGTGACGCCGTCGAAGCCGAGCTCGGCGGCCACGGCCTCGCGGTCGAGCGGGAAGCCCGCTCCGGCGATGGCGCCCGAGCCGAGCGGCGAGACGTTCGCCCGGGCGACGGCATCCGCCAACCGGCCGCGGTCGCGCTCGAGCATCTCCACGTAGGCGAGGAGGTGATGCGCGAAGAGCACCGGCTGGGCGGGCTGGACGTGCGTATGGCCGGGCATGACGGCCGACCGATGGGCCAGCGCCAGCCCGACGAGCGCCCGCTCCAACCCGAGCAGCGCCGCCTCCACGTCCGCGGCCCGGCGCTTCAGCCAGAGGCGCAGGTCCGTGGCCACCTGGTCGTTGCGCGAGCGGCCGGTGTGGAGCTTGCCGGCCACCGGGCCGATCCGCGCGGCCAGCGCCATCTCGATGTTGAGGTGGATGTCCTCGAGCGCGGGATCCCAGTCGACCGTGCCGGCCCGGACCTCGGCCTCGATGGCGCGCAGGCCGTCGCCGAGCGTGCGCGGCCTCGTCCTCGGTCAGCAGCCCGGCGCCGCGCAGGCCGCCGACGTGCGCGAGCGAGCCCGCGATGTCGTCGAGCGCCAGCTCGGCGTCGACCTCGATGGAGCGCCCGAAGTCGGCCGCCAGCGCGTCGGGCTCGGCCGAGAAGCGACCGCCCCAGGCCTTCATCGAGACCGCCCCGGGCGTCACGGACCGTCGGCGGCTCAGCCGACGCGGCGCCACTGGCGTCGGCGTCGGTCACCGTGACCGGCAGCTCGCCGAGCATGCGGCTCCGTCCAGGTCCAGGCCGAGTCGTGCCGCGCCGCCTCGGTCCGCAGCGGCAGGCCGAAGATGCGGATGAAGCCGACCGACGCGGCGTGGTCGTAGGCGTCGTCCGCGTCGTAGGTGGCGAGCGTGCGGTCGTAGAGCGAGTCGTCGCTGCGGCGCCCCACGACGTAGGCGTTGCCATGGTCGAGGCGCATGCGCACCTGGCCGTTGACGACGCGCTGCGCGGAGCGGACGTACTCGCGCAGGTCGCGATGCAGGGCGCTGAACCAGATGCCGTCGTAGGTCGCCTGGGCCAGCTCGTCGGCGACGAGCCGGTTGAAGCGCAGCTGCTCCTTCGACAGCGTCAGGCTCTCCGAGCGCGGCGTGGGCGGTGTGCAGGATGGTGGCCGCGGGAGCCTCGTAGATCTCGCGGCTCTTGATGCCCACGAGGCGGTCCTCGACGTGGTCGATGCGGCCGATGCCGTGCCGGCCGCCGAGGGCGTGGACGCGCTCGATGAGCTCGACCGGGCCGACGGCCTGCGCCGTCGAGGGAGACGGGGATGCCGCCCTCGAAGCCGATGGTCAGCTCGGTCGGGATGTCCGGCGCCTGCCCGGGGTCGACCGTCCACTCGTAGGCGTCCGGCGGCGGGGTGGCCCAGGGGTCCTCGAGGACGCCGGTCTCGCAGGAGCGGCCCCAGAGGTTGGCGTCGATCGAGTACGGCGAGGCCTTGGTGATGGGGATCTCGATGCCGCGCTCGATGGCGTAGTCGATCTCCTGCTCGCGCGAGAGGCCCATGCCCACGCGCATCGGGGCGATGACCTCGAGCTTGGGGTCGAGGGCGTGGACGGCGACGTCGAAGCGGACCTGGTCGTTGCCCTTGCCGGTGCAGCCATGGGCGACGGCGTCGGCGCGCTCGCGGTCGGCGACCTCGACGAGGAGCTGGGCGATGAGCGGCCGGGCGAGCGCCGTGGCCAGCGGGTAGACGCCCTGGTACAGCGCGTTGGCCTGGAGGTTGGGCCACACGAACTGGCGCACGAAGCGCTCCGTGCCATCGACGACGTAGGCGCGGCTGGCGCCGGCCTTCAGGGCGCGCTCCGCGACGTCCGTCGCGCAGCGACTCACCACCGAGGTCGACGGTCAGGGTGACGACCTCGACCCCGTACTGCTCCTTGAGCCATGCGACCGCGACCGATGTGTCCAGGCCGCCCGAGTAGGCGAGCACGACCTTCTTCATCACCGAACCTCCTGAGCGCTGCCTGCGCGAGTCTGACACGAACCGGAGCGGCCGGTCGGCCAGCGGTCATGCGTGCCGCCGCGTGATGCACCGAGTCTCGGGCACGTGCTGTCGCCTCCGCAGTCCTGCATCATCATGCGCAATGCGACGCCAGTATCGCATAGTTCATGCGTGCCGGGCGCATGGCCGGTCGACCAGGGCGGCTACCGGAGTCGCTCCGGAGCGGAAACGGTGGGGATGGCGGACTTGGGGGTGGTGCGGATGGGCACCTCGGGGGTGGTGCGCCGGCGCACAGTCCTGGGTCGGCGATAGCGCCACCGGGTCACTACCCCTGCGTCGCCTGGTGGCGCTTGACTGGCGTCCCGGCAACGCACGGAGTGTCCATGCCCACACCCCCATCCGCGCCCGACCAGACCGCTCCGTCGCCGCGAGGCAGCGAGCGGCGACCGCAGGCACATCAAGGCCGCCATGCTCGGCCTTGCCATCGGTGCCCACCATCGCCAGCATCGGCGTGACCTACGCGCTGCTGCGCGACGCCTGGGATCCCGGCACCGATGCCGGCGACGCGGCCGCGGTGGCGAGCGACATCGCCGTCCTGCTCGCCGCGCTCGTCATCAGCGCCGTCGTGGCCACGGTCGTGCTGCTGCGCTATCTCCTCCGCCCCATCGAGGAGGCCGTCGATTCGCGCTCCGAGCTCAAGGTCCTCTACCACCAGGCGCGGGAGGACTCGCTGCAGCGACGGGCTCACCGGTCTCGGCAACCATCGCGCCTACCAGGAGGAGCTGGGCCGCCGGATCGCCGACTTCCAGCACTACCGGCAACCCCTTCTGCCTCGTGCTCATGGACCTCGACGACCTCAAGCTCGTCAACGACCACGAGGGCCACGTGGCGGGCGACGAGATGCTCACCTCGATGGCCGCGCACGATGCGCGAGATGGCCCGCCCGGAGGACCGGCTCTTCCGCATCGGTGGCGACGAGTTCGCCATGCTCATGCCCGAGTACCGAGGTCGAGACGGCCGTGGCCGTGACGGAGCGCCTGCTCCACTTCGCCAGGCGCTCCGACGCCGAGCGCGCGATCCATGCCCCTTCTCGGCCGGGGTCTCGGGCGTGCCCCAGTTCGGCCGCGACCAGGAGATGCTCCACCGGCAGGCCGACGCCGCGCTCTACTGGGCCAAGCGGCACGGCCGTGGCACCGTCGAGGTCTTCGATCCCGAGCGCGACCAGCTGCCCGACAACGTCGCCGACTTCACCCGGAACGCCGTGCAGGAGGTCGTCAGCGGCCGCCTCCTGTCGCCGGTGTTCCAGCCCATCGTCGACCTGCGCACCGGTCGCGTCCTCGGCTTCGAGGGCCTCATCCGGCCCGACCCGCGCGGACCCCTGCCTGACACCGCCCGCCTCTTCGCGGCCGCCGCGGCGGTGGGTCGCACGGTCGAGCTCGACGTGGCCTGCATCGAGGCCGTGCTCAGCGCGGCGCGCGCCATCGGCCCCGACCGGCTGCTGACGCTCAACCTCTCGCCGCGCACCCTCGAGGTCAAGGACTTCGACGCCGGCTGGCTGCTGCACGGCCTCTATCGCAACGGCATCTCGCCCGGCCGCGTCATCGTCGAGCTCACCGAGCGCGACGAGATCGCCGACCTGCCCCGCCTGCGCAAGACCTTCCAGCACCTCCAGCAGTACGGCCTGCGCCTGGCGGCCGACGACGTCGGTGCCGGCAACTCCGGCCTGCGGCTCCTGTCGCAGGTCCAGTTCGACATCGTCAAGATCGACCTCTCGCTCGTCCAGGACGGCGTGCGCCGGCTGGGCGCCCGCGCGGTGCTCCAGTCGCTGCGCGACCTGGCGCTCAGCCAGCAGGCCCACGTCGTGGCCGAGGGCGTCGAGACGCGCGCAGCAGCTGCAGGTCATCCGCGAGCTCGAGATCGGGGCCGGGCAGGGCTACCTGCTGGGTCGACCGGATGCCTCGGTCGAGGCCACCTTCGTGGACCTCGGGCGCATCGGCTCGGAGGACCGCCCTCGGGAGCGCTCGGCGCTGTCCGACGGCAGCGGCGCGTGTCGGAGGCGACGCTCGGCGCCGACGGGCCAGCCGCGAGGCTCGTGCTGCCCGGCAGCATCGATGAGTCGAGGCTCGCCCAGGATGGCGCGGCCGGCCGGCCCGACATCCGCTCCATCGTCCTGCCCCGCGGAGCGGCCTGCGGCGGCCGCCTCGAGGTCGAGACCGCGCGGCGCCTGAGCGCGCCTCAGCGATGATCCGGAAGCCGGTCCCGCGCGCCCTCGTGCAGGGCGCCGCTGGAGCGCGTCGCGTCGCGCGGCCGTCGGCGATGACGGCTCGCTCCGCCGCGCGAACCCGGGCCCAGGGCTCGCAGGGCCGAGCGGACCTTGGGCACCATGCCCCCGGCGATGACGCCGCTGGCGATGAGCCGCTCGGCGTCCTCCGGGCGTCAGCTCGCGCGATGCGCTGCGCCGTCGGCGTCGCGGACGCCGTCCGTGTCGGTCAGGAGGACGAGCTCGCCGCCGAGGGCGGCGCTCACGGCGGCCGCGGCATCGTCGGCGTTGACGTTGCAGATGTGGCCCTCGGGATCGAGGCCCATGGGCGCCAGCACCGGCAGGCGGCCCGCGCGCGAGGAGCGTCTCGAGGAGCGACGCGTCCGCGACCGGCTCCGAGATGACGCGCCCGAGGCCCTCGGCCCGCGGCCCGCGGATCGTGCCGCCGTCGATGCCGCGCACGCCGACGGCATCGGCGCCCAGGCCACGCAGCGCCGCGGTCAGCTCGGCGTTGATGACGCCGCCGATGACGGCCAGGAAGACCTCCAGCGTGGCCTCGTCGGTGACGCGACGGCCGGCCTCGAAGCGGCTGGCGACGCCGAGCCGCTCGAGCCAGTCGGTGAGGCGCTTGCCGCCACCGTGGACGACGACGACGGGCCGCCTGCGGCGCTCGGCGACGATCTCGCGCAGGACGTCCTGCTGCTCGGCGATGGTCGTGCCGCCGAGCTTGACGACGACCGGGCTGCCCGTGACCGCGGCGCCCTGCCGACGCCGTGTCCCCGCCGTGCCAGTGCTCACGTCGAGTAGGCCGAGTTCTCGACGACGTAGGCCTCCGTGAGGTCGCAGCCGAAGGCCTCGCCGATGCCCGTCGCCCAGGCCCGAGGTCGACGCCGGATGCGCACCTCGCCACCGCGCATGCGGCCGCGACAGGTCGGCAGCGTCGAAGGGCACCGGGGTGCCGGCGAAGACCGGCACGCCCTCGAGGTCGACCTGCGCAGGCGCTCGGGGTCGAGCTCCACGGCCTGGCCGGCGCGGCCGCGCGGCCGTCGGCAGGATCGAGGCCGGCCGCCTCGAGGACGGCCGCCGAGGCGGCGACGGCGTTGCCGGCCGCGGCCGCGATGCGTCCCCAGTTGGGTCGGCGCCGTGGACGGCGGCCTTCACGAGGTCGCTCGCCGACGACGGCGCGCGCGACCGCCCGGGCGTCGATGTCGTCGCGCGCGCCGCTCACACCGCAGGTGATGAGGCTCGTGGCGCCCTCGCCGTCGGCGGCCTGCTGGCGGGCCAGCGAGCGGGCCACGGCCTCGACGCGCTCGCGCGAACGCGGGCCGCGGCCTCCGATCCCGGCCTCGAGAGGCGCGGCCCCGGAGGCGCCGGATGCGACGAGCAGCACCGTGTCGTTCGTGGACTGGTCGCCGTCCACGCTGAGCTGGTCCCAGGTGCGCGCCACGATGCGGCCGCAGGACGGCCTCGAGCACCTCGGGCGCGGCGGTCGCGTCGGTGAGCACGAGGCAGAGCATGGTGGCCATGTTGGGGTGGATCATGCCCACGCCCTTGACGACGCCGCTGACGGTCACCGGCACCGGGATGCCGCCCGGCCCGGGCAGCGTCACCGAGAGGGCGGCCGCCTTGGCACGGGAATCGGTCGTCCGCAGGGCCTCGCGCGACGGCCGCGAGGCCCGTCGTCCTCGGCCCGCAGCTCGCCGGCGACCACGGTCCCGATGGCCGTCTCGACCCGCTCGACGGGCAGCCGCGTGCCGATGAGCCCGGTCGACAGCGCCAGCACGTGGCTCGGCGTCGGTGCCCACGGCCGTCGGCCAGGCTCGCGGCCAGGCGGCGCTGGTCGGCCAGGCCGGCCTCCCCGGTCGCGGCGTTGGCGCAGCCGCTCGTCGTGAGCACGGCCTTGACCCAGCCTCGCCGACCCGGCCCGGCAGGATCGGTGGCCGGCAGGTGCTCGCGGTCCAGGAGCACCGGGGCGGCCGGCATCCGGTTCGTCGTGAAGGTGCCAGCCACGGCCGCCGAGCTGACCGTCCACGACGACGATGGCCGAGGTCCAGGCCGCCGGAGGCCTTGATGCCGGCCCGCCCGGCGGCGCCTCGGAAGCCGCGCGGCAGTCGGGCCTCCTGGCTGGCGCGTCGGGCAGGTCGGGCGGCAGGCTCGGGGAGCGGCCGTCACGGGGCCAGCGGCAGCTGCTCGAGACCGGCCGTCTCGGGCAGGCCGTGGACGAGGTTGAAGGCCTGGATGGCCTGGCCCGCGGCGCCCTTGACGAGGTTGTCGATGACCGAGATGACGACGATCCGGCCGGTCCGCTCGTCGAGGTGGACGTGGACGCGGGCGAAGTTGCTGCCGCGCACCTGGCTCGTGGCGGGGGGCTCGTCCACGACCTGGACGAAGGGCTCGTCCGCGTAGGCATCGCGCGTAGAGGTCGCGCAGCTCGCGCGATGCCGACCTCGCGCGTGGGTCGCACGTGGCTGGCGGCCAGGATGCCGCGCTGCATGGGCACGAGATGGGGCAGGAAGTCCACGCTCGCGCGCGCCCGGGTTCGCGTCCGGGGTCGAGCCGGCCGAGCGCAGCTCCTGCACCAGCTCGGAGATGTGCCGGTGGCCGGTGAGGCCGTAGGCGCGCACCGACTCGTTGACCTCGGCTGTACATGAGGTCCGCCTTGACCGAGCGACCGGCGCCCGAGACGCCGCTCTTGGCGTCGACGACGACATCGGCGATGAGCCCGGCCCGGGCGAGCGGGTAGAGGCCCAGCAGCGTCGTGGTCGGGTAGCAGCCCGGCGAGCCGACGATCGGCGACATCGGCATCCCCGAGGGCCGCGCAGCTCGGCGCGATGCTGCTCGGGCAGGCCGTAGACGGCGCGGGCGAGGAGCTCGGGCGCGGGGTGCTCGAAGCCGTACCAGCGCTGGGTAGTCGGCCGGGTCCTTGAGGCGGTAGTCGGCCCCCAGGTCGATGACCCGGATGCCCCTGTGCCACGAGGTCGGGCACGAGCGCGGCCGATGCGCCGTGCGGCAGTGCCAGGAAGACGACGTCGACGTCCGGCAGCGCCGACTCGATGTGATGGCCGGTGCGCCGCCAGGTGCGGGTGGGCGACGCCGATGGGCTCGTGGTCCCGGTCGCGGCCCTGGAGGCCGCGCGATGCGGACGTTGCGGATGACGCTCGAGGAGGCGGATGAGCTCGCCGCCGACGTAGCCGGCCGCCCCGATGATGCCGACCTCGATGGCTGGCGCGGCCGCCGATCGAGGGGCCGTCGAGGTGGCGGTGGCTGGTGCGCGGTCATGGCCGCCTGACGATACATGGGCGCTGGCGAGCGCGCGCACGCTGTGCCATAGTTGGTCCACGCATGAGCACGCCCGAGCGCCGCACGCGACGCCGACCTCCCGGATCTCGCCATCCCCGACGGCGAGCACGTCCTGTCCGGCCATCGAGCTGCGCACGACCGACGACGCCGACCTCGTCGAGATCCTCCTGCGCCTGCGGGAGGCCGGTGCCGAGGTCGTCACCATCAACACGTTCCCGGCCACGAAGAAGGGCGAGGGAGAGGACATCACGCGGGTCTTCGACATCGAGCTGCGCGACCTCGATGCCGCGGAGGCCAGGCGCATCGCCGGGTCGGTGCCCGGCGTCCGGGTCGCGGAGGCCCGTCCGACGCTCGGCCAGATCTTCGGCAAGCGCGTCATCGTCGTGGGCGGCGGCGCCCAGGTCGCTCAGGTGGCCCTCGGCGCGGTCTCCGAGAGCGACCGCCACAACCTTCGCGGCGAGCGCATCTCGGTGGACACCATGGCCCTCGTGGGCGAGGAGAACATCGCGGCCGCGGTGCGGGCCGTGGCGGACCTGCCGCGCGCCCATATCCTCGTCCTGGCCGGCTCGCTGATGGGCGGCGAGATCACGAAGGCGGTCCGGGAGCTGCGGGCGATCGGCATCCCGGTGGTGGCCCTCAACATGGCGGGCTCCGTGTCCGCGGAGGCCGACCTCGTCGTCAGCGACCCGGTCCAGGCCGGCACGATGGCGGTCATGGCCATCGCAGACACGGCGCGCTTCGACCTCGACAAGCTTCGCGGCCGCCGCTACTGAGTCACCGCGGCCCGGCGCCGCGGCCCGCGCACGGCCGGGATGACCGGGCCCGGCCGATCTGGCTGCCGAAGCCGCTGCGAATCGCATCCGACGACTGGCGGTCGGGGATCCGATGCCCCCGACCAGTCTCGTGGGGCGATTGGCATATGCCCCGATCTGACTCGGCGGGGAAGGCCTCACCCCCAGCGCCCGCCTCCCACGTATCCTTGCGCATATGACCGACCTCGCCACGACCATCCGCGATCGCTCGAGCGCGACGCTCTCGCCCGTCCTGGGCCGCTACTACGAGCACACCTGGATCCGTGGCGAAGGTCATCGGCTGATCGACTCGGATGGCCGCAGCTACCTCGACTTCGCGAACGGCATCGCGGTCACGGCTCTCGGCCATGCTCACCCGCGGGTCAACGCTGCCATCCATGCCCAGGTGGACCAGCTCCTCCACGTCTGCAACGGGCTCGGTCACCTCGAGCCCGTCACGCGCCTGGCGGAGATGCTCGTCGAAGAGCTGCCCGAAGGCCTCGACACGGTGTACTTCGGCAACTCGGGCGCAGAGGTCGTGGACGGAGCCCTGAAGCTGGCACGGAGGGCCACCGGCCGGAGCCACATCATCGCGTTTTCTGGTGCCTTCCACGGACGCACCTACGGCGCACTCAGCGTGACGTCGTCCAGCCTCAACTACCGCGCCGGCTACGAGCCGCTCCTGCCGGACGTCCACATCGCGCCGTTCCCGGCCGCCTATCGCGACTTCGGGGGCGACGAGGCAGCGGCCACGGTCGCCAGCCTCGAGTACCTCGAGCGGCTCTTCGCCACGGTCGTCCCGCCCTCACGGACAGCCGCCTTCATCATCGAGCCCGTCCAGGGCGAGGGCGGTTACATCCCGGCGCCGCTCGAGTTCCTACGGGCCCTCCGTGAGCTGGCCGACCGGCATGGCATCCTGCTCATCCTCGACGAGGTCCAGTCGGGCTACGGGCGAACGGGCCGGATGTGGGCCTTCGAGCACGCCGGCATCGTGCCTGACGTGGTCCTCGCGGCCAAGGCCATCGCCAATGGCCTGCCGCTGGCTGCGCTCGTCTCGTCACGCGATCTCCAGGCGCGCTGGGGTGTGGGCGCTCACGGCTCCACGTACGGCGGCAATCCCGTCGCCTGCGCGGCCGGCATCGCCGTCCTCGAGGTCATCCGCGAAGCCGGGCTGGTGGCCAACGCCGCGGCCCGAGGAGCTGAGCTGACGCTCGGCCTGCAGGCGCTGGCCTCGGAGGACACGCGCATCGGCGACGTCCGCGGGCCCGGCCTGATGATCGGCGTCGAGATGGTCCGTGACCGCGAGTCGCGCGAGCCTGACGGCGACCTGGGCAATGCGCTGAGCTCGATGTGCGCGGAGCGCGGCCTGCTGCTGCTCACCTGCGGGGCCGACCACAACATCCTGCGCTGGATCGCGCCGCTCGACGTCGAACGGGCCGAGATCGAGGAGGCCCTGGGCGTCTTCCAGGAGGTCCTGCTCGCGACCCAGTAGGGGACCGGCGCCGCGGGCCTGACCGTCAGGCGGGTGGCACCTCGAGGTGTCGCACCTCGCGGCAGGGATTCTCGAGCCTGCCGATGCCCTCGACCTCGACCGTCATGACGTCGCCGTCGCGCATCACCACCCTGGGTTCACGGAAATAGCCCACGCCTGCCGGCGTACCAGTGGCGATGACGTCCCCCGGCTCCAGCGTGAAGGCCCGGGAGCAGAAGGCCACCAGGGCCGCGACGCCGAAGATGAGATCCGACGTGTGGCCGTCCTGCATGAGCTCTCCGTTGCGATAGCTGCGCACGAAGAGGTCGCCAGGATCGCCGATCTCGTCGCGCGTCACGAGCACCGGGCCCATGGGACAGAACGTGTCGAGCGATTTCGCGCGCACGAACTGTCTGTCGGCGTACTGGAGGTCGCGGGCGCTGACGTCGTTGAGGCAGGTGTAGCCGAGGACGTGGTCGAGGGCCTCGGATTCACCGACGCGCCGCGCGGTCCGGCCGATGACGACCGCGAGCTCGGCCTCGAGGTCAACGGCCGAGGTGAGCTCAGGGTCCCATTCCACCGTGGCACCGGGACCCACGACCGCGGTCGGGAACTTGGCGAAGAGCATCGGCGAGGCGGGGATGGCCGCCCCGCCCTCGGCGGCATGGGCGTGGTAGTTGAGCCCCACGGCCACGACCTTGCCGGGCCGCGGCACCGGGGCGATGACCTCGGCCTGGTCGACGTCGCCGGGCGTGCCGGCAGCTTCGGCTGACGCGACCGCAGCACGCAGGAGCTCCAGTCCGCCATCCCCACTGGCCAGGAGCGCGGCCATCGTCTGCGGGAGGCCGTCGCCGAGCGTGGTGGTTGCCCAGAGGCGTGCCTCGGGACCGGCGATGCCCAGCCGGTCGGCCCCGTGGCGGCGGTAGGAGATCAGCCGCATCGGGCCACTCTAGCCGGTCGGCCCGCCAGCGCGACCGACCTCCGGCGCCACGACAGGAGGGCGTGGCGGGGCCTCTCGTGCCGGGCGCTGCCCGGTCTCGGCCAGGATGACCGCGGCCAGGACCAGCACGCCGCCCATGAGCTGGACGGGCGTCAGCGCCTCGCCGAATAGGATCATGGCCATGGCGATCGTGTAGACCGGCTCGACCGTGCTCACGATCGAGGCTCGGGCAGCGCCGATCCGCTGCACGCCTGCGTAGAACGCCTGGATGGCGAGTGCGGTGGCGACCAGGCCGAACGCGAGCAGCGGTGGCCAGAGCCCGGAGGGGACGTCCGCGGGCGAGATCGAGGCCCCCGTCGACAGCGCCAACAGCGCGTACATGCCTGCCGTCGCGCTGGTCATGATGGCCGCGGCCGCGGCAGGGTCCGGGGTGCCCGCTGAGACTGCGTCATTCGGGCCGACCTCGATGGCCACCACGGCATCGCCAGGCGGCGTCGCCAGTCCGTCGTCCGTGGGGATGCCCCTCTTGGGTGTGGGTCGATCCCCGGCCAGCCGGGCCTGGAGCACGATCCAGGTCGCGTAGATGAGCGCGTTTGCCAAGGCGAGGACGAGGCCCCAGAGCGGCGGCAGCTCGCCCTCGGGGATGCCGCCCACCGCCAGCGCCACGCCGAGCATCGAGAGACCCAGGGCCAGCCAGGCTCGCCGTCCTTCGAGGCGACGCACGAGACGGCCGCCCACGACGGCCACGACGGCCGGGTAGAGATAGGTGATGATCGACGTCAGCGCGATGGGCACAACCTGCAGGGCGGCGAAGTAGGCGAAGCTGTTGCCGACGTAGAGGGTGCCCAGGAAGAGCAGGACGATGACCCGGCGCCGGCTCAGTGCCAGGAGCGAAACGCGTGTAGGACGGCGCAGGGACAGGTAGATCCACGACAGCACGGCGGCCGACGCGAAGCGCCAGAAGAGGACGGGCAGTGGTGTCATGCCGCCTGCGTAGAGCGGCTGGACGAGGAGCGCGCCCGACCCGAAGCCGATCGCCGAGATGACGACGAGGACGACGCCCGCCGTCCGAGGGGAGATGCGAGCGACTGATGCGGTCGGTGTGGCTGGGCTCACACGGCCGATGCTAGCGACGTGTGACCTCCGCCGGCCGTGCCGCTCGCGGGTCGTCCGAGGTCCGCCGCCCGGACCCATCGGCTGTTCGACCGGTCAGCCTCAGAGCCCATCATCGCGCCACGCTACACTTGGAGGGGCGCGTCCCCCGCGTCCAGGGCCGCCGCGTGGACAGGAGTCCGCCCCCGACAGTGATCAGCGAGACAGACCAGCACAGCGCCCCTCCCATCCAGGAGCTGGAGCGCGTCACCATCCGGTTCGCGGGGGACTCGGGCGACGGGATGCAGTTGACAGGCTCCCAATTCACCCGAACGGCGGCGGTCTTCGGCAACGACATCGCGACCCTGCCCGACTTCCCGGCGGAGATCCGGGCTCCGGCCGGGTCGCTGGCGGGCGTCTCGGGCTTCCAGATCAGCTTCTCTTCGACCGAGATCCACACCCCCGGCGACTCTCCGGATGTGCTGGTCGCCATGAACCCGGCCGCCCTCAAGGCCAATCTTCGCGACGTGCCGCCCGGCGGCGCCATCGTCGTCAACGAGGACGCGTTCAACAAGCAGAACCTGGCCAAGGCCGACTACGAGACGAATCCCCTCGAGGACGGGTCGCTGAAGGACTTCAACGTCTTCGAGATCCCCATCTCCACGCTCAACGCGCGGGCCCTCGAGGGCCTTGGCATGTCTACCAAGCAGGTTGACATGACCAAGAACTTCTTCGCGCTCGGGGTCATGTTCTGGCTCTATGAGCGCTCCATGGACCCGACCATCAAGTGGATCGAGTCGAAGTTCGAGGGCCGTCCCGTCATCGCCGAGGGCAACCGGCGCGCCCTGAAGGCCGGCTACGCCTTCGGCGAGACCACGGAGATGTTCCACACCCACTTCCGCGTGCGACCCGCCCGACAGGCGCCGGGCACGTATCGGAACATCACAGGCAACGAGGCGGCGGCACTCGGGTTCGTGGCCGCCAGCCGGCTCGCCGGGCGCGAGCTTTTCTACGGCTCCTATCCCATCACACCCGCCAGCGACATCCTCCACCAGCTCTCCACCTATAAGCACTTCGGCGTGCGCACCTTCCAGGCCGAGGACGAGATCGCGGCGATCGGCTCCGCGATCGGGGCGTCGTTCGGCGGCGCGCTTGGCCTCACCGCTTCATCGGGTCCCGGCATCGCGCTCAAGAGCGAGGCCATGGGCCTCGCAGTCATGGTCGAGCTGCCCCTTGTGATCATCGACGTCCAGCGTGCCGGCCCATCGACCGGCATGCCCACGAAGACGGAGCAGGGCGACCTCCTGCAGGCCATGTTCGGGCGCAACGGCGACGCCCCCATCCCCGTCGTGGCCCCGGCCACGCCGGCCGAGTGCTTCGACTATGCCATCGAGGCCTCGCGCCTGGCGCTCAAGTACATGACCCCCGTGGTCTACCTCTCGGACGCTTTCCTGGCCACGGGCTCCGAGCCCTGGCGCCTCCCCGAGCCAGCCGATCTCCCGGACATCTCGGTCGCCAACCATACGGACGCCGCCACGTTCCACCCCTATGAGCGGGACCCCGTGACCCTGGCCCGTCCCTGGGCCGTGCCTGGGACTCCCGGGCTCGAGCACCGCATCGGAGGGCTCGAGAAGGCGGACTTCAGCGGCACCGTCTCGTACGACCCGGACAACCATCAGCGCATGTCCGAGCTGCGCGCCCAGAAGGTGGCGGGCATCGCCAACGACATCCCCGACGTCACAGTCGCCGGACCCGAGCGCGGCGATGTGCTCATCCTCGGCTGGGGGTCCACCTACGGCACCCTCCGCACTGCCACGGAACGGCTACAGCGCCAGGGCCATGCGGTCGGGCACGCTCACCTTCGCCACCTGAACCCCTTCCCGCCCAATCTCGGGGACGTCCTGGATGGCTACCGGCGGGTGCTCATCCCGGAGATCAACATGGGCCAGCTGCGCCTGCTCATCCGGGGTCGCTACCTCGTCGATGCCATCGGGCTCAACCGGGTCCGTGGCAAGCCCTTCCCCGTGCCCGAGGTCGAGCAGGCGGCTCGGCTACTGCTCGATGAGGACATCCAACGATGACCGACGCGACCGAGACCGCTGTCACGCCCATCGCCCTGACGCGAAAGGACTTCGTCTCCGACCAGGAGGTCCGCTGGTGCCCCGGCTGCGGGGACTACTCGATCCTTGCCCAGACCCAGCGCGTCATGCCCGACTTCGGCTACAAGCGCGAGGACATCGTCTTCATCTCGGGCATCGGTTGCTCCGGCCGATTGCCGTACTACATGAACACCTACGGCTTTCACTCCATCCACGGACGCGCTCCGACCCTGGCCACGGGCCTCAAGGTCGCTCGCCCCGAGCTCATGGTCTGGGTCATCACTGGCGATGGGGATGCCCTCTCGATCGGCGGCAACCACGTCCTCCACACGATGCGGCGCAACGTGGATGTCAAGCTGGTGATGTTCAACAACCGCATCTACGGCCTGACCAAGGGCCAGGCCTCGCCGACGTCGGAGTTCGGCAAGCGCACCAAGTCGACGCCCGATGGGACCGTGGACCAGCCGGTCGTGCCGCTCTCGGTGGCGCTCACGGCCGAGGCCACGTTCGTGGCCCGCACCGTCGACACGTACACCGAGCACATCCAGGAGACGCTCGAGGCCGCAGGCTGGCACCGCGGCTCCGCATTCGTCGAGGTGCTCCAGAACTGCAACATCTTCAACGACGGCGCCTGGCGCGACTTCACCGACCGCGACGTGCGCGACGATCGGATGCTCAAGCTCCGGAACGGCGAGCCGATGGTCTTCGGCAAGGAGTCCGACAAGGGCATCCGCATCACGGGCCTGCGACCTGAGGTCGTGGAGCTCGGGCCCGACAGGAGCGTCGCGGACCTCGCCGTCCACGACGAGACGGACGACACCCTGGCCTACATCCTCTCGCGCATGGCCTGGCCCGAGTTCCCGGTGCCCATCGGCGTGCTCAAGCGCGTCTCACGGCCGACGCATCACGAGCTCGTGGCGGCTCAGGTCGAGCAGGCCCGGGTCGACAAGGGCGAGGGCGACCTTCGGGAGCTCCTCTTCGCCTCGGACACCTGGACGATCTCCTGACCCCTGCCGTCGTCGTGCTCGCTGACGACCTCATGTGGTCGACCCGCATCGCCGAATCGATCCGCCGCGCCGGCGGCCGTGCGATTCCGCTCGCGAGCGACGCCGAGCTTGCCGTCGCCATCGAGGCCCACGCGGAGGGCGAGCAGGAGTCACTGGCCGGTGTCGTCGTGGACATGTCCGCCCGTCGGCTCGACCCGGTCGCGGCCATCGGGCGGGCGAGCACGGCGCGGCTCCCGGTCATCGCGGTCGCCCAGCATGACGATCAGCTGACGCGCCGACGAGCGCTCGAGGCGGGCGCGAGCCGGGTGTTCTCCTACAACAAGTTCTTCAGCGACGGGACGCGCCTCGTGGAGCGCTGGTTCACGGCCGGCGCGGACGGCCCGGCCCTGCCCGGATGATCGGGACGATCGGCCCGGCTCGCTACGCCGAGCGACGCCATCGCGCCCGGGAGGCCGCTCTCGCCGCTGGTGCTGCAGCCATGCTGGTGGGGGTCGGTCCGGACCTCGAGTGGCTGACCGGCTATGCGGCCGTCGGCCACGAGCGGCTCAACCTGCTCATCCTCGCCCCGCGGCGTGAGCCCGTGTTCCTCGGGCCGCGCCTCGAGCGCGGCGCGGCCGAGGCGGCGCCCGGCATCGGCGACGGAGCGATGCGACTGGAGACCTGGGAGGAGCACGACGACCCGTACGCCCGGGCCGCAGCCCTCGTGGAGGCGGTGGCGCCGGCGATGTCAGGCCCGGCCCATCGGCTCCTTGTCTCGGATGGCCTCCGGGCCGCCTTCGTGCTGGGGCTCCAGAGCGTACTCTCGTCCGCGACGTGGGGCCTCGCCTCGACGGTGCTCGCGCCGCTCCGCCGCGTCAAGGATGCCGAGGAGGTCGCTCTCCTCCGCGACGCCGCGGAAGCCGCCGACCGCGTCATGGAGGCCGTGGCGGCCAGTTCGCTGATCGGCCGCCGCGAGGCCGAGGTCGCGGCCGAGGTGCGCAGCCGCCTTGTGGACGAGGGGCACGACACGGCCGAGTTCGCGATCGTGGCCTCGGGACCGAACAGCGCCTCGCCCCATCATGACCCGGGCGACCGGATCATCGGGGCAGGGGAGCCGCTCCTGTTCGACATCGGGGGTCGGCGTCGCGGCTACTGTTCGGACACGACCCGCACCTTCTGGATCGGCGGCGAGGGCGACACCCCACCTGACCCCGGGTTCGCCGCCATCCATGCGCTCACCGTGCGCGCCCAGGCCGCGGGTCGCGCGGCCGCGAGGCCCGGTGCCACGTTCTCAGCCATCGACGCGGCGGCCCGCGACGTCATCACTGCGGGCGGCCACGGCGCCAGCTTCTTCCACCGGCTCGGCCATGGCATCGGGCTCGAGGTCCACGAAGACCCCTACGTCATCGACGGCCACGACGAGCCGGCGGTCGTCGGCGACGCGTTCAGCATCGAACCAGGGATCTACCTCGAGGGGCGGTACGGCGTGCGCATCGAGGACATCGTCGTCTGCACGGCGGTCGGCAGCGAGTCGCTCAACGGCAGCCCTCGGGACCTGCGGGTGATCTCGGGTCGCTGACGGCCGGTGTATCATCCGCCGACCGGTGTCCGCCCTCGGCGGGATCGGCGACCACACTGCTGACTGACGGTGCCGCGGGCCCCTTGAGCAGGCGCACCCGGTACCGTGGGGACAACGGAAGCATGGCTGACGATGACGGCGGCCGGGGCGGCCTGGACAGCCGTGACGACGCGCCCGGACAGGGCTGCACCGCGGCGCAGCTGCGCCGCTTCATCAAGTCGCGACCCTATGTCCCGATGCATGAGCTCCGTCGCCGCTTCGCCATCAACGGCGAGGCGGATGATGTCCAGCCGGTCCTCACGCGCGACGGGCGCTACTGGGTCGGCCTGCCGCCGCGCGAGAGCGGTTTCCTGGCCGACCTCGTGGACCGCGGCGAGGTGGGACTGGAGCTCTGCCACGACCCCTGCGTGAACATGGTCGTCGGCGTCTTCGCGATGCGCCCGGTGGGCCGCTGACGCGGACCTACCGACCGAGACCGTCTCCTGGCACGGCCGGATCGATGCGGCGTATCTCCGTCACCTCGTCGAAGCCGCGGTCAGGGCTGACGATCGCCTCGATGCCCTCCTCGAGGCAGGTCGCGACGTGGACGACGTCACGGGCGGTGAGTCTCGGGTAGCGCTCCACGAGGTCGGGCAGGCGCGCGGCTACGGCATGCGTGATGGGGAGCAACGGCCGGAACGCGGCGGCTACCTCTCGCGCCAGCGCGATCCCCAGGGCGGCCCGGCGTATCGAGATGTAGCGGTGCAGGATCTCCTGGATCACCTCGGCTGACGTCACGGCCACCAACCGCTGCTCGGCGGCATCCCGCAGGACCGCCCGGCAGGGATCGCGCAGCGGATGCTCCGAGCCGTTCGCGTACATGAAGACCGCCGTGTCGAGGAAGACGCTCATCCGCCGGTGGGGCCGCGCTCCTCGTCCCAGTACTCCCCAAGGCTCCCGGCCAGGATCTGGGCCTTCATGACCTCCCAGTCGTCCACCGGAGCGGGTTCCAGAGCGAGGAGCCGCTCGATGGCAGCGCGACGGGCATCATCGACGGCGGGCTTCTCCGTGTAGGCATCCACGGCCTCACGGATGATGGCCCCGACGGATCGGTGCTCCCGGCGCGCTATCCGCTTGACACGGCGCAGCTGCTCCGGCGAGAGCAGGACCTGGGTGCGTTCGGTGAACATGCACATACCATACCATACCTGCGCAAGCGGAAGGGACCTCCGGTCCTGCGCCAGGGGCGCGATATACTCCGGGGGAGTATGCAGAGCGCCCCTGTCAAGCCGACGCCGTTCGTCGCCCCGGAGCCCATCGTCATCTCGGTGGGCGTGGAGGGCATGACCTGCGCCTCGTGCGTCAACCGCATCGAGCGCTTCCTGCGCCAGACCGACGGGGTGGCCGAGGCGAACGTCAACCTGGCCACCGAGCGTGCCACGGTGTCCCTCGACCCCACCCGCGCGGGTCGGGCCGAGGTGGAAGCGGCCATCGAGGCCGCGGGCTATGACGTCCGTGAGGAGGCCGCCTTCGAGAGCGGCGACCTGAGCCTCGAAGCCGCCGACCCGGCCGCCCGCGCCCGTGCCCGTGAGCAGCGCGACCTCGGCATCAAGGCCGTGGTCTCGGTCGGGGTGGCCGTCGCCATCATGCTGCTCATGCTCTGGCCGGGCGGCATCGGCATGCCCATGAGCGAGCTGAACTGGCTCATCCTCATCCCGGCCACGTTCGTCCAGTTCTGGGCGGGCGGGGCGTTCCTCCGCGCCGCGCTCCGCCAGGCGCGGCACCGCACGGTGAGCATGGACACGCTCGTGGCCCTCGGGACGCTGGCCGCCTGGGGCTACAGCGTGGTCGTCACGCTCGCCCCTGCGCTGGTGATGGAAGCCGGCATCGAGCCGGTCACGTACTTCGATTCGGCGGCCATGATCATCGGCCTCATCCTCACCGGCCGCTGGCTCGAGGCCCGCGCCAGGTCACAGGCCGGCGGCGCGGTCGCGGCGCTCGTGGGGCTCCAGGCCCGCACGGCGCGCCGCATCGACGGCGACCAGGAATCGGACATCCCCATCGAGTCCGTGCAGCCGGGCGACCTCCTCCGCGTGCGCCCCGGCGAGAAGGTCCCGACCGACGGCCTCGTCACGAGCGGCTCCTCGAGCGTCGACGAATCGATGCTCACCGGTGAGCCGCTTCCGGTCGTCCGCTCGGTGGGTGACCTCGTCATCGGGGCGAGCGTCAACGGCGCCGGGTCGTTCGTCATGCGCGCCACGCACGTCGGCCGCGATAGCGTCCTCGGCCAGATCGTGCGCATGGTCCGTGATGCGCAGGGCTCCAAGGCCCCCATCCAGCGCGTGGCCGATCGGGTCGTCGAGTGGTTCGTGCCCCTCGTCATGGTGCTGGCAGCGGTCACGTTCGGGGCCTGGCTGCTCCTGGGACCGGAGCCCGCGCTGACGATGGCCCTCATCTCGGCCATCAGCGTCCTGATCATCGCCTGTCCGTGCGCCATGGGGCTCGCCACGCCCACCGCGGTGATGGTCGGGACCGGCCGGGCGGCGGAGCGGGGCATCCTCATCCGCGGCGGTGCGGCTCTTGAGCTCGCGGGTCGGGTCGGGACCGTCGTCTTCGACAAGACCGGGACCCTCACCAGCGGCCGGCCGACGGTGGCCTCGGTCACGGCGGCACCCGGATGGAGCGAGGACGACGTGTTGCGCCTCGCGTCGACCGCGGAGCGATCGTCGGAGCACCCGCTGGCATCCGCGATCCTCGCCGAGGCGGAACGACGCGGCATCTCCCTCGAGCAGCCTGGACCCGAGACCTTCGAGTCCATCACCGGGAGGGGCGTGCGGGCGCGCACCGAGGAGGGCGTCGTGCTCGTCGGCAGCGCCGGCCTCCTGGAGCAGGAGTCGATCGATGCGACCCGCCTGTCGGTGGCCGCCACGACGGAGTCGTCCGCACCGGCGGCCCGGAGCGTCGTCTACGTGGCCCTCGACGCGGTGGCAGTGGGCAGCATCGGCATCGACGATCCCATCAAGCCGACCGCCGCGTCTGCCGTCCGGACGCTCCGGGATCTTGGCATCGACGTGCACCTGCTGAGCGGCGACTCGGAGGCAGCGGCGCGGGCCGTCGCCGGCCGGGTGGGCATCGAGCATGTCACGGCGGGTGTGCTGCCGGCCGACAAGGCCTCCCATATCCGGGCCCTCCAGGATGCAGGGCAGCTCGTGGCCATGGTCGGCGACGGCATCAACGACGCACCGGCCCTGGCCCAGGCCGATGTGGGCATCGCCATCGGCACGGGCACCGACATCGCCATCGAAGCGTCCGACATCACGCTCGTCGGCGGCGACCCCCGCCTCGTCGCTTCGGCCATCACGCTATCCCGCCAGACGCTGCGGGTCATCCGCCAGAACCTCGTATGGGCCTTCGGCTACAACGTCGTCCTCATCCCGGTGGCCATGGGCGTCCTGTACCCGTTCCTCGGACTGCGGCTCGACCCCATCCTGGCGGCCGCTGCGATGGCCTTCAGCTCGGTCAGCGTCGTCCTGAACTCGCTGCGTCTCCGCCGGGTCGATGCCGGCCCTGGATCACCGACGCCGCTGCGTTCCGAGCCTCGACCTGCTCCTGCTGGTGCCGCGGGACAACGCTGAACCTTGGTAGGGTGGCGCCTGACTTGCTAGGGTGCCGCTCGTGACGTCCTGCCTTCTCCACCGGCTGCTCGGCCGTCGCCGCCCCGGCGCCCGGGCCGGGTGGGCGGCCCTCGCCGCCCTGCCTCTCGTCCTCTCCGCCTGCATCACCGTCGACCAGCCGGGCGACGCGGAGGATGCGGGCGCCTCGGCGCCAGCCAGCCTGGGCGCCGTGGCCAGCCAGGCGGTGGTCACCCCAGGCCCTCCGCGGACCCCGCCGCCCACCCCACCTCGCGTCGAGGCGGAGGTACTGGGCTTCCTGCCCAACTGGCTCATCGAGGGCGCGGCGGAGACCATCGACACCGACCTCCTCACGCTCCTCGCCTTCCATGGCGTGGAAGCGTCCGGTGACGGCAGGCTCGTGACGACCAAGCCCTCAGGCGACGTGCCGGACGGCTGGCAGGCGCTCGACAGCGACGCCTTCGTGGCCCTGAAGGCCCAGGCCCAGGCCGACGGCGTGCGGGTCATCCTGACCATCCAGCGCTTCGGGTGGGCAGAGGGCACGCTCGACCGGACGCGCACGTTGCTCGGCAGCCGGCAGGACCGGCGCGCCCTGGCCGAGCGCATCGCGAAGCTCGTGTCCGAGCGGGGCTTCGACGGGGTGAACCTCGACTTCGAGCCGATGCCCGAGGACCTCGCTGCTGACTACGTCGACTTCGTCCGCGAGGTTCGCGCCGCGCTCGACGCGGTCGACCCGGCCCTCCATCTCAGCGTCGACGTCGTCGCCAGCCTGTCGGGCTATGACCTCGCGGGGCTGACCGCGGACGGTGCCGCCGACCTGGCCGTCATCATGGGCTACGAGTACCGCACGGAAGGAGCGCAGGTGGCGGGCTCCACGGCGCCGCTGGACGATCCCGAGATCCGCGACATCGTGGCCACGCTCGACGAGGCGCTGGCGCAGGTGCCCGCCGAGAAGCTCGTGCTCGCCCTGCCCTGGTTCGGAGCGGCCTGGTCCACCGAGACAGACCAGGCACCGCTCCGCGACGCTGAGCGGGCGCGACATCGACGGCGGCGCCTCACGGTCCTACGCCGAGGCCGTCGCCCAGGCCAGCCTGACCGGCCGTCAGTACGACCCCGCGCAGGCCTCGGCCTGGACGGCCTACCCGAACCGCCAGTGCGCCACCTGCCCGGCCACATGGCGGCAGGTCTGGTACGACGACCCCGACGGCTTCGGCGCCAAGGTCGATCATGCGCTCGGGCGCGGCCTGGCGGGCGTGGGCATCTGGGCCCTCGGCCACGAGGCGGGCCGCGACGAGCTCTGGTGGACCCTCCGCGATCGGCTGCAGCCACAGCCCGATGAGACACCGCCGGCCGGCTCCGCGTCGATCGACCCCGAATCGATCCAGGGGGACCTCGACGGTCGCGACGTCGTCGAAGGCGTGGCATCGCTGCGCCTCTTCGCCTCGGACACGCCCGACGGCAGTGGCCTCGTGCTGACCCGCATCGGCCTCGCAGGTGAGCGTGGCCGAGGACGGCCAGCTCGTCACGGGGCGCACCTATCCGGCCAGCGAGCGCATCGACTTCCCGCTCGCCGACGAAGAGACCGGTGGATCGCCCGAGGCGGGACCCCGGAGCATCCACGTCCAGTGGCGTGACATCGCCGGCAACTGGTCGCCGCCACTCGTCCTCGAGGTCATGGCCGTGGACCCGGCCGGCTCGGAGACGCCGAGGACCTCTAAGCGCGCGGTCGCGCTTTGCGCAGGACGAGGAAGTGCGAGAGGCCGAAGACGTGCAGCGGCGTCCGCTCGGCCGCGTAGAGCGCCCGTCGCAGCACGCCTCCCAGGCGCAGGGTGGCGAGCGCTGACGTTGTCGAAGCCCGGGTAGATGACGCGATGGTGGACGAGCCGCACCGGCTGCCCGGCGAAGAGGCGGCGGATGCCCCGCTGCGTGTAGGCGCGCACGTGCGGCGCGAAGCGGTCGCGCAGCGGGTCGGGCAGCCAGTTGACGAGCGGGATGTTGCCGAAGACGTAGCGCCCGCCGAAGTAGGCCCCGTGCGTCTCGAAGCGGGTACAGCCGATTGGGCGCGAAGGCGACGATGACCCCGCCGGGCTTCGTGACGCGCACCATCTCGGCAGCCGTGCGCCCGGTCGTCGTCGACGTGCTCGATGACCTCGTTCGAGAAGACGAGGTCGAAGTGATCGTCCGGATAGGGCAGGGCCTCGCCGACGCCGACCACGATGTTGGGCAGCTCGGCGCTGGCCTCGGCCACCCGCTCCGCCTCGACCTCGACGCCGTGGACGTCATCGGAGAAGTGGCGGAAGCGGCGCACGTAGGTGCCGATGCCGCAGCCGACGTCGAGGATCGTGGCGCCCTCGAGGTCGACGAACCGGCGCACCATCTCCAGGCGGCGGTCCTGGCCGTAGCGCCACGAGTAGCTGGGCCGCCCGCGCTCGATCGAGGTGCTGGAGGTCTGCTCGCGGAGGTCGGTCGCCATGCCTGCGCTACGGTACGGCACGGGACTGTCCGCGTCCGCCTCGCGCGCCGGCGGCCCGCGGACCGGCCGCGCGCTCGCTAGCATCGGTCGAGGCATGGGCAAGGCGGTGCGAGCGCGACAGCTCGAGGGCGAGTTCCGCTATCGCCATCCCATCGAGATCCGCTACGGCGACACCGACGCCCTGGGGCACGTCAACAACGCCGTCTACCTCTCCTACTTCGAGGCGGCGCGCGGCGGCTACTACACCGCGGTCGTCGGGCCACCCCTTCGGCCGCGGTCCGGACGCCGACCGACGCACCTTCGTCATCGCCGAGGCCCACGTCGCCTATCGCAGCCGGCCTTCTACGGCGAGCCGCTCTCCTGCTGGTGCCGCGTCGGCTGGGTGGGTCGCTCCTCGTTCGGCCTGGAGTACCGCGTGGAGGTGGCCGAGTCGGCCATCGGCAGCGCGCGCCTCATCGCCGATGGCTCCACGGTCCAGGTCTTCTACGACCTCGTCTCCGGCAGGGTCATGCGCATGCCGGCGTCGCTGCTGGCCAGCCTCACCGCGTACGAGGGCCGCGAGCTGCCGACGCGCCCGGGAGGTGCCTGACGGCGCGGCGTCCTCGACGCGGGCGGCAGGGCTGACTTCGTGGCGAGGCCGATCAGGGCGCGAGCATGGCCGGCTCCGCTCCCGCCAGGAGCTCGTCGAGCCTGTGCCTCCATCGCCGCGGCGACCTCGGGCTCAGCGGCCAGGAGGTCCGTGCGCTCCCAGGGATCGGCGACCAGGTCGTAGAGCTCGCGCTGGCCGTCGTCCCAGCGGATGAAGCGGCGATCGGGGGTCCGGATGGCGCTCCAGCCCTGGTAGCCCTCGTCATGGGAGCCGGGCATGACCTCGAGCAGCTCCGCGGCGCCGCCGAACGCACCTCCCTCGAGCAGCGGCAGGAAGCTCGTGCCGACCGCCCAGGGCAGCGCCACGCCCGCTGCCTCGGCGAGCGTCGGGAGCGATGTCGATCTTCGAGACGAGCGCGTCGCTCTCGCCCGGCTCGATCCCCGTCCCCGCGACGTAGAAGGGCGCCCGTGTCGCCGGCGGCGTGTGCTTCAGCGAGAAGCCGTGCTGGCCCCAGGACATGCCGTTGTCGGACAGGAGGACGAAGAGGGCCGGACGGCCGCGCTCCGCCTGGGCGTCCACGAGCTGCCCCACCATGCGGTCGACGACGAGCAGCGACTCGCAGACCGCGGCGGAGGCGCCAGCCTCGCGGCCAGGGCGGCATCTCGCGCGCCTCGCGCGGGTTCGTCCGGATCGTGTACGAGGGTGGCCGCGAGGGTGGCAGCGGCGGCGCACGCCTCCGCCCCCTGGTCGCGCGCCATGACCTCGGGCTCGTAGCACTGCTCGCCCGCGGCCTCGCAGACGTGCGGCGCACCGGGCGAGACCCAGGCCAGGAGCGGCTGGTCGAGGGGAGCCCGCTTCACGCCCCGGACGGCTTCCTGGCGGATGACGTCGTCGCTGAATCGGCCGGGATGCCGGACCAGCTCACCGTCCTCCCAGAAGCTCGACCGCTGCCTCCGACCGCAGCATGACCGCGTGGTCCCAGCCGGACGGCACCGTCGAGCCGTCGTAGCGGTTGAGGTACTTGCCCGCCATGACGGTGTGGTAGCCGGCCGCCTGGAGCGCGACGGCGATGGTCTCGCTGTCATCGAGCGGCCGCGGGTCGTTGCGGACGACGCCGTGGTCGAGGGTGTTCTTGCCGGTCAGCATCGAGGCACGCGACGGGCTGCACAGCGGGGTCTGGTCGTACATCTCGGTGAAGCGGAGCCCATCCTCGAGCCAGAGACGGCCGATGTTGGGGAGCCGCTCGAGCACCCGGTCATCGGGCAGGTAGCCCAGGTCGTCGACGGTCACGAGGATGATGTCCGGGGGCTGGTCAGCCGCGGGTGAGCCTGTCTCGGCCGATGGCGCCGCTGCCGCGGCGGACGGCTCATCGAGACGCGCCGCCGGCGACGCCGTCTCGGACTGGGCCGCGGCGGGTGCGCTGGTCAGGAGCGCCAGGCTGAGGGCGACGGCCAGGGCGAGCGCCCGGGGCATGGCCGGGTTCAGGCCTCGAAGCGCCGGAAGACCGCCACCGCGTTCTGGCCCCCGAAGCCGAAGCCGTTGATGATCGCCGTGTCCACCCGCGCCTGGCGCGCCACCAGGGGCACGTAGTCGAGGTCGCAATCGGGCAGGTCCGGGTTGTCGAGGTTGATCGTGGGCGGGATGACGCCCTCGCGGATGGCGCCGATGCCGACCAGTGCCGCTACCGCGCCCGCCGCGCCGAGGAGGTGCCCGACCATCGACTTCGGCGAGCTGATGGCCACGCGGTAGGCATGGTCGCCGAAGGCCGCCTTGATGGCGCGCGTCTCGGTAACGTCGTTGAGCGGCGTCGAGGTGCCGTGGGCCACGATGTAGTCGACCTCGTCCGCGGCGATGCCCGCGTCGGCCATGGCCTTGCGCATCGCCATCGCCGCTCCTCGGCCCGTGGGCTCCGGGGCCGAGATGTGGAACGCGTCCGCCGTCAGCGCCGCGCCGATGACCTCGGCCTGGATCGTCGCGCCGCGACGCATCGCATGCTCGGCGCTCTCGAGCACGAAGACACCCGCACCCTCGCCGAAGAGGAAGCCGTCGCGGTCGCGGTCGAAGGGCCGCGAGGCCTTCTCGGGCTCGTCGTTGCGCTTGGAGAGCGCGCCCATGTTCGAGAGGGCCGCGAAGCCCATCTTCAGGAGTGGCGCCTCGGTGCCGCCGGCGATGACGACGTCAGCCTCGCCGCTCTGGATCATGCGCAGGCCGTCGAGGAAGCAGATGACGCTCGAGGCGCAGGCCGCGACCTGGGTGATGACGGGCCCCGTGAGCCCGTACTCCATGGACAGCTGGCAGGCGGCCATCGAGCCCGAGAGCGCGGGGATGGCGAAGGGGCTCACGAAGCGGGCGCCCCTCTGCGTTCATCGTGTCCTGGCCCTCGATGACCTGCTCCATGCCGCCGCCCGAGGTGTTGACGGCCACGGCCACGCGATCGCGCTGCTCCGGGCTCCAGTCGGAGAAGTCCAGGCCCGGCGTCCGCCACGGCCTCCTTGCCGGCCGCCATGCCGAGGTGGATGAAGCGGCTCATGCGGCGCGCCATCTTGGGGTTCATGGCCACCGCCGGATCGAAGCCCTTGACCTCGGCCGCGATGCGCACCTCGAGGTCCGAGGCGTCGAAGTGGGTGATGGGCCCGCCGCCGCTCATGCCGGCCACCGCGTTGGCCCAGAACGTGGGATGGTCGTTCCCGATGGGCGTGACGGCGCCCAGGCCGGTCACGACGGCACGACGTGATGGATCGATCTCAGGCACGGACGGGGCTTGCTCCTGGAGTGGTGGCTGCCATGGGATCGTAGCCGACGCGGGCGCCGATCGCGCGACTCGGCCATGTAGGCTGACGATCCAGACAGGACCGTGGCGTGATCCACCGCGTCCTGACGATGCGCGTAGCGACCGGAGAGGCGATGAGTGAGCAGCGGCAGGCCGAGCTCGACGCGATCAGCCTCGGAGGCGCCGATCGCCATGACGGCGCCGTGCGCCTTGTGCCGTATGACCCTGCCTGGCCTTCCCTCTTCGAGCGAGAAGTGGCGCGCATCCGTGCTGTCCTCGGCGACCGGATCCAGGCGCTCGAGCATGTCGGCTCCACGTCCGTTCCCGGTCTCGTCGCGAAGCCCATCATCGACATCGTTCTCGCCGTGTCCGACAGCGCGAACGAGCTGGCGTACGTCCCGGACCTCGAGGCAGCCGGCTACCGCCTGGTCATCCGGGAGCCAGCCTGGCACGAGCACCGGATGCTCAAGGGTCCCGACACGGACATCCACCTGCACGTGTTCACGGTCGGTTCGGCGGAGATCCGACGGATGACCGCGTTCCGGGACCGCCTCCGTGCTCATGGCGACGAGAGGGCAGCCTACGAGGCCGAGAAACGCGTGCTTGCTGCGCGGACCTGGGCCTACGTCCAGGACTACGCGGATGCAAAGGCCACCATCGTGGAGGCCATCCTCGCTCGCGGCGACATCGACGATCCAGTCGCGCCGTAGGAGGGACACGGCCTCGCGTGGTCTGCCGGCGGGTCGCTCGTTCATCCACTCGTCGCCCGCGGTGGCGGCTGGCAACCTCGGATCCTGTCGCAGATGCGCAACAGGAATGCGCGCCACCCGTGACGCGCTCTGAGTCGGCGCTATCGCCCGCCCGACCCTCGTCCTGAGCGTGGATCGCGCTCGGCGAGACTTCGCCGCCGCGTCGCGCAGCCCCAACGAGCGGTCAGTCGGCGCCTCGTATCCCGTCCACGCATAGGTGGCAGGAGGATGAGCGCTGGCGGCCAGCCCCTCTGGTGAGGGACTGCAGGCCCTCGCACCCCCCGGGCTTGACAGTGCCGCGAGCCGGTGTATTATGCCGATAGGTTAATTAACCAGTCAGCTAAGAAAGGTAGCGATGCCGAGCGACCCCTTGAGCATCACCTTCGCCGCCCTGGCCGATCCCACGCGGCGAGCCATCCTGGCCCGCCTTGCGGAGGGCCAGGCGAACGTCTCCGAGCTCGCCGCCCCCTTCGACAAGTCCCTGCCGGCCATCTCCAGGCATCTTCGGGTGCTCCGTCAGGCCGGGCTGGTCGAGCAGGGCCGCGACGCGCAGTGGCGGCCCTGCCGGCTGCAGCCGGCGCCGCTCGAGGGGGCCTCGGACTGGCTCGAGCAGTATCGGCACATCTGGGAGGAGCGCTATGACCGACTCGACGACTACTTGACGACGCTGCAAGCCGACCAGAGGCAGCATCATCGACCACAGGGAGTCCAGCGCAAGCGCGCGGACCGCATGGCAGGGGGGAGAAGGAGCGTACGACCATGACCAGCCAGCCCACCACCGCGCCGATCAGCCGCAAGGTCGGCGCCATGACCCTGACCCTCGTCTCGGACACCGAAGTCTTGCTGGAGCGCACGTTCGATGCTCCGCGCGAGCTGGTCTTCCTGGCCCACTCGAGCTGCGAGCACATGAGCCAGTGGTGGGGCCGTCGGGTGGACAGCATGCCGGCCTGCGAGATGGACTTCCGCCCTGGCGGCAAGTGGCGCTTCGTCAACCGCGACGACCAGGGCGCCGAGCTCGTCTTCTTCGGCGAGTACCTCCTCATCGAGGAGCCCAGCCGCATCGATTGGACCTTTGGCTTCGAGGGCATGGACGGCGAGCCGGGTCCAGAATCGATGACGCTCGAGGAGCTCGAGGGCGGTCGTACGCTCCTGCGAGCGCGCGCCGTCTACCCGTCGCTCGAGGCTCGCGACGCGATGGTCGGCTCGGGCATGGAGTTCGGGGCAGCGGAGACCTGGGACCGCCTCGCCGAGTACCTCCCCACGCTCGGCTGAAGAGGAGGGCCTCAGGACCCTGCCGCCGCTCCCTGCGATCGGCGTTCGGCGGCGCGCGCCGGTGGCATGGCGCGCGCCGCTCGTGGCGTGAGCGTGACCCAGGCTCGCAGGCCGCGTCCGAGCCATCGGGCGGCGAACGCATGCAGCGGGGACCAGGCGATCCCGTAGTCATCCCGGATCCGCGCGGGGAGCAGCGCCAGGCCCGGCAGGACGGCCAGATCGACCAGCGGTGCAGGCACGTGTGGGATGGGTGGTCGGACGATATTCGAGGCGAGCCTCCGTGCCGTCTGCGTGACGACGATGGGGCCACCGGGCGCGAGCTGACCATCGAACCATGCCACCAGGTCGACCCAGTGGTCGGGTGTCACCGAGCGGCGGATGCCCAAGCGCTCGCCGACGGCGCGGGCCTCCTGCCAGAACGTCTCCTTCTCGTGGGCTTGGAGCGGCCCTACCCAGGCCTCGTAGGCGCGGACGCTCATGACGAGGAGGGTCGACTGGACCCACAGCAGGAGCTCGGGATCGAGGGCGTGATAGCGGTCCGCGCCGGTCGCGTGCCGGGCATCCGGGTCGATCACCTCGCCGCGGACCCCGGCGTGGACGTGGTTCAGCCTCGCCACCGCTCGCTCGGCCTCAGGCCCGTCACCGAAGACCATCGCCAGCGTGGTGCGAAGGGTCCGCCGGAGCCGGCCGAACGGGTCGGCCGGGTAATCGCTGTGCGCGGCCACTCCCTCGGCGACGAGCGGATGGGCGATCTGAAGGAGCAGTGCCGCTGGACCGGCTCCCAGCAGCACGGCCTCGCGGTTGATGCGCCACATCTGGCTTCCCGGGCCGTAGAAGCCCAGCACCGGGTCCGCCACGACGGGCCTGACCTCGCTGTTCCCCCTCATCGCTCGAGCAGCCGGCGCCTTATCCGTCGAGAGGCAGGATGGATACCCAGCGCCCCTCCCAGACCATGGGGATCCGCGGGTAGTGCCACGGGGTGAAGAAGCGCCGGAGCTGGGCGCGCGTCAGCCTGGTGTTCGGTCGCATGTCGTACCCGAACGATCGACTCTGGAGGCCCCACAGCGGCCCGACCACGCGGACGCTCGTGACCCTGAACCGGTCGGTGACTGCCGGATCGGCGGTCGCCGAGAAGCCCGTCATGACCCAGCCATGCATGCCGCGGGCCACGGCGATGGCGACGGGCAGGTTCGTCTCGCGCAGGCGGGTGACCGCGGCGCGGAGCGCCCCCGCGAAGCTCTTCCGGGCGACGACCCGGTAGCTCGGGTCGACCCACCTGCGCAGGCCGGCTGCCCATCCCGCCGGGTCGACCCCGTCCGCGAGGGGGATGGGGTAGCGGTCGTGGGCCCGCATGTAGGAGAAGTAGCGCTGCTGGCTGGCGCCGCGAGTGGTCGGCCTCGCGGCGGTCGATATTGCGCATCATCTGGAGGACGGCGGCGGTGCACCAGCGCCAGGTCAGCTGACCGCTGAAGGCGCCGGGCCTGAAGAGGTCGATCGAGCCCGTCCAGCGCGGTAGCGCTGTATCGATCGCGTCATCCGGGTCCTGGGAGGCCCGCGGCGCACCTTGCGAGCCGCCTGTCGTCGCGACGGCCGGTGCGGCCCAGGGCATCAGGGTGGCGGCGATGAGCATGACGAGCGCGAGCCGGGCGATCAGCCCGGCAGGGCGGACGGCCATGCCTCGATGGTGGCCCACATCGCGCATCCGTGCCACAGAGTGAGTTGGGGCGGTCGTGAGTCCGCTCAGTCGCCCGCGTAGCGCTTGAAGATGAGTGCGCCGTTGTGGCCGCCGAGGCCGATGTTGTCGCTCATCGCGTAGCGGATCTCCATCTCCCGCGACTCGCCATGCACGATGTCGAGGTCGATCTCGGGGTCAGGCTCGAGGTAGTTCTGGGTGGCCGGCGCGATCTGGTGGTGCACCGACAGGACCGTGAAGACGCCTTCGACCGCGCCGGCAGCGCCCATGAGGTGCCCGGTCATCGACTTGGTGCCGCTGATGGCGACCTCGTGATAACGGTCCGGGAAGACGGCCCGGATCGCCTCTGCCTCGCGCAGGTCGCCGAGCGGCGTGGACGTGCCATGCGGGTTGATGAAGTCGATCTGGTCGCGCGGCACGCCGTGCCGAGCGATGGCCATCTCCATCGCCCGGCGGACGCCGTCGCCCTTCTCCACGGGCTGGATGAGGTCCCAGGCATCCGCGGCGTTGCCGTAGCCCACGACCTCGGCGTAGATGCGCGCCCCGCGTGCCTTGGCGAGCTCGAGGTCCTCGACGATCATCGAGCCGGCGCCCTCACCCAACACGAATCCGTCACGGCTCCGGTCGAAGGGCCGCGAGATGTCCTCGAGCGGGCGCCCCTCGCGGGGGGTGCCCATGCCGCGCATGTTGGAGAAGCCGATGTAGCCGACCTCGTAGAGGGGCGTCTCCGTCGCGCCGCAGATGGCCGCCACGTAGTCGCCCCGGCGGATGCCCTCGGCCGCCTCACCGATGTTGTGGGTGCCCGTCGAGCAGGCCGTCACGATGCACAGGTTGGGCCCCTTGGCGCCGGTCTCGATGGCGATCTGCCCGGATGCGGTGTCGGGCAGCATGTTGGCGATGAAGAACGGGCTGACCGACTTGGGGCCCTTCACGCGGAGCACGCTGATGGCGTCTTGCATGAGCGCGGGACCGCCGACCCCGGAGCCGAAGATGACGCCCACTTCCTCGGCGTTCTCCGGGCTGACCTCGAAACCCGAATTGGCCAGCGCCTGCTTCGCTGCGGCGACGCCGAAGACGACGTTCTTGTCTGTCCGTCGGATGGCCTTGAAGTCCATCCAGTCCTTGGGCTCGAAGTCATCGACCTCGCCGGCGGCGTGGCAGGAGGTCACCTCAGGGTCCCAGCGCGTGATGCGCTTGAGGCCGGTGTTGCCGGCCACGAGGTTGTGCCACGCGGTCGGGATGTCGTTGCCGACGGGGCTCACGATGCCGAGGCCGGTGACGGCGACGCGGCGGTTGTAGTCGGGGCGGCGCATGGCGGTGGGTCTACTCCTGTGCGAGGGTCTCGGTGGGCAGCTCGAGCCCACGGTCGGTGATGATGTCGTCGAGGGCGATGGTCCGGCAATCAGCGGCGATCCGCTTGACGAGCCCCGTGAGCACCTTGCCCGGCCCGACCTCGACGAAGGTATCCGTGCCGGCGGCGCGCATGGCCTCCACGGCGCGCACCCAGTCGACCCCCGCGGTGAGATGGTCGATGAGCTCCCGCCGGCAAGCCTCGCCGTCGGTCAGGGGTGTCGCGTCGGCGTTGGCGAGCAGCGCCGCCGCCGGGTCATGGAAGGCCACGCCTGCGAGCGCGCGGCGCATCCCATCGGCCGCCTCGGCCATGAGCGGGGAGTGCGCGGCCACGCTCACCGGAAGCAGGATGGCGCGTCGCGCGCCGAGACCCTTCGAGGCTTCGACGGCTGCCTCGACCGCGGCGCGCTGCCCGCTGATCACGACCTGACCCGGCGAGTTGCGGTTGGCCACGGTGAGGATGCCGATCGCTGAGCCCGCGGCGACGAGGTCATCGATGCGATCGTCCGGGAGCCCGATGATGGCCGCCATGGCGCCGTCGTCCGAGGAGGCCTGCATGAGCCGGCCGCGCTCGCGCACGAGCCGGAGCGCATCGGCCAGGTCGAGGACCCCGGCGGCCACCATGGCGCTGTACTGGCCCATCGAGTGCCCGGCGTGGAAGGCCGGAGGGGCGAGGTCGGACGCCGGTGCCGTCGAGGGCCGCGATGAGGGCCCGGTGTGCCGCGACGGACGCCGCGAGCAGCGCGGGCTGGGCGTTGACGGTGAGATCGAGCTCCTCGGCCGGACCCTCCCAGGCGAGCGCCGAGAGGGGCTCGCCGAGCGCCTCGTCCGCCTCGTGCCAGACGGCCGCGGCGTGGCTCGAGACCGCCGCGAGAGCGCGACCCATGCCCACCGACTGCGAGCCCTGGCCGGGATAGATGTAGGCAGGCGCCAAAGGGGTGGACTCCTCACGATGTGGTGGGCGACGAGGACGCTCGTACGCGTGACGAGGCTGCGACCCTTCGCGCCCCTCGAACCCTAACAGGCAGGGCGACTCTCGCGCCGGATTCATGTGCAATGATGCACATGATGGACGACCCGCTGCTGTCACCGCTCGTGCAGGCGGCCCGTGACGAGCTGCAGAACCCGCGCATCCTGTCGGACCGCATCGCCGTCGGCCGGGCTCTGTGGCGAGAGCTCGTCATCGGCTTCGCTCACCAGCTCGGCTCGCTCGACCTCAGCTTCACCCAGCTGGCTGCGCTCTACGCGGTGGCCGGGCCGGTGACCCTCACCGTGGCCGATCTGGCGGCCATCCTGGGCCGCTCGCCCTCTGCCACCAGCCGCCTCGTCAGCGGGCTCGTCGAGCGGGGCTACCTGGAGAGCAGCGAGGAGGTCGCCGACCGTCGCCAGCGGGTGCTCTCGCTCACAGCCGAGGGCACCGCCCTGCTGGCCACCATCGACCGGGCTCGCGCGGACCAGTTCCTGGCCGTCGTCCGACCCATGCCCATGGCCGAGCGTGCCCTGGTGGCCATGGGTGTCGCTGCGCTCGCGGGCCACGCCATGACGCGGCGGGGCGCTCTCCGAAAGGGTATCGCCGACTCGGCCTGAGCCCGCCCCTGCGTTGCCACCCGCCATCGAGTAGGCTGGGTCACGAGAGGGTGGGCATCGTGGATAGGCACCGTCCTGGGAGGATCTCCATGGTCGTCAAGCGCAGGCTCCTGCTTGCCGTCTCCGCGGGTCTCGCTGTCGTGATGTCAGGCGCCGTGCCGGTGCTGGGTGCCTACGGTCCCTCCCAGCCCGATCCTCTCGTCCAGGACGACCTCATCCGGGTCCAGGATGTCGCGGTGGTCACCAAGACCGCGGGCGTCGGCCCGGTCGTGGCGGTCGGGTGGCGCCAGGCTGCCAAGCCCGGCGAGCTGTTCGTCGCGTTCAGCACGGACGGCGGCCGCTCGTTCCTCAAGCAGAACGGCACGATGCGCCAGTTCCGGGTCGCCGGCGAAGGCACCCGTGGGCTCTCGCTGGACATCTGCGGTGGTCGCATCTGGGTGGGCACCGTCGTCAACTACCCGGGCGACGACCCGGACGACAAGGACGTTCTCCTGACGAGCCGCACGATGGGCGGGCAGGCCGGCCAGGCCTTCCTGACCGACGCGGCGGGCAATCGGACGGCGCGCCAGGTCTCGGTCGCCTGTGTCGGCAACCGGTTGCTGGCCGTCGCCTGGGTCGAGACCAGCTTCGGGAAGCAACGCGCCAAGCTCATGATCCGAAGCCTCGAGCCGCTGGGCGAGCCGACCAGCGTGCGCCAGGTCTTTGGCCTCGGGGCGGCGCTGCCGCAGAACGGCATCGCCGTGGACGCTGGCACGGACTCGGTTCACGTCTCCTGGACGGCCGGCCAGAAGGAGAACGTGCTCTACGAGGCCTTCCTCATCGGGGATGGGCCTGCGCCGTCGATCACCCGGGGAGGGGATGTCAGGCTGGCCGGTGGCGACGCGCTCCTGCCGCAGGTCGCCACTCGCGGCCAGAAGGTCGTGGTGGTCTACACGGATGCAGGCAAGGTGAAGGCGCGGGTGAGCGGCGACACCGGGACGACCTTCGGCGAGCCGAGCCTGGTCGTCGGCACCGGCTCGCGCCAGGAGCCATCGGAGGCGCACTCGGTCGACGTCAGCGGCCCCCGCATCGTCGTCGAGGCGACCGCGAGCGCGGCCGGCGCCAAGGTCCCCCAGCGCATCTCGTCGAACGACTCCGGCGTCACCTGGGCTGCGCGCGACTTCGGGCACGTGGGTGCACGCGTCGGTGCGCTGCGCAAGACGAGCGCGGACTCCTCGCTGCTCGTCGAGGCCTGGCAGAACAACGATCCAGGGCATCGATACGCTGCGGGCCCAGTTCGAGCGTCCCTGAACCGACTCCCGCCGGCTGATCAGCGCCCCGGGTTCGTGACCGCGCCGAGGCTCGCCGAGCTCACGAGGGCCGCGTACTTGGCGAGGACGCCCGTCCTGTAGCGGGGTTCAGGCGCCCGCCAGCGCGACCGCCGCTCGGCGAGGGTGGCCTCGTCCACCTCGAGATCGAGCGCCCGGCGGTCCACGTCGATGGTGATGGTGTCGCCTTCCTCGACCAGGGCGATGGGTCCGCCGAGGGCCGCTTCGGGGGCGACGTGGCCGATCATCAGGCCGCGCGTGCCGCCGCTGAAGCGGCCGTCCGTCAGCAGGGCCACCGACTCGCCGAGGCCCTCGCCCACGAGGGCACCCGTGACGCTCAGCATCTCCTGCATCCCGGGGCCGCCGACCGGTCCTTCGTAGCGCAGCACGACGACGTCCCCTGCGCGGATGCGCTGCTCGCTGACGGCCGCGAAGCAGGCCGGCTCGGAGTCGAAGACGCGGGCCGGCCCGCTGAAGTGGCGCCGCTCGTGCCCTGCCAGCTTGACCACGCAGCCGTCCGGGGCGAGGCTGCCACGCAGGATGGCCAGGCCACCGGTGGGCTTGATGGGTCGCTCGATGGGCCGGAAGACCTCCTGACCCGGCGTCTCCTGCACCTCGGCCGCGATCTGGCCCAGCGTCTGGCCGGTGACGGTGCGGGCATCACCGTGCATGAGGCCGACCTTCAGGAGCTCGCGGATGACGATGCCGATGCCGCCGGCGTCGTAGATGTCGGCGGCCGAGAAGCGCCCGCCGGGCCGCAGGTCGCCGATGAGCGGGGTCCGTGCCGCGACGTCGTGGAACTCGTCGATATCGAGCCCGATGCCGAACTCCGACGCCATGGCCAGCAGGTGGAGGACCGCGTTCGTCGAACCGCCCGTGGCGGCGACGCCGGCGATGGCATTCTCGAACGAATCACGGGTGACGATGCTGCTGGGGCGGATGTCCCGGCGCACCAGGTCCATGACGAGCGTGCCGCACCGGCGAGCCGCCTCGTCCTTGCGGTCGTCCTCGGCGGGGATGCCGTTCAGCCCGGCCGGTGAGAGACCCAGGAACTCCAGGCACATGCTCATCGTGTTGGCCGTGAACTGCCCGCCGCAGGCGCCAGCGCCCGGGCAGGCCACGGACTCGATCTCGTAGAGCTCCTCGAGGCTGATCCTGCCCGCGCGGTAGGAGCCGATGGCCTCGTAGACGCTGACGACGTCCTGGGGTTGGCCGCGATACGTGCCAGGGTAGATCGTGCCGTTGTAGAGGATCACGCTGGGGATGTCGAGCCGGGCCACGGCCATGGCCGCGCCCGGGTTCGTCTTGTCGCAGCCGGTCAGCGCGACGAGGCCGTCGAAGAGCTGCCCGCGCGACACGAGCTCGATCGAGTCGGCCACCACCTCGCGGCTGACGAGCGAGGCCTTCATGCCCTCGGTGCCCATCGAGACCCCATCGGACACGGCGATGGTGTTGAACTCCATGGGCGTGCCGCCGGCCTCGCGGATGCCCTCCTTGACCGACTCCGCGAGACGACGCTGGTTGAGGTTGCAGGGCATCGTCTCGATCCAGGTCGTGGCCACGCCGATGAGGGGCCGTGCGAGGTCGTCGTCGGTGAAGCCCATGGCCTTGAGCATGGCCCGGGCACCGGCGCGGTCGGGCCCATCAGTGAGCGCCGCAGAGTGGCGCTTGGCGGGATCGCTGGCTCGGTCGTAGGGCAGGGACATCGGTCCGGTCCTCGCGCTTCTGGGATGTCCACCAGTGTACGGTGCGGCTCGAGGCTCAGTAGGGTGGCTTGAGTCCCTCGAACATGGGGAAGTGCCTGACGTTCAGCGTCGCGAGGCGCGCCCCGTGCTCTCGGTCGGCGTGGCGCGAGTCCGGTCAGGCAGCGGCGGTCGGGCGGGTGTCGACGCGGGCCGGGTGCCCGGCCTCCCAGGCATCGATGGCTTCGCTGCGTGCCACAGCCAGCCGATCTCGTCGGTGCCATCGAGGAGCATGCGCCGCGCGAAGGGGTCGACGTCGAACCCGATGTCCTCGTCGCCGGGCAGATGGACGACCTCGGCCTCGAGGTCCACGGTGAGCTCGGCATCAGGGTCGGCCGCGAAGCGCTCGAAGAGGGCGCGGTGGGTGTCCGCGTCGACGACGATGGGCAGCAGGCCGTTCTTCAGCGAGTTGTTGCGGAAGATGTCGGCGAAGCTCGTCGAGAGGATGGCCCGGATGCCCCACGACGTCAGCGCCCAGGGCGCGTGCTCGCGCGAGGACCCGGCGCCGAAGTTGTCGCCGGCGAGGAGGATCTGCCGCCCCTGCATCTCCGGTCGGTTGATGATGAAGTCGGGCTTCGGGCGCCCATCGGCGTCATAGCGCCAGTCGTAGAACAGCGAATCGGCCAGGCCTGACTTCTCGGTCGTCTTCAGGAAACGTGCCGGGATGATCTGGTCGGTGTCGACGTTCTCGGCGGGGAACGGGATGAGCGCCGAGGTGAAGGTCGTAAAGGGCTCGGTCATGGCTCAGTGGGCTCCTGCCGCGGCGCCGACGCGTTCCACGAGCGGACGTGGGTCGGTGACGACGCCGGCCAGCGCGGTGGCCGCAGCGGTCAGCGGTGAGGCCAGGAAGGTCCGTGCGCCCTTGCCCTGACGGCCCTCGAAGTTGCGGTTGCTGGTCGAGACGATGTACTCGCCCGGAGCGCCCTGGTCGCCGTTCATGGCGATACACATCGAGCAGCCCGCCTCGCGCCAGTCGGCACCGGCGGCCCGGAAGATATCGGCCAGGCCCTCTCGCTCGGCCTGGGCCTTCACGGTCTGCGAGCCGGGCACGACCATGACCCGGACACCCTCGGCGACGCGGCGACCCTCGAAGAGCGCGGCCGCCGAGCGCAGGTCGCTGATGCGGCTGTTCGTGCAGGAGCCGATGAAGACGGTGTCGACCCGGTGGCCCAGCAGCGGCTCGCCGGGCTGGAGGTCCATGTACGCGAGAGCCTTCTCGATGGTGCGTCGGCCGGAGTCGTCGTCAGCATCCTCGGGGCGGGGGACGCGGGCCGTGATGCCCATGCCCATCCCGGGGTTGGTGCCGTAGGTGATCATCGGCTCCAGGGCGGCGGCGTCGATGGTGATGGACTTCTCGTAGGCCGCGCCGGGGTCGGAGGGGAGGGCCCGCCAGCGCTCGACGGCGGCATCGAAGTCGGCGCCCTTCGGGGCGTGGGGCCGGCCGGCCACGTACTCGAAGGTCGTGTCATCGGGAGCGATGAGCCCGGCCCGAGCGCCACCCTCGATGGACATGTTGCAGATGGTCATGCGCTGCTCCATCGAGAGCGCCCGGATGCCCTCGCCGGTGTACTCGAAGACATGTCCGGTGCCGCCACCCACGCCGATGCGGCTGATGAGGTTGAGGATGATGTCCTTGCTCGTGACCCCGGGGGCCAGGCGGCCGTCGACCCGCACCTCGTACGTCCGGAGCGGACGCTGGAGGAGGGTCTGGGTGGCCAGCACCATCTCCACCTCGCTCGTGCCGATGCCGAATGCGAGCGCGCCGAAGGCGCCATGGGTAGCCGTGTGCGAGTCCCCGCAGACGATGGTCATGCCGGGCTGCGTGAGGCCGAGCTCAGGTCCGATGACGTGGACGATGCCCTGGCGGTCCGAGCCCAGCGCGTAGAGCGGGATGCCGAACTCCGCGCAGTTGGCGGCCAGCTTGGTGAGCTGGAAGCTGGCCTGCTGGTCGAGGATGGGCAGGGAGCGGTCGTGCGTCGGCGTGGAGTGGTCAGCCGTGGCCACGGTCCGCTCGGGGTGGCGGACGGTCAGGCCGCGGCGGCGGAGCCCTTCGAAGGCCTGCGGGCTGGTGACCTCGTGGACGAGATGGAGGTCGATACCGATGACGGTCGGGGCGCCGGGCTCCTCGAGGACGACATGGTCGTCCCATATCTTCTGGACGAGCGTTCGGGGCGAGGCGGCGCCGCTGGCGCCAGCGGATTCGGACATGCCCCGAGCGTAGCAGAGGGCCAGGGCCAGCGACCCCGGGGACGAAGATGGAACCATATGCCGCCGTATTCGCACATATGCTCTGAGCGCGACCACCCCGGTCGCGCCGGCAGCGGCGGCGATGCCGCGAAGGGAGCGGGAGGCCCGATGCAACGGGACCTCGTGGAACGGGCGATGGCAGGCGATCGGGAGGCGTTCACGGAGCTGACGCGCCAGTCGATCGGCAAGCTCTATGCCATCGCTCGGCTCATCCTCCGGGACAACGAGCGAGCCGAGGATGCGACCCAGGAGGCGCTCGTCGCCGCCTGGCGTCAGCTCAGCGGCGCTGCGTGACCCGGACCGCTTCGAGGCCTGGCTCCGCCGGCTGCTTGTCCGGGCCTGCTATCGCGAGGCGGGCCGGGACCAGCGTCAGCGGAGGATCGTGGCCCTGATCCGGACCCTTCCATCGGCCGGGCCGGACCCCGGCCTCGACGATCGCCGACCAGGACGAGCTGGAGCGTGGCTTCGCGGCCCTCGGCCCCGAGCAGCGCGCGCTGCTCGTCCTGCACTACTACCTGGGCCTCCCGCTGCAGGAGACGTCCGAGATCCTCGGCATCCCTGTCGGCACGGTGAAGTCCAGGCTCTCTCGCACCACCCAGCAGCTGCGCGCGGCGCTCGATGCCGAGGCGCGGCTGCCACTCCTCTCCGGACGGACGACATGAGCGACCGACCGACATTCGACCGCATCCTCACCGCCTGGCTTGACGAGCAGGCGCCGACGCGAGAGCCCGCCGGGCTCCTCGAGCGCGTGACGACCGAGGTCGCCGCGACGCGCCGGCTCCCCGGCTGGGTCGTCCCCGAAAGGTGGCTTCCCATGCAGACGACAGCGCGTCTCGGGCCGGGCTCCCGAGCGGTCATCATCCTGGCCCTTCTAAGCCTCCTCATCGCCTCGCTTGCCGCCATCGGCGTTGGCGCGCAACCTTCGCCGAAGCCGGACTCCGGCCTGCCCCGCCGCTCGGGCTTGCCCGGAACGGGCTCATCGCCTTCGATTCCGGTGGCGACATCTGGGTCGCCGACCCCGACGGCAACGACCCACGCTACTTCGTCTCCGGACCAGGGCTGGACATCGATCCCACCTTCTCCCCGGACGGCACAAAGCTCGCCTTCTGGTCGCTCGAGGCGCCGGAGGACTCCCTCATCACCATCGACGACACTCCCGACGTCACGACGGTCACCCGGCTGCTCGGCTCCGGGTCGGCGTCCCTCATGGTGAGTGAAGTGAACGCGGCTCGCGCATCAGAGCCCAGGGCCCTCGTCGACCGGCCTTCACCTCGACTCCACGCTCGGCCCTCCTCCGTCCTGGTCACCGACGAGCGATGCCCTGACGTACGGCCATCTCGAGGAGGCCGGTCATCAGGCCATCGACATCGTCGACATCGCCGAGGGGCAGGCGCGACGCGTCGCATCCGGCGATGCGCCGTCCTGGTCGCCCGATGGCTCGCATCTCGCCTACCGATCGCCGACCTATCCTCCGGGCGTGATGGTCGTGGGCGTCGATGGTTCCGACCCGCATCAGATCACGACGGCGAGAGGAGCAGGTATGGCCTTCGCGCTACCGCAATGGTCGCCCGACGGTCGGTCGGTCGCCTTCTTCGATGGCAACGACGGCCAGCACGACATCCGGACGGTGGCGGCGGACGGATCGGCGGAGACCGTGGTGTCCGACGCCACCATCGACGAGTTCTGGCCGTACTGGTCGCCCGACGGGTCGCACCTGGCCTATCAGCAGGCAGCGACCTCCGGCGCGCAGCTGATCGTGGTGGAAGCGCGGGACGGCTGGTCGCCAGCGCGCATCGAGTCCGAGCCGATGGCCACCGTCGCGCCCGTCGTCTGGTCACCCGACGGGACACGCCTCATCGCGTTCCTCAACGACCTGGACGCCCCAGGCACGATCGACCGGATCGCGCTACTGGCTGTCCCCGATCCGCGCTCGGACGATTCGCATCCGTCATCATCGACGCGTCCAGCCCGTGGATCTCGGCCAGCTGGCAGCGCCTGGCGCCCTGATCGCGCCGGGCTCCGCCGCATCACGTCTCCGGCGGCGGTCCAGGTCACCGGGCCTCCGCCGGATCACCGTCCCACGTCATTCGCTCGGTCGACTGGACGATCCCGGGCGAAGGCGACCCGGCCGGCATGATCGACGAGGGTCGAGCACCCGGACCTTCGGCCGCCGCCGGACAGGACCTTGGGGACCGCTGGACACGACAAGGTACTAGCGTGTAGAGTCCCCACCACCTCTCCGCAGGAAGGAGCCATCTCGGCAGTGGGCAAGACAGGTCGGCAGCGCACCTTGGTCGCCATCGCGATCCGCGGTGATGGCCGCCGCGTGCCCGTCCAGCTCGCCCACGACGTAGAGGTATCCCTGCTTGGCAAGCTCGAGGTCTTCGGCCTCGAGCTTATCGGCCTCATTACCGGCTCCCGGCGGGAGTCTGGGGACAGGCGGAGATAGCGCCGCAGGCGCGACGGAAGCCGAACCACCAGGACCCTCGCCGGGAACGGCGAGGGTCTTCTTATTGCCGCGGACGCAGCGAACGACGCGGACAGGGAAAGGGCAGCAGCGATGACCACCGACACGACGACCGGAGGGCACGAGCGCGACCGCGAGCGCCGGACCGCGACCGCCACAGCCGACCGCCGGCACCAGCGACCGACGCCGAGCCCGTGGTCGCCACGTGCCCCACGCCGGCACCGCCGAGGCCGAGGCCATCGAGCGGGCCCGCAGCGAGATGCTCGCGCGACGCCAAGCCCGCTGAACCGCACCCGCATCGGCGCCGACGCCCTCTGCGAGGCGCTCATCCGCCAGGGCGTGGACGTCATCTTCGGCTACCCCGGCGGCGTCATCCTGCCGCTCTACGACGTCTGGGCCGACTACCCCGAGCTGCGCACGATCCTCGTCCGCCACGAGCAGGGCGCCGCCCACGCGGCCGACGGCTACGCCCGCGCCACCGGCAGGGTCGGCGTCTGCCTGGGCACGTCCGGCCCCGGCGCCACCAACCTCGTGACCGGCATCGCCACCGCGCAGCTCGACTCCATCCCCATGGTGGCCATCACCGGCAACGTGCCCGGCGCGCTCATCGGCAAGGATGCCTTCCAGGAGATCGACATCACGGCATCACGCTGCCGATGACCAAGCACAACTACCTCGTCCGCAAGGCGGACGACATCCCGCGCGTCATCGCCGAGGCCTTCCACATCGCGCGCACCGGCCGCCCCGGGCCCGTCCACGTCGACATCACCAAGGACGCGCTGACGAGCGAGACGCGCGGCCCAGCATCCCGACACGATCGACCTGCCCGGCTTCAAGCCCACGCTTCGAGGGCCATCCCGCGCCAGCTCCGCCTCGCGGCCGAGGAGATCGAGCAGGCCCAGCGGCCGCTCATCCTGGCCGGCCACGGCGTCCTCCTCGCCGCACGCCACCGACGACCTCCGGACCTTCGCCGAGAAGACCCAGATCCCCGTCGCCCACACGCTGCTGGGCGTGGGCGCCATGGACGAGCGCCATCCGCTCTCCTACGGCTACATGGGCATGCACGGCTGGAAGCACGTCAACCGGGCCATCCAGTCGGCCGACCTGCTCATCGCGCTGGGCATGCGCTTCGACGACCGCGTCACCGGCAACGTGAGCACGTACGCGCCCGCACGCCCGCATCATCCACGTCGACATCGACCCCTCCGAGATCGGCAAGAACGTGGCCGTCGACGTGCCCATCGTGGGCGACGTGGGCAGCGTCCTGCGCGCCCTCATCGCGGCTGTGCCCGAGGTCGACCCGGCGACCCGCGCCGAGTACCTCGCCCAGCTCGCCGAGTGGCGCGCCGAGTCGGAGGCCACGCCCTGGCATGGCTCGGGCGCCTGGAAGCAGGGCATCCTCACCGCCGACTACGTCATCAGCCGCCTGGGCGAGCTCACGAACCACGACGCCACGCTCGTCTCGGACGTCGGGCAGCACCAGATGTGGCTGGCCCGCTACGCGGGCTTCCAGCGTCCCGACAGCCACCTCTCCTCGGGTGGCCTGGGCACCATGGGCTACGGGCTGCCGGCGGCCATGGGTGCGGCGCTGGGCCGGCCGGACAAGGAGACCTGGGCCGTGGTCGGGGACGGCGGCCTGCAGATGACGGCCAGGAGATGCTGACCGTCGTCGTCGACCGCATCCCCGTCAAGGTCGCGCTCATGGACAACAAGAAGCTGGGCATGATCCGCCAGTGGCAGGAGATCATCTACGGCGGCAACTACCACTCCTCGGACCTGCCGGCCCCGACTGGGACAAGCTGGCCGAGGCCTACGGCTGGCCGACCTTCCGGGCCACGCACGCCCGACGAGGTCGACGACGCCATCCGCGCCGCGCAGGCGGTCGATGGCCCGGCGCTGGTCTGGTTCGAGATCGCACGAGACGCAGAACGTCTTCCCGATGATGCCGGCCGGCAAGGGCCTGTCCGACCTCATCGAGCAGTGGGGCGACGCGTCCGGGGAGGGCCGCTAGATGGCAGCCATGAACGACCCCATCGCCGCGCCCGTCAGGACGGTTGACAAGCTGCGCTACGTGCCGGGCTCGGGCGAGCGCCACCGCCACGTGCTCGTCGTCCTCGTCAACAACCGGCCCGGTGTCCTCAACCGCGTGGCATCGCTCGTGCGCGCCGCAACTTCAACATCGAGTCGCTGGCCGTGGGCCACACCGAGCGGCCCGACATCAGCCGCATGACCGTGACCCTGCGCGGCGACGACTTCGCCGTGGAGCAGATGGCCAAGCAGCTCTACCGGCTCATCGACGTGCTGAAGGTCCAGGACCTGCCCGAGACGCAGCGTCGTCGAGCACGAGCTCGCCCTCATCAAGGTCCGCGCCACCGAGTCGAAACGGGCCGAGATCCTGCGCATCATCGAGCTCTACAAGGGCCGCATCCTGGACGTCGGTCCCGAATCCGTCATCGTCGAGCACAGCGGCACCGAGCAGGAGATCGACTCCCTCGTCGCGCTGCTGGGCGGCTTCGGCATCAAGGAGATGGTGCGCACCGGCACGATCGCCCTGGGCCGCGGCTCCGGCGCCATCGACGTCGAAGCCATCCTGCGGGCCGGGCCCGTGCCGGCCCTGCCCGAGCGATGACGCGGCCCGCTCAGCCGCCCACGCCATGGCCAACGCAGCCACGGAGGAGAGCCACCACGATGCCCGCTCGGATGTACTACGACAACGACGCCGACCCGTCGGCGCTGGCCGGACAGACCGTGGCCGTCATCGGCTACGGCAGCCAGGGCCACGCCCACGCGCTGAACCTCAAGGAAAGCGGCGTCGACGTCGTCGTCGGCCTGGCGCCCGGGTCCAAGAGCCGGGCCATCGCGCAGGAGGCCGGCCTCCGGGTCGCTCGACGTCGCGGACGCCGTGAAGGCGGCGGACGTGGTCATGATCGCTCGTGCCGGACACGGTCCAGAAAGCCGGTCTACGACGCCGAGATCGCGCCCGACCTGCGCGCCGGGGCAGCTGCTCATGTTCGCCCACGGCTTCAACATCCGGTTCGGCCGCATCGTCCCGCCGCCCGGCGTGGACGTCGGCATGGTCGCGCCCAAGGGCCCGGGGCACCTGCTCCGCTCGGTCTACGTCGCGGGTGGCGGCGTGCCGGCCCTCTTCGCGGTCGAGCAGGACCCCTCGGGCACGGCCCGGGCCCGCGTCATGGCCTACGCGCGCGGCCTCGGCAGCACCCGTGCGGGCATCCTCGAGACGACCTTCGCCGAGGAGACCGAGACCGACCTCTTCGGCGAGCAGGCGCTCCTCTGCGGCGGTGTCTCGGCCCTGATCAAGGCGGCCTTCGAGACGCTCGTGGAGGCCGGCTACCAGCCCGAGCTGGCCTACTTCGAGACGATGCACGAGCTCAAGCTCATCGTCGACCTGATGTACCGCGGCGGGCTCAACTACATGCGCTTCAGCGTCAGCGACACGGCCGAGTACGGCGACTACGTCAGCGGCCCGCGGGTCACGGAGGGCGTCAAGCAGACGATGAGGGACATCCTGGCCGACATCCAGAGCGGCCGATTCGCGGAGCAGTGGATCGCCGAGTACGACTCTGGTGCGGCCGAGTTCCAGCGGCTGCGCCAGGCCGACCGCGACCACCAGATCGAGCAGGTCGGCGCGCAGCTGCGCTCCCAGATGACCTGGCTCGACCCGGTCGAGGTCTCCGCGGGCCAGGCACAGGCCTCGACCAGCCGCGTCGCGGCTGCCGCAGCGACCGGGGAGGGAGTCGCCCGATGAGCACCGACGTTCCCGTACGCGTCTTCGACACGACCCTGCGCGACGGCGAGCAGGCGCCCGGCGCGGGGCTCACCGTCAGCGAGAAGCTCGAGGTCGCCCGTCAGCTCGTGCGCCTCAAGGTCGACGTCATCGAGGCCGGCTTCCCGGCCGCCTCGCCGGGCGACTTCGAGGCGGTCCAGCGCATCGCCACCGAGACCAAGGGCGTCGCCGTGGCCGGGCTGGCGCGCTGCCGCGACGGCGACCCGCAGCGAGGCATCGAGGCCCTCATGCCGGCGGAGAAGCCGCACCTCCACCTCTTCATCGCCACCAGCGACATCCACCTCGTGCACAAGCTGCGCATGTCGCGCGAGGAGGCCCTCCAGGCGGCCGTCCACTGGGTCCGCTACGCGCGCCGGGAGCTGGGCCGCGACGCCGAGATCGAGTTCAGCGCCGAGGACGCCAGCCGCACCGAGCACGAGTTCCTGCTGCGCGTCTACGAGGCCGTCGTGGACGCGGGTGCCACGACCGTCAACATCCCCGACACGGTCGGCTACGCCATCCCCGCCGAGTTCGGCGCGCTCACCCGCAGGGTCGTCGAGCGCGTCGGGTCGGGCGCCGTCGTGAGCGTCCACTGCCACAACGACCTGGGCCTCGCCACGGCCAACACGCTCGCGGCCGTGCAGGCCGGTGCCCGCCAGGTCGAGGTCACCGTCAACGGCCTCGGCGAGCGCGCCGGCAACGCCTCGCTCGAGGAGGTCGTCATGGCCCTGCGCACGCGACCCGACCGAGTTCGAGGTCGCGCGGCACGGGCGTCGCGACCGAGCAGATCAGCAACGCCAGCCGGCTCGTCTCGTACCTGACCGGCTTCACGGTCCAGCCCAACAAGGCCATCGTGGGCCGCAACGCCTTCGCCCACGAATCGGGCATCCACCAGGACGGCGTGCTCAAGAACGCGCTGACCTACGAGATCATGACCCCGCAGTCGGTGGGCCTCTCGGGCTCGCGCCTGTCGGTCGGCAAGCTCTCCGGGCGCCGCGGCCTGCAGGGCAAGCTCCATGAGCTCGGCCACGAGCTCGAGGGCGAGGCGCTCGACCACGTCTACCGCCAGGCCATCGCGCTCGCCGACGCCAAGAAGGAGGTCACCGACGCCGACCTCATCGCACTCGTCGCGGCGCACGTGTCCGGCGCGGACGCCGAGGCCTCACCGGCCGATGCCCCGGTCCGACTCGAGGGCTGGTCCGATCAGCTCGAGCCACGGCGGCTCGTCTCGGGGCAACGTCTCGCTCGTCGTGAACGGCCAGCCCGTGAGCGCCGAGTCGGAGGGCAACGGACCGGTGGATGCGCTCTTCGGGGCCGTCGATGGTGCCGTCGAGCCCATCATCGGCTGGTTCCCCAAGCTGGCCGACTACGAGATCCGGGCGGTCTCGGGCGGGGAGGACGCGCAGGGCCAGGTCATGGTCCGGGCGCGCCGCTCGATCGACCCCGAGGACACGGCCGACACGGTCACCGGGCACGGGCTCTCGACGAACATCATCGAGGCCTCGCTCGAGGCGTACCTCGCGGCCCTCGAGAAGCTCCTCTGGCACGAGGCCGGGACCGTCGCGCCCAGGCGACCGCGACGCCGGAGACAGCCACGGCCGACACGGCGACGGAGCCGGTGGCATGACCGAGGATCGCACCACCTATCGCGTCGCCCGCATCGGCGGCGACGGCATCGGCCCCGAGATCGTGGACGCCGACGGTCGCGGTCCTCGATGCCGCCGCGGAGCGCTTCGGCTTCGCCATCGAGTGGACCGACGTCCTCGCCGGCGGCATCGCCATCGACGCCTACGGCACCGCGGTGCGCGACGAGGACCTCGACGTCCTCCTCGCGTCCGACGCCGTGCTGCTCGGCGCGGTGGGTGGCCCGAAGTGGGACGACCCCTCGGCGGCGGTCCGCCCGGAGCAGGGCCTCCTGCGCATCCGCAAGGTCCTGGGGCTCTACGCCAACCTGCGTCCGGTCACGGTCGAGCCATCGCTCGCGGAGGCGTCGCCGCTTCGGCGCGACCTCATCGAGGGCGTCGACATGCTCATCGTCCGCGAGCTCACCGGCGGCCTCTACTTCGGTGAGCGCCAGGAGCCGACACGACGGCCCCAACGGCCGCCAGGCGTACGACACGATGCTCTACACCGAGCCCGAGGTGCGACGCATCGTCCGCCTCGCCTTCGAGCTGGCTCGCGGTCGTCGAAAGCACCTCACGAGCGTGGACAAGGCCAACGTCCTGGCCTCGAGCCGGCTGTGGCGCTCGGTCGTCGAGGAGGTCGCCCGCGACTTCCCCGATGTCGAGCTGGAGCACCGCCTGGTCGACTCGACGGCCATGTCGCTCATCACGAAGCCGGCCTCCTTCGACGTCATCGTCACCGAGAACATGTTCGGGGACATCCTGTCGGACGAGGCCTCCGTGCTGGCGGGCTCGCTGGGCATGCTGCCATCCGCGTCGCTCGGCGAGCGGCGCACGGCGTACGGCGTGACCGGGCTCTACGAGCCCATCCACGGCTCGTCGCCGGCCAAGACCGGTCTCGATATCGCCAATCCGACGGCCACCATCCTGTCGGCCGCGATGATGCTGCGCTGGTCGCTGGGCCAGGCGAGCCGCCGCGGAGTCCATCGAGACGGCGGTCCGGCGACACGCTCGAGCGACGGCATCCGCACGGCCGACCTCATGGGCGTCGACGGCGAGGCGCGGGCTGGCAGCGGGTCGGCACGGCGGCCTTCGGATCGGCCGTCGCTGATCGGGTCCGGCGAAGGCGACCGCAGGAGCGACAGCAGGAGCAGGCACGTGACGAGCCAGGCAGCGACGGGCGGCGGCCAGCCGGTCGTCCTCTACGACACCACGCTGCGGGACGGCACCCAGGGCGAGAACATCACGCTCTCGCTGGCCGACAAGATCCGCATCGCGCGCATGCTCGACGAGTACGGCATGCCCTACATCGAGGGCGGCTGGCCGGGCTCCAACCCCAAGGACATCGAGTTCTTCGCGGCCGCCCGGACGATGACCTGGACGCACGCCAAGCTGGCGGCCTTCGGCTCCACGCGGCATAAGGCCAACCGCGCCGAGCAGGACCCCAACCTCTACGAGCTGGTGGCCGCCGAGACGCCGGTGGTCACCATCTTCGGCAAGTCCTGGCACCTCCACGTCACCGAGGTCCTGGGCGCGACCCTCGACCAGAACGTCGACATGATCGCCGAGTCGGTGGCCTTCGTGGGCGAGCGCGGCCGCGAGGTCGTCTACGACGCGGAGCACTACTTCGACGGCTATCAAGGCGGACCGCGACTACGCCCTGCGGACGCTGCGCGCGGCTCGCGGCGCCGGCGCCCGCGACCTGGTCCTGTGCGACACGAACGGCGGCACGCTGACCGATGAGCTGGTGCGCATCTTCGAGGACACGCGCGATGCCCTGGCGGCCGACGCCGGCGCGCCGCCGGTCACGTGGGGCATCCACACCCACAACGACGCCGAGCTGGCGGTGGCCAACTGCGCTCGCCGCGGTGGCCGCCGGGGCGCGCCATGTGCAGGCCACCATCAACGGCTACGGCGAGCGCTGCGGCAACGCCAACATGGTCAGCGTCCTCGCCAACCTGGCGCTCAAGACGGACCTCGCCCTGGCGCCCCTTGGCGGCGGCGACATCAGCCGGCTGACCTCGCTCAGCCGCTCGGTGGCCGAGATCGCCAACATCACGCCGCTCGACTACCAGCCCTTCGTGGGCCGCTCCGCGTTCGCCCACAAGGGCGGCGTCCACGGCGCCGCGGTGGCCAAGGTCGAGAGCAGCTACCAGCACGTGGACCCCGTCCGTGTCGGCAACGATCAGCCGGCTCGTCGTCTCCGAGCTGGGCGGCCGCGCCAACACGCGCATCCGCGCCGAGCAGCTGGGCCTCCGGCTCGACGGCGTCGTGGACGCCAAGGTGCTGAGCCAGACCATCAAGGAGCTCGAGCACCAGGGGCTCGCCTTCGAGGGCGCCGAGGCCTCCTTCGAGCTCCTCATCCGGCGCAAGTCGGCGGACTACGTGCCGCCCTTCGAGATCGTCGACTACACGGTCCTCTCGGAGCAGCGCCAGGGGCAGCGAGTTCCTCGCCGAGGCCACCGTCAAGGTGCGCGTCGACGGCGAGGTCCTGCCACACCGCGGCCGACGGCAACGGGCCGGTCAACGCCCTCGACGCCGCGCTGCGCAAGGCCCTGGGCGCCTTCTTCCCCGAGCTCGAGTCGATGCGCCTCGTGGACTACAAGGTGCGCATCATCGACGGCGAGGCGGCGACGGCGGCCCGGACCCGCGTCATCATCGACTCCCTCGACGGGGAGCTCGAGTGGTCCACGATGGGCTCGGACACGAACATCATCTCGGCCTCGGCAGCCGCGCTGGCCGACTCGTTCGAGTACGCCATCTGGAAGCGCCAGGGTGGCGTGGCATCGTCGACCGCGCCCACGTCCGAGCCGTCGGCAGCCGCGCACTGACGGCCAGCGCAGGCGTGCCCGAGCCACTCGAGGTCGCCTTCGCGGGCGAGCCTGGCTCGTTCGCGGAGGACGCCGTGCTCGCCGCATACCCGAGGCCCAGGCTCGAGCGGTGCCGGTCTTCGAGGACGTCGAGCGAGCTGTCGTCGCAGGCCGGGTCGCGGCGGGCGTGCTGCCCATAGAGAACGTCGTGGGCGGCGGGGTGCGCGAGGTCTACGACCTCCTGCTCGACAGCGCGGCCGTGGTCGTCGGCGAGGTCATCGTGCCGGTGCGACTCTGCCTGGCCGCCCTTCCGGGAGAAGGGCTCGAGACGATCGAGCGGGTGTACTCGCACATCCAGGCGCTGGCCCAGGCAGAGACATTCCTGCGCTCCCGTCCCTGGACGCTGCTGGCGGCCACCAACACGGCCGGGTCGGGGCGGCTCATCGCAGACCGGCAGGAACGCGGATCGGCGGCCGTCCTCTCACCTCGGGCGGCCGGTCTCTACGGTCTGACCGTCCTGGCCGACGGACATCCAGACGGAGCGGAGCAACCGGACGCGGTTCCTGGTGCTGGCCATGCCCGGACAGGCGGCCGGGCTCCCCGGACCAGCGACCGCAGCGGCCGACGGCAGCCGCCGCAGCGCGCTCGCCTTCTCGGTCCGCAACGAGCCGGGCACGCTCGTACGGGCGCTCGGCGTCATCGCCGCGCATGGCATCAACATGACCAAGCTCGAGTCGCGGCCCAGCCGGGAAGGCTCCTGGGAGTACGTCTTCTGGGTGGACCTCGATACGGACGTCTGCGCCGGTGCGGCCGGAGAGGCCTTCCTGGCCGACCTTCGCGCCGTCTGCGTGTGGGTCCGCGTCATGGGCTGCTACCCTCGCGCGATCGAGCCGGTCGTCTGAGGGCTCAGGCCTCGACGATGCTCACCGAGCGGATGCTGACCGGCTCGAGCGGGCGGTCCTGCGCACCCGTCGGCGCCATGGCGATGGCGTCGACGACCTCCTCGCCGGCGGTGAGCTTGCCGAAGATCGTGTAGTTCGGGGGCAGTCCGTAGTCGGCGTGCATGACGAAGAACTGGCTGCCGTTCGTGTTCGGGCCCGCGTTGGCCATCGCCAGCGTGCCGCGCAGGTATCGGCGGGTCACCGGCTCGTCCGCGAAGCGGTAGCCGGGGCCACCGGTCCCGGTGCCCGTGGGGTCGCCGCCCTGGATCATGAAGCCCTTGATGACGCGGTGGAAGATGACGCCGTCGTAGAAGCCCTCGCGGGCGAGGAAGACGAAGTTGTTGACGGTGCGCGGGGCCTCGGCGGCGAAGAGCTCGGCTGTCATGGTGCCGGCGGAGGTCTCGATCGTGGCCGCGTAGGTGCGGGCGGGATCGACGACCATCTGGGGTGGGGCGGGGTACTGGGCCACGGCGGACTCCTTGTACGAAGCGACCCGGAGAGCCTACCCCGGAACGGGTGTCGGCTGGCACCGTGCGCGACCCTGGCGTTTCCGATGCCCGCCGGCCTCACTACCATTGCGGGCATGGTCGAAACCATCCAGGCGGCATCCAGCGTCGAGCCGCGCCCCATCTATCTGGCGGGCCGCTGGGTCACCTCGGCAGACCGCCTCGAGATCGCCGACCCGGCTCATCCGGACCGGCCGGCGGGCGCGACGTACCTTGCCAGCGAGGCTCAGCTGGAGACGGCCATCGAGGCGGCCCTTCGCGGCTTCGAGGCCATGCGGCGTCTGCCCGCCTTCGAGCGTGGTCGAGCCCTCCGCGCCATCAGCGCCGGGATCGCCGAGCGGCGCGACGAGCTCGCGGAGACGATCGTCCGGGAATCGGGCAAGCCCATCCGCGACGCGCGGACCGAGGTCGATCGCGGCGCCTTCGTCTTCCGGCTGGCCGCCGAGGAGGCCGAGCGCCTCGTCGGCGAGACCATCCCCCTCGACGTCGCGCCGGCGCACGTCGGCCGGATGGGCGTCACGCGGCGCTTCCCCATCGGCCCGGTGGCTGGCATCAGCCCCTTCAACTTCCCGCTCAACCTCGCGGCGCACAAGGTCGCCCCGGCCATCGCGGCAGGGTGCTCGATCGTCCTCAAGCCGCCATCGCGCGACCCGCTCACGATGCTGAAGGTCGCCGAGATCATCGACGACGCGGGCCTGCCCGATGGCGCCGTCTCCGTGCTGCCGATGTCCCGTCAGCTGGGCGACCGCATGGTGGCCGATGAGCGCTTCCGGCTGCTCTCGTTCACCGGCTCGCCGGGCGTCGGCTGGCGCATGAAGGCGCGGGCCGGCAGGAAGCGCGTCGTCCTCGAGCTGGGTGGCAACGCGGGCGCCATCGTGGATGCCTCGGCCGACCTCGACTGGGCTGTCCGGCGCCTCCTCGTCGGCGCCTTCGCCTACGCGGGACAGGTCTGCATCAGCGTCCAGCGCCTGCTCGTCCACGAGACCGTCTGGGAGCCCTTCATGGAACGCTTCGTGGCCGGAGCGGCCGGCCTGCGCATGGGCGACCCGATGGACCCGGACACGGATCTGGGGCCGATGGTCGACGAGGCCGCCGCTGCGCGGACCGAGCGCTGGGTGCGCGAAGCCGTGGACCAGGGCGCCCGAGTCCTGGTCGGTGGGACGGCCGACGGAAGCTGGTTCCCGCCCACGATCCTCGTCGATGCCGACCCGGCTTCACAGGTCTGCTCGGAGGAAGCCTTCGCCCCTCTCGTCGTGGCTGCTCCGTTCAGCGACTTCGAGGCGGCCCTCGCGCAGGTCAACGACAGCCGTTTCGGGCTCCAGGCGGGCGTCTTCACGAACGATCTGGCGAACGCCTGGCGCGCCTTCGAGGCGCTCGAGGTCGGCGGCGTCATCGTCAACGACGTGCCGACCTACCGGGTCGACCACATGCCTTACGGCGGCGTCAAGGAGAGCGGCCTCGGGCGTGAGGGCGTGCGCTGGGCCATCGAGGACATGACCGAGCTGCGGCTCATGGTGGTGGCCAGGCCGAGCTGAACCGGCCGCGACTGAACGGGCCGCGGCTGAGGCGACCGGAGACCCGTGGCCGCGGAGGGCCCGTGGGTCGCCAGCGGTCCTGTGAGGCCGTGTACGTTTCGGGCCATTCCCGGACGGTCGGCGCGGGCGTTGAATGGCAGAGCCGGCTCCGGCCGGGATCATGCGATCAGCCACGCTCGCCAGCCTGCGCCGCCCGCGCCCTGGACTCCGGATCGGTGTCAACCTCATCCGGGCCCGGCTCTGGGTGGCCATGCTCGGCCTTGCCATCCTGCCCATGGTGGGCGTCATCCTCCTGACCAACGTCTTCAGCCCGCGTGTGCCGGCAAGCCCTGGTGAGCAGCGCAGCTGGGAGACCGCCAGCGGAGCTGCCGATCTCACCGCGCGCCTGAACGACCTCGAGACCCGCCTGCTCGGTGCAGCCGCGCGGCCCGAGCTGGCGCGACTCCTCGATGGGGTCGACGGCATCGACGAACGCGAGCTCGTGACGCTCACCCTGGCCACGCTCCGCGACGGCGGCAAGGCGCCGCTCGTCGACGCGTGCCTCACCCGCGGCAGCGATGGATATGGCGTCTCCCTGGTGGCGACGGCCGCCGTGGTCGAGACATCTGCCGCCGGCACGCTCTCGGGCGTCACGGCCGCTGCCGACTGCGTTCCGGCGGTCGCCACGGACCGCGGTCAAGCCGTCGCTCCCGGGAGCGTCGCGCTGGCCACGAGGTCCGGCGCGGATGGACGGCCCCGCCTCACGCTCTCGACGGCGCTCCTCGGGGCGTCGCGGCGCGAGGCCGGGCAGCTCACCGCCGATCTCGACCTCGAGCTCCTCTTCGAGGGCACGCCTACGGCCTCGGCGGCCGGAGCCAGTGCGCTGCTGGTGGACATGAGCACGAGCACCGTGCTGACCGATTCCCGTGCGGACGACCTCGCCAGCAGCGCGGGCGGCTCGGAAGGGCGGCCGCTGGGCAACCTGGGTATCCACGTGAACGGCATCGTCAGCGGCCATCCCGGCACGGCCCGTGCGCTCGAGCAGGCGGGCTGGGTGGCCACCGCCGCGCCGCTATGGCAGACGGACGATGGCGCGCGCCTCGGCCTCATCCACGTCTGGGAGCTGCAGCCCTCCGGTCCGAACATGCTCCTCGTCGGCGCACTCGTGACGTTCGCCGTCGTCGTCCTCCTCATCGCCATCGCCGTGGCCTGGAGCTTCCTGCGACCGTTCGACGACCTCGCGAAGTCCCAGGCACAGCTCGAGGTGCTGTACCGCGAGGCCCGCGAGGACTCGCTCCACGACGGGTTGACCGGGCTCGGCAACCACCGCTCCTTCCAGGAGGAGCTGGACCGGCAGATGGAGACCTACCGGCGGCACAAGGTGCCCTTCGCGCTCCTGCTCATCGACCTGGACGATCTGAAGGTCGTGAACGACGGCGAGGGTCATCCAGCGGGCGACCGCCTCCTCGTGGGCATGGCCAACAGCATCAGGGATGCCCTTCGCTACGGGGACCGCCCGTTCCGCATCGGGGGCGACGAGTTCGCGGTGATCATGCCCCACACCGATGCTGGCGATGCGCACGTGGCCGCCAACCGGCTGCGACACTTCTGCCTGCGGCCGCCGGCCGGCGAGCGCGTCATCCCGTTCTCGGGTGGCATCTCGTCGATGCCGATGCTGGCCGCCGACCGGACGGACCTGTTCCGTCAGGCCGACGCGGCGCTCTACCGCTGCAAGCGGAACGGGCGCGGCACCGTGGAGGTCTACGACGCCGATCGGGACCAGCTGCCCGAAGAGACCACCGTCCAGGGCGGCGTGACCGCCATCCGCGACGTCATCCGTGCCCGCAAGCTGATGCCGGTCTTCCAGCCCATCGTCGACCTGCGGGACGGCAAGGTCCTCGGCTTCGAAGGACTCGTGCGCCCGACGCCGGGCTCGCCCTTCTCGAACCCCGGCCAGCTCTTCAGCGCGGCCGCTGCGGCCGGTCGGACCGTGGAGCTCGACCTCGCATGCTTCGAGGTCGTGGCGGCGGGCAGCGTCGACATCGACGTCGACCAGGTCGTCACCATCAACCTCTCGCCCCAGACGCTGGAGGTCGAGGACTTCAGCGCGGCGTGGCTCCTCGAGATCCTCGCCCGCCACCATCTGAGCACCGGGCGTGTCATCGTCGAGTTGACCGAGCGCGAGGCCATCAACGACCTGGAGCGCCTGCGCCGCAACATCGCCGCCCTGCAGCATGCCGGCGTGCGCCTGGCGGCCGATGACGTGGGCGCCGGCAACGCCGGTCTGCGCCTGCTCTCACAGCTGCGATTCGACATCGTGAAGATCGACCTGTCCCTCGTGCAGGACGGCGCCCACCACGACTCGTCACGCAACGTCGTCCGCTCGCTCATGGACCTCGCCAGCCGTCAGGGTGCCGTGGCCATCGCCGAGGGCCTCGAGACAGCCGACCAGCTGCGCTCCCTGCGCGAGCTCGGCATCACCGTCGGCCAGGGCTACCTGCTCGGTCGTCCCGGCCGCAACCTGGGTCTCAGTCATGTCGACATCGAGGCGCTCGCGTCCGGGGCCCTCATCGTCGAGGCCGCGCCGGCGCGTCGGCGCGGTGGCCCGCAGCCTGCGCCATCCGATGCCCTGGGGGGCAGCCCGGCCTAGGACCGTACACTCGCTGCGTGCAGACGCAGCAGATCGTCCAGAGCCTCAGCTACATCACCTGGGTGCTGCTCGGCGCGCTGGCGCTGGGCAGCCTGGCCCTCACCTGGTTGCTGCGGCAGACCACCGATGCGACGGCAGGCTTCCTCGGCTTCAGCGGCATCCTCGCGGGCGTCATCGGCCTCGGCTGGCTGGCCACGGAGTGGGGCCTGCCGGCGCCATCCGAGCTGGCCATCGAGCGGGGCGCGGAGCTGGACGAGGCACGACGGGCGGCCATCGGGCTCTTTGCGGTCCTCACCCTCGTGGCGGGGTACCGCCTGCGGCGAGGCGGGACGGCACGCTGGCTCGGGGCTGGAGCCCTCATCGCGGGTGTGACGGCCATGGGCCTGGCCGCCTGGGGCTGGACGGACGGTTCGCCCCTGGCCGTGTCGCTGCTCGTGCATCTCCTGGCGCTCGCTGCGGTCACCGGCGGCTCGATGGCTGCCGTGGTCCTGGCGCACTGGTATCTCGTGACGCCACGGATCTCGGAGCGGCCCCTCATCCTCAGCACCCGGCTCCTCATGTGGGCCCTGCTCATCCAACTCCTCCTCTTCGGTGCCTGGGTGGCGGCGGGCATCCCGGGGCTGGCGCCCTTCGCCGCGCTGACCGGACCGAACGCCATCTTCGTCTGGCTGCGGCTCACGGTGGGCATCCTGTTCCCTCTGGCGCTGGTGTGGATGGCCTGGCGGACGGCGCTCACGCGGTCGATGGAATCGGCGACCGGCCTGCTCTACATCGAGCTCGCCGTGGTCATGGCCTCCACGATCGTGGCCGCGGGCCTGGCGGTCGGCGAAGGTCTCCTGGTCTAGGCATGCGCATCGACGTTCGGCTCTTCGCCATGCACCGCGTACAAGTCGGCCGGCGGAGCCTCGTGCTCGAGCTGCCGGAGGGGGCCGACGTGGCTGCCGCCTGGCGGGCGCTGGTGACGTCGTTCCCGGCTCTCGGTCCCTCGGCCGACAGCGTCCGGTTCGCCCGGAATGGACGCTACGTCGACCCTGACGAGCCACTCGCGAGGGACGACGAGCTGGCCGTCATCCCGCCGGTCGCCGGAGGGGACGAGGCTGGCTCGCGTCTGCGGCGCATCGAGGTCCGTGACGACCCCATCGACGATGCGCTCCTCGGCGAGCTGCGCCGCCAGGTCGCCACCTCGGCCGACGGGGCGGTCGTCCTCTTCGTCGGCCAGACGCGCGACTCGCCGGGCACGCCCGCGCCGGGCCAGGAAGACGAGGCCGCGCGCTTCGTCGGCCAACGCGTGGAGGGCCTCGAGCTATGAGGCCTTGAGCCGATGGTGCTCAGCGTGCTGGGGGAGGTCGCCGCCGAGATCGAGACCCGCTTCGGCGTCACCCGGCTGGCCATCGTCCACCGCGTGGGCGAGGTCGGCGTGGGCGAGAGCAGCGTGGCCATCGTGGTCGCGGCCGCGCATCGGGAAGAGGCCTTCGCTGCCTGTCGCTACGCCATCGAGGAGCTCAAGGGCCGGGCGCCCATCTGGAAGGCGGAGCGCTTCGCCGATGGCAGCGTCTGGCTGGGGCAGCCGGCCCGCCGTGGACCGCTCGGGCCCGCGGAGTAGGATTGTCGGGATGAGCGCCCCCGACCGTGAGCCGAGGCCCGTCGGCCCGCCGCCCCCGGGTTGGACCGCATCGCCGCCGCCGCCCTACCGTCCGGGTACCCCTGGGCCGGGGGCGCCCTGGAGACCGCCGCCGGGCACGACTGCGCCGCCGCCAGGGGGGCCCGTCCCACCGGGGTCCGCCGCGCCGAGCGGCTGGACGTGGGCTCCTCGCACGCGCGTCTACAGCTGGTCGTCGCGGAGCCGTCCGTTCCCGGTCTTCGCGGTCGTGCTGCTCGTCCTCGGTGTCGGCCTCCTCATCGAGCTGCTCGTGCCGGACCTCAGCTTCGGTTCGCTCGTCATCCTCGCGCTCGGCATCGCCTGCGGCGGCGGCCTGGCTCATCGGCGGTGTCACCATCGCCACCGTGCCCGCGCTCGTCCTCATCGGCTGGGGCCTGGCGGGCATCGGCTCGGACCTCGGCTACCTCGTCGGCGACGGCTGGGGCTCGCTCTTCATCGGCATCGGGCTGCTCATCGCCTGGGGCCTCGCGCGCTACCAGCATGCGCGTCGCGAGTGGGCGCTCGTCGTCGGCCTCGTCCTCGGGGTCATCGGCCTGGCCGACGTGGCCGACACCCTGCCCTTCGACGCCGATCTGGCGGTGCTCATCCCGCTGGCCCTGATCGTCGCGGGCGCGTACCTCATCTTCCGGGACCGCCTGCCGGCCCGCGGCTGACCAGGGCGCGGCTCGCGGCCTCCGGCGCTCAGCTGGTGTAATGGCCCTCAGGGTCGAGCACGTCGCGGATGAGGCGGAGCTCCTCGGCGGAGGGCGCTGGGGTCGCGGCGAGGTCGGGCGAGAGGCGCACCTGCCAGGCCATCGAGGCGCGCACATCCTCGATGGTGGCGCCCGGGTGGAGGGAATCGAGCCGCATCTCGCCGCTCTCGTCGAAGTGGTAGACGCCGAGGTCGGTGACGACGACCGACGGTCCCCGGCCGGCCCAGGCGCGGGAGTCACGGGTTCGGGTGGCCTCCGCGCTGCGCCAGGTCTCCCGTCGAGGTGCGGAAGTCGATGCGCTCGACGAACGAGCGCGACGACTGGCGCATGACCACGAACACCTGGCGGGCGTTGAGCGCGATCTCGCAGGCGCCGCCCGAGCCGGGCAGGCGCGTGTGCGGGGCGCGCGTAGTCGCCGATGACCGTCGTGTTGATGTTGCCGAAGCGGTCGATCTGGGCGGCGCCGAGGAAGCCGACGTCGACGCGTCCGCCCTGGAGGTAGTAGCCGAAGAGGTCGGCCATCGACATCACGGCGAGGGCGCCGCGTGACGATGGTGGGGTCGCCGATGGAGAGCGGCAGGCGCGCCGGCTGCGCCCCGTAGGCGCCGGCCTCGTAGACGAGCTCGAGATCGGGAGCGACGGTGCGCAGGGCCAGGTTGACCGCGATGTTGGGCAGGCCGATGCCGACGAAGCAGACCCGCTGGCCGGCCAGCTCGCGCGCGGCGGCCACGATCATCATCTCCGAGGCGCTCCAGCCCTCGCCGGCCTCGGCGGTCGCCGTCGCGGCGTGCTGGGTGTGCTCACCGGTACGCCCCGTAGTCGACCGGCCCGGCCAGCGCCGGACCCGTCGGGCCGGATGCGCGCCAGCACGCTGTCCCCCAGGCGCTCCATGTACTCGGCCCGCCCCGCGAGGCCGTGGACCCACTCGTCCAGCCAGGCCTCCAGTCGGTCGGGGTCCCGGCTGACGGCGTCCCACTCCACGTAGAAGCGGTTGTCGCGGTCGTAGGCGCCCTGCACGTAGGAGGGGTGGGCGCCGAAGGGCTCCACGACCACGGCGTCGACGATGAGCCCGGGGATGACCGTCCGGTTGGGGTCCGCCCGGATGACCGCCTCGTCGACGAGCTCCTCGACGACGACGATGACCCGGTCGGCCGCGAAGGCGGCCTCCTTCTGGGCGCCGAGCAGGCCCCACATCTGGGTATCACCGGCCGCATCGGCCCGCTGGGCGTGGACGATGGCGACGTCCGGACGGAGGGGCGGCACGACATAGACCTGCTCGTCGCCGTAGGGCGAGGCCAGCGGACGGATGAGCGGGTTGGCGACCGGCAGGTCGGTCTCGTAGTAGCTGCGCAGCGGGAAGAAGGGCAGGTTCGTGGCGCCCGCGATGTAGCGCCCCACCATGCCGAAGTGGCTGTACTCCTCGAGCTCGAGGCTGGCGTCAGCGCCCTCGGTCACGCGGCGGATGGCGTGCAGGCTGCCGACCCCCGGGTTGCCGAGCCAGGAGAAGACGAGCTTGCGCGCGACGCCGGCGCCGATCATCTGGTCGTAGATGACGTCCGGCGTCATGCGGATGAGCGTCAGGTCGCGGCGTCGCTGGCGGATGATCTCGTGGCCAGCGGCGAAGCAGATGAGGTGCGTGAAGCCCTCGATGGCGACGCTGTCGCCGTCGCGGACCAGCGTCGAGATCGGCATCGCGCATGCTGGCCACCTTGGACGTGGTCACAGGACCGTCGCCAGCGCTTCCTCGAGCTCCTCCACGGTGATGGCGCCCTCGAGCTTGGTGCGGACGAGGCCCTCGGCGTCGATGACCGCGACGAAGGGCTCGGTGCGAAGGCCCCAGATGCTCGTCCATGGGGCTGCCTGGAGCTAGACCCTCGGCACTGAGGAGGGGCTGCAGGTAGCCGTCCCTGACCTGCATGACGTAGGGCTCGACATGGACGACGGTGAGCTCGGGATGCTGCGCGGCCACGGCCTTGACCTTGTCGAGCGTGGGCCCGCAGGTCGCCGACTGGCAGAAGCCGGGCGTCACGAAGGCGATGACGGCCGGCGCTCCGGCCTCGATGGCATCGAGGATGGAGCGCTGGTAGAAGCGCTCCACGGGCTCCGGGTCGGTCGAGATGCGGGCCAGGTCGCCATCCACGTCCTCGGCCGTGGGGCTGTCCACCAGCGGTGCGGGCGCGCCGATGGCCGGCGTGCTCGTGGTCTCGGCCGACGTCGTAATCGGCCCGCACGGTCTCCGTCCGGCCGTCCGGGAACGTGGCATCGAAGCGCGTGCCCCAGCGTCCCGCGTGGGGGAAGTCGACCTGCGCGGCGTAGAGGCCACGGACGTCCTCGATGGCCCACAGGAACCGGGCGTCGGTCTCGAAGGCGACGGCCTCGGGGTCGGCGGCGTCATCGTAGAAGCGCAGGTGCACGCTGACGTCGGGCGCCGCGAGCGGCTGGCCCTGGCGGTCGGTCAGGGCGAACAGGAAGCGGTTGGGTCCGCGCGCCAGCTCGGACGAGGCGAGGATCGGCAGCATGGCCGGCCCGTCCGGCGCAGGTGACGGCCCATCCTGTGCAGCCGCGGGCTGCAGCGAGATCGCCAGGAGCGCCACGAGCAGGGCGATGACGAAGGCCACGCGGCTGCCGAGGCGAGCGATGGACGCAGGTGACGAGGGCGACATCCGGTACAGCCTATCGCGTAGGCTCGGAGGTGTGATCCGCGCCCTGTCCGACCGACCGCTGAGCGCCCGGGTGATCGCGGTCATCGCGGGGCTGACCGCGGCCCTGGCCTGGGCCCTCGCGACGCTGGCCGCGGCCAGGGCGAGTCGCTCGCTGGGTCCCTGGTCGACGACCGCCTGGGTCGTCCTCGTGGGCTTTCTCGTGGTGCTGCCGCTGCTCGCGGTCGAGGCACCCGTCGGACCGGTCGTCGCCGAGGACATCGCCTGGCTGACCGTGGCCGGCGTCGGATACGTCATCGGCATGGTCCTCAACTACGCGGCCCTGACAGGCGGCAAGGTCCCGGTCACGGCCCCCATCGTGTCCACGGAGGGGGCCATCGCGGCCACGCTCGCGGTGCTGACCGGCGAGGCGGCCACTCCGCTCCTCGCGGCGCTCCTGGGGCTCATCGCGCTGGGCATCTTCGTCGTCGCGCTGCAGCCGGGCGGAGGCGCCGATGCCCTGTCGGGCGACGGGGCCCGCTACGTCGGCTTCGCCCTCGCCGCGGCGCATGATCTTCGGCGTCGGCCTCTACGCCTCGGGGCGTGCCAGCGAGGCGGTGCCGGGCAGCTGGGTCGTGGCTGCCGGGCGGATCGCCGGCGTCCTCTGCCTGACCCTTCCGCTGGCGCTCGGCGGGCGGCTGCGACTGCGCCGCGACCTGCTGCCGTTCATCGTCTTCGCCGGCGTGGCCGAGGTGGTGGGCGTGTACGCCTATGCCTGGGGAGCCCGGGAGTCGATCGCCATCACGGCTGTGCTGTCCTCACAGTTCGCGGTCATGGCGGCGCTCATGGCCCACGCGCTCGGCGAGCGCATCACGGGCCGCCAGTGGCTCGGTGTGGCTGCCGTGACGGTCGGCGTCGTCGCCATCACGCTGATCCGCCTCTGACCGAGGGCCCTGGCTCCGCTCAGGCCTCCGCGTCCGGCAGCTTCACCAGCCGGGAGTGCGCCGTCAGTTGGACGATGGCCTTGCGGAACACGTCCGACAGATCGCCCGAACGGGGCAGGCAGAAGTAGTGGTCGCCATCGTCGTTCTCGGCGTCGGTGCAGCCGTCGTGGGTCGAATCGGTGGCCATGGCGGCGAGCATCGTGGTGGTCTGTCCGCGGTACCAGGGCGTCCCCGAGGGGTCCTCGCAGGCCACGTCATCGACCCCGAAGCCGACCGTGTAGAGCTCGATGCCCTGGGCCTTCGTCGGCGGCCGCGACCTCCACGGCCTCCTGGCAGTAGTCCGTCCGGCTGCCGGTCGAGGTGTTGGGCTGGCCGTCGCTCATGAGCAGGATGGCCTTGATGGCGTCGGGGCGGCCGTGGGTGCGCAGCTCGTGGGAGGCCATGCGGACCGGGTCGGCGAGGTCGGTGCCCTGGCCTGACGACTGGTTGAAGCAGTCGATGGCGCGGGCCATGGGGCTCGATGAGGAGCGGTAGTCCGTCCCGAAGCTGGCGCCCGTGCCGGTGAGGCCCATGGGCAGCCAGCTGCGCTGGTCGGTGGGGTTCCCGGGTCCGCCGTCCAGCCGCCGGCGTTGTCGGCGACCGAGACGCAGCCGCTCGACGGTCCGGCTCTTGTGCAGGAGCCCGAAGCCGAGCCACTGGATCCGATGGTCGAGCGTCGTGCGCACCATCTGCGCCGCATCCTCCGCGTTCTGGCGGTCGACGTCGCTCATGCTGCCGGTGCGGTCGAGCGATCATGACCAGGTCGATGGGCACCTCCGGGCGCTCGCCGCAGAGGCCCTTGCAGGCGGCCGCCACCTGGGTGCCCGTCGAGCCGCTGTCGACGCCCAGCGCCGGCGCGAAGAGGTAGTCGCGCTCGGCGGGTCCCTTCAGCACGATGACGTTGCAGACGTCGCCCTGGGCCGGGACGCAGGGCGCGAAGGCGCTCTTGCCATCGACCGTCCAGGTGACCGATGGCCCCGGGTCACAGGCCAGCGGGACGTCGGACAGCCGAGGGACGCCGGCGTCGACGCCGATGAGACAGCGGAAGCTGACCTCGATGTTCGCGTCGGGCAGGCCCTCGGGTGAGTTCAGCTGGACGTACTCGCGGGCGACACGCTCGGCCTCGACGGGATCGTCCTTGAGGAGGGAGACGCCCGCCAGGGCGCCCGAATCGAGGGCGTTGTGGAGGTCGAGGTTCGTCTTGCGCAGCATGCCCTGGTCGAGGACCAGCGCCGCCATGCCCAGGATGACGGTGAAGAAGAGGGCGAAGAGGACGAGCGCCTGGCCCTCCTGGCCGGCGTGCGCCGGGCGCCCGGGCGACTGCTTGGGGACGAGCGGCGATCCCGTGGTCGTCGTCTGCACGTCGTGCACGCCCTACTCGATCCGCATCTTGGCTTCGGACGAGAGGGGGATCTCGGTCCCGAAGAGGAGCGGGAAGAACGTCGTGTAGTCGTAGCTCACCGTGACCCGGGTCGCATCGCCGGGCTGCCACTTGGGGTCGGAGCAGGACGTGAAGGAGCCGCCCGAGGCTCGCTCGCAGGCGACCTCGACATCGAGCTTGGCGTGATCGAGGTTGTCGGCCATGGCCCGCACGCGAGCCTCGATGGCGGACGTGTTGCCGGGGTCGATGACGCCCAGCCGGGCGCCCTCGCGGGCGGCATTCACGAGCGTCAGGTCAGAGTAGATGCCCAGGCCGAAGTCGAACATGCCGGCCACGAGAAGGAAGAAGACCGGCAGGACGATGGCGAACTCGACGAGCGCCTGGCCGCGCTGTCGGTCCTGCTGTCCGAGGTGTGTTCTGAGCGTGGGCATGGAGGGGGTCTCCTGTCAGCGGCTCGGTATCTGCGTCGAGGTGCGTCCCTGCGCCTGCCGGCGGAGGGTCCCGGCCGATGCGAGGGCTCCTCGCTGAACGACTCGGCGTCGGGGTACAAGAGAAGTACTACGCGACGAGTACGGGGGGAACCCCCACGGACCGCACGGCAGCGCACCCCACCGCCAAGCCGTTGCCCCGGGGAACCGAACCGGTACCCCGCTGCCATCGAGTGGTCAGTGTCTCGACCGACCGCGGCCCCGTGTCGACGCCGGCCGCCGGGCCCTACTGAGCGGCGGCCTCGACCGCACGCTCGAGGACGTCCAGGCCGCTGGCCATCGTGGCTTCGTCGATGACGAGCGGGGGAGAGACCCGGACGGCGCTCTTGCCGGCGCCGAGCACCAGGAGACCGCGCTTGAAGGCCTCCCATGCGACTGCCTCGGCGAGCGCGGGCGTGGCCAGCTTCAGCGCGAGCATGAGGCCCATGCCGCGGCTGGCCTCGACGATGTCCTCGTAGCGCTCATGGATGCGCGCCATGGCCACGAGGCCCTGCTCCCCGCGCCGCGCCGCATTCTCGATGAGGCCGTCCCGGAGAAGCCGAAGCGTCACCAGCGCAGCGGCACAGGCCACCGGGTTGCCACCGAAGGTGGAGCCATGCGCACCCTTGCCCCAGGACTCCATGAGCCCGGCGCGAGCCACCATGGCCGACAGCGGCAGGCCTGAGGCGATGCCCTTCGCCGCCAGCAGGATGTCGGGCTCGATGTCCCAGTGCTCGACGGCCCACATCGTCCCGGTCCGGCCCGCGCCTGTCTGGATCTCGTCGACGATGAGCAGGATGCCGTGTCGGTCACAGAGCGCACGGAGCCCCGGCAGGAAGCCGTCCTCGGGGAGCACGTAGCCCCCCTCGCCCTGGATGGGCTCGACGATGACGGCAGCCACCTCGCTGGCCGGCACGAGCTTGTCGAAGAGGACGTCGCTGAACCACTCGAGATCGTGGAGGTGGCCGAAGGGCGCGTGGTGGACGCCCGGCAGGAGCGGCCCGAAGCCGGCGTGGTAGCTGGCCTTCGACGCCGTCAGTGAGAGCGCTCCCATGGTCCGCCCGTGGAAGCCGCCGAGGAACGAGACGATGGCTGGCCGGCCGGTGGCCCGCCGGGCCAGCTTGAGCGCGGCCTCGACGGCCTCGGCCCCGCTGTTGCCGAGGAAGACGCGCACCGGCCCGCTGATGGGCACCGTCTTGGCGATGGCCTCGCAGGTCTCGGCGTAGATGGGCAGGTAGAAGTCCGAGGCGCTGTAGTGGAGGAGCTCCTCAGCCTGCGCCTGGATGGCGCGGACGACGTCGGGGTGGGCATGGCCCGTGGAGTTCACGGCGATGCCGGCCGCGAAGTCGACGAAGACGTTGCCGTCGATGTCCTCGATGGTGGCGCCACGGCCGCGCACGGGGACGAGCGGATAGGCGCGCGGCAGGCTTGGCGACGTCCAGGCGTGGTCATGCTCGACGTGGGCACGTGCCCGCGGGCCGGGCACCTCGGTCACGAGGATCGGGGCGACCGCCGGGGCGTCCTCGACGAGCTCCACCTGGGCCACGGACCCTCCCTCACGGCCGACGACATGACTGCCTGCATGAAACGTATGCAGGCTGCATACCTGAAGTATAGATGGCGGGCTCGACGGACCGCTCCGGGCCGCCTCAATCGACGACGGTGTGGCTCTGCTCGCGAAGGAACTGGGTGACGTACCAGGGCCCGAGGGCGCCCTTGCCGGTGGAGCCCGAGCCCTTCCAGCCACCGAAGGGCTGGACGCCCGGCCAGGCGCCGGTCGTCGCGCCGGCGCGACGGTTCACGTAGAGCACGCCGGCCTCGATGCCGTCAAGGAAGCGGTCGACCTCCTCCTCGCGCTCGCTGTAGATGCCCGCCGTCAGTCCGTAGACGGTGTCGTTCGAGAGCGCCAGTGCCTCGTCGAGCGAATCGACCGCGTGGACCGCGGTGAACGGGGCGAACAGCTCGTCCCGGAAGAGCCGGTGATGGGCGGGCAGGTGGCCGACCACCGTGGGCTCCACGTAGAAGCCCCGACCGAGGTCCCCATCGCGGAGGGCCTCACCGCCCGTGAACACGGCTCCGTCCCGGCGCGCGTCGGCGACCGCCTCCTGGTGCCGGTCCACCGCCGCCTGGTCGGTCAGGGGGCCGAGCCAGTGCTCGCGCACGAGCGGGTCGCCGATGGTGATCCGTTCGGTCTTCTCGACGAGCAGGCGCACGAGCTCGTCATGGACCGGCCGCTCGACGTAGACGCGGCTGTTGGCCGAGCACTTCTGGCCGCCCAAGCCGAAGGCCGAGCGCATGATGCCCTCGGCGGCCTCATCGAGGTCGGCGCTGCCCATGACGATGGCGGGGTTCTTGCCGCCCATCTCCACGATGCAGGGCCGTGGGTACGACCTGGAGAAGCTCCGCTGGAGGCCCATGCCGACCTCGTAGGACCCGGTGAAGACGATGCCGTCGATGGCTTCGCTCGAGGCCAGCTCATCGCCCACCGTGTCGCCCGGCCCCATGACGAGGTTGCAGACGCCATCCGGAAGGCCAGCGTCACGGAAGGCCTCCATGAGCAGGACGGCGCTCATGGCGCCGCTGCGGGCAGGCTTCAGGACGCACGTGTTGCCCGCCAGCATGGCGGCCCCGGACGGCCCGGCGGCCAGGGCCAGGGGGAAGTTGAAGGGCACGATGACGCCGAAGACGCCGAGCGGCCTCAGCACCGAGCGCGTGTGCGTGGCCGGATCTCCAAGGTTGCCCATGGGCCGCTCGAAGAAGGCGTTCTCCTCGGCGGTCCCGGAGTAGTAGCGCAGCATGTCGGCGCTCTCCTCGACCTCGCCGAGCGACTCGATGCGGTTCTTGCCGACCTCGATCGACATCAGGGCGCCGTACTCCATGGCGCGCTCGCTGATGAGGTCCGCAGCGCGACGCAGGATGGCGATGCGAGCCTCCCAGCCGAGGGCCCTCCAGGCGGGCTGAGCCGCCCGCGCGGCGGCGATGGCGGCGCGGACATCCTCGCGGCTGCCCCTCGCGAAGCGTCCCACCACGATGTCGCGGTCGATGGGCGAGCGAAGCTCGAACGTCCCGTCGCCGGTCCGCTCCTGGCCGGCGATGACGTTGGCGTGCTCCTGGCCGAGCCGGGCCCGCGCGACGACGACGCCGGCCTCGAAGGCGGCGTGGAGGTCCTCGTTGTCCGCACCCAGCGTGGCGTAGGTCGATCTTGGGGGGCGGCGCCCCGGCGCCGTCGGTCATGGCAGCCCTCGTGGATCGGAGCGTTCCCGGGTGCCGGCGGCCCCACCGCCCGCGTCCCCGAGTCTACTCCCGAGGATGGGGCGACCGCCCCGCGGCGGGGCGGTCGCGAGGCCCAACGGACGCTGTCTCAGGCGCGGGCGCTCTCGCTCCCGGTGCGCGCCTGGACGATGCGGAAGCAGTCCGAGCAGTAGACGGGCTTGTCCATACGGGGCTTGAAGGGCACCTGCGCGGCGTTGCCGCATTCCGAGCAGATGACCGCGAAGTACTCGCGCGGAGCGCGATAATCGCCTCGCTCGTAGCCGCGCGGGCCCCCGATGTCGCGGGAGTCATAGCCGCTGGTCTCCCGCATGGCGCGACGCGACGCACGACAGCTGGGGCAGCGCTTGGGATCAGAGACGAACCCCTTCTCCGCGTAGAACTCCTGGTCGGCGGCCGAGTGGATGAAATCCACACCGCAGTCGACGCACGTCAGGGTTCGATCTGTATAGGACACCGAATGGACCTCCTGGAGCGCGATGATGATGATCGAGCCATCGATCGCGGCGCGCCCACGGGGCAGCCCGAAACAGGGGGCTCATGGCGCGAGGAGTGCCGGGCGCCGCAGATGCCAGTTCTGTCCCGAGGTCCCGTCTGGTGGGGCGCACCGGATCGTTGCAGGGCAGGGTACACCGGAGGCCCCGAACCGGCAACGACCGCCATCCGCTCACCGGGGAGGGCACGCTCGAGGCGGGCGGATATGATGGCGTGCGCCATGCGCGAGTCACTCCCGTGAGATTCCGAGCGCGCCCACTGCTCGCCATCGGCAGCCTCGCCATGCTCCTTGCCGCATGCGCGGCGCCGGGTCCCACGGCCGCCCCGTCCGGCGCCGGCGCCGGCGGAGGCCAGGTCATCCGCGTGCTCGGCTCATGGGAACCCTCGGAGCTGGCGACCATGATCAACGTGGTGGCGCCCTTCGAGAAGCGCACCGGCCACCGTGTGGATTTCACGACCACACGCGACCTGAAGGCCGCCCTTGATGCCGGCATCGAGGCCGGCGACCCGCCCGACATCGCGGGCCTGCCCGGTCCGGGGTACATGGCGGAGCTCGCCCGCGCCGGCGAGCTCGTGGACCTCGGGACCGTCATCGACCTGGGCGCCTACAAGCGCCACACGGCGCCCGCCTTCGTCCACCTCGGGACCGTCGACAGCAAGCTCGTGGGCATCTTCCTCAAGGGCACCGTGAAGGGCCTCCTGTGGTTCAACCCGGACGTCTACCGGAAGGGCCCTCTGTCGGCCTGGACGCGGCTCCAGCAGGAGGCCAAGTCCGTCGATGGGGTGCGGCCCTGGTGCGTCGGGCTCGAGTCCGACGCGGCCTCGGGCTGGCCGGGCACCGACTGGATCGAGGACTTCGTCCTGCGCCAGAGCGGCCCGGAGGTCTACGACGACTGGGTGGCCGGGCAGGTGCGTTGGTCGTCGCCCGAGATCCGCTGGGCCTTCCAGTCATACGGCACCATCGTCGATGAGCAGGACGTCAATGGCGGAGTCGTGGGTGCCCTGGACACGCACTTCAGCCGCGCCGGGAACGGCCTGTTCACCGATCCGCCGGAGTGCCTCTTCGTCCACCAGGGCACGTTCATGTCGACCTTCCTCGATGAGGCCGTGGGAGATTCAGACGCTCGCTACGCCTTCATGCGCTTCCCCGACATCGACCCGCGCTTCCGCGGGGCGCTCATCGGGGCCGGGGACCTCATCGCCCTGTTGCGCGACACGCCCGGAGGTCGCGAGCTCATCGACTACCTCATGGGCACGGAGGCGCAGAGCCATCCTCGTCAGCGGCGGCGGTGCGCTCTCCGGCAACCTCCTCCTCGAGGACTACCCGAACACCTATGTCCGGCAGCAGGCCAAGCTGCTGGCCGAGGCCGAGATCTTCCGCTTCGACGCCTCGGACGCCATGCCGGACGAGATGGGCCGCGCCTTCTGGCGAGCGGTCCTCGATTTCACGGCCGATCAATCGCGCCTGGACGCCATCCTGGCCGAGCTCGACAGGGTGCAGGCCGAGGTCTACGGTCCGGGCTGATGTACCCGCAGCAGGCCTCGACGGAGCGGACCGACACGTTCCTCAAGGCGGCGGCCGTGGTCCTCTGGCTCGTCACGTGCGGCATCGTCATCGTGTCGCTGGGGTCGTGGGCGGCGCGGGGCTTCCCGCCCCAGCCCTCGAGCTGGGCGCAGGGCGCCATCGGCGCATCTGCGGTCGCCATCGTGGCGCTCGTCTACAGCACCGTCGCTGCGGCGCTCGTCCTGCGCGCCCCACGCCATCCCATCGGCTGGGTCTTCGTCGCCATCGGGCTCTCGATGGCCGTCATCATCCCGCTCAACAACTCCCTCGAGGGGGTCGTCCACGCCGTCCGCCCGGTGCCCTTCCCGACGCTCCTGCTGGCATGGGGATCGGGAGCGGTCCTGCTGCCCAGCACCGTCCTGGCGGCCATCATCGTCCTCCTGCTCTTCCCGTCGGGCCGCCCGGAGGCACGCCACTGGCGCCTCGCGCTAGCGCTCGGCCTCCTGGGCTTCCTCCTGCTGAGCGCCAGCACGGCGATGCGCCCGGAGGGACTGCTCTGGTATCCCACCCTGCCGAACCCGTTCGACCTGCCATCGAGCGTGGGCCCGCTCGTCTTCGTGGGCTCGGCAGCGGGGGTGGCGCTGCTCGTGGGCGCGCTCGCCATCGCGGCCGCCTGGCTGGCGCAGCGCTACAGGCATGCCCACGCGGTCCAGCGCCGCCAGCTCCTTTGGGTAGCTGCTGGAGCCACAGCCATGACGGTCACGGTGGGCCTCCTGTTCGTGGCGCGCTACCTGGGCACGACGTCGGACCCCGACGGCGAGATCCTCATGTTCGTGGCCGGGGTGGGCGGCATCCTCTTTCCCATCGCGGTCTACCGGTTCGTCACCGTGACGGCTTCGCAGGGCGTGGCCATGTCCGACCTCACCTTCCTCTTCACCGACCTCCAGGACTCCACGCTGATGTACGAGCGGGTCGGGGATGCCACGGCCTACGACCTCGTGCGGGTGCACTTCAAGATCCTCGAATCGGCGACGCGCGATCACGGCGGCGTCATCGTCAAGACCATCGGCGACGCCATCATGGCCCGGTTCCGGGACCCCGCCGCGGCGGTCCGGACAGCCATCGAGATGCGCGACCGCATCGAGCGCCTGGCGGCGCAGGGTACGGCGCAGCTCGTCCTGCGCATCGGGCTCCATCGTGGCCCGGCCATCGCGGTGAGCGTGCGTGACCACATCGACTACTTCGGTCAGACCGTCAACGCGGCGGCGCGCATCCAGGCCGCCGCTGCACCCGGGCGAGATCGTGCTCAGCGACGACGTATTCCGTGGCGTCGGCGTGGCGGATCTCCTGCTCGGCTACGACCTGATCGCGGAGCGACGTAAGCTCCGCGGCGTCTCCACGGAGATGCTTCTCCACCGGGTCGCCTCGGCGCCCCGCGGGCTCGATGAAGCGGACCTCTCGATGGCGCCCTCCGCGGCAGACCTGGCCGGGAGCGAGGTGCCTCGGGAGCCGGTCACGACCGAGGCCGTCGCGGCCGACGCGGTGAAGGCCACCGGCGTCCCGCCAGCGTGACCGCCCTCAGGACGCAGCCCGGCTGACCGCGATCTCGAGTGGCGAAGCTCCGCCCTGGAGGCTCCGGCCAGCCAGCCGCTGGAGGCCGTCATAGGCGGCGTACTTGTAGACCTCTGCGCGGGTCGGGATGTTGAACGTCGTGTGGATGAAGCGGTCGATCGTCTCGCCCGCGTGCAGGACCGCCTGGCCGACGTGGATGAGCTCGGCCGCCTCCTCGCCGACGATGTGGACGCCCAGCAGGCGGCGGTCGTCGCGGCGGAAGACGAGCTTGAGGAACCCGTTCGTGGTGCCTGCGATGAGGCTCCGCGGGTTGCCGGCGAACGCGAACCGGCCGCTGGCGACGGGGATGCCGGCCTCGTTCGCGCCCTCCTCGGTCAGGCCCACCATGGCGACCTCCGGGATGGAGTAGATGCCGAACGGCGGCAGCGCGTCGACCGTCTCCTTGAAGGGGATGTCGAAGGCGTGGCACATGGCCACCCGGCCCTGCTCAGCCGACACGGACGCCAGCGCCGGGGGACCGATGACGTCGCCGGCCGCGAAGATGCCGGGGGCGGCGGTGCGGAACTCGGAGTCCACGACGATGCGACCCCGTTCGTCGAGGGCCACCCCCGCCGCCTCGAGGTCGAGCTCCTCGGTGTTGCCCCGGCGCCCGGCGGCGAAGAGGACCTTGTCGGCAGCCAGCGTGCGCCCATCCGCGAGCGCGACGCGCAAGCCCGCTTCGACGCGTTCCACGCTGGCCCGCGGCGCGCCCAGGAGCAATGCCATGCCCATGTCCGCGAAGCAGTTGCGGAGCTGCTCGGAGGCCTCCACATCGAGGAAGGGCATGAGCCGCTCGGCCCGGTCGACGAGCGTGACGCGCACGCCGAGGGCGGTGAAGATCGACGCGTACTCGCAGCCCACCGGTCCACCGCCGATGACGACCAGGCTGGTCGGGATGCGGTCGATGCCGAGGATGGTGTCCGAGTCGTGGACGTCGGGATCCTCGAAGGGGACCTCGGGCGGGCGGAACGGGCGCGAGCCCGTGGCGATGAGGACGACGCGTCCGCGCAGGAGCCGCGCGCCGCCGGACGCGAGGCGGACCTCGACGCCCCCGTCGTGGAGTCGGGCGACACCCCCGACGAGCTCGATATCGTGACGCTCGAGGTTGGCGCGCACGGCACTCGCGGCCAGCTCCGACACCACGGCCGCGCGTGCCCGCAGCCGGTCGAGCGTGAGGTCGGGTGCCAGGTCGAGGCCGATGCCGTAGACCTCGCGGCGCCGGTAGCCGGTGAGGTAGAGCGCCGTCTCGCGGAGCGTCTTGGTGGGCAGCCCCCCGCTGTTCACGGGCGCGCCGCCGGGCCGCTCCTGGCGCTCGACGAGCGCCACCCGCTTGCCGAAATAGGCCGCCTGGGCGGCGCCCTTCTCGCCGGCCGGTCCGGAGCCGATGACGATGAGGTCGAGATCCGCTTCGCTCATGCTGTCCCCTCGTGGCGCGCCGCGACGCTGCCTGCGTCGCAGGCCCAGGTCACCGAGTCTACGCCGCCGCGGTGGCACAATAGCCGGGGCCCCACGCTGCATCCTCAGGGGCCGGGGACAGAGGGAGACGCCAGGCATGCCGCTGCTGCTGCACCTGTCCGACGTCCACCTCGGGGCCCGGCATGCCGACCTCGGGCCAGCCGCGGTCCAGCAGCGCGAGCGACAGCTGGCCGCCTTCTCAAGGGCGGTCGATGAAGGCCTCGCACGGACGGTCGACGCGGTCCTGATCTGCGGCGATCTCTTCGACTCGAACGTGCAGCCGCGTCGCACGGTGGAGCGGGCCGCCGACGAGCTCGGCCGCCTCACCGAGGCCGGCGTCCGCGTCGTCATCATCCCCGGCACGCACGATGTCTACGACAGCCGCTCGATCTACCGTGCCTTCGACCTCGCGTCCACGATCGGTCCGGCGCGCCGTGGCGAGCTCCTGCATGTGCTCACGCCCGAGCAGCCCGAGCTCCTGCTCGCCGACCTCGACCTCCTGGTCTTCGGTCGCGTGTTCGCCACCAAGCGCGCTCCGCACAGCCCGTTGCAGGCCTTCGACGTGCACGGAGACGAGCGCGCCAGCTGGAAGGTGGGCATGATCCACGGCTCGCGCGCCATCCCGGGCAAGGTCGAGCACGACGACGTCCTCTTCACCGATGCCGAGATCGCGGCGAGCGGCCTCGACTACCTCGCGCTCGGGCATTGGCACTCCTTCGACTCTGGCCGAGCCGGGGAGACGACGTGGTGCTACCCAGGAGCGCCGGAGCCCGTGGCCGTCGACCAGGACGGCGCCGGCGACGTCTGCCTCGTCACGCTCGGGGACGGCGTGGGCGGCCAGAGCAGCGTACGCATCGAACGGATCCGCGTGGGCCGCACGGTCTTCCGCAGGGTTGCCTTTGATGCCGCAGGCCTGGCCGGGCAGGAGGAGCTCGAGCGACGCATCGCTGAGCTCGCCGATCCGGACCTCATCCTCGCGGCGACCGTCGACGGCATCGCGCCCGATAGCCTCGAGATCCTGCCGGACGAGATCGAACGGCGGTTGGCCGGCTCCTTCCTCCAGCTGCGCGTCATCGACCGCTCGGTGGCCGAGCTGCCGGCCGGCCTCGACCTGCCCGCTGACACGGTGGCGGGCCGCTTCATCCTCGACGTCGCGTCGAGGCTCGAGGAGGCCGAGGCGAGGGGCGATGGTGCGGCCGCGGAGCAGGCCCGCCAGGTGCTCCGCCTCGGGCGTCGGCTGCTCCTTGACGACCCCGATCACGTGACGCTGGCCTGACACGATGCGCCTGACCCGCATCAGCCTCTCGGACTTCAAACGGCATGCCGAGCTCGACATCGAGCCGGCGGCGGGGCTGACCATCATCCGGGGCCCCAACGAGGCCGGCAAGTCCACGATCCTCGAGGCGCTCCAGCTGGCCCTCTTCCGGAAGGCCGATTCGACCCGCGAGGACGTCCGGCTCGCGCAGCGGTGGGGAAGCACGTCCGCGCCGCAGGTGACCGTCGAGCTCGAGGCCGACGGCCGGATGTTCCGGCTCGTCAAGCGCTTCGCCGGACCCAGGGGCGAGGCCGAGCTCGTGGCGGACGGAGAGGCGATCCGCGACCCGGCGCTCATCCAGGAGCAGGTCGCCGAGCTCACCGGCGTCCCCAGCGAGGGGTTCCTGCGAGCCACCGCGAGCGTGGCCCATGCGGAGCTCGCGGATGTGGCTGGATCCGACGGGCCAGCCATCTCGGACCGGCTGCAGAAGGCCGTCAGCGGCGCCGACCGCGGCACCGCCAGGGCGAAGCGGAAGCTCGAGACGGCCATCCATCGGTACCGCACCGAGGGAGCCAAGAACCCGGGGCTCCTGAAGGCCGTGCGCGATGGAGTCCTCGAGCTCGAGGCCGAGCTGGTCACGGGCGAGCAGAGCCTGCAGCGCCTCGAAGCCGACCGCGCTCAGCTCGCCGAGGCGCAGGAGCGGCGCGCCTCGCTCGACATCCAGCTGTCGCGCCAGCAGGCCGACCTCGCCGTTGCCCGTCGCGCCGAGGCCCTCATCAGTCAGCGCGATGACGCCCAGTCACGCTACGACCGGCTGAAGCGCGCCACCGAGCTCGTCGAGGAGGCCGACCGGCTGTCTCACGAGATGCCGACCGACGTGCCGCTCACGGTGCTGCGCACGACCGTCAACCGCGTCACGACCCTGAGCTTCGAGGTCTCGGAGGTCGAGGCCGAGATCGGGGCTGGCCAGAGTACCGACACCGAGGTCGGCGAGCCCGCGCTTCCCCGGCCCATCCCCTGGCTCGTGGGCGCCATCGGTCTCATCGCCGCTGCGGTGGTGTCCTGGCTCCTGCTGGGTGGGGCGGGTGGCGGCATCCTGGCGGCCGTCCTCGTGCTGGCGGCAGTGGTGACGCTCGGCCAGGTCGCTCGGATCGCGCTCCGCCGCCGCCAGCACGGCCTGGCCATGCAGCTCGCAGCGGACGCTGCGTCGCGCCGGCTGGAGGCCGACGCCGAGCAGCAGGAGCGCTTCCGGCGTCGGCGGCGCGAGCTCGAAGCGCTGCTCGGCTCGATCGGCATGGCCGACGTCGGCGCCGCCCAGGAGCTCCTCGCGAGCGTCGAGCAGCACACCGACCGCCTCGCCCACATCGAAGGTGAGCTCCGGGGCATGGGCGTGGAGGATCGCAACCTCCGTCGGCTCGGCGAGGCTCGCGACGAGGCGGCCGACGCCACCGAGCAGGCCCGCCACGCCCTGGCCGGCATGGGCGAGGCGGCCGAGGACCCGCGGGCCGCCGGCAGACGCTCGAGCGGCTCGCCGAGCAGACCCAGCTGGCCCGTGACCGCGCCCGCTCCGAGGAGGACCAGGCGCGGGGCCGAGTCGACGCCAACCTGGTGGACGCCGAGATCGTGGCAGGGCTCGCGGAGCGCTGCGCGGCTGCTCGCGCGAGGGAGACCGAGCTCGTCCGTCGCCTGCGCATCTACGAGGCCACGCGGCAGGCCATCGACCATGCCGAGCAGGCGACCCTGAAGACGGCGGCCCGGTACCTCGAGGAGCATATGGGCCCGGCCGTGGCGCGCATCACCGCCGGTCGTTACGACGAGGTCCAGGTCGATGAGCGGAGCCTCGCCTTCCGGGTGCGCGTACCCGAGACGGGCCAGCTCGTGGATGTCGGCCAGCTCTCTCGTGGGACCGCCGACCAGCTCTTCCTGACCGCCCGGCTCGGCCTCGTGCGCCTCGTGACCATGGACCGCCGGCCGCCCATCATCCTCGACGACCCCTTCGTCACCTTCGACGACGAGCGCGCGGGGCGGGCCATCGAGCTGCTCAGGGAGGCCGCCGCCGAACAGGGCTTCCAGGTGTTGCTGCTGACCTGCTCGGACCGCTTCGATGCCCTGGCTGACGCTGTCGTCGTGCTCGAGGCTCCGGCCATCATCCCGACGGCCTCGCTGCCGCCTTCGCGCCCGACCGCCGTCGCGGAGCCGGAGGCCCAGCCGGTGACGGCGGGCCTGTGGGCCGACGACCGTCCTGCGGAGGCGGATCCCGAGACCGGCATCGTGGATCCCTTCCGGCTCGGGCACACCAGCGACCAGAGGTAGGTCGCCTGGACCTCCTGGCGCCAGCGTTGGCGCTCATCTCGGCGGCGTCGTGGGGCGCCGGCGACTTCGCAGGTGGCATCGCCACGCGGCTCTCGAGCAGCGTCGCGGCCGTCCTGCTCGCTCAGCTCACCGGGCTCGTCGTCGCGCTCGCCCTCCTGCTCGTCAGCGGCGAGCCGATGCCCGGCGGGGAGGCGCTGCTCTGGGGGAGCGCCGCGGGGGTGTCCGGGTCGGTAGGCCTGGGCGCCTTCTACCTCGCTCTCTCACGCGGCACGATGGGCCTGGTGGCGCCGCTCACGGCGCTCATCGCGGCCGCCGTGCCGGCCGCCATCGGCATCGCGGGCGGGGATCGAACCGGATCGCTCGTGCTGGCGGGCATGGGCACTGGCGCTCATCGCGGTGGTGCTCATCTCGCTGCCCGACCGCCGCCTCGGATCGCCGGCCCTGCCGACCTATCACGGCTCGCGGGCGCGCGAATGGCTGCTCATCGTCGTCGGCGGTCTCGGTTTCAGCGGCTTCTTCCTGTTCATCGACGCCTCCCACGCGGCCGGGGGAGCGGTGTGGTGGCCGCTCGTCATGGTCAAGCTGGCTGGTGCGGCGAGCGTTGGCGCGGCCGCCCTCGTGTTGGCAGCTTCGGGTCGAGCGCGGGCTCGGCGATCCGGCCGCGCGGCCGTGCTCTTGGCCGCCCTGGCCGGCCTCGGCGACCTCGGCGGCAACCTCTTCTTCGTCCTTGCCAGTGACGTCGGGGAGCTGGCCGTCGTGGTGGTCATCTCCTCGCTCTACCCGGTCAGCACGGCGCTCCTGGCACGAGCGTTCCTCCACGAGCGCCTGGGACGGGTGCGGCTCGCCGGCGTGGCCCTCGCGATCGCGGGCGTCGCACTCATCGGCCTCGGCTCGACCTGACGCCGGCGCGCTACTCGGCAGTGGCGATCTCGGCGCCGGTGGCAGCTCGCCCTCGATGATTCGCGAGTGGACGCGTCCCCGACCATCTCGGGGTCGAGGTCGGATCCCGATGGCGCTCGCAGTGGCCGCCAGGCGGCGGTCGTAGGTCGCCAGCGAGGGACGCTGGCCGAGACCCATGAGGAAGTCGACCGAAGCGAGATGCAGGCATCGAGCGTTCGCATGGGCACTGGGAACGGCTCCAGCGCGCGAGCCAGGATCGGAGGGACCAGCTCCAGGAAGCTCAGCCGAGCCAGGAGGCCACGGAGATCCTCCCCGTGGCTTGTGCCAAGCCCGCGGGCATGGATCCTGGTCCATGCCTCGTACTCAAGAAGGCGACTGCTGATGAGGCCGTCCTGGTCCCAGAAGCCGGACGCGGGATGGCGGTCCTCGGCGAGCAGCTGCGCGAGGACGACGGACGTGTCGACGTAGATCAAGTGTCGGGGAGTTGGCCCGTGTGGTCGCGTCACCGATCCGCGCGGTCGGCGTCGAGCTCCTCGAGCAGCGAGGCCAGCCGAGCGACGGGGCGGCGCGGCGCCCGACCCGCCGAGCGGCCGAGCGCGGGCGTCAGGCCCGCCGCGCTGCCGGGCTCGAGCAGCCAGACGGCGTTCGGCCGGAGAGCCAGCTGCGCGGGCAGGCGCACGGGATCGCGCAGCGCAGCGAAGCAGGCCGCCACCACATCGGCCTTCGCCGAGCCCGGGACCATGACGATGACGAGGCCGGCGACGCGCAGCAGGTGCGGCGCCAGCGTCACGCGGGGGACGTGGGGCTCGATATGCGTGGGCGCCTCCACGGCCATCGCTGCCGGGGCCTCGGTCTCGGGGCCCGCCGTGCCCGGGAACGTCGAGAGGATGTGGCCGTCGCTGCCCACGCCCAGCAGGATGACGTCGAAGGCCGGCAGCCCACCGACCCGCGGCAGCAGGCGCTCGAGCTCCTCGGTGTAGCGCTGGGCCGCCCAGGCCGCGTCCTGGCCGGCCGCGATGGCCTCGTCCACGGGGATGGGGTGGAGCTGCCCGCCCGGGATGGCTGGTCCATCGGGATGGTCGAGCCAGTCGCGGCGCGCCGCCGACCAGTTGGAGTCGGGGTGCGACCAGGGCACGAAACGCTCATCACCCTGCCAGACGTGGACCCGGCTCCAGTCCACGCGCCGCGACCGGTCGCTGCGGCGGAGCTCCCCGAAGAGCGCCTCCGCGGATGACCCTCCGGTGAGCGCCAGGTGGGCCTCGTCGCGCCGGGCGATGGCCGCGCGCAGGGCATCCACGAGGAGGTCCACCGCGCGCGCCGCGATGAGCTGCCGATCGGCGCAGACGATGACGGTCGTATCCGGGCCGGCCGAGGGGCGGGTCGATCGCTGCGGACGGCCGGGCGGTCGCCATCACGGCTCCCCGAGGAGTGACACGGCCTTCTCCAGCGCCTGGGTGAAGATGCGTTCGTGGCTCGTTCGGTCGAGCGATTCGGCCAGGTAGGGCACCTCATCGAAGCGCTCGAGCTGGCTGGCGCGGCGGGCCACCGGAGCGCCGTTCCAGTCGGCCACCGCCAGCAGGTGATCCGCCTGGCGGGTCACGTTGACGACCGTACGAGCGTCTGGGCGGGAGGCCTCGAGCTCGGCCCGGACCAGCGACCCGGCAGAACGGGCCGCACCGCTCACCTCGACCTCCACCGGCCGGATGGTGACGGTGATCTGACGGCGCCGCGAGCGCAGGTCGGCGACCCAGGTGCCATCGGGCTCCGGGCGGAGCCGCTCGTGCACGGTCAGCCGGAGGCGCGCCATGAGCCAGCCCACGAAAAGGGCGGCCCGCGAGAGACGCAGCTCGGCGCCCGGATGGGCCACGTCGATGTGGACCGCCCGGAGATGCCGCAGCTCCCGGACGAGCAGTGGATGGTCGAAGCACGAGGCCAGCAGCTCGCGCCAGAGCATCAGGCGCATCCAGCTCACGTCGTGGACGACGAGCCCGCCCTCCACCGCGGCCGCCAGCCCGCGCAGGCGCTCCAGACCATTGCCACGGAACTGACCCGAATCGACGAACAGGCGATCGGACTGCTCGGCCAGCTCGGTGAAGGTCGGACGGGCGAAGGGGACGTCGTCGGGCCACCACAGCACGACCGGCAGGTCGTGGATGAGCAGGGGCGCCGCCGTGCTCGAGAGGTGCTGCGCCAGCTCACCGCCGACCCTGATGAGGATCTCCTCGGTGCAGATCTCGCTGTTGCCGCGCTCCCGCATCTGGCAGGCCGCGAAGACGTGGGCCTCGAAGGTGGCCGGACCGTCGGGATCGGTGGGCGACAGGATGACGGCGCGGGAGGGATGACGCGCGGCCAGCATCGAGACGGCCGCCATGGCCCGGTCCACGACCTCGGGCCTCGGCGCCACGACCACGAGCGTGAGGACGCTCGTCCGGGTGCGCACCCGGATGCCCTCCTCGTCCGAGCGCATGCGTCCGCCCAGGCGCGCATCGACCGCCTCCATGTCGGTCGTGATCTCCGCGGCGGCATCCGTGGCCACCCGGGCCCACAACCGCGAGAGCGCCTCGAGCGTGCTGCTGATCGAGTCGGTCCGCGCGTACCAGCGCCAGGTACCCGTCCCGTCGATGGTGATGGGGGCTACAGCCTGCGCCATCGTCTGCCGTCCCGCTCAAGGAGCCGGTCCGCGGCCTCCGGTCCCCAGGTCCCGGCCGGATAGGGCTGCAGGCTGCCATCCAGCCGTCCGTGGTCCTTCGCGGCGCTGCGCCGGCCCTCGCCGCCGCCGACGCCCCACTCCTCCCACAGCTCCGCGAGTGGCGTGACCAGGCTCCATGCCGCTTCCACCTCGTCCGCCCGGGTGAACAGCGAGGCATCGCCGAGCATGGCATCGAGGAGCAGGGTCTCGTAGGCCTCGGGGGCGTCGGAGAGGAACGTCGAACCGTACGTGAAGTCCATGTTCACGCTGCGCACGTCGAGCCCGAGCTCGGGCACCTTGGCCGCGAAGCGCAGGAGGATGCCCTCGTCGGGCTGGATGCGCATGGCCAGCATGTTGGGCTCGGGATCGGAGGCGCTCTCCCGGAAGAGCGTCAGCGGTGGCCTGTGGAACTGGACGGCGATCTCGGTGGCCCGGCGAGGCAGGTGCTTGCCGGTCCGCAGGTAGAAGGGGATGCCGGCCCAGCGCCAGTTCTCGATCTCGAGCCGGAGGGCCACGTAGGTCTCGATGCTCGACCGCGGGGAGACATCGGGCTCCTCGCGATAGCCGGGCACCTTGTGATCAGCCACCCAGCCGGCCGAGTACTGGCCGCGGACGACGTCGTGACGCACGCGCTCGGAGCTCCAGGCGGTCTCGATGGCCCGCAGCACGCGCACCTTCTCGTCCCGCAGGGCATCGGCCTCGAAGTCGATGGGCGGCTCCATGGCCACCAGGCTGAGCAGCTGCAGCATGTGGTTCTGGAGGATGTCGCGGCTGGCGCCGGCCTCCTCGTAGAAGGCGCCGCGGCCCTCGACACCGAGGTCCTCGGCGACGGTGATCTGCACGTGGTCCACGTAGCGGCGGTTCCAGACGGGCTCGAAGATGCCGTTGGCGAAGCGGAAGACGAGCAGATTGCGGACCGTGTCCTTGCCCAGGTAGTGGTCGATGCGGTAGACCTGCGTCTCGTCGAAGGCGCGCATGACGGCATCGTTGAGGTGCCGCCCCGAGGCGAGGTCATGGCCGAAGGGCTTCTCGATGACGATGCGCGTCCAGGCATCGGCCCGCCGCGTCAGGCCGGCTGCCGCCAGGCCGGCCACGATGTCCTCGTAGGCGGACGGTGGTGTGGCCAGGTAGAAGAGCCGGTTGCCCCGGCAGCCGGCGGCCGCATCGATCTGGTCGAGGCGGTCGGCCAGGCGGGTGTATCCGGCGGGGTCCTTGAAGTCGCCCTGCTGGTAGTGGATCGTCCGGGCGAAGTCATCCCAGATGGCCGCCTCGACCGGGTTGCGCGAGTGAAGGGTGACCGCCTCGCGCATCTCGGTGGCATAGGCCTCATCGTCATAGGGACGCCGGGCGTAGCCCACGATGCTCGTCTCGGGCGGCAACAGGCCGGCGCGGCGGAGGTTGTAGAAGGCCGGCAGGATGCGCCGATGGGAGAGGTCCCCTGTGGCGCCGAAGATGACGACGAGGCACGGGTCCGGCACCCGCTCGAGGCGCGTGCCGACGCGCAGGGGGTTGGCCTCGGCCGCATCGGCGTCCGGACCACGATGCATGACGTGGCGGGTCGGGCCATCGCCATCGCGAGCCCGCTCCCGCCCCTCGCCGTCGCCGACCGGACGGCGCGCCGTCCCTGGTCGCGTCTGCCGACTCGCCACCCGGGGGACTCGGGTCGTGGGGCCATGTGTCAGCGCTCCTGGCGCTCCCTGATGGCGTGCCCGCCGAACTGCTCGCGCAGCGCGGCCAGGACCTGGCCGCTGAAGGTCTCGTCCTGGCGGCTGCGGAAGCGGGCCAGCAGCGACAGCGTGATGACGGGCGCCGGCACGTCGAGGTCCATGGCCTCCTGGACCGTCCAGCGCCCTTCTCCCGAATCGGCCACCCAGCCGCGAACGCCGGCCAGTTCTGGGCCGCGCTCGGCGAAGGCGTTGCCAGCCAGCTCGAGGAGCCAGGAGCGGATGACGGTGCCGTGCTGCCAGGCACGCGCCACGGCCTCGAGGTCGATGTCGTACTCCGAGGCGTGCAGGATCTCGAAGCCCTCCGCGTACGCCTGCATGAGCCCGTATTCGATGCCGTTATGGACCATCTTCGTGTAGTGGCCGGCTCCGGGCGGCCCGCAGTGGATGTAGCCGCCCTCGGGCGCCAAGGCCTCGAAGATGGGCTCCAGCGGGGTCACCGCCTCGGGGTCACCGCCGACCATCGTGCCGTAGCCGTTCTCGAGGCCCCAGACACCGCCCGAGATGCCGGCATCGACGAACCTGATGCCACGCTCGGCGAGCAGGGCGTGGCGCCGCTTGGAGTCCTTGAAGTTCGCGTTGCCGCCGTCGACGATGGTGTCGCCGGCCGCGAGGAGCGCGGCGAACTCCTCCATCGTCTCCTCGGTGGCATCCCCGGCCGGGACCATGAGCCAGACGATCCGGGGGCTCGGTAGCCTGGCCACCGCGTCCTGCGGCGTGAAGGCTCCGTCGAGGCCCTCGGTCATGATCTGGCGGACCTTCTCGTCGGAGCGGTTCCAGGCCACCACGTGGTGGCCGGCGCGGTGGAGGCGGCGCGCCATGTTGGCGCCCATGCGGCCGAGGCCTGCCAGGACGAGGTCCATGTCATTCGCTCCCGCGCTCCTCATGCGAGTGCCGCTTCGAGGCTGCTCTCCAGCTCGGAGAGCCCAGCCTCGACGTCTCCGCCCAGGTCGATGCGGATCGCCGGCAGGTGATGCGCGCCGAAGGCCTGCGAAGTCGCCCAGGGCCTGGGCTCGGACCAGGATCCCGAAGGACTCGCGACGGCCGGGGATGGGGACGTCCGTGGCGCCTCCTCCGGTCAGCTGGATGAAGCCGCCGATGGGAGCGCCGCCCTTGTGCAGCTGCCCGGTGGAGTGGAGGTAGCGCGGCCCGTAGCCGAGCGTCGCTGCTCGCCGCGTGCCATCGCGCAGACGCGCCTGCAGATCCCGCAGGCGCTCGGTGACCACCGGCGAAGGCGCCAGATAGGCGCCGATGTGGTGATAGCCGTGCGGAGGCACGCGCGCGAGATGCCGGCGCAGGGCGGCCGGGAGATCGCCATCACCCGCCCGCAGATCGCCGTCACCCGACGCGAGGTCTGCCCGTTCGTAGAGATCGGAGCGGGCCTCGGCTCGCGGCGGCCTCGACCTGCGGCAGCTGATCCGTCGCGCGCGAAGTCCTCGAGGACGGCCGCCGTGTTGCGCTTCGATTCGGTGACGTTGGGCTCGTCGAAGGGATCGACCCCGAGCCCGGCGCCCGCCACCGCTGTCGCGAACTCCCAGCGGAAGAACTCGGCACCGACCCACGATGCGTCGTCGAGCCGGATGTCGATGAGCGGATGCCCTGCCGCCGTGAGTGCCGCCAGTCGGGCATCGACATCGCGGTGCCACTCGGTGTCGCCCTGCGGACCCAGTCGCACGAAGACGCGGTCGTCCCCATACACCTCCGGCCCGCCCAGGGGCTCCCCGTCCACGGGCACGATGCCGACGCCGTCCTTGCCGGTCGAATTCGGCGATGAGCTGCTCGAGCCAGGCGCCCAGCGGTGCCAGGTCGGGCTCGATCACCAGGGTGAGCTTGTCGCGCCCGGCGCGTGCCAGGGCGGCCATGGCGGCCCCGAGGACGAGCGCCGGATTCTCGTCGGTATCGGCGCGCGTCAGCTCCGCCATGATGGCGGCGTCCTCCAGGAGAGGGTCGACGTCCAGCCGGGACAGCGCTGCCGGCACGAGCCCGACGTAGGTCAGTGCGCTGTAGCGGCCGCCCACGTCGGGCGGGTTCAGGAACGTCTCGCGGAAGTAGCCGGAGTTGGGTATCGCGTCGAGCGCAGAGCCCGGATCGGAGATCGACACGAACGCATTGCCGGCCTTGCTGTGTGGGAATCGGCCCACCCGGTGCTGCTCGGCGTCCCAGTGATGGGCCAGGAAAGCGAGTGTCTCGGTCGTGCCGCCCGACTTGGTGGCCACGACCCGCAGCGTGCGTGCCGGGTCGAGCGAGGCGTCCAGCGCCGCGACAGCCTCGGGATGGGTCGAATCGAGGACGTGGATCCGCAGGCCGGTCTCCTGGTCGGGATAGACGAGGCTGAGGACCTCGGGCGCCAGCGAGGAGCCGCCCATCCCCAGCACGAGCACGTCCGTGAAGCCCTCCCGCTCGATCTCGTCGGCGAAGGCGTTCAACTCAGCCACCTCGGCAGTGAAAGCGGTCGGTGCGTCCAGCCATCCGAGGCGCTGCGAGATCCGCTCGGGCGACTCCGGGTCGCTCGTCCAGACCCTCGTGTCACGGGCCCAGATGCGGCTGGCCCAGCGCTCGCCGACGGCGCGGGCGATGGCTTCCTCGACCAGGCTTGCGAGCGGGCCAGGAAGGGTGAGCGAGGTGTCCATCAGCGAGCCTCGGCGGCCTGCAGGGTGACGCCAGCGACATGCGCTCCCGGCGGGGAGACGACACCGCGGACGTCCCCGGACAGGACGCCGCGCGAGACGCGCACGACCGCCTCGACCGTGAACCCGAGGTGCTCGAAGATCTGCTCGGCGGGCGCCGAGAGCCCGAAGCGGTCGATCGCGATGATGGCGCCGTCGCCACCGACCCAGCGCTCCCAGCCGAGCGAGGCTCCCGCTTCCACGCTCACGCGCGCGGTGACCTGCGGCGGCAGGACCTCGTCCCGATAGGCCGCGGGCTGAGCGGCGAACCGCTCCCAGCTGGGCATCGAGACGACCCTCGCCCGGACCCCCTCGGCGGTGAGTGCCTGGCGTGCCGCCATGGCCAGGGAGAGCTCCGAGCCGCTGGCGATGAGGATGAGCTCGGGTCCCGTGACGGTGCCGTCCGCCGTGGCGGCCTCGGCCAGGACGTAGGCTCCGGCACGGACACCGTCGCGGGCGCGCTCGGCCGTGCCGGGCAGGATGGGCAGCTTCTGGCGACTGAGCGCCAGCGCCGTGGGCCCGTGCCGATGCTCGACCGCGAGTGCCCAGGCCGCCGACGTCTCGTTCGCGTCGCCGGGCCGCACGAAGGTGAGGTCGGGCATGGCCCGCAGGGCGGCGTAGTGCTCGACCGGCTGGTGCGTCGGCCCGTCCTCGCCGAGACCCACCGAGTCGTGCGTCCAGACGTAGACGACATGGAGCCCCGAGAGCGCCGCCAGGCGCACCGAACCGCGCATGTAGTCGCTGAAGTTGAGGAATGTGGCCACGTACGGCAGGAGCCCACCGTGGTAGGCGATGCCGTTGGCGATCCCGCCCATGGCGTGCTCGCGGACCCCGAAGCGGATGTTGCGGGCGCGCTCGGTCGCGGTGAAGTCGCCGGCGCCCGCGAGGTCCGTGAGGTTGGACTCGGACAGGTCGGCCGAGCCGCCGAAGAGCTCTGGGAGGCTGTCCTTGAGGCCCTGGAGCGCGTTCTTCGAGGCGTTGCGCGTGGCCAGGGCGGCATCCTCGACGCTGTACGTCGGCAGGCCGGCGTCCCAGCCCTGGGGCAGGCGACCCGCGATGCGACGGCGCAGCTCGGCGGCTTCGTCCGGATGGGCTTCGCCATAGGCTGCGAGGCGCGCCTCCCACTCCGTCGACCAGCGCCTCGCCCGCGCCTACGGCGGTCCGGAAGTGCTCGAGGGTCGCTGGAGGGATGTCGAAGGTGCGATCCGGGTCGAGGCCGTAGGCCTCCTTGGTGAGCCGGACCTCGTCTGTGCCCAGGGGTGCGCCGTGCGCCTTCTGGCTGCCGGCCTTGTTCGGCGAGCCATAGCCGATCGTGGTGCGCACCGAGACGATCGAGGGTCGGTCGTCCGCGCGCGCGGCTTCGATCGCCGCCGCGATGGCCTCGATGTCGGTACCGTTTTGGACGCGCTGGGTGTGCCAGCCGTAGGCGTCGAAGCGCTTCAGGACGTCTTCGGACCAGGCCATGCTCGTGGGACCGTCGAGCTGGACGTCGTTGTCGTCGTAGAGGACGACGAGCCGGCCCAGGCGCAGGTGGCCGGCCAGGCTGGCGGCCTCAGACGAGATGCCCTCCTGGAGATCCCCGTCCGAGCAGATGACGTACGTCCGGTGGTCGATGATGTCGTGTCCGGGACGCCCGAACTCCGCCGCCAGCCGTCGCTCGGCGATGGCCATGCCCACGGCGTTCGTGAAACCCTGGCCCAGCGGGCCGGTCGTGGCCTCGACGCCCGGCGTGAGGCCGTACTCGGGGTGGCCAGGGGTCCGTGAGCCGAACTGCCGGAAGCGCTTCAGCTCGTCGAGCGGCAGGTCGTAGCCGGTGAGATGGAGGAGCGAGTAGAGCAGCATGCTGGCGTGCCCGGCGGAGAGCACGAAGCGGTCCCGGTCGAACCAGTCGGGTCGCGATGGCGCGTGGCGCAGGAACCGCGTCCAGAGCACGTAGGCCATCGGTGCGGCGCCCATCGGCGTGCCCGGGTGGCCGCTGTTGGCCTGCTGGACGCCATCGATCGACAGGGTCCGGATGGTGTCGATCGCCCGCTGGTGATCGACGGTGGTGGCCGGCGTGGTCAAGGTCTGCTCCTCGGGGCCGAGGCGCGGTGCGGCCAGCAGCCGGACCGGGCCCGGCGTGGCTCGCAAGCGGCGCTGCTGGCCGCTGGCTTGGGCTGGACGGGCGGTGTGGGCCATGATACTGGCCGGCCACCCCGACCCTGCAGCGGTGCGGGGATGGACATCACGATGGAGGACCGACGATGGCGCTCTACCTGACGAGGTTCAGCTACACCCCTGAGACCTGGGCAAGGCTGGCCGGGAACCCCGAGGACCGCCGCGAGGCCGCGCGCAGCTACATCGAGTCGGTCGGAGGGAAGCTGCATGGCTTCTGGTACGCCCTCGGTGAGTACGACGGCTACAACGTCTGGGAAGCGCCTGACAGCGTGTCCATGGCGGCCGTCGCCATCGCCATCAGCGGGGGCGGGGCGTTGTCCAAGTTCGAGACGACGCAGCTGCTCACGGTCGAGGAGATGCTCGATGCCCTCCGACGTGCGCCATCGGTCGGCTATCAGAAGCCTGGGGCCTGACTCACCGGGCGCACGATCGAACGGCATCGGACTCGCGAACCTGGAGTCAGCAGCCTGAGCACGTCGAGCCAGCCTCACCTCGTCGCGCTGGGAGACCTCTTGCTCGACGTCGTGGTCGTGCCGCGGCGCGCCGTCGATCCGGGCACTGACGTTCCCGGTCAGGTCTCCCTGCGCCGGGGCGGCTCAGCCGCCAACGTCGCGGCTGCGTTCGTCCGCGCCGGCGGCCGAGCATCGCTGATCACCAGCCTGGGCTCGGATCCACTGGCTCGGATGCTGACCACCTCGCTGGAGGGGGAGGGAGTGCGCGTCCACGCGGTCCGGCACCCAGGCCCCAGTGGGCGCCTGGCGGCCATCGTCGATGAGCGGGGGGAGCGCTCGTTCGTCACCGAGCGCGGCGCGGCTGATGGCCTCCAGCCGGTCGAGGTGAGGTCGACCTGGCTGCGCCGACTCGATGTCCTGCATGTGCCCGCCTACTCGCTCTTCGCAGAACCCCATCGGCGAGGCCGCCGTCTGGGCTGCCGGCTTGGCTCACGAGCGCGGCGCCATCGTCAGCGTCGACCTGTCCTCCCGGGGTCCGTTGCTCGCCTACGGCGTCCGCCGCGCCCGAGCTCGGATCGCGCGCCTGGCGCCCGACATCCTCTTCGCCAATCGCGACGAGGCGGCGGCGCTCCTCGGCCGGACGGGTCGTCGCGCGTGGGCCGGCCTTCTCGATGACGTTCCGCTGGCCGTCGTCAAGGATGGCGCCTGGGGCTGCCGGGTGATGTGGCGTGATGAGGCGAGCGGGGCCGCGCGACAGCTCGATGTCGCCGCCCAGCGGCTGACGGGTCTGGACTCGACCGGTGCCGGCGACGGGTTCGCGGCCGGGTTCCTGCACGCCCTCGTCCTGACGGGTCGGACGACTCGAGGGTCGCGCGACCTGGGACTTCGTCGGGCCGCCCTCGCGGGACACAAGGCGGCCGCACTGGCCATGCGCCGCGGCCGTCCCGAGCTCCTGCGCTGAGCGCGGGCGACCGGCTCGCCGCGGTAGGCTTCGAGACGCCATGAACCCGCCGTCGGACCTGCTCGTCCTCGCCCCTGAGGTCCATGACGCCCTGGCTCGCGAACGCCGCGGTCGTGGCGCTGGAATCGACGATCATCACGCACGGGCTGCCGCGCCCGCAGAACCTGGAGGCGGCGCTTGCGGCGGAGGCCGCCGTTCGAGCCGCGGGCGCGATCCCCGCCACGATCGCCACGCGCGACGGACGGATCCGGGTCGGGCTGGACGCAGACGAGCTGGCTGCGCTGGCCGATGCGCAAGGCCTGCCCAAGGTCTCGCGGCAGAACCTGGCGGGCGTGCTGACCCGACCGGGCTGGGGCGGCACGACCGTCTCGGCCACGATGATCGCGGCGGCACTGGCCGGCATCGACGTCTTCGCCACCGGCGGCATCGGCGGCGTGCACCGCGGCGGCGAGGCGAGCCTGGACATCAGCGCCGACCTCGACGAGCTGGCGCGCACACCGGTGACCGTCGTCTGCGCCGGCCCGAAGTCCATCCTCGACGTGGGCCGCACGCTCGAGGCGCTCGAGACCCGGGGCGTGCCCGTCGTGGCCTGGCAGAGCGACGAGGTGGCCGGCTTCTACAGCCGGAGCAGCGGCCACCGCGCGCCGCTGCGCGTCGACTCAGCCGACGAGGCCGCCCGCCTGATCGCCAATCCAGAGGCGCCTCGGCCTCTCGACGGGCATCCTCATCACCGTGCCGCTGCCCGGACGAGGTCGCGCTACCGGCCGACGAGGTCGCCGCCGCGGTCGAGCAGGCCGAAGCCGAAGCGCACGGCCGCGGGCATCCACGGTCCGGCCAGCACCCCGTTCGTGCTCTCCCGCGTCGCCGAGCTGACGGACGGTCGCAGCGTCCGCGCCAACCTCGCGCTCATCGAGCACAACGCCGACGTGGCCGGCCAGATTGCGGCGCTGGTTTCGCTCGCTCGGCCGACTGGGATCTGGACGCCGGGCGATTCTGCGATGTGGAATCCAAGAGACGCCCGCTCGCTCAGGAGGGGCGTTCGCGACTCGCGTGCTGGAGCTGGGGATCAGCAGTCTCGTCGGTCTACCCGAGGCTTCCGCCTCGCCTCCGCCTCCGCCGCCGCACTCAGCATCGGATGGCTCAGGCTCGCCCTTGACGATGTCGGCGATCCGCGAACGTCAATGCGCGTGAGAGATTGTGCGGTCGCCTGTCGCCGTCTTGTTCGGGTTCGTCGTATGGCCGAGGTGGTCCTCGCTACGCTGCGGTCGCCGTGCTCGACGTCGACCGCGATGACGACCCGTAAGGGTTCGTATCGCTGCTGCGTGGCGTGACAGATCGACGACCTTGTGGCTGCCCTAGCCGCTGTCGGGCGGAGTCGCCGTGGCCGGTGCCGCGACGGCTGCGATGAGTAGGGCTGCTGTCAGCCCGATGCCGATCTTTCGCACGATAGTCCGTCTCCACTTCTGCTCGGATAGCTGGCCTGCGATCGCCGGCCAAGCAATGACTACCCCCCTCGTGTTCGATTGAGGGGCGACGGGCCCGATAGGTTGCAGGCCGGGCCACCACGTGCCCGGACATGCCGGTGCCGTGGGGCAACGGTGCGTTCACTGGGACCCATAGGCCACCAGTACCGGTCCGCGCCCGCCGGTCGTCCATTGCCAGCCGCGCGGCGCCGGTCTATCGTCAGCGGTGGCGCTGCCGGACCCCGTGCGCCTGCGAGTCCGGCAGGGCTCGGACGACGACTGGGAGATCCACGGAGGCTCTCGATGCGCATCTACGAAGGCAGTCCGCGACAGGACTACGAGGAGGTCCTGCGCTCCATCGGCGCCTTCGTGGACCAGCGCGGCCTCCAGGAGATCCTGCTCGCCGAGGCGCCGGACGGCTTCATCGTCCAGGGCATCGTCAGCCAGACGCAGGAAGCGTCGCGCCTGGGCGGAGCCGACGATGACGATCACCAAGGAGACCTACACGTTCCTCGACGAGGACATCGCCCGCTTCCTCGAGGACTCCCAGGCCCGCCGGCGCACCGGTCCGGCCAACGACGGCTCGCCCATGGCCGGGCCCGTACGAGCGGACGATGCGCGTCATCGGCCGCTACATCGACGACCAGAAGCCCAAGGACGTCTTCTTCTTCGAGCAGGACGGTTCCTACGTCCTGCGCCTGCTCATGAACACGCGCCAGGGCAGCAAGCACCAGCTCGCCGAGTTCACCGTCCGCGGACCTCCACTCCATGGTCCGCCAGGGTCCCGGGCTGCGCGGCGAGCTGCTGCCCCAGCCGCCGCAGCCGTCGATGGCCCTCCGGCCAGCGCCTGGCCCAGGCTCCGGCCGACTCGTAACGGGACCGCCCGCACCCACGCTGCGACTGTCACGCCCGGCGCACTTGCACGATGTGCGCCGCGCGTGCCATCGTCAGCGGGTAACACGAACGCTGCATGGGCACGGTCCGGCTGAGGAGGACGTGCCACTCGAGGAGGTCGTCCAGTGGGCATCATCAAGTTCATCGCCGCGGTCCTGGGCCTCTTGCTCGCGGCCGCCGTCATCGTCCCGCTCGTCGTCCTGGCGGGTCTCTTCATCTGGCTGAAGCTCACCGAGGAGGCGGACGAGGAGGCCCTCGAGCTCGAGCAGGAGGCGGGCATCTAGCCTCGCCAGGCATGGATCGACCGGGAGCCGGGTCGCAGGGCCCGGCTCCACCGTTTCGTGGACGTGAGGTGACGTGAGCGAGGCCGCGCTCGCAGCCCGCGTTCGATCCGACGGGCGCACCGGTCAGCGTCCTCGATCGACTTCGACGGCACCATCAGCCTCGCAGGATGTCGGCGACGTCCTGCTGTCGCGACTTCGTGGCGGACCAGGACGAGGTCCGCCGCATGGACCAGCTCTACATCGACCATGTGAAGGGCTCCCGCGAGCTCATCGCCTGGGACATGGACGTCCTGCCGCGTGACCCCGCCGCGCTGCTGCGATGTCGTCGATGCCCTGCCGCTGGACGAGACGCTTCGTGGACCTCGTGCGCGTCGTCGAGGACGCCGGCGCTGCCATCGAGATCGTCAGCGACGGGGTCGGCTTCCACGTCGAGCGCATGCTCGGCCGCCTGGGCCTGGCACGACCTGCCCGTGGCCACCAACGCCACGGTCCTCGGAAGGGGCGGTGCGGGTGTGACCTTCCCGTACGGCCACCCCGCCTGCCTCGTCTGCGGCACCTGCAAGCGCGAGCGGGTGCGTCGCCACCAGGAGGCCGGCCGCGCCGTCGTCTTCGTGGGTGACGGTCCGAGCGACCGCTACGCCGCTCACCACGCCGACGTCGTCTTCGCCAAGGCATCGCTGGCGGACTGGTGCGAACGCGCAGGGCATCAGCGTACGAGCCCTGGACGCGCCTCGGCGGACGTGGCCGACTGGGTCGAGACCGCGCTCGCCGATGGTCGACTGCCAGCGGACCGACGCTGCGTACGACGCCTGGGTCACCGGCGCCCGACCCGCAGAGCACCGATCTTCATCTGCGGTCCGGAGGTCTGGGGCGAAGACCGGACGGTGGCCGCCGACGAGGAGCCGGGCGGGCTGCGCCGATGATCGAAGTGAGCGTCGATGCGCGGACGCACCGCGCATCCGACGTCCTGGGACCTTGGTCGCTAGCGCATAAGTACTTCTGGCTCTATCCTGCTGACCCGCGGACGTGGCGGCAGGGAGGACCGCGACGTGAGCCGTCGCGCGGACACATGGCGGTCCGGACGTGGACGAGCGCTGGGGCTGAGCAGCGACGTCGCGCGATCGCGACTGGACGAGCCGCCTGCTGCACGCACGATCGCCGCCGGACGATCGCGTCCGGCACATGATGCCAGGATGGAGTGCGGTGCCCTCGCCTCGTGATCAGATGGCTCCGCGTCGATGACCCGCTCCGCCAAGGTCGCTGCCGCCCCGGCGAGCGGGTGGGCCCCGCCGCGTGATGCAACCAACTCGGGCGCGGGACCCTCATCTCTCACGGAGGACGACGTCGCGCTGTCGCGCGCCCTGGTGTCGGGCGATGTGCGTGCGTTCGAGGTCCTGATCGAGCGCGAGTCCGCTCAGGTCTTCCGGGCCTGCTACCGCGTGCTGGGACGCGTCGACGAAGCCGAAGAGGCCACACAGGAGGCATTCGTGCTCGCGTATCGGGCACTCGGGACGTTTCGGGGTGACGGACATCCCGCAGCGTGGCTCATGCGGATCGCGACACGCGAGGCGTGGCGTCGATCGACGGCACGGGCACGTCAGCGCACGATGTCGATGCCGCTCGATGAGGCTGCCTTCTCGCTGCCGAGCCCGCGACTGGACCCCAGCCAATCGGCTCATGCGCAACGAGGACCAGCAGCAGGTCCGGATGGCGGTGAGTCGACTGCCCGAGCCCTACCGTGAGGTCATCACCCTCAGGTACTTCGGCGAGCTCTCCCTCGGCGAGATCGGCGCCGCCACCCGGCGGCCCCTGGGGACCGTCAAGGCGCAGGTCCACCGAGGACTCGAGCGGCTGCGTGCGCTCATCGAGGACGACGGACGATGAGCGTCCAGCAGAGCGTCGGCCGCCATGGCCTCACGCCGTTCGATGCGGGACCGCCAGGTCAGTCGACCGACTGGGCCGACCAGTTGATGCAGACCTTCCTGCGGTCGACGGAGATCCAGCCACCGGCCGACATCGCGCAGCGGATCCGGGACCGAGTCGCCCAGGAGCCACAGTCGACAGCTCCCCGGCAATTCGTCGCGGCGCTGCGAGCGCGCAGCCTGCCCGGGATCTGGCGCGGGTTCGTCCAGAGTGCCAGCGCGGCGTTCGATCCAGGGACCCGCTCGATGGTGTTGCGGGTCCAGGCGCTGATCATCGTCCTCGTCGTGATCGGCGCGACCAGCTTCGGAGGAGCTGCTGCGCTCGCAGCCGCCGTGCGCGTGGTCAACGAGGTCCGCGGCCCCGCGGTCACCGAGCCGAGACAGTCACCGGATGGGACCCGATCGTCGCAGTCCGTCGACCCACCCGCAGCGAACGGGCCGAGGGTCAAGGCTTCGAAGGCGTCGTCTGCTGCGGCCAGCGCGGGCGCAAGAGGCCGCCCGGCCGAGCGAGTCGAGCCAGCCGGGGACGGCCCGTCGGGCCAGCAACCGCCATCCATCGCCATCGCCGGCAACTCCGATGGCGCACCTCGCGGGCCAGGCCAGCGAGCAGGCGCGATCGGCCCCGAACGGCAACGCCTACGGCCACGCCGGGTCTCCCGGCAACTCCGGCAGCGCGCCCCAGGGCAAGGCCAAGGCCGACAAGGCGCCATCGGCCCCGAACGGGAACGCGAATGGCCGCGCCGGTTCCACCCGCAGCACCAATGGCCGTGCCGGTTCTTCGGGCAACTCCGACAAGGCGCCCCAGGGCAAGGCCAAGGCCGACAAGACGCCATCGGCCCCGAACGGCAACGCCTATGGCCGGGCCGGCGTCTCCGGGGAACTCGGGCAACGGGGGCAACGGCCAGGGCCAGGACGGCTCTCCGGGGAACTCGGGCAACGCGTCAGGGCCAGGACGGGTCGCCCCGGCAACTCCGGCGAACGCGCCGGGCCAGGACGGTGCTCCCGGCAACCCCGGCAACGAGCCGCAGGGACAGGCCCAGGGCCAGGGCAACTCAGGCACCAGGCGCCGGACGGCCCAGGGCAGGCGGGTCTCCCGGCAACTCCGGCGCCGCCCCGGGGCAGGCCGAGCCGCCGGGCAATCCCGGCAACGAGCCTCAGGGACAGGCCCAAGGCCAGGACGGCTCCCAGGGCAACTCCGACACCGCGCACGGAGACAAGCCCGCTAAGGACCCAGCCCAGCCAGCCTGGACTGGACTGACGCGCCTTCGCGCCAAGGCGCGAGCGAGCGACCGGCGCGGTCGTCATCGCAGCGGTCCGTGCAACCATTTCGCGTCCGTGACCCTCAATCCACTGTGCAGGGTCAGGTTCGACGTGACCCTTGTCATCTGATTCATAGGTCGTCCGGCACTGGCGCACGGGCCACGGGCGGGTCCGTCACGAGCGAGTGACTCGTCGCGCCAGACGGGCTAGAGGAGGGAACGAGGGTCCGCGGTCGAGGCGCCGACCGCGCTTCACAACGATGCGCCGTGGCGTCGCTGCAGCCGCCGCCGTAGCCCCAGCGTCCGCACGCAGCGAGCCGGGAACCGAGGAGTCCAAAGCAAGTGAACGAGCCCTCGTCAGAGACGATGCAGAGCGACGTCTCGATGGCACCGCCGGTCCATCCGCAGGCGCGTCACATCGCCGTCGTCGGCTGCGGCCATGTCGGCCTCGTCATGGCCGGCGGCTTCGCCCGGCTCGGCCACAGCGTCATCGGCCTCGACAAGGACAGCGACCTCGTCGACGAGCTGAAGCGCGGCGTGCTCCGCGTCCAGGAGGACGGGCTGCCACAGCTCATCGCCGAAGGTGTGGCCGCGGAACGCCTCCGCTTCACGACCGCCTACGAGGAGGCCATCCCTGAGGCCGAGTTCATCTTCCTCGCCGTGGACACGCCCCAGACGCTGGGCGGCGCATCCGACCTGCGCAACCTCCGCGCCGCGGCGCATTCGGTCGCCGTCTCCCTGAACGGTCACGGGCCCATCGTCGTCAACAAGTCCACCTCGCCCATCGGCACGGGCGACATGCTGGAGACCATCCTCTGGCGCGAGACGCGGGACGGCCACGTGCCGCCGGTCATCGTCGCCAACCCGGAGTTCCTGCAGCAGGGCCGCGCCGTGCGCGACTTCTTCGAGCCCACCCGCATCGTCGTCGGGGCTGCCTCCACCGAGGACGCGCGCAAGGTCGCGAGCCTCTACCAGGGCCTGCCGGGCGAGGTCGTCCTGACCAGCCGGCGCACCGCGGAGATGATCAAGTACGTGGCCAACACGTTCCTGGCCACGCGCATCTCCTTCATCAACGAGGTCGCCCAGCTCTGCGAGGCCATGGGCGTGGACGTGGAGGACGTCGTCGCCGGCGTGGCCCAGGACGACCGCATCGGCGGGCACTTCTTCCGTCCCGGCATCGGCTACGGCGGCAGCTGTCTGCCCAAGGACACCGCGGCCCTTCGGTTCATGGGCGAATCGACCGGCGTGCCCACGCCCTTCCTGAGCGCGGTCCAGCAGGTCAACGAACACGCCCGCACGCGCACGGTGCGGCGCCTGCGTGAGGCCCTCGGGCACGCTGGAGCGCAAGCGCATCGCGGTCTGGGGCCTGACCTTCAAGGGGGACACGGAGGACACCCGCCAGTCGCCGGCCACGGAGGTCGTGCAGCTGCTGGTCAACGAGGGCGCTGAGGTCGTCGCCTTCGACCCCTCGCAGCCGTCGGCCGCGATGCTGCCGCCCCGGCTGCAGATCATCCTGGCGCCCACGGCGCTGGACGCGGTCGAGGACGTCGACGCGCTGGCCATCCTGACCGACTGGCGCGAGTTCGCCGAGGTGCCGCTGGGCGAGGTCGTCGAGCGCATGCGGGGCGACCTGGTCCTCGACGGCCGCAATGTCCTCGAGCCCGACGATGTCCATCACGTGGGCCTGCGCTATCTCGGCGTCGGACGCGGACGGGCCCGCCAGCCACAGGGGGTGCGCGCGTGAAGATCCTCATCGCCGGCGGTGCCGGCTTCATCGGCAGCCACCTCAGCCGTGCCCTGATCCAGGCGGGTCATCACGTCGTCGCCGTGGACGACTTCTCCACCGGCAACGTCGACAACGTCGACGACCTCCTCGGGAACCCTGCCTATCGAGCTGATCGAGTCGGACGTGGCCCACACGCCCACCGTGCCGGTCGACGTCATCGCGCACCTGGCCTCTCCCGCCAGCCCCGTCGATTACGACCGCATGCCCCTCCACACGCTGCGGGCGAACTCGCTGGGCACGTATCGGCTCCTCGACGTGGCTGCGGAGGTGGGCGCCTCGCTGCTGTTCGTCTCGACCTCGGAGGTCTACGGCGACCCGCTCGTCCATCCCCAGCCGGAGTCCTACTGGGGCAACGTCGATCCCATCGGCCCGCGCTCCTGCTATGACGAGGCCAAGCGCTTCGGTGAGGCCCTCGTGTTCGCGGCGCGGCGCGAGATCGGGTGTCCGCGCCAACGTCGTGCGCCTCTTCAACACCTACGGCCCGGACATGCGCCGCAACGACGGCCGTGTCATCCCGGAGATGGTGTCGGCCGCGCTCGCCGGAGAGCCCCTCACCGTCCATGGCAACGGCAACCAGACGCGCAGCTTCTGCTACGTCTCGGACCTGGTGCGTGGCCTCATGCACGTCATGCTGGACCCCGAGCTCGATGGCGAGGTCTTCAACGTCGGCAACCCCCACGAGATCACCGTGCGCGAGCTCGCCGAGCACATCATGGACCTGACCGACAACCACGCGGACCTTCGCTTCACCAGCGCCCGTCCAGGCGACCCGGAGCGGCGCCGGCCCATCATCGACAAGATCCAGGGTCGCTACGGCTGGCAGCCGCAGGTCCACCTGCGCGACGGGCTGCAGCTCACGATCGAGGCCTTCCGCGACGGCCGAGGTCCGCGAGCGGGCACGAGCGAACGGCACCACGCACGAACGGGTCGCGGTGCGGCGTGGACGTCAGCGCCGCGTCCGCCGCCTGACGTCGATCCCGATCAGACCCTCTCACTCCCCCTCGTGAGACGAATGCCACCTCCACGCTGTCTCGACCATGGCTCGCAGGTCGTACCGTGCCTGCCAGCCGAGGACCCGCCGCGCGCTCTCCGGGTCGGCCCAGACCGCGACCGCGTCGCCCGGCCGGCGATCGGTCCAGCGCACCGGCGCTTCGCGGCCCGAGACCTCTTCCACGAGCGCGATGACCTCCCGGACGGACGAGCCCACCCCGGTGCCCAGGTTCAGGATGCCCGGGCCATCTTCCGATGCGAGGAGCTCGAGGGCGCGGATGTGCGCATCGGCGAGGTCCAGGACGTGGATGTAGTCGCGGATGGCCGTGCCGTCCGGCGTCGGGTAGTCCGTGCCGTAGATGTCCACCGGGCCGCGGAGACCGAGCGTCGCCTGCATGAGCATGGGGATGAGCATGAGGGTCTTGTCGAAGTGCTCGCCCAGGGCGGCGTCGAGCGAGGCGCCCGCGGCGTTGAAGTAGCGCAGGCTCAGCCAGCGGAGACCGTGCAGCTGCCCGAACCAGCGCAGCATCTGCTCGACCATGGCCTTGCTGGCGCCATAGGGGTTCTCCGGGCGCAGCGGAGCATCCTCGGTGACCGGGTTCGTGTCCGGCGTGCCGTACACCGTGCAGCTCGAGCTGAAGACGATGAGCGGCGTCCCGGCCTGCGCCATGGCCTCCAGGACGGAGTTCGAGCCGGCCACGTTGACGCGGAAGTAGAGGCCCGGGTCGCGCATCGATTCGGCCACGAACTTGCGGCCCGCGAAGTGGATGACGCCCTCGATGTGCTCCTCGTGGAGGACGTCCGCGAGCAGCGCGGTGTTGGCCACGTCGCCGTGGACCGCGCGCGCGCGCACCGATCGGGCCGGTCGGGTCCACGAGCTCGAGGTCGTAGATGACGACCTCGTGGCCGCGTGCCAGGAGCTCGCGCACGGTGTGGGAGCCGATGTAGCCGGCACCGCCGGTCACGAGCACCTTCATGGGCCCCGATGATGACCGAGGTTGAGGCGACCGTGGCGACCGCGACGCCGGCAGCCGCTGCCGAGCGGCCCGCCGTCGTGCCCGATGGGGGCGATGGTCCGCCCGCGTCCCGACCCGCGACCCGGCGGCGGGCTCCGTCCGCGCGTGTCCGGCCGCTTCCTCTACGTCGGTGACGAGAAGCTCTGGGTCCGCGGCGTCACCTACGGCACGTTCCTGCCCACCGCACCGGGCGACGACGGCTACGACCCGGCGAAGGCGGACGAGGACTTCGCGCGGATGGCCGCCGCCGGCATCAACGCCATCCGCGTCTACACGGTGCCGCCGGCCTGGCTCCTCGATGCCGCCCAGCGCCACGGACTCTGGGTCGCGGTCGACCTGCCCTGGGAGGAGCACATCACGTTCCTCGACCAGCGTGGGCTGCCGGGCAAGATCCGCGAACGGCTCGCGGCCTCCGTGCGCAGCTGCGCGGGGCATCCGGCCATCCTCGCCTTCAGCATCGGCAACGAGATTCCCTCGCGCATCGTGCGCTGGCACGGCGCGCCGGCCGTCGAGGGCTTCCTGGAGAGCCTGGCCGATGCCGTGCGGGCGGCGGACCCCGGGGCGCTCGTGACGTACGTGAACTACCCCTCGACCGAGTACCTGCGCGTGCGGGGCATCGACTACGACTCCTGGAACGTGTACCTCGAGGACGACGAGGACTTCGAGCGCTACGTGGCCCGGCTCCAGAACCTCTCGCCGGACCGGCCCGTCGTCATCGCCGAGCTGGGCGCGGACAGCCTGCGCAAGGGCGCGGACTTCCAGGCGCACCTCGTCTCGACCCAGGTGCGCCGCGACGTTCGCGGCCGGCGGCTCGGGCACGTTCGTGTTCGCCTGGACGGACGAGTGGGCACGCAGCGGCGTGGCGGTGGAGGACTGGGACTTCGGCCTGATGACCCGCGACCGGCAGCCCAAGCCCGCGCTCGCCGCCCTCGAGCGGGCGTATCGCGAGGTGCCCTTTCCGGACGACCTGGCCTGGCCGCGCATCTCCGTCGTCTGCTGCTCGTACAACGGGGCGAAGTTCATCGGCGACTGCCTCGACGCGCCTGGCGCGCCAGGACTACCCCGACTACGAGGTCATCGTCATCGACGACGGCTCGACCGATGACACGGCGGCCATCGCCTCGCGCTACGACGTGCGCCTGACGAGCCAGGAGAACAAGGGCCTGTCGCGCGGCGCGCAACGAGGGCATGCGCCAGGCCACCGGCGAGATCACGGCCTACATCGACGACGACGCCTACCCCGACCCGGACTGGCTGCGCTACATCGCCTGGACGTACATGAACGGCGGCCACGACGGGGCGGGTGGGCCCAACCTGCCGCCGCCCGGCGACGGCGAGATGGCGGAGCTGGTGGCCCTGGCGCCCGGTGGCCCGAACCACGTGCTCATCACGGACACCGTGGCCGAGCACGTGCCCGGCTGCAACTCGACGTACCGGACGGAGGCGCTGCGGGCCATCGGCGGCTACGACACGCGCTTCCGCACCGCCGGCGACGACGTCGACGTGGGCTGGCGCATCCAGGAGAACGGCGGCACCATCGGCTTCTCGGCGGGTGCGATGGTCTGGCACCACCGGCGGGGGACGGCCCGGGGCTACCTCAAGCAGCAGCGCGGCTACGGCTACGCGGAGGCGCTGCTGGAACGGAAGTGGCCGTCGCGGTTCAACCGGCTCGGGCACATCACCTGGCCCGGCCAGCTCTACGGCCCGGGCGCACGGCCGGCGCCGCTGTCCGTCGTCCGGCATCTACGGCGGCAGCTGGGGCAGCGCGCCCTTCCAGTCGCATCTACGAGCGCGGCTCCCACTGGGCGGCGGCGCCGCTCATGCCCGAGTGGTGGATGGCCATCGTCGGCCTGCTCGTCGACCGGGCTCGTCGGCCTGACGTGGTCGCCGCTCCTGTGGGCCTGGCCGCTGGCGCTGGTCATGGCTGGGGCGTCGGTCGTCGTCAGCCTGGCCGTCGCCGTCGATGGGCTGCGCTACGCAGCGCCTGCGCGACTCGCGACGCTCCTGCGACGGGTGCTGATGCTGGCCGGGCTCGTGCTGGGCCAGTCGCTCTACCGGACCCGCGGGCGCATCGCCGGTGGCCTCACGCCGTTCCGGCGCCGGGGCGCCAGCGGCTTCACGTTCCCGCGCACCATCCGGCTCGAGGAGTGGAGCGAGGAATGGCACTCCATGGAGGCGCGCCTGCGCGTCGTGGAGGAGCGACTCATCGCATCCGGCGCGGCCGTGCGCCGCGGCGGCGACTTCGAGTCCTTCGACCTGGAGGTGCGGACCGGGCTCGTTCGCGCAGCGCCCGCCTCATCGGCACCATCGAGGAGCACGGCCACGGCCACCAGATGGTGCGCTGGAAGGTCTGGCCGCGGGTGTGGGGCGGCTCGGTGGTCATCGCGTTCGCTGCCCTGGTGCTGGCCGCCCAGGCCCTGGACGACGGCGCCACCCTCGCCGGCGTCATGGCGCTGATGCTCGGGCTGATCTTCGTTGCGCGCGCTGTTCTGGATGCGGGTCAGGCTGTCCGCTCGATGCGCAGGGCAGGCTCGCCATGAGTCGTCGGTCCTCGGAGGAGCGCCATCAGAGCGATATCGCCCTCGTACGACGCTTGATGGCAGTAGCGAAGCCCTTTCGGCTGCACATCGGCGCTGTCGGGCTGCTAACGCTCCTGGCGACTCCGCTGGCGCTGCTTCAGCCGATACCCGTGAAGGTCGTGGTCGACAGCGTGCTCGGCGACCAGCCGGTCAGCGGGCCGCTCTCGCCGGTGCTGCCGGTCGATGATGCCGGGTTGCTGGTGGCTGCAGCTTTCGCCGTCGTGCTCATCGCGTTGCTTCGTCAGGGACAGAGCCTGCGTCACCTGGCTCTACAGCACCTGGGTCGGCGAGCGGGTGGTGCTGCTGCTTCCGTTCTGCGGTCTTCCGTCATGTCCAGCGGATGTCCCTGGCATTCCACGATCGGCGCGGCGCGGCGGATCTCGCCTATGGCATCCAGTACGACGCGAATTCCGTCCGCGACGTGATCATCGACGGCCTACTCCCGCTCGTCGGTGCCCTTCTGACCGTCGCGGGCATGATTCTACGTGACTGCACTCATCGACCTCCGACTCGCCGTCATCGCGCATGGCTGTCGCCCCGGTCATGTTCGTGCTGGCCCGGCAGTCCCGGAAGCCGCTACGACGCCGCTGGAAACGGGTCTACGAACAGCGCAGCAGCGCCCTCGCTGTCGTGCAGGAGACCCTCGGGGGCATGCGAGTCGTGAAGGCATTCGGCCAGGAGGAGCGAGAGGAGGACCGCTTTCAGCCGCGTTCTCGCGATGCAGTCCGTGGGCACATGGGTGCGATCATCGGCAGAGGGCGGGGTCAAGCTGCTGGTCGGCGTCACGGCCGCACTGGGCACGGCAGCGGTCCTCGTCGTGGGCACGCTTGCCGTTCAGGCTGGCACGATGACCCTTGGCGACCTGCTGATCGTCATGTCCTACATGGCGATGCTCTTCACGCCGTTGAGCGAGATCAGCTCGAAGATCGCCGACCTTGCAGTCCTCCCTTGTCGGCCGCCGAGCGCGCGTTCCGGACGCTCGACGAGGAGCCAGATGTGGTCGAGCGACCGGGAGCATCAGTCGATCGACCGAGCCAGCGGCGCGTTCTCGCTCGAGGACGTGTCGTTCGAGTACGAGGCTGGCCGATTGGTACTCCAGGCGCGTACGGCTCGAGGTCGAGCCTGGCACATGGCTCGGGATCTCGGGACGGACCGGTGCCGGCAAGACGACCTTGTGAGCCTGCTGGCGCGCTTCTACGACCCGACCGAAGGTCGGATCCTCCTCGACGGCATCGATCTTCGCGACATCCGCCTCGTCGACCTTCGTCGGCAGTTCGGGGTCGTGCTGCAGGAGCCCGTGCTCTTCCCGACGTCGATCGCCGAGAACATCGCCTACGCACGGCCGACAGCCTCCATGGCAGGAGATCGATGCGGCGGCGACAGCTGCCGGCGCGGCCGACTTCATCAGCGGGCTTCCAGAAGGCTATGAGACGCTGGTCGGAGAGCGCGGCCTGCGCATGTCCGGCGGGGAGCGTCAGCGCATCTCGATCGCCCGTGCCTTCCTGCGTGACGCCCCCATCCTGATCCTGGACGAGCCCACCAGCTCAGTCGACGTCGAGACCGAGGGCCGCATCATGGAGGCGATGTGGCGCCTCATGGAAGGGCGGACCTGTTTCATGATCGCGCACCGTCTGAGCACGCTTGAGCGTTGTCATCGGGTCATCCGACTTGAAGCTGGTGGCGTGTCGGAGGACGTGCCGCGCCGAGCAGCTGATGCGAACGTTGCTATCGCCGCAGTCTGATTTATGGATGATCCACGTGGAGTCATGCCCGATGGCCGCGCGCACGGCTCCGTCTGCCTGAGACTCTCTGACGTCGCTGCAGGCCTGGCATTGGAGTCCATATGTCCCGCGCTTTGATTGCAGGTTGGTTCAGTTTCGAGGGAATGGGTGCAACAGCTGGCGACATGCTCGCTCGGGACCTCTGTGCAGATTGGCTCGATGGTGCAGGTTGGTCGTGGGAGTTCGCAGTCGATGCTCCATTCACGGATGGCATCGGGTGGCAAGACGCGAACCCGTTGGACTATGACTTGGTGGTGTTCGTCTGTGGACCGTTTGGAAATGGCTGGCCTGTAACAGACTTCCTCGATCGCTTCGCAAGTTGTCGGTTAGTGGGCCTGAACCTGTCGATGCTCGATCCGTCAGTCAGTGGAACCCGTTCCATGCGCTCGTTGAGCGAGATAGCGACAGGACCGCGCGTGCTGACATCTCGTTCCTTGCCGAGGAGTCACGCGTACCTCTCGTCGGCGTCGTCTTGGTTCACGAGCAGAGTGAATACAAAGTCGAATGCACGCTGAGGCCGGGCTTGCCATTCGCACCCTGCTGGACGCGTGTGACGTCGCTTGCATTCCTATCGACACTCGTCTCGACCTGGAGCGGTCGGACCTGCGCAACCCTAGGCAAATCGAGACCGCGATTGCGTCGATGGACGCAATAGTCACGCACCCGGCTGCATGGGACTGTACTGGCAATCGAGAACGGAGTTCCACCCTTGGTCATCGATCCTGTCCCCGGTGGCCACAAGGTCCTGGCCCAAGCCCGGGCGGTCGGGTGGCCAGTGGTATTCACGGCAGACGACTTGGAACAGGATCGGCTGGCCGCTGGTCTTGATTTCTGCCTCAGTCCGCGGGGCGCGCCGAGGCCGGTCGGGCGCGCGCGCGCGCTGTTGACTCGGCCAGAACAGCCCAGATCGCGTTCCTCAACGCCATTCGACGGGGGGTCTCGATGGGAGTTCCCCGCCGTGATTGCAGAAGACAGCCTCCGACTGTTCCGCAACAAGTGATTCAAGGTCCATCAGTCCGCACGGTTCCACGCGGCAGCGTGGTCCAGCCAATGCGCACCGGTCGAGGCGATGAAGGCAATCGTTGCCGGGATGATTGCGACATATCCACTGGGCGTGGCCTGGGATC
>CAVOIR010000014.1:0-71616 GCA_963696045.1 uncultured Chloroflexia bacterium | reverse complement strand
GCCCGCCGGGCGGGCCGATGCGGGAGACGGCCGCGACCTTCATCGGCTGAGGCTCGCGGCCCTCGCGCATGCGCTCCTCGGCCAGCACCGGATCGCGGACGGTGAGCCTCAAGTCCTCGCCGAGCAGCGTGTGGCCGCCCACCATCACCGCATCCGCCTCCGCGGCGGGCCGGTCCACCCGCGCCGCGTCAGCCATGCCGGAGACGGGCGCCGCGCCGCTCGACGGTGTCGATCTTGCCGTCCGCGGTCACGGCCATGTTGACCGTGACGGTGGGTCGCGCCTGCATGGGCGCACAGCGTAGCCGCCCACGATTGACACGTCTCGTACAGCTCTCACCCGGTTCCATGGAACCGGTTCCATCGGAGGACGGCGTGCACAAGGCACACCCTCCAGGATGTGGCGCGGCGAGCAGGGGTCGAGCAAGGCGACGGCCTCGCGCGTGCTCAACCGGAGCGTCCAGGTCGACCCTGACACCCGACAACGCGTCCTGGACGCCATCGAGGACCTCGAGTACACGCCGAGCAGCGCCGCGCGCCGGCTGAGTCTCGGGCGGACACTCACGATCAGCCTCGTCACGTCCTTCCTAACGCGGCCTCAGGCGGCCGAACGCCTGCGCGGGGTCGACGCCGTCCTCGGCGACAGCGAGTTCGACCTCGTCATCTACAACGTCGAGACGGTCGACAAGCGCGACCAGTACCTGCGCGGCCTGGCGTTCGCGCAGCGGACCGACGGACTCCTCGTCGTCTCGCTGCCCCCGCGCGAGGAGGACGTGCGGAGGCTGTCCTCGGCCGCCATCCCGGTCGTCGTCGTCGACGCCCACGCGACCGGCAGTCGAGGGCCTGCCTCATGTCGTCGGCGACGACATCGCCGGCGGTGAGGCCGCCACCCGACACCTCCTCGAGCTTGGGCACCGGCGCATCGCGTTCGTCGGAGACGAGTTCGACGACCCGTTCGGACTTCACGTCGAGCCGCCACCGCTTCGTCGGCTTCGAGGGTGCACGCTTCTGGGCCGGCGTCCGACCTGCGCCCGACTTCGTGGCGCTCGGCGCGCACAGCAGCTACGAGGCCCGGGAGCTTGCCGCCCGCCTCCTCTCCACGCGGATCAGCGCCCCAGAGCGCCATCTTCGCCGCGAGCGACACCCAGGCGCTGGGTGTCCATCAGCGCCGCTCGCCAGGCCGGGTTGCACGTCCCCGAGGACCTCTCGGTCGTGGGGTACGACGACATCGAGGTCGCTGACTACGTCGGGCTGACGACGGTCCGCCAGCAGCTCTTCGAGTCCGGTCGACTTGGCGCCGAGATGCTCCTCGCCGAGGTCCGCTCGCGATCGACGACGCCGCCCTCGATCGTCCTGCCCCCCGAGGTCGTGGTCCGCGGGCACCACGGCACCACCGAAGGAGGGACGAGCATTGCCCTGAGCCCCGTAAGGTGCCGATCCACTGTCGACGCACTGGAGGAGGTCTGGAACATGTTCGAGCATCGAGGTCGACGAGCGCGCGCGTGGGTGTCCGCGCTCGCCGTGACCGCTATCGTCGCCACCGCGGCGCCGCTGTCGGTCGCCGCTCAAGGCGAGGCTCCCAGCTGTGGCACCGAGCCCGTCGAGCTCCTGGTCTATTTCGAGAGCGGATTCCCCTTCCAGCAGGCCCTCGCCGAGGAGTTCACCAAGCAGTTCCCGAACGTCACCTGGAACATCCGCGAGGATCAGTTCGCCAACCTCATGACGCAGACGCCACGCCTGCTCGCTGGCGACAACCCGCCCGACCTCATCCGGCTGCCGACGATGGTCGACCTCGTTCGTGATGGGCTCCTGCTCAACCTCGAGCCCTATGTCGAGGCCTTCGGCTGGGACCAGTGGCCCGCCTCCCTGCTCACACCGCATCGCGTAGCCGAGGGCGGTCGACCCCGTGGTGAGGGTGACCTGTACGCTGGCGGCCTGAACAAGGCGACGACGGGCGTCTTCTACAACAAGGAGCAGGCCGCGCAGATCGGGATGACCGAGCCGCCGGCGACGCTTGCCGAGTTCGAGGAGCTCCTGGCGAAGGCCAAGGAGGCCGGTCTGCTGCCGATCATGCAGTGGAACACCGTCAACAGCGGCGGCGGTCTGGCGTTCCCCCTCCAGAACCTCATGGCCGCGCTCGGCCCGACCCAGCCCATCAACGAGTGGATCTTACCAGAAGGAGGGCGCCACGGTCGATACGCCCACCAACCTGGAAGCGGCCCAGCACCTCGCAGCAATGGATCGAGGCGGGCTACTTCCCCGAGGACGTCAATGCCATCGAGTACGCCGACTCGAACTCGCGCTTTGCTCAGGGCGAGGGCGTCTTCACCTTCAACGGTGACTGGCAGAATGGCGGCTTCGACACCGACGCCCCGGGCAATATCGGGTTCTTCGTGTTCCCGCCGGCCGAAGAAGGCGGCGTGCACGGCTCGATGGGCGTCCCGGTGACGTTCGGGATCGCCGCCAACGCGAAGAACGCGGACTGCGCGGCGTTCTTCCTGAACTGGGTCGGCACGACCCCGCCGCGCGCCAGATCAACGTCACGGTCGCCGGATCCAGCCCGGTCGGACCCGCCGACCTGCCGCTGCCGGACGTGGCCGAGGGCTCGGTCACGAACGACACGCTGCCCCGGCGGGCCAGGTCGCCGCAGCCGAGGGCGGCGTGATGGACTTCATCGCCAACGCCACCGGCACGATCTTCGCTGAAGGCTGGACGCCGGAGCTCCAGAAGATGGTCGGCGGCCAGCAGACAGCTGAAGGGCTCCTCCAGGCCGTGCAGGCCTCCTACGAGGAGGACCTCGCCCAGTGACATCCCCCGCCTGCCGGGTGGCGATGAAGGCTCTCCAGGCCTTCGCGCTTCCCGGCCGGCGGGCCGACGACGTCCCGTCGGCCTCGCTGCGTGCCTCGCGCTGGCGCCGGGTCCGCGAGCAGCCGCGTGGGCCGGCTGGCTCTACGTGCTGCCGGCCCTCATCGCCTACGCCGCCTTCGTCCTCGTCCCGCTCGCCATGACCGTCCAGTACTCGACGCTGCGCTGGAACGGGATCGGGGAGTCGACATTCGTCGGCATCGACAACTACGTGCGGGTCCTGAACGATCCCGACCTGCTCGGGACCATCGTGAACGCGTTCAAGCTCGATCATCTTCTTCAGCGGCGTGCCCGTCGGTCCTCGGCCTGCTCGTCGCCTCGCTCATCCGGCGGATCGCGACCGGGCGTCTCGGCACGGCGAGTCGAACGGTCCTCTTCCTGCCCCAGGTCATCCCGCTCGTCGCGGCGGGCATCATGTGGAGCTGGCTGCTCGTCGAAGAACGGCCTTGTCAACCAGGTCCTCAGCGCGATCGGGCTCGGCGGCCTCACGCGTGCCTGGCTGGCGGACTTCGGCGCTGGCGCTCCCCGCGGTCGGCGTCATCGGCGCCTGGGTGCTCCTCGGCCTCTGCACCATCCTGCTGCTCACGGGCATGAGCAAGATCGACCAGGCGCTGTACGAGTCGGCCCGCATCGACGGCGCGAGCGCCTGGCAGGAGTTCCGCTCGATCACGGTCCCAGCCTGCGCTACGAGATCGGGGTCTGCGTCACCGTCACGGTCATCGCCTCGCTGGCCGCGTTCGACATCGTCTACATCTCGACGGGTGGTGGCCCCGGCACCGCGACGACCGTCCCCGGCCTCGAGATCTACCGCCTCGCGTTCTACGGCCGTCAGGTCGGGCCTGGCGTCGGCGCTCGCCGTCGTCCTCGTCGTCCTCGTCCTCGTCGCGGTCCTGCCCATCCAGCGGCTCACGCGCGAGGAGCCGGCGTGATCGTCAGCCGCACGCGAGGTCTGGACGGGCCGGCTCCTGCTCATCGTGCTCATGGTCGTCACGATCGTGCCGTTCGTGAGCCTCTTCACGACCGCCATCCACCCCTCGCGGAGCCGTGCCCCTGGGCATCGCCTGGCCGGACGAGCCCGCAGTGGGGCAACTTCCTCGAGGCCTTCGAGGACGCCCACATGGACGCCCTGCTCGATCTCGAGCGTGCTCATCGTGCTGGGCGTCGTCCCGGTCGCGGTCGTCTTCGCGACGATGGCCGGCTTCGCCATCGGCCACCTCCGCATCCCGGGTTCGCGAGCCGCTCTTCATCCTCTTCCTGCTCGGGCTGACGCTGCCGCTCGCGGGCATCATCATCCCGCTCTACTACGTCGTGCGCGAGCTGGGCATCTACGACACGAAGCTCGCCATCATCCTGCCGCTCATCGGGCTCTACATGCCCTTCGGCGTCTTCTGGATGCGCGCCCACTTCCTGGGCATGCCGCACGGAGCTCTCCGAGGCCGCCCGCGTCGACGGCGCGCCCGACGCGGGACCTCTTCTGGCGCATCCATGTGCCGCTCGCCAGGCCCGCCATCGCGTCGCTCGCCATCCTCCTCGCCGTCTGGACGTGGAACCAGTTCCTGCTCGCGCTCGTGCTCGTCGAGAACCCCACCGAGCGCACGATGGCCGGCGCGCTGGGCGCCTTCCAGGGCCAGTACGCCACCGACATCCCGCTGCTGGCGCCGGCTCGCTCGTCATCCTCGCGCCGACGCTCATCGTCTTCCTCATCTTCCAGCGCCAGTTCGTCGCGGCGCTCCTCCAGGGCTCGCTGAAGGGCTGAGGAGCACGCGATGACCGGTCACGGGGCTTCGGAGCGCACGCTCCGAGGGTGGCGTGGGCGAGGCGTTCGGCGCCGGTCGCCGACGCCTTCGCCTCGAACTTTCGCGGAGCGCGGCGAGGTCGGGGCTGCGCTGACCGTCTACCAGCGCGGCGAAGCCGGTCGTCGACCTCTGGGCAGGCCTGGCCGACCCGAGGACCGGGCGAGCCTGGACAGCTGACACCCCCGCGGTCGTGTTCTCGTGCACGAAGGGCGTCCTCGCCGATCTGCGCCTACCTCCTCGTCCAGGATGGGCGCCTCGACCTCGACGCGCCCGTCGGCGGACTACTGGCCGGCGTTCGGACAGGCAGGGCAAGGCCGAGATCCCGGTCCGCTGGCTGCTCTGCGCACCGAGCCGGCCTCTCGTCGCTGGATCAGCCGCTGACGCGGCGGGAGGTCCTGGCCTGGGACCCGGTCATCGCTGCCGTCGAGCGACAGGCGCCGCTCTGGCCGCCCGGGACTGCGCTACGCCTACCACACCATCACCTACGGCTGGCTCGTGGGCGAGGTCATCCGCCGCATCAGCGGCGAGTCGGTCGGCACGTTCGTGCGGCGCCGTCTCGCCGAGCCGCTCGGCCTGCGCCTGTGGGTCGGCCTGCCGCCAGAGGAGCGCGAGCACGTCGCCTGGCTCTTGGCGCCGCTGCCCGACACCGACCTCGAGCTGGCCCGTCCGATCCGGGATGCGGATGCACAGCCCGAACGTGTTCGAGCCGCGACGATGGGCGGCGCGTTCGCCTTCCCGGCGGAGGGCGAGCACGTCACCTTCAACGACCCCGACATCCAGGCGGCCGAGGTCCCGGGTGCCAACGGCATCGCCGACGCGCGCTCGCTGGCGCGCCTCTACGCTGCCTGCGTCCACCCCCTCGATGGCCTGCGGCTCATGACACCGGCCTCGGTGGACGATGCCATCGTGGAGCGCTCGAGCGGGCGACCCTGGTCCGGGACCATCGACCCGGGGTCCCGCTGGGGCACGGGCTTCACCATCGCTTCGCCGCCCGGCTCGCCGCTCCTGGGGCCGCGCAGCTTCGGGCACGGCGGCGCCGGCGGCGAGCTGGCCTTCGCCGACGACACGCATGGCATCGGCTTCGCCTACGTCAACAACCAGATGGGCGGCATCCCCGACGAGCGAGCTCGCGTGCTCGTCGACGCCGTGCGTGCCTGCCTTGATGTCTGACCGACCAGGCGACCAGGGAGACGACGAGGTGCGTCACGGCCCGCAGCTGCTGACCTATCCCGATTCGCTGGGTGGCAACATCGCGTCGATCCAGCGCCCTGCTGACCGGCCCGCTCGCCGGGCTGTTCACGCGGCGTGCACGTGCTGCCGCCCTTCCCATCGTCCGGGGACCGTGGCTTCGCGCCCGTGACCTATCGCCGGATCGACCCGCGCTTCGGGAGCTGGGAGGACGTCCGGGCGCTGGCGCAGGACCATGACGTGCTGATCGACCTCATGGTCAACCACATCTCACGGCAGAGCGACGAGTTCCGGGACTTCCAGCAGCACGGCCGACGCTCGGCCTCGGCGCCGACCTCTTCGTCACGCTCGACAAGGTCTGGCCCGACGGCCGGCCATCCGACGGCGACGTCGCCCGCATCTTCCTGCGCAAGCCGGACCACCCGTTCTCCACGATCACCATCGCCGACACGGGCGAGGAAGAGACGGTCTGGACCTCCTTCGGGACAGCCGACTGGTCGGAGCAGGTCGACCTCGACCTTCGGTCGCCGGTGACCCGTCGCCTGGTCGCCGAATGGCTGACCTTTCTCGCCTCGCAGGGCATCCGCATCGTCCGCCTCGACGCGGTCGGCTACGTCGTCAAGAAGGCCGGCACGAGCTGCTTCATGGTCGAGCCCGAGATCTAGGAGGTCCTCGACTGGCTGGCCGGCGTCGCCGACGGCCTCGGGCTTGACGCTGCCTGCCCGAGGTCCACGACGTCTATTCCACCCACGAGAAGCTCGTCGGCGCGCGGCTACTGGACGTACGACTTCGTGCTCCCCGGCCTGGTGCTCCACGGCTTCGAGACGGATGACGCTGCCGCGTCTGGCCGCCCACCTCAGCCGCTCACCCGAACGGCAGTTCACGACCCTGGACTGCCACGACGGCATCCCGGTGCAGCCCGACCTCGATGGTCTCCTCGACCGAGCCGAGATGCTCCGGCTCGCCGACCTGGTCCTGGCCCGTGGCGGCAACGTCAACCGCATCCTCTCGGACTCGCACGCTGACGGCCTCGACGTCCACCAGCTCAACTGCACCTACTACTCGGCGCTCGGCGAGGACGACGACCGGTATCTCGCGGCGCGAGCGATCCAGCTCTTCGCGCGGGGCGATCCCGCAGGTCTACTACGTCGGGCTGCTGGCGGGGACGAACGACCATGGCGCCGTTCGGAGCGGACGGGCGACGGCCGAGCGGTCAACCGCCACGACTACACCGCCAGACGAGATCGAAGCGTCGCTCGAGAGCCCGGTCGTGAGCCGTGTCATCGACCTGGTGCGCCTGCGGGCGACCCATCCCGCGTTCGACGGACGGCTGAAGGTCACCACGCCCGACCGCGGATCCATCCGCATGACGTGGAAGAACGGTCCCGAGTCCTGCCGGCTCGACGTGGATCTCGCGACCGGCCGGACGGCCATCGACGGTACCGCTGTCTGATCGAGCGCGGGCGGGTCGAACTACCGGGCGAGTGCCTCCTTGATGGCTGCGTCCAGGCGTGCGGCGGTCGGGGGCCCGACGAGGGGAACGACCTTGTGGACGCCTTCGGTCTCCACCCAGTCGAGCTCCATGCCCGGGGCGGTCAGGACGATGGGGATCTCCGGATGCGTGTCGCGCAGCGCCTCGATGAGGGTGCGCCCACTCCCGGATCTCCATGGTCGACCAGACGTCATACACCAGCACGTCGGCGTTGTCGACGTCGGGGCACTCCTCGCCGCGAAGGACCGGGCAGGAATGCGCGGACGGTCCGGCGCACTGGATGGGCTCGTAGCCGAGCCGCCTGAGCGAATCGACCTCCTGGTCCGCCAGGTCGATGTCGTGATGGACGATGAGCACGCGGGTCATCGATCACCCTCCGTTGGACGGCCCAAGGGGTGGGTCGATGCCGGCAGCATGCGCTCGCCTTGCGCATACAGACCCTGCCGATGGTCGTCACTGACGGTGCCGAAGGGTCAGTCAGCGGTCCCCAGGCCGCCGACTTCGGGCGTTGCGTATTTCGCACATATGTTCTATCATCGTGTCATCGACATCCGCTATATTGGGGTCACGCGGCGGTGGCGGAACGGCAGACGCGATGGACTCAAACTCCATTGTCCGAAAGGGCGTGTGGGTTCGAATCCCACCCGCCGCACCAATCCGTCGATTCTCCGCCCCGAATGCCGAGCGTTGCCGCCGGATCCAATCGCCTGCGTCGATGACCGCGGACTCGGCCCGGCCTACGTGTATCTGTTGGGTCTGTATCTCGGGGATGGCGTGATCTCGCGCATTCCCGCGCGGCGTATGGAACCTACGGATCACCCAGGACAGCCGTTACCCGCGGCTTATCGAGGGCTGTAAGGCGGCCGGTAGAAGAGGTTGTCGGCAAGCGGGCAGGCATCGTGAAGCGCGTCGGCTGCGTCAGGACGTCTACTGCCTCTGGAAGCACTGGCCGTGTGTCTTTCCGCAAGTCGGGACCAGGCCCGAAGCACCTCCGGAAGATCGAGCTCGAGGCGTGGCAGTGGCACCTCGTGGAGTGACGATCCGAGGGAGCTCGTGAAGGGCCTCATCCACTCGGACGGCTGTCGCGTGACGAACCGAGTTCGGAACCCGGCCGGCAAGCGATACGAGTACCCACGCTACTTCTTCACGAATCACTCCGCCGACATCAGGGGGATCTTCGAGCGGGCATGCGCGTTGATCGGTGTGGAGTCACGACCGAACAATCGGTACAACCTCTCGATCGCCCACCGCCGCAGCGTCGCGATCCTTGACGAGTTCATCGGTCCGAAGTCCTGAGCGCAGGAGCGTCCCGAGTCTGATGCGAGCCTGCGAGAGCCCCACCCCTCCGGTGTAGACTCGGCCAGAAGCCTTTGGCCAGGCCTCCGGGAGGATGTCGTCGTGGGGAATCGGAAGCACGACCGATACGCTGCTGTCTCCCGGCACAGCTCGGGAACGGCCTGAGGTGCCCGTCATCCGGTCGCCGCGCCTGCCCGTGCGTCCCGTGCGCCGCGGTCCGGCCGTGCCCGTGACGCCCGACGAGCCCTTCGCTGACCCGGCCACCATCACAAGCAATGGCATCCGCTGGATCCACATCCCCAGGCCTCGCCAAGCTGCCCAGGAATGGCTGGAATCACGCTTCGAATTCCACCCCCTCGACTACGAGGACGTCTACTCGCGGAACCAGCGGCCCAAGGTCGACCGCTACGACGACTACATCTTCGTGGTCATGCAGTTCCCGCGTTTCGACCGCGATCGCGACCGCCTGACCGTCGTCGAGCTCGACCTCTTCGTGGGCTCGGACTACCTCATCTCGATGCCCAACAACGACCTCGAGCCCATCGACTCCCTGTTCGCGCGCTGCCAGGAGAGCGAGGAGGTCCGGGAGGGCTACTTCGAGAAGGGCGCCGCGTTCCTCCTCTACAAGATCGTCGACCACGCCGTGGACTCCAGCTTCCCGATGCTCCGCAAGATCGGGCCAGAAGCTCGAGCGCATCGAGGACGAGATCTTCGAGGGCCGCTCCACGGAGGTCGTGCGCGACATCTCGAACGCCAAGCAGGAGATCATCAACTTCCGGCGCATCGTGCGGCCCCAGCGCGTCGCCTTCCGCGACCTCGAGCGAGCCATGGACATCACGACGCCCGAGGAGCTCGACGTCTACTTCGACGACGTCATCGACGCGTCGGAGCGCATCTGGGACACCCTCGAGAACTACAAGGAGATCATCGAGGGCCTCGAGTCCACGAACGAATCGGTCCTCTCGCACAACGTCAACGACGTCCTCCGAGTGCTCACCTCGTTCAGCGTCATCGTCCTCCCGCTGACGCTCCTGGCCAGCCTCTTCGGCATGAACGTGCTCTTCCCGGGCGAGGGCACGACCGAGGCCTTCTGGGTCATCATGCTCATCATGGTCGCCATGCTCGTGGGCATGGTGGCCTTCTTCCGGAACCGCGGCTGGCTCTGAGCGGATCGCGGCTGGCGGTCGGCGGGGGCGACGTCCGAGCGCCCGAGAATGCCCGCGACCGCGCCCTCGTCGCGCGAGGCGCTGTCCGGTCGGCTCGAGGCCTTCAACCAGCTCGTCGAGCTCTACCAGGACTACCTGTTCCTCATGACCGTGCGGGTCGTGCGCGACCGGGACCTCGCCGAGGACGCCGTCCAGGATGCCTTCTTCAGCGCCTACCGGAACCTCGAGCGCTTCAGCGGACCATCGTTCCGTGGCTGGCTGACGCGCATCGCGCTCAACGCCGCCAAGGACATCCTGCGCAAGCGGAAGCGCAGGCCGAGCGAGCCCTATCCCGAATGGGAGGACGATTCCTGGCAGCCGCCGGCGCCCGGATCCGAGCGTCCGGAGAACGTGGCCCTCGGGAACCAGCAACGTGCCGTGCTGGCGCGCGCCATGGAGGGCATCACCGACGACCAGCGGACGGCCATCATCCTCTTCGACGTAGAGGGCTACGACTACGCCGAGATCGCCGAGCTGACGGGGGTCAGCGTGGGCACGGTGAAGTCTCGCATCCACCGTGGCCGGCTGGCGCTCCGCGAACGGCTCGGCCCGGCCATGGAACTGTTCCGTGGCTAGGAGCGTCGAGTGAGCGACATGCCCGCTCCCACGCCCATGCCGTCTCGCCCTGCCGCCCACGAGACGCACGATGCACTGCTCGTCTCGCAGTTCGCCAGCGGCGATCCTCTTGACCCCTGGCAGCTCCGCGACGCCGAGCTGCTCGTCTCCTCGTGCCGCGAATGCGCCTCTCTTGCGGCGGACCTGCGGGCCCTCTCGCGGGTGGTCCCCTGGGAGCCCGTCGCGCCGCGGCGAAGGGACTTCCGGATCGCCCCAGCCGACGCCGATCGGCTGCGCGGCTCGGCGTTCTCGCGCCTCCTCCGGCGCATCTCGCTCCCCGAGACCGGCACGCTGCGCCCGGCCGCATTCGGCGCGCTATCGATCGGCCTCCTCTTCGTCGTGGCTGGCACGGTCTGGCCGGAGACGGGACGGGTGACCGCCCCGGCGACGGTGACCGCCCCGGCGGACGAGCTGACGGCTCCGGCGGATGGGCGCGAGGGCAGCCTCGGGCTCGAGTCGCCCGCCGAGGTCCGTGAAGCGGAAGCTCCGAGGCGGCCGAAGCGCCTGCGGCGGTCGAAGCGCCTGCGGCGGCCGAGCGCTGGCGGACGGAGCGCCAGCGGCTGAGGTCGCGGCCGAGTCAGCGACCGAGCCGGCGGCCGAAGTGGCACCGGCTGACGACTTGGCGGATGGAGCGGCCCGTGCGGCCCAGGAGGTCGCGGAGCAGTCCCCGTCGACCGATCGCGCTCCGCGCTCGAGGCCGCCGCGGAGCCATCACTGAGCTTCGCAGAACGTCGGGCTGCCGCGACCGATGCGTTTGCGTACCGCGACGACGTCGATGCGTTCGATGTGGCCGGCAAGGACCAGGCCGACGAGAACGGCGACGCATCGACGGCTCGACCTGCCGCCATGGAAGCGTTCGGGGTCGCGGCGACTGCATCGCCGATCGCGGGGACTGCATCGCCGAGCACCGGCGGAGTCGCCTGCTGCTGAGCGCGGCCGGACTCGCGGGCGAGGATGGGGACGCGGCACAGCGCAAGGCCACGACGCTGGCCGCCGATCAAGTGGTGACCGCGGCGGCCGATGAGGGCATCGCCTTGTCCACCGTCCTCCTTGCCGTCGGGACGATCCTGGCCGTCGGGGGCGCGCTGCTCCTCGTCATCACCTGGCTCCTAAGGAGGTCGGCCGACCCTCTGCTCCGCTGAGGCCCGCGTCGGGTCACTGACTGCCGTCTCCAGCCTCGGGAGTCCTGTCGACCGACGACCGCCTCTCGGACGGCGCCGGACCGGCACCCGCCGTGACGCAGGCCTTCGGCCCGCACGCCGGGGCTACACTCGGCCGCAGTGGAACGGCTCATGCTCCTCGATGCGCACAGCCTCATCTATCGGGCGTACTTCGCGCTCCTCGAGACGCCGCTGACGACGAGCAAGGGCCAGCTCGTGAACGCTGCCTTCGGCTTCTGGTCCATCGTCCTGCGCGGCTTCGCCGACATGAAGCCCGACCACGTGATGTGCTGCTTCGACGTCGGGCGCTCGTTCCGGGCCGACCGATACGAGGCCTACAAGGCCACGCGGCGGGCCACGCCGGACGACCTGCGCGACCAGTTCCCCATCGTGCGTCAGACCCTGGCGGCCTTCCGCATCCCGGTCCACGAGATGGCCGGCTACGAGGCGGACGACCTCATCGGCTCCCTGTCGCGCCAGGCCGAGCTCCAGGACCTCGAGACGATCATCGTCTCGGGCGACCTGGACATGCTGCAGCTCGTCAGCGAGCGGACGAAGTTGATGACGACGCGCCTCGGGCGTGCAATCGACCGTCATCTACGACCCGGAGCGCATCCACGAGCGCTACGGCCTCGATCCCGGCCAGATGATCGACTTCAAGGCGCTCAAGGGCGACTCGACCGACAACATCCCTGGCATCCCGGGGGTCGGCGACAAGACCGCCGCCAAGCTGCTCGTCGACTTCGGGTCGCTGGAGGGCGTCTTCGCGCAGATCAACCAGGTCAAGCCGGACAAGCTGCGTGACAAGCTGAAGGAGCACCGCGACGACGTCATGCTCTGGCGTGAGCTCGTGACCATCGATCGGCTCGCCCCCATCAGCCTCGACCTCGGCTCCGCGCGCCTCGGCGAGTACGACCGAGCCGAGGTCATCCGGCTCTTCCGCGAGTACGAGTTCCGCTCTCTCGTGGAGCGCCTGCCCGGCGTGCAGGGGGAGGTCGAGCCGGCTCCCGGGGATCTGCTCCGGGAGGCTGATCGACACGGGCCGGTGCCTGCGGCGGTGGTCCCGGGGCGGGTCCTGAAGCGCGGCTCGGCGAGCGCGGAGGGGGAGGGCTCCGGCCTGCAGCTGACCCTCGATTTCGGCGCGGTCTCCGGCAGTGCCGTCCCGACCGCCGTAACGGCGGCGCACCAGAGCGACGATCCCGAGCATCCGCGCGCCATGGCTGGCCTCGAGCCTGCCGCCCGCCTCCGCGCGGTGCTCGCCGACCCGGGCGTCGTGGAGCCGTTCGACCCTTCGGGTGCGATCGAGTCCTGGCTGGCCGCCCAGCCGGAGATCGTCCTCGGGGCTGCCTTCGACGATCTGCGGCCCCGACGCGGGCGACTCACCGGCATCGCCGTGGCGGGGGCGGACGGTCGGATCGTCGCGGCAGGACCGGACTCGGCGGCGGAGCTCGGGGCGGCGGTCCTGTCGGCGGGTCGTCCGCTCGTCGGCCACGACGTCAAGCCGCTCCTCGTCTGGGATCTGGCCCGACGCGACCCGACCGGGTCGGGTGGGACCACCATCGCTGCCCGCCTGCCGGCCGTCGCCTTCGATACCCAGATCGCTGGCTACATCCTCAACGCGGCCCTTCGCAGCCAGTCCCTCAACGACGTCTGCGCGGAGCGGCTGGACGTCATCCTGCCCGAGCCGGGAGAGCTCGACCCGAGGACCCAGGCGGCCGTGCAGGCTGTCGCCGTCAGTGCGGCGCAGGACGCTCTCCAGACCGCGCTCGACGCCGAGCCCGCCCTGCGGCGGATCCTCGACGAGCTCGAGCTGCCCCTGGAGCCCGTGCTTGCCGGCATGGAAGCGACGGGGGTGGTGCTCGACCGCCAGGTGCTTGGCGGGCTCGCCGGCTCCTTCGGCGAGGCCATCGATCGGCTGGCGGAGGACATCTACGCGGCCGTGGGCCATGAGTTCAACCTGGGCAGCCCGCGCCAGCTCGAGCAGGTCCTCTTCTACGAGCTGAACCTGCCCCGCGGGCGGCGCACGAAGACGGGCTTCTCAACCAATGCGCAGGTGCTCGAAGAGCTGCGCGATGCCCACCCCATGGTTCCGCTGCTCCTCGAGTGGCGCATCTACACGAAGCTGCGCTCCACGTACGTCGAGGCCCTGCCGCTGCTCATCGACCCGGGGACCGGTCGGCTCCACACGACGTTCCAGCAGGCCGTGGCGTCCACCGGCCGTCTCTCATCGGTCGATCCGAACCTCCAGAACATCCCCATCCGCACGGAGCTCGGCCGCCTCATCCGGAGCGCCTTCGTGGCGGGCGGCGACGATCTCGTGCTCCTGGCCGCGGACTACAGCCAGATCGAGCTGCGCATCCTGGCCCACGTCTCGGGTGACGTGCATCTGCGGGAGGCCTTCGCGGCGCACGCCGACATCCATCGGCAGACGGCCGCGCGTGTGCTCAAGAAGGACCCTGCGTCCATCACGCCCGCGGAGCGCTCGATGGCGAAGATGGTGAACTTCGGGCTTGCCTACGGCATGAGCGATTACGGTCTGGCCACCCGGGCCGGCATCCCGCGCGAGGAGGCGCGAGCCTTCATCGACTCCTACTTCGGCGCCTACAGCGGCATCGCCTACTACATGCTCCACATCAAGGAGGTCGCACGGGAGCAGGGCTATGTCGAGACGCTCCTGGGACGGCGGCGCTGGATCCCGGAGCTGGCGTCGCGCAATGCGCAGTTGCGAAGCGCGGGCGAACGGATGGCCATCAACATGCCCATCCAGGGCACGGCCGCCGACATCATGAAGATCGCGCTCATCCGGCTCGACGAGCGGCTGCGGACCGAGGGCTCCGCGGCGCGGATGCTCCTCTCGGTCCATGACGAGGTCCTGCTCGAGGTACCCCGATCGGAGGTCGCCGAGCTGGCGCCGGTCGTCCGCGAGGTCATGGCGGATGCCCTCAAGCTCGACGTGCCCCTGGACGTCGACGTCAAGTCCGGCACCGACTGGGACTCGATGACGCCGCTCCCGCTCGCCTAGGCAGCGCACACATGCCGGAGCTGCCCGAGGTCGAGACGATGGCGCGGGACCTGGCGCCGCTCCTCACCGGCGCCATGATCACAGATGCCTGGTGGGACTGGCCGAAGGTCATCCGACACCCCGAGCCGGAGGCCTTCGCGGCGGCCATCGCCGGTCACGAGATCCTCGCGGTCGGCCGCCGGGCCAAGTGGCTCGTCATCGACCTCGACGGGGGCGCGGTCCTCGCCATCCAGGTCAAGATGACCGGGCAGCTCTTCGTCCTGCCAGCCGGCACTCGCCATGACGGCCACGTCCACCTGCGCCTGACGCTGGATCCTGGCCCGGTCGCCGGAGGCGGTCGGCACGACGGGCCGCGCTGGCTGCTCTTTCGCGACATGCGCAAGTTCGGGCGGGTCGGGCTGTATCGGCGAGACGAGTCAGGCGCGATCCTGGGCGCGACCGAAGCCGCCGAGCTGTTCTCGGGCCACGGTCCCGAGCCGCTCGACGAATCCTTCACGCTGAGGCGGTTCCGGGACCGCCTGCGCCGCCGCCGCGGGCGCCTGAAGTCGGTCATCGTGGACCAGTCGTTCCTGGCCGGGGTCGGCAACATCTACGCCGACGAGGCCCTCTGGCGCGCGCGACTCCACCCATTGCGCTCGGTCCAGTCGCTCCGGCCCGATCACGAGCGCAGGCTCTACGGGGCGCTCCGCGAGGTGTTGACCGAGGCTGTGGAGCGTCGAGGGTCATCGGTGGACGCATACACCGCGCCGGAGGGCGACGGCGAGATGCAGGGTCACCTGGACGTCTACCAGCGGACCGGGCTGCCCTGCCGCCGCTGCGGCCGACCCATCCGGCGGCTCGTGCTGGCCCAGCGGGGTACGCACTTCTGCTCCTGGTGCCAGCGGCTGCCCGGCAGGGATCGGGCAGGGACGACCGCGACCCTCGCGGCCCGGGCCACGCGCACGGCCAGGCGTGGCCGCCGCTGGTCGGAGCTGGGCGGTCCGGCGGTCCGCGCGTCCCAGTAGGCTTCACCCATGTCCATCCTGCGCCTGGAGGGCGTTCGCCGGGAGATCGGTGACCTCGTCATCCTCCATCCGGTGAGCGCCGCCCTGGCTCGTGGCGAGCGGGTCGGCCTCGTGGGGGCCAATGGTGCCGGCAAGACGACCCTGCTCGAGATGGTCGCCGGCCGGCTGGAGCCCGACGGAGGCAGCGTTCACGTGGCGCGAGGCACGCGCGTTGGCCTGCTGACCCAGGAGGCGCACCTTGACCGCGAGTTCAGTGGCGCAGCCTCCGTGCGCGCTCTCGTCCGCAGCGGCGCGGCCGAGGTCGAGCGGATGGAGCGCGAGCTGGCCGACCTCGAGGCGCAGGGCGCCGAGGCCGTGCAGTCGGCTGCGTATGCGACCCTCAGGGAGCGTTTCGAATCCGCCGACGGCTACCACCTCGATCAGCGGGTCGAGGAAGCGCTGGCTGGGCTCGGTGTCCCAGGCTCGCGATGGGACAGCCCGCCGACCGGGCTCTCGGGCGGCGAGCAGACCCGCGTCGCCCTGGCTCGCCAGCTGACCGCGGACCCCGACCTCCTGCTCCTTGATGAGCCCACCAACCATCTCGATATCGCCGCGCTCGAGTGGCTCGAGGTGATGCTCAGCCGGAGGCGGGGCGCGCTGCTGGTCGCGTCACACGACCGCACGTTCCTCGACAACGTCGTGCAGCGCATCTGGGAGCTGCGCGAGCGGCGCCTCGCGGTCTTCCGCGGTGGCTACTCCGCGTTCCTGCTCCAGCGTGAGGCGGCCGATGCACGTGCTCGAAGCCTCGTGGACTCGAGGGCGGCGGCCATCGCGCGCGAGGAGGAGTTGGTGCAGCGCTATCGCAGCCAGCGCAAGCACGTGAAGATGCATGAGCACGAACGCCGGCTTGAACAGCTGCGCGACGGCCGCGCGGAGGCTCCTCGTGCGACCAGCCGGCTGCGGCTGCCCGGCGGCAGCATCGACGGTGCTCGAGCGGGCCGCTCCGCCGAGATCGTCGTCTCGCTGGAAGCGGTGACCTGCGGCTACCGCCCCACAGCCCCGGGTCGGGCCCCACAGCCGTGCCCGTCGCCCGGGTCGACCGCCTCGAGGCCCGACGCGGGGACCGCATCGGCCTGGTCGGCCCGAACGGGGCCGGCAAGTCGACGCTGCTGCGCACGATCGCCGGGCAACTCCCTGCACTCGATGGCTTCGTGCGCGTGGGCCAGAACGTCATGCCCGGGTACCTCTCGCAGCTGCGTGATCGACCGCTGGGCGGCGAGACCGTCCTCGATGCCCTCCTCGCCGCTGCGCCCGTGACAGCAGGCGTCGCCCGCTCCTACCTCGCCCGCTTCCTCTTCCGGGGTGACGATGTGCTGAAGCCCGTCCGAGCGCTCTCCGGCGGCGAGCGCTCGCGGCTCGAGCTCGCCCTGCTGGGGATCGGCGCGGTGAACCTGCTGCTCCTCGACGAGCCGACGAACCACCTCGACATCCCCGCCCGCGAGGCGCTCGAGGCGTTCCTCCGGGAATCGTCCGCCACGCTCATCATCGTCTCCCACGATCGGCGACTGCTCGAGTCGGTCTGCGAGCGGCTCTGGGTCGTCGATCCGGCCCGCGGCGACGAGGGGACCGCCCTCGTGGCCCCCTTCGATGGCCGCTACCGGGCGTGGCGCGTCGCGGTCACGGAGGGCTGGACCGCCGCGACCGAGCTGGCGCGCCGCGCGGGACGAGCCCATGGCGGCTCGACCCTGGGAACCGTGGGACCGGGACGACCGGTCCGCGCCGCACCCGTCGGGGACCGCTCGACCGAGCCCGCTCGCGGGTCCGGGAGCGCCATCGCGGTCGCGGCGCCCAGTCTGCCCCGGCTCTCCAAGGACGCCTACCGTCGCGAGCGCGAGCGCGTCGAGAGCGACCTGTCCCGGCTCACTGAGCGCAAGCTCGCCCTCGAGGCGGGCCTCGGGGACCCGGCCGTCCAGGCCAACTTCGTGGAGCTTCGGCGTCTGGGCAGCGAGCTGGCCGATGTCGATGGCGCGATCGTCATGGCCGAGGACGCCTGGCTCGCCCTCGAGGAGCGGGCGCCCGCATGAGCGCCCGCCGCGAGCGTTCGGCCGACCCACCGATGCCGGCCGGGATGGCCGACGACCCGCTCGTCATCGGCCTGACCGGCCCCATCGGCTGCGGGAAGTCGACCGTGGCCGCCATGCTCGCCGAGCTTGGCGGCACCTCGATCGATGCCGATGCGCTGGCGCGTCAGGTCACGGAGCCGGGCAAGCCCGCAACGGCCGCCATCCGGGATCGTTTCGGGCCGGACGTCTTCGAGCCCTCTGGGGCCCTCGACCGGGCGGCCCTCGCGGGCGTCGTCTTCGCCGATCCGGCCGCGCTGCGCGACCTCGAGGCCATCGTCCATCCAGGTGTCCGGGCCCTCATCGAGGAGCGTCTCAGCCGCGCGCGCCGGGACGGTGACCCGTTCGTGGTCATCGAGGCCATCAAGCTCGTGGAAGGGGGCCTCGCGGAGCGCTGTGACGCGGTCTGGCTCATCGATTGCGACCCGGTCACCCAGCGGGCGCGGCTGCGGTCGCGCGGCATGGACCAGGCCGATATCGAGCGCCGCCTGGCCGTCCAGGGGCCAGACCACGCTGAGCGTCTCTCGCTCCACGCGGATCGGACCATCGACACTTCAGGGTCCCGTGAATTAGTCCGCGAGCGCGTCGAGGACGCGCTCGCGGAGCTGCTTGCGCCGAGGTTCGCCGGGCTCCCGTGGGGGCCCGTGGATCGCCCTTAGGGCAGGGGCGACGGCGACGGGACCTCCGTGATGGCACTCTCAGGGGTCGGCGAGGGGATCGGCGCTGGCGAGAGATACGGCTCGGCCGGGAAGGGTGTCGGGAAGGCGATGGGCTGCTCGTAGATCAGGCCGTCGATCGACTCGGGGACGCGGAAGTTGTAGCGCGCCACGAGCGTGTCGGTGGTCTCGCCGTAGGCGCTCCGGTCCACGTCGCGCGTATCGGTCTCGGGCCGCAGGACCATCGTGAACGAGGCGCCCTGGTTCTGGGCGTGGGCGACCTCTTCGGCCGTCTGCAGGTCGGTGCGGATGATGTACAGGTCGGAGTCGGGGTTTCGCACGAGGATCTCGACGTCGAGCCACATGACCTTCGTCGAGGATCCCTCGGCGTACGCGAATGGCTCGCCGGTCTCGGGGTTCGTGGCCGCCAGGCCGGTCAGCGGATCGACGGGCACGGCCACGGCCACCGGCATGGTGGCGATGAGGTCGACGCGCTGGCCCGCTGCGATGAGGCCACCGACGGCCCGATCGGCGGGCACGGTCAGGCTGACGGCGCGGTAGATCGGGGAATCGGGCGAGACGGTCTCGCTCGTCTTGAGGATCTGGACCTGCCCCATGCCCGTGCCGGAGGCCAGCATGTTCGGCGTGATGGGCTGGAACTGGAGGATATCGATGGCAGCGATCTGGCCCTGCACCTGCGCCCGGTCGGTGAAGGCGTTGGCGTTCGTGTCGTCGATGGGCACCGGCCGCATGGCCAGCTGCAGGCCATCGATCGTCGTCCGTGCCGTGATGAGGTCGGCCGCGACCACGACGTCTCGCGTCGGGAAGACAGCTTCAGGCTCCTCCGTCCCTTGGCTGCTCAGCATGAAGGCAGCCGCGCCGGCAGCGATGGCCAGCAAGACCCCGACGATCAGCACCAACGTCCTTCGTCGGCTGCTGTCCTTGAACTCCATCTCCATGGTGGCAGGCTCCTGTGCGCAAGTCGCAGGCTGCGGGACGGTCTGCGCCGGAACGCGCGACCACGTGCAGCGCCAGCATCGGCGCGGCCTGCCGGCATCGCCATGGACCCATCGGGTGGACGGTGGTAGGACTCTTTTCTGCTCCGCACCGGGGCGGACCTCGGCGCACCACATCAGGGGCGCTTCAGCCCGGCTCCGCGCGGCCAGGCCGCGCCCCGGTGGTGAGACCACCGGTCTCGCTCTCCAGCCTCCAAGTTCGCTTGCGCACGCCCGTGGATGCCTGCCACGTCCTGCACCTGGCGCCTTGTCTCGTGGAGGCGTCCTACCGACCGTCGGGCCGTGGGTCAGGCCGATCCATGACCCGTCAACCGTGTGGCGGCACCTCCACGCACGCCGCCAGTGGCCGTCCGTCTCGTCGCGGATGCCAAACGACCGTCGGGCCGTCGCCTAGAAACCCGGCGCCCGTCTCGGACGACGCTCTCGGCGGTCGTTAGGGCTCCCCTGTGGGACAGGATCCGCTGCCCGCACCTACCCGTCGAGCGCCGCGACGCCGATCCGCGCGCGACGCCGATGCGACGCCGGCGCGACGCGCGGCGCACGCGCGACACGGCGCACGGATCGCGCCTGACGCGGCCAGACAGCAGGGCGTAAGCCGCGGCGAAGCGGACGGCGGCATCATCGACGACATGGCTACGAGGGACCGTCGGCGCGACCGTGGCGCGCGCCACGCGGACGCGACGCTTCGACGACTGGCCGAAGAGCTCAGGCATGCACGCTTGGGCTCCGGCTTGACGCTCCGCGAGGTCGCTGCGTCGACGCGTATCTCGCGGGCCCAGCTGGCCCGGATGGAGCGAGGTGGCGCCCCAGGAGCCTCCTGCGTCGCTCACGATCGCCTTCGCCGTGCTCGGGATGCGGCTCAGCGCGAGACCCTAACCCGAGGGCAGCCCGCTGCGCGACGAAGCCCACGCCAGGCTCCTCGCCCGCTTCCGGGCCGAGCTGCCGTCCGCGATCACCCTGAAGACTGAGGTGCCAGTGCGCGGCGACCGGGACCTGCGCGCCTGGGACGGTGAGCTCAAGGCGGCCGATGGCACCGACATGCAAGCTCGAGGCCGGGAACGGCGCTCTACGACCTTCAGGCGCAGGAGCGTCGTGATCACCCTGAAGATGGCCGATGACGGGGTCCGACATCGTCATCCTCCTCGTCGCGGACACTCGCCGAAACCGACGCGTCGTGCGTCGAATTCGGGGATCTCATCGCGGCCCGATTCCCGCTGGATACCCGCACAGTCATGGCGATCGCTGCGAGCGGGCCGCCTACCCGCGAACAGCGGGCTCGTCCTGCGATGAGAAGCGGCCTGCGCGCGGTCCCAGGACGCTGATCGTCGATAGAACAGGCGTTCCTTTCTCCGGGTGTGCCGTGTAACATCGACGGGTGACGGACTTCCAGCTGGTGGCGCCCTTCCAGCCCACGGGCGATCAGCCGCAGGCCATCGAGAAGCTCGTCGCTGGTCTGCGGAAGGGGCAGAAGCACCAGGTCCTCCTGGGCGTCACAGGCTCCGGTAAGACCTGGACCGTGTCCAACGTCATCGCCCAGGTGCAGAAGCCGACGCTCGTGCTGGCGCACAACAAGACGCTTGCGGCGCAGCTGTACAGCGAGTTCCGCGACTTCTTCCCCGACAACGCCGTCGAGTACTTCGTCAGCTACTTCGACTACTACCAGCCCGAGGCGTACCTGCCTCGCAGCGACACGTACATCGAGAAGGACTCCAGCCGCAACGATGAGATCGACAAGCTGCGCCATGCCGCCACTCGGGCGCTCTTCGAGCGGCGCGACGTCATCATCGTGGCCAGCGTCTCCTGTATCTACGGTCTTGGCGCCCCGGTCGACTACGGCTCCACCGTCCTGCGCCTGCGCCGGGGTGGGCGCTACCGGCGCGACGGCGTGCTGCGCCAGCTCGTCGACCTGCAGTACCAGCGCAACGACCAGGCGCTCTCGCGCGCGCGCTTCCGTGTCCGCGGTGACACGCTCGAGCTGCAGCCCGCCTACGACGACTTCCTCGCCCGGGTCGAGTTCTTCGGCGACGAGGTCGAGCGGGTCACGGAGGTGGATCCGCTCACCGGGGAGGTGCTGGCCGAGCGCAACGAGCTGAACATCTACCCCGCCTCGCACTACGTCACGCCGCAGGACAAGCTGCGCGCGGCCATCGTCGACATCGAGGCCGAGATGGAGGAACGGGTCTCGGAGCTGGATCAGCGGGGCATGATCCTCGAGGCCGAGCGGCTCCGCCAGCGCACCACCTTCGACCTCGAGATGATGCGCGAGCTGGGCTTCTGCTCGGGCATCGAGAACTACTCGCGCCACCTCGCCCGGCGCGAAGCGGGCTCGCGTCCCTGGACGCTGCTGGACTACTTCCCGCCGGACTGGCTCCTCGTCGTCGACGAGAGCCACATGACCATGCCGCAGGTCTCCGGCATGTACAAGAACGACCGGACGCGCAAGGAGATCCTCGTCGAGTTCGGCTTCCGGTTGCCCTCCGCGCTCGACAATCGGCCGCTCACGTTCGAGGAGTTCGAGGCCCATCTCGACCAGGTCGTCCACATGAGCGCGACCCCGGGTCCGTGGGAGCTGCAACGCGCCGAGCAGGTCGTCGAGCAGCTCATCCGGCCCACCGGCATCGTGGACCCCGTCATCGAGGTCCGCCCCACGGAGGGCCAGATCGACGACCTCATCGACCGCATCAAGGAGCGCGTCGACCGGCGCGAGCGCGTCCTCGTCACCACGCTCACGAAGCGCATGGCCGAGGATCTGGCCGACTACCTGCACGAGATGGGCGTGCGGGTCTCCTATCTGCACAGCGAGGTGGATACGCTCGAGCGCGTCCAGATCCTGCGCGATCTCCGTCTTGGGGTCTACGACGTGCTCGTGGGCATCAACCTGCTTCGGGAGGGCATCGACCTGCCCGAGGTCACGCTGGTGGCCATCCTCGACGCCGACAAGGAGGGCTTCCTTCGCAGCGCCTGGTCGCTCATCCAGGTCATCGGCCGGGCGGCGCGCAACATCGGCGGCCAGGTCGTCATGTACGCCGACCATGTCACCGAGTCGATGCAGGTGGCCATCGAGGAGACCGATCGGCGCCGCGCCATCCAGGAGGCCTACAACCGCGAGCGCGGCATCACGCCGACCACCATCGTCAAGGAGATCCGCGACATCAACGACCGTCTCGCCGCCGTCGCTGAGGCCCCGGGCGCCTACGAGGACGGGCGGCGCGAGCTCACCGAGCTCAGCCAGGCGCAGATCGGCAAGATGATCGCGCAGCTCGAAGCCGAGATGCGTTCCGCCGCGAAGCAGCTCGAGTTCGAGCGCGCCGCGGCACTGCGCGACGAGATCCAGGACATCCGCATCCGGGTCCTCGAGCAGGACGCCTCGGTGGCGGTGCTCAAGGCGGCCGAACGGGCCGCCAGCAGGGGAGGCGACGGGACAGGGGACGGACGCGGCGAACGGCGACGGGCCGAACAGGCCTCGGCCAAGCCCTCGGAACGCGCCGGCGCGCGCCGGGCAGGGGAGCGGAGGGGGAGGCGCGAGGCAGCCGCGGAGTCCAGCCTGGAGGTGACCCAGGTGACGGTCCTGCCGGCCGACGAAGAGCTCGTCCCGGTCGAGGGCACCGCGGCCGATGTCTTCCCCGGCATCAAGGACGCCCACGAGGGTGAAGACGAGGGCTGGATGGCGCGCTGGCTCGACCGACCCACGTGGGATCGGCGCGTGACACCGAACGTCATCAAGCGGACCGGCACCCGACCGAGGCATCGCTGACCGACCGGGCCTGCCGGTCCAGTCTCCGAAGATCCGACTGGCGGGCTCGTGCTTCGCCGGAACCCGTGGTGGCGATCCCGCCAACATCACGATGAGCGGCTACGCCGAGGCGTGGGCGACCCCTGGGACGGCCTTCAGCGCGAGCGCGAGAGGACAGACGCGGTCGCGGCGACCGCCGCGGTCGTGCCAGCGGCCATGGGAGTCGCCACAGCAGGCACCTCGCCCAGATCCTCCGCCTGGTAGGCGAGGCGCATCCTCTCTTCTTCGTCCTTCCGCGGGAAGAAGACGAGGACGAGCGCCGCGCCGACGAGGACCGCGATGAAGCCCGCCATATAGGCCAGCTGATCGCCCTCGAGGAAGGAGGCCTTGGCGGCCGTCAGGATCTGGTCGCTGTACTCCGGGTTGGCCGCGGCGAGGTCCGCCGCGCTGGCGTATGACGACTGCAGCTGGCTCTGGGTGCTGGCCGTGATGTCCTCGCCGGACCCGGCGATGGCCGTGCCCATCGCCGCCGCGTAGCCGGCTGTCAGGAGCGCGCCGAAGATCGATGTCATCAGTGCGCCACCCAGGTCGCGCTGCAGGTCTGCCGTGCCGGAGGCCATGCCTACGCGCCGCACCGGTACCGAGCCGGTCAGCGAATTCGAGGAGGGCGTCCCCGCCAGGCCCACCCCGATGCCCATGAGGACGAGCGGGATGGCCACGATGGGGTACGGGGTGCTCTCGCCCCAGAGGAAGAACATGCCGACGAAGCTCAGGGCGAGCATGGCCTGGCCGAGCAGCAGCGTCGCGCGCGAGCCACGCTCCTGGACGAGCCGTGCCGAGCGGGGTGCGACGACGATCATGAAGAGGACGGCCGGCAGGATCGCCGCCCCGGCTTGGAGTGTGTCGTACCCGAGCACGTTCTGGAGGTACTGCTGGTTGATGAACGCCACGCCCATGAGCGATCCGAAGACGACGATGCCGGCCAACGCCGCGACCCAGAATGTCGGCCGAGCGGCCACCTGGAGGTCGTAGAGCGCGTTTGTCGCCCGCCGCTGGCGCACGATGAAGAGGACCAGCACCACGCCCGCCATCAGGAGCAGCCCGAACGCGAGGCCCTGCAAGGCTGGCAGAGTGATGAAGTTCAGGCCCAGGACGAGCGCCCCGATCATCACCGCGGAGAGGACGCCGCCGATGTTGTCCACGGGCTCGGTGGCCTCGTTGACATGGGCGGGCACATGGCGCCAGGCGAGGTAGAGGGCCAGGAGCGCCAGAGGGATGGTGACGAGGAAGACCGATCCCCAGGCGAAGGACTCCAACAGCAGACCAGCCACCAAGGGGCCGAGCATCGCGGTCCCGCCGCCCAGGGCCGACCAGGCGGCGATGGCGCGAGTCCGCGCGGGACCGGCTGCCCAGAGCGCCGTGATGAGGGCCAGCGTCGTGGGATAGGCAAGGCCGGCCGAGAGACCACCCACCAGGCGCGCTGCGAAGAGGATCGTGTCCGAGGGGGCGAAGCCGGCCACCAGCGAAGCGGGGACGGCCAGGAGCATGCCCAGGACGATCATCATCTTGCGGCCATACCGGTCGCCTAAGGCACCGAACCACAGGACCGATGCCGCGAGGCCGAGCGAGTAGGCCACGGCGATGAGGTTGAGGGTCGTCTGGGACGAGTCGAAGGACTGGCCGATCGAGGGGAGCGCGACGTTGGCGACGGACAGGTTCAGGTTGGCGACGGCCGCCACGAGGATGAGCGAGCCGAGGATCATCCTGGCGTTGGGCGGGATCCCCGCCCGGGCTTCACCCGACGGGGCGGCCGCGGATCCAGCGTGGAGAGCGGTCATGTCTGTCGGCCTGTCCCTCCCTGAACGGTCCGGGTAAGGAGACCACGCGGGCGGCCAGACCGCCTGCCCTGCTCTGTCGTCAGCTTGTCGCTCCTTCGGCGACGCGTCGTGGCCACGGTGCTGGTAGAGCACAGATCGAGGTCGACTGACGGCGGCTCGAGCGTCGCCCTGAAGATCTCGGGACACGCCGTCGTCGCGAGGACCACCCTGCTCGCTCTGGCGCCCGACAGTAGCACGTCCCTTGCACGGGATCGCCCGCTCCAAGAGATCGTCAGGCGTTCTTGAGGCCCAACCCACGTCTCGGACCGCATGCCGAATGCCACCTGCGTATCCTCACGAGTCGTTCGGCCGCGTGCGCGAGGCCAAGACCGAAAAGAGGCGAGGCAGATCAGCAGCACGGGAGGTTGCACCATGACCGATCCGGATACCAGGAAGGCGATCCCGTGGAGCACCCAGACGCCGGACGGTCAGGTCCTCCTGACGATGCCATGGGAGATCTTCGTCCTGGGCGCGGCCGTGCTCTCCATCGTGAACCTGTTCCTCTTGGTCTTCGTCCGCGACCCGTCACTCGACCTGATCATCGGCTACACGGATGGCGTGATGGTCCTCATCTTCCTGTTGGACTTCGTGCGCCGCCTGCGAGTCGCCGACGACGACCGCGCCTACCTCACCCATGGGTTTGGCTGGCTGGACCTCGTCAGCATCTTCCCGCTGCTCCGCATCGCGCGACTGCTCCGCGTCGTCCGGGTCGTCCGGCTCGTCGGACGGATGGGTGGTCCGATGGCGGCCGCCCGCACGTTCTTCGCTGATCGAGCCACGGGCGGCCTGTTGCTGGTCCTGCTCATCGCACTCACCGTCCTCGAGTACGGCAGCCTGGCCGTCCTCTGGGCCGAGCAGGACGCGCCCGGTGCCAACATCACGACCGCGGGCGATGCCATCTGGTACGTCGTGGTCACCATGTCGACCGTGGGCTACGGCGACCAGTTCCCGGTCACCGAGATCGGGAGGCTGTTCGGGATGGCCGTCATCGTCGTGGGCGTCGGCGTCTTCGGCACGCTGACGGGCTTCCTGGCCAACGCCTTCCTGGCACCCTCGCGGGCTCCCGCCGAACGATGATCGTCCGTTGCAGACCCTGTGCTAGCCTCCGCCGGTGAGAGAGGGAGTGGACCCCGCGGCGGACGGGGCCCAGATGTCTCCGGCCCATACGCCCAGGGCAGCCACGGAGCAAGCCGCTGGATCACCTGCGGGAGCCGCTCTCCAGGAGAGCGCCGAGGCCCGCTTCCGGAGCGCCCGGTCGCCAAGCCGGCCATTCATCGTCGCCCTCCTCCTGGGCATCCTGACGGTCGCGGTCCTCGCCATCGCCGCAGGTTCCCTCCTCGTCTTCGGCGTCGGCGTGGCCCTCGCCTTCTTCCTCGTGCCCATCGTCAACTGGCTGCAACGCCACGGCTGGCCTCGCTGGGTGGCCGCCATCGCCGTCGTGGTGGTCACCCTCCTCGGCGCCATCATCGCGATCGTCGCCGTCGTCTCGGTGATCATCAGCCAGGGCATCACGTTCCTTCAGGAACTGCCCACGTACCTCGACGAGCTCGAGACGTGGTACGCGAGCGCGGACCTCCCGGATTGGCTGCGCTCCGCCATCGACGACATCGTCACCTCGGCACAAGCCAACGCGGCCGGCGTGGACCAGGGCCAGGTCGTGACCGGCGTCCTCGGTGGGGCACTGAACCTCCTGGGCAACCTCTTCGTGTGGTTCCTCCTGCCCTTCTTCCTGTTCTACCTGCTCAAGGACCAGCCGAAGATGTCGCAGTCGTTCTACGGCCGCGTGCCGCTCCCCTGGAAGGACGACGTCAGTCGCATCCTGACCATCACGGTCGGCAACTTCGCCCAGTACTTCAAGGCCGAGTTCCTCGTCGGCGCGATCATGTTCGTCATCGTGACGGTGGGCATGGTCGTCATCGGGATCGCCACCGACTCGCAGCTGCTCATCGACTTCGCATTGCTGCTGGGCGCCATCGCCTTCGTCATGGAGCTCATCCCGCAGATCGGGCCGATCCTGAGCTATATCCCGGCGCTCATCCTGGCCATCGGCTCGAGCCCGATCGCGGTCGTTCTCGTGAGCGTCTTCTACTTCATCGCGTTCAACATCGAGGGGTCCATCCTCGTGCCGACCTTCCAGGGGCGCATGATCAACTTCACGGGCGCCAGCGTGCTCGTGCTCATCGCCATCGGTTTCGCCCTCGGCGGGCATCCTCGGTGCCATCCTGGCGCTGCCGGTGGCGTCGATCGTGCGCGACCTCTTCCGGCTCGTCTTCGACAAGGTGGTGGCCGAAGACATCGTCTTCCTGCCGGAGGGCACGGGGCCGCCCGAACTGGACGCGCCGCCCGCCTGATCACCCGGCGGCGGCGCCCACCCCGTTTCGGTCGCCCGGCGCGGTGCTCCGCGGCCCTGGCCAGGCCGGAGCCGACCTCATCGCCTCCGCGCTTTCTAGTCCGTGCTGCCGAACTGGCGAAGGTGCATGACGAGCGAGAGGATGAGGAGGACGAGGATGACCACGAGTCCGGCGTGGGCCCACTCGTAGGGGACCCCCGCGGGCAGGAGCGATGAGGTGCCGGCACGGTCCGCGAGCACGAGGTACAGCGCCAGGCCCACGACGAGCGTCGTGGCCCCCAGGCGGATGAGGCGCTGGCGGGCGGCCCGCACCCGGTTCCGTACCCCGAAGAGCGAGGTCGTCCCGGCCGTGATGACCTGTTCCTGGGCCTCCACGAAGTCGACGAAGTCGAGCCCCCGCTGGAGACGCGTCCGCGCGGCATCGAGACGCTCGAGACTGAGCCGCGGGTCGAACCAGGAGATGGCCTCCTGGCGCATCATGCGACGGAAGAAGCGACGCGCCGTCCGGACCACGTCATAGCGTGCCGCCAGCTGATGACGCAGGGCGCCCAGGGTCACGAGCATCCGGAGGTAGGCGACGACGTTGCCGCTCACCGTCAGCTCGTGGTCGCGGACGGTGTCCATGACCGCCGAGGCCAGTCGAAGGTAGGGGTTCTCGGCGACCGGGCCTGGCCGGCTCTTCGGATCCTCTGGCACCTCCGGGCGGAGAGCCTGGGTCTCGTAGACGAAGGCCTGGTGGGCGCGCTCCAGACGCCAGCGAGCCGAGGCCACGTCTGAGGCGGTCGAGGGCGCGATCCAGCGCATGAGCTCACCGACCGCCGCCTCGATGTCACCGCGGAAGAGCAGCCAGCCATAGCGTGTCAGCGACCGCCGCAGGCGATCGGAGAGCTGGCCCACGATGCCGAAGTCCACGTAGCCGATGGCATCGCCGGGCAGGACGAAGAGGTTGGCGGGATGCAGGTCGGCGTGGAAGACACCGAAGACGTAGACCTGGTTGAGCATGTTCCAGTCGAGGTGCCGAGCGATGCGGTCGAGGTCGTGGCCGGCCTCCGTCAGGGCCTCGAGTACGGCCGTGTCGCCGTCCCGCACGGCCCGCAGGATGTCCAGCAGGGGGATGCCCTCGATGAGCTCCGTCGTCAGGACTCGTGACGTCGTGAGGTCGGGATACACACGCGCGATGCGTTCAGAGCGATCGCCCTCGGCGTTCTCGTGGAGGAGGGCCGCTTGGCGGGCCTCGACCAGGTAGTCCAGCTCGTCCGTGGTCCAGCGGGCGAATTCCTCGATGACCACGCGGCTCCTGGTGGCGCCGAACAGGTGCATCCGGTCGATGAGGCCCGAGACGGAGAACATGATCTCGATGTCGGAGCGGATGGTCGCGCGGACCCCTGGGCGCTGCACCTTGACGGCGACCTGCTCGCCGCTGTGCAGCGTGGCGCGGTGGACCTGGCCGATCGAGGCAGCCGCGAACGACTCCGTCTCGAAGCGCTGGAAGATGTGTTCGGGGACGTCACCCAGCTCCGCCGAGACGATGGCGCGAACGTCATCGTACGAGAACGGCTCCATCTGGTTGAGGAGCTTGAAGAGCTCGTCGCAGTAGGCCGTCGGCAACAGGTCCAGGCGCATGGCGAGCATCTGGCCGAACTTGACCCAGGCACCGCCCAGGCGCGCCAGGGCCAATCGCAGCCGGACCGGTCCGGCGAGACGGGTGTACGGCCCGAGGCCCAGGCGCGGGCCACCGAAGTACAGGGCGAAGACGCTCAGGACCTGCCACAGGCGCCGCGGCTGGCGCAGCAGGATCATGTCGAGTGGATCGCGCGGTGTGGCCGGAGGTGTGCACGGTGGGGCCGGAGGTGAGCGCGGCGGGGACGGTGGGGCTCAGCGCTCCTCGTCATCGAGGCGGATGCGTCGGCGCGGCGACCGCGAGATCTCGTCCTCCCATTCGAGCCCCGCTCGCACGAGCTCCGCGAACATCCGTCGCGACCATCGATACATGAGGTTGGCCGCGCCCTCCGTGGCCAACATCGACTCGCGACCGTAGCGGCGGCCCTTCCGGGCCAGGTCCGTCGCCCGCCAGGCGGGGCCGAGCTCCGTGATGCGGCGGACTCGTTCTCGACGGGCCCAGGCCGCCCGCTCATCGTCCGTGGGTCCCGCCAGCCAGGCCCGGCGACGCTCGCGTTCTCGGGCTGCCCAGGCGTCGACCTCCTCGTCCGTCGGCTCGAGCCCGGCAAGCTCGGCCGCGGTCTCGCTCTCGGCAGGTCCGGGCTCGTCATCGGCCGCGGCACCCGCGCGCCGCGCAGCGTCAGCAGCAGGCGCCGCATCGCCAGGACGAGCGTTCCCGGGCTCTGGGTGGGACGGGGGGTCCAGTGTCATCGCGCGGGATGGTACCTCACGAGATGACGCAGGGGAACCAGAAAACCATCGCTCTCGCGCGATCCACCGCCCGTGAAGGAATCCCTTGCGCGCCTCGCTACAGTGTGCGCACCCACCGCCCATGGCGCGGTCCCTGATCCCACCCCAAGGGAGGCCCCATGATCGCCACGGATACCTACGACGTCATCATCATCGGCAGCGGCGCGGGAGGTGGCACGCTCGCTCGCCAGCTGGCGCCCTCCGGCAAGCGCGTCCTCATCCTCGAGCGCGGCGACTGGCTCCCGCGCGAGGCCGCCAACTGGGACTCCCACGAGGTCTTCGTGGCCAACCGCTACGTGCCGAAGGAGACGTGGTACGACAGCCACGACAAGCCCTTCTCGCCCGGCATCCACTACAACGTCGGCGGCGCGACCAAGGTCTACGGAGCGGCGCTGTACCGGCTGCGCCCACAGGACTTCGGGGAGCTGACGCACCACGGCGGCATCTCACCGGCCTGGCCCATCTCGTACGAGGACATGGAGCCGTACTACGCGCGCGCCGAGCAGCTCTACGAGGTCCACGGCAATCACGGCGAGGATCCCACCGAAGGCCCCTCGAGCATGCCCTATCCGTTCCCGGCGGTGGCGCACGAGCCGCGCATCCAGCAGCTCTCCGACGACCTGGAGCGCGCGGGCTTACCGCCCCTTCCACGCGCCCTGCGGCATCCGCCTCCTCGCCGATGACATGGCCCACAGCCGCTGCATCCGCTGCCAGACCTGTGACGGGTTCCCGTGCCTCGTGCAGGCCAAGTCCGACGCCGAGATGCTCGGCGTTCGACCGGCCCTCGAACACCCCGGCGTGACGCTGCGCACGAACGCCCAGGCCGTGCGCATCCTGACCGACGCCGCGGGCACCACGGCCACCGCCGTCGAGGTCATCGCAGGACGGCGACCCGGTCACCTACCGGGGAGACATCATCGTGGTCTCGGCCGGGGCCGCGAACTCGGCCAAGCTGCTGCTCGCGTCGGCGAACGACCGGCATCCCGGCGGCCTGGCCAACGGCTCCGACCAGGTCGGCCGCAACTACATGTTCCACAACAGCGTCGCCGTGCTGGCCATCTCCAAGGAGCCCAACCCGACGATGTTCCAGAAGACCCTGGGCCTCAACGACTTCTACTTCGGGAGCGATGATTTCGCGCTTCCCGCTGGGCAACATCCAGATGGTGGGCAAGTCAGACGCGCAGATGTTCAAGGGCGAGAAGCCGCTCGAGACGAAGCTGGCGCCGACGTTCAGCCTCGAGGAGGTCGCCGCGCACACAGCGTCGACTTCTGGCTCTCGACCGAGGACCTGCCGCGCCCCGACAACCGGGTCACGCTCACGCCAGACGGCAGCATCAAGCTGTCCTACCAGCCCACCAACGAGGAGCCCACGAAGCGCCTGTACGGGAAGCTGAAGTCCATGCTCGGCCATCTGGGCATGCATCCCGATCACCTCATCCCGCGCACCGGCGTACCTCAAGAACGAGATCGGCATCGCCGGTGTCGCCCACCAGGCCGGCACGGTCCGCTTCGGCACGGACCCTTCGAGCTCCGTGCTCGACAGGGACTGCAAGGCGCACGAGCTCGACAACCTCTACGTCGTCGACACGAGCTTCTTCCCCAGCATCGGGGCCGTCAACCCGGCCCTGACCGCGATGGCCAACGCCATCCGGGTGGGGGACCACCTGCTCGAACGGCTCGGCTGAACCGCGCCGGACCGACGCGCCGGACGGTCCGCCCGATGATGGCGCACTGCGCGCCGCGACGAGGTGGCGACGATCTATGTCGCCGGCATCCTCCAGGGACTGGCCCTGGTGACCTTCCCGGCCGCCGCCAGCGTCCTCACGGATCCCGCCGACTACGGCCTGTCCAGCAGCGCCTACGGGGCCCTGTTCGTGCCGCAGGCGGTGGCAGCGGTCGTCGGGTCGCTGGCCGGAGGCAGCCTGGCCGCGAGGCTGGGGCTCAAGCGCGTGCTCCTCGTCGGGCTGATCCTCGACCTGGTCGCCATGAGCCTGCTCGTGACCAGCCAGGTGGGCATGGGTGAAGCGCTCGGCTACGCCATGCTCCTCCTTGCCACGACCAGCCTCGGGGCCGGCTTCGGGCTCACCGTGCCCTCTCTCAACACGTACGCAGCAGCGTTCTTCGCCGACCAGGTCGATCGCGCTGTCCTGCTGCTGAATGCGCTTCTGGGGCTGGGCACGGCCCTGGCTCCCGTGCTCGCGGCCGTCTTCCTGGCCCTCGACGTGTGGTGGGGTTTGCCGCTGTGCGTGGGCTTCGGCCTGCTCGCCGTCCTGATCGAGGCTGCCCGCCTGCCGCTGTCGGTCGGCGGGCCAGGCGTGGCCGGGGCGACGCGACCCGTCCGTGCCTGGCCGCTGCCCCCCTCGGCTCGGATCTTCGTCGGCTTCGCGCTGCTGTACGGGATCGTGGAGACGGTGAACGGCAACTGGGCCACCGTCTACATGACCGCGGACGTCGGCGCGTCGGCCAGCGCAGGCCACCCTGGCGCTGGCGGCCTTCTGGGGCATGGTCACCGTCGGTCGGCTGCTCTTCGCAGGCCTCGAGCGATGGTTGCCGGAGACACGCGCCTACGGCGCGCTGCCGATCGTCGCGGCGGTCGCGCTCGTGATCGTGGCGCTCCTTCCGCAGGGCAGCGTGGCCGGGGGCATCCTGGCCTTCGGGCTCTCCGGGTCTGGGCTGCTCGGTCCTGCTACCCCTGACCATCAGCTTCGGGCAGGCGACGCTCGTGACGCTCGGGGCGACCACGGCCGCCGTCCTGTTCGCGGCTACCAGGTCGGCTATGGCATCGCCGCCTTCGGGGTGGGGCCGCTGGAGGACGCCGGCCTGAGCCTGAGCGCGATCTACGTCGTCGCGGCTGGCATCGCCAGTCGTGCTCGCGGTACTGTCACGCAGGCTCGTCCGTGACCGCGATGACGCGCTCGGACCCGGGCTTCGTCCACCCGTCGCGTGAACGATCCGTCCCCACATCAGGCCCGTGCCGGAGGAGGCAGGATGCTGCTCAAGGACAAGGTCGCCATCGTCACCGGAAGTGACAGCGGGATCGGGCACGCCATCGCTCTCGAGCTGGCCCGCGAGGGTGCGACGGTGACCGTCAACTACCATCGCAACGAGGACGCGGCACAGGCCACCCTGGAGGCCATCCAGGCGGCCGGCGGCAGGGGCCGCATCCAGCAGGCCGACGTCTCGAGCGTGGCCGACATCACGGCTCTCGTCGAGCAGACCGTGGCTGCCTTCGGCCGGCTCGACATCATGGTCAACAACGCCGGCATGGAGACGCGGACCTCGGTCCTGGACACCACCGAGCAGCCAGTTCGACATCGTCATCAGCGTCGACCTCAAGAGCGCCTTCTTCGGTGTCCAGGCCGCCGCCCGGCAGATGATCGCGCAGGGCGGTGGCGGACGCATCATCAACATCTCGTCGATCCACGAGGACTGGCCGATGCCCGGGAATGCTCCGTACTGCGCGGCCAAGGGCGGTGTCCGGATGCTCACGCGCACCGCCGGCGTGGAGCTGGCTCCGCACGGCATCACGGTGGTCGGCGTGGCCCCGGGAGCCGTCCACACGCCCATCGACGAGGTCACCCTGTCCGATCCGGCCGCGCGGGCCAGGCTCGAAGCCGCCATCCCGCTCGGCCGCGTCGCGGAGCCGGAGGAGATCGCGAACGTGGTGGCCTTCCTGGCCTCGGACAAGGCTTCCTACGGGACCGCCACGACCGTCACCGTCGACGGCGGGCATGATGCAGGCGAGCGTGGGCCTGTAGCCACGTCGCACCCGGCCCCGCTGGTGCGCGCGCGTCCCGCCACGTGTCGTGTGATGGCCGCGCCCGCGCCCCGTCGATGTCGCCCGGCGTCGCACCGCCCGCCTGGGACCCGGGCCTCGCGTCCGGCACCAGCGCCGCGACCATCGGCCCGGCGCTCTGGCGTGACGGCGTCTCGTTCCGTGTCTACGCGCCCCACGCCACGGGCCTCGAGCTCCTCACGTTCCCGGACGCCGATGACCGGTCGGCCCGACCGCGTCGTGACCTTCGATCCACAGCGTGATCGGACGGGAGCGTGGTGGCACGCCTTCGTCCCCGGGATCGGCGCCGGCCAGGTGTATGCGTTCCGTGCAGCCGGACCGAACGACCCGGCGAGGGGACTGCGGTTCGACGAGCGACGCCTGCTGCTCGATCCGTATGGCCGGGCCGTGGCGGTCCCGTCGGGTTACCGGCGCGAGACCGGCGAACCGACGGCCGGAGCGGACGCGCGCGCCCTCAAGAGCGTCGTCGTCGACACGGTCGGCTACGACTGGGAGGGGGACGGTCCCCTCGGGCGCACCCTCCGCGAGACGATCGTGTACGAGGCCCACGTCCGGGGCATGACCGCCCACCCCAGCTCGGGCCTGCCCGACGACGAGCGTGGCACCTTCCGCGGCCTCGTCGAGCCGCATCCCGTACCTGGAGCGGCTGGGCATCACGGCCATCGAGCTGCTGCCCGTCTTCGCGTTCGATGCCCTGGCCGCCCCGACCGGCCTGGTCAACTACTGGGGCTATCAGCCGGTGTCGTTCTTCGCGCCACATCCGGCGCTACGCCAGCCGTCCGGACGCGCAGGGGGTCGTGGACGAGTTCCGGGACATGGTCAAGGCCTTCCACCGCGCCGGCATCGAGGTCATCCTCGACGTCGTCTTCAACCACACCGCCGAGGGCGGCGCTGACGGGCCCACGTTCTGCTGGCGCGGCTTCGCCAACGAGGCCTACTACACGCGTTGACGGTCGATGGCGGCTACGTCGACGCCAGCGGGACCGGCAACACGCTCGACGCCGGCCACCCCATCGTCCGTCGCATGGTCCTCGACTCCCTGCGCTACTGGGTCTCCGAGATGCACGTGGACGGCTTCCGCTTCGATCTCGCGGCCGTGCTCACGCGTGGCTCGGACGGCCGGCCGAACGTCGGACGCGCCGCTCGTCCGGGACATCGAGACCGACCCCGAGCTCGCCGGCACCAAGCTCATCGCCGAGGCGTGGGACGCCGGTGGCCTGTACCAGGTCGGCACGTTCGCCGGCGAGCGCTGGTGCGAGTGGAACGGACGATTCCGCGACGACGTGCGCTCCTTCGTGAAGGGCGATGCCGGCTTCGCCAAGGCCGTGGCGCTGCGCGTCCTGGGCAGCCCCGACCTCTACGGCGCGCGCGGCCTGGCACCGGGCCGCAGCGTCGACTTCGTGACCTGCCACGACGGCTTCACGTTGAACGACCTTGTCAGCTACGCGCACAAGCGCAACGAGGCCAACGGCGAGGGCGGCCGCGACGGTACCGATGACGACCGCAGCTGGGACTGCGGCGTCGATGGCCCGAGCGACGACCCGGAGATCGAGCGGCTGCGCTCTCGCCAGGTCCGCAACTTCCTGGCCATCACGCTCCTCTCCGTGGGCGTGCCCATGCTGCTCATGGGCGACGAGGTGCGCCGGACCCAGGGTGGCAACAACAACGCCTACTGCCACGACGACGAGACGACCTGGTTCGACTGGTCGCTCGTCGAGCGACACGCAGACCTGCTCGAGTTCACGAGTCGACTCGTGGCGGCACGCCGCCAGGTCGCAGCGCTGCTGGGCGATGTCGGCGACCGCAGCCTCGTCGACGTCCTGGCCGAGGCGGATGTGCGCTGGAGCGGCGTCGAGGTCGGTCGCCCCGACCTCGGACCGGAGTCCCGGTCGATCGCCCTGACGCTGCACACGACGACGGGCGCGCTGCATCTCATCTGCAACGCCTGGTGGGAGTCGCTCGACTTCGCGCTGCCGCCGGTGGGCGCAGGGGCCGAGGCCTGGCGTCGCCTGCTGGACACGACGCTCGAGCCACCGGACGGGCTGGTGACCTACGAGGAAGCGGTGCCCGCTCCAGGAGGAGCGCTATCGCGTCGGCCCGCGGTCGGTCGTCTGCCTGGCCGCCCGACGCGTGGCACGACCCGGAGTCGAGGAGACGACGACGATGACGACTGCCGAACACGTCCGGCTCGAGTCGGTCGGCCGGCCCGAGGAGGGCCTCAGCGAGGGCGGACCCTGGTATCGCTGGGGGCCCTATCTCGCCGAACGTGCCTGGGGCTCGGTGCGCGAGGACTACAGCGCCGACGGCGACGCCTGGGCATCGTTCCCCCACGATCACGCACGCTCGCGCGCCTATCGCTGGAACGAGGACGGCCTGGCCGGCATCTCCGACCTCTTCGGGCGGATGTGCCTGGCGCTGGCGCTCTGGAACGGCCGCGACCCCATCCTCAAGGAGCGCATCTTCGGCCTCACCAACGGCGCAGGGCAACCACGGCGAGGACGCCAAGGAGTACTGGTGGTACCTCGACGCCCTGCCGAGCAGCGCCTGGCTGCGCTGGCGCTACCACTACCCGCAGGCGGCGTTCCCGTACGACGACCTCGTCGCCGAGAACGGGCGCCGCTCCAAGGACGAGCCCGAGTACGAGCTCATCGACACCGGTGTCTTCGACGACGACCGCTACTGGATCGTCGAAGTGCACTACGCGAAGGACGGGCCGGACGACATCCTCATGCGCGTCATCGTCCGCAACGCGGGCCCCGACGCGGCCACCCTCCACGTGCTGCCCACCCTGTGGTTCCGCAACACGTGGGCCTTCGACCCTGAGGCTGCCCGGCCCACGTCTGCGTCGGGGCGCGCGGACCGCGCAGCGTCGCTGGCATCGCATCCCGAGCTCGGCGACTACGAGCTGCTCGCCGGTCCCGGGCCGGACGGGCGGCCGCCGGATCTGCTCTTCTGCGAGAACGAGACGAACGTGGCGCGTCTCTACGGGCTCGAGCCGGCGACGCCCTACCCGAAGGACGGCATCAACGACCACGTCGTCGGCGGGGTCGGCCACGGTGAATCCCGATGGCGCAGGGCACGAAGGCGGCCGCCTGGTACCGCCTGGACGTGGCCGCGGGAGCCACCGTCGAGCTGCGGCTGCGGCTGCGCGCCGTGAGCGAGCCCGCACGCACCGGCGACCCGCTCGGGCCGCGTTCGCGCGGTCATGGCCACGCGCGAGCGCGAGGCCGACGAGTTCTACGCCGACGCTCGACCGGCCGCGGCGCGAGCGCCGAGGAGTCGCGCATCATGCGCCAGGCCTTCGCGGGCATGCTCTGGTGCAAGCAGTACTACGCCTACGACGTGGCGCGCTGGCTCGACGGCGACCCCGGCAGCCGGCCCCGCCCCGAGAGCGCAAGGACGGGCGCAACGCGCGCTGGCGGCACGTGGACGCGGCGGACATCCTGTCCATGCCCGACAGCTGGGAGTACCCCTGGTTCGCGGCCTGGGACCTGGCGTTCCACGCCGTCACGCTGGCGCACCTCGACCCGGCCTTCGCGAAGTACCAGCTGCTGCTGCTCTGCTCGCGAGTGGTTCCAGCATCCGACCGGGGCGCTGCCCGCCTACGAGTGGACGTTCGACGACGTCAATCCGCCGGTCCATGCCTGGGCGGCCCTGCACGTCTTCGAGATCGACGGCGGGACGGACACCGCTGTTCCTGGAGCGCATCTTCCACAAGCTCCTCCTCAACTACACGTGGTGGCTGAACATGCGAGGACGCAAGCGGCAACGATCTCTTCGGCGGCGGCTTCCTCGGCCTGGACAACATCGGGGCCATCGACCGCTCGCACATCCCGCCGGGCACCGTGCTCGAGCAGTCCGACGCCACGGCCTGGATGGCCTTCTACACCATCTCCATGCTGCGCATCGCCTACCGCCTGTCCGAGGCCGACGACGCCTACACCGACCTGCTCGTCACGTTCCTCGAGCACGCCGTGCGCATCACTCGCGCCATGGACGCGTCAGCGGCATGTGGGTCGAGGAGGAGGGCTTCTACTTCGACGGCTGCGCTGGCCCGACGGGACGATGACCCCCATGCGCATCCACTCGATGGTCGGCGTCATCCCGCTTCTGCCGGCCGCCTTCGTGCCGGAATCCAGCGTGCAGCGGAGCGTGGAGCTGGGCAAGCACTTCGCGCGCTTCCTCGCGGCGCAGGGGGCTCGTCGCGCGAGTCGTTCGAGCGGGCCGGCAGCATCCAGTCGCGGCCGGGCAGCCCGGCACGCCTGCTCTCCATCGTCAGCACCGAGCGTCTCCAGCGCATCCTCGCGCGAGCTGCTCTCGGAGGACGCCTTCCTGTCCCCGCACGGGCTCCGTGCCCTCTCGGCGCGCCATCGCGAGCAGCCGTTCCGGCTCGAGCATCGGCGGTGCCGAGGCCGTCGTCGACTACGAGCCGGGCGAGTCGCGGACGGGACTGTTCGGAGGCAACTCGAACTGGCGTGGCCCGGTGTGGTTCCCGCTCAACTACCTGGTCATCGAATCGCTGGCCCATTGGGACGATTGGTTCGGCGCCGATCTTCCGCATCGAGCACCCCACGGGCTCGGGCCAGTCGATGCGACTCCGCGAGGTGGCCCAGGACCTGGCGCGACGCCTCGTCTCGATCTGGCTGCCCGGACCGGATGGACGCCGTCCGGTCTACGGCGCGTACGCGCAAGCTCGCCGACGATCCGGAGTGGCGGGACCTGCTGCCCTTCCACGAGTACTTCCACGGCGACACGGGCGCTGGCCTGGGCGCGTCGCACCAGACCGGCTGGACGGGCCTGGTGGCGCACCTGCTCGTCCGCGGGGGCATCCTGGACGAACCCTCGGACCAGGCGCCCGGCCGACCCGATCGCCGTCGCCCGCGGCGTCAGACCCCTCGGAGGTAGCTCCCGGCGGCCGTCAGCAGCCGGCGGCTATCAGCTGCCGGCCTCTGCCTCGTCGTCGCCCCAGTCGATGCGAGGAGTGTCGCTGCTGTCGAGCACCTGGGGCCCGCGGCTCTTGCCGAAGTAGTCCCAGCCCCACTCCATGAACGCGTCGATGCGGTTGCGGATGCCCGACATGAGCACGGCGTGCACCCCGAGCCAGGCCGCGAAGGCGATCGATCCGTGAAGCTCGTGGTGCCCGACGGGGATCGCCGCGATGGCCGAGTTGCGGCCGATCATCGCCATCGTGCCCTTGTCGAGGTAGTGGAACGGACGCGGCGCGCTTCCCGGCCATCTCATCGAGGATGTTCTTGCCCGCCCACGTGCCGCTCTGCATGGCGACCGATCCGAGCTGCGGGAACGTGCCGCCATCCGGACTCGGGATGTTGGCGATGTCGCCGACGACGTAGACGCCCGGGAAGCCGTCGACGGTCAGGTCGGGCTGCACGTCGATCCGGCCGCCGCGGCTCGTCGGGAGCCCAGCGGCGCCGGCCAGCGGAGCCGCCTGCAGCCCGCCGCCCCAGATGACACAGCGGGTCCTGATGCGTGCCGCCGTCGGAGAGTGATGACGTGGCCCGGCCCGACCTCGGTGACCCCGGTGCCCATGTGGAGTCGCACCTTGTCCCGCTGCAGGACCTTGGCCGTGTAATCCCCGGCGCCCGGCGAGAACATCGACAGCAGGGCGTGTCCATGGTCGACGAGGTGGACCTGCGCCTTCCCGACCGCGACATCGCGGTACTCCGAAGCCAGCGTGCCGTGGATCATCTCGGCCAGGGCCCCGGAGACCTCGACACCGGTCGGTCCACCGCCGACGACGACGAACTCCACCGCGCCCTCGTCGACGCGGCTCGGGTCGCGGTCGGCTTCCTCGAAGAGCTGGAGGATGCGTGTCCGCAGGCGCACCGCGTCGTCCACCGAGTAGAGCGGGAAGGCGTGTTCCTCGACGCGCCCGGCGTCTTGAAGAAGTAGGGCTGCGACCCGGCCGCGATGACGAGGTAGTCGCCCTGGTAGGTCTGGCCCTCGGCGGTCGTGACCGTTCGTGTGGTCGGGTCGACCCCGGCGACGGTCCCCAGCTTGCACGTCGAGGTTGGGCGCATCGACTGGCGATGTTCCGAAGCGGGTACGCGATGTCCGTCTGCGCCAGCTGGCAGGTGGCGACCTGGTAGAGGAGCGGCTGGAACTGGTGGTAGTCGTGCTGGTCGACGAGGGTGACCTGCACGCGTGCGTCCCTGGCCAGGTGCTTGGCGGCGGCGACGCCGGCGAAGCCCCCACCCACGACCACGACGTGACGGATCTCGCTCACGATCGCACTCCTCAGCGGGACGGGTCGGGCGTGATCGACCGATCGGGCCGACCATCCCTGCCGTCGGGCTCCGAGTCTACGCTCCGGTCATCCGCGGTCCGACGGGGTTGCGAGACCGGGTGTGGTGGACGGTATCATCGCGCAGCGGACGCCTCGTCGAGCGGAGGGAGGTGGCGATGGATCCAGAGCTCCTGTCGCGGATCCAGTTCGCCCTCACCGCCAGCTTCCACTTCATCTTCCCGCCCATCTCGATGGGCCTCGGGCCTGATGCTCGTGGCGATGGGCATCGTGTACCTCCGGACGCGCGATCCCGAAGTGGCGCCAGCTGTCGTTCTTCTGGGTGAAGATCTACGGCATCGTCTTCGCCATGGGCGTCGCCACCGGCGTCGTCCAGGAGTTCGAGTTCGGCATGAACTGGGCCGACTACTCGCGCTTCGTGGGCAACGTCTTCGGCAGCCTCCTGGCGGCGGAGGGCGTCTTCGCCTTCTTCCTCGAGGGCGGCTTCCTCGGGCTCATGCTCTTCGGGGGCAATCGCCTGGGCCCGCGCCTCTGGCTCTTCTCGATCTTCATGGTCGTCTTCGGCGCGCACTTCAGCGCGCTCTGGATCCTCATGGCCAACTCGCTGGATGCAGACGCCGGCGGGCTTCACCATCGCCCAGGACCCGGCCCCGGCGCGGGCGGTCATGACCGATTTCTGGGAGGTCGTCTTCACGCCCTCCTTCATCCCGCGCCTCCTCCACGTCTGGGCCGCCTCGTGGACCGTCGGCTCGGCGCTCATGCTCAGCGTCAGCGCCTGGTACCTGCTGCGGCGGCGCCACGTCGACCTGGCCATCTCGAACCTGCGCCTGGCGCTGCCGTTCTTCATCCTCTTCGCCTCACGAACCTCTTCATCTTCGGCCCCAACCAGGCCATCGAGGTGACCAACGAGCAGCCCCTCAAGCTGGCCTCCATGGAGGGCCTCTGGGAGAGCACCTCGTGCGCCCCGATGTACCTGCGTGGGCTGGGTCGACGAGGCGAGCCAGACGACGACCGGCCTCTCCATCCCGTGCCTGCTGAGCTTCCTGGCCTACCAGGACATCAACGCCACCGTCGCGGGCATCGACTCGTTCGCGCCCGCGCCACGCCGCCCATCAACCTCGTCTTCCAGGCCTATCACCTCATGATCGACCTGGGCTCCGCTGCTCGCCGGCGTCGGGGTGCTGGCCGGGCTCTGGTACGCTCTGGAAGCGGCGCCTCCTCCGCTCGCGCTTCGTCCTCTGGCTGCTGCGTGCTCACCGTCTTCGTGGCCGAGGTCGCGATCACCGCCGGCTGGTGGACGGCGGAGATCGGTCGCCAGCCCTGGGTCGTCTACGAGGTGCTGACGACCGCGGACGGGTTGTCACCCACGCTCGGCGGGGTCGATGTCGCCGTCTCGCTGGGCGGCTTCATCGGCCTCTACGCGCTGCTCTTCCTGCTCTTCCTGTACCTCATGAACCGCAAGATCCAGGCCGGGCCGGAACCCCTCGAGGACGTCGAGACGGTGGCCGTCGACGTCGCTGCCGGACACGTTCCGGGAGGTCTTCCGCAAGCGGCCCTACGAGGCCGGGCCGGCGCCGACGGAGGGGAGCAGCGCCAGCGGTCAGGCCAGGGTCGTGCCCGCCGAGGAGACGCCATGAGCCTGGCCGACGTCTGGTTCGTCCTCTTCATCCTCATCATCGCCGGCTACCTCATCCTCGACGGCTTCGACATGGGCGTCGGCATCCTGCACCTGCCGCTGGCGCGCACCGACATGGAGCGTCGCACGATGCTCAACTCCATCGGACCCATCTGGGACGGCAACGAGGTCTGGCTCGTGCTCGGCGGGGGCGTCCTCTTCGCCTGCTTCCCGCTCGTCTACGCGTCGCTGTTCTCGGGCTTCTACCTGGCCATGATGCTCGTCCTCGTGGTCCTCATCCTGCGCGCGGTGGCCATCGAGTTCCGCAGCAAGGAGCCGTCGCCGCGCTGGCGCACCGGCTGGGACGTCGTCTTCGCGGCGCGTCCTCGGTGGGCCTGGCCCTCCTCCTCGGCGTGGCCTTCGGGAACATCGTGCGAGGTGTGCCGCTCGACGCAGACGGCAACATCTCCGTCTCGCTCATCGACCTGCTCTCGCCGTTCGCGCTCCTTGTCGGTGTCACGACGGTGGCCATGTTCGCCCTGCACGGGGCGCTCTACCTGCGCATGAAGCTCGCAGGGAGAGCTCCTGGCGCGGCTGGAGGCCTGGGTGCCCCGCCTGGCCGTCGCCTTCGTGGTGCTCAACACGCTCGTGGTGGCCGGCGCTGCTCGTCGAGGACAGCCAGATCACGGAGCGCTACACGCAGGACATCTGGCCGCTCATCTTCCCTGCTGGGGCACTCGTCGCGCTCATCGTGGCCTGGCGGCTGCGTGCGTGCCGGTCGTGACTTCGAGGCCTTCGTGGCCTCCGGCTGCGATGATCGGCCTGCTGCTCATCTCGGCCGGCATCGGCATGTATCCCAACCTGCTCATCTCGTCGACCGACCCGGCCTACAACCTGACCGTGTCGAACGCCGCGTCTGCGGACAACACGCTCACCGTGGCGCTCGTCGTGGCGCGTCATCGGCATGCCCTTCGTGCTGCTGTACACGGCGGGCGTGTACTACATCTTCCGAGGCCGGACGACCGTCGAGCCGGAAGGCTACTGAGGACCCTCGCGACCGGGCGTCGCCCCACCGACGCCGCCCGGCTAACGCCCGCGACGGCGCGGCTCCTCGACATCGCGCCGGGAGCGCGACCGTGGCTGGCGGCCAGCGTCGTGGCGGGCGTGCTCTCCGCGCTGGCGACGCTCACCATCGGGGTGGTCACGGCCATGGCCATCGCCGGGGTCTTCAGCGACGGGCAGGTCCTGGACGACGTCTGGCCGCTGGTGGCGCTCGGCGTGTTCCTTGCGGGCGTGAGGATCGGCCTCATCGTCGCCCAGGAGACGCTCGCGCAACGGTCCTCGAGCCGCCTGCGCGATGGGTTGCGAGTCGCGATCGGCGCCCGGCTCCGAGAGCTCGGACCGGCGTGGACCGCGGGGGAGCGGAGCGGGGAGTTGACGGCAGCCATCGGCGGAGGGCTCGACAGCCTTGATGCATGGCTGACCTCCTACCGACCGGCTCGATGCCCTGGCGGTCTTCGTCCCGGTGCTCGTCCTCGTCCTGATCCTCGTCCTCGATCCGCCGACCGCCCTCGTCCTGCTCCTGACCGGACCGGTGCTCGTCCTCCTGCTGGCGGTCATCGGCGGCCGCGCGCGGGCCGTGACCGATCGTCGTCACGCCGAGCTGCGATGGATGAGCGGCTTCTTCCTGGAGATCCTGCGCGGCATCGCGACGCTCAAGGCCTTCGGCCGAAGCCGCGAGCAGGCCGAGAACATCGGGGCCATCAGCCGCGACTACGGCGAATCGACGATGGAGGTGCTCCGCGCGGCCTTCCAGACCGCGCTGGTGCTGGAGTGGGCCGGCGCGGTCGCGACGGCGGTCGTGGCCGTCGAGGTGAGCCTCCGGCTCATGGCTGACCAGCTGGCCTTCTCGACGGCGCTCGCGGTGCTCATCATCACCCCGGAGTTCTTCCTGCCGCTGCGCCAGCTCGCCATCCGCTATCACGGGGGAGCGGCGGGGCGCACGGCCGCGGAGCACCTCGTGGCCATCCTCGACGCCGCACCGGGCCCACGCAGGATCGGCAGCGGCGGGTGGGGTCGCCTCGATCCCGCCCGTGGCGCGGATCCCTCCCGGCCATCGTCACGAGCGAGCCGGGCTGGCCCGCCGGTCACGACATCTGCCTGGAGGGCGTCCACTTCGCCTATCCGGATGGGAGGACGATCCTGCGGGGCATCGACCTGCGACTCATGCCCGGCACGCTCGTGGCGCTCGTCGGCGACTCCGGAGCCGGAAAGTCGACCGTGCTGTGGCTGCTTCTGCGCTTCGGGCGACCGGACATGGGCCGCATCCGAGTCGGTGACGTCGATCTGGACCTCGTCGACACGGCCGTGTGGCGCTCGAGGATCGGATGGGTCCCCCAGCGACCCGCCCTCGGCTCGGGCACCATCAGCGGGGCCATCGCGATGGGGCAGCCCGACGTCTCGGCGGATGCCATCGTCGCGGCAGCGACGGCGGCTCACGCCGACGCGTTCATCGACAGGTTGCCCAAGGGCTACGAGACCCCCATCGGCGAGGGCGGCGTCAGGCTCAGCGGCGGGCAGCGCCAGCGGCTGGCCCTGGCGCGCGCCTTCCTGCGCGACGCGCCCATCCTGCTCCTCGACGAGCCGACGTCACACCTGGACGAGGTCAGCGAGGAGGCCGTCGCAGCATCGTTGCGGCGCCTCGCTGCGGGCAGGATCGTCCTGGTCGTGTCGCACCGTAGACGCCTCGTCGACGCGGCCCAGGAGGTCCTCGTGCTGGACGAGGGACGGATCGTCCAGTCCGGGCGGCCGCGGCAGCTCACCGACGAGGACTGGACCGTACCGCCGCCTCGTCGTGCCGACGAGCGGTCTGGCGCGCTGAGCGTGTCCGAGGACGTCCCGAACGGGCTCGCCACCGGGACCCCGAACGGATCGAGGCAGATGCTGTGGCTCCTGGCACCGTACGCTCGCTGGGTCGTCATCGGCGTCCTCCTCGGGTCGCTCGCCATCGGATCCGCGGTGGGGCTGATGGCCGCCTCGGCGTGGCTCATCAGCCGGGCCGCCATCGTGACCAACGTGGCGGACGTGGCCCTCGCGGTCACGGCAGTGCGGGTGCTGGCCATCTCTCGGGCCGCCTTCCGCTATCTCGAGCGCTTCGTGACGCACCGCGCCAGCCTGCAGATCCTCGCCGAGCCTGCGGGTGTGGACCTACCAGGCCATCGAGCCGCTCGCTCCGGCGCGCCTGGAACGTCGCCACAGTGGGGACCTCCTGGCGCGCATCGTCCGCGACGTGGACACGCTCGAGGACCTCTATGTCCGCGTCGCCGTGCCACCGCTCGTGGCGATCCTGGTGACGGCCCTGGCGACGATCCTTGTGGGCGCCTTCGACGCCGCGCTCGGCGTCATCGTGCTGGTGGGCCTCCTCGGTGGCCGGCGTGGTGCTTCCGTTCCTCACACGGCGACTGGCCCGCGACCCGACCCGGCGAGTCGTGGCCGCCAGAGGGGCGCACGATGCCAGCGTCGTGGATGCCGTGACCGGCATCGCCGACCTCGTCATCTTCGACGCGGCGGACCGCCACATGCGGCACGTGCGCGCGCTGGGAGCGAGCCTCGATGCCGCGCTCGAGCGGCTGGCGCTGCATCGTGGCCTGGCGCAGGGCCTCGTGGCCTTCGTGGCCAGCCTGACGGGCCTCGCCGTCCTCGTTGGCGCCATCCCGATGGTCACCGATGGCCGCCTCGAGGGTGTGGCGCTCGCCGTCGTGACACTGACCGCCATCGCTGCCTTCGAGGCGGTGGCACCGCTCGGCCAATCGCTCCAGCAGCTGGATGCCTCGCGGTCGGCCGCTGGTCGACTGTTCGAGCTCGTGGACGCCCCGCCCGAGGTGCTGGACCCTCCAGTGCCTCTCGCCGTGCCGGATCGGCCGGGCATCCAGGTTCGCGGCCTGCGCTACCGCTATGGGCCTGACGAACCGCTCGTGCTCGATGGCCTTGACCTCGAGATCCCGGTCGGCGGCATCCTCGCCCTGGTGGGTCCGAGCGGTTCGGGGAAATCCACGCTCGTCAACCTGCTGCTCCGCTTCCGGACGTACGAGGAGGGCACGATCCACCTCGATGGGACGGAGCTGCGCAAGCTCTCCGGCGACGCCATGCGGGCCTCGATCAGCATCGTGCCCCAGCGCATCGACCTCTTCGATGCCACGATCCGCGACAACCTGTCGCTCGCCGACCCCGAGCTCAGCGATGCACGCATGCGCTGGGCCTGCCGGGTCGCCTGCATCGACGATGTCATCGAATCGCTTCCCGATGGGTACGACACCCGCATCGGCGAGGATGGCGTGCGTCTCGCTGGTGGTGAGCGGCAGCGCCTGGCCATCGCTCGAGCGATGGTGCGGGATGCACCGATCGTCATCCTCGACGAGGCGACTGCGAACCTCGACGAGCGCACCGAGCGCCGCGTCCTTGACGCGTTGACCCCCGTGCTGGCCGACCGAACGACCCTGATCGTGACCCACCGACCGAGCGTCGCCGCCTGGGCTGACCGGGTCGTGGAGCTGGCCGTACCGCCGGAGGATCGGTACGAGACGTAAGGCGGCTGCTCGGTTTCGAACGTCTGGTCTATCCGGCCGGGTTGCCGTACACTCCGTTCGTGCCCCAGGATCTGCTCGTCGTTCGCGGCGCTCGCGAGCACAACCTCAAGGACATCACGGTCGAGCTGCCCCGCGACCGGCTCATCGTCATCACCGGCCTCTCCGGCAGCGGCAAGTCGAGCCTCGCCTTCGACACCATCTACGCGGAGGGGCAGCGACGCTATGTCGAGTCCCTGTCGGCGTACGCTCGCCAGTTCCTCGGCCAGATGGAGAAGCCTGACGTCGACCAGATCGACGGGCTGTCGCCTGCCATCTCCATCGACCAGAAGGGCGGCAGCCGCAACCCGCGCTCCACGGTGGGGACGGTGACCGAGATCTACGATCACCTGCGCCTGCTCTTCGCGCGCGTGGGCCATCCCCACTGCCCGGTCTGCGGCCGCGAGATCGCCCGGATGAGCGTCCAGCAGGTCGCGGATCGCATCCGCGCCCTGCCGGATGGCTCACGCATCCTCGTGCTGGGGCCACTCATCAAGGACCGCAAGACGGAGGGCGATCGCGTCTTCGCCGCCGCCCGCCGCCAGGGCTTCGTGCGGGTGCGCGTGGACGGCGAGCTCATGGACCTCGACGAAGCGTCGAGCCTCGACAAGTACAAGCGCCACAGCATCGAGGTCGTCGTCGACCGGCTCATCGTGCGCCACACCGATGATGAGGGACGGCCCTTCGACGCCGAGTACCCGGACCCCGATGCAGCCCGGCTGGCCGATTCGGTCGAGACCGCGCTTCGCCTGGGCGAGGGCGTCATGCTCGTGGCGCCGGCGGACCCGGGCGCCTTCGAGGAGCAGCGCTACAGCGAGCGCTACAGCTGCGCCTACGACGGCACGACGATCGACGAGCTCGAGCCCCGCTCGTTCTCGTTCAACTCGCCGCACGGTGCCTGCCCGGCCTGCACCGGCCTCGGCATCCGCCTCGAGTTCTCCGTCGACCGCATCCTCCCGGACCGCACGCGCTCCATCCCCGGCGGGGCCATGGCACCCTGGCGCACCGTCCCCACCGAGCTGTCGTGGCGGTTGAAGACGACCAAGGCGATCATGGATGCCCACGGCTGGGACTACCAGGCGCCCGTGCAGGCGCTGCCACCGGAAGCGCTCCAGTACCTCCTCTTCTCGAAGCGCGGCGAGCGGGTCGAAGTGCGCTACCGGCACGAGCGCGGGGAGAACTCCTACCTGGCCACCTTCGAGGGCGTGGTCACGAACCTCGAGCGCCGCTATCGCGAGACCGACTCCGAGTACATCCGCACCGAGCTCGAGAAGTACATGGTCGAGCGGCCCTGCCCCACGTGTCGCGGCCGGCGCCTCAAGCCGGAGGCCCTCGGCGTGACCGTGGCCGGGCGGGACATCTCGGAGATCGCGGCCATGGCCGTGAGCGACGCGCTCGACTGGGTCGCCGCGCTCCCCGACGCGCTCAACGAGCGCGAGCAGGCCATCGCCCGGATGATCGACAAGGAGATCAGCGAGCGGCTCGGGTTCCTCGCTGACGTCGGGCTCGACTACCTCACCATCGACCGCACCAGCGCCACGCTCTCGGGCGGGGAGGCCCAGCGCATCCGCCTCGCGACCCAGATCGGCTCCAGCCTCGTGGGCGTGCTCTACATCCTCGACGAGCCCACCATCGGCCTCCACCAGAAGGACAACGCCAAGCTCATCGCCACGCTGCTGCGGCTCCGTGACATCGGCAACACGCTCATCGTCGTCGAGCACGACGAGGAGACCATCCGGGTGGCCGACTGGGTCGTCGACATCGGGCCTGCGGCCGGCGAGCACGGCGGCGAGGTCATCGCCAGCGGGCCGCTCCAGGCCGTCCTCGACGAGCCGCGGTCCATCACCGGGGCCTACCTGCGCGGCGAGCGCCAGGTCCCGGTGCCCACGGAGCGCCGCCCGGGAAGCGGCAAGGCGCTCCTCGTCCGCGGCGCCCGCGAGCACAACCTCAAGGGCATCGACGTGCGCTTCCCGCTGGGCGCCTTCACGGCCGTCACCGGGTGTCTCGGGCTCGGGCAAGTCGACCCTCGTCACGGACGTCCTCTACCGGGCGCTGGCGCGGACCGTGAGCGGTACGCGCGTCGAGCCGGGTGCCCACGACGCCCTGGAGGGCAGCGAGGCCATCGACAAGATCGTGGACATCGACCAGAGCCCCATCGGCCGGACCCCGCGCTCGAACCCCGCCACCTACACGGGCCTGTTCGGACCCATCCGCGAGCTCTTCGCGGGAGTGCCGGAGGCCCGCGTGCGCGGCTACGGTCCGGGGCGCTTCAGCTTCAACGTCAAGGGCGGCCGCTGCGAGAACTGCAAGGGCGACGGGATCCTGAAGATCGAGATGCAGTTCCTGCCGGACGTCTACGTGCCCTGCGAGGTCTGCGGCGGCAAGCGCTACAACCGCGAGGCCCTCGAGATCCACTACCGGGGTCACTCCATCGCCGAGGTCCTGCAGATGACCGCCGAGGAGGCGCTCGAGGTCTTCCGCCCCGTGCCCAAGGTGCGCAGCAAGCTCGAGACGCTCGTGGACGTCGGCCTCGGGTACATCCGCCTCGGCCAGCCGGCCACGACGCTCTCCGGAGGCGAGGCACAGCGGGTCAAGCTGGCCACGGAGCTCTCCCGGAGGGCCACGGGACGGACGATGTACATCCTCGATGAGCCCACGACCGGGCTGCACTTCGCCGACGTCGAGAAGCTCCTCCAGGTGCTCCACCGGCTGGTCGAGACCGGGAACACGGTCATCGTCATCGAGCACAACCTCGACGTCATCAAGACGGCTGACTGGATCATCGACCTCGGGCCGGACGGCGGGGCTCGCGGAGGACGGATCGTGGCCGAGGGCACGCCCGAGGCGGTCGCGCGGGTGCCCGGTTCGGCCACCGGCGAGTACCTGGCGCGAGTCCTGCGGGGCGAGCCGGTCGTGCCGTTGTCGGGGCTTGACTTCCGGGCCGGACGTGGTGGCCGGGGACCGGCCGCGGTGGCCGCGCTGCCCGTCGAGGGACGAGTCTCGAAGGGCCGTGCTGGCCGCCGTGACGCCCGCCCCGCGGCTGCGGCAAGATGAGCCCCATGGATGGTGCACCGGATCGGCAGTCCGCCTGGGAGCTGCTCTGCGAGTGGACGGCGAGCGAGAACCTGCGCCGCCACGGCCTGGCCGTAGAGGCCGCCGTGACCTGGTACGGCGAGCACCACTTCGGGGTCTCGGGCGCTGACCTGGACCGCTGGCGGATGGCCGGGCTGCTCCACGACTTCGACTACGAGCGGTACCCGGAGACCCACCCGGTCCAGGGGGCCGACGAGCTGCGTCGCCTGGGCTACCCGGAGGATGTCGTGGACGCGGTCCTCGGCCATGGCGACCACACCGGCGTCCCTCGCACGACCGACCTGGCGCGCACCGTCTACGCCTGCGACGAGATGAGCGGGTTCTGCATCGCCGTCGCGCTGGTCCGTCCCAACCGCAGCCTGGATGAGGTCGACGCGGCGGCCGTGCGCAAGAAGATGAAGGACAAGGGCTTCGCCCGGCAGGTCCCGCGCGACCAGCTCACGAAGGGCGCGGACGAGCTCGGGGTCCCGTTCGATGCCCACGTCGAGAACGTCGTGGCCGGCCTTCGGTCGGTGCGGGCGGAGCTCGGGCTGTGAGCGCGCGGATGATCGAGCTCGAGCGCATCGTGGACGCCCCGCCCGAGCGCGTCTATCGGATGTGGTCGGACCCCGACACGATGTCGGGCTGGCTCTCATACCAGGTGCGCGGGTCACTGCTGCCGGGTGCCCGCAGCGTGCTCGTCTTCCCGCGCCACCAGATCGAGGTCGACGTCCTCGAGGCTGAGCCGAACTCTCGCTTCAAGCTGCGCTGGGTCCACGCTGCTGAGGTCGACCTGGCCACGGAGGTTGCCATCACCATCCGCCCCAAGGGCTGGGGATCGATCGTGACGCTCACGGATGGGCCGTATGACACGGACGTCGAGGCCATCCTCGATGAGTACGCTCGGGCCATCGAGATCTGGGCAGCCTCGCTCGCGCAGCTGCGCGCCTCGGTCGACTACTCGGTCGACCTGCGCAAGCTGCGCTGACCGCGACGATCCTCTCGGCCGGGCCGCGCGCTCAGGCAAGCTCCGCGGCATCGAAGGCCTCGCGCAGGAAGGTCGACGGCGCGCCCGGGTCATAGACGATGGTCAGCGTCCGCCTCGCCCGCGTCCAGGCGACGTAGGCGAGACGTCGCTCCTCCTCCAGGACGCGCTCGGGCTCGGCGGACTCGCGGATGGCACGGCCGGACGGGAAGGCCCCGTCGTCGTGGCCGACGCAGGCGACGTGGTCCCACTCGAGTCCCTTCGTGCCGTGGATCGTGGCAAGTGTGAGCGCCTCGTCCTCGGTGAGGAGGCGGTCGCGGAGCGCGGTTCGCGCCTCGAGGGCAGCCCTGAACGCGGCGAGGTCGGGGTAGGCGACGGCCCAGGCCAGCAGTGCGGTGGCGCGCTCCATATCCAGACCCGCCGTGGCGACAGCCTGCTGGAGGGCGAGGAGGGGCGGGGCTGCGAGGCCGAGAGCGATGTCCACGATGCCGGCGAGCTCGTTGTCGTCGAGGAGCAGCCCGTCCTCCTCGACGCGGCAGGGGATCCCGAGCTCGAGGGCCGCCGCCGCGTAGGGCACGAGCTCCTGATTGGTCCGTGCCAGGATCGCCGCGCCGTCCCCAGGACGCGTCGACCCGCACGTCCGCGGCCCATGTCGTGAGCAGCCAGCGGGCGCGGGCGACCTCATCGCCGCTGTCGGGGATCAGGACGACGGATCCCGAGGCCCTGGGCGAGGCACGGATGCGCTTCGCGAAGCGCTCCCGGTTGTGGGCCACGAGCCGCGCCGCTCGAGCCACGATCTCGGGCGCGCAGCGGTGGTTCGTCTCGAGGTCCACGCGACGCAGGCCGGGCAGGCGACTCGCCAGGTCGAGGACGCGCCGGACGTCCGCGAGGCGCCAGGCGTAGATGGTCTGGTCATCGTCGCCGACGAGGAAGATGTCCCGCTCATCGCCGGCGAGCAGGACGGCAAGGTCCAGCTGCGTCCGGTCGAGGTCCTGCGCCTCATCCACGAAGAGGACCTTCGTCCGCGCTCGCCAGCGCGCCAGGAGCGCCGGGTCCGCATCGAGCGTGGACGGCGCCCGCGCCACGAGGTCGTCGAGGTCGATGAGACCATGCTCAAGCAGGTAGGTCTGGTACTCCGCGAAGGCCTCGTGGGTGGCGACGTCGGTCTCGGGCGGGCCGCGCTCAGGGTCGAGCTTGAGCCGGGTGAAGGCATCGTCGAGCCAGCGCCGGGCCGCCTGCGGCAACGGGCCCCCAGCCAGAGCGGCGAGAACCTCCTGCCGATCGGCGATGGCTCCGACGTCTACGCCGGACTCGGCGAGGATGGCCCGGCCGAGGGCATGGAACGTGCTCACGCGGACGCTGCCGGATCCCCAGCCGAGCTCCGCGAGCGCAGCATCCGCCCGCTCCTGGAGCTCCTCGGCCGCCCGACGATTGAAGGTCAGCGCGCAGACCGTGGTCGGGTCGACGCCGAGCGCCACACGCCAGGCGATGCGCGCCACCACCGTGGTCGTCTTGCCCGATCCGGCCGGCGCGACACAGAGCACGGGTCCGGGGTCCGCGGTGGCCGCGGCGCGCTGGTCCGGGGCGAGACGGGCGAGCCGCTCCTGGACGGGCTACGGGAAGAGGCGGTCGCGCTGGACGCTGGCAGTGCACGCCACCAGCATGCGCGGCCGGCTGACCCTTCGCCGTGACTTCGCCGCCCTTACGCCCTGCGTGCGCCGTTGGACGCTCGCGGGCGGATCGCTTGACCACCGGCACGCAGAACGGGTGCTTCCCCGTGCCTGTCGCCCCGCATGCTGCTCGAGGCGTCCGCTGAGGCCCCTCTCGGGTCCATGGGGGATAGCCATTCGTTCCCGGTCGCGGTGACCATCAGGCCGCCCGGGGACGGTATCGACGGTCGATGACAGCCGTGAGGCCGCAGACTACGCTCGGGCCATGCGCGAGAGAGGAAGTGCCAAGCTGGCATCGGCGTTGGTGGTGTGCATGGGGCTGTGCCTGATCGGAGGCGTCGCCAGCGCGGCTGACGGGACGATGGACGTTCCGGCCTTCGAGGCCGAGTCGGCACCGATCGTCGTGGAGCCCGGCGCCCCGCCTGCCGACGTCGCGCCCGAGACCACGACACCGCAGGGCAACTCGGCCTCCGACATCATCGTCATGCTCATCATCGCGTTCCTCATCGCGGCCGTCGGCGGTGCCCTGGCGTATGCGTGGTACCAGACCCACGGCGCGCTGCGGCAGCCGGGCATGGGTGCCGGCGACGATCCCATCTGGAGCAACGCCGGCGACGAGCCCATCTGGAGCGCCGCCACGCTCGACGCGTCGCACTGAGGCATCGTCCGGGCCTCGCCCGGCCGTGACCAGGGACCCGCGATAGCATCCGCTCGTGGATGCGCGCCTCGCAGCGACCCTGAAGCACCTGCCCGACAAGCCGGGCGTCTACCTCCTGAAGGACGCTCACGGCCGGGTCCTCTACGTGGGCAAGGCGCAGAGCCTCCGCAGCCGCGTCCGACAGTACTGGCAGGCCGGTCGGTCGGCAGCCCCGCTGCGCATCGAATTGGCCATCGATTTGGTCGTCGACGTCGAGACCACGCTGACCGACACCGTCAGCGAGGCCCTGCTCCTCGAGGCCAACCTCGTCAAGCGCTACCAACCGCGCTTCAACGTCCGTCTCAAGGACGACAAGTCGTACCCCTTCATCAAGGTCACGCTGGCCGACGACTTCCCGCGCATCGAGCGCACGCGCAAGCTGCCCAACGACGGGAGCCGCTACTTCGGTCCGTATGCGTCGGCCAGCAGCGTCGACGAGTCGATGAACCTCATCCGGCGCATCTTCCCGTTCCGAACCTGCACCATCGAGATCAGGGAGGGCCAACGCGCCCTCGAGCGACCCTGCCTGCTGTATCACATCAAGCGATGCCAGGGCCCCTGCATCGAGGCCATCGACCGGGCCAGCTACGCGGCCGACATCGAACAGGTCATGCTCTTCCTCGAGGGTCACCAGGAGCAGGTCAGCCGGGCGCTGCGCCGCGAGATGGAGGCGGCCTCCGAGGCGCTCCAGTTCGAGCGGGCCGCGGCGCTGCGGGACAAGGTGCGCGCCATCGAGCGGACGATGGAGAGCCAGAAGATGGCCGGCTTCGCCAAGCGCGTCCTCGACGTGCTCGGGTTCGCTCGCTCGGGAAAGGAGGGCGCTGTCCAGCTCTTCGCCATCCGCGACGGCAAGACGCTGAGCCGCGACATCTTCGTCCTCGAGAACCTCGCCGGCGCCTCGGACGAGGAGGCCCTGACCTCGTTCGTGAAGCAGTACTACGCGCGGGCCGGGTCGATCCCGCCGCGGATCCTGGTGCCCATGCGCCTCGCCGAGTCAGCCGAGCTCGAGGAGTTCCTGTCAAGCCGTGCCGGCCGGAGGGTCACCCTGCTCGTGCCCCAGCGCGGCGAGGGCCGCAAGCTCATGGCGCTCGCCGCTCGGAACGCTGCCGAGACACTCGAGCGAGAGCAGGTCCGCTGGCTGGCCGATGAGGGCAAGACGGCGGGAGCCCTCATGGAGCTGGCCGATGCCCTGGCGCTGCCAGGCCCGCCGGGGCGCATCGAGTGCTACGACATCAGCACCATCCAGGGCACCTCGACCGTGGGCAGCATGGTGGTCTTCGAGGACGGCATGCCGCGGACCGGGGAGTATCGGCGCTTCCGCATCCGCGAGGTCGCCGGCCAGGACGACTTCGCGAGCCACCAGGAGGTGCTGCGACGACGCTTCCGGCGCGCGCTCGACGCCGACGAGGGGGCGGCCGAGCAGCTCCGCTGGCGGCTGCCCGACCTCGTCATCATCGACGGCGGCCGCGGGCAGGTGAGTGCCGCTCGCGAGGTGCTCGACGATCTCGGCCTGCACGATCTGCCGCTGGCCGGCCTGGCCAAGGAACGCGAAGAGCTGTTCCTGCCCGGGCGGCGCGAGCCCATCGTGCTACCTGCCGCCTCGGCGGCCCTGTACCTGCTGCAGCGACTGCGTGACGAGGCGCACCGCTTCGCCATCACGTACCACCGCCAGGTGCGCGCCCGGGCCGCGACGCGTTCGGCCCTCGATGACCTGGCCGGCGTCGGGCCTGCGCGCCGCCGTGCGCTGCTGCGGGTCTTCGGCTCGAGCCGGGCGTTGAAGGGCGCCAGCGTGTCCGAGATCGCCGCCGTCCCGGGCATCGGCCGAGGCCTCGCCGAGCGGATCCGGGCGCACCTGGACGGATAGCGTCGCGGCGGTGAGGCGGGCCCCGGCCGGAGACGGTGGGGCGAACGGCAGGGGAGGCCGCTCTCTGGTAACGTCCCCTGTCGATGCAACGGGCCCTTCCCATCGTCGTCCTGGCCGTATTCGCGCTCGCCCTCGTGGCGGCCATCTTCCCCTTGCCGCGTCCCGCGGGAGAGCCGGGCGACACGCTCCAGACGCGCCTCGGGCTCGACCTCATCGGTGGGCTCCGCGGTGAGTACCAGGTGGTGGCCACCGACCAGCAACCGGTGACGCCCGACATCCTGGAGCAAACGCGCACCATCATCGAGAACCGCGTCAACGCCTCCGGCGTGGCCGAGCCCATCGTCGTCACCCAGGGTCAGGACCGCATCTCGGTCGAGATGCCCGGCGTCGAGGACGAGGGCGACATCCGGGGCCTCATCGGCACCACGGGCGTGCTCGCGTTCGTGCCCGTGCCCCAGGAGTTCTTCGGCCAGGTCGTCCAGGGCGCGCCGCTCCCCGAGGGCATGGCGGACACCGAGCCCTTGTTCACCGGCGTGGAGATCGCCAACAGCCGCATCGGCCAGGACCCCACGACGCGCGAGATCGTCGTCGACATGGAGCTCAAGGAGACGGGCGCGCGGCTCTTCGACGAGCACGCCGCGGAGCACTATGGCGAGCAGTTCGCCATCGTCCTCGACGGCATCGTCCAGTCTGCCCCCACCATCAACGCCACGCGTTTCGGCGGTCAAGCCCAGATCAGCGGCGACTTCACGCCGGCTGAGGCCACCAATCTCGTCACCGTGCTCAAGTTCGGCTCGCTGCCCCTGGAGATCCGGGAGGTCGGCTTCAGCAGCATCTCGGCGACGCTGGGCCTTGACTTCCTGAAGCAGACCATCCTGGCGGGCGTCGTCGGCATCGCGCTCGTCTTCGCCTTCATGCTCCTGTACTACCGCGTGCCCGGCATGGTGGCCTGCATCGCGCTCGTCTTCTACACGGTGTTCGTGTACGCGCTCTTCCGCCTCCTGGGCGTGACCCTGACGCTTGCCGGCATCGCCGCGTTCATCCTCTCGGTGGGCATGGCCGTCGACGCCAACATCCTCATCTTCGAGCGCACCAAGGAGGAGCTGCGGGCGGGCAAGAACCTGACGGCCGCCATCGAGGCCGGCTTCGCCCGAGCCTGGAACTCGATCCTGGATTCCAATGTCTCGACCCTGATCACGGCCCTCATCCTGTATTACTTCGGGACGTCGGTCGTGAAGGGCTTCGCGCTCGTCCTCATCATCGGCGTGCTCACCTCGATGTTCACGGCCATCACGCTGAGCCGCATGCTCCTCCGATGGGTCGTCCAGCAGCCACGCGCACGCCAGGCCCACCTCTTCGGCATCGCCGACGCCGAGCTCTCGGCGGACGCGCGCGGACGGAAGCGCGAGGTGCCGGCGCGTGCTTGAATTCGTCGGCAGGCGCCGCTACGGCTACATCTTCAGCGGCACGCTGACCATCCTCGGCCTGCTGTTCCTGCTCGCCACGTTCATCCCGGGAGCGGGTCTGGGCCTGCAGTTCTCCATCGCCTACACGGGCGGCACGGTGTGGGAGGTCCACTTCGATGGGGACACGCCAGATCCGGCGGCGGTCCGAAGCGTGCTGGAAGAGCACGGCCTGACAGGTGATGTGGCCATCACCGGATCGGAGGAGCGCGAGTACGTGCTCATCCGAACGGAGGCCCTGGCTCTCGTGGACAGCCAGGTGACCGAAGGGTCGGCGGCAGCCGCAGCCGCCTCAGCCGCCCCTGACGCCACAGCCGCCCCCGATGCCACCGAGGGTCCTGGTGCCGCCAGTCCTGGCGCCTCAGCCGCCCCTGACGCCACAGCCGCCCCCGATGCCTCGCCGGCTGCTGGCGGGACGGGTGCCGATGATGGCCCCGTGTCCGGCGTCCCCACCGAAGGCGAGTTCGGGGCGCTGGCGACGGACCTCCAGGAGCGGTTCGGCCGGATCGACGAGGTCAGACAGCAGGACTCGGTCGGGGCGGTCGTCAGCGCCGAGCTCGTCGAGCAGACGTTCCTGCTCGTGATCTTCGCGTCGCTGGCGATCATGGCCTGGATCAGCTACCGCTTCCGGGACGTGCGCATGGGCGTCACGGCGGTGATCGCGCTCCTTCACGACGTCGTCGTCGTCCTCGGCGCATTCGCGCTGCTGGGGACCCTCATCGGCCTGCAGATCGACGCCCTGTTCGTGACGGCCATGCTGACCGTCATCGGCTTCTCGGTCCACGACACGATCGTCGTCTACGACCGCGTCCGGGAGAATCGCGCCCGATACGTGGGCAACCCGCTCGACCGCGTCATCAACCACAGCATCGTCCAGACGCTGGGCCGGAGCATCACGACCTCGTTGACGCTCATCCTCACGCTCATGGCGCTCTTCGTCTTCGGCGGAGAGGCCATCCGGCCGTTCACGCTGGCCCTGCTCATCGGAGTGACGGCAGGCACCTATTCCTCCGTCTTCGTGGCCGTGCCGCTGTTCCTCGACTGGCACCTCTTCGACGAGCGGCGCAAGGCTCGGCTCCAACAGGCAGCCAAGGCCAGTCCCGCGTAAGTCGGCGTGAAGCCGTCGCGCCCAGACTGGTAGCGCATGTCCGAGCTGGCGCCGTCCCACCACTGGGTCCTGCCGCCTGCCCATGCGGTCGACCCGGCCACGATCGAGGATGCCCGCCGGCGCGGCCTCTCGGCTCGGGCCCTGCGCGTCCTCTCGCGGCGGGGACCGGTGGACGCCGCGCGACTCCGCTCGCTCTTCGACGCGCCGGAGGCTGGCCTGCATGACCCCGGACTGCTGCCGGACGCCACTCGCGTGCAGGAGGTCATGGCGCGAGCCCAGGCGGCGGGCACGTCGGTCCTCGTGCTCGGCGACTTCGACGCCGATGGGCTGACCGGGCTGGCCATCCTGACCGAGGCCCTGCGCTGGGCCGGCATCCCGGCCGAGCCGTACGTGCCCGACAGGACGTCCGAGGGCCATGGGCTCTCGATGGCAGCCGTCGCGCATGCGCAGGCCGCGGGTCACCGGCTCATCATCACGGCGGATACCGGCTCCACGAGCGTCGCCGAGGTCGAGGCTGCCCGGGCGGCCGGCATCGACGTCATCATCACCGACCACCACGTCCTGGGCCCCACGCTGCCGGCCGCGGCCGCCCTCGTGAACCCGCAACGTCGCGACAGCCACTACCCGGACCGTGGCCTCTCCGGGTCCGGGGTCGCATTCAAGGTCGCGCAACTGCTCATGGGCGGAGACGCGTCGACCCGAAAGGCCGCGCTGCGACTGGCGGACCTCGCGGCCATCGGCTCGGTGGCGGACGTGGTGCCCCTGACCGGCGAGACCCGGGCCATCGTCCGGCTCGGCCTGCGCCAGCTCGAGGAGGACCCCCGCCCCGGGCTCGCGGCGCTCCTCCACTCGGCAGGCATCGAGCGGGTCGGTCTGTCGATCGACGACATCGGCTTCGGGCTGGCGCCGCGTATCAACGCCATGGGCCGGGTGGGCGATCCGAGCGTGGCGGCGGCCCTCCTCCTGGCATCTGATGCGCCGACCGCGGAGCGGCTTGCCGCCGAGCTCGAGGCCGCCAATCGGCAGCGCCGCGACCTGACCGCCACCGCCCTGGCCGAGGCGCGGGCAGTGCTGGCGGAGCGTCCGGACGACGCCTTCATCGTCATCGTCGGGGAGTGGCCGATCGGGGTCATCGGGCTGGTTGCCGGACGCCTGGCTGAGGAGACCGGACGGCCGGCGCTGGTCATCTCGAGCGCCGTGACGCCGTGGCGCGGCTCCGCACGCAGCTCGGGCGGCGTCGACCTGGCGGCCGCCTTCGCGGCCTGTGACGACCTCCTGTCACGGCATGGCGGCCACCCTGCCGCGGCCGGCTGCCACGTCGATCCCGAGCGGCTTGCGGAGCTGCGGGGGCGGCTCATCGGCTTCGCTCTCGAGCGTCCCCCCACGGACGGGCGGCCCAGCCTCGTCATCGACCTCATCCAGAGCGCGAGTCGCACCGACCACGTACTCTTGCGCGAGCTGGCACCGCTGGAGGCCGCCAGGGAGGCGCCTCCGCTCGTGGGTGTCGCGGGCCTGACCGTGATCCGGGCCCGCCTCGCGAACGGCGGACACACCCAGCTCACGCTGCGCAAAGGACGGGACGTCATCGACGGCATCAGCTTCGGCCGCGCGGATCTCGCCGAGCAGCTCACGGAGGGACTCGAGGTCGACCTCGTGGCGCGGCTCGCCAGCCGCTCCTTCGCGGGCCTCGAGACGCTCCAGCTCGAGGTGCGCGACGTGGCGCCTGCCGGCACCCTCCTGGCGCTCCGGGATGCGGCGTCGACCGCATCGGCGCTCCCGGTGGGAGCCGTGGGACGGTGACAAGACTGCCGCCCAGCCCTCCACCGGGCGGACCGCCGCGACCCGGCGGCAGCCCGCAGCCGTGGTCCTACGACAAGGGCGTCCGATACCCAGGCGTGCCCGGACAGGCGCCCGGCCTGCTCTACGAGCCCGTGCACCCCACCGGCCGCCAGCCCCTGCCGCCGCGCCGCAGGCCGCCTCGCAGCTCGCCCATCATCGCACCGGTGCTGGCCCTCCTCGGCCTTGTCCTCGTCGGTGGCGCGAGCGTCTGGGGCGTGAGCCTGCTGGGCGTGGACCTGGCAGGCAGCGGGGCCGATCCGAGCGCCACCCCGGTCGAGGAGCTCGTGGCCGTCGCCTCGATCGGCCCGGACGGCAGCCCCGTCCCGTCGACGGAGCCCATCGTGGCCGACCCCACCGACCTGCCGCAGATCGTCGAGCCACCGCCCGACCTGCGCGCCGACGTGACCGGCACTCTCGTCTTCAGCCGTGCCGGTGACATCTGGACCGTCTCGGGTCAGGAGCTGCGCCGCCTGACGGATGCCGACTCGACGAAGTCGGACAGCGCCCCCACCTGGTCGCCGGACGGCCGGAGCATCTACTTCATCCGCACGACCAAGCGGCCGACCCCGGATTCCCGCCCCGGCGGCCTCTACACGCTGTACACGACTGACCTCTGGCGCATGAAGGCCGACGGCTCTGACCGCGAACGCGTCTACGACTCGCTCATCAAGGATGCCAGCGGGACCTGGTTCAGCCACGTGCTCCAGCCCGACGTGGCCGAGGGCGGCACCGTGGCCGTCGTCAGCGACGGCCCGGACGGCAGCGGCCCGGTCGAGCTCCACACCATCAACCGCAGCGGGCGGATGAGCCGGGTGGCCGCCCGGAGCGAAGACGAGCTCGGCCACAACGACCCCGACTTCAGCCCCGACGGGAAGCGCATCGCCTTCACCTTCAACCATGCCCAGGGCACGAACGGGGTGCCGCGGGTGGGCATCGTCAGCTGCCGCGATCGGGACTGCTCGAATGCCTCGACGAAGCTCCTGCGACTGGGCTACGCCCATCCCTCGTGGTCGCCCGATGGCAGCTGGCTGGCGGTCGAGGCCACGCGGGGGACGGGTCGTGACATCGTCATCATCGATCCCCGCCGCGGGGATGTGCGGGTCGCGCTCACCAACGATGGCGATAGCTTCGCCCCGGTCGTCTCGCCCAACGGCGACCAGATCGCCTACCTCCACCGCGACGGGGTCGACATCGACATCCGCCTCATGAGCCTGGACATCGCCGCGGACGGCAAGATCACGCTGCTCGAGGACCGCGCCGTGACTGACGACGGCAGCATCGACGGCGAATCGCCGCCCGAGTGGTTCATCCCCAAGGAGCTGCGCACCAACCTCGAGCCCGAGACCCCGGACGGAAGTTCGCCCGCGCCCAGCGCCGGGGTCGCGGCAGCGTCCACCCCGACCCCCAGCGGGCTCTCAGAGGGCGTCCCGCCACCGCCCGGCTCCTGACCGCCCGGTCGCCTGAGGGACCGCCGCCTGAGGGGCAGGCTCCGGTGCTACGATGGGCTCGATCGAGCCACGTCGTCGGAGGAACGCATGGGACTCCCGAACATCGGGCCCCTTGAGCTCATCATCATCCTCGCCATCGCGCTCCTGATCGTCGGCCCCCGCCGGCTCCCGGAGATGGGCAACGCGGTGGGTCGCACCATCCGGGAGTTCCGCAAGGCCTCCTCGGACATCGGTGACGCCACCAGCGTCAAGGCGGAGCCCGCCAAGCCGGCGCCGCCAGTCGAACCGGACCCCGCGGTCCCAGCCAGCAGCACCAGCGCCGCCGCCGTCCCTGGCCTCACGGCGGACGCGACAGAAGACGCTGCCCCGCGCGCCTGACCGTCGTCACGGGCCGATCGCGAGCCTGGTCCGCCCATGAGTGACGTCCTGGAGCCCGGGGGCGTGACGGTCCTGGATGGACCACCCCTCCCTGCCGACGCGGAGCCCGAGCCGGAACCGGGCACCATGACGGTCGTCGACCATCTCTCGGAGCTGCGCAAGCGCCTCGCCATCAGCATCGTGGCGATCCTCGTCTTCGCCGCCCTCGGCTTCTGGCTGGCGCCGACGATCATCGAGCTGCTCCTCACGCCGTTGCCGGGCGGCCAGGTCGTCTTCCTGACGCTATCGGGTGGCTTCCTCGTCTACCTTCGCATCTCCATCATCATGGGCATCCTCCTGGCGCTCCCGGTCATCCTCTACCAGGCTTGGGCCTTCGTGGCACCCGGGCTCACGCCCGGGGAACGCCGGGCGGCGCTGCCCTGGATCCCGATGAGCGTCATCTTCTTCCTCCTCGGCACCCTGGTGGCATGGGTGACGCTGCCCTACGCCGTCGGCTTCCTGCTGAGCTTCCAGATCGAGGGCTCCCTCGAGGCGCTGCCCAGCGCGGAGGCCTACTTCAGCTTCGTGACCTTCATCTTCCTCATCTTCGGGCTGGTCATGCAGTTCCCCATCGTGCTCGTCTTCCTCGACCGGCTGGGGGTCCTCAACGTCGAGCAGCTCCGCTCGATGCGCCGCTATGTGCTGCTGGGCGTGGTCGTCTTCGCCGTCGTCGTGACGCCCGGTGGCGACCCCATCAGCCCGCTCGTCCTGGCGGGCACGATGTACGTGCTCTACGAGTTCACCATCTTCCTGCTCGGGCGCCGCGGCGCGAAGGCGCGGGATGCCTGAGAAGGCGCTCACGCCGGCTCCTTCCCGGCGGCGCCGCCGGGCACCAGCACGTCGTCATCATCACCGGCCTCTCGGGCGCCGGGAAGACCGCCACGAGCAAGATCTTCGAGGACCTCGGCTACACCGTCGTCGATAACGTCCCGAGCCCGCTCGTGCGTGACCTCGCCGAGCTCGTGGCCGGCGACCCTGAGCGCTACGACCGCGTTGCCATCGTGCTCGACGTCCGCCAGGGCGACGCGCCGCTGGCCCTTGGAGCCGCCATGGGGGCGCTCCACGGACGTGGCATCGAGCCCCAGGTCGTCTTCCTCGAAGCCAGCGACGAGGCCCTCGTGCGGCGCTACTCGGAGACCCGCCACCGGCATCCGCTCGATACCGAGAACGACGGGGTGCAGTCCGCCATCGTCCGCGAGCGGCTCATGCTGGCGGATGTCCGTGACGCGGCCCAGACGACCATCGATACCTCGGACCTCTCCTTCAAGCAACTCCGCGAGCGCATCGTGGCGGCGCTGGGGGCCCTTCCCGGACCAGAGCAGCTGTCCCTCCAGGTCATCAGCTTCGGCTACAAGTTCGGGGTGCCGCTGGAGGCGGATCCTCGTCTTCGACGTCCGCTTCATGGAGAACCCCTTCTACAGACCGGAGCTGCGAGCCCACTCCGGGCTGACCGAGCCCGTCCGGGCGTTCGTCCTCGGTCAGCCCATCACGCAGCGCTTCCTCGAGCAGCTCGACGGCCTCCTCACGACCCTCATCCCGGCCTACCTGGCCGAGGGCAAGACCCGTCTGACCATCGCCGTCGGCTGCACCGGAGGGTTCCATCGCTCGGTGGCCATCAGCGAGGCCCTCGGCGCACAGCTGACGGAGATGCACCGCGGCCCTGTCATGGTCTGGCACCGGGAGCTGGAGAAGCACCGGTGACGCACCCAGGGGGCGAGGCTCGCTTGACGCGACTGCGTCGCTGGCTGCGACCCGGCATCGGCATCAAGCGCTGGCTGCTGATGATGTTCGTCGGTCTCACCATCCTGGCCGCGGCCGGCGCCCTGCTCCTTCGCGCCGCGTTCCGCGAGGTGCCCGCGGAGAGCCTGCCTGGCCAGCTCTTCGGCATCGTCAGCCTCAACTTCCTGCCCGATCCGATGCGCGCCCTGCTGGCGATCGCGGTCGGCGTGGCCCTCCTCGGCGTCGGCCTGTGGCGACTCCTCAGCGTGCTCCTGGAGCCCTTCCCGGCGCGCCGCGAGCCGCTGGTCGAGCTCGTCTACCAGAAGCGCTCGCTGGCACGCGGGCCCCGCATCGTGGCCATCGGCGGGGGTACGGGCCTGTCGACCCTGCTGCGTGGGCTCAAGGAGGTCAGCAGCAACATCACGGCCGTGGTGACCGTGGCCGACGACGGGGGCTCGTCCGGAAAGCTCCGCACCGAGCTGGGCGTGCCGCCCGTGGGCGACATCCGTAACTGCATCGCCGCGCTGGCCGACGCAGAGCCCTCGATGACGAGCCTGCATGCAGTACCGCTTCCCGGTCAGCGAGTCGAGAGCCGGGTCTCGCCGGGCACGCCTTCGGCAACCTCCTCATCGCCGCCATGGCCGATATCACGGGCGACTTCCTCGAGGGAGTCCGGCAGGCCAATGGCGTCCTGGCCGTGCGTGGCCAGGTCGTGCCGGCCGCGCCCGTGGCGCTCAGCCTCAACGCCGAGCTGGCCGATGGCAGTCACCTCGAAGGTCAGTCGCGGATCATGCGCTCGCGCGGCATCCGTCGCGTCTGGCTGAGCCCCGCCCGTGTCGAGGCCAGCCCGGAAGCGGCCGAGGCCATCCGCGCCGCGGACCTCATCGTCATGGGTCCCGGCTCGCTCTACACGAGCGTGTTGCCCAGCCTGCTCGTGCCGGGCATCCGCTCGGCCCTCGAGGCGACGCACGGACTCCGCGTCTACGTGGCCAACGTCGCGACGCAGCCCGGTGAGACCGAGCGATACACCCTGTCCGAGCACATCGCCGCGCTCGCGGCGCACGAGGTCGGCCCGCTGCTGGACGTCGTCCTCGCCAACGACGACCCGGCGGCCCGTGTGCCTGACGACTATCCCTCCGAGCCGGTCCGCATCGACCTGCCGGCGGGCGGCTCCCACCCGCGGGTCGTCCTCGCTCCGGTCGTCGACCCTGCGAACGCGCACCGGCACGACCCGCGCCGACTGACCGAAGCCCTCATCCGCCTGCTCGACGCGCGTCCCGAGGGCCGTCCCGTGGCGACCGTCCGCAGCGCCTAGACCGACAAGAGGCATGGCAGGGGCTCGAGACCGTGACCTCGTCCAGGCCGTGCGCGCCGAGCTCGCCGCCATCGACCCGCCGAGGGCCTGTTGCCGCGCGGCCGAGCGAGCCGGCCTGGGCGCAGCGGCCCGTGGCCGAGCCCGCTCCCCGGTCGTAGCGCGCCTCGCGGTGCGGCTGGCTGAGCCTCTCCCGGGTGCGGAGGTCGAGGGTCGCGGCACGGAGGCTCATGGCGGCTTCGATTGGGGGATGGCCCGGTCGCACTGTCGGACGGCCTGGCTGCGGGGCCGCTTCCTGGCCGCGGGGTCGCTGAGCCTGGGAGCCCGCGGCGGGCACCTCGAGCTCGTCGTCCGCCAGGACGAGGCCGACGAGCTGGCCGATCGCCTGGAGGAAGCCGGCTTCCCGGCCGGCCGGCGCGAACGTCGCGGACGGGCGGTGCTGACCTGGAAGCGGACCGAGACGATCCTCGCGTTCCTGCGGTCCTGCGGCGCGCGGGCCAGCGTTCTCGAGGTCGAGTCGCGCCTCGTCATGCGCCAGCTCCACGGGCACCTCAACCGGGTCCTCAACGCCGAGAGCGCCAACCTGGAACGGACGGTGGCCTCGAGCGCCCGCCACCTGCTCATCATCGAGCAGCTCGAGGCAGACGGCCGCCTCGCCGCGCTGGGGCCCGTCGACCAGGCCGTCGCGGGCGAGCGCCGCACAGCTCCCGAGGCCAGCTTCAGCGAGCTCGCCGTGCGGCTGGGGTTGAGCCGGGCCCGTGTCCAGCGAGCCTTCGAGCGCCTCGAGGCAGCGGCCTCCGCGGGCCCTCCTCGCGACCTATGATGGGCTCCATGCGACCCGTCATCATCACCGCCAACTGGAAGATGAACACCTCCCCCGCGGACGCCGGACCGCTGGCCCGCGCCATCGCCGATGCCACCGAGGTTCCCGGCGTCACCCGCGTCATCTGCCCACCCTACGTCGCGCTCGCGGCCGTGCGCGACGCACTGGCAGGGACCTCGGTGGAGGTGGGCGCCCAGAACGTCCACGCAGAGCCCAGAGGCGCCTACACCGGGGAGATCTCGGCGGGCATGCTCTCGGGTCTCGCGACGTGGTCCATCGTGGGTCACAGCGAGCGCCGCCGCGATCAGCACGAGACCGATGAGCTCATCGGCCGCAAGATCGTCCGACTCATCGAGGCCGGCATCCGCCCCATGCTCTGCGTCGGTGAGCTCCTCGAGGAGCGCGAGGCCGGCCGTGCCGTCGAGACCGTCCAGGCTCAGCTCGGGGCCGCGCTCGGGGTCGTCCTCGCCGACGGGCGCGCCATCCCGGCGGACCTGGTGATCGCCTATGAGCCTGTCTGGGCCATCGGCACCGGTCGGACCGCCAGCGGGGCAGACGCAGCCGAGATGGCCGATGCCATCCGCTCCACCCTGGCCGGCTTGACGACTTCAGCTCACGCGGACGCGACGCCGGTCCTTTACGGCGGCTCGGTGACGAGCTCCGCCATCGGCGAGTTCCTCGACGAGGCCGCCATCGACGGGGCACTGGTCGGCGGGGCGAGCCTCAAGGTCGATGAGATGGCCGGCATCGTGGCCCGCGCTGGTATCACTGCCCAGGCACGCAGCGTGGCCGAGGCCGGGGTCAGCTAAGCGCACATCCTCACGCATGCGCCCCGACCCTCGGCTGGGGCGACCTCTTGGAAGGGGGACCACCTTGACCACGCGGACCGATCGGCCGTGCCCACTCGTGCTCGTCATCATCGACGGCTTCGGGATCGGACCGGACCCCGCGGTCGATGCCATCGCCGCCGCCGACATGCCGCGCTGGCGGGCCCTGCTCGATGCGTGGCCGAGCTGCCGACTCGACGCTTCCGGACCGGCGGTGGGGCTGCCCGAGGGCCAGATGGGCAACAGCGAGGTCGGCCATCTCAACCTCGGCGCCGGTCGCCCGGTCCTCCAGGACCTGCCGCGCATCGATGCCGAGATCGCCGACGGCTCGTTGCGACGGAACCCGGTGCTCCTGGCGGCCCTGCGACGCGCCGCGGCGGACGGCGCCCGGCTGCATCTCGTCGGGCTCATCGGGCCTGGGGGTGTCCATTCGACCGATGGGCACGCTGTGGCCATCGCCGGCCTGGCGCACGAGCTCGGCGTGGGCGAGCTGGTCGTCCACGGCCTGCTCGACGGTCGAGACACGCCGCCCCGTTCGGCCGATGGTTTCATCCCCGACTTCGAGGCACGTCTCGGGGATGCGCATCCGGCAGCCCGCATGAGCATGATCGGCGGGCGCTACTACGGCATGGACCGCGACAACCGCTGGGAGCGGACGCAGGCCTGGTACGAGGCCATGGTCCATGGCCGCGGCTTCGGGACCATGGCAGCGGCCGATGCCTCGAGCGCCCTGGCGGCTGCCTATGCCCGTGGCGAGAACGACGAGTTCGTCAAGCCGACGCTCATCGCGGGCGTGGACGGGCGGGTCCGGGACGGCGACCTCGTCATCCACTTCAATTTCCGCGCCGACCGCGCGCGCCAGCTCGTCCATGCGCTCGTGGACGAGGAGTTCACCGCCTTCGATCGCGGTCCAGGGGCACCCCGCCCGACTGTCGTGACGCTGACCGAGTACGAGAGCGGGCTTCCGGTCGAGGTCGCCTACCCGCCGATGGTCGTGACCAGCCTCGCGGAGGTCCTCTCGGGGCTCGGCTGGCGGCAATTCCACGTGGCCGAGACCGAGAAGTACGCGCACGTGACGTACTTCTTCAACGGCGGAGTCGAGGAAGCCTGGCCGGGTGAGGAGCGCAGGCTGGTGCCCAGTCCCAAGGTCGCCACCTACGACCTGCAGCCGCACATGAGCGCGGCCGGCGTGACCGATGAGCTCGTGGCGGCCATCGCATCGGGAGCCTACGACTTCATCGTGGCCAACTTCGCCAACCCGGACATGGTCGGCCACACGGGTGTCTGGGACGCCACGGTCGAGGCCTGCACCTTCCTCGATGGCTGCCTCGGCCGGGTCGCTGATGCGATCCTGGCTGCCGATGCCGTGTCGTTGGCCGCCGGAGGCCCCGGCGCCCTCCTGGCCATCACCGCTGACCATGGCAATGCCGACGTCATGAAGGACGCAGCCGGCGACCCGGTCACGAAGCACTCGCTCAGCCCCGTGCCGTTCCTCGTCGCGGGATCGGCCATCAAGGGACGCCGGCTCGCAGACGGGGTCCTGGCCGACGTGGCACCGACCCTCATGGCCCTGGTCGGCGTGGCGCCCGCGGCCGGGATGACGGGCCGCTCGCTCATCGTCCGCTAGGCTGCTATCCTTCGCCCGCTGCACGCACCATCAGGAGTCGATCCCACGTGGAGCTCATCCTCTTCCTCGCGCTCGTCATCACCGCCGTCGGGCTCATCGCCTCGATCCTCATGCAATCGCGTGGCTCGGGCCTGGGCGCCACGTTCGGGGGAGGGGACAGCTCGACGTATCGGAGCCGTCGCGGTGTCGAGGCGCGCCTCTACCAGTTCACGATCATCCTGAGCATCCTGTTCGTGGGCATCAGCATGATCGTCTACATCGCCTCGCTGTAGGACCATCGGGGCCGAGGAGGGATCGGCCGCCGTGCTACCATTCAGTGTCGCTCCATGAGCGATGTGATCGCTGACGTGCCGCGGTGGCGGAATAGGCAGACGCGCTAGGTTCAGGACCTAGTGACCTTCACGGTCGTGTGGGTTCAAGTCCCTCCCGCGGTACCACGACCAGCGATCTCACGAGTGCTCAAGCCCAGGTGGCGGAATTGGTATACGCGTACGTTTGAGGGGCGTATGAGGCGACTCATCCGGGTTCAAGTCCCGGCCTGGGCACCACTCTCTTCTCCGGATCCCTCTCGGTAACCGCCGGCAGCGGGATGGCCACGCCCCCCGCGGTACCATCGGGCGCGAAGGGCGGTTAGCTCAGCTGGTCAGAGCGCCTCGCTTACACCGAGGATGTCAGAGGTTCGAGTCCTCTACCGCCCACCACCTTGGCGCAGCAGGTACTCTTCGCACTGGACGACGGTCGCTCCCACGCCCGATCAGGGTCGACGGAGCAGCCGCGCACGTCCGCCCAGGATCGCGGGTCTCCCGCGGCCACGCTGGTGATCAGGAGGGCCTGATGGAGATCGTGCTGATCGTCGGGATCATCGCAGTCGTCCTGTTTGCTGGGGCGATCCTCATCTACAACGGGCTGGTGCAGAGGCGCCTGCGCATCGATGAGGCCTTCGCCCAGATCGAGGTCCAGCTGAAGCGGCGCTGGGACCTCATCCCCAACCTGGTCGACGCCGTGAAGGGCTACATGGGCTTCGAGCAGCAGGTCCTGACCGATGTCACGCAGGCTCGAGCCAATGCCGTGGCCGCCGGCGCCCAGGGCCCGCAGGCTCAGGCCGTGGCGGAGAACGCCCTGAGCTCCACCCTCCGGTCCCTCTTCGCGGTCGTGGAGAATTACCCGGATCTGAAGTCGAACCAGAACGTCCTCGACCTGCAGGAGCAGCTGACGACGACCGAGAACCAGATCAGCTTCGCCCGTCAGCACTACAACGCCTCGGTGCTGGATTACAACAGCTCCATCGCGACCTTCCCCAACGTCCTCATCGCGGGCCCGTTCGGCTTCACTCGGCGAGACTTCTTCGATGCCGAGCCGCAGGCATCGCAGGTGCCTGACGTCGACCTCGGGCTTCGGCGCGGACGACGACGAGGCTCCTCCTCGGCCACCGCAGGCGCCGCCCCGGCGCCCGGCCCCCTGGTCCTCAGGGTCCACCGCCCCCGCCGCCAGGCTACGCGCCGCCGCCCCCCCCGGGCTACGCTCCCCACCTCCACCCCGGGCTACGCCGCCGCCTCCGCCGCGCCGCCCCCCCGGCTACGCTCCTCCTCCGCCCCCGGCTACGGCCCGCCCCCGCCTCCGCAACCGCCCCGACAGGGCTGAGCGGGCGTGCCCCTGATGCCAGGGGCGCGATGAGACGAGCAGCAGCTTCATGACCGTCCAGCGCGAGACGTTCTACCAGCAGATCCGGCAGAACAAGTTCCGATCGATCCTGCTGGTGCTGGTCATCGCCGCCATCCTCGGCGTGCTCGGGTACTTCGCGGGCTACTTCTTCACCGGAGACCCGGCCGGCGCGTTCATCTTCGTGCCGCTGGCGATGGTCCTGGCGGGGGTCCTGAGCGCAGGCGCCTACTTCGGCGGCGACGGTCTCGTCCTCGCTGCGTCAGGGGCCCGCGAGGTCAGCGAGCAGGACCTGCCGCAGCTCGTGAACGTCGTCCGGGAGATGAGCCTCGCGGCCAACGTGCCCGAGCCACGGGTCTACCTCATCGATGACAGCGCTCCCAACGCCTTCGCCACCGGGCGTGACCCTCAGCACGCCAGCGTGGCCGTGACGACGGGCCTCCTCGACAAGCTCGACCGGGAGGAGCTCCAGGGCGTCATCGGCCATGAGCTCGCTCACGTGGCCAACTACGATATCCGCTTCAGCCTGCTCGTCGGGGTGCTGGTCGGCTCCATCGCGCTTCTGGCCGACATGATGGCCCGGATGGCCCTCTGGGGCAGCCTCAGCCGCGGCTCGCGCCGGGGTTCCGGCAGTGGCGGGGGCGGCGCCGCCATCATCATGGTCATCGGCCTGATCGTGGCCATCCTCGCTCCGCTGTTCGCGAGCCTCGTGCAGATGGCCGTCAACCGCCAGCGCGAATACCTCGCCGACGCCACGAGCGTGGAGCTGACGCGCAATCCCTACGGTCTCGAGCGGGCGCTGGCGAAGCTCGCCACGGACCAGGAGCCGCTCGAGGTCGCCAACCGGGCGACCCAGCACCTCTACGTGGTCAACCCCATCAAGAAGCTCGACAGGAGCGCCAGAGGCCTCTTCAGCACCCACCCCGCCATCGTCGACCGCATCAATCGGCTTCGACGGCTGTCCGGGCAGCCTGAGCTCGACGACGCCGGCATGAGGACGCTGGTCGGGCTCGACTGAGCCACCGCGCCGGCCCGGGGACGGGCCCAGAGCGGCATCGTCGCGCGACGCGACCAGCGGGCCGCCCGGCGACCGATGCCGGAGAGACGGACGTACATGAGCGCGCCGGACTCCTGCAGCGAGCGTGCACACGAGCAGGCCGCCGGTCTCGTCGAGAAGGCCGGCGTGGATGGGCGCGACGATGATGAAGGGCACCACCAGGCCGCGGATGCCCATGATGGCTCCCAGGCCGGCTGCCGCCGCGGACTGCTCGTGGCGACCCGCGTGGTCTGCGATGAGCAGCGGCCACGAGACATCGATGGCGGCACCCGCGGACCCAAGGATGGCGCTCGCGACGAGGATGCTCGCAAGGTCGGGGGCGAGGGCGAAGCCGGCCATGGCCAGGGTGCCCAGCATCGTGCCGATGGTCATCGTGATCAGCGCACCGGTCCGGCTGGCCAGGCGACCCCAGACGCCGAAGGTCAGCGTCGTCGTGAGCGAGCCCATGAGACCCGCCAGGGCGATGGCCTCGATGGCGAGTCCCAGGCGGTCCACCTGCACCATCGCGATGAGGGCCGGGGCGGCCACCATGCCGCCGCCGAAGACCAGCTGGGCGATCGTGATGCGGCGCAGCATGGGCAGACGCAGGACGGTGGCCACCGACTCGCGCGCCGAGTAGCCGTCGCCATCGACGTCACCATGGACCCTGAGTCGGCTCGTGGCCGCGGCACTCGCGATGCCCGCCACCGCGACGACGGCGACGATGGCGAGCCATCCCGTCCCGGTCGCGAACGTGAAGGCGAGGAGGGCCGCCATGCCGGCGGCCGAGCGACCCGAGCCGATGAGGCCGAGGATCCGGCCGCGCGCGGAGGAGGGATAGAGCGTGGCCCAGAGGCGCTGCTGGAGTGGCCCGCTCAATGAGAGGGCCGCCCAGAAGCCGAACATGGCAAGGGCGATGAAGAGCGGCTGCGGTGTCACGATCACGAGCAGCAGACCGGCGGAGCCGGCGGCGCGGAGGAGCGCCATGCGAGCCGGCGATCTGGGACCTACACGACCCGCGAGAAGGCTCAGGAGGCTGGCCAGGAAGGGCAGCGCGGCAAGGGCGGCCAGGCCGAGCGGGTCGAGTCCCTCACGCCGCGCGACCGCGGGCAGGAGCGCTCCCACGACGGCCATGCTGGAGCCGATGCCCAGCGCGGCCACGAGGTCCAGGCCGACATTCCGCTGCAGGTCCGAGGGCCGCGGCACGGAGGGCGTGCCCGGAAGGCGGGCGTGCGCGACCGCGGCCGTCACGATGGGTGGCATGGGCCGCCAGGTCAACTCACACCTCGAGGAGGTCAGGGCTCTGGCCTGCGAGGTGAGCTGACGGGCTCGGCCACTTGCGTGGCCTGCGCGGACGGTCCGCGATTCGCCCCAGGTGGGATCGGGTCCCCCGTCTCCCGGTGAGGGGAGTTCGGCCGTCTCCCACTCTACCAGCCCGAGGCTCCCGCCGGAAGGTCGCAGCCATGAAGAAAGCGACACCGCGCGATGGCCCATTCGTCCGGGGCGACGTTGTGCGCGAGTGCGCCGATGTGGTCTAATATCTCGACCGCACCGGCGGGCCGAGATAGCTCAGTTGGTAGAGCACGCGACTGAAAATCGCGGTGTCGCCAGTTCGAATCTGGCTCTCGGCACCACATCACGGGGGTCGGTCGGCTGCTCGTCAGGATCGGGCGGAAGTGGCTCAGTTGGTAGAGCATCACCTTGCCAAGGTGAGGGTCGCGGGTTCGAGTCCCGTCTTCCGCTCCACTCCCTCCTATCCCACCTCGTAGACTGTGGCGGGTTCGGATGCCCCTTCGTCTAGTGGTAGGACGCCGGACTTTGGATCCGTGAACCGAGGTTCGAATCCTCGAGGGGCAGCCAGCTCGCGGACGGCGGGGGACCGACCGCACGGGGCGACGTAGCCAAGTGGCCTAAGGCAGAGGTCTGCAAAACCTCCATCACCGGTTCGAATCCGGTCGTCGCCTCCACGTTTCAC
>CAVOIR010000013.1:0-210218 GCA_963696045.1 uncultured Chloroflexia bacterium | reverse complement strand
ACCGCTCCCACCAGCCAGGGCGCGAACTCGTCCTGGCCGATGCCCAGCATCTCGCTCTGCGGCTGGCGGCCGGAGGCGACCTCCAGGATGAGCTCGAACAGCTCGTCGCCAACCTCGTCCACCGTCGCCGACCCATCGACGACGCGGCCGGCATCGACGTCCATGTCGTCGCGCATCCGCTGGTACATCGGCGTGTTGCTGGCGACCTTGATCGATGGCACGGGCTTGCAGCCGAACACCGAGCCACGACCCGTCGTGAAGCAGATGACCTGGGCGCCGCCGGCGACGAGTCCGGTGACCGATACCGGGTCGTAGCCGGGGGTGTCCATGAACACCAGGCCGGGCCCGTGCATCGGCTCGGCGTACTCGACCACCTCGACGAGGTCCGTCGTGCCGCCCTTGGTGATCGCGCCGAGCGACTTCTCGACGATGGTGGTGATGCCGCCGGCCTTGTTGCCCGGAGCGGGGTTGCTGTCCATCGAGCCTCTGTCGTGCGTCGCGTACTCCTCCCACCAGGCGATCCGATCGAACAGCCGCTGCGCGACGAGCGGGTCGCGGGCGCGCGCCGCGAGGAGGTGCTCCGCTCCGTAGACCTCGGGCGTCTCCGCGAACGCGGCCGTGCCACCCTGCCACACGATCCGGTCCGAGGCGCGCCCCACGACGGGATTCGCCGATGATCCCGGAGTACGCGTCGGAGCCGCCGCATTCCATGCCCACGATCAGCTCGCTGGCGGGCACCGGCTCGCGACGGACGTCGGCGATCTGCGGGCAGCAGCTCCACGATCGCGTCGATGCCGGCCTGGACCGTCTCCCGCGTGCCGCCCTGCTCCTGGATGACGAGCGCCCGATGGGGCACCGCGATGTCCAGTCGCGGATCCTCCATCAGGCCCTGGAGCTCGTTCGTCTCGCAGCCCAGCGACAGCAGCAGCACGCCCCCGAAGTTCGGGTGGTTGGCATAGCCGAGGATGGTGCGGCGCAGCAGCTCGAAGCCCTCTCCCGCGATCGGCATCGCGCAACCGGAGGTGTGGGTGAGCGCGACGATGCCGTCGATCGTCGGGTAGTCGCCGCAGCAGCCCGCGCTTCTCGACCTCGGCGGCGATGAACCGGGACACGCTCGCCGAGCAGTTCACCGTCGTGACGAGCCCGATCATGTTGCGCGTGCCGACCTTGCCGTTGCGGCGGCGGATCCCCTCGAACGTGCGGTCGGCGACGGGACGCGGCGGCGTGGGCCGCGGCTGCGGCAGCTCGTGGCGGCTGCTCGACCGGCCCGTAGTCCGAGGTTGTGGACGTGGACATGGTCGCCGGGCGCGATGGCCACGGTGGCGTACCCGATGACCTCGCCGTACTTGCGCACCGGCTCAGCCGCGGCGATCGCGCGCAGCGCCACCTTGTGGCCCGACGGGACGTCCGAGGTCGTGACGACCCTGATGGCATCCACCGTCAGCGGCGTGCCGGCCGGCGTGTCGGTCCCCACCACCGCGACGTCGTCGCTCGGGTGGAGGTGGATGGGTGCCAGGACGGCTTGCGCGCGGGTGTTCATCGGCATGTGCAGGCTGGCGCCGATGGGCGCCGCTGTCAAGGCACGAGCGAGTGTGGACATCCGATGTTTGATGGGATATCGTACCGCGACACTTCACGATCTCGCACCGTCAGGGCGCGCTCATCCTGGACAGCAGCAGGCTGAATCACCCAACAACCAGGCAGGATCCGGCCGAGGCGGAGGTGGGCGTGGACGAGCAGCGGCACGAGGGGGCGACAAGCGAGCCACTCGTCGCCGTCGCCGACCCGGGCCGCGCGATGGTCATGCGGCCTTCGACTCCCGGCTCGGCCTGCTGACGCTGGTGATGCGCCTCGTCGAGGCCGGCCCGGTGCTGATGCTGCTGCTTGCTGGTCGTCTGCCTGTCGATCCTGGAGCCGGTCTTCCTGACCACGAGGAACATCGGCAATGTGCTCGCCCAGACGTCGGTCATCAGCGTCCTGGCGATGGGCCAGCTGCTCGTGATCGTGACCCGCGGGGTCGACCTGTCGGTCGGGGCCACGGTGGCGCTCTCGTCGGTGGTCGGGGCCCTGGCGTTCGGGTACGTGGACGGTGGGCTCGCCATCGTCGCGGTGATGCTCGCCACCGGCCTGATGGTTGGCGTCGTGAACGGCGTGGTCTACGTCTGGGGCCGCATGCCCCACCCATTCATCGTCACGCTCGCCTCGCTCAGCGTCGCGCGCGGGCTGGCGCTCTGGCTTGCCGACGGACGCTCCACGATGCCCGGCGGGATGCCGGACCTCATCGCGTTCCTGGGGAGCGCGACGATCGGCTTCGTCCCGGTCAGCTTCGTCGTCGTGGTGGTGCTGGCGGTCGCGCTCGCGATCTTCACCAAGGGGATGGTGTGGGGGCGATGGATCTTCGCCCTGGGCGGCAATCCCGAGGCCGCCCGCCGCGCCGCGATGCCGGTCCCGTGGATCTACACGTCGGTGTACGCGATGAGTGGCCTCCTCGCCGGTGTGGGCGCCGTGCTGGCGTCCGGACGCAGCAACGGTGGCTCGCCCAACTTCGGTCAGCTGGCGGAGCTCGACTCCATCGCCGCCGTCGTCATCGGCGGCGCCAGCTTCCTCGGCGGCCGGGGCAATGTCGCGAACGCGATCGTCGGCGCCCTGATGATCGGGGTCATCCGCAACGGCATGAACCTGCTCAACATCGACGCCTTCGTGCAGCTGATGGTGATCGGGGTCGTGATCGCGGCAGCCGTCGAGATGGACGTCGTGCGTGGCGTGCTCGAGTCGCGGGTTCGGGTCATGCGGGCGGCTCGGGCGTGAGCGACGCGACCCTGATGGCGGCCGACGCCGCCACGACGGCCCGCACCCGGGAGCCGGCGAGTCCGCCCGTCGTCGCCGTCCGCGGAGCGACCAAGCGGTTCGGCGCGGTGCTCGCGCTGGACCACGTGGACATCGAGGTGCGAGCCGGCGAGGTGCTGGCCCTGCTGGGGGACAACGGGGCGGGCAAGTCCACGCTCATCAAGTGCCTCAGCGGCGTGCATCGGCTGGACGACGGCGTCATCGAGATCGACGGCCGGTCCGTGGAGATGCGCTCGCCCGCCGACGCCCGCGCCCACGGCATCGAGACGGTCTACCAGGACCTCGCGCTCTTCGACAACCTCGGGCCGGCGGCCAACTTCTACGCCGGACGTGAGCTGGCCGGTCCGGGCTGGCTGCCGCGCGGCCTGCGCTTCCTGCGCACCCGCGAGATGACCGACGCGACGCGGGAGGTGCTGGGTCGGCTGCAGGTCCAGCTGCCGGACGAGGGTTCGTCGGTCGGCCTCATGTCCGGTGGCCAGCGACAGGCGGTCGCGGTCGCCAGGGCCGCCGCGTTCAGCTCCCGCGTGGTCATCCTCGACGAGCCGACCGCGGCGCTGGGCATGCGGGAGTCCCGCCGGGTGCTCGACCTGATCGTGCGCCTCCGCGAGGCCGGCCACGCCGTGATCGTCATCTCCCACGCCATGGACCACGTCAGCGAGGTCGCCGACCGGGCGGTGGTCATGCGCCGGGGGCGGGTCGTGGGCGAGGTGGACTCCGTCGCGTGACGGCCAGGCACGGATCCTCGCCCTGATCATGGGAGGTGATGCATGACGCATTGATGGATGTACCAAGGTCGGCCTTCCGTCGCTGTGCGGGGAGGCGGCCACCCGATCAGGTGAGCCTCTGGAAGGAGCAGGCAGCGATGGACAAGAAACGACGGTGGGGCCCCCTCGCCCTGGGATTCGCGATGGTGACGGCGCCGGCGAGCGTGGTCGCCCAGTCGGAGTCGGATGCCCCGGCCGACGCCGTCAAGCTCGGGTTCGTCACCAAGTTCCCGGTCGACTTCTTCTTCACGCTCGAGAACGCGGCGAAGGCCTGGGACGAGGCGCACCCCGAGGCCGAGGTGCTCTTCGCGCAGGGGCAGTCCGCCACGGACGACGCCGGTCAGATCGCGGCGATCGAGGACCTCGTCGCACAGGGCGTCCAGGGCATCGCGGTGACGCCCACGAGCCCGGCGGTCATCCCGGCCCTGGACAAGGCGGTCGCAGCCGGTGTGCCCATCGTGCTGATGGACAACGACCTGCCCGATTGGACGGGCAAGTCGTCGGTCGTCGCGACGGACAACCTCCAGGGTGGCCTGCTCGCGGGCGAGTGGCTCGCTGGGCAGCTTCAGCCCGGCGACAAGCTGGCGATCCTCGAGGGCGTGCCGGGAGTCCCGGCGCTCGACGCGCGGGTGGACGGCATGCTCCAGGGCCTGGGCGATCTCGCGAGCGAGGTGCGAGATCGTGAAGCGCCTGCCGACGGCATGCGCCCAGGATCAGGGTCAGACCGCCACGGAGGACATCCTCACGGGTGATCCGGACGTGACGGCGATCTACGCCGCGTGTGGACCCCCTGCCGTGGGTGCCGCGACGTCGATCGCCAACGCGGGGATCGCGCCGGAGGACATCATCCTGGTGGGATTCGACGCGCTCCCCGACGAGGTCGCGCTCATCGTATGCCGGCAGCGAGGATGCCTCCGTCGCCCAGTACCCGGCCAAGATCGGCGAGCTGGGCATCGACACCCTGCTGAAGGTCGTGCAGGGCGAGACGGTGGAGCCGTTCGTGGATACCGGCACGGCGATGGTGACCGCCGAGAACGCGTCGGAGTTCGGCGGCTCCTGAGACCGAGGTCCGAGCGCTCCATCCCGTGGTCGGGTGAGGCGGTGGCCGATGTGGCTTCGTGCCTCACCCCTCACGGGGCGGGCTCCGCATCCTGCCGTGCATGACACCGAGGAGACAGCGATGACGCCCGATGCCCATGAGGGCAGGGACCGTGTCCTGCAGTTCGGGACCGGCCGCTTCCTGCGCGGCTTCGTCGACGCGTTCCTCCACGAGGAGAATCTCGCGAACGGCCCCTGCCGCAGGTGCGACACGGCGGAGCGTGACCGTGGTGGAGACCTCGGGCTCGGGGGCAGCGCGCCGGTTGCGCGGCGCAGGGCTGCCGGTACCGCCTCCTGGTTCGCGGCCGCGACCAGGGCCGCGTCGTGGATGAAAGCCGGGTCATCGACGTGATCGACCGCTCGATCGACGCGGACCATGAGCCGGCAAGCCTGGCGGAGGCCGCGCTTGATCCCGAGGTCGGCATCGTGGTCTCGAACACCACCGAGGCTGGCTACCTCTCCGGGCGCTTTCCTGCCCGCCTGTCGACGCTCCTCGAGGCACGCGCACGAGCGGGGCTGCCGGGCGTCACGATCCTTCCCTGCGAGCTCATCGAGGACAACGGGCGCCGGCTGCGCGACCTCGTCCACGCCGATGCCCGTCGACGACACGTGCACGGGACGCTGGTCGACCAGATGGTCGACTCGAACGTGTGGGCCGTGACGCTCGTGGACCGGATCACCACGGTGCCGACCACGGGCGACCAGGCAGCGCAGGGCGATCCCTTCGCCGTGGTCGTGGAACCGTATGCATCCTGGGTCGTGGAGGCACCCTCGGCAGAGGGCCTCCCACACCACCCGGCCGTCCAGCGGACCGCGGACGTCCTGCCGTTCGCGCTGCGCAAGATCCGGATCCTGAATGGGGCGCACACCGCTCTTGTGGCACGGACCCGGGACACGCCGATCGCCCTGGTCCGAGAGGCGATGGACGATCCCGGATATCGCCTCGTGGCTCGAGGACCTGCTGGTGGAGGAGGTCGTGCCAGCCCTGGGGGAGCGGATCGTTGACGGCAGCGGATACGTGCACATCGTGCTGGAGCGGTTTCGCAACCCGTTCCAGGACCATCGGCTGAGCGACATCGCGGCCGGTCACGCGGAGAAGCTCGCGATGCGCCTGGTGCCCACCTACCACGACTACATCGCTCGGTTCGGCCGCCCGCCGCGTCGCCTGGGGGCTCTCCTTGCCCGTGAAGGGCTGGCGGCATGAGGGCAGCGGTCCTCGTGAAGCCCGGCTCCTTCGAGCTCCGCGATGTCGACGAGCCCGTCGTTCCGGGCCCGGGCGAGGCCCTCGTCCGCATCCGGCGTGTCGGGATCTGCGGCACGGACATCCACGCCTACCGAGGCAGCCAGCCGTTCATGAGATATCCCCGGATCCTGGGCCACGAGCTCGCCGTGGAGGTCGTGGAGGTGGGCGTCGGGGTCACGGGTGTGAGCGCCCGGGGATCGTGCGGCGGTCCGACCCGCCATCGGCTGCGGCTCGTGCGATGCCTGCCGGCGAGGCTTCGAGAACGCCTGCGACACGCTCGCGGTCCTGGGTGCCCACGTCGACGGTGGCATGCGGGAGCGTCTGCTCGTGCCTGGGACGGCCCTCCATCCCTCGTCGTCCCTGACGCTCGACGAGCTCGCCCTCGTCGAGCCGCTCTCGATCGGAGGCCACGCCGTCTCACGCGGGTCGCCCATGCCAGGCGACCGCGCGCTCGTGATCGGTGCCGGGCCGATCGGTCTGGCGATCACGGCGCACCTGGTCGTCGGCGGCATCCAGCCCTGGCTCGCGGACGTCAGCGAGGAGCGGCGCGCATTCGCGTCGGCCTGGTCGAGCGTCGACGTCCTCGACCCCGGGACCGATGCCGTGGCCGCCGTCAGGCAGGCGATGGGCGGCGAGCTTGCGACCCTGGTGTTCGATGCGACCGGCAACCCGGCGTCGATGCGTGCCGCCTTCGGCCTCGTCGCGCCCGGCGGACGGCTGGTCCTCGTCGGGCTCTTCGAGGGGGACCTCGCCTTCCACGACCCGGAGTTCCATCGTCGCGAGCTGACCGTCACGGCCAGCCGGAACGCGACTGCCGAGGACTTCCGTCGTTCCATCGAGGTCATCGACTCGGGCAGCGCCGCGGTGACGGCGTGGATCACGCACCGAACGACGCTCGACGCCCTGCCCGAGACGTTCCTGACGCTGCAGGACTCCGGCTCGCGTGTCATCAAGGCGATCGTGGACATGTGATGAGCGTCCCGGTCGACACGGTGGACCGGGACCGCATCTGGTGGCAGCGGCGGGCGATCGGGGGCGTGACCACGTCCGCAGATGGCACGCGGACCTTGAGACGGTCGTCCTCAGTTCGTGATGCTCGGGCTGACCCCGACGGCAGGTCGTCCTCCGCCGTCGGCGAGCAGCTCGCGGATCCAGGCCTCCGTCGTCGCGACATGGAGCACCGCGGCCGCCTCCGCGAGGGCCGCGTCGCCCGAGGCGAGCGCGGAGAGGATGTCCTCATGCTGTTGGAGCGTGCGGGCGATCACGCTGCCATCGAGGTCGCCACGCCAGACGCGCGCCCGGATCGTCTGGCTGGAGACCCCGCTGAGGATCGAGGCGAGCGTGGCGTTGCCGGATGCGCCCGCGATGATCGAGTGGAAGCGTGCGTCGAACTGGACCAGGACCTCATGCGACTCAGCGGTTCGCATCTGGTCGAGGCACGCCTGCAGCTCGTGTCGGATCGGACCGTCCATGCGTCGCGCGGCGAGACCGGCCGCCGCGCCCTCCAGGATGCGTCGGACCGCGATGAGCTCCAGCGAGAAGTCGGCCTGCAGCATCTCGGCGGCGAAGGAGATGCCGTCGAGGAGCAGCTCCGGCCGCAGGCTGGTGACGAAGGTGCCGTCACCCCGACGGACATCCAGCACGCGCGCCGTGACGAGTGCGCGGATCGCCTCGCGGGCGGTGTTCCGGGATGCCCCGAGCAGCGTCGCCAGCTCGGCCTCTGGCGGCAGCCGGTCACCCGGGCCCAGCGTCCCCTGATGCGATCATGTCGCGCAGCTTCGCGATCGCCGATTCGGTGAGCGGCGCTGCCATCCCGTGCTCCGATGCGTGGCCAGAGATGATAGACGTGCGGAAGCAGCGACCTCGTACATGCGCCGACCCATGAGGAAGGTGCCCACGCCGCGCAGACGATCGTTGACGAAGGCGAGGACCTCGTCATCCGGGGCGGTCCAGTCGATGCGGCCCTGCTCGTCGTTGATGTAGCCGTCAAGGGATGCAGTGAGGAAGTAGATGAGCGTTCCCATGAGGTCCATCCTGGGACGTGCCAACGTGACCCGGCCCGGCGCTGACCACCGGTACCCACATCTGTAGGACATCGGCGCCCGTGGACCACGTGGCCGCTCACGCGCGCGGCCGAGTTTCGCGAAATACGCCGAGCGCCGAGCGTGGGCCGAGCGTGGAGGGCCGCCCGGCTACGCGCCAGGGCAAGCTGAGTCTCCAGGCCGCCTTCCGAAGTCCGTAACCAAACCGAAAGGCGAGCCCCGTAGGTTGACTACCAACCTCGCCCCGGATGAGGGCTTCATGTGTCGTGCGGCCACAGCTTCCGATCGCGTCGCACGGAGAGCGGCCAGGAGAGAATGATGTCTCGATGGATCACGTGGATCGCCGCTGGCGCGTTGCTGGCGGTCGGTCTCGGTGCGGTGTTCGTGTCGACCGTCGGCCTGGGGGACACCCAGGCAGCGACCACAAGCTACCTCACGTCGATGGCGCAGCGCACGACCGTCACGAGGAGCTCGGCCGCCACCGGTACGGTCCAGCCGGCGACCAGCTACTCGCTGGCCTTCGGTAGCGAACCGACGCTCGCCGCGGACACCTCGAGCAGCGCCGCCAGCGATCTCGACTGGACGGTCGATCAGGTGCTCGTCTCGGTAGGGGACCGAGTGGCCGCCGGACAGGCACTGGCCACGGCCGACACGTCCGAGCTGGACTCCCAGCTGGCGGACCTCGATGCGAGCCTCGAGCTCGAACGTCTCAACCTCCAGGAAGCGAAGGACGTGCTCCAGGAGGCCGAGTCCAGCTCGCAGGCGGATCTCGTCGATGCGCGCTCCGCCGTATGGTCGGCCAGCCTGAACCTCAAGAACACCCGTCTCGCGCGCAAGGACGCGCAGGCCGGCTCCCCGAAGCGTCAGGCGACCATGAGTTTCCTCCAGGCGAAGGAGCAGTACCGGGACGCCGTGCGGCTGCGCGATCAGCTCGTCGCCGAGCTCAAGGGTGGCTATCCGGAGCAGACGATCGCCGTGGGCCAGGCGGAGGCCTCCGTCGCCGACCTCGAGTCACAGATGGCCGACCTCCAGGGGCAGCTCGCGCTCGCGCAGCTGACGGCTCCGGTCGACGGCGTCGTCTCGGAGGTCAACATCGAGCCGGGGCTCGCGGCCCCCGCGAGCGCGGCTGTCGTGGTCGACAGCGCCACGCTGGAGATCATCGCCGACGTCGTGGAGTCCGACGTCGACTCGCTCGCGGTGGGACAGCCGGCGGTCGTGTCCATCGATGCCCTCGGGCTCGACGTGGAAGGCACGGTCACGTCGATCTCACCGTCGACCACCGGTTCGACCAGCAGCGTCGTGACGTTCCCGGTGACGGTGACGCTCAGCGACCCGCCCGCGTCGGTCCGATCGGGGATGAGCAGCGATGTCGAGATCACCATCGCGGAGGCCGCCGACGTGGTGGCCGTCCCGGCCGCGGCCCTGTCGGGGTCGGACGGCAACTACAGCGTCCAGGTGGCCACCGCTGCCGGCGGGGTCGAGCCGCGCAGCGTCTCTGTCGGGCTGGTGACCGAGTCGCTGGCCGAGATCCAGTCGGGCGTCGCCGCCGGCGAGGAGGTCGTCGTGGGCACGGCCACCGACCGCACCTCCACAAGCGACGGTGACGAGCCTGGCTTCGGTGGCCCGGGCGGCTTCATCGGCCCGGGTGGCTTCGGTGGTCCCGGGGGCTTCGTCGGCCGCGGCGGAGGCGACTGAGATGCGCTTCTGGGCGTCACGACCTCCGGCCCCACAGATCGATGGACCAGCGATGACCATCGCGACCGCGACGCCGCGAGCGCCGTATCTACCCGACCCTTGACCCGTTCGTCGAGGCGCCGGCCCGCCCGGCGACTGGACCTGGGCGTGTGCCCGTCATCGAGCTCCGGGGCGTCACCCGCGTGTACGACACCGGCCGCGTCCAGGTGAGCGCTCTGGCCGGCGTGGACGTCCGCGTCGAGGAGGGCGAATTCGTGGCCGTCCTCGGCCCGTCGGGATCGGGCAAGTCCACGCTCATGAACATCATCGGCTGTCTCGACCGGCCGAGCTCGGGTACGTACCTGCTCGACGGCACCGACGTCGAGAGCCTCGACGATGACGGGCTGGCCAGGTTGCGGAGTCGGCGCATCGGTTTCGTGTTCCAGTCGTACAACCTGCTGCCGCGTACGTCCGCGGTCGACAACGTGATGACTCCCCTCATGTATCAGGGCGTCCCCGCAGGCAAGCGCAAGAGGATGGCCACCGAGGTGTTGCAGCGCCTCGGCCTCGGGGATCGCATCGATCACGAGCCGACGGAGCTGTCCGGCGGCCAGCAGCAGCGCGTAGCCATCGCTCGCGCCCTGGTCACGGATCCGGCGCTCATCCTGGCCGATGAGCCGACCGGCAACCTCGATACCCATTCCGGGGCGGAGGTCATGGCACTGTTCCACGAGCTCCACCGCTCGGGGCGGACCATCGTCCTCATCACGCACGAGGCGGAAGTGGCCGAACAGGCCTCCCGCCAGATCCACATCCGAGATGGGTTGGTGTCCGCATGAAGACCATCGACATGATCGGCCTGGCACTCGGGCGCCTCCGAACGAGCCGGCTGCGGACCGCGCTCACGATGCTGGGCGTCATCATCGGGGTCGCATCAGTGGTGGCACTGGTGGCTGTCGGCCAGGGTTCGACGGCCAACATCACCGACCGCCTCGCCGGCCTCGGCACGAACCTGTTGACCATCAACCCCGGATCGTCGCAGTCGGCCGGCACCTTCGGGGCTGCCGGGTCGGCCGAGTCGCTCACGCTCAGCGATGCCGAGGCGCTGGACTCCTTGGGTGTGCTGGCCGGCGTGGCGCCCGAGATCTCCGCCTCGCAGCTCGTGGTCGCCGGGGACGCGAACACCACGACCACGATCGTCGGCACCACAGCCGACTACCCGGCCGTGCGCAACTACGAGCTCTGGCAGGGGTCCGGATTGACCGACCTGTCCGTCGAGAACGAGCTCCGGGTGGCCGTCCTGGGATCGTCCACGGCGGATGACCTGGGCCTCGGCGCCGACGCGATCGGCACGGAGATCAAGATCGGCGGATTGCCCTTCCTGGTCACTGGCATCCTGCAGGAGAAGGGTGGCTCCGGGTTCCAGGACCCCGACGACCAGGTCCTCATCCCGGTCACGACCCTCCAGAAGTACTTCTCGGGCTCGGACGTCGTCCGGACGATCGCCGTCAGCGCCGTCTCCGCCGACGCCATCGAGGACGCCAAGCCGGCGATCACCGAGCTGATGCGTAGTGAGCACCAGCTGGCACTGACCGAGGATGACGACTTCGAGATCCTCGACCAGGCGCAGCTGCTGGAGACCGCCTCGGCGGTGAGCGACACGCTCACGCTCATGCTCGCGGGCATCGCGTCGATCTCGCTCATCGTGGGCGGCATCGGGATCATGAACATCATGCTGGTGTCGGTGCGCGAGCGGACGCGTGAGATCGGCATCCGCAAGTCCATCGGAGCGCGCAGCCGGGACATCCTCAGCCAGTTCCTGGTGGAGTCCGTGACGCTCAGCCTGCTCGGTGGCCTCGTCGGCGCCGCCTTGGGTGTCGGCGCCACGTTCCTCATCGGCTCGTTCGCCGATTGGGACGTTGCGCTCGATGTCTCGACCATCGTCATCGCGGTCGGCTTCAGCGTGGCCATCGGCGTCATCTTCGGCGTCTGGCCGGCGCGCCAGGCCGCGCGACTCGACCCCATCACCGCGCTCCGTTACGAATGAGGTCCATGAAAGGAATCCCCAGATGACCGAACCGAACGTGACGCAACAGCCTTCAGCCTCCGCCCCTGCGAGCGCTCCCCCGGCAACCGTCTGGCCGTCCGGTCCGATCGGCGTGCCGGCCAGCGGTGGGAACGGCAGTGGCCGTGCGTACGCGCCGCCGAGTCAACCGGCCCACGCCCTCGCACCGTCGCTGCTCCGCCGCGATGCGCCCGCCTCTCCGGTCGCCCCCACCTCCATGTCCGCGCCGCCTCCTCAGCCCCGACCGGCTACCCCGTTCCCGTACGGTCCGGCCGCCGCATCCAATGCCGCACCGGTGCCATTGACCACCGTGTGGGTCGCTCCGGCCGTCGCACCGGCCTCGGCGGCATCGCGACGATCGCGGGCCCCCTCTGTCGCGCTCGTCCTCTCGGCCCTGGTGGCCGTGGGCGGGGTCTCCTACGCCATCGGCCGCTGGAGCGTCGGTGGGTCGCCGACCGGCGGGACGAGCGAGTCGCTTGCAGCCGCCGGCGCGGGCGTGGTGGGTGGCTTGGGCTTCCCTTCAGATAGCGAGGGCGCCTTCCCTGCCGGCATCGGTCTCCCCGGCGGGGCCGGCCCGGCTGATGTCTCGTCGACCAGCGGGAACGGCACGGACCCAGGATCGATCGCATCCGACGCGGGCGTGGGCAGCGGCAGCCCGTCGCAGGGTCTCGGGTCCGGTGCCGCCCCGAACGACGCGACGACAGACCGCTCCACCCTTGCCGGCGTCGGCCTCGGCCAGCCATCCGAGCAGACCTCCTCCTCGGCGGTCGCGGGCGGGGCCCTCACGCAGGCCGACGACCCGGACGGATCGGTCGAGCGGGGCGGCTTCGGTGGCCCGGGTGGCTTCGGTGGTCGCGGCGGGCTGCAGGGCACGCTGACGGCGGTCGGGGCCGACAGCCTGACGATCGACATCTCGGGTCAGGAGCAGACCGTGGGCATCGACGACGGCACGACCTTCGTCCGCCAGCATGCCGCTAGCGCCGACGAGATCGCACCGGGCGACCTCATCAGCGTCGGCTACGCGTTCGGCGGGTCCGCCGGCGATCCGCCAGACGGCGGTGTCGGAGGGTTCGCGCCACCCGATGGTGCTGGGCCCCCAGCGGACCCGTCGGCGGAAGGGGGGCCACCGAGCGCCGCCGATCTCACCGACGCCGTCGCCGCCACGATCACGATCCTCCCGCCCGGTACGGCGTCGGGGACGCGGTTCGGCATCGAGGGGACCGTCCAGGGCGCCGCCGACGGTAGCCTCATCGTGGCGACCGCCGACGGAGAGTCCAGACTCGTCTCGACCGACGAGGCCACCACGTACGGCCGGGACGAGCCGATCTCGTCGACCGACCTCGTGGTCGGCGATGATGTCCGGATCCAACTCGCCTTCACGGGCCCACCCGGCGGCGGAGGTACCGTTCCCGACGGATCACTCCCGAGCGCCTCACGGGTCGTGCTCCTGGACACCGACGGATCCTGAGCCAGGCCCGCCGGTCACTGGTCGGTCTGACGGGAGGGAGACGGATCGATGCGCGTCCTAGTCGCGGAGGACGATGCAGGCCTGCAGGAGGTCATCGTCCTGGGGCTGGTCGAGGCTGGCTACCAGGTCGATGCGGTGAGCCGGGGCGACGAGGCCATCGACCAGTTGCGCTGGTACGACTATGACGTGGCCGTTCTCGACTGGCGGATGCCCGGCGCCGAGGGCATCGAGGTCGTGCGCTGGGCTCGCGCGAGCGAGCGATCCACCGCCATCCTCGTGCTGACGGCCCGCGACACGGTGGAGGACCGCATCGAGGGCCTCGATGCGGGCGCGGACGACTATCTCGTCAAGCCCTTCGCCTTCGGCGAACTGCTGGCCCGTATCCGGGCTCTCCAGCGCCGCCCACGAGGAGTGGACGCGCCGGTGCTGACGATGGGACGGCTCTCGCTCGACCCCGCCAGACGCGCCGTCACCGTGGCTGGACGGGATGTCGCGCTCACGCCCACGGAGTACCTCGTGCTGGAGGTCCTGCTCCGCCGCCAGCCGGCCGTCGTGGAACGGTCGGCCATCGCGGAGCACGCCTGGGCGGACGAGACCGATCCCATCGGGACCAATGCCATCGACGTGCAGATGAGCCGGCTGCGAGCCAAGCTCGTGGGGAGCGGTGTCCGGATCGCAGCCGTCCGCGGGACCGGGTACCGCCTCGAGCAGCAGTGACGAGCACCGCCACACCCCAGGTCAAGCAGCTCGCTCGGCGCGCCGCGCTCATCGCCACCGCTTTCGTGGCGGCGGTCTACCTGGCCATCTCGGTGGCGATCGTGGCGTGGCTCACACTCAGCCTCACGGCGCAGGTGGACGAGCGGCTCGCGCGTGCGCTCGCCTTCGAAGCACGAGCCGGATCCGAGACCGCACCAACACTGCCTCGTCCACCGGCACAGCTACCGCCGATCCCGGAGGGTGCGGAGCTGGCCGACCTGCTCGGGGAACCGCCGCCAGGGTTCCCCTTCGGCCGCGAACGCGCGACATGGCGGATCGACGTCGACGGAGAGGTCGTCTCCGAGCGTTCGGATCTCGAACTGCCCATCGAATATGTCGCTGTGGTGGGCCCCACCACGGTCACCATCGACGACACGCCGATCCGGATCGCCGGTCGCGACATCGAGGCGGGCCGTCTGGTCGTCGGGGAATCGATGGCGCCGGTAGACGACGCGACCTGGACGGTCATCATGGGGCTGCTGATCATCGCCCCCTTCCTGCTCCTGGCCGTCTTCCTCGGCGCGCTGACGGTCGGTCGCCGCGTCGCCACCCCGGTCGAGCGTGCTCGGCAGCGTCAGCTGGCATTCACCGCTGATGCCTCGCACGAGCTACGCACCCCGCTCTCGGTCATCGAGGCGAACGCTAGCCTCGCGCTCGCGACCGAGCGCGAGGCTGCGTGGTACCGGCGCTCGTTCGAGCGCGTGCTCGCCGAGGCCCAGCGGATGCATCGCCTCATCGATGATCTCCTGTGGCTGGCCCGGTTCGATGCCACGCAGCAACCACCGGCCGGTGAGCCGGTCGACCTGGGGGTGATGGTCGAGCAAGCGGCGGACCGGTTCGCTGTCCTGGCGGAGACGCGCGCCCAACGCATCGATGTCGAGATCGACGATCCGGATACGAGCCTGTCCGCTCCGCCCGAGTGGATCGATCAACTGATCGCCGTGCTCCTCGACAATGCCTGCAAGTACTCGCCGGAAGGTGGCCGCATCGTGGTCCGCGTCGCCAAGAACGCTGGACGGGTCGTCTTGAGCGTCGACGACAGTGGTCCTGGGATCAGCGACGACGAGATGGAGTCGCTCTTCGATCGCTTCCATCGCGGCACCCACGACTCTTCCGGTGCCGGGCTGGGCTTGGCCATCGGCGATGCCATCGTGCGCGCCACGTCGGGACGGTGGGACATCCGGCGCTCGGAGCTGGGCGGTGCCCATCTTACGGTCAGCTGGCCGGGGCCAGGCCAGCCTGCTCCCGGACCACGATGAACCCTCTTGTCGCCACCCGCAGAGACACCCTGAGAACAGACGTCGCGCTACGCGGCATCAGTCGCCTCGGTCCCGCTGTCGATCGTCTCGCCGAGCGATGTCTCGCGTGCGCTGGCCGTGCGCGGCGGCCACCGTCGCGAGGGCCTCTTGGACGTCGGGGTCGCCGTTGCGCCTGACGTGCTCTGGGCCGGGCAGGGCGTCGACCTCGGCGAAGAGGGCCTCGGCCCGCTGGACCCCGACATCGCGCGCCGTGGCGGCGCGCTTCACTCGTCGCCGCCTTCCGGCCCGTCGTCCTTCCCTTGGAAGTCTCGCGAGCGACGGCGGCGTCGACCGTGCGCCGCCGGCGGTGGCTTCATCGGGGGCCGCCGGCGCCGGCTTCGGACTGGTCGCCATCCGCGCCTCGCGGAGACCCTGCACGTACACCCGCCAGTGGGGCTTGCACATCCGCCCCAGGCCATCCTTCTGGCTGGGCTGGACGGGGAAGTCGGCGGCGCCGGCCTCATGGGCCTCGATGCCGAAGCGGGTCGATCCGATGCAGCGGCGGAAGCCGGTGGTGGCGTCCGTGGTCGTCGTGGCCATCGTGGTGCTCCTTGGTCCCCTGCCTCATCAGCACCGGGCGGGGTGGTCCGGCGGACCGGCGACTAGCCCGTCAAGGGCCCGTTCGATGGCGTCGGGCCACTCGTCGCCATTCATTCCCATGCCCCAGGCGAACATGGTGAAGCCGGGCATGTAAGCCTCGACGCCCTCGGCGACGTCGTCGATACCACGGCGCGCCTCGCTAGCGAGGCAGCGAGTGGCGAAGCTCCTCGTATCGGTGGAGACTGCCGTGGCCGCGGAGACCGACACGGCCGGGCTGGAGCATCGCACGCTCGAGGTGCGTGGCCGCACCGAACCCGTCGAGGTCGTGGTACTGAGCCCCGCGGCGGTGACGACCTAGGTCGTCCACGGACGGGAGCTGGGTAGTGGCCCACGCCATCACCGGATCGTGAAGGTCAAGGGAATGGCTGGCGAGGAAGAATGCGTCTAGCCCGATTCGAAGTAGGACAAGTGTGTGCTCCGACGGCCCGGATCGGTGCCGCGAGGGCCGACTCCTCGGCCGTACGTTATCGGCCGAGGCTGCTTCCACGCCGCCCTCGTATCTACTGGGTCGTGCCAGCCGAGCCGCCTCGATCGAGCCGACCTCCGCCGCTGTCGGTCGCGGGCTACGCGCCGGAGCGCAGGTCCACCAGGAGCGTGGGCCGGAAGGTGATGTCGGAGAAGGTGGCCGTGCAGCCGTCCCCGGTCGGCGACTGAGCGCTGAAGCCGACCGCAACCTCGTCCGCGCCGTCGCCCAGCGTGAAGTAGCGGACCAGGCTCCAGCGGCCGCCATCGGTGGAGTGGTGGAACGCGAATGCCCCCTCCAGGCACGAGACGCGGAGATGGCTGTCGTGCCCGGCCACGATCACCGAGTTGCAGTCGTCCGAGGTGCCGCGCGTGACGACCGACACCACGGTGGACTCGCCGTGCGGGGAGCGCTCGAGGCAGAGCTTGGCCCAGGTCACCGCATCCGCATAGACGAAGAGGACGCCAGCGTCGAACATCGCGCGATGCTCGACGGAGACGAGCGCCGAGAGCTGCCATGCTCCTTGCGCCGGCATGACCAGCGCGGGTGCATCCCGGCTACTTGCGCCCGTGCCCGGATCGATGAACCAGTCCGCCGGGCCGCCGGCCCGGATGGTCAGGGCGCCGTCCTTAGCCACGGCATGTCCGGGCGCGGGCACGAGCCAGCGCAGCGGGCGCGGCAGGCCTGGGAGCGTGAGGCCCTCGATGTCGCCACCGGGCACGTGCTCATGCCTCCCGGATGTCGTTCGTCAGCCGGCCCTCGTTGGCGGCCGCGGCGAGGAAGTGGTTGTCGTGGATGTGCTGCCACTCGGACAGCAAGTGCGCCCTGCCGACCTCAGTCGGCTCGTGGCTGTAGCCGGAGTTCTCGCGGATGACCAAGGGCGTTCGGGCGTCACGCGGGCAGCCGAACCCGTGCAGGTGCTTGCGCGGCATCACGAACTTCGCATCGCCCGGTCGGAGCCGTCGATACGAGGTGAGCAGACGCCAGCTCTCCTCGCGGCCTTTGGGCAGGACGATGTCGTGGGGCCAGGGGTCCCCCTTGGGCATCGGCTTGGTCTGGATCGTCTCGGCGGCGACCACGCCGAGCTCCGGGAAGTCGACGATCTCCGGGTTGTAGAAGAGGTCCATCTCGCCGAGCACCACCTCGTAGTACTCGGTCTTGCGCCAGTGGAAGTGGGCAGAGCAGAACTTGCCCGGGTGGACGATCATGACCTTGTCGCAGAGGCCTCCGTACTCGGCCCAGGCCATGGCGTCCCGAGGCAGGCCGTCGACGGCCGGCTCGTTCATGGACTCGAAGATGGCGAAGACCTCGAACGGCTCACGCGACCACATGCCGTGTACGAAGGCCTCGTACTGGTCAGTGCCCAGCACGAGGCCCGTGCTGTCGTTGATCATGGCGTCCAGGATCGGGTAGCCGCAGGCGATGGCCAGGGCCGCGCACTCGGCGATCCAGGCGTCGTACTCCCTGCGTGTCACGTAGTCGCGCATCTCCCCCTCCTCTGGGCTCGGAGCCCTACTCCTGCAACCCACCCGTGTAGCGACGACGCAGGGCATCCAGGCCCAGCGCGATGACGATGATCAGACCGACGGCCACGTACTGCCAGTACGCGCCGACGTTGTACATGTTCAGGGCATTGCTGATGACGGTGAAGAAGAGGGCCCCGGTGAAGGTGCCCAGCAGCGTGTAGCTGCCGCCCCGGAGGCTGGTGCCGCCGACGACGGCAGCGGCGATGACCCGGAGCTCGTAGCCCTGGGCCATGATGGCGTTGGCGGACGAGAGATAGCCCGTGAGCACCACGGCGGCCAGCCCCACGCAGACCCCCAGGATCGCGAAGGCGAAGATGCGCACCCGGTCGACCCGGATGCCGCTCACCTGCGCCGCCGTCTCGTTGCTGCCCGAGGCCCGGATGAAGCGCCCATAGGTCGTCCGCGAGAGGACCACGTGGAGCACCAGGTACGTGGCGATCATGACGAGGAAGGGGATGGGGATCCCGAGCAGGTCGTCGGTCCCCAGCGAGCGGAAGCCCTTGTCGGTCACGGCCACGACCTGGCCAGCCGTTGATGATGAAGGCCAGCGCCAGGTAGACGTTCATCATGCCGAGCGTGGCGATGAAGGCCGGGATGCGCAGCTTGGTCACCACGATCCCGTTGACGATGCCCAGCAGTCCGCCGAGCACGAGCGCGACGAGGATGACGGGGACGGCGCCGAGCGTCGGCAGCAGGAGCGCCAGCACGACGCCGCAGAGCGCCAGCATCGTGGCCACGGACAGGTCGAAGGCGCCATTGACGATGACGACCGTCATGCCGGCCGCGCCGATGCCGATGAACGACGACTGCAGCAGGACCGACTGCACGTTGGCGATCTGGCGCGAGTTCTCGTTGGTGAGGGCGATGACGACGACGGCCAGGAGCAGCAGGTACTGGATCGTGTACCGGGCCAGGCTGTGCCCGAACCAGGCCAGCAGACGGCGCAGCGGGCCCTCCTCGACCTGGGCCACCGGCGACGCTGTCGCGCTCACAGCCGACCCTCGGAGACGGCTCGCTTGATGACCGCACGCCGCAGCGAATCGAGCGCCAAGGCAAGGATGAGGAGCAGCCCCAACGCCAGGTACTGGTAGAAGGGCTCCACCTTCAGGATGTTGAGAGCGCTGCTGATGACCGCGAGCAGCACAGCGGCCAGGAGGGTGCCCAGCAGGTTGGCGTTGCCGCCCATCAGGCTCGTGCCACCGAGCACGACGACGGCGATGGCTCGAAGCTCCAGGCCCACGCCCATGGTCCCGTTCACCAGCAGCAGCTGTGCTGTGAGCATGATCCCGGACATCGCGGCTGTGACGCCCACGATCATGAAGACGATGACCTTCACGTGGTCGACCCGGAGACCGGTGGCTCGGGCGGCTCGCTCATTGCCGCCGATCGCGCAGACGTGCTGCCCGAAGGGGGTCTGGCGCATGACGCCCCAGAGGATCGCGAAGACCGTCAGCGCGATGAGGATGGGGATGGGCACCCCGAGCAGCTCACCCGAGTTGATGCTGGCCAGCTCATCCTGGCCCATGAGCAGGATCGACTGGCCGTCGGTGACCAGCAGCGCGGCCCCGCGCAGGACGCTCATCATGCCCAGCGTGGCCACGAAGGCAGGTACGTGCAGCCTGGTCACGAGGAGGCCGTTCACGAGGCCCACGAACGCGCCGAGCAGGAGCGTGGCGCCGATGCTCAGGGGCAGGCCGACCACGGTCAGCAGGCCGGCGACGGTGCAGGCGGTGAGAGCCTGCAACGACCCGACCGAGAGGTCCAGGGCGCCCATGGCGATGGCCAACGTCATGCCCAGCGCGGGCACTGCGAGGATGGCCGCCGTGATGAGGACACTGGAGATGTTGCCCGGCTGGATGAAACCCGGGGTGACGGCCGATACGAGCGCCACGACCACCACGATCATGAGGAGCACGCCGAGGTTCTCGAAGACCTGGAAGAAGCGCACCGCCCGGGAAGCCGATGCGCCACGCGCTGGGAGGCTCGTTCCCACTGGGGTGCCCAGGGCGGGTGGGGCTGGTCATCTCAGGCGTCCACCGGAGCCTGCGTCACCGCGCAGGCGAGGATGTTGTCCTCTGTGAGGCTGGGTCCCTGCAGCGTCGCCACCAGCTGGCCGGCGCTCAGGACGAGGCAGCGGTCGCTGACGCGGTCAAGCTCCGGCACGTCCGACGAGCTGACCATGACCGCGTGACCCTCCGCCGCGAGGCGTCGGATGAGCTCGTGGATCTCCAGCTTGGTGCCCACGTCCACGCCGCGCGTCGGCTCGTTGAGGAGCAGGATGCGCGCCTTGCTGACGAGGGCCCGCCCGAGGACGACCTTCTGCTGGTTGCCCCCGCTGAGCGTGGAGATGAGCTGGTCGGACGAGTGCGCTCGGATCTCGAACAGGCCGCGCAGCTCGTCGTACGCCTGGCGTTCGGCACCGCGGTCGATGAAGTTGCGGCGGAGCGCGGCCTCCCCGCCGCGCGCGCGCATGACGACGAGATTCTCGAGCACGTCGAGGTCGGGATAGATGCCCTCGACCTTGCGGTCCTCGGGCAGCATGAAGATGCCTTCGCGCAGCGCGTGGCTGGCGTCCTTCAGCTCCACCTTCTGCCCATCGAGCAGGACGTCGCCAGCGCTGCGGGCGTTGATGCCGAAGAGCGTACGCATGAGCTCAGACCGGCCCGACCCGACGAGGCCGGCCACACCGAGCACCTCTCCGTGGTGGAGCTCGAAGCTCAAGGGTCCGAGCCCGCCCCTGGTGCGCAGGTCGCGCACGGCGAGGGCCGGGGTCGCATCCGAGGGGGCCGACTTGTGGACCTCGAGCACCTCCAGCTCCCGCCCGAGCATCATCGTGATGACCTCGCGCTCGGTGAGCCCGCGACGGGTCGCGAGTCCACGCGCTTGCCGTCCCGCAGGACGGTGACCCGGTCGGCGATGCGGAAGATCTCGGAGAGCCGATGCGACACGTAGAGGACGGCGACGTCGCGCTCCCGCAGCTCGCCGATGATGGCGAAGAGGCGGTCGACCTCGGCGCCGTTGAGGGTGGCGGTGGGCTCGTCCATGATCATGACCCGGAAGTCCTGCGAGAGTGCCTTGGCCACCTCCACCAGCTGCTTGTCCGCCACGCTGAGGTACTCGACGCGCTGCTCCGGCCGGATATCCAGGCCGAGCTCGCGGAGGATGGTGGCGGCACGGCGCGTTGATGTGCGGCCAGTCCATGAGGCCACCCCGACGCCGGGGTTCGCGGCCCAGGAAGATGTTGGCCGCGATCGTCAGCTGGGGGATGAGGTTGAACTCCTGGTTGATGACGCTGATGCCCGCGCGCTGCGACTGCATCGGGTCTGCGAACTGGACCTCTCGCCCATCCACGAAGAGCGAGCCCGACGTCGGCTGGATGCTGGCCACCGAGCACCTTGATGAGCGTGGACTTGCCGGCGCCGTTCTCGCCCACGAGCGCATGGACCTCGCCCGGCAGGAGCTGGAGGTCGACCTCGCTGAGGGCCAGGACGCCGGGGAACTGCTTGGTGATCTGCCGCGCTTCGAGGATGGGCTCGCTCAAGGATCCGTCCGGTCTGATGGCTGTCGAGGGTGGCCCGGTCCGGCGTCGAGCGACGGTGCCGGGCCACCATCCGGTGCGGCCTCGCCCAAGCGAGACCCCGCTGCCTACGCGGCAGGTGCCATGAACGTATCGACGTTCTCCGCCGTGACGACCTCGACCGGGAAGTAGATCGACTTGGTCGCCTCGTCGGAGTAGGTGATGGGCTGCCCCTCGAGGAGCGTCAACGCGGCCTCGACGGCGGCCTTGCCCTGGCCGTAGGGATCCTGGCGGATCGTGGCGGCCATGTCGCCGGACTTGACGAGCTCGAGAGCCGGGGCGTCGCCGTTGAAGCCGACGATCGTCACGCCAGTCTTGCCCGCCTCGGCCAGCGCCTGGACGGCGCCGATGGCCTCCGGGTCGTTGGTGGCATAGATGCCCACCAGGTTCGGGTTGGCCGCTAGCGTGTCGCGGGTCACGCCGAAGCCGCCCTCGACGCTGTCATTGCCGTCGAGCTCGGCCACGATGGTGAAGTCCTCGTGCTTGGCCATCTCGTCGCGGAAGCCCGCCGCGCGGACCTCGCCCACCGCAGAACCCGGATGCAGCAGGATCATGAGCACTTCCTTGGGGCCTTCGACGTCGGCCAGCTGCTCGACCATGTACTGGGCGGCCAGGACGCCGCCGTCGTAGTTGGCCGACAGCACGAAGCCGTCGTAGTCACCCTCGGCCCCCACGTCGCCGATGAGCACCGGGATCTTGGCCTCGTGCGCTGCATCGATGGTGGCGGGTAGCGCCGCCGGCTGCACCGGCGAGACCACCAGCGCGCTGATGCCCTGGTTGATGAGGTCCAGGCTGCCGCTGACCTGCGTCTCCTGGCTGCTCTTCTGATCGGAGAGCAGGAACTCGGCGCCGGCGGCCTCCGCGGCCTCCTGGACACCCCGCGCGTATTCCTGCCAGTAGGGCTGCTGCATGTCGTAGACCGAGTAGCCGATCTTGAACGGCTCCTTCTTCTCGAAGGTCACCGCATCCTGAGCCTGGACCACGCCAGTGCTCAAGACGAGCAGTGCCGCCGCGGCGACGGTCACGGAACGTAGTGTGTATCGCATCCATTCCCCCTTGTGTCGCTGGCATCCCGGGACAGCCCCGGCATGTGCGACGATCACGATCTCCTGCGACTCTCGATGGCTATCTCGACGTGCTCGACACCTCCTGTAGCGGGTTCTGGGCCCGTCTAGCGGGCTTGGCCGTCGATCCCCGGACGACGAGCTCGGGCTCGAAGACGACCTGGGTCTCGCTCGGCTCTGCGCCGCGGACGAGGTCGAGCAGGATCTTCGTTCCTAGCGTGGCGACATCGGCCAGCCTCTGGCGAACGGTGGTGAGTGGAGGAGTCAGGTAGGGGGCCATCTCGATGTCGTCGACCCCCACCATCGGAGATGTCATCGGGGACGCGCAGGCCCCGCTCCACCGCCGCCCGCATGGCGCCGATAGCGAGCCGATCGTTGGAGGCGAAGACGGCCGTGGGGATGTGCTCCGACCGCAGGAGCGAGTGCATCGCCACGTAGCCGGACTCACAGCTCCAGCTGGCGTCTCCGACCACGTGTGTGATGGGCACGAGTCCTCGCGCCCGGACAGCCGACTCGAAGCTCTCCAGCCGCTCGACCGAGAGTCGCAGGTCCAGAGGACCGCAGATATGGGCCAGGTGTCGGTGGCCTAGGGCGAGCAGGTGCTCGGCGACAAGGCTGCCGGTCTTGCGGTTGTCGAGGATGACCCACGGTCCCTCGTATCCGCGCGGGATGCGATCCACCGCCACCACCGGGATGCCGGCCGCCTGCAAGGCATCCAGGCCGTGGAGCGTGTCCGTGGTCGTCACGAGGAGCATGCCGTCCACCCAGCGCTCCGCCGCGATCTGCAGATATGTCCGCTCGCGCTCGGGGTCGCTGTGGGTGTTGTAGAGGATGAGGTTGTAGCCCGAGGCATGCGCGTGGTCCTCGACGGCATCCGCCATCCTGGCGAAGAACGGGTTGGTGATGTCAGCCAACATCAGCCCGATCGTCCGCGTGGAGCCCGTGCGCAAGCTGCGACCGACCGCCAGGGGCCGGTAGCCCAGCGCATCGATGGCTGACAGGATCCTGTCCCGCGTCTCAGGGGAGACCACGGCCTTGTCGTTGACGACGACCGACACCGTCTGGATGGACACGCCCGCCATGCGGGCCACGTCCTTCATCGTCGGGCGCTGCGTCTTCCTCGGGCCTGTCGCCACCGCGGATCCCCCCGTCCGGCATGGATGAACGTTCATCGGAACGATAACAGGAACGTTCAGATGGTAACCCCGCCGTCAAGGGCAGGCCAGAACCGTCCAGTCCATCGTGGCCCGGCGCTGGTCGCCCGCTCGGTCGAGGGCCCCTCGCTCAGCGGGTTACGGCATGTGCTTGACATGTAGCTCCCAGCGAACGCTGTGGGTTTGGCTCGCACGCGCTTGGGGAGCTCATTGATCTCGTCCCAGAGGATGTGCCGGACGCGCTCATAGTCGCCCCCGAGGTCCAATCCGGCCGTCGTGCAGACCTGGTGGGCGGTCCAGTCCACAATCGGGTCAATGTCGCGTAGCCACTCATAGAGCTTGCCTTCGTACAGCATCGCCGCGAGGATCCGGTAGAAGCGGCCCATGCCGATCGATTCCCGGACGAAAGCGGTATCGAAGCCAGGGCGCGCTCTCATCAGCCACTCGGGCGTCAGGGCCGCTGGCTTCGGCCTCACAGCTTGTCACCGAGGCTCAGCCGCTTGTGTGAGGCGAGGGCCCGCTCGGTCTCGGTCGAGGCCGCGTACCGACGCAACATCGCCGGCGAGCGCCAGCCGGCGAAGCGCATGAGCTCCGACTCGTTGCCCCCGTCGGCCAGCCAAGCGTGCGCGAAGCTGTGGCGGAGCTGGTGCGGGTGGAGGTTGTCGCCGAGGCCGGCCTGCAGGCCGCGTGCCTGGACGACCTGGAGGACGCCCGGAGTCGGTCAGCCGGCCGCGCCTCCCGAGCCAGAGCCACGGGCGTGTGCGCGTCGCGGTGCTTGGCTCGGTCGCGGACGTAGCGGTCGAGCGCCATCGATCGTCCTCGCCCGATGCCGACGACGCGCTCGCGTCGACCCTTGCCGAGGACGCGCAGCAGGCCCTGGTCGAGATCCACATCGTTCGTGGCTTCGTCATCCGGGCGTGAAGCGCAGGCCCGCGACCTCGGCCCGCCGGATGCCGGTGTCGATGAGGACGCGGAGCAGGGCGTAGTCGCGCCGGCCGGTGAAGCGTCGTGTCCTTGGCGACAGGTCGCGAGGAGCTTCTTGAGATCGTCCTCGCGCAGGACCTCGGGTGGCTGCTCGGGGATGCGCGGTGGCTTCATCCGGGCCATCGGGCTCGTCTTGAGCTCGCCTTCCTCGACGAGCCAGTTGAAGAAGCGTTGGCAGCCCCGGAAGCGGTTGTTGGCCGTGGCGGGCTTCCAGCGCTTCGAGCCGTCGGGCTTCGTCGCGTCGAGCAGGTAGGCGACGAAGGCCTCGACGTGCTCGCGACTTGATCTGCGGCGACGTCGGTCGGCATGCCCTGGGCAGCGAGGTAGTCGGCGAGCTGCTCGACGGCGCCGACGTAGGCGAGGACCGTGTTGGGCGACACGTTCGCCGGCGCGGAGGTGGCGGCGGAACGAGGCGACGTTGACGGCCAGGTCGCCGGGGGCTGCGGTAGGATGAGGCGTCGGTCGGGCTTGGGTCATGGCTTCCTGGGGCTCCTGACTGCGGGTGGTGACACAGTCGTAGTTATACGCTCAGGAAGCGCCAAGGGTCAAGTCCGGACCGGCAGGATCGGCGGTTATGCGGTCAACCTGAGCACGAAACCGAGGGCGGCTAGCTCAGCTGGTTAGAGCACTTGCTTGACATGCAAGAGGTCACTGGTTCGAGTCCAGTGTCGCCCACCACTCCTTGACAGCCGCATCGAAGCCACGTCTCCTGGCAAGCCGCCTGGGGCCCGCGAATCACACCTTGACCACCCGCACGATGCCGGCCAGCCCGACGAGGTCATCCGGGTTCCGGGTGTAGAGGTCCAAGTCGTTGGCGGCCGCGGTCGCTGCTATCAGGAGATCAGCAAGCCTGGTGCGGCTGGACCGTCCTGCCGCCTTGGTCGCGGCGAACACGCGTCCGTAGGCCCGAGCGCCTTCCGCATCGAAGGGCAGCGGCTCCCAGGTCGTGGCGACCCATTGGAGACGATCCTGCCGCCGTGCACGCTCATCATCGTCGTCCGTGGCGTGGGGACCAGCGGCCAGCTCGGCGAGCGTCACGGCCGCGATGGCGGACTCCTCGGGTAGCACTTCAGCGTCTATGAGGTCGTGGTCGACGACGACCGACGTGTCGAGCAGACCACGCGTCGGTCCTACGCCTGGTCGTCCTTGTCGTACGGCACGGGGCCTCGAAGCGGACTCAGTCATCGACCGCAGGGTTGACGACGGCGTCGAGGTCGGCTCGCAGTCGGCCCAGCTCGACGCGAGGCGCCGTCGTGCGCCGCCTCGGCGATCACGGCACGTGGCACGAACCGGCGCCGGGCTACTGGTCGGAGCTCAGCCACTGGCATGCCGTTACGCGTGACCGTGATCGTCTGGCCTGCCTGCACGTCCCGCAGGACCGCAGCGGAGTCGTTGCGCAGCTCCCGCTGGCTGATCTCTCTGCATGGTCGCCCCAGAGTAGCAGATATGCTACTCCGTGTCACATCGTAGCAGCCCGGGCGACGCGCCGGCGCGCACCGAGACGTCGGCGGCCGAGGCCACGCCCCTCGACCCCGGCAGCACGACGGCGTCCCCAGCCTCGACGTCGCTTGCTACAGTCTTGTCGAACTCGCGGCCTGACCAAGGGAGCCAGACGATCGCCTCGAACCGTGACGACCTGCCCGCCCCGAGGGCAGGCGAGCCCTACCCGCTGGGTGCCACGTTCGACGGCCAGGGCACGAACTTCAGCGTCTTCTCACGGGTCGCCGACAAGGTCGAGCTGTGCCTGTTCGACGAGGAAGGCGCGGAGTCACGGGTCGAGCTGCCCGAGATGACCGGCTACAGCTGGCACGGCTACCTGCCCGGCATCGGCCCCGGACAGCGCTACGGCTACCGCGTCCACGGGCCCTGGGACCCCGCGGCGGGGCTCCGCTGCAACCCCGCCAAGCTCCTCCTCGACCCGTACGCGCGGGCCATCGAGGGCAGCGTCGCGTGGCATGAGGCGACGCTCGGCCACGTGCCCGCGATGCCATCACGGCGCAACGAGCTGGACAGCGCGCCGCACGTGCCCGCGGTCGATCATCGTCGCCGACGACTTCGACTGGGGCGACGACAGCCGACCGCGCGTCCCTGACCACGAGACGATCATCTACGAGACCCACGTCAAGGGCTTCACCAAGCGGCACCCTGGCGTCCCGGAGGGCATCCGCGGGACGTTCGCCGGGCTCGCCCATCCGGCCGCCATCGAGCATCTCGTCTCCCTCGGCGTCACATCGGTCGAGCTCATGCCCATCGCACCAGTTCCTCGACGACGGCTTCCTGCTCGAGCGAGGCCTGCGCAACTACTGGGGCTACAACTCGATCGGCTACTTCGCGCCGCACGGCGAGTACTCGGCCGGCGGCTCGCATGGACCCCAGGTCGGGGAGTTCAAGCACATGGTCCGCGCCCTGCACGCGGCCGGGCTCGAGGTCATCCTCGACGTCGTCTACAACCACACCGGCGAGGGCGGCCACACCGGACCCACCATCTCGCTGCGCGGCCTCGACAACCAGGCCTACTACCGGCTCCTGCCGGTCGACCCGAGTCGCTATCTCGACTACACGGGGACGGGCAACTCGCTCAACATGCTCGAGCCGCACGTCCTGCAGCTCATCATGGACAGCCTGCGCTACTGGATCGAGCAGATGCACGTCGACGGCTTCCGCTTCGACCTGGCCGCGACCCTCGCCCGCGAGCTCCATGCGGTCGACCGGCTGTCGGCCTTCTTCGACATCATCCAGCAGGACCCGGTCATACGGACCGTCAAGCTCATCGCCGAGCCCTGGGACCTCGGCGAGGGCGGTTACCAGGTGGGTGACTTCCCCGTCCACTGGTCCGAGTGGAACGGCCGCTACCGCGACACGGTGCGGGACGTCTGGCGAGGGCAGCCAGGCGTGCTGCACGACTTCGGGCGGCGCTTCACGGGCAGCGCGGACCTGTACCAGGATGACGGCCGACGGCCCTCCGCGAGTGTCAACCTCATCACCTCGCACGATGGCTTCACGCTGACGGACCTCGTCAGCTATGACCGCAAGCACAACGCTGCCAATGGCGACCATGACGCCGACGGCGAGTCGCACAACCGCTCCTGGAACTGCGGGGTCGAGGGGCCCACCGACGACCCGGGCATCCGGGCCCTGCGCTCCCGGCAACGGCGCAACCTTCTGGCCACGCTGTTCCTGTCCCAGGGCGTGCCGATGCTCCTCGGCGGCGATGAGCTGGGACGCACGCAGCGCGGCAACAACAACGCCTACTGCCAGGATTCGGAGCTCTCCTGGTACGACTGGGCGGCGGTCGATGAGGACCTGCTCGACTTCACACGTCGCCTCATCGAGCTGCGACACAGGCATCCTGTCTTCCGGCGACGGCGCTGGTTCCCGGATACGGCACATCTTCCGCGCGAGACCGGGGTGCCGCGCGAGATCGAGTGGTCCAGGCCGGATGGGGCACGGATGACCGAACTGGACTGGCACTCGGACCAGGCGGCGGCGATCGCGGTGTACCTCGATGGCCGCGACCTCGTGGACATCGATGGCCTGCCCGTCCGAGACGATGCCTTCTATCTCGGTCTCAACGCGCGCGCCCGCGACATCGAGCTCCATCTCCCCGATACCCGCTTCGGCCGGCGCTGGGAAGCCGTGCTCGACACCGCGACGGAGCCACCGTTCGAGCCAGCCTGGGGGAGGGACCTCGCCGCCGGCAGCGCGATCCGGCTCGCGAGCCGCTCGCTCGTCCTGCTCCGCCGCCTCGGCGACACCGTCGACGGCCGCCTCCGGTAGGCTGCCGGCCATGGTGAAGGCAGCCCCTCGCTCCCGACGACGCCCGGCGCCGGCCGCCACGGGCCTCGGCCCCGATCCGCTGTGGTACCGCGACGCGATCATCTACGAGCTCCACGTGCGAGCCTTCAGCGATGGCGACGGTGACGGCATCGGCGACTTTCGCGGGCTCACCGCAGCGGCTCGACTACCTCGCGGACCTCGGCATCACGGCCGTCTGGCTGCTGCCCTTCTACCCCTCGCCCCTGCGCGACGACGGCTACGACATCGCCGACTACCTCGCCGTCCACCCTGACTACGGCACGCTGGCGGACGCGCGTCGCTTCATCCGCGAGGCCCACGAACGCGGGCTCCGGGTCATCACCGAGCTCGTCTTCAACCACACCTCCGACCAGCACGCCTGGTTCCAGCGCGCCCGCCGCGCCGCTCCCGGCTCGGTCGATCGCGGGTGGTACGTGTGGAGCGACACGCCGGAGCGCTACCGCGACGCGCGCATCATCTTCAAGGACTTCGAGCCCTCCAACTGGTCATGGGACCCGGTCGCCTCGGCCTACTTCTGGCACCGCTTCTACAGCCACCAGCCGGACCTCAACTTCGACGAGCCGCGCGTGGGCGAGGCCCTGCTGCGCATCGTCGACTACTGGCTGGACGCCGGGGTGGATGGCCTGCGGCTCGACGCCATCCCGTATCTCTACGAGCGTGAGGGCACGAACGGCGAGAACCTGCCCGAGACGCACGCCTTCCTGAAGCGGCTCCGGCGCCATGTCGATGAGCGCTTCGCCGACCGCATGCTGCTCGCCGAGGCCAACCAGTGGCCCGAGGATTCGGTCGCCTACTTCGGCGAGGGCGACGAGTGCCACATGGCCTTCCACTTCCCGCTCATGCCGCGCATGTTCATGGCCCTGCGGATGGAGGACAGGTACCCCATCCTCGACATCCTCGCCCAGACGCCGGACCTGCCCGAGACCGCGCAGTGGGCCCTCTTCCTGCGCAACCACGACGAGCTGACGCTCGAGATGGTCACCGACGAGGAGCGCGACTACATGTACCGGGTCTACGCGGCCGACCCGCAGGCGCGCATCAACCTGGGGATCCGCCGACGTCTCGCGCCGCTGCTCGGCAACAATCGCCGTCGTATCGAGCTCATGAACGGGCTGCTCTTCTCGTTGCCCGGGACCCCGGTCATCTACTACGGCGACGAGATCGGCATGGGCGACAACGTCTACCTCGGCGACCGCAACGGGGTGCGCACCCCGATGCAGTGGTCGTCGGACCGCAACGCCGGTTTCTCGCGGGCCGATCGCCAGCGCCTCTACCTGCCCGTCATCACCGACGCCGAGTACCACTACGAGGCCGTCAACGTCGACGCCCAGCAGGCCAACCCTCAGTCGCTCCTCTGGTGGATGCGCCGCATCATCGCGCTGCGCAAGCGCCACCCTGCCTTCGGACGTGGCTCGCTGCGCTTCCTGCATCCCGGCAATCGCCGGATCCTGGCCTTCGTCCGCGAGCGATGACGCTGAGACCATCCTCGTCGTCGCCAACCTGTCCCGCTATGCCCAGTGGACAGAGCTGCCTCTTGCCGAGTACGAGGGCCGCGTGCCGGTCGAGCTCTTCGGGGCGGTCAGCTTCCCGCCCATCGGCAGCGCGCCCTGGCCTCATCAGCCTGGGCCCGCACTCGTTCCTGTGGTTCCGCCTCGCGGCCGAGCCGGCGGCCGAGCTGACAGCCGACGGCCGGCGGACAGCTGCCCGAGCTGCCCTGGCAGGACGACCTCATGGCCCTGGCGCGCCGCCCGGCCGATGCGCTGCGCAGCCGTGCTGCTGCGCTGGCTCGTCACGCAGCGGTGGTACCGCGGATCGACGCAGGAGATCGGCTCCGCGCGGATCGTCGGCGCCATCCCCATCCCCACGCGTCCGGCCAGCGTGCTCGTCAGCGTCCAGGTCCTCTACCGCCATGCCGAGCCGGTGACCTATGTCGTGCCCCTCACCACCGAGGTCGTCGCCGACGACGCGGCGGCCGCGGCCTCGCCCGGCGCCATGGCACGATTGACAGGCGGGCGGGAACCCCGCCATCTGGCCGACGGAGGTGCGGTCCCGGGCATCCTGGAAGCGCTCCTTCGCATCGTCAGCGGCCGGCGTCGGCTGGGCGGGCCAGCAGGGGAGCTGGTGGGACGCCGACGGGAGCGCGTCGTCCTGCGTGATGCCGACGGTCGTGCCCTGCACGCCGTGCCTGTGGGCGACGGGCCGATGCAGTCGGGCAGCTCGGCCAGCTTCGGCGACCGGCTACTTCTTCAAGCTGTACCGTGTCCTGGAGGAGGGGCCCAACCCCGACCTCGAGATGGGCACGTTCCTGGCCGAGCGCGGCTTCGCCCATGTGCCCCGTGTCCTTGGCTCCCTCGAGGTAGGGCGCGGCCGAGGGGCGCCCGCGACGCTGGCCATGGTCCAGGCCTTCGTGGTCCACGAGAGCACGCTCTGGGAGATGATGCGCGAGGCCGTCGTGGGCTTCCTCCATGATGTCGAGGCCGAAGGTGGCGGCGCCCGGCTCTGACGGTGATGACCGACGACTTCCTCGTCCTGGCTGGGCGTGAGTCGCCCGATCAGGCACAGCGCCTCATCGGCGCTCCCCTCGCATCCGCCCGATTGCTGGGCCAGCGACTCGGCGAGATGCACCGCGTCCTGGCGTCCGCGGATCCGGCCGACAAGGCCTTCGGCCCGGAGCCCATGTCGCCCTTCCACGTCCGCTCGCTCTACCAGTCCGTGCGCCGGCGTGTCAACGCCGCGCTCGAGCTGCTCGAGGCTCGCCAGGCCACGCTCCCGCCGCGCGATCGCGAGGCCGCTGCCGCCGTGCTCGCGGCGGGCCCTCGTGTCGACGATCTCCTGCACAGGCTGCGAGACCTGCGCTGCGACGGCCAGCGCATCCGCGTCCATGGGGACCTGCACCTGGGACATGTCCTGGACACCGGTGACGACCTGGTCTTCATCGACTTCGAGGGCGACTCGGCTCGGACGCTGAGCGAGCGCCGCCTGCGCTGGCCGGCCCTGGTGGACCTCGCGAGCCTGGTCCGCTCGTTCCACTTCGCGGCGCACTGGCCGCGTGTCGAGCGCGAGCTCCTGGGAGGGGAGCCCGGCGAGCCGGAGGCCCTGGCGCCCTGGTCGACGTTCTGGTTCCGCTGGCTCAGCGCCGCCTGCATCGCGGGTTACCGCGAGGCCACCGCAGGGACCGTCATCCTGCCCAGCCAGGACGAGGCCTGGTCCGTGCTCTTCCGTTGCCTCCTCGTCTCGAGGGCCTGCGACGAGCTGACCTCTCGCCTCGGCACACGATCCGACTGGCTGGGCATCCCGCTGGCCGGCCTCGACGAGCTCCTGGGCGGCGCCGGGGAGTCGACCTGAACACGCGACGCCGTCCGGTGCTGCGGGCGGCGCATGGGAACGGCCGCACCTGGCCCAGCGTGCTGCGGTACGATCGGCAGACCCCGCGCGGTCCAGTCCTGTCGGGCATCGCCGTGGCGCCCACGAGCGATGGAACCCGACCCCATGGGAGCCCATCCTGAGCACACCTGATCCAGCTGACCCCGCTCCGGGAGCCTCGGCCGCTGACCCCGCTCCGACCGACGCCACCGCACCCGAGGCCGACTTCGATTCGCCCGCCAAGGACTCGGCCGACGAGCTTCTCGACGCCGACGCACACGATGCGCTCGACCCGATGCGCCACTCGGCCGCCCACGTCATGGCGGAGGCCGTCATGGACCTCTTCCCGGGCACGAAGCTGGGCATCGGCCCGGCCATCCGGGAGGGCTTCTACTACGACTTCGAGCTCGCCCGCCCGCTGACGCCGGAGGACCTGGGCGCCATCGAGGCACGCATGAGGGCCTCGGTCGCGGCCGACCATCCCTTCGAGCGGCGGGAATGGGACCCGGACGAAGGGCGAGCGTTCCTGGCGGAGGCCGGGCAGACGTTCAAGGTCGAGATCCTCGATGACCTGCGCACGGCGGCTGCCGCGCACGGCGAGCCGCCACCCACGGTCTCGACGTACCGCCACGGACCGTTCATCGACCTCTGCCGTGGGCCGCACGTGGCCAGCACCGGCGCCATCGGTCCCTTCAAGCTCCTCTCGGTGGCGGGGGCCTACTGGCGCGGTCGTGAGGACCGCCCCATGCTGCAGCGCATCTACGGCACGGTCTGGGCCACCCAGGAGGAGCTCGACCTCTACCTGTGGCGCCGCGAGGAGGCCCGCCGGCGCGACCACCGCCGGCTCGGGGTGGCGCTCGACCTCTTCAGCTTCCACGACATCAGCCCGGGCTCCGCCTTCTGGCACCCCAAGGGCCAGCGGCTGTGGCGCACGCTCGAGGACGCCATGCGCGAGCTGCAACGTCGCTATGGCTACGAGGAGGTCTCCACGCCCATCCTCGTCCATCGGCGGCTCTGGGAGCAGTCGGGCCACTGGGATCACTACGAGACGAACATGTTCCGGCTCGAGATCGAGGGCCAGGATTTCGGGCTCAAGCCGATGAACTGTCCGGAGAGCACCTTCATCTACCGGAGCCGCGTCCGCTCGTATCGAGACCTGCCGCTGCGCTTCGCCGAGTACGGCCGGCTGCACCGCAACGAGCGCTCTGGCGTCCTCCACGGCCTCACGCGCGTGCGTCAGTTCGTGCAGGACGACGCCCACGTCTACGTCCGCCCCGACCAGCTGGGCGATGAGCTCCGCGCACTCTTCGCGCTGACCCTGGAGGCCTACGCCTGGTTCGGCCTGGAGCCGCGATTCGCCTTCGCCACCCGGCCGGAGAAGGCCATCGGTGACACGGCCCTCTGGGACCGGGCCGAGGCACTCATCGCTGAGGCCCTCAGCGATGCCGGCATCGACTACACGCTCAAGCCCGGCGACGGCACGTTCTACGCGCCGAAGATCGACCTCTACGTCGATGACGCCCTGGGGCGCGAGTGGCAGCTGGCCACGATCCAGATCGACCTCATGATGCTGCCCGAGCGCTTCGACCTCTCGTACATCGACGAGCACGGCCAGCCGCAGCGCCCCATCGCCATCCATCGGGCCATCTACGGCTCGCTCGAGCGCTTCATCGGCATCCTCGTCGAGCACTTCGCGGGAGCCTTCCCGTTCTGGTGCGCCCCGGTGCAGGCCGTCGTCATCCCCATCGCCGACCGGCACATCGAGGCTGCCGGCGAGCTGGCCGCGCTGCTCGGCGGAGCGGGCCTGCGGGTGGAGGTCGACGACAGCTCCAACCGGATGCAGAACAAGATCCGCCTCGCCCAGGAGCAGAAGGTGCCCTACATGCTCGTGCTCGGCGACCGCGAGGTCGAGTCGCGCACGGCGTCGCCGAGGACGAGGGCTGGGGACCAGCTCGAGCCACTAGGATGGGAGGCCCTGGCGACGCGACTGGCCACCGAGAACGCCGAACGTCAAGTCACCTGACCGGGACCGCGGCGCCCGCATCCATACGAGAGGAAGGCCTTCGATGCCAGACCCTGTCCGAACCGGTGGATCGGTGACGCCCATGGCTCGGCGGACCGGCTGGATCGTCCTGCTCACGGCACTGGCTTTCGGTGTGCCCGCCGGCGCGCAGGCACAGGACGAGACGCCCTCGGCGGCACCGGCCGAGGAGCCAGCGGGTCAGCTCGGCGCGAGCGATGCGGTGTACCTGGAGGCGTTCGATCAGGCGCCACCGTGGCTCGAGGTGGAGAAGGTCAAGGAGGGCGAGACCAAGGTCGAGGATGGCACGGTCTTCCTGTCGATCAAGGGGGAGTCCGTCCACTACCAGGACTGGTACGAGCTCGACGCCTCGGTGCCCGTGCTTCGCGCCGAGGTCAGCGTGGACCTCGATCGGCGCGACGGCACCGGCAGCCGGCGTGAGCTGCGGCTCCGCGCTGGGCCTGCCGCGCTGGTTCGTGGCCGGTGTCAACAACGCAGACACCTGGTTCCTGGCACGCATCATCGACGGTCGCCTCCAGGTGGTCGATCGAGGCAGCCTCGACGCGGACAGCTCGGCGTCAGGCGGGACGGTGCTCATCGGGATCGAATGCGCCACGGCCCCCGAGGAGGGCGGCGACTACGTGGCCGTCAGCGTGGACGGAGAGCCGGTGAGCATCGAGACGGGTCTCGGGCGCCTGGATATCCCGGTCGGCCCGTACGACAAGGCCGGCATCTTCGTGGGCACCGACTCGGGCACCGGCAGCGCTGTCTACGACGACCTCGCGGTCTGGGTCGGCGATGCCTACGCCCCTGCTCCCGTGGACCGGAACCCGGACGCGCCGAGCGAGTAGCCACGGCCACGGCGCGGGCGCTGACCAACGAGGGCGCTGTGCTATATTCCGCCGGCGACCCGCGCTGGTCGTGGCGCTTTGTCACGCCCGCGCGGGATGCCTGGTGAAAGCTGCTGAAACGGTGAGGGAATAGGCTGAGCAAGGACCTGCGTGTCAACGAGATGATCCGGATCCCCCAGGTGCGGGTCATCGACGAAGAGGGGAACCAGCTGGGCGTCATGCCCACGCCGAGGGCCCTGCAACTGGCGCAGGAACGTGGATACGACCTCGTCGAGGTCGCTCCCATGTCCAGCCCACCCGTCACCAGACTTCTCGACTACGGTCAGTTCAAGTACGAGCAGGCCCGCAAGGAGAAGGAAGCACGCCGCCATCAGCGCTCCGTGGAGTTCAAGGAGGTCCGTCTCCGGGTCAAGATCGGCAAGGGCGACTTCGACACGAAGGTGCGCCGGGCCATCACGTTCCTGGGAGACGGCGATCGGGTCAAGGTCACGGTGCAATTCCGCGGCCGCGAGGTCAGTCACGCCTACATCGGGCGAGACCTGCTCGACCGCTTCGCGACCTCGGTCGCGGAGTACGGGACCGTGGATCGGCCGCCGGTCCTCGAGGGCCGCTCCATGACCATGGTGCTGACATCAACGAACAGGCCGGGCTCCCAGCCGCGCCGCAGCGACGGGGAGCCTCGAGCAGAGACGGACAACGACGCGGAGCCGCCAGGCACGGCACCGCGGGTCGCGGTCGAGGAGCCGGAGGCTCCGGCCGCGACGAGCACAGGAGGCTAGGCCGATGCCCAAGATGAAGACCCACAAGGGAGCCCAGAAGCGCTTTGGCGTCACGGGCAGTGGCAAGGTCTATCGCGTGAAGTCCTGGCGCGGCCACCACCTCGAGATCAAATCGTCACGGCGCACGCGCCGCTATGCCGGCAAGGCCATCCTTGACGGGTCCAACGCGGGCCAGGTCAAGCGGATGCTGCCGTACCTGTAGGAGCACCAACGGTCCATGGCACGAGTCAAGCGTGGCGTCACCGCCCATCGACGCCACAAGCGCCTGCTCAAGGCCGCGGAGGGCAAGCGCGGCACCCATTCGAAGCTCATCAAGTCCGCCCGTGAGGCCCAGCTGCACGCGATGGCCTATGCCTATCGCGGCCGCAAGGAGCGCAAGCGCCAGCTTCGCTCCCTCTGGATCGTTCGCCTCAACGCCGCGGCGCGCCAGCACGGCCTGACCTACGGCACGCTCATCAGCGGCCTGAAGTCGGCGGGCGTGGCGCTCGACCGGAAGATCCTGGCTGACATCTGTGTCCGCGATGCCGCCACTTTTGCGCGCATCGCCGAGGTCGCCAAGCCCCGCTGACGACGAGCGTCCTGCCCGTCGTGGACGTCGGATCGTTCAAGTCACAGCTCGACGAGCTCGCAGCGCGCGCTGACGCGCAGATCGCCGCCGCCGCGTCGCCTGAGGCCCTTGATGCGGTCGAGGCCGCCGTGCTCGGCCGCAAGGGCGAGCTGCGTGGCCTGCTGGCAGGAATCGGTGCTCTCCCGGCCGAGGACCGCCCCAGGGTCGGTGCCCTCGCCAATCCGGTCCGCGAGGCCGTCGAGGCGGCGCTCGCCGTCCGGCGCACGAGCCTCGAGGCCGAGTCGCTCGAGCAGCGCCTCCTGGCCGAGGCCGAGGACGTCACGCTTCCCGGCCGACCGCTCTGGCGGGGCTCCCTCCATCCCTTGCCCGAGACCGAGCGCGAGATCGCCCGTATCTTCGGCCAGTTCGGCTTCGTCGTCGTGGACAGCCCGGAGGTCGAGAGCGACGAGCTCAACTTCCAGGCCCTCAACATCCCGGCCGACCACCCGGCCCGCGACCTCTGGGACACCATCTACGTCCGGGACAGGGATCGCGGCGATGGGGCCGCGGCGGATCGCCTGCTCCTGCGCACGCACACCTCGCCCGGCCAGATCCGGGCCATGCGCGAGGCGCAGACCGCCCATCCGGATCCTGACCCCGGGGCGCTGCTTCCGCTACGAGGCGGTCGATGCCAGCCACGGCTTCGAGTTCTTCCAGGTCGAAGGCCTCATGGTCGATGAGGGCACCACGATGGCGCACCTCCGCGGCCTGCTCGACGCCTTCGCCCACGCCATGTTCGGGGCCGAACGGGCGACGCGCTTCCGGCCCGGCTATTACCCCTTCACGGAGCCGTCCGTCGCATTCGACATCGGCTGCGTCGTCTGTGAAGGCGAGGGCTGCCCGGCCTGCAAGCGAACCGGCTGGATGACCATCCTCGGCGCCGGCATGGTCCACCCCGTCGTGCTGCGCAACGGCGGCATCGACCCGGAGCGCTACCAGGGCTTCGCCTTCGGGATGGGCACCGACCGGATCGCCATGCTGCGCTACGCGATCACGGACATCCGCGCCTTCCTCGCTAACGACCTGCGCTTCCTGGAGCGGCTGTAGATGCGCGTGCCGCTCTCCTGGCTGCGCGAGCTCGTCGACGTCGAGGAGACCCCGGAGCGCCTGGCCGACCGGCTGACGCTCCTGGGCATGGAGGTCAGCGCCATCGAGCGCATCGGTGATGACTGGCAGGGCGTCGTCGTCGGCGAGCTCACGGACGTCGCGCCCCATCCGGGCTCGGGCCGCCTGTCGCTCACCCGCGTCCGGGTCGCGCCGGACGCGCCCGAGCTGTCCATCGTCTGCGGGGCGACCAATATCCGCGCCGGCCAGCGGGTCCCGGTCGCGCTCCCGGGGGCGGTCCTGCCTGGCGAGCGGCGCATCGAGGTCACCATGATCGCCGGCGCTCGCAGCGAGGGCATGCTCTGCAGCGGCGACGAGCTGGGGCTCTCGAGCGACGCCGACGGCATCCTCATCCTTCCGGAGGCCACGCCGATCGGACATGCGCTCGCGGATCTCGCCGGCGACGTCGTGCTCGACATCGATGTCAAACCCAACCGCGGCGATGCCCTGTCGATCCTCGGGGTCGCCCGCGAGGTCGCGGCCGGCAGTGGCGCACCGCTGCGATGGCCCGATCTCTCGGTGGCTGAGTCTGGCGATCGCACAGTCGACCACCTCGCGGTCGCTGTCGAGGAACCGGAGCTCTGCCCCCGGTTCGTGGGCCGCTACCTCGACGGCGTGACCGTAGGTCCCTCGCCCTGGGACGTGCAGCGGCGTCTCATCGCGGCAGGCGTCCGGCCCATCTCCAACGTCGTGGACGCGAGCAACTACGTCCTCATGGAGCTGGGCAAGCCGGTCCACACCTTCGATGCCGACGCCATCCGCGGCGACCGCATCGTCGTCCGGCGGGCCAGGGCAGGGGAGGGCCTCGAGACGCTCGATCACGTCGAGCGCGAGCTCACGGTCGAGACGCTCATCATCGCGGACGAGACCGGCCCGCTGGCGCTCGCAGGCGTCATGGGCGGCGCCGCGAGCGAGGTCGGTCCCACGACCCATCGGGTCGTCGTCGAATTGGCCATCTTCGACCCCGTGAGCATCCGGCGCACCGCCTTCCGCTACGCCCTGCGGAGCGAGGCCAGCCTCCGGTTCGAGAAGGGCCAGGAGCACGCCATGGCGCGCCTCGGCGCCGACCGGACGGCGGCGCTCATCATGCGCTGGGCCGGCGGCCGGGCCGCCGTCGGGTTCGTGGACACGAACCCGGAAGCCCCGCCCGAGGTCCGCGTGCCGTTCCGGCCCGCGCGCGTCCAGCGGCTGCTGGGCGAGGCCGTGCCCGCCGCGGAGCAGCGCGAGCTGCTCGCCCGTGCCGGCGTGCGGACCGAAGCCGCGCGCGCAGGCGACGCGGTGCCCGTCATCGCGGGGGAGGATCCGCTGCTGGTGCCGTTGACCGTCGTGGACGCCACCGAGGCGCTCGTGGCCGTCGTACCCTCCCATCGGCGGGACCTCGTCATCGAGGCCGACATCAGCGAGGAGGTCGCCAGGCTGCGCGGCTACGAGACGCTCGCCGCCCGCCTTCCCGACACTCCGATGCCGTCGTACCGGCGCGATGCCCACCGCATCGCCGACGAGCTGCGGACGCTGCTCGCCGCCAACGGCCTGGCCGAGCTGGTCACGCACGGGCTCATCGGCCCCGAGGACCATGCTCGCCTGGGCTACGCCTCCGATGATCCTGCGACGATCCGGGCTGCGAACCCGGTGACCATCGACCACTCGGAGCTGCGCCGCTCGCTCCTCCCGGGTCACCTGCGCGTGCTGGCGGACAACGAGCGGAAGCGCGATCCCGACGTGCGCGGCTTCGAGATCGGCGCCCTGCACGCCTGGCACGAGGGGCAGCCGGCCGAGCGGATGGTCCTCGGGCTCATGCTCGCGGGCCGGGAGCACCCCCTGACCCACGATCGAGCATCCGCGCCAGTCGATATGGCGACCGCCAAGGGCCTCCTCGAGCAGCTGGCTGCGCGCCTCGCCGCAGGTCGTCTGTCCTACGAGGTGGTCGCCGCCCGTGAGGGCGTCGAGCATCCGGGGCGCGTGGCTGGCGTCACCGCCGTCGATGCGGCAGGTGCCGCGACGCCCATCGGCCGGGTCGGTGAGCTGCATCCGCGTCTTCTGGCCGCCTTCGACGTCCGTGCCGAGCACGTCGTCTTCGCCGAGATCGACCTTGCGACCTTCGCTGGCCTCGTGCCCGAGCGCATCCGAGTGGGCAGGCTGGAGCGGCTGCCCGGCGTCGAGCGCGACCTCGCCCTCGTCGTCGCAGCCGAGCAGCCCGCTGGCGAGGTCGAGGCCCTCATCCGCGCACATGGCGGGCCGCACCTGCGCAGCGTGCGGCTCTTCGACCAGTACCGCGGCGCGCCCCTCGCCGATGGCCAGAAGAGCCTCGCCTACCGGCTGCGATTCGAGCCCATCGACGGCGCCCTCATCGAGGAAGATGTGGACGATGCGGTAGAGCGGGTCGTTGCAGTGACGAGCGAGCGACTTGGCGCCCGACTGCGCGGCTGATAGCGTACTGCCGATGAGGTGGCTGCCATGACCATCGGGACGATGGATATCTACCTGCTGGTCATCATCGTCGCGTCGCTCGTCATCGGCTTCTTCTGGGGCGCGGCGCGCAGCCTCATGCTTCTCGCGGCGTGGCTGCTCGCCTTCCTGGCCGGCGCCTACCTGAAGCTCCAGCTGGGCTCGTACCTGGCCAAGGAGTGGCCCAACTACAACCCGGGCTTCGCCGACATGGCGGCCTTCGGGATCATCTATCTCGGGCTCCTCATCGCCGCGCCGATCCTCATCGTGGCCTCCACGAAGGGCGACCAGCGGATCACCCGGAACCAGACCCTCGATGACCTCGTGAGCGCCGTCTTCGCCATGTTCGTGGCCATCCTGGGAATCGCCGGCCTGCTCATCGTGTTCGCCACCTACTACGGCAGCGACGTCCTGGCTATCGATCCGCAGGGCGGGCCGGAGTGGACGGCCAACCTCTACCGCTCCATGCTGGAGTCCAACATCGGCGGCGCCATCGGCGACGAGCTGGTGCCCATCCTGGGCTCCATCCTTGGGCCCATCCTGCCGCCCGATGTGCGCGAGGTCATGGTTTGACCCTGGCCGCGAGGCACGCGGACGACCCTCACGAGGTTCCCGGCCCGGCATCGCTGGAACCCTTCGAGCGCGCCATCCTCGAGGGTCCCGTGGTGGCCGCGGCGCGAGCGCTGCTCGGCGCACTGCTCGTTCGCGACGACGGTTCGGGGCGTCGCGTCGCGCGCATCGTCGAGACCGAGGCCTACGACGGACCCCGGGACCGCGCCAGCCACGCTCGGGCCGGGCGGACGGCGCGCACAGCCGTCATGTTCGGTCCGCCCGGCCATGCCTACGTCTACCTCGTCTACGGGATGCATCACTGCCTGAACGTCGTCTGCGGCCCGGATGGCGAGGCCTCGGCGGTGCTCATCCGGGCCGTGGAGCCGGACCTGGGCGTCGAGCTGATGCGCGCCGGCCGAGGCGACAGGCCCGGGCCGGATGCGCGCCTCGGCGCCGGACCCGCCCGCCTCTGCCAGGCGCTCGCCATCGACCGCCGCCTGGACGGCATCGACCTGCTGACGGATGAACGACTTCGCCTGTGCCGGTCGGATGGTCCGCAGCCCGTCGTCCCTGCGGGGCGCCATCGTGAGCGGGCCACGCGTGGGCGTCTCGTACGCCGGCGCCCCATGGGCGGACCGACCCTGGCGTTTCGGCATCGCCGGACACCCATCGCTGAGCCGGCCCTTCCCACGCTGATGGACACGCGGTCGATCGAGCTCCTCGAGTTCCCGCTCGTCCGCGAACGCCTGGCGGCCTACGCCGCCTTCGAGCCCTCCCGGCGGCTTGGGATGGCCCTCGAGCCCTCGGCCGACCCGGTCATCGTCACGCGCCGGCTCGACGAGACCGACGAGGCTCGTTGGCTGCTGTCGATGCGGCCCGACATCGGCATCGGCGGAGCCCGGGACATCGCTTCGATCGTCGGTCGGGCAGCACGCGGTGGCCGGCTCGACCCGGGCGAGCTGTGGGCGGTCGTGGAGACGCTCATCTCGGCGGGTCGTCTGGCCGACCACCTCCGTGAGCTGGACCGCCCGCTCTTGCACGGCCTCTACCGCGATCTCGAGCCGCTGCCCGCGCTGCGGAGCCGCCTCGAGGCGAGCGTCGACCCTACCGGCGAGGTCCTCGACACGGCCTCTCCCGCGCTCGGCGGCCTGCGCCGGGCGGTCCGCATCGCCCATGAGCGGCTGCGCAGCCGGCTCGAGACCCTCATCCACTCCGACCTCGCGGGCGCCCTTCAGGAGCCTCTCGTCACGCTTCGCGCTGGCCGCTACGTCGTGCCCGTCCGGGCCGACGCGCGCAGCCGGGTCAAGGGCATCGTCCATGACCAGTCGGGCAGCGGCCAGACGCTCTTCGTGGAGCCGCTCGTCGCCGTCGAGCTCGCCAACGCCTGGCGTGAGGCGCAGCTGGCCGCCCAGGCGGAGGAGGAACGAGTCCTCGACGAGCTCTCCGCTCACGTGGCCAGCAACGCCGAGGCGCTGGCCCGGGACCTCGATGTCCTGGCGCGGTTCGACCACTGGATGTGCCGGGCGCACCTGGCCGAGGAGATGGACGCCGTCCGTCCGGCTGTCGCGACGGGGAGCGTCATCAGGCTCCTGTCCGCCCGCCACCCGGGCCTCCAGGGGTCGGTCGTGCCCATCGACGTCCACCTCGGCGAGGGCTACAGCGCGCTCGTCATCACGGGGCCGAACACGGGCGGCAAGACGGTCGCCCTGCGCACCGTGGGCCTTCTCGTGCTCATGCACCAGGCCGGTCTGCACGTGCCCGCCGCAGAGGGGAGCGCCCTGCCGGTCTTCCGCGAGGTGCTCGCGGACATCGGTGACGAGCAGTCCGTGGCGCAGTCGCTTTCCACGTTCAGCGGTCACATGCGGACGATCACCCGCATCGTCGGCGTGGCGGGGGAGGGCAGCCTGGTCCTCCTCGACGAGCTCGGCGCCGGGACGGATCCGACCGAGGGCTCGGCGCTGGCTCAGGCTCTCCTCGACCACTTCATCCGGGCGGGCTCGCTGGTGGTGGCGACCACGCACTATGCGGAGCTCAAGACGTATGCGCACAACGAGCCGCGTGCGCGCAATGCATCGGTCGACTTCGACCTGGCGACCCTCGCTCCGACCTACCACCTTTCCATCGGCCTGCCTGGCACGAGCCAGGCGTTCGCCATCGCCGAGCGGCTGGGGCTGCCCATGGCCCTCGTCGAGGACGCCCGCTCACGCCTCTCGGTGGCGGAGCGCGAGTTCGAAATCGACACTCGCCTCGATCCGGGACAGCCAACGGGCCATCAGCGGCGCGGAGGCGCGGGCCGCCGATGCCGAGCGACGGGCCGCGGTCGCGCTCGCCGAGGCAGAGGATGAGCGGCGCCGAGCCCGGTCCGAGCGCCGTGTCGCGGCGGCCGAGGCACAGCGCCAGGCGGAGGTCGCGTTGGCGGCCATCGAGGCCGAGATCGCCGAGCTCCGAGGATCGCTGGCGCGCGAGACCCTGACCGAGGCTCGGCTCGACCAGGCCCTGGCGCGGATCGAGTCGCGGTCGGGACTCCTGCCCGCCGTCGAGGAGCCGACGACGGCCGACATGCGGTCGGGTCGCCGCTGGAAGATCGGCGACCGAGCGCTTGCCGCCAGCGGCTGGAACGGGTCGATCGTCGCTCTCGACGAGGCGCGCGGGCGAGCCACGCTCGAGGTCGGCGGCCTGCGCGTGGACGTTCCCCTCGACGAGCTGGCGCCGGCATCCGGACGCGGGCCCGCCCTTGCGCCGGTCGGTACCGCATCGGGCGGTGCGGCGTCATCGGCGACGCCCCGCAGCGGCCGGCGCGGGGACTTCGGCCCGCCGCCACGGTCGAGCAGCGGCACAGGAACGAGCACCGCGGTGCGCACGGACGCGGCGCGCCCCAGGACGGGCGGTGCGAGACGATCCGTGGCCTCGAGCCTCGACCTGCGAGGCGCGCGAGTCGAAGAGGCGTTGGAGCTACTCGACCGCTACCTCGACGACGCCGCCCGGGCAGACGCTGGGCGCGTCACCGTGATCCACGGCCACGGCTCGGGCGCGATGCGCGACGCCGTGCGAGCGGCCCTCGGGAGCCACCCGCTCGTCCGCGACTGGCGCCCCGGCGAACGCGGCGAAGGCGGCGACGGCGCCACGATCGTGTCGTTCTGAGTGGCCCACTGACTATCCGGCCGGCGGGCTGGCCTCGGGCATCGCCGCCGGGGCGGCTTCTGGCGCGACCGGCAGCGCCGTCGCCACGACGATGGGTGGGATCGATGGTGGCGGTGGCTCAGGGGTGGGCTGGGCAGGTGGCGGTGGCACGGGCGTGGGCTGGGGCTCTGGCGGCGGCTGCTCGGGTTCCTGTGGTGGCTGCTCGGGCTGTTGCGGGGGCTGTTGCGGCTGCTCGGGCGGACCCGGCAGGACCGTGACCTCCGGGATGGGCGGCTGCGTCGCGGTGACTGGTGGCGCGCTGGGCGCCTCCGGGGGCGGGGTACCAGCCGGGGCATCCAGGCACGATCGGGTCGGCGCGAATGGGCCGCCCCAGGTCTGGCCATACGGCTGGAAGTACGGCTCGAAGAAATAGGCCGTGTAGGTGCGCTTCGCGGGCGAGACATCCGCTCCGACGCCGGTGCCCCGACGGGCGCGCTGCACCCAGCCCTGGACAGCCTCGTTCCAGCTGGGGAAGCCCGCCTCTGCGTCATCGAGATCGAGGAAACCCCGCGAGCGCGGCTGGCCCTGGCAGCCCGGCTGCCAGAGGTACTGCCCGCCGTCGGCCCCCCGGACGACCTCGACCCCCCGCAGGTAGGGATCCTCGCCGGGCGCCGTGCCGCGGAGGAACAGCTCGCTGACCTGGCGCCGCGACCAGGCGGATGGCGCGTAGCCCGTGAACGCATCGACCGATGCCCGGGCAAGCCCATCGGGAGCCCGGAAGTCGCGCACCTCCCAACCCCGCGTCACGTCGGTCAGGAATTCATCCCAGACCGGGGCGGCGACGTCGAGCGAAAACACGGGGTTGGCGACGGTCGTCACCGGGCTCGAGTCGCTGTTGCCGGCCCAGACACCGACCGTGAGGGCGTACTCGCCCTGCTTGCGACCCTGAGCAGAGGGAGGGGCGATGTAGCCATAGGCGTTGAGGTCCTTGGCATCGTTCGTCGTCCCGGTCTTGAGCGCCGCCGGCCGGCGCGTGCCGTCCCGCGCCGTGACGCGGTTGACGGCCCAGACCGGATTGACAGCCGGGTCGGTGTTGCCGGCCAGGATGTCGGTCACGACGTAGGCGGCCTGCTCCGAGACGACCCGCTCGCCCGTGGCGGCTCGTACGCCGGCAGGACTTCGGTGCCGGCCATGTCGGTGACGGACAGGATCGACGTCGGCTCGATGTTCCGTCCGCCGTTGGCGATCGTCGCGTACGACTCGTTCAGGTCGAGCGGATGGACCTCGAGCGTGCCCAGGGCCATCGACAGCCCGGCCGTGGGCCGCCGACGCTGGAACTCCATGCCGAAGGCCTTCGACCGCTCGAATACATCGTTCTCGCCGACGATGCCGAGCGCCTTGACGGCCGGGATGTTGAGCGAGAACTGCAGGGCGTTGCGGACGCGGACCGGGCCGCGCTCCTGGCCGTTGAAGTCGGTCGGCGTGTAGCCGCCACCGAAGTCGGTCGTCACGTCCATGAGCATCGTGGCCGCCGTCAGGGAACCCTCGTCGATGCCCGTGGCGTAGTTGAAGGGCTTGAAGGCCGATCCCGGCTGCCGCCAGCCCGAGGAGAGGACGTCGAACTGCGGCTGCATCTTCCGGCTCGTCTTGCGACGCTCGTAGTAGTTGGCCGAGCCGACATAGGCGATGATCTCGCCGCGCTCGTAGTCGATGGCCGAGAGGGCGCCGTTCCAGATGTTCTGCCCGCGCAGGCGAGCCATCCAGGGCTCATAGGGCACGCCGAGCGCCTCCGCGGCTGCGGCCGGATCTGCCCGATGGGGCACCAGCGTAGCCGCCTGGATCCACTTCTCACCCTTCTGCTGGATGCCCCAGTCGAGCGTCGTGACGACCCGCAGCCCACCCTGGTCGAGGACGTCGCAGCTCTCGGCCTCGCCGCAGAGGCGCTGGCGCAGCTCCTCGCGCACGAACCAGACGAAGTGCGGTGCCCTCCAGGCCGGCTGGCCCTGCGGTGAGAGCACGAGCTCCTCCGCCTTGGCGGCCTCGAAGTCCTCGGTCGAGTACGTCCCGCCGGTCAGCTCACGGCGGGTCGGGTCGTTGGCCAGCAGGTCGAGGACGAGGTTGCGCCGCGCCACGATGGCCGAGTCGGCTGGCACGATCAGCCGGCCGTCGTCAGTCTCGACGGCGTTGCGCACCAGGTCGTACGTCGAGGGCGCCTGGGGGATGGCGGCCAGGGTTGCGGCCTGGGCGATGGTCAGGTCGTCGAGGTCGGCGATGCCGAAGTACGACTTCGCGGCGGCCTGGACGCCGTAGCTGTTGTTGCCGTAGAAGTTCTGGTTGAGGTAGGCCGTCAGGATGGCCTGCTTGCCCTCGCGCCCCCGGTAGGCGTCGGTCACCCGAACGGACTGGATGAGCTCCTTGATCTTGCGCTCGCCGAGGCGACCTGAGTCCTGCATGACGTCATCGGGCAGGAGCTTCTGGCGGACGAGCTGCTGGGTGATCGTGGAGCCGCCGCGCGCGTCGCCGGTCAGGGTGTCCAGGGCGGCCGAGGCGATGCCGAGCGGGTCGATGCCGGTGTTCGCCCAGAACGTCTTGTCCTCCACCGCCGTCACCGCGTCGGCGAGGATGGGCGGCACGTCCTCCCACTCGATGACCCGGCGACGCTCCCCGCCCGAGGTGATCCGGGCCAGCACCGTCTGGCCGTCGCGCGCGTAGATGACGGTGTCCTCGGGGAAGACGATGGTCTCGAGCTCGGTCGGTGGCGGCAGGCCGTCGCTGTAGACGAAGGCCGCCCCCACGACCGCGGCGAACCCGAAGAACGCGCACAGCGTCAGGGCCCCGAAGATGAGGAGGACGAGGACGCGCAAGGTCCGCGACTTGCCACGGCCCGGCGGGCGTCGCGTGGACCCCGGCCGCGGTGGCTGACCCTGTGGCGCCGGGCCCTGGTGCGACACCGGACGGGTCGTGGGTCGTGCAGGCGGGCCCATCGGTCCTCGGGCGCGGGCCGGCGGGTAGGGCGGACGACCTGGTGGCTGGCTCGAGGGCATGCCGCCCGACTCTAGCATCGGTCCCGGTGAGCGCGACCAGTCGGCGATGGCGTGCGTCTCCACGCTCACGCTCGGCGCTGGCTAGCATGAACGGATGCACATGAAGACTTATCCCTGCCGCGGCACGGCGGCATGAGCCAGCCGTCGCTGCTGGACGAGCTGCGCTGGCGCGGCCTCATCCACCTCGCCTCCGAAGGCCTCGAGGCGCGTCTCGCGCGCGGGCCCATCAGCGGCTACATCGGCTTCGATGCCAGCGCCACGTCGCTCCACGTCGGCCACCTGCTGCAGGTCTTCCTGCTGACGCACCTGCAGCGGGCCGGCGGGCGACCGGTCATCGTCATCGGCGGCGGGACGGGCATGATCGGCGACCCGTCGGGCAAGTCGAGCGAGCGAAGGCTCCTCGACGACGCGGCGATCGAGGCCAACTCGGCAGCGCTTCGTCGACAGCTCGAGCGGTTCCTCGACTTCTCGGCGGGTCCCACGCAGCCGCAGATGGTCGACAACCGCGACTGGCTGGCGCCGATGTCGGTCATCGACTTCCTGCGCGACATCGGCAAGCACTTCACGGTGCCCTACATGCTCGCCAAGGACTCGGTCCAGGCTCGGCTCGCGGCGGGCATGAGCTTCACCGAGTTCAGCTACCAGACGCTCCAGGCGGCCGACTTCCTGCATCTCCACCAGCACGAGGGCGTGGACCTGCAGATGGGCGGCGCCGACCAGTGGGGCAACATCACGTCCGGCCTTGAGCTCATCCGGCGAGTCGAGGGCGCGGTGGCCGGCGATGACGGTGGTCCTGAGGCCGCCGCGAACGAGCCGACCGCCTTCGGGCTCTGCAGCCCGTTGCTGCTCACTCGTTCCGGACAGAAGATGGGCAAGTCCGAGCGCGGCGCCGTGTTCCTCGACCCGGTGCTCACGAGCCCGTTCGACTTCTACCAGTACTGGATCAACGACGACGACGTGCTCGTCATCGACCACCTGCGCTGGCTCACGACGCTCGAACAGGCGGATGTCGACGCGATCGCGGCCGAGCACGCTCGCCCGACCCGAGGCGCGCCATGCTCAGCAAGCCCTCGCGTTCGACCTGACCGCCCGGATCCACGGTGCGGCCGAGGCCGATCGCCAGGCCGTGTTGGCCGAGGCCGCCTTCGCGGACACGGTCGATGACCCGGATACGCTGGCCTCGCTGTACGACGCTCTCGGCGGCTTCGAGTTCGGGCCGGAAGCGGAGGCCTGGACGGTCCTCGATGTGGCCGCGGCGGCGAGCGCGGGCTCCCGCGGCGAGGCGCGGCGACTCATCGGTCAGGGTGGCGTCTCGGTCAACGGTCAGCGCCTGGTGGACCCAGCCGCCACACCCCCGCCTCTCATCGTCGGACCGCTACTGGTGGGTGGCCCTGGGAAAGAGGCGCCGTGTCGTGGGTCGCCGCCAGGGGACGTGACGACATCACACGATCGTTGAACACGCGGGCCGTTCAGGGGCACTTCCGGCGTGTGACCCGGTCGGACGGTGGCTCGACGTGCCGCTCCGGCGACTCCCTGAGCGTGACCCGAGGGCTGCCCACCGGCATCTTGCAGTCCACGAGCGAGGAGAGGCCGTCGATCGGCGCTGATCGTTCAACGAACGTGAACACCCGACGGGTTCCGTGCCTCGATCCCGTCGCAGAGTGGTTCGTGATAGGCTCTTGCTCTCGGCCTCAGGCCAGGGTCGTCGACGGCCGGTCGCGGCTCGGTCTCAGCCGCGGTGGCGCGCCTCCAGGACCGCGATGACCTCGGACGGTGGCAGCCCGCGCTCGGCGCAGAGCACGAGCGCGTGGTAGAGGAGGTCGGCCAGCTCGCCGGCCAGCGGCTCACGCGGCCGCTCCGCAGCCCGCAGCCTCGGCGGCCGCGTCGTCCTTGGCTGCCAGCACGACCTCGGTGGCCTCCTCGGCGACCTTGCGAGCGACCGCGTCGACGCCGCCGTCGAGTAGCCGGCTCGTGTACGAGCCCTCGGGCCGTGTCGCGGCGCGCTCCGCGATCGTGGCCCAGAGGCGTCTCGAGCCAGGCGAAGCCCTGCGGAGGGTCCGGAGGCAGCTCCAGCCGTGATGGCGGGCTCGCCGGCGATCCGTCGCGACCGCATGCGCGACATCGACCACCTCGCCGGGCGCCGCGTCGAAGCAGGAGCGCGCACCGGTGTGGCACGTGGGACCGGCCGGCGTGGCCCGGATGAGCACGGCGTCAGCGTCGCAGTCGAGCTCGATCGACTCGACCGACAGCGTGTTCCCGCTCGTCTCGCCCTTGCGCCAGAGGCGTCCCGCGGGAGCGCGAGTGGAAGTGGACCTCGCCCGTCCGCAGCGTTGCCTCGACCGCCTCGGCGTCCTGCCAGCCGACCATGAGCACGCGCCCGTCCGCGGCATCCTGGACGACCGCCGCGACGAGGCCGTCCGCGCCGTAGCGCAGGACGGCCGCATCGAGCGTCCGAACCCCCGCGTCGAGCGTCCGGTTCCCGGGGACCGCCATCAGGCCGCCTCCGAGGTCAGGCGCACCGGCACACCGGCCTCGGCCATGGCGGCCTTCACCGCCGCGATGGAGTGGATGTCGCGGTGGAAGATCGAGGCCGCCAGAACGGCATCGGCCCCGCCCTCGGTGACCGCCGCGACCATGTCCGCGGGGGAGCCCGCGCCACCCGAGGCGATGACCGGCACGCCGACCCGTGACCTGACCGCGCGCAGGAGGGCGAGATCGAAGCCGCCCTGGGTCCCGTCCCGGTCGATCGACGTCAGCAGCACCTCGCCCGGCCCCGAGCTCGACCGCCCGCTCGATCCAGGCCAGGCCATCGAGGCCGGTCGGCTCGCGGCCGCCCTGCACGACGACCTCCCACGTCCCCGGCGCATCGGGGCGCACGCGGACGTCCACGCTGATGACGACGCACTGGCTGCCGAAGCGCCGGGCGCACGTCGCGATGAGCCCCGGGTCGCGGACGGCGGCCGTGTTGACGGCCACCTTGTCCGCGCCGGCGCGCAGGACGTCGCGCATCTCGTGGGCGCTGCGCACGCCGCCGCCGACGGTGAGCGGCACGAAGACCCGGCTGGCCGTCCGCTCGACGATGTCGAGGAGCGTGCCGCGTCCCTCGGGCGCGGCGGTGATGTCGAGGAAGCAGATCTCGTCGGCGCCCGCGGCCGCGTAGCGAGCCGCCAGCTCGGGCGGGTCGCCCTCGTCGGAGAGGTCGACGAACCGGACGCCCTTGACGACGCGGCCGTCGCGGACGTCGAGGCAGGGGATGACGCGGCGCAGGAGCATCAGGCCGATACCGATGCCGCCGCGGGCTCGGCGGGCACGCCTTGATCCGGCGTGCCGCCAGCGATCACGTCCAGCGTGTTCGCGAGCATGCGCAGGCCGTCGGCCCCCGAGCGCTCCGGGTGGAACTGGAAGCCGATGATCCGGTCCTGCGCCACGAGGCTCGCGAAGCGGCCGCCGTGCTCGGTCTCGGCCACGACGACCGCCGGGTCCGCCGGCGCGGGCGCGTAGCTGTGGACGAAGTAGGCCGGCATGCCGTCGGGCAGCCCGGCGAGCACGGGATGCGGCCGGCGGACCTCGAGCCGGTTCCAGCCGATGTGCGGCAGGGTCGGTGCGTCCGGGATGACCACGACGTCACCCGGCGAGCAGGCCGAGCATCCGGGCGCCGTCCTCGTGCGAGCGCTCGAAGAGGAGCTGGAGGCCCAGGCAGATGCCGACGTACCAGGTGCCGGCACGGACGCGCTCGACGATGGGCTTCCGCGAGGCCGAGCCGGCGCAGCCGGGCCATGGCCGGAGCGCTGGCGCCCGACGCCCGGCACGAGGATGACCTGGGCGTCGGCGAGGTCGAGCGGGTCGCGTCGCGAGTCGTGTCTCAGCGCCGAGCGACGCCAGCGCGTTGCGGATGCTCACCAGGTTGCCGGCGCCGTAGTCGACGACGGCGACCTGCGGTGCGCTCACGTCCCGCGCGCCCGAAGCCGGGCAGGCTACCCTTCGTGGAGGCCACGCCGGCCCGCCGAGGGTCGAGCGCGACGGCCATCCGCAGCGCTCGCGCGAGGGCCTTGAAGGCCGCCTCCGCGAGGTGGTGGTCGTTGCGGCCGCGGGCATCGAGGTGGAGGGTCGCCCCGGCCGCCTGCGCGAACGAGGCCAGGGCGTGCTCGACCATCTGGGTCGACAGCTCGCCGATGCGCTCGCCGCGGAAGGGCAGGTCGATGACCGCGTACGGACGTCCCGAGAGGTCGAGCGCGCACTGGGCGAGGGACTCGTCCATGGGCACGCGCGCGGCGCCGAAGCGGGTGATGCCGGCCCGGTCGCCGAGGGCCTCGGAGATGGCGGCCCCGAGCGCGAGCGCCACGTCCTCGACGGTGTGGTGCTCGTCGACCTCGAGGTCGCCCGCCGCCGTGATCTCGATGTCGATGAGCGAGTGGTGGGCCAGCGACGTGAGCAGGTGGTCGTAGAAGCCGACGCCGGTGGCGATGCTCGCGGCACCGCTGCCGTCGAGGTCGACGGCGACGGCGATCCTCGTCTCGCGCGTCTCGCGCGTCCGCTCGGCGCGCCGTGCCCGTCATCTCGACCTCCCGTCCATCCACGCCCCCAGGACCTCCAGGAGCCGCTCGTCCTGCGGCCGATCTCGCACCGTGAAGCGCAGGTGCCCGCTGAGCGGCGTGATCGGCCCCGAAGGTGCGCGGCACGATGCCGTGGCGGAGCAGGTGCTCGGTCGCGGCCTCGGCGTCGGCCGTCTCCCCGATCGCGGCAGAGCAGGAAGTTCGTGACGCTCGGGTACGGCGGGCAGGCCGATCGCCGCGAGGCCGGCCGCGAGCCATTCGCGCTCCTCGCCGATGGCTCTCGCGTTCGCTGCCGCGAGCTCCGGGCGCCGCAGCGCCGCCGCGGCGACGCGTCGCGGAGACCGTGGAGACGCTGCCGGGCGGGCGGAAGCGCTCGAGCCGCTCGATCGTCGGCCGCGCCGCCACCGCGTAGCCGACCCGCAGCCCTGGCAGGGCGAAGGCCTTCGAGAGCGTGCGCACGACGATGAGGGCAGGGAATCGCTCGCGCAGGTCGACGACCGATGCCGGATCGAACTCGTGGTACGCCTCGTCGACGACGATGGCCGGCCCGCCGCCCGGGAGCGCTGCGCCCGCCTCGAGGATGGCCTCGATGGCGGACCGCGCCTCGGGCGCCCCGGTCGGGTTGTTGGGCGCACAGAGCCAGACGACCGAGGCATCGGCCAGGCGTCGGCAGCATGGCCTGCGAGGTCCAGGGCGAAACCGCCGTCCGGCCCGAGCCGCGGCACCGACCGCCGCTGCGCACCCCGCTGCGCGCTCAGGACGCCGTACATCGAGTAGGTCGGGACGGGCAGCGACCGACACGGCGCCCTCGGCGAGGAAGGCCTTGGCGATGATGTCGAGGACCTCGTCGGCGCCGCAGCCGACGAGGATCTCCGCCGGCTCGGCGCCGACGTAGGCGGCGGCGGCCTCGGCCAGGTCCGCGTAGGTCGAGTCGGGATACTCGTTGAGCGGCGGGTCGCAAGGGCCCGGCCAGGGCCTCGGCCAGGAAGCCGGGCGCGGCCGGCGAGGTGTTCAGGTCGAAGCGCAGGATGTCGTCCGGGTCCAGCCCGTAGCGCGCCGCGATGACCCGGTTCGGCGGCTCCCAGGTGTAGACGTTGGAGGCGCTCGCGAGCGCCTCGGCGACCTGGAGCGACATCAGGCCGCGCCCTCGAAGCGGATCTCGACGGCCCGCCGATGGGCCGTCAGGCCCTCCGCCTCGGCCACCGCGGCGACCGTCGGCGTGATGCGCGCCAGGCCCTCGCGGGTGATGCGGTTGACCTGCATCCAGCGCCCGAACGACTCGACGCCGAGCGGGCTGTAGGCGCGACCAGCCCCGGCGGTGGGCAGGACGTGGTTGGAGCCGGCCGCGTAGTCGCCGGCCGATTCGGGCGCGTAGGGGCCGAGGAAGAGCGACCCGGCGTGGCGCAGGCGGGCCAGCGCGGCGTCGGCGTCCGCCACCACGCACGAGAGGTGCTCGGGCGCGTACTCGTCGGCGAAGGCGAGGGCCTCGGCGACGTCGGTCGACGAGCACGACCGTGCCGGCCGCCGCGAGCGATGCCGCGAGCGTCTCGCGGCGCGGCGAGCGTCGGGCAGCTGGCGCGCCAGCTCGACCTCGACCGCGTCGGCCAGGGCCGTCCGAGGGCGTCACCAGCAGGGCGGGGGAGTCGGCGCCGTGCTCGGCCTGGCTCAGGAGGTCGGCGGCCACGTGGACCGGGTCGGCCGTCTCGTCGGCCACGACCATGACCTCGGTGGGCCCGGCGGGCATGTCGATGGCGCAGCGCTCCAGCGACCTCGAGCTTGGCGGCCGTGACCCAGGCGTTGCCGGGCCCCACGATCTTGTCGACGCGGGCGATCGACTCGGTCCCGTAGGCGAGCGCGCCGATGGCCTGGGCGCCGCCCATGACCCAGAGCTCGTCGACCTCCATGAGCCCGGCCGCGCCGAGCAGGGCCGGGGAGAGCGTCGCCGTCCGCGGCCGGCCGGGCTGGCCACCACGTAGCTGCCCGACCCCCGCCAGGCGGGCCGGGATGGCGCTCATGAGCAGCGACGACGGATAGGCCGCCGTGCCGCCCGGGACGTAGGCGGCCACGCGGTCGAGGCCGCGCCAGACGCGGCCGACCTCGATGCCCGGGCTCGACGGTCACCCACTGCTCGGCGGGCGGCACCTCGACGGCGTGGAAGCGCTCGATGTTGGTGGCCATGTGCTCGAGGCCGGCGCGCAGGTCGCGCGGCAGCCGGTCGCGCGCGGCGCGCAGCTCGCGCGGCGAGACGCCGAGCGCGGGCGCACCGGCCGGCTCGACGCAGGCCGCCGCCGAAGCGGGCGTTGGCCTCCCGGAGGGCGGTGTCGCCCCCGTCGCGCACGGCCTCGACGATGCGCGCGCGCACGCTCGCGGATCTCTGGCGTGGCCGTCGTCGCCCGTTCGGTCAGGCTGCGCCGCTGGGCCGCGTCCAGGTCGGCCAGGCGGACGCGGCGCAGGGTCCTCGTGGCGGGCCGGTCGTCGCAGCGTCGGTCATGGCAGGAGCTTCTCGACGGGCACGACGAGGATGCCGGTCGCACCCGCTGCGCGGAGCGGCACGAGGATGCGATGGACGTCGGCCGCGGCGACGACGGCGTGGACGGCGACCATGCCCTCGTGGGCGAGCGGCAGGACGCTGGGCGACTCGAGCCCGGGCAGGATGGCCTCGATGGCCGGCACGGCGGCGACGCGGCGCGTTCATCATCAGGTACTTGACGCCGCGGCCGGCGATGACGGCCTCGAGCATCGTGCGCAGCTCGGCGGCGATGCCCGCCGTCTCCGGCCTGGGGTCGCGAGCGGCCGACCAGGATGGCCTGGCTGGCGAGCAGCGGGCCCAGCGAGCGGAGGCCGTTCATGACCAGCGTCGAGCCGCGTGGAGACGAGGTCGACGATGCCGTCGGCGAGGCCCATGCCTGGGCGCGACCTCGACGGCGCCGCTGATGGTCACGATCTCGACCTCGATGCCGAGCCGCGCGAAGGCGCGCGGCCGTGGCGCGGGGATGGCTCGTGGCGAGCCGGAGCCCGGCAAGGTCCATCGAACGTCTGGCCGCGCGAGCCGTTGGGCACCGCGGCCTCGAGGCGGCAGTGGCCGTAGCCGAGCTCGGCTGAGCGTGGCCAGGTCCGACGCCGCTCTCGACGAGCAGGTTCGTGCCGGTGATGCCCGAGGTCGGCCACGCCGTCGGCCACGAACTCGACGATGTCGTCCGTGCGCACGAAGAGGATGTCCAGCGGGAAGCCCTCGACCCGGGCCGTCAGCGCGCGCGTGCCGTCCTCGAAGGCGCAGGCCGGCGTCGTGCAGGAGCTGCGACGGTGGGCTGCTGCAGGCGCCCCTTGTTGGGGACGGCCAGGCGCAGCCGGCCGGGCTCGCCGATGGCGCCGAATGTCGCGCGCGTCGTCCGCGGCGAGGCTCATGCTGACGCTCCGGGTCGCTCGCCGGCGCGCCTCGTCGCGGTCCTCGCGGCCGGCCGCTGGCGTCCGCGCCAGGGCCTCGCGGTAGCCGCCCGTGCCGTGGTGGAGCCACTGCGCGATGCGGGTGATGGTGGCCGTGCTGGCGCCGGTCTCCGCGAGATCTCGGCGTACGGGCTGCCCGGCGTCGAGCAGACGCACGACATGCCAGCGCTGCGCCAGGTCATGCAGCTCGCGGAGCGTGCAGAGGTCGCGGAAGAAGCGCTCCGCCGCCGCGCGGTCGGGCAGCGCCAGGATCGTGTCGAGGAGGTCGTCCGTGGCGTCCGAGCGCCACTCGCTGGGGTCGATGGTCATGTCTCCCACCATGCTAGCATAGTGACATGATAGCACAAGAGCGAAGCGCGCAGCGAGGACGCCGATGGAGCTGATCCCGGCCATCGACCTGCTCGGCGGCCGCGTCGTGCGACTGGCACAGGGCGACTTCGACGCGGTCACCGACTACGGTGACGACCCCGTCGACGTGGCACGGCGCTGGCGTGACGAGGGCGCCACGCGGCATCCACCTCGTGGACCTCGATGCCGCCAGGGAGGGCCGGTCCCGGCCAGCGCGCGATCGTCGAGCGCATCGTCGTCGGCCGTGGACGTGCCCTGCCAGGTGGCCGGCGGCATCCGCGATGAGACCGCCGGTGGCGGCGCTTCTGGACGCCGGCGCCGATCGCGTCGTCCTGGGCAGCGCCCTCATCAGCGAGCCGGACCTCGCCCGCCGGCTCGTCGACCGCCATGGTGCCGAACGCATCGTGGCTGCCCTCGACGTCCGCGATGGCCAGGCCCTCGGCGATGGCTGGGTGGCAGGCGCGCGGGGCTCGGATGCCGTGACGCACGCGGCGGCGCTCGCGCAGCGCCGGGCGTGCGCTGGTTCGCGGTCACGGCCATCGCGCGCGACGGCGGGATGAGCGGACCGGACCTCGGACTCCTGATGCGCAGGCTGCGCGATCGGCCGTGCCCGGAGTGCCGCCATCATCGCCTCCGGCGGCATCGGCAGCCTCGCGGACCTGCGCGCCCTCGCCGCTCTCGGGTTCGACGGCGGCCATCGTGGGCCGGGCGCTCTACGAGGGTGCCTTCACGCTGCCCGAGGCGACTCGCGAGCAGCAGCGGGCCACTCGGTGAGACAGCCTTCGCGGCGCACGACCCCGAGCCCACGTACGCCGGGGCCGACCACGCCCTAGCCGGCGGTCAGTCCTCGTCGGCCTTCTCGGCCTTGTGGGCCTCGATGATCTTCTGGGCGACGTGCGCCGGGACCTCCTCGTACTGCGCCAGGGTCGCGCGAGAACGTGCCCCGACCGCCCGTGATCGAGCGCAGCTCCGTGGCGTACGTGAAGAGCTCGGCCTGCGGCACCTGCGCGCGGAGGACCTGCAGCCCGCCATCGGCGTCCATGCCCAGGAGCGCGGCCGCGGCGGGTGTTGAGGTCGCGGTTGACCTCGCCCATGTAGGCCTCGGGCACGCGGACCTCGACGTCCATGATGGGCTCCAGCAGGACCGGGTCGGACTCGGCGATGCCCTTGCGCGTGGCCAGCGAAGCCGGCCAGCCGGAAGGAGAGCTCGTCCGAGTCGACGGTGTGGAAGGAGCCGTCGTAGAGGACGGCCTTGAAGTCGATGACCGGGTAGCCGGCCATGGGGCCCTTCTCGGCCACGGCGCGCACGCCCTTCTCGACGCCGGGGAAGAACTGCCTGGGCACGACGCCGCCCACGACCTTGGTCTCGAACTCGACGCCGGCGCCGGGGTTGGGTGAGACCTCCAGCCAGACGTGGCCGAACTGGCCGCGCCCGCCGGTCTGCTTCTTGTGCCGACCCTCCACCCTGGCGCTGCCGCGGATGGTCTCGCGATAGGGGACGCGCGGCGCGTGGGTCACGATCGACGTCCCGAACTTGCGCGTGAGTCGCTCGCCGGCGACCTGGATCTGGTTCTCGCCCTGGCCCCAGAGGAGCTGCTCGCCGGTCTCGGTGTTGCGCTCGACCCGGAGCGTGCGGTCTTCCTCCTGGAGGCGCGAGCAGCGCCCCGGAGAGCTTGTCGAGGTCGGCCTTGGAGGCGGGCTCGACGGCCACCGGCAGGGTCGGCGCGGGGAACTCGATGGGCGCCATCGTGAGGGGCCGCTCCCGCGAGCTCAGCGTGTCGCCGGTGACGGTGTGGACGAGCTTGGCCACGGCGCCGATCTCGCCGGCGCGGATCTCGTCGACCGGCTCCTGCTCCTTGCCCTTGATGTAGAAGACCTGGGCGATGCGCTCCTCCTCGCCGCGCGTCGCGTTCCAGACCTGATCGTGGGCCTTGATCCGGCCCGGACCAGACGCGGAAGTAGGTCAGGCGGCCGACGAACGGGTCCGCGGTCGTCTTGAAGACCTGCGCGAGGAGCGGACCGTCCGCATCGGGCGGCGACCTCGACGTCCTCGCCGCGGCGTCGACGGCCTGCACGGGTGGCTCCTCGAGCGGCGTGGGCAGGTAGCGGACGATGGCGTCGAGCATGGCGCTGATGCCGATGTCGCGATGGGCCGAGGTCAGCATCACCGGCGCCAGGACGGAGTCCTTGACGCCCTTGTGGAGGCAGAGCTCGAGCTCCTCGTCGCTGATCTCCTCGCCCTCGAGGAACTTCATGAGGACCTCGTCGTCGGCGTCGGCGGCGGCCTCGAGGAGCTGGTCGCGGCGGGCCGCGACCTCGTCGGCCAGCTCGGCGGGGATGGGCGCCTCCTGGCGCTTGCCGCCCTCGTAGACCCAGGCCTTGCGGTGGACGAGGTCGACGTAGCCGCGGAAGGCGTCGGCCTTGCCGATGGCCACCTGGAGCGGCGCGATCTTGGCGCCGAAGGCGGCGCGCAGCGCATCGACCGCGGCCATGGGGTCGGCGTTCTCGCGCTCGCAGCGGGTGATCACGAAGATGGCCGGCGTGTGCGTCGCGCGTCCCAGGCGGATGGCCGTCTCGGTGCCGGCCTCCACGCCGCCCGAGGCGTCCATCGTGATGAGCGCGCCGTCGGCGGCCGCGAAGCCGGAGATGACCTCGCCCACGAAGTCCGCGTAGCCGGGCGTGTCGATGAGCGTGATGTGGCTGCCGTCGCGGTCGAAGGTGTTGGCCGCCAGCGACAGCGACAGGTGCCGCTTCTGCTCCTCGGGCTCGAAGTCGAGGCTGGCCGTCCCGTCGTCCACGCGGCCCATGCGGTTGATGACGCCGGCCTTGTGGAGCAGGTGCTCGGCGATGGTCGTCTTGCCCGAACCGGTGTGACCGGCCAGCACGACGTTGCGAAGTCGCGAGATATCGACGTGGGGCACGCGCGGACCTCCAGAACGGGTTCAAGGGGTCGGCGGAGGCATGTGGGCGGGCCTCGTCCCTCAGGCCGACCAGGTCGGTTTCGTGGTCGCAATCATATAGAATCCGAGGCCATGTCCGGTCACTCCAAGTGGTCCAGCATCAAGCGCCAGAAGGGCGTCAACGACGCCAAGCGCGGCGCCGTCTTCACGAAGATGGGCAAGGAGATCAGCGTCGCGGCGCGCGTCGGGGGCCCGGACCCGGAGGGCAACTACCGCCTGCGCCTGGCCATCGACAAGGCCCGCTGCCGTGAACATGCCGGCCGACAACATCAAGCGCGCCATCGAGCGGGCGTCGGGCGGCGACAAGTCGGCCGTCTTCGAGGAGATCGTCTACGAGGGCTACGGCCCGGGGGGCGTGGCCATCCTCGTCGAGACCGCCACCGACAACCGCAACCGCACCGCGGCGGACGTGCGCTCGCTCTTCGCCAAGTCGGGCGGCCAGCTGGCGGGCACCGGCTCGGTGGCCTGGCAGTTCGAGCCGCGCGGCGTCGTCAGCGTCGAGCTCGGCGGCAGCGATGCGGACGACATCGCGCTGCTGGCCATCGATGCGGGCGCCATCGACGTGGACACCGACGGCCGACCCGCTCGAGATCGCCACGTCGCCGGGGGACCTCGAGGCCGTGCGCACGGCGCTCGAGGCGGCCGGCCTGAAGGTCGATTCGGCGGAGCTGACGATGCAGGCCAAGGCGCCCGTCGAGATCGACCTCGACCGGGCTCGCCAGAACCTCCGCCTCATCGAGGCGCTCGAGGACAACGACGACGTGCAGCGCGTCACGGCCAACTTCGAGCTGCCCGACGAGATCCTGGCCGAGGCCGCCGCCTCGTGATCGTGCTGGGGATCGACCCCGGCACCGCGCGAACCGGATACGGGGTGGTCTCAGCGATCGGGCAGCGTCGCTGCGGGCCGTCGACTACGGCTGCTTCGAGACGATCGACGACCGGCCCCTCGGCGCCCGCCTCCTGCTCATCCACGAGGCGCTCGGTCGACCTCATCGAGACCCATCGGCCGGAGGCCGTGGGCGTCGAGCGGCTCTTCTTCAACCGCAACGTGCAGACGGCCTTCGCCGTCGGCCAGGCGCGGGGCGTGGCTCTCCTCGTCGCCGCGCAGCACGGCCTGCCCGTCTACGAGTACGGGCCGCACGAGGTCAAGATCGCCGTGACGGGCTACGGACGGGCGAGCAAGGAGCAGGTCCAGCGGATGGTCCAGCTGCTCCTGGGCATGGCCGACGCTGCCGCGGCCGGATGACGCTGCGGACGCCCTGGCGGTCGCGGTCTGCACCCTGCACGCGGCGTCGTCCCTGCAGCCAGCGGCACCGAGAAGCCTCGTCGGCGCGTGATCGCCTCGCTCGAGGGGACGGTGGCGTCCATGTCCACGACGTCGCTCGTGCTCGAGGTCGGCGGCGTCGGCTACCGGTCCACGCCGGTCCGGCGACGCTGTCGAGCCTGCGCATCGGGAGCCCGTGCGAAGCTGCACACCCACCACCTCGTGCGCGAGGACCTGCAGGCGCTGTACGGCTTCGGCAGCACCGAGGAGCTGGGCTTCTTCGAGCTCATCACGACGGTCAGCGGCGTGGGCCCCAAGGTCGGCCTCGCCATCGTCTCCTCGCGCCCGGTGGCCGACCTCGAGCTGGCGATCCTGCAGGGTGACGAGGCCGTGCTCACCGCGGTGCCGGGCGTGGGCAAGCGGCTCGCGGCGCGGATCGTCCTCGAGCTGCGCGAGAAGGTCGTGGCCGCCGGTGCGGGCGCGCGCGACGGGGGCGGCGCCGAGTCGGAGGTCGTGGCCGCGCTCGAGGCCCTCGGCTACACCTCGCGCGAGGGTCGCGAGGCGGCCCGTTCGGCCGTCACCAGCCTGCCCGCCGAGGCCTCGCTCGAGGACCGCGTCAAGGAGGCGCTGCGCGCCCTGCGACGGGACTGACTGAAGTAGCCGACCGCACGGTCGGCCCGCCTGTCGTCGAACACCTGTTCCATTCGACGTGGCTGCTCTGCTAGACTCGACGGCCATGGAGGACGACGCCCGGACCATCGCACCCGAGCTTGCCCTGCCTGACGAGGTCAGTGTCGAGACGTCGCTCCGGCCGCGCCACCTGGGTGAGTACATCGGCCAGGCGCAGATCAAGGAGAACCTCGGGGTCCTGCTCGCCGCCGCCGATCTCCGGAGCGAGGCGGCGGACCACATCCTGCTGTACGGCCCGCCCGGCCTTGGCAAGACGACGCTCGCCAACATCGTGGCCCGCGAGCTCGGCGTCGGCATCCACACGACGAGCGGACCGGCCATCGAGCGACCGGGCGACCTGGCCGCCATCCTCACCAACATCGACGAGCGAGACGTCCTCTTCATCGACGAGGTCCATCGGCTGAACCACGCCGTGGAGGAGATCCTCTACCCGGCCATGGAGGACTTCGCCATCGACGTCATGATCGGGCGCGGGCCCAGCGCCCGGAGCCTGCGGCTGTCGCTCAAGCCGTTCACGGTCGTCGGCGCCACCACGCGCGCCGGTCGCATCAGCTCGCCGCTGCGCGACCGCTTCGGTGCCGTCTACCGACTGGACTACTACTCGGAAGCGGAGCTCGCCCAGATCGTGCGTCGCTCCGCCAGCATCCTCGGCGTGGACATCGACGAGGCCGCGGTGGCCATCCTGGCGGCGCGCGGGCCGCGGCACGCCGCGCATCGTCAACCGCCTGCTGCGACGCACACGGGACCACGCCCAGGTCCGTGGCGACGGGCACATCAGCGAGGACTTGGCGGGCGTCGCCATGGAGGCCATGGACATCGACCCCGCCGGCCTCGACACGACTGACCGCCGGCTGCTGGCAGCCATCGTCCAGAAGTTCGGCTCGGGCCCCGTGGGCGGGGCTGCCATCGCGGCCGTCATCGGTGAGGAGGTCGAGACGGTCGAGGACGTCTACGAGCCGTACCTGCTCCAGCTCGGCTTCCTGGACCGCACGCCGCAGGGTCGCGTGGCCACCGAGCTCGCGCGAGAGCATCTTCGGGCGCTCGGGCTACGAGGTCCCTCCGCCGCGACGCGTGGAGCGTGACGACCCAGGCCTCTGGGACGGCGTGACGGCGGAGGGCCGTGTGGGGCCAGAGGCCGGCGTTTGAGCAGGCCTGAGGCCGAAGCGTGAGCAAGCTCGAGGCCGGCGATTGACCGTCACGCAGGTCCGCCCGTCGCCGGTCGGGTTCGAGGTGCTCACGACTGACGACGCTCAAGGGTCCCGCGCGCGTACGGGACGGTTGCGGACGCCCCATGGGGACGTCGAGACACCGGTCTTCATGCCCGTCGGCACGAACGCGACCGTCAAGGCGCTCGATCCGGACGATCTCGACGAAGTCGGCGCCACGATCATCCTCGCCAATACCTACCACCTGTCGCTGCGTCCCGGGCACGAACGGATCCGGGAGCTCGGAGGACTGCATCGCTTCATGGCGTGGCGGCGGCCCATCCTGACTGACTCGGGTGGCTTCCAGGTCGTCAGCCTGGGGCGGCTGCGCGAGGTCGACGACGACGGGCGTCACCTTCCGTTCGCATCTCGATGGCGCGCTCCTGCACTTCACGCCTGAGCACGCCATCGGCGTCCAGGAGGCCCTCGGCAGCGACATCGCGGTCTGCCTCGACCAGCCCGTCCCGCCCCATGCCTCGTCACGCGAGGAGGTCGCGGAGGCCACCGCCAGGACCCACCGCTGGGCGGAGCGTTGCCTCGAGGCTCATCGGCGGTCGGACCAGGCCCTCTTCGGGATCATCCAGGGTGGTCTCGAGGAAGATCTCCGCCGCCTGTCCACAGCCACGGTCAGCGGCTTGCCGTTCGATGGGCTGTGCATCGGCGGCCTGGCGGGGGACGAGACGCCCGCAGCAGCGGCGCGCCGTCCTCGACGTCGTCGTGCCGCTCCTCGCCGACGACCCGCGGCCGCGCTACCTCATGGGCCTCGGATCGCCGCTCGACCTTCTCGACGCAGTCGACGCCGGGATCGACATGTTCGATTCGGTGCTCCCAGCGCGGGTGGCCCGCAACGGGTCGCTGTGGGTGCCGGGTGGTCGCCTGAACCTGCGCAACGCCCGCTTCCTGGACGATCCGCGGCCGGTCCAGGAGGGCTGCCCCTGCCGTCTCTGTCGGTCCTTCTCACGGGCCTACCTGGCGCATCTCTTCCGGGCTGGCGAGCTCCTCGCCTACCGCCTCGCGACTTGCCACAACCTGACCTTCACCCTAGACTTCATGGCCGGTATCCGGTCCGCGATCCGGGCCGGCACCTTCCCTCAGCTGAAGCAGTCGCTTCGTGCCAGTGAAGCTGGCACGAACGGCGCTGAGACTGCCAGTGAAGGGAGGGTGAAGTCGTCGTGAACCCCCGCCGTCCAGACTGGGCGGCACCAGATCGGAGGCGCGAGGATCGTGGCCAGCAAAGTCCCCTCTCGCCGTGAAGCCAAGAAGCCCCCGAAGTCGAAGAAGAGCAAGGCCAAGCTCGAGCCATTCTCGGAGCCGCCGCTGCCCACCGTCGAGGAGATCGAAGCCGAGACGGAAGCCGCGGGCCGAGCAGTCCGAAGCGGAGTAAGCGGCCAGGCGCGATCGGCAGGGTGGCGTCCTCGGAGGTACACCAGGGCATGACCGTCACCAGCGCCGGTCGGTCGACCGGAACGGACAAGAACACGAGCAACGGCGCGCGAGACGCCCAGCGAAAGGACCGCCAGCAGGCGGTGGAAGCCGCCATCCTGACCATCGAGAAGCAGTTCGGGCAGGGCTCGATCATGCGTCTCGGCTCGGATGAACGCCAGCAGATCGAGTCCATCCCCACGGGCTCCATCGCCCTCGACCTCGCGCTCGGCGTGGGCGGCCTTCCCCGCGGGCGCATCACGGAGATCTTCGGGCCTGAGTCCTCGGGCAAGACCACCGTCTGTCAGCACGTCCTCGCGGAGGCGCAGAAGCTCGGCGGCGTCGTCGCCTTCATCGACGTCGAGCATGCCCTGGACCCCCAGTACGCGCGCAATTGCGGCGTGGATGTGGACAACCTCCTGGTCAGCCAGCCGGACACGGGGGAGCAGGCTCTCGAGATCACCGAGACGCTCATCCGATCGGGCGGCATCGACTGCGTCGTCGTCGACTCGGTCGCCGCACTCGTGCCGCGGGCCGAGATCGAGGGCGAGATGGGTGACTCCTTCGTGGGCATCCAGGCTCGTCTCATGAGCCAGGCGCTGCGGAAGCTGACGGGTATCGTGAGCCGCTCGAACACTGCCCTCGTCTTCACCAATCAGTTGCGCGAGAAGATCGGCGTCATGTTCGGCAATCCGGAGACCACGCCGGGCGGCCGGGCCCTGAAGTTCTACTCGAGCGTCCGCCTCGACATCCGTCGCATCGAGACGATCACGACAGGGTCGGAGGCCATCGGCATCCGCTGTCGCGTGAAGGTCGTGAAGAACAAGGTCGCGGCACCCTTCCGCGTGGCGGAGTTCGACGTCATGTATGGGACCGGCATCTCGCGCGAAGGCGGCCTCCTCGACGTCGGGGTGGCGTCGGACGCGGTGCGCAAGTCAGGCGCCTGGTTCACGTACGGCGAGACCCGTCTCGGCCAGGGCCGTGAGCAGTCGAAGGAGTTCCTGCGGGCCAACCAGGACATCGCCCAGCAGCTCGAGACGGAGATCAGGGCAAAGGTGGCCACCATCGACGTCCCGGTGGAGGGCATCAAAGAGGCCGAGTAGATGACCGCGACGGCCCGCTCGTCGAGCGCGAGGCGCGAGGCGGCCCAGGCACGGCGAGCACGACGCGCGTCGGTCACGGACAGCGACGAGGTCATGGAGGCCGGCGCCGCGTTCCTGTCGGTGCGGCCGCGATCGGTCGCCGAGACGCGTGGACGGCTCCGCCATCTTGGCTACCCGGGCTCCATCGTGGACGTCGTGGTGGAGCGGCTCGTGAGCCTGGCGTACCTCGACGATCGGGCGTTCTCGCGATGGTGGGTCGAGAGCCGCGACCGAGCCCGTCCGCGCGGCGTGATGGCGCTCCGAAGGGAGCTGCAGCAGAAGGGCGTGTCCCGCGACGTCGTCGACGAGGTGCTGGCAGAACGTGCGGCAAGTACCTCCGGCCCGGGCCCGGGTGTCGGGCTGCTCGGCGACGAGACGGCCGATGTCGAAGCCGCGCGTCGGCTCCTGGCGAGACGTGGGGCCTCTCTCCGACGCGAGAGTGACCCACGGAGACAGCGCCAGAGGGCCTATGCGCTCCTCGCACGTCACGGCTTCACGCCGGACGTCTGTCGGATCGTGGCGTCCGGATCCATGGCTGGTGACGAGCTCATCGACGAGGAGGCTGACGCCTTCGAGGCCCACGTTTGACGCTCTCGACGATCCGCGAGTAGGCTTCTCGACCAGACCCACGGGCGGTCGCTCTCGGGACGCTGCCGGCCCTTGCCGGCCGCATGATCGCACAGCCTCCGCCCAGCGGCTGGCAGCCAGGGAGGGCAGCCGGCCGGTCACCGCGAGGTGGCGCCCAGGGATGGACTTTTTCACGTCCGGCCGGACGGGCCGGATGGGAGGGACAGATGAACGAACCCGTCGTCATGGCGGTCATCCTCCTCGTGGTGGCCGTTGGCGGGCTCGTCGTCGGCTTCATGGCGCGCGGCTTCGTCGCATCCCAGGCCATCAAGGCCGCGACCGAGAAGTCCGAGCGCATCGTGGCCGAGGCGCGGGCCCAGCAGAAGGAGCTCATCCTCCAGGCCAAGGAGGAGCAGGTCCGCCTCCATCGCGAGCTCGACGAGGAAGGCCGCACCAAGCGCAACGACATGGCCAACCTCGAGCGCCGGCTCCTGCAGCGCGACGAGCAGCTGGACCAGCGCACGGACATGCTGGAAGAGCGCGACCGCAAGCTGCTCCAGCGCGAGCAGGAGCTCGAGAACCAGCGCAGTGAGCTCGCGGCGGCGCGATCCGAGCAGGTCCAGGCCCTCGAGCGCGTCAGCGGACTCTCCGCCGAGCAGGCGAAGGCGGTCCTCGTCGAAGAGGTGCGCGAGGAGGCCGAGCACGACGCGGTCCGCCTCGTCCGGGCCATCGAGCGGGCAGCGCGTGAGGGCGCTGACGATCGCGCTCGCGACGTCGTCATCACTGCCATCCAGCGGGTCATGGTGGACCACACGGCAGAGGCCACCGTCACGACCGTGCCCATCCCTTCCGACGAGATGAAGGGCCGCATCATCGGCCGCGAGGGCCGCAACATCCGGGCCCTCGAGCAGGCCACGGGCGTCGACCTCATCATCGACGACACCCCGGATGCGGTCATGCTCAGCGGCTTCGACCCGGTCCGCCGCGAGATCGCCCGCCTCGCTCTGACCAAGCTCATCAGCGACGGCACGGATCCACCCCGGACGCATCGAGGATGTCGTGGAGAAGGCCCGGGCCGAGGTCGACGTCCTCGTCCGTGAAGCCGGAGAGGCCGCCGCCTACGACTCGGGCGTCCCGGGCCTGCCCGCCGAGATCCTCAACCTGCTGGGGCGCCTGCGCTACCGGACCAGTTTCGGCCAGAGCGTCCTCAACCACGTCAAGGAGACCTCCCACCTGGCTGGCATCATCGCCGCCGAGCTCGGGGCCGACGTCCAGGTCGCCAAGCTGGGAGGCCTCCTCCACGACATCGGCAAGGCCGTCGACCACGAGATCGAGGGCCCTCACGCCGCCATCGGGGCCCAGATCGCCTCGCGCCACGGACTCTCGCCGAAGGCCATCAACGCCATCGCGGCTCACCACCAGGAGGTCGAGTACACCTGCCAGGAGGCACCCATCGTCCAGATCGCCGACGCCATCAGCGCCTCGCGACCAGGCGCCCGCGGAGAGACGATGGACACCTACCTGAAACGCCTCACCGACCTGCAGGCCATCGCGGACGCCTTCCCCGGGGTCGAGCGTTCATTCGCCGTCCAGGCGGGGCGCGAGGTGCGCATCCTCGTCAAGCCCGAGGAGATCGACGACCTCGCCTCCGGGCGACTGGCTCGCGACATCGTCCGCCAGATCGAGGAGACCCTGACGTATCCCGGCCAGATCAAGGTGACGGTCATCCGCGAGACACGCTCGGTGGAGTACGCCAAGTGACATCCCGCCTGCGGGCGGCCGACCAGGCCCGCGGGCGAGCGACGGCGGAGCGATGACGAGACGCGAGAAGGGGAGGACACTGGCGGCCGACCAGTTGCCCGCCCTGCCCGCGCGCCCGAAGGCGGGCACGATCCGCGTGCTCATGATCGGCGACGTCATCGGCAAGCCCGGCCGGGTCGCCCTCGAGCGAAACCTGCCCTCGCTGCGAGAGGAGCGCGGTGTCGACCTCGTGACCGCCAACGGAGAGAACCTCGCCGGTGGCATGGGCCTCACCATCGCCACCGCCGGGGCCCTGTTCGCCTGCGGCGTGGATGTCATCACGAGCGGCAACCACATCTGGGACAAGCGCGAGATCATCCCCGAGCTGGACCGTGATGAGCGCATCCTGCGGCCGCTCAACTACGGGACCACCGGGGTGCCCGGTCGCGGCTGGGGCATCTACCATGCGGCCGATGGCACCGAGGTCGCGGTCGTCAACGCCCAGGGGCGCTCGACGATGACGCCCATCGAGAACCCCTTCACCGAGCTCGACCGCCTCCTGGAGGACGCCGCGGACGAGCTGCCGGCGGTCCGCCTCGTGGACTTCCATTGCGAGCTCACCAGCGAGAAGACCGCCTTCGGGCTCCATCTCGATGGACGCGTCAGCGCGGTCGTGGGCACGCACACCCACGTGCCCACCGCGGACGAGCGGATCCTGGCGCGCGGCACGGCCTACACGAGTGACCTGGGCATGACCGGTCCGCTCGAGAGCGTCATCGGCTTCGATCCCGAGACGGTGCTGCCGCGCTTCATGAACGGCCTGCCCACCCGATTCGAGGTGGGCAGCGGGCCGGTGATCCTGAACGCCCTTTTCGTCGACATCGACGGCCGGTCGGGCCGCGCCAGCAGCGTCGAGCGCCTCGCCCGCATCATCGAGTCGTGACCACACCGCGTCGCAACAGCGTCGATCTGCACGCGCACACGGCACGCTCGGACGGGACGCTGCCGCCGCGCGAGCTCTACGCCCAGATGCAGGCCTGGGGCTCGACGGTCGTGGCCATCACGGACCACGACACGCTCGCCGGGGTGCGCGAGCTCCTGGCGGCGGGCCTCGGCGTGGACGCTCGCAGCGGCCCGCGCCTCATCGTCGGCGTCGAGATCAACACCCGGGTCGACCCCGAGGTGCGCGCGCTGTCGACGACCCTCGACGAGATGACCGAGCTCCATGTCCTGGGCTTCGGCATCGACCCGCAAGATGTGACCTTCGAGAGCCTCCTCGACGGACAGCGCGCCGGGCGACGGGAGCGCATCGAGCAGACCCTCCTTCGGCTCAACGAGCTCGGTCTCCATGTCCGCGACTTCCTGCCGGAGGTCGAGGGCGGCATCGATGCCATGGGCCGGCCCCACGTCGCCAGGGCGCTCGTGGCGGGCGGGCATGCCAGCAGCGTGGACGACGCATTCGACCGGTACCTCGAGCCGGGTGCGCCAGCCTACGTCCGCCGCATGGGCATGGATACGCGCACCGCGGTCGAAGCGATCCGCAACGCCGGCGGCATCGCCTCGCTGGCGCACAGTCCGTGGGCACCGGAGGAGCCGGCCGTCATCGACAAGCTCATCGGTTGGGGCCTGGGAGCGCTCGAGGTGCACTACTCGTGCTGGGACGAGGCCACCGTGGACGCGATGGCGCTCTTCGCACGTTCCCGAGGCCTCCTGGCGACCGGCGGGTCCGACTATCACGGGGACACGGGCGACTACGCGACCTCACAAGCGTTCGTCCACGTGCCGCCAGAGGTCGGCGCCGAGCTCCTGGCCGCCCTGGAGGCACTTCGCGCACGGCCCGCGGAGCACGTCCTCCGGTGAGTCCGCGCACCGAGCTGCCCGTCCTCGAGGTCGCCCCTCCGCCGGTCTCGACCGCGCGTCCGGCTTCGCGACCAGACCGGGACCTCGCCGAGTTCGCCATCGAAGACACCGTGCAGCCGAGCTTCCATGTCTGGACGCTGGGCTGCCAGATGAACGCGTCCGATTCGGAGGAGATGGCGGGGGCCCTCCTGGCGGCCGGCTGCCCTGAAGCGCGGTCGCTCGAAGAAGCCGACCTCATCGTCATCAACACCTGCTCGATCCGCGAGACCGCCGAGCAGAAGGTCATCGGCCGGATGGGCGTCCTTGGCCGACTCAAGGAGGCGAACCCGAGGCTCCGGGTCGTGCTCACCGGCTGCTCCGTGCGGGCTGACAATGCGGCCGGGCTCCAGCGACGGTATCCCGCGGTCGACCTCTTCCTGCGGCCCGACGAGGAGCCCGACCTGACCGCGCGCCTCGGACTGGCGGCCCTCACGTCCCCGGGCCAGCTCTCCGGCCCGCAGATGGCCGCGCCCGGCACGGTCTTCCAGCGGGTGGCGCGCTCCGTGGCAGCCACGGCCGACCGGCTGCCGGCCAACCGCGCGGCGGCGGTCGAGGAAGGGCGCATCGCTCGGACCCGGGGTGCGCGCGCCTGGCTGCCCATCATCTACGGCTGCGACAAGACCTGCACCTACTGCATCGTGCCCTTCGCCCGCGGACCCGAGCGCAGCCGGCCCTTCGACGACATCCTCGCCGAGGCGACCGCCCTGGCCGCTGCCGGTTGCCGGGAGATCACGCTCCTGGGCCAGAACGTCAACTCCTGGGGCCACGACCTACCGCCCGACCCGCGCTTCGCCGATGTCGGAGGGCAGCGGTCGATGGGCCGCCGCCAGGACCGTGACGGGAAGCCCGACATCGCCGCTCTCCTTGGGGCCATCGACAGCCTGCGCGATGCCGATGGGGCCCCGCGCGTGCCGCGCCTCCGCTTCGTGACCTCGCACCCCTGGGACCTCACCGAGCGGCTCGTGGCCGCCATCGCCGAGTGCCCGTCCGTGTGCGAGCACCTCCACCTGCCGGTCCAGTCGGGCGATGACGAGGTGCTCCGACGCATGGGTCGTCAGTACGACCGCGACAGCTATCTGGGGCTCGTCCGTCGGCTTCGCGAGGTCGTCCCGGACATCAGCCTCACGACCGATGTCATCGTCGGCTTCTGCGGTGAGACCGAGGCGCAGTTCGAGGCCACGCTCGCGCTCCTGCGCGAGGTCCGCTTCGACCAGGTCTTCGCGGCCGCCTACTCACCTCGGCCCGGCACTCCCGCGATGCGGCTCGCCGACGATGTCCCGGCCGATGAGAAGCGCCGCCGCCTCAACACGCTGCTGGCGCTGCAGGAGGGCATCGGTCGGGAGCTCAACGAGGCGTGGCTGGGGCGACGGACCGAGGTGCTCATCGAGGAGGCACGAGCACCACGGGCGCACGACCACGAAGGCGCCGAGAAGGCCGCCAAGGGCCCGCGCCTCGTGGGCCGCAACCGGGAGCACAAGCTCGTCCATCTCGACGGGCCCGCGCCGCTCGTCGGGCGCCTCGTCGACGTGGTCGTCGAGCGGGCCGGTCCCTACGCCCTGTCAGGGCGGCTCGTCGGGGATGGCCGGCACGCCTGAGCCCCACGCGCCGCCTGGAGCGGATCGCACGCACCGCGCGCCCAGGCGCAGCGAGCCTCCGCTGCCGCCACTCATCGTCATCGCCGGTGCCACCGCGACCGGCAAGAGCGCCCTCGCCCTCGAGCTCACCGAACGGCTCCACGCGACCCTGGGCGTCCCGGTCGAGATCGTCTCTGCCGATTCGCGGCAGGTCTACCGAGGCATGGACATCGGCACGGCGAAGGCCACTGCCTGCAGAGCAGGCGGCCGTCTCCCACCACGGCCTCGACCTCGCCGACCCCGACGAGCGCTTCACGGCTGCCGACTACCGGCGCGCAGCGCTCACCGCGCTCGAGGCCATCGCGACCCGGGGTGGCATCGCCCTGCTCGTGGGTGGCACGGGCCTCTACCTGCGCGCCGTCGCCCGCGGCCTGCCGCTCGACGGTGGCGACGACGACCCAGCGATCCGCAGCAGCCTCGAGACGCGACTGGCCGATGGGGGACTCGCGCCGCTGGTGGCTGAGCTCCGGTCACGCGATCCCGACGGCGCGGCGCGGGTGGACCTGCAGAACCCGCGTCGTGTCGTCCGGGCGCTCGAGCGGACCATCATCAGCGGCAGCGCCATCCCGCCCGCGCCCGCCGGATATGGCGGCCCATCGGTGTGGGTCGGCCTCACGCGTGAGGCTGCCGACCATCGGCGGGCCATCGAAGCCCGGGCGCGAGAGCAGTTCGAGGGCGGCCTCCTGGCCGAGGCGAAGCGGCTCCGGGCGCGCTACCCGGAGAACCTGCCGGCCTTCAGCGCCATGGGCTACCGGGAGGCCTTCGACGTGCTGGCTGGACGAAGCGACCTCGACCGCGCTGTCGCCGCGGATGCCCGCCGCACGTGGGTGTATGCGCGCCGCCAGCGCACCTGGTTCCGCGCCGAGCCCGATGTCACCTGGTTGCCGGTGGGGGAGGGACTCGTTGACCGCACGGTGACAGCCCTGGGAGCTTTCCTCGACCTGACCCGCCTGGGAGAGCCGGTCGAGGCGATGTAGTAGTATCGTGCGATGTTGACCGTACCAGAGGCCGCACGGCGTGCGGGCAGGGACCCGGAGACGATCCGGCGCTGGATCCGCGGCGGTCGCCTGGCGGCGAGGAAGATCGGGACGCAGCACGTCATCGAGGCGGAGGACCTCGATGCGCTCCTCGGCGAGGAGTCACTGCTGGTACCCGCCGAGTGGGGTTGGGACCGACTGCCTGACGGGCGTCCCATGCCCGATCTCGTGGCCACCGTTCGCCGACAGCGCGCTGGGCACTGAGTGCTCGTCATCGACGCCAGCATCGCGATCGGCTTCGCCCTTCGCGGCGAGCGGCCATCGGCGCTCCAGGGCGAGGAGCTCGTGGCGCCGCACCTTCTCTGGTCGGAGTCCACGTCGGCATTGCACGAGCTGGCCTTCAGAGGAGAGCTCGATCGGGCGACGTCCTCCGAAGCCATCGAGCGGTTGCGACGGCTCGACATCGCGCCCGTCGACGACCCGAGGATCCAGCCGGAAGCATCGAGGATCGCGCGGCGACTCGGCTGGGCCAAGACCTACGATGCCGAGTACGTCGCCCTGGCCAGCCTCATGGGCGCGCAGCTGCTCACGTTGGACGCCCGACTGGCCAGGAGCGCGACCAGGCTGGTCCCCGTCGTCACTCCCGCAGACCTGCAGGCCATGCATGCTTCCGGGCCGCCCAAGCGGACCCGACCGAGGTGACGGGTATGCTGGCGACCGATGACCCGCAGTGAGCTGATCGAGCTCGAGCCGCCTGTCGAGCGGGCCTTCCTCATCGCCGTCGAGACCGGCGCCGACGGCGGCTGGAGCGCGGAGGACTCACTCGCCGAGCTTGCGAGCCTGGCGGGCACTGCGGGAGCTGATGTCGTCGGCGCCGAGTGGCAGCGGCGGCGGCACGTGGACCCGAACTGGTACCTCGGCAAGGGCAAGGCCGAGGAGCTCCGCGTCGCGCGCGATGAGACCGGCTTCACCGTGCTCGTCGCCGACGATGAGCTGAGCCCCAATCAGCAGAAGGCGCTCGAGTCGCTGCTCTCGGTCAAGGTCCTTGACCGCAGCGGCCTGATCCTCGACATCTTCGCCCAGCACGCCCAGACCCACGAGGGCCGCCTCCAGGTCGAGCTCGCGCAGCTCGAGTACCAGCTGCCCCGCCTGACGCGCCTCTGGACGCACCTCTCGCGGACCGGTGGCGGCATCGGCACCCGCGGCCCCGGCGAGACGCAGCTCGAGACGGACCGCCGCGTCATCCGGACGCGCATCAAGAAGCTCAAGGAACGTGTCGAGCAGGTCCGCCAGCAGCGCGAGACGGCCGGGCGTTCACGGGACCGGCGGCTCGTGCCGAGCATCGCCATCGTGGGCTACACGAACGCCGGCAAGTCGTCGCTCCTCAACGCCCTGACCGGCACCGAGGCGGCTCGGGCCGAGGACCAGCTCTTCGCCACGCTCGACCCGACGAGCCGCCAGGTGAAGCTCGGGGATGGCCAGAGCGCCGTCGTCACCGACACCGTGGGCTTCATCCACAAGCTGCCCCATCAGCTCGTCGATGCCTTCCGGGCGACGCTCGAGGAGGTCAACCGGGCCGACCTCCTCGTCGAGGTCGTCGATGGTGCCGACGCCCATGCCCGTGAGCACCGCGAGACCGTCGCCGAGGTCCTCGACGAACTCGGCGCCGGTGGGAAGCCGCGCATCGTGGCCCTCAACAAGGCCGACCTCTACGACGCGGCTCACGCCCGGAACGGCGGCTCTGCCCCTGTCGTCGGGGACGCCGTGCCGGTCTCGGCCGTCACCGGCTACGGCCTTGACACGCTGCGCCTGCGGATGGCTGCCGTCCTGGCCGAGCTCTGGGAGCACGTCGACGTCAGGCTGTCCTACGCCGAGGGAGAGCTGCTGGCCCGAGTCCGGGAGCGCGGCACCGTCGAGATGAGCTACCTCGACACCGGCGTGCACGTGGTCGGCCGAGTCGCGCCGACCCTCGCCGGCGAGCTGCGCGCTGCGGCGGCCCGCGGGCAGACCGTGGGCGCGGAGACGCCCGCGTGAGCGAAGCCGAGCGAGCGGAGCACGTCAGCGACGCGATCGGCGTCCTCTGCCGGCCCACGCCGGGCGGATTCGCCTGCGAGGTCGTCGTGGGTACGGACGCTGCCGCCACGCGCCACAGCGTCACCGTCGGTCACGAGGAACTCGCGAGCCTGGCGCCCGGCCACTACGACCCCGAACGACTCGTGGCCGCGTCCTTCGAGTACCTCCTCGCCCGAGAGCCGCGCGAATCGATCCTGCGGACGTTCGAGCTGCCCGTCATCGAGCGGTACTTTCCGGGCTACGGAGCCCAGATCCGCCGCCGGATGGCCACCGGCTGACCCGACCCGGGTCGGGAACCCCGACGCCCCGGCCGGCGTCCCAGACGGACACCGCCTGGTGGCGCGACTGGAGACCGCCATGTCCGCTCGTTCATCCATCGGCACGCTGGGAGTGTTGCTCGGTTGCCTGTACCTGATCGGCGCACCGGTCGACGCGAGCGATGAGCCATCGCCATCACCGAGCGACGTCCCGACCACCTCCATCGCTACCGCGGACTACGGCCGATGTGCCGACGCCGGTCGCGTCCACCGCGCCAGGCTTGCCCGCGCCCTCGCCGACGTCGGCGATCCCGCCGGGAACTGACTACCTGCCACTCCCGGCCGACGTCACAGCGATCCCGCCAGACATCCCCATGGTCAGCATCTCTCCGGCCTCGGAGCCTGGCCTCGTGGTCGGCACGCCCATCGAGACCTCCCTGGGCCACTGTGGGCTGTGGTCGCCAGTCGACCTCGACGGCAGCCTCTGGCAGGCGGTCGGCGGGTCGGACGCTGCGGGCGGGCCCATCGACCGCGATGACGAGATCGGGGAGCTCATCAACGCCACCCCGGGGTCGTTCGTGCTGCTCACGACCGCGACGGCCGAGCTCCACACGACGGGCGGCCTGGTCCTCGCCTTCGTACGGGCACCCGGAGCGCTCGACTTCCCGCTCTGCATGTGAGTGTGATCGCGGATGCTGCTATGGTGGCGCGACCGTGGCGCTGTCAGGGACGCGACGCCACACCGGGACAGCGCACGGCAGGAGTCGACCAAGTGGAGTCCATCTACGCCTACATCGACCCGGGCTCGGGCAGCCTCATCATCCAGGCCGTCATCGCGGGTCTCGTGGCCATCCCGATCTTCTTCCGCACACGGATCGCGCGCTTCGTCCGAACCCTGCGGGGTGATAGCGGGGGATCCGCGACGGAGACCCCGAGAGACGACGCCGGGCGCGACGCCTGACCACCTCCGAGCGGGGCGGTCCCAACCGAGCGCCCCACGAAGCGGCCACCGGCGGTCCATCCGACGGGCGCGCTGCCGAACCACCGGCGGGCTCGGTCGCTGAGCGAGACCCGGCCTCCTATCGCGATCCCGCCGGGTTCGTCTTCCGCCTCGACGGCGTCGTCCATCGCCAGATCGACCCATCGTTCGCGGCTGACTGGGACATGTTCATCGCGTCGGGTCTCTACGAGCGCCTCCGCGACGCCGGGGACATCCTCCCGCACGAGGAGGTCGACCTCGGGCTCGCCCCGGCGCCACCGGCTCATCGGGTCATCCGCCCCGAGCCGCTCGAGTTCGTCTCCTACCCCTACGAGTGGTCGTTCAGCCAGCTCAAGGACGCCGCCCTCCTGACCCTTCGCGCACAATCGGCGGCCATGGACGCGGGTATGACCCTCCGCGACGCGACGGCCTACAACGTCCAGTTCCAGCGCGGCCGCCCGGTGCTCATCGATTCGCTGTCCTTCGAGCGGGCCGAGCCCGACCGGCCGTGGATCGCGTACCGGCAGTTCTGCGAGCACTTCCTGGCGCCTCTCGCGCTCATGGCACGGGTCGACGTGCGGCTTGGGAAGCTCCTGCGGGACCACCTCGACGGGATCCCTCTCGACCTCGCAGCGCGGCTCCTGCCGGGCCGCACGCGCTTCTCCTTCGGCCTGGGACCGCATATCCACCTTCATGCCCGCGCCCAGCGCGAACACGCGGTCGATGCGGTGCCCGACGGGGGAGGGCCAGGCGCCTCGGCGGGCCGCCGCGCGACGATGTCAGCCTCCCGGCTGGCAACGCTCATCGAGAGCCTGCGCAGCACCGTCAGCGGCCTCCGCTGGGAACCTGTCGGCACGGTCTGGGCCGACTATGCGGCCAAGACGAGCTACGACGATGCGGCGACGGCGGCGAAGGAGGCAGCCGTCACGAGGGCACTCCAGGCCGCCGGCGGCTCGCGTGCCTGGGACCTCGGAGCCAACACGGGGCGCTACAGCCGCATCGCCGCGGAGCAGGGCTACCGCGTCGTCGCCCTCGACGTCGACCCTGGCGCCGTTGAGCGCGCCTACCTTGCAGTGCGGGCCGAAGGGCGCTCCGACATCCTGCCGCTGCTGGCCGACCTCACCGACCCGAGCCCGGCGCTCGGATGGGCGGGCGCCGAGCGCCGCTCCCTGCTCGACCGCGCAGACGCTGATGTCGTCCTGGCCCTGGCCCTCGTCCACCATCTGGCCATCGGTGCCAACGTGCCGCTGCCGATGATCGCCTCGCTCTTCGCCCGACTGGCGCCGCATGCCGTCGTTGAGTTCGTGCCCAAAGAGGATCCCATGGTCCGGCGGCTCCTGGCCTCGCGTCGCGACATCTTCGCGACATACTCGATCGAGGGCTTCCGCGCCGCCTTCAGCGCTGACTGGGAGATCGCCAGCGAGATGTCCATCGAGGCAAGCTCGCGCACGCTCTTCCATCTCCGTCGCCTGGGCCGATGAGAGGGACCGGTCGCCGTGCTCCTCTGGCCTGCCGGCCTGCGCCAACACTTCCGATAAGGGAAGTTATGTAACATGCTGGCCGTTTCACTGCCGCGGTCACCGGTCGGCCCCGGGAGACTTCAGCCGGTGTGGCACCATGGCTGGCATGGTGAGGCCTTCGCGAGCCCACGTCCTGACCCTGGCGGGGATGCTCCTGCTCATCCTGGGCGGTTGCAGCTCGGCTGCACGAGGCTCCGACCTCGGCGCCCACCGTGGTTGGCGTCCGCACCGTCACGGCAGCCGAGGCCATCGGGATGCTCGATTCGCGGATCATCATCGACGTCCGCAACCCGGACGAGTACGCGGCTGGGCACATCGCGGGCGCGGTGAACATCCCGGTCGAGGCGGCTGACTTCGGGGCGCGGGTCGCCGAGCTCGATCGGCAGGGTTCCTACCTCGTCTATTGCCGGTCCGGGCGGCGTAGTGCGCTCGCGTCTGACCTCATGGCGGCAGCCGGCTTCACCGATGTCGTGGACTCGGGCGGACTGACGGCGCTCGTGGAGGCCGGAGCCCGGACCGAGTAGGTTTCGTTGGGCGCGGTACGGTAACCCGATGCATGCCGATGCCTCCGGAGATCGTGTTCCGGAGGATCCGCCCGGAAGAGGGCCTCCTGCTTCGGGACCTGCGCATCCGCAGCCTCACCGACTCTCCTGCCGCGTTCGGGCAGACGGTCGAGGACGCCGCCGCGCGGCCCCATGAGGACTGGCACCGGAGCGCGCTGCGAGCCTCGCTTGGTGACGGCCGGACCTGGCTGCTCGCTCAGCGTGATGGCCGCGCGGTCGGCCTCGTTCAGGGCCGGCGCCGACCGCCAGGGACGCTGCTGGTCTTCAGCATGTGGGTCGATCCGGGATCTCGGCGACTCGGCGTCGGCGAACGCCTCATCGGCGAGGTCGAGGACTGGGCCCGTGGCTGGCAGGCGACCGAGACCGTACTCTGGGTCCTCGCCGGCAATGCCGACGGCCTGGCCTTCTACCGGCGTCTGGGCTTCGAGGTCCTCGACGCCGGACCGGACGCCGAGGCGGGAGCGCGGTACGGGGCGGTTACCATGCGCCGCGCCATCGACCCGGCGGGCTGAGCGACCGGTGCATCCACGCAACAGCTGGGTGGTGCGTCCGTGCACCAGCGCGGCTGTCCTTGCGCAAAGACAGTCCGCGGGTGTTGCTTCGTCAGGCGGTGATCGCCGGTCTGTCGTCCACGGAGCGCCACGCCCGATCGAGCGCGACGTGGAGCACGGAGACCCGTCGAGCGGCGATGGCCTCGCGGAGGGCGGGCTCGAAGTCGTCTTCGTTCAGGACGGTGAATCCGAGCGCCCCCTGGGCACGAGCCACCGCCGCGATATCCATGGGCCCGAGCTCCGAGGTCTGCGCGGAGCGGCCCTGCCGCTCCTGGTCCAGGGCCGTCGTCCCGTAGCGCTGGTTGTCGAAGACGATGATGATCGGGTGCGCACCCTCGCGGACCGCCGTCTCGATCTCCATCATCGACATGGCGAAGCCACCGTCACCGCAGACCGCGACCGCGATCCGGTCCGGGTCATGGAGTGACGCCGCGATGGCGGCTGGCACCCCGAAGCCCATGGCTCCGGAGGTGGTCCCGAGGAACGTGCCTGCCCGCCGGAATCGGTAGCCACGAACGAGCCAGCCACCCATGTTCCCGGCGTCCGTCGCGATCGTCGCGTTGTCAGGCAGGACGTGTCGCATGATCGCGATGACGCGACCGGGATGGACGCCGGGGCCCGTCCATGTCCCCTGACCGACCTGACTCGCGCGCCGATAGGCCTCGCGGTCCGCTGCCAGCCGCACCTCACGTCGACTGCGTATCTCGTTGTCGAGCGCCGCGGCCCGGAGGTCCGACCAGGCGGCATCGAGGAAACGTGACGCGTCCGCCTCGACGGCGATGGTGGGGCCTTCCAGACCGGCATGGGCGGTGTGTGGTTGCAGGTCGACATGCGCCCAGCTCGTCCCGGGCCGCGGGACGTCGTAGCCGAACGTGGTGGGCTCCGACAGGCGCGCTCCGATATACACGATGACGTCGGCATCGGCCAAGCGATCCCGAACCGTGGAGGCTGACCAGACGCCGGTCATGCCGAGGTAGTTGGCATGATCGTTGGGAAAGACATCGGGCCGCCGCCAGGCGGCCATGACGGGCACGGCCAGGGCCTCCGACAAGGTCACGAGGCGCTTCGTCGCCCGCGCACGGACGACCCCTCCCCCGGCCACGATGACGCCCCGCTCCGATGCAGCGAGGAGTTTCGCGATCCTGCTCACCACCTCGCGGTCCGCCGCGGGCCCGCGAGCTCCTGGCTGTGACCCTGGGGTCTCGTCGGTCACCTCGATCTCCGTGCCCAGCACGTCCTGGGGCATGGACAGGACGATCGGCCCCGGCCGGCCGTTGGTGAGTCGCCGCCGCACCTGCCCGAGCAGCGCCTGCGTCTGCGCGGGCTCATCGAGCTGCGCAGCCCACGATGCCAGGCTCCCGATGCTGCGGACGATGTCGGCCTCCTGGAACGCCTCTCGCCCGAGGTGCTGCCGCTCGACCTGGCCCACCAGGGCGATGAGGGGGACCGAGTCCTGGCTGGCCGAGTGGATCCCGATGGCCGCGTTCGAGGCACCCACGGCGCGTGAAACGGCCACGACCTGCGGGCGGCCGCTCGACTGGGCGAGCGCTTCGGCCATGAACGCGGCGCCGGATTCGTGGCGCGTGGTGACCACGCGGATGCCTACGGCGGCGAGGTCGTCGAGCAGGGGCAGGAACGACTCGCCGGGCACCGTGAAGCAGAATCGGACGCCTGTGGCGTGGAGTTGACGGGCGATCTCGGCAGACACTGTCCGGCGGACCAGCACCGGCGCCGCGGGCGCGGCGGGTGTGACCTGCACCGTCTCGACGGGCTCGGCTTCGGTCTCCGCGGCATCGGGAGCGGAGAGCTCAGTCTCTGGGAGCGGCGGCCTCGACGTCGGCATCGGCCTCGGCATCGGCATCGGGAGCGTCGTCGGCCTCTCCGCTCTCGAGGACAGCGGCCACGACGTCACTCATCTCGGGCGTCGTCGCGGGCACGATGACCGATGGCTCCGCCTCGGGCCCTGGGACATCGCCCTCCTCGGTCTCCTCGGGCTCCCGGTCGTGCACGCTGAGTTCGGTCACGCTCTACGCCTGCGTCAAGGTGAAGATGAGCGACACGATGACGAGCGTCGCAAGGCCGGCCAGGACCAGGCGGACGGCCCGGCTCTCGGTGGTCATCGCTCCTCCTCCCCTAGCGGTAGTTCTGGAACTGCAGTGCCACGGGATAATCCTCGCCGACCTCGCGAAGCCTGGTGATGACGGCTTGCAGCTCGTCCTTCGACTTGCCGCTGACGCGCACCGCATCGCCCTGGATCTGCCCATGGACCTTGGGGAACTCGTCCCGGATGAGCTTGGAGACCTTCTTGGCGACATCCTCGGGGAGTCCCCGTCTGAGCGTCGCGCGTTGGCGGAAGGTGAGGCCCCCGGCTGGCTCCACCGCGCCCCAGTCGAAGACCTTCAGGGAGAGTCCCCGACGGATGGCCTTGCTGGCGACGAGGTCGACGATGCTCTTCGAGCGCATCTCGGAGTCCGTCACGACCACGAGCTCCTTCTCGGTGAGCTCGATGCTGATCTTCGCCCCCTTGAAGTCGAAGCGGGTGGCGACCTCGCGACGGACCTGGTCGATGGCGTTGACAAGCTCCTGGCGGTCGAACTCGCTCACGACGTCGAATGAGACGGTGCTAGCCACGTGCGCCCTCCGCTCCCAGGATGGCGTCCGGATCAGGCAGGTCGACGGCGACGACGCGCTCTGTGGGCCAACAGCGCAGGCGCGCGATGAGGCCGGCGTCGTCGAGCTCGAACGTCGAGAACGCGCGCACGCGCACGCGCTCGCCGTTGGCGCGGCGAGTGTAGGCCTCGTGCCAGCTGCTGAGCACGGTCCGGCCGGCGACCCAGACGCGCTCTGCATCGAACTCGACGGTGGCCTGATCGGCAGCCACGCTGTTCCAGTGACGACGGATGTCGAGGGCCCCGGTCAGCAGCGGCTCGAACGGGTGGCTCCGGAACTCGGCGTCCTCGGCGAAGAGCGCCACGCATGCGGTCAGGATCCCGCGCCTCGCGGGCATGCTTGAAGCGCGCGAGCACGTCCTGCCCGTCGCCGGGCGTCAGGGAGTCAGGCACGCAGGCATTCTACCCGCCGTCACGCTCGGCCAGCAGCCGCACGAGGCGCTCGGCGATGACGGACGAGCGGCCGCCGCCCATGACGAGGACGAGGTCGCCGGGCTGCACGTGGGCGGCCAGATGGTCGGCCGTCGCCTCGACGCTCCCGGGTGCCGCGACCTTGGCGCCGCTGGCCCGGGAGACCGCCTCGGCCAGCGACGCGGCGCTGGTGATCGTCGTGTCGGGATCCCGCCCGGCCCAGATGTCGGCGATGACGGCGTGGTCGGCGCTCGCGAGGGCCGCTGCCAGCTCCTGGGTCATGGCCGCAGCCCGGTGGTACGTCAATGGCTCGTGGGCGATCCAGACGGGCCGACCGGGGTATCGCTCCCGGACCGCCGCGAGGGTCGCGCGGATCGCCGTCGGGTGGTGACCGTAGTCGTCGATGACCAGGACTCCGCCGGGCTCGCCCTTGACCTCCAGGCGCCGACCGACGCCGCCGAAGGAGGCAAGACCGGCCGAGATCGCCTCGGCATCGACGCCGAGCAGTGCTGCGGCCGCCGCGACGCAGGCGGCGTTCGCCGCATTGTGGGCTCCCGCGAGTCGGAGTGGGGCCTCGACCGTGGCGCTCTGAAGCCCTGGCAGGCCGGCGATGGTCAGGCGCTCGCCGGAGAGGCTGTATCGCACGTCGGCACGGACCGCCTGGGCCGCCACCCGCAGGAGCCGGTCACCGCGATCGGCAAGCCGCTCGGCGAGCTCGGCGCCGCCGGCGTCATCGACGTTGACGATGATGCGGCGTTCGTCAGCCCCCGGCGCATCGAGCCAGGCATGGAACGCCTCCACGACCGCGCTCCGGTCGGCGAACACGTCCGGGTGGTCCCACTCGGCGTTGAGGACCACCGCGATGTCGGGCCGATAGGCGTCGAAGTTGCCGGCGTACTCGTCCGCTTCGACGACGAATGCGTCACCCCTCCCCCAGCGCGCCGTGGCTGGAAGCGCATCCGTCAACGCTGCTGGCATCAGCGCCCCCACGAAGGCACCCGGGTCACGACCGGCGGTCACCAGCAGATGGACGAGCCAGCCTGCCGACGTGGACTTCCCGTGCGTGCCGGCCACGGCCACCAACCGACCCCCCTGGCTCTTCGCGGCGTCCGCGACGACCTGCTGCCAGGGCTCCAGCGGTAGCCCGACCCGCCGCGCAGCCTCGAGCTCCGGGTGATCCGGCTGGACGGACGTCAGCGCCTTCGTCACCGCGAGCCGGCCGGGCCGGCGGATCCAGGCTGGTCACATGCGCCGGGTCATGACGCGGCCAGACCTCGATGCCGAGTGCCGAAAGCGCTGCCGTGTAGGACGAAGGGGCTCCGGGGTCGCAACCGGTCACGATGGCGCCCGCGACCGCAGCCAGCAGCGCCGCTGCGGAGGCCCCAGCTCCGGCCGCTCCGACGACATGGATCGCTTCGCCGGGCGAGATGGGCCGGGCCGCGCGTGCGGGCGCCAGTCCGCGTCCGATCGCATCCGACCCGCGCATGACGTTCCTGCCGTCCATCGGTGCTCGTGCGTCCTACGCGCGAGATGACGCGGATGGCGCAGGTGATGCAGGTGATGCGGGCGACCCGAGCGCCGAGATGAGCATCTCGAGCGCCAGGGCCGCGCTCTGGACCTTGTTCGCGGCGCGATCGCCGCTCCAGACCTGGCGGCGGACCTCGCTCCCGTGAGCCCCGGCCGTGGCCACGTACGTCAACCCGACCGGCTTGGCCTCCGTCCCGCCGTCCGGACCCGCCACCCCGGTCACGGCGACGGCGAGGTCGCAGCCGAGTCGGGCGCGGACGCCCTCCGCCATGGCCAGCGCCACCTGAGCCGAGACCGCCCCATGGCGACCCAGCAGGTCCGCCGCCACACCCAGGAGTCCGGTCTTCACCTCGATCGGAGTAGCTGACCACACCGCCCAGGTAGTAGGCGCTGGAGCCCGGGATGCTCGTGATGGCGTGGCCGACGAGCCCCCCGGTGCATGACTCCGCCGTCCCGATCGTGACGCCCTGTCCAGTGGCGAGGTGCTGGAGTCGGTCCGCCAGCTGTCGGAGGTCTCCGGGCGGATCGTCAGCGGGATCGGCCGGTTCCGCGTGGTCGGTCAGGAGATGTCCCTGGGTTGCTCGCCCTGGCGGATGAGCCACGTCGCGGCCTCCGGCTTCTTGCCCACCGCACCGTACTCCACGCCGTCGACCGTGACATGAGCGGAGCGACCATTGCCGACCTGGAGGATGACCTCAGGCTCCACGCGGAACGTCCGCGTCTGGCCCGGCTCCAGCCGGATGCCGTCCTCGATGACCTCCTCGTCCGGTCCTGTGAGCTTGATGCGGGTGAAGCCATCGACCGCCTCGACCTCGACGACCATCATGTCGTTCATCGACTTGACCGGGACCGTGACGACCGCCGGCGTGCCGCCGTCGATGGCGGCCGCGACCGAGACCTGCCAGCGGCCCTTGGGCAGCTGGAGATGCCCCCGGAATACGCCGTCCACGACGGGCAGCGCCACGGGCTGCGGAGCGGGCCGTTCACGGTCGAGGTTGCCCAGCCACTGCACGCTCACGAGGGCCGTCTCGGCGTCGCTCGTACCCTCGATCTTGATCCTTCCGTCGCGACTTTCGAGGCGCTCTCGCGGCGAGGTCAGGACGAGCTCCGCGGACGGTGTGCCGGACAGGTTGCTGGTGTCCACGCCCTCAGGCAGGGCTGGCGCCTCGGCACCACCCCCGATGACGTCGAGGACCGGCACCGTGGCGATGATCTGGAGGGGCTCGGACTCGCGTGCCGTCTCGGCATCCGTCGTGAGGATGGTGAAGTCGTTGCGGCCCTTGCTGACCGGCAGGTCGAGCGTCCAGGTGCCCCGCCCGCTGGCCGTCGTGGTGCGCATCAGCTCGTCCGAACCGGTGGCCGTGACCAGGGCGTTGGGCGTCCCGGTGCCACTCAGCACGAGCCGCTCCGCGCCCGGCTGGAGCTGACGGATGGACGGCCCGTTGAGGGCGATCTCGGGGTTCTGCGTGAAGCGCACGAGCTGCAGACCGACGTAGCCCACGAAGACGACGACGACGGCCGCCAGCACGAGGGCCACGAAAAGGCCGCCCGTGAGCTTGAAGCCGCGGCTGGGGGCGGTGATGGGCTGCGGCGGAGGCTTGATGCGAGGGGTGTCCGCCTTGGCGGGCTGGTCGATCTCGCGCCGCCATCGCGCCAGCATCTCCTCGGGATCAAGGCCGAGGTACGTGGAGTAGTTGCGCAGGAAGCCCTTGGCGTAGACCTGGGCGGGCAGGTCAGCGAAGTCACCGCTCTCGAGAGCGGCCAGGTGGCGGGCGCGGATCTTCGTCTCGCGCTCGGCGCGCACGAGGTCGACGCCCTTGCGCTCCCGGGCGGTCTGCAGCAGCTCGCCCACCTTCGGGGCGCGCTGGGTCTCGTACGACCACTGGCCGGCGGCCCTCTCGCGTGCTCCGAGGCGTGCTTCCTGGCGCGCGGTCATCCGGCGATGGGAACCTCACTCAGATACGGCTGCGCCTCGACCACGGCAGTCGCGACGTTAGGGCCAGTCTAGCGGTTTCGGCCCATCCGTGACCAGCCGGAAGGACTATGGCGCGTCGACGTCGTCCATCGAGCGGATCCAGTTCTCGGGGCCGTAGACGGTCCGGGGAACGGCCGGGTTGCGGGGATCCTGGGGGCCCACGATGCCCACGCGTTCGAGCTCATCCATGAGCCGGCTCGCCCGGTTGAAGCCGACCTTCAGCTTCGTCTGCATCATCGAGGTGCTGGCCTTGCCGGTCAGCAGCACGAGCTCGGCCGCGCGCGGCGTGAGCTCGTCCTCGGCGATCCGGGTCAGCCAGGCGAACTCCCCGCCATCCTCTCCCTCGCCCGCACCGGAGCCCGCCAGCACGTCGGGGTCGTAGGCCGGGTCCGGCTCCTGGGCGCGCCAGTGGTCGGCCACGGCATACACCTCCGCATCGGAGACGAAGACGCCCTGGATGCGCACGGGGCGCGGCAGGTCCGCCGGTTGGTAGAGCATGTCGCCCCGACCGATGAGGTCCTCCGCACCCGGCGCGTCGAGGACCGTCCTGCTGTCCACGTTGGAGACCATGGCGAAGGCGATGCGGCTGGGCACGTTGGCCTTGATGAGCCCGGTGACGACGTTCACGCTGGGCCGCTGCGTGGCGAGCACGAGGTGGATGCCTACAGCGCGGGCCTTCTGGGCCAGCTTGACGACGGGCTCCTCGACCTTGCGCCCCTCCTGGATCATGAGGTCCGCGAGCTCGTCGATGACGAGCACGATGTAGGGCATGCGATCCTCGGGCGCCATGCTGGGCGCGGCGTTGTAGGCGGCGATGTTGCGGGTCGTGGAGCGGGCCAGCTTCTTGTAGCGGTCCTCCATCTCTCCGACCGCCCAGCCGAGGGCGGCCCGCGCCTCGTGGGCCTCCATGATGACGTCGGTGAGCAGGTGCGGGATGCGGCCGTAGGGCGCCAGCTCCACGCGCTTGAGGTCGATGAGGACGAAGCGCACCTCCGTGGGCCGCGCGCGCATGAGGATGCTGGTGATGATGGCGTTGACGCAGACGCTCTTGCCCGAGCCGGTGGCGCCGGCGATGAGCAGGTGGGGCATGCGCCCGAGGTCCACCGCATAGGGCTTTCCCGAGACGTCGCGGCCGAGGGCGAAGGTCAGGGCGCTGGTGGCGGAGGCCATGTCGGCGTCCTCGTAGACGCCGCGGAAGCCGACCATCTCGGAGGCGTGATTGGGGATCTCGATGCCGACCACGTCGCGCCCGGGGATGGGTGCCTCGATGCGGATGCTGCGGGCTGCCAGGGCCATGGCCAGGTCGTCGGCGAGGCCCTCGATGCGCGAGAGCTTGATACGCGCGTCGGGGCGGACCTCGTACTGGGTCACGACGGGGCCCGTGTTCGTGGCCACGACGGTGGCCGGGATCTGGAACGAGCGCAGCTTCTCCTCGATGATGCGCACGTTGCGGAGGTGGTCGTGGAGCGCCGCATCTGCGCGCTCGCCGGCCCGGTCCAGCAGGGTCACACCTGGCAGCTGCCACTCCCTGCGGAACAGCCGCCGCCGGGCCTCCTCCGCGGGGTCGACCGCCCAGGGGGCGGTCACATCGACCGCCATCTCGTCCCCGGCCGGGCCATCGAGCGTCGCGACCGCCCCTGCGAGGGGTACCGGGCCCATGATCCGTGGGCTCACCGCGGCGGGCGGGGTGATGACGGTGGCGCCGCCCGTGGCTCCGGCCGGCAGAGTCCCGAAGCGGCTGCTGCCTGACCACACCGTCTGGCTCATCGGCGCGGGGCTGGGGAGTGGCTCGGGCAGCTCAGGCGGCGGTTCATCGGCGGTTCGGCGGCGGAGGCTGGACCCGGCCCGCGCCACCGGGATCGCCACCGCCGGGCGGGCCTCGGCCCGACCCCTCGAGCGCACGGCACCCGCGGCGCTCGCGGCCCCGGAACCCGCGGCGCCAGCGGCCCGCCGGCCGAATGCCGCGAATGGCGAGACGAAGGCGAAAAGCGTGATGTCGAACAGCAGCAGGATGCCGACGAGGACGATGGTCACCAGCACGACGAAGGCGCCAAACGGGCTGACGAGGTCGGCCAGCGTGGAGGACAGCAGATAGCCCAGCGCTCCCCCACCCTGCTCGAGGTCGGCCTCGCTGCCGCCCTTGCCGCTGATGAGGTGGATGAGCCCCTCGCCGCCGATGAAGACGACAAGCCCGCCCAACGCCACGGTGACCCAGCTGTAGTCGACGTTTGGCGCTCGTTCAACGAGCACGCCGGCCACCAGGAGGAGGATGGCCAGCAGCCAGGCGCCCTGGCCGAAGAGGGGCCGCAGGAAGCCGTCGACGTAGCCGTTGAGCAGGCCTCCGCCGGGTAGGAACAGGGCGATGAGCGTGACGGCGCCCGCGGCCAGGAGAGCGACGGCGACGATGGAGCGAAGGGTCGACGGCGATACGAGCGGCGTCCGCCTCGCCGCCGAGCGCGAGCGGCTGCGCGTCGAGCTGCGCGAGGTGGCCTTCTTGGTCCGGGCCACGCTAGACCTCCACGATCACCGGGAAGACGAGGGGGCGGCGGCGGGTCTGCTCGAAGAGGTAGTTCGAGAGCCCCTCCTTGATCTGGGCCTTCAGGAGCCCGACCTCGCTGAGGTGCTCGCCGGGGTTCTGGATCGACGCCGCGATGCGCGCCGCCGCCCCGCGCAGCAGCTTCTCGTCGGCGTTGGCCACGAATCCCCGGGTCACGACCTCGGGCTCCCCCACGAGCGTCCCGTTCTGCTTGTCGACGGTGACGACCACGAGGAACATGCCGTCCTTCGCGAGCGCGCGCCTGTCGCGCAGGACGATGTCCCCGACCTCACCCACCGAGACGCCGTCGACGTAGACGTAGCCCGCCTCCACGCGCTGACCGCGACGCGCGGAGCCATCGGCCAGGAACTCGATGGGCTGTCCGTTCTCGAGGATGAGGATGTTCTCGGCCGGCACGCCCACCTCGGCAGCCAGTCGGCCGTGCTGGACGAGCATGCGGAACTCGCCATGGATGGGGATGACGTAGCGGGGCCTGGTCAGGTTGAGCATCAGCTTGAGCTCCTCCTGGCTGGCGTGGCCGGAGACGTGGGCTCGTTTGATGGCGTGGTAGTAGACGTTGGCGCCGGCCTTGAAGAGGTTGTCCACGGTGCGCGCCACGTACTCCTCGTTGCCGGGGATGGGGCTGGCGCTGACGATGACCGTGTCGCCCGGCACGATCTCCACGAACCGGTGGTCGCGGTTGGCCATGCGCGCCAGGCCGGCCATGGGCTCGCCCTGGGCGCCCGTGGTGGCGATGGTGAGCTGGTGGTCGGCCACCTCGCGGATGCGGTCCTTGGGCACCAGGCCGGTGGCGGGCGGCGCGAGGTACCCGAGCTCGGCCGCGATGCGCGTGTTCTGCTCCATCGACCGGCCGATGACCGCGACCTGGCGGCCGAACGTCTCGGATGCCTCGAAGACCTGCTGGATGCGCGCGATGTTGGAGGCGAAGGTGGCCACGATGACGCGGCCGTCAAGGCCCTCCATGATGTCCCGGAAGGCCTCGCCGACGGTGCGTTCGGACGGCGTATAGCCGGGGCTCTCGGCGCGCGTCGAATCGGACATCAGGCAGAGCACGCCCTCCGCGCCGAAGCGAGCGATGTCCTGGAAGTCGGAGGGCTTGCCGTCCACCGGGGTGTGGTCGAACTTGAAGTCACCCGTGTGGATGATGTCGCCGAAGGGCGTGCGGATGCGCAGGCCCATGGCGTCAGGGATGGAATGGCCGATGCGGAAGGCCGTGATGTCGAAGTGCCCGAGCTCGATGGTCTCGCCGGGCTCGATGGCCTGCAGCGGGTTGTTGCGCAGGCGGTGTTCCTTGAACTTGTTCGACAGCAGTCCGCGCGCCAGACGCGAGGCATAGACCGGGACACCGGGCAGCTCGGGCAGCACGTAGGGCAGGCCGCCGACATGGTCCTCGTGGGCGTGGGTGATGACGACGGCCTTGACACGCTCGCGCTTGTCCCGCAGGTAGGCGATGTCGGGCACGACGAGGTCGATGCCGTACATCTCTTCCTCGGGGAACATGAGGCCGCAGTCGACGATGACGATCTGGTCGGCGTATTCGAACACCGTCATGTTCTTGCCGATCTCACCGATGCCGCCGAGCGGGATGATGCGCAGGATCTCGGTCGAGGTGAGCGGAGCGCGCGTGACGGCCATGGCTAGAAGAGGCCCAGCTGGTCGTCGGCCGGTGGCACGCCGAGGTCCATGGCCGATGGTGGGGGAGCGGCCGGAGTCGCCGCTGGTGTCAGGCCTTCGCGAGGGGGCTCAGAAGCCCCGGTGGCGACCGCGATGCCGACCCGTTCCTGGGCGCGGGCCGCGCGGGCCCGCATGAGCGTCTCGGGGATGGCCGCCATGTCGCGCTGCATGGTCTCGTGGAGCGACGCCTGGCGGAGCGCCGCGGCGGGGTGGTACATGGCGAAGCCCGTGGCCTCCCGAGCGCCGGTGCCGGGATCGACGGCGCGCGCTGTGCCGTGGACCCGGCTGATCGAGTCTCCCGGCATGAACGTCTGGAGGCTGAAGCGACCGAGCGTCACGACGACGGCCGGGTCGAGCGCCTCGAGCTGACGCACGAGATACGGCCGGCAGGCGGCCATCTCATCGGGCTGGGGGTCGCGGTTGCCGGGTGGGCGACACTTCACGACGTTCGTGATGAAGACCTCGTCGCGCTTCCAGCCCACCAGGCCGACGAGCTCCTCGAGCAGATCGCCCGCGGCGCCCACGAAGGGCCGTCCGAGGCGGTCCTCGTTCTGGCCGGGCCCCTCCCCCACGAACACGACCTCGGTGTCTGGGTTCCCCTCGCCCGGCACGGCATGCGTGCGGGTGCGCGAGAGTCGGCAGCGTTCACAGACACGGACCTCACTGGCGATGGCCTCGAGCGCTGCCCTCCGCTCCCCGGACGTCACGCGGCCCCGACGGCGCGGCGGGATGCCGCCGCCAGCCAGTCGTTTCGATACAGGACCTCGGCGATCTCGACCGCGTTGGTGGCCGCGCCCTTGCGCAGGTTGTCCGAGACGACCCAGAAGGCCAGGCCGCGACCGTCCGGGATCGAGGCGTCCTGCCGGATGCGCCCCACGAACACCTCGTCGCGGCCGGCGCCCTCGGTGGCCAGTGGGTAGATGTTGCGAGCCGGATCGTCGCGGACAAGGACGCCGGGCACGGCGGCGAAGAGGCGGCGCGCCTCATCGGGCGTCATGGGCCTCGCGAGCTCGATATGCACGGCCTCCGAGTGGGACGTGATGACCGGCACCCGCACGGCCGTGCAGGAGACCCGCAGGTCAGGCAGGTGGAGGATCTTGCGGGTCTCGACGATGACCTTCCACTCCTCCTTGGTGTAGCCGTCGTCGCGGAAGACGTCGATATGGGGCAAGGCGTTGAAGGCGATCTGGTGCGGGTAGACGGAGGCCTCCATGGGCTCGCCGGCAGCCCAGGCGCGGACCTGGCCCTGCAGCTCCGTCACGGCCTTGTTGCCGGTGCCGCTCACGGATTGATAGGTGTCCACGATGACCCGCTCGATGCCGGCGCTGTCGCGCAGGGCCTTGAAGAGCGGCATCAACTGCATCGTCGAGCAGTTCGGGTTGGCGACGATGCCCTCGTGGTCGCGGGCGTCCTCATCGTTCACGCCGGCCACCACGAGCGGGACGCCGGGTTCCATGCGCCACTGCGACGAGTTGTCGACGACGACCGCGCCGCGGGAGGCGGCTTCTGGGGCGAACACCTTGGAGGCACCGCCGCCGGCCGAGAAGAGGGCGATATCGACGCCCTCGAAGGCCTCGGGGGTGGTGACCTCGACCGGCCACTCGCGTCCGCGGAAGGTCACGGTCCGGCCGTCTCCGCGCGAGGCCAGGGGCCGAAGCTCGCCGACGGGGAAGTCGCGCTCCTCCAGGATGGCGGTCATCGTCCGGCCCACGAGTCCGGTGGCGCCGACGACGGCGACGGTGAGAGGCTGCCGGGAGGGCTCGATGGGCATGTTCAGGCTTCCTCTGGGACTTCCATCGAGGGCACGGCCGGATGATACAGCGTCGGGTCGGTCTCACAGGCGCGCTCTGCGCTACCGTGGAGCAGATGACAGCTGCGAGGCCCGAGCGCGGCTCACGAACGCCACGACACGTTCCCGTGCGGGTGGCCGTCCTCATCAACAACACCTATGTCGCTGACGCCCGGGCCTGGAAGACCGCCGAGTCACTGGGTGCGGCCGGCTACGCCGTGACCGTCATCGCCCGCTGGGGACCGGGCCTGCCGACCACGGAGCGCCTCGATCACCACATCGTCACGCGGGTGCGTCAGCCACAGCCGCTCGCGTGGCTGCCCGCGCCCAGCCTGCCCGAGACCGGCGACAGCGAGCCAGGCGTCATCGGAGGCACGCGGCGTCGGCTCCGAGAGAGCCTCGGGCGAGCCGTGCAGGCGGTGCGCTACCTGCGCATGTCGAAGGCCTGGGCGAAGGTCATCGCCGAGCAGGTCGAGCCGGCCGACGTCTGGCAGGCCGAGAGCGTCATCACGCTGGCGCTCGCGGTGGCCTTGCGGGACCGTTTCGGGGGTATCGTCATCTACGACGCCAACGACATCGACAGTGAGGCCGGGCGCATGGCACGGCTGCCCGGTCCCTGGAAACGGCTGCTGCGCCGTCACGAGCGGCGCCTGGCCCTGTCAGCCGACGCGGTGATCTCCGTGAGCGATCCGTACGCCAAGGTCCTGGCGCGCATCCTCGGGCGGCCGGTGGACGCCGTGGTGCGCAACGCCGCGCTCGTCGACGGCGGCGAGGCGGAGCCGCGGCCGGACGAGGTCCAGCGCAGCGACCGCTTCCACGAGGAGCTCGGCCTGCCGCCGCAGCGGCGCATCGTCCTCTACACGGGCCAGGTCATGAGCGGCCGCGGCCTGCGGCAGCTCTTCGAGGCCATCGCTCTCGTGGACGACGCCGACCTCGTGGTGGCCGGCTTCGGGCCCGACTACGAGCGCTACCGAACCATCGCCGCGGCTCTCCCTCACGCGTCACGGATCCACTTCCTTGGCTCGGTGGCGCCAGCGGAGATCCCGGCCTGGACACGGGGCGCCGATGTCTCGGCCATGCCCGTCCAGCCCGATACGCTGAACCACAGGCTCAACACGCCGACGAAGCTCTATGACGCCATGGGCGTCGGCGTACCGGTCGTGGCCAGCGACCTGCCGGGCATCGCGCCCATCGTCACCGAGACGGGCTGCGGTGTCCTGTGCGACCCGGCCGACCCATCAGACATCGCGCGGGGGATCCGTGCCGTCATCGACGCACCCGCCGAGGAGCGGCTGGCCCTGCGCCTGGCATGCCTGCGGGCAGCACGGACGCGCTACTCGTGGCAGCACCAGGCCCGCGAGCTGCTGCGCGTCTACGACTCGCTGGGCGCCTGACGGCCGGCAACATGCGCGTCCTCTTCCTGCCCGACTACACGGCCGCCAACGCCTACCAGCGCGCCCTCGCCGACGAGCTGCGCGCTCTCAGCGTGGAGGTCCGGGCCGATGCCACCCGTCCCCGTCGCGTACTTCCGGTCATGGAGGCCCTTCGGGCTCACGGCCGGCCGGACGTCATCCACCTCCACTGGACGGAGCCCTACATCGCCAGCGGCGGCCGCGTGAGCGCGCTCAAGGCTCGCCGGACCCTGCTGGAGCTGCGGCTCGCGCGCCGGGCCGGCATCGGGATCGTCTGGACGGCCCACGACCTCTTTCGCCACGACGAGACCCCGGACGCGCGCGAGCGGCAGTTCATGCGCGCGCTCTTCGATCTCGCCGAGCGCGGTCATCGCCCACTGCGAGGCCGCATCGGCCGAACTGATCAGGGCGCTCGGGCTGGCCGCCGAGGCGCGAGGCAAGGTGGCGGTCATCCCTCACGGCCACTATCGGGGGGCGTACGCCGATTCCATCTCGCGCACCGAGGCGCGCCGTCGGCTTGGCCTGCCCGAGGACGTTCGCGTGGTCGCGTTCGTGGGCTGGGTGCGACCCTACAAGGGCGTCGCCGAGCTGGTCGAGGCCTTCGTCCGAGTCGATGAGCCGGCGGCCCGGCTGCTCATCGCTGGCCGGGCGCTCGATGATGGCTACGCCTCACGGCTCCGTGAGCTGGCCGCTGCCGACCCGCGCGTCCAGATCACCCTCGACTTCGTGCCGGACGAGGAGCTCCAGGTCTACCTGCGGGCCGCCGACGTGGTCGCGGCTCCGTTCCTCGAGATCCTGACGTCAGGCTCGGTGCTCCTGGCCATGTCCTTCGAGCGGGCCGTCATCGCCCCGCGGCGGGGCTGCGTGGCGGAGACGCTGGACGAGGCCGGAGGCTTCCTCTACGAGCCCGACGACCCGGCCGGGCTCGAGGGCGCCCTTCGGAAAGCCATGACGGCCGACCTCGATGCCATGGGACGGCACAACGGGGCTTCGCTTGGCCGATTCGCCTGGCCCCGCATCGCCGCCGCCACGCGCGCGGTCTACGAGAGCGTCCTGGGCGACGCCGGAGGGCGCTCCTCGGCCTGAGGACCAGGTGGCGGGGCCTGCGCCACGGCGAAGCGAGGCTGCTATGAGGAAGCGGCCCCGGGTGACTCCGGGACCGCTTCGAAGGAGTTGCGCGAGGAGGTTTCAGCCCCCGAGCGAGCTCGGGAGCTAGGCGGGCGCCCCTCCCGAGCGAGGTGCCGCTGCATGGCGGCCTTGCGCGAGAGGTTGACGCGGCCCTGGCGATCGATCTCGATGACCACGACCATGATCTCGTCACCGACCTGGACGACATCCTCGACCGTGGGCACGTGGTAGTCGGCCAGCTCGCCGATGCGCACGAGGCCCTCCTTGCCGGGCAGGATCTCGACGAACGCGCCGAAGCCCATGATCCGGGTCACCTTGCCGAGATAGAGGCCACCGACCTCGACCTCGCGGGTGAGCGACTCGATCCACTGGATGGCGCGGGACGAGTTCTCCGAGTTGACGGCCGCGATCTCGACTGTGCCGTCGTCCTCGACGTTGATCTCGGTGCCGGTCTCCTCCTGGATCTTGCGGATCGTGGCGCCGCCCTTGCCGATGATGTCGCGGATCTTCTCGGGGTTGATCTTGATGGTGATGATGCGCGGCGCGAAATCGCTCACGTCGCCGCGGGCCGCCGGGATGACCTCGGTCATCTTGTCCAGGATGAAGAGCCTCGCCACGCGGGCCTTCTCGAGCCCGGTGCGGATGATCTCCTCGTTGATGCCCTGGACCTTGATGTCCATCTGGAGAGCCGTGATGCCCTCGGTGGTGCCGGTGACCTTGAAGTCCATGTCACCGAAGAAGTCCTCCTTGCCGAGGATGTCGGTCAGGACCGTGAAGCGGTCACCGTCGCTGATGAGGCCCATGGCCGCACCGGCGACCGGAGCCTTGATGGGCACGCCGGCGTCCATGAGCGCGAGCGTCGAGCCGCAGGTGGACGCCATCGAGGTCGAGCCGTTCGAGGTCACGCACTCGGACACGAGCCGGATGACGTAGGGGAAGTCCGCCTGGTCGGGCAGGACCGGGATGAGCGCGCGCTCGGCGAGAGCGCCGTGGCCGATCTCGCGCCGGCCGGGGCCGCGCATCATCTTGTTCTCGCCGGTGCTGTAGGGCGGCATGTTGTAGTGATGGAGGTAGCGCTTCGACTCCTCGGGGCCGATGGTGTCGATGCGCTGGACATCGCTCGAGGGACCGAGCGTGGCCACCGTCAGGGCCTGGGTCTCGCCGCGCGTGAAGAGCCCCGAGCCGTGGGCCCGCGGCAGCAGCCCGACCTCGACCGAGATGGGCCGGATGGTGTCCGCGTCGCGGCCGTCGATGCGGATGCCCTCGTCGAGGACCAGCTCGGCGGACGGTCTTCTTGTGGAGGTAGCGTCGTCAGCGGCTTCGACAGGCCGGCCGCGAGGAGAGCCTCCTTGAAGGCCGCGTCCGCGGCCGCCCCGTCGGCACCGCCCTTGCGCAGGCGGATGGACGCAGCCACGCCCTCCTTGAAGGCGTTGACACGCGCGGGCAGGTCCGCGGCGAGGCGCAGCACAGGGCCGCGGTGGCCTCCGCATCGGCCAGGGCACGATGGTCCGGAGACACGGCCAGCTCGAGGAAGTCCACGAGGTCCGCCAGCTTGTAGACGCCGAGGTCCGGGTACGCGGCGCGAGCGAGCGCCAGGGTGTCGAGGTAGCGGCCGGGCTCGATGCGGGTGCCATCGCCGAGGGCGGCCTCGAGGAAGCGCGATGTCGAAGCCGATGTTGTGACCGACGAGGATGTCGTCGCCCGCCCAGGTCATGAGCTGGCGGGCGGCCTCGGCCGGGCTGGGGGCGCCGGCCACGTCGGCGGCGCTGATGCCGTGGACCTGCTTGCCGACGATGCCGCGGCTGGGCTTCACGAGCGTCGAGAAGCGGTCGACTGACCGAGCCGCCGCTGACGCGGACGGCGCCGATCTCGACGAGCTCGCCCGTGGCCGCGTCGCGGCTCGTGGTCTCGATGTCGAAGACGACGAACGAGCACGCCTCGCGACGACGGCATCGACGAAGTCCACGACGGAGCTGACGTCGGGCTCGATGAAGGGGACGCGCTTGGCCTTGCCGACCTGGGCGCGGAGCTGCTCCTGGAGCTCGATGATCGGCAGCAGCGAGCGATGGCCGAACATGATCGCGTCAGCCATGACCGACTCGGGCAGGATCTTCGCGCCGGCCTCGACCATCATGATGGCCTCGCGGGTGCCCGAGACGACGAGGTCGAGCTCCGACTCATCCATCTGGCTGGTCGTGGGGTTGACGACGAACTGGCCGTCGATGCGCCCGACGCGCACGGCCGCCACGGGACCCTGGAACGGGATCTCGCTGATCGTCAGCGCGGCGGACGCGGCGATCGTGCCGAGGACGTCCGGGTCGTTCTCCTGGTCGGTCGAAAGGACCGTGAGGACGCACTGGACGTCGTCCTTGTAGCCCTCGGGGAAGAGCGGCCGGATGGGCCGGTCCGTGAGGCGCGCGGCGAGGATGGCGCCCTCCGAGGGCCGCGCCTCGCGCTTGATGAAGCCGCCCGGGATCTTGCCCGCGGCGTACATCCGCTCCTCGAAGTCGATGGTGAGCGGGAAGAAGTCGAGACCCGGGCGCGGCTCGGACGCGGTTGGCCGTGCCGAGCACGCACGGTGTCGCCGTAGCGCACGGTCACGGAGCCGCCGGCGAGCAGCGCCAGCTTGCCGGTCTCGATGGTCAGGGTGCGACCACCGAGCTCGGTCGTAAGGGTGGTTACCGTCATGTGTCCTCCAACGGGACGGGCGACGGACCGGGGCGCATCGGGTAGCTTCGCGCCGACCCCTCCATGGGGGCCCTGGCGCAGGCGATGGGCAGGTATCAGTCGCGGGCCTCAGCCCGCCGGGCCTTCGCGCCTAGCGGCGCAGGCCGAGCCGTTCGATGACCGACTGGTACCGGGTCGAGTCCTTGCGCATCAGGTACGCCAGGAGACGACGTCGCGTGCCGACGAGCTTGAGCAAGCCGCGGCGCGAGTGGTGATCCTTGGGATAGCGTCGCAGGTGCTCTGTCAGCCCACCGATGCGCTCCGTCAGGAGCGCGATCTGCACTTCCGGTGACCCGGTGTCACCTTCCTTGGTGGCGTAGCCCGTGACGACGCTCGCCTTCGTTTCCCGCGTGAGCGGCAACTGGTCCTCCAGCCTATCCATGTCCTTCTGGTTCTACAGCCGCGCAGCATAGCACAGGGTGGCCCGACGGCCTGCCTCGCGCGCTAGCCATCGCCGAGGTGCAGCCGCCACGCCTGCGGCCATCCAGCGCGATCGCGCAGGCCCTCTCGGGCCAGGCCATCCACGGCATCAGCGCATGGCGTCAGCGGGCGAGTGGGTCCTCGAGTCGCAGACCCGGAAACCGCCGGAAATCGCGGTCGGCGGTAACGAGCGTCGCGCCCTGTTCGATGGCGATCGCCGCGAGCCAGGCGTCGCTGATGAGGTTGCCTTTCGCGTCGCCACGCCTGCAGAGGTCGAGGAACAGGTCCCAATGGCGCTCACCGGGCACGACCCGCCGGACCGCAGGTCCAGCCAGCACGGCGTCGAGGAAGCGCATCGGCCTTGTCGAACGGCGTGGGGTCACGGAACACTCGGTCTGTTCGTCACGACGCGGAGGAACCCGGCCATCACCACGTCCGCCAAGCCCAGCTGCTGATCACCCGTCCGCGCCCTGACGAGCCACTGGCGACTCGTGTCGTGCTCGGGCGCCTCCCGACGATGGGCGTAGACGAGCAGGTTGACGTCAGCGACGCGCATCGAGGGCGAGGTCCTCATCCATCGCGTCGAGGAGGGCGGCGTGGCTCGAAAGGTCCACGCCTGGCATCAGCCCCTCCCCCCCATGGACGGCAGATCCGGCAGATCTGCGGGCAGCGCCGGACGCACCTCGAGAGCATCCCGCACCGCATCCTCGATGAACTCGCCAACGGACCTGCCGCCCGCCGCCGCGCGCGACTTGGCGCGCCGGTAGAGGGCGTCCTCGATACGGATGGTCGTCCTCATCGCTGCATCTTAGCACCAAGCATCAGACATCAATACGCTTGTGCCGGTGGGACGCCCTGGCCGCCTTGCACGGTCCACGGTCCGCCGAGCGCGCTACGCTATGACCGAAGGAAGGTCCCGATGGTCGTATCGAGTGGTCCGCGGCTGGTCAGGGCGCCGCGCGGAACGGAGCTGAGCTGCCGCGGCTGGGGGCAGGAAGCCGCCCTGCGGATGCTCATGAACAACCTCGATCCCGAGGTGGCCGAACGTCCCGACGACCTCGTCGTCTACGGCGGCACCGGCCGGGCCGCGCGCTCCTGGGAGGCCTTCGACGCCATCGTCCGCGAGCTCCGCGCGCTGGCCGACGACGAGACGCTGCTGGTGCCTCGGGCAAGCCGGTCGCCGTCTTCCGCACCCACGAGTGGGCGCCGCGCGTCCTCATCGCCAACAGCAACCTCGTGGGCCGCTGGGCGACCTGGGAGACGTTCCGGGAGCTCGAGCGGGCCGGCCTGACGATGTACGGCCAGATGACCGCCGGCTCGTGGATCTACATCGGCACCCAGGGCATCCTGCAGGGCACCTACGAGACGTTCGCCGAGCTGGCGCGCCAGCACTTCGGGGGCACGCTCGCGCGGGCGCGTCGTGCTCACCGCCGGCCTGGGCGGCATGGGCGGCGCGCAGCCGCTGGCGGTGACGATGAACGACGGCGTGGCGCTCTGCATCGAGGTCGACCCCGAGCGCGTGCGACGCCGCATCGAGACGCGCTACCTCGACCGCGTCGCGGCCGACCTCGACGAGGCGCTGGCGCTGGGCGCGCGAGGCCGCCGCGGCCGGCCGGCGCCGTGTCGATCGCGCTGGTCGGCAACGCCGCCGAGGTCGAGCCCGAGCTGGTGCGCCGCGGCGAGCGCTTCGACGTGGTGACCGACCAGACCTCCGCGCACGACGCGCTCGAACGGCTACGTCCCGGCCGGGCTCTCGCTGGCCGAGGCCGCGGAGCTGCGGCGCGCCGACCCGGAGGACTACCAGCGCCGCGCGATGGCCTCGATGGCCGACCACGTGCGCGCCATGCTCGCGCTCCAGGCCGCCGGCGCCGTCACCTTCGACTACGGCAACAACATCCGCGCCCAGGCGCAGGCGGCCGGCGTCGCCGACGCCTTCGACTATCCCGGGCTTCGTGCCCGCGTTCATCCGGCCGCTGTTCTGCGAGGGCAGAGGGCCCGTTCCGCTGGGTGGCGCTGTCCGGCGACCCGGCCGACATCGCGCGCACCGACGAGGCCGTCCTCGAGCTCTTCCCGGACGACGCGCGCGCTGCGCGCGCTGGATCCGCATGGCCCAGGAGCAGGTCGCCTTCCAGGGCCTGCCGGCGCGCATCTGCTGGCTCGGCTACGGCGAGCGCGCCCGGGCCGGCCTGGCGTTCAACGAGCTGGTCGCGCAGCGGCGCAGTGTCAGCGCGCCGATCGTCATCGGCCGCGACCATCTCGACGCCGGCTCGGTGGCCTCGCCGAACCGCGAGACCGAGGCGATGCGCGACGGCTCGGACGCCATCGCCGACTGGCCGATGCTGAACGCGCTCGTCAACACCGCCGCCGGCGCCACCTGGGTGAGCATCCACCACGGCGGCGGCATGGGCATCGGCTACAGCCAGCACGCCGGGCATGGTCGTCGTGGCCGACGGCACCGACCTGGCCGCCGCGAAGCTGGAGCGCGTCCTCACGACCGACCCGGGCATGGGCGTCGTCCGCCACGCCGACGCCGGCTACGAGCGCGCCATCGAGGTGGCCCGCGAGCGCGGCGTCCACATCCCGATGCTCGACCGGTGACGTCCGACCCAGACCCCGACCCGGCGGCCGACCCGGTCGTCCTCACTGGCGCCGGGCTGACCATCGAGGACGTCGAGGCCGTGGCCCTCGGGCGACGTGGCGTCGCGCTGGCCCCCGAGGCACACGAGCGGGTGGCGGAGGCCCGCTCGGTCATCGACCATCTCGTGGCCAGGGGTGAGGTCGTCTACGGCGTGACCACCGGCTTCGGGGCGCTCGCCACGTCCTACGTGCCGCCCGACCAAGCCCGCGAGCTCCAGGAACGGCTGCTTCTCAGCCACGCCGCGGGGGTCGGGGAGTCACTGCCGGTCGAGGTCGTGCGGGCCATGCTTCTCCTGCGCGCCAACACGCTTGCCCTCGGCCACTCGGGCTGCCGACCCGAGCTCATCGAGCGGCTCTGCGACATGCTCGAGCGGGGCGTGCACCCGGTCGTGCCCTCGCAGGGCAGCGTGGGTGCGTCGGGCGACCTTGCTCCCCTCGCTCACCTGGCGCTGCCGGTCATCGGGCATGGCCAGGTGGAGCTCGAGGGACGGGTCGTCCCCGCCACAGAGGCCCTGGCCCGCGTCGGCCTGGAACCTCTCGTCCTCGAGCCCAAGGAGGGCCTGGCGCTCCTCAACGGGACCCAGATGATGACCGCCATCGGCGCGCTTCTGCTGGCTTCGGCCGACCGTCTCGTCCGGACGGCCAGCGTCGCGGCGGCCATGACGACCGAGGCGCTGCGAGGCACCGAGGTCGCTTTCAGCGCCGCCTACCAGTCGACCCGCCCTCACCCCGGCCAGGTGCGTACCGCCGCCGAGCTGCGCTGGCTCCTGCGCGACAGCGAGCTGCAGCGCTCTCATCACGCCGACACCCACCGCGTTCAGGATCCCTACTCGGTCCGTTGCGTGCCCCAGGTCCACGGCGCTGTCCGCGACGCCCTCGAACATCTGCGGGGCGTTCTCGACATCGAGATGAATTCGGCGACCGATAACCCACTCGTCTTCCCCGAGGGTGGCAACGTCCCCGAGGATGCCCTGGCAACGGGACGTGGCCTGGTCATCAGCGGCGGCAACTTCCATGGCGAGCCGGTCGCGCTGGCGCTCGACTTCGCCAAGCTGGCCCTCGCGGAGCTGGGTGCCATCAGCGAGCGACGCATCGCGCTGCTCCTCGACCCGCGCCTCAACGATGGGCTGCCGGCCTTCCTGGGCGCAGCGTCCGGGCTCGATTCCGGGCTGATGATCCTCCAGTACACGGCCGCCGCGCTGGCGTCGGAGTCGAAGACCCTGGCGCATCCCGCCTCGGCCGATTCGATCCCCACCTCGGCGAACCAGGAGGACCACGTCTCGATGGGCTCGATCGCGGCCCGTCATGCGCGCCGCGTCCTCGAGCACACGGAGCGGATCCTGGCCATCGAGCTCATCTGCGCCAGCCAGGCGCTCGACCTGCGCCTCGACCTGCTGCCTGGCACGCCGCCCGGGTCTCGGCGTTGCCGAGGCACACACCCGAGTCCGCGAGCGCGTCGCCCGGCTCGATGCCGACCGTGAGCCCGGCCCCGATCTCGAGGCTGCCATGCAGCTCGTCCAGTCCGGGTCACTCGTGGACCTGGCGCTCCCGCCAGGTGCCACCGAACCCTCCTGGCTCAGGCTCGAGGCGCCGTGACCCGCTCGGCGCTCACGGGCACGGGCCGGCTGCTCGCGATGACCGGGACGCGCACCGGCCAGACCGAGGCCATCGAGGGGCCGTGGGTCATCGTCATCACGGACGGGACGATCGACGAGGTCCGAGCCGGGCCGCTGCGCCCGGGCGACCCGGACGACCTCACCGATGTCGGGACCGCGCTGGTCACGCCGGGCCTGGTCGATCCGCACACGCATCTCTGCTTCGCTGGGGATCGTTCGGGCGAGGCGGCTGCGCGCACCCGCGGCGAGCGCTACACGGGCGGCGGCATCCTCGACACGGTTCGTGCGACAAGGGCGGCTTCGGACACAGAGCTTGTGGCGCTCACGCGGGCCCGCCTGGCCTCGGCCGCGGCGTCCGGCACGACGACGATCGAGGTCAAGTCGGGCTATGCGCTGACGGCCGACCAGGAGCTTCGACAGCTTCGCCTCATCGCAGAGGCCGCCGCAGGGCTGCCCATCCGCGTCCTGCGCACCTACCTCGGAGCGCACGCCGTCCCGGAGGGCTCGACAGCCGCTGCCCAAGCTGACGCGGTCATCGCGTCGATCCCCGCTGTGGCCGCCGATGCCGATTTCATCGACGTCTTCTGTGAGCCGCGGCTCTTCGACCTCGCGCTCACGCGCGAGATCCTGGCCGCAGGACAGACTCACGGCCTCGGCCTGCGCCTTCACGCCGACCAGCTGGAGCGTTCGGGTGCCGCCCTGCTGGGCATCGAGATGGGTGCTCTTTCCGTGGACCACCTCGAGCAGGCCAGTGCGGACGACGCTCGCGCCTTGGCCGCCAGCAGCACAGTGGCGACGATCCTCCCCGGGCCCGCGCTCCTGTTGCGCGGCGGGCTGCCGCCAGTCCGGGCGCTCCTGGATGCGGGCGCGACCGTGGCCATCGGCAGCGATGCCAATGCGGGGACCTTCGGCGCGGCCTCGATGCCGCTCGCCATCGGGCTCGGGGTGGCCATCGGCCTCTCCGTCGATGAAGCCCTCTGGGCTGCCACTGCGGGCCCGGCCCGCTCGCTGGGCCTGGGTGGCCGGGTCGGTGCGCTCGCGCCAGGGGCCGCCGCCGACCTCGTGGCCTGGGACGCCGATCACGAGGGCGCCTTCGTCCTCCGGCTCGGCGCCGTGACGCCGAAGCAGAGATGGTTCGCAGGCGCCGTGAGCAGCCTTGCGCCTATCGGATAAGCGTGGGCGACTACCGCATCGTCTGCGCAGCGGACGACGGACGCCGGGAGGTCATCGTCGCCCGGATCGCTCACCGCCGCGAGGTCTACCGAACCTGAGCTCGCCCTCTGGCTAGCACCGCCCTCGTCCGCTCCACGTCCCTGCCCATCTGGACGATGAGCTCGTCGGCGCTGTCGTAGCGCTTCTGCGCTCGGAGGCGCCGACACAGCTCGACCCGCAGACGCTGACCGTACAGGTCCTCGTCGCGGTCGAGAAGGTGGACCTCCAGGAGCCGCACGCGTCCTCCGAAGGTCGGCTGGGTGCCCAGCGAGACGACAGCGTCGGCCCGCTCGGTGGGCGCCAGGACCGCCTCGCCGCCCCAGGACGCATGCGCAGCGTAGATGCCGTCGGGTGGCAGGGCGACCGGATCGGCGAAGTGGATGTTGGCGGTGGGGAAGCCGAGCTCCCGGCCGCGACGCTCCCCGTGGACGACGTCTCCGACGAGGGCATACGGCCGACCCAGGAGCCGTGACGCGCTGGCCAGCCTCCCGGCCGACACGAGCTCACGGATGCGAGCGCTGGAGACGCGCGCGCCGCGCATGTCGAGCGTCGGTGCCTCGACAGTCTCCCACCGACCTCTGCCCATCTCGCGCAGCACCGGAAGCGTGCCGCCCCGGTCACGTCCGAAGGCCGAGACGTGCGTCATCACGAGGCCGACCAGGTTGCGGTCCGCGCCGATGCGCGTCATGAACTCCTCGGCCGTCGTGCGCCGGAAGACCTCGTCGAAGCGCTGCAGGACGACGATGCCGGCCACGAGCCGCGAGATCCACTCGAGCCGCTCCTGCTGGTCCATGAGCAGGTCCGGGGCCTGGCCCAGGACGACGGCCTCGGGATGCGGGTCGAAGGTGATGACGACGGGCATGGCGCCGAGGCGCCTGGCCGTCTGTTCGAGCACCCGGAAGACCTGCTGATGGCCGAGGTGCACCCCGTCGAAGACACCGACGGTGGCCGCCAGCCGCGAGTCCGTCGGCAGCCCGTCGATGCCACGGAGGACCGGCATCAGGCGTCTCCGCCGATGAAGACCTTGTCGGGGTGGAGGCGGCCCTCGCGAAGGTGCGCCATGGCGGCCAGCCGACCAGCCTCGTCGACGACCCGCACGATGGCACCATCCTCTGGCGCTCCGGTGTCAGGCGATGGCGCGACGCGGTCCCGGACCCGGACGACCTGGCCCTGCGCGAGGGCCGCGCGGTCGCGCGCGGGGATCCGCACGAGCGGGATGCTCTCCAGTCCTGCGTCCGGCGGCAGCAGCAGTGCCTCGTGCTCGCCCGGCAGCGAGCTCGTCGCGGACATGGTCGAGCGGGTGGGCGGCCTCGAGCGGGAACGGCCCGCTGGCGGTGCGCGTCAGCGCCCCGAGGTAGGCGCCGCAGCCCAGCCGCTCGCCGAGGTCGCGGGCCAGCGACCGCACGTAGGTCCCGGCGCTGCAGCGCACCTCGAGGACCGCCGCCGGTCGTGCCGGGTCGGCCGCATCCCAGCTCGGTCAGCTCCAGGGCATGGATGGTCACCGTCGCGAGGCGTCAGCTCGGGCTTCTGCCCTCCGCGGGCCAGCTGGTAGGCGCGCCGGCCCGCCACGTGCACGGCCGAGTGGTCCGGCGGCACCTGCTCGATGGGGCCGCGGAACGCCGCCGAGGGCGGCCTCGACGGCCTCGCGATCCGGGGCGGGGCCACGCACCGGGCGTCAGCTCGCCGTCGATGTCGTCGGTCGTCGAGCGCGCCCCGAAGACGACCGTGGCGCGGTAGGCCTTCTCATCGGCCAGGTGGTACTCGACCATCCGCGTGGCGCTGCCGAGGAACACCGGCAGCACGCCCATGGCGAACGGGTCGAGCGTGCCGCCGTGGCCGACGCGACGGACGCCGGTCAGGCGGCGCACGAGGGCCACGACGTCATGGGAGGTCGGGCCGGCCGGCTTGGCCGACGACGAGGATGCCGTCGATGCGCGGGTCGACCGCCCGCGCGCAGGCCGCATCAGCCGCGCCGGCAGGTCAGCGCAGCGAGCCGCTCCGCCAGGTCGAGCACGGCAGCCCGGGCCTCGGCCAGCGGCAGCTCGATGCGTGGCACCCGCCGCGCGCGCGTGCCCGCCGCCACCGAAGGCGCCGGTGAGCGCCGTGGCGTCCACGCCACCGTCGCGCGTGCGCACCGAGATGCGCGTCCGGTCCCCGTGGTCCTTGAAGAGGATGGCCACCTCGGCGCTCTCGGACTGCGCCAGCAGGTCGATGAGGCCCTCCGACATCTGCGGGCTCGGCCGCCGGCCGCGGCGAGGTCGTCGTCCGCCATGGACCGACCAGACGAGGCGCCCGTCGGCCGAGGTCTCGAGCCGCGCCAGCACGCGGCCGAAGAGCCGCAGCTGGGCGTTGGGCTTGGTGCGGTAGATGCGCCGCGCGATCATCGGCAGCTCGGCGCCGGCGGCCAGCAGCTCGCTGGCCACGCGGAGCGTGCGCGGCGTCGTGTTGGGGTGCTGGAAGTTGGCCGTGTCGATGACGAGGCCGGCCATGAGGTCTGGCCGCGATGTCGCCGCCGAGCGCGTCGAAGCCGCAGGCCGAGGTGCGGCAGCAGCAGCGTCACCTGCTCGCAGGTCGCGGCCGCCGCGGGTCGATCCAGTCGATGGCCCCGAAGCCGCGGGTTGGAGAGGTGGTGGTCGATGTCCACGATGGGCACGCGGGCGAAGAGCTCGGCGTGCTCGGTGAGCACGCGCCCGACGCGCTCGCAGGTCGCCGCAGTCGCAGACGACGATGAGGTCGGGGTCGAGGTCCGGCTCCGGCGCGGTGCGGAAGCGCTCGATCTGGGGCATGAAGTCGTACATCGCGGGCACCGGATCGGCGCACACGGCGTCGACCCGAGCGCCACGGGCCTCCAGGGCGAGGGCGACGGCCAGCGCGGAGCCGAGGGCATCCGCCTCGGGGTCGCGGTGGCAGACGGTCATGACGCGCCGCGCCGCCAGCAGCCGGGCGGCACGGCCTCGGCGGGCACGGCCGCGAGGTCCGCCTGGCGTCAGCGAGCGCGAAGCCCTCAGCGGCCACGGCGCTCGCCTGGCCCTGCGGAGCGCGTCGCGGTCCACGCGCCGACGGTAGCCGGCCGGGAGCGGCTCGTCGGCATCCTCGGCAGCGCGGCTCCGGGCTCGTTGAGCGTGTGCGGCGTGGGCAGCGCCGGCAGCTCGGCGCTGGGCTCGGCCTCGGCCGCGGCCTTCCTCCGCGCCGCGCCTCGACCTGCTCGAGCAGCTGCATGACGCGCGTGCCGCGCTCGGCGCTGTCGTCCTCGCGCAGGTGCAGCTCGGGGATGCGCTTGCAGGCGCAGGGCGCCCAGCTGGTGGCGCACGAAGGGCATGGCACGCCCCAGCACCTGCAGCGTGGCGCGGCGCTCCGTGCCGCGTCGCCGATGACCGAGGCCCACACCGTGGCGTGGCGCAGGTCGGGCGTGACGTCGACGTCGGTGATGGTCACGAAGCCGACCCGCGGGTCGTGCAGCTCGCGGCGGATGATGGCGCTGATCTCCTCCGCAGGAGGTCGGTCGACGCGCCGCGTGCGCTCGCTCACGGGCTACCTCGTGACGGCCCGGGCGATGGTCTCCGTCGTGAACGACTCGATGACGTCGAGCTCCTCGAACTGCGTGGAAGCCCGCCAGCGCGATGCCGCACTCGTAGCCCGGCCGTGACCTCGCGGACGTCGTCCTTGAAGCGCCGCACCGAGGCGATGCGATCGGTGGCGATGAGCTGGCCGTTGCGGTAGACGCGGGCGCCGCCGCGCACGATGCGGCCGTCGGTGACGTAGCTGCCGGCGATGGCCTGGCCGCGGCCGACACGGAAGACCTGGCGCACCTCGGCGCGGCCCTGGATCGATCTCCACGATCTCGGGCTCGAGCATGCCCGCGAGCGCGGCCTCCATGTCCTCGGTGAGCTTGTAGATGATGTCGTAGAGGCGGACCTCGACGCCCTCCGACTCGGCCGCCCGGCGCGCCGTGCCGGCGACGCGACGTTGAAGCCGACGACCACGGCGTCCGAGGCGGCCGCGAGGTTGACGTCGTTGTCGGTGATGTCGCCGGTGCCCTGGAGCAGGAAGTTGAAGCGCACCTCGTCGGTCTGGATCTGCTCGAGCGCGTGCACGACGGCGCCCAGCGAGCCCTGCACGTCCGACTTGAGGACGATGCGCAGCTCCTTGGTCTGGCCGGCCTGGACCTGGCGATAGAGGTCCTCCAGGGTGGCGTGGCCGGTGGCCTCGGACTGTGCGGCCGTGGCCGCCATGCGCTCCTCGACGATGGCGCGGGCCTGCTTCTCGCTCTCGACGACGCGCAGGATGTCGCCGGCCTCGGGCACCGCCGCGAGGCCGAGGAGGACGACCGCCGACGCGGGCCCGGCCTTGCGGATGCGCTTGCCGGTGCTGTCCTCGAGCGCCGCGCGCGCCCGTAGGTGCTGCCCACGATCGACGGCGTCGCCCTGGCGCAGGGTGCCGGTCTGGATGAGCATCGATGGCCACCGGTCCACGGCCGCGGTCGAGCTCGGCCTCGACGACGGTGCCGACGGCGGGACGGTCGGGGTTGGCCTTGGGCTCGACGGTGGCGTCCGAGGTCAGGAGGATCGTCTCGAGCAGGTCGTCGATGCCCTGGCCCGGTCTTGGCGCTGACGGGCACGAGCGGCACGTCGCCGCCGTACTCCTCGATGACGACGCCGCGCTCGGAGAGCTCCGTCTTGATGCGGTCCGGCTTGCTGTCGGGCAGGTCGATCTTGTTGAGCGCCACGACGATGGGCACGCCCGCGGCCCGGGCATGGTCGATGGCCTCGACCGTCTGGGGCATGACGCCGTCATCGGCGGCGACCACCAGCACCGCGATGTCGGTGACCCTGGCGCCGCGCGCGCGCATCGAGGTGAAGGCCTCGTGGCCCGGCGTGTCGAGGAAGACGATGCGCCGGCCGTCGTGGACGACCTCGCTGGCGCCGATGCCCTGGGTGATGCCGCCCCGCTCGCCCTCCGCCACGGCGGTGCTGCGGATGCGGTCGAGAAGGCTGGTCTTGCCATGGTCGACATGACCCATGACCGTGACGATGGGCGCTCGCTCGCTGAGCTTGTCCGCGCGTGTCCTCCTCGAACAGGCTCACCTTCGTGGCCGGTGCTGGTGCGGCCTCGGCCACGGCGGCCCGCGCCTCGGACGGGCGCACCTCGGAAACCTGGAAGCCCAGCTCCTCGGTCACGAGGGCCGCGGTGTCACGGTCGATGGTCTGGTTGATGGTGGCGAAGATGCCGCTCCGGATGAGCTCGCGGATGACATCAGCCGAGTTGATGCCGATGAGCTCAGCGAGCTCCTTCACGGTGATCGAGTCGGGGATCTCGACTGCGCCACGGGTCGCCGGATCGGCGATCTTGACGGCGCGTCTCCGTCGACTTCGGCCCACTTGCGAGGCTTCTTCGGGCCGCGCCGACCGCGCGTGCCGCTGCGACTACGTGCCATGCGGACCTCCTAGCATCGCCTGCGAAGCCAGTCGGCCTGCCATGACGTGTCCTGCGGTCTCGAGACCCTGTTCCAGCTGTTCCTTGAGCGCTGCCGGCACGGGGCCTCGCAGGGCGCGCTGCAGCGAGTTGCGGTGCAGCGCTGTCGTCCAGCATGAGGCAGCCCGGCAGAGATAGGCGCCGCGCCCAGCGAGGCTGCCGCTCTCGTCGAGGACGACGGTGCCGTCCGATCGCCGAACGATGCGCACGAACTCGGCCTTGTCGCGCCGCGTCCGGCAGCCCACGCAGGTCCGCAGCGGCACCGGGCGCGGCTCCGCCACCGCAGCCGCGCCTATGACGCCACCTCCGTGTCGACCAGGACCGGCGCTGGCTCCGCATCGGTCCGGGCATCGGCGGACACATCCGCGGTCGGTTCAGGCTTCGGCGTCGCCTTGGTCCTACGGGCCGTCTTGACCTTGGTCGCGCCGGCCTCGACAGCCGTCTCGGCCTCGGCGGTCGCCACGGGAGCCGCGTCCTCGTCAGGTTCGATCATCGCCTTGGCTTCGGCCGCAACCTCGGGCTCGGCGACGGCCTCGGGCTCGGCGACGGCCTCGGGCTCCGGCTCAGCGGCAGTGCGTGACTTCGAAGCGCCGGAGCTCGCCGCACCAGAAGCCGGTGCGGGCGCTGCCCCGTTCTCGGATCGGATGTCGATGCGCCAGCCGGTGAGCTTGGCGGCCAACCGGGCGTTCTGGCCCTCCCTGCCGATGGCCAGCGAGAGCATCCGCTCGGGCACCGTCACGGCAGCGATACGGTTCTCCTCGTCGATCTGGACGCCCACGACCTGGGCCGGGCTGAGGGCGTTGGCGACGAACACGGACGCCTCGTCCGACCAGGGGATGACGTCGATCTTCTCGCCGCCGAGCTCCGCCACGACGGCCTGGACGCGCCCGCCCCGCTGGCCCACGGTGGCGCCGACCGGGTCGAGGCCCTCCTGGCGGCTGGAGACGGCCATCTTGCTGCGGCTGCCGGCCTCACGGGCGATGGCCCGGATCTCGACGGTGCCCGCCGAGATCTCCGGGACCTCGAGCTCGAAGAGCCGGCGCAGGAAGTTCTTGTGGGTGCGGCTCACGTAGATGAGGGGACCGCGCGTCGTACGGCGCACCTCGAGCACGTAGGCCTTGACATGCTGGCCGATACGGTAGTGCTCGGTCGCCGACTGGTCCGTGGTCCGCAGGATGGCCTCAGCCTTGCCCAGGTCGAGGATGACCCCTGCGGGCTCGACGCGGCTGACGCTGCCGGTGATGATCTCGCCCTCTCGATGAGCGAACTCGTCGAAGATGGTCTCGCGCTCGGCCTCACGGAGACGCTGCCGGACGACCTGGCCCGCGACCTGCGCGCCGACCCGGCCGAAGTGCGTGGGCTCGAGCTGCGCGTACTCGACGATGTCGCCGAGCTTGGCCGATGGATCGTGCTCCTGGGCCTCGATGATCGACCACTCGGTCGTCTCATCGACGACCTCGGAGACGACGATGCGGGCGCGGTAGATGCGCATCTCGCCGGTGTCCGTGTCGAGCTTGACGAAGACGTCCTCGTAGCCCGGCGCGACGCGGCGGTAGGCGCTCTGGATGGCGTCCTCGACCGTGCGCACGAGCTGCTCGCGCGGAACGCCCTTCTCGGCGTTCAGCTGCAGGAGCGCGCCGATGAAGTCCCGGCTCATGCGTCGCCCTCCTTTCGGTCGTGTCTGCCATGCTCACAACAAAACGTGGGGGTCACCCACGTTCGAGGCGGCCGGTCGATGGACCTCGGAGTATATCACGCACCCATGGCGCCTCAGCCGTCGAAGCTGTAGCCGTGTCGGGCGAGCTCGCGAGCGTAGGCACGGGCCACGACGGCCTGCGCCCGGTCCGTGTACAGCGTGCGGTAGTCGAGGTCCTGGCGCGAGGCCGTGGGGTTGCGATGCGGCAGGAGATGGCGCTCGGTGACGCCCACGCGGCGCAACGCCTCGTCGAGGCCCTCCTGCATCGCCTCGAAGCGGATGACATGGTCCGCGCCGGCGGTCCAATCGACCGGGACGAAGGGCCGCCGTCCCGCGAGCCGGAAGAGGAGCCCCGGGTCGTAGCGGCGACGCACGAAGCGCTCGACGTCGGCAGGGGTGAAGTCCGTGGCGCGGCGGTTCAGGCGGCGCAGCAGGCGCTGGGGCGCCGACAGGGTCCCGGCCTCGCGGTTGCGAGCGTACTCGGTGACCACGAGGTCGAAGGGGTTGCGCACGCCGACGACGACGAGCAGGTCGCGTCGCTGCTCAGGCGTGATGAGGCCGGCCTCGATGAGCTGCGCCAGCGTCTGGTGCTTCTGGCGAAGGACGATGCGGCCGCGCTCGTCGCGCACCCGCTCCGCCACGAGCATCTCGCCCCTGAGCTCCGTGCGCAGCAGCGTGCCGAGCGACGTCGAGCCCGTGTGCGGAGCCTGGAGCAGGAGCAGGCCGATGTCCCGGCAGAGGATCGCCACTCGGGGGCCCGCCGGCCTCCTGTTCCTGCTAGTAGGCGCGGGCGAAGAGGACGCGCCGCTCGCTCGGTCGGCCGTCCACGACGCAGGCGCCGGGCTCGTCGGGCGAATCGAAGGGGATGACCCGGATCGTCGCCCCGTTCGCCGCGGAGACCGCCTTCTCGCACTCGGCCGAGCCACACCAGGGGGCCATGAGGAAGCCGCCGTCGGAGTCGAGCACATCGGTCATCTCGGCCAGGCTGTCGACCGTGTGGGTGTGCTGGCGCCGGAACTCGAGGGCGCGCCCGAACACCTCGGCCTGATAAGCCTCAAGGCGGCGCGGCAGCTCCTCCGCCAGCGCGGTCAGCGGCACGGTCTCCTTGGCATGGTCGAGCCGGCGCACGAGGACGCCCTGCCCTGCGGCCACGTCACGGGGCCCGATCTCGAGCCGCAGGGGCACGCCCCGGAGCTCCCAGTGGTTGAACTTGAAGCCGGGCGTCTCCTCACGCCAGTCGACCTTCAGGCGCAGCGGACCAGAGGCGGTGGGCAGATCGCGGAGCGCGGTCTCCACCGATGCGATGGCCGCCTCGACGGCGCTGCGGTCCTCCTCGCTCCGGAAGATGGGCACGATGACGAGCTGCAGCGGCGCCACGTTGGGGGGCAGGACCAGGCCATAGTCGTCGCCGTGGGCCATGATCGTGGCGCCGACCATGCGCGTCGAGAAGCCCCACGACGTCCCGTAGGGGTGCTTTCGCTCGTTGTCGCGGTCGAGGAAGCGGATGTCCGCGGCTCGCGCGAAGTTCTGCCCGAGCATGTGGCTGGTGCCGGCCTGGAGCGCGCGGCGGTCGCGCATCATGGCCTCGATGGCGTGCGTGTACACGGCCCCCGGGAACGTCTCGGCCGGACTCTTGGCGCCCCTGATGACGGGGATGGCCAGCCAGTCCTCGGCGACCGCGCGATAGGCCTCCAGTCCCGTGGCCACCTCCTCGGCGGCCTCCTCCTCGGTGGCGTGGAAGGTGTGCGCTTCCTGCCAGAGGAACTCCGCGGTGCGCAGGAAGAGTCGCGTCCGCAGCTCCCAGCGCACGACGTTGTTCCAGAGGTTCATGAGGAGCGGCAGGTCGCGGTAGGACTGGATCCAGTCCTTCACGACCTCGGCGATGATGGCTTCGCTGGTGGGCCGGATGGCCAGCGGCTCCGCGAGGTCCTCGCCGCCCGCGCGGGTCACCCAGGCGACCTGGGGGTCGAAGCCCTCGACATGCTCGGCCTCACGCTCGAGGAGCGACTTGGGCACGAAGAGCGGGAAGTAGACGTTGCTGTGCCCGGTGCGCTTGATGTGCCGGTCGAGCTCGTCGCGCATCGACTCCCAGATGGCGAACCCATAGGGGCGGATGATCATGCAGCCGCGCACCGGCGAGTAGGAGGCCAGCTCCGCCTTCAGGACGACGTCGTTGTACCAGCCCGGGAAGTCCTCGGACTGGCGGGTGAGATCGCTGACGAAGCCGGCTTTGGACACGGAGTCTCCTGCTGGGGATCAAAGGCTACCGGGCGGCCGAATCCTAGCCTGAACGCCCGCCGCCCGGTGCACGGTGGGTGCGGCGGGCGATCAGGCGTGCGGGCCCGCAGGCCTCCTCCGGTCCGTAGCGCCGCACGACGTAGCCCTCGAGGAGGGCGAGGAACTCCTCCACGAGACCCGCCCCGCGCAGCGTCGTGCGCAGCGCGCCGTCGACGAAGACCGGCGCCACGGGCTCCTCGAACGTGCCGGGCAGGCTGATGCCGATGTCGGCGTGCTTGGACTCGCCCGGTCCGTTGACGACGCAGCCCATGACCGCCACGTTCATGTCCTCGACCCCCGGGTAGCGCGCGGTCCAGTCGGGCATGCGCTCCCCGATGTGGCGCTCGACTCGCTCGGCGAGCTCCTGGAAGAACGTGCTCGTCGTCCGGCCGCAACCGGGGCAGGCGCTCACCTGGGGCCGGAAGGAACGCAGGCCGAGCGACTGCAGCACCTGCATCGCCACCTGGACCTCCTCGGTGCGGTCGCCGCCCGGCTGCGGGGTCAGGGACACGCGGATGGTGTCGCCGATGCCCTCTTCGAGGAGGATCGCGAGCGCCGCCGTCGACGCGACCGTGCCCTTCATGCCCATGCCGGCCTCGGTCAGGCCGAGATGCAGGGGATAGTCGCAGCGACCGGCGAGGGCGCGGTACACCGCCAGGAGATCGGGCACGCCGCTCACCTTGGCGCTGATGACGATGCGGTCGTGCCCGAGGCCGGTCGCCTCGGCCAGCTCCGCGGAGCGCAGGGCCGACTGGAGCATCGCCTCGATCATCACCGCGCGCGCGTCTGACGGTGCCGCGGAGCGGGCGTTGGCGTCCATGAGCTCGGTCAGGAGGTCCTGGTCGAGCGATCCCCAGTTCACACCGATGCGCACCGGGCGTTCGTGGTCGATGGCGACCCGGATGATCGTGGCGAAGTGCTCGTCACGGCGCTTCGAGCCGACGTTGCCGGGGTTGATGCGGTACTTCGCAAGTGCGGCCGCCATCCCCGGGTGCTCGGCAAGCAGCTGGTGGCCGTTGTAGTGGAAGTCGCCGATGAGCGGCACCGCGACCCCGAGGTCGTCGAGCTTGCGACGGATCTCGGGACCGCCCGCGCGGCCGCGTCGTTGTTGACGGTGATACGGACGAGCTCGCTGCCGGCGTGCGCCAGGGCGGCCACCTGGAGCGCCGTGGCATCGGCATCGGCCGTGTCCGTGTTCGTCATCGACTGCACGACGACCGGGTGCGAGGAGCCGATGGGCACGCCGCCCACGACCACGGTCGGGGTGTGACGACGATGTCCGTCGGCGGTCATCGTGAGCCCGGGCACCGCGCCCTGACCGCCCGGCTCAGGCGGCGAGGCGGCCGATGTCCGCCATGGTGACGATGACCAGCAGCGTCATGAGCATGACGAAGCCCGTCAGGTAGACCATCCGCTCGGCGGCCGGGCTGATGCCGTTGCGGCTCACGGCCTGGAGGAGGGCCATGGCGATACGACCACCATCCATCGGCGGGAAAGGCAGGATGTTGATGACCGCGAGGTTGGCTGAGAGGAGGCCCACCAGCCAGAAGAGCACGACCGGCGGCGCCGCCTCGCGGACGCCGCCCACGAGATCGGCGATGCCAAGCGGCCCGGCCACCGGGAGCTCGGCTCCGGGACCCTGGAAGAGCGCGCCGATGAGCTCCGCGACGCCACGCAGGATCAGGGTGGAGGCCTCGATCGTCCGCTGCAAGCCGAGGGCGATGGACTCCAGGATGCCGTTCTGGCGCTCGCCGTACTCGGAGCCGGGCAGGAAGCCGAGGGCGCCCTGCCCCGCGGCCACCTCCTCCGCGGACCGAAGCGTCACCTCGATGTCGTCTCGGGAGCCGTCGGCATGCTCGACCGTCAGCGTGACGGTCTCGCCGGGCCGCTCAGCGAGGTACTGGACGGGACCGGTGCGGGCGTTCGCGGACGCGTTGGCGACATCGTCGAAGACCGGGAACCGGCGGCCGTCGATGGCCACGATGAGGTCCCCGGAGTCGTCGTAGAGCGGGAACGTGCGCGTCTCGCCGGTGGGCCGCCCCTGCTCGTCGACCATCTCGACCGGATCGCTCTGGCCCACCACCTGGCTGGCCACGAGCCCGACCCGCTCGGCCGGCGAATCGGGGACGACCTCGTTGACACGGATCTCCCAGACCGGCTGGGCGAAGAGGGCGATGAGCGTGAAGATGAGCCAGGCCAACGCGAAGTTCACGACCACGCCGGCGGACAGGATGCGCAGACGGGTCCCGAGCCGCTGATTCACGAAGGCGCGAGGGTCGACCGATTCCCCCTCCTCCCCCTCCAGACGGACGAAGCCGCCGATGGGCAGCCAGTTCAGCGAGTAGATCGTCTCCCTGCCGCGATGGAGCACGACCGCGCGGGGCGGCAGGCCGATGCCGAACTCGTGCACCCGCACACCCGCCCGGCGGGCCATGACGAAGTGACCGACCTCGTGCGCCAGGACGAGGGGGACGATGATGGCGAGGAGGATGGCGAGGTTGACGAGGAAGTCCATCAGGCGGCGGTGGCTCCTCCGAGACGGGCCCCGGCGGCCCACGCGCGCACGTTCGTGTCGATCGCCTCGAGCTCCTCGAGCGTGGGCTCATGGCTCACGCTGAAGCGCGCCACGGCATCCTCGACGAGCCGCGCCATGGCACCGAATGACGAGGCTGCCCGACAGGAACCGCGCGACGGCGACCTCGTCTGCGGCGATGAGCGCGGCGGTGGCGCCGGGGCCGGCCTGTGCGGCCGCGCGTGCGATGGCGAGGGCCGGGAAACGACGCTCATCGGGGGCTTCGAAGGTCATCTGGCTGTGCTCCAGGAGATCGAGCCGTGGCGCGGGGCCGGCGATGCGGCGCGGGTAGCGTGAGCGCGTACTGGATGGGGATGCGCATGTCGGGCAGGCCGAGCTGCGCCTTCTGCGAACCGTCCACGAACTCCACGAGCGAGTGGACCAGGCTCTGGGGATGGACGATGACATCGATCTGCTCGTACGAGACATCGTATAGCCAGTGGGCCTCGATGACCTCCAGGCCCTTGTTCATGAGCGTCGCCGAGTCGATCGGTGATCTTGGCGCCCATGCCCCACGTGGGGTGCGCCAGGGCATCCTCGGGGCGCGCTCCCGCGAGCCGCTCGGGGGACCATCCACGGAACGGCCCGCCCGAAGCGGTGAGGATGAGCCGCGCGACCGTCGCGGGGTCCTCGCCCACGAGGCACTGCCAGATCGCCGAGTGCTCCGAATCGATGGGCCGCAGCCAGGCCAGCGGAGAGGCCATCGGCGATCCGGGATCGGCGGCGGATGCGGCCGCGGCCCGAGCGCGCGCCACGGGCATGACGAGGTGCCCTGCGCTGACGAGGGTCTCCTTGTTGGCGGTGGCCACGACCTTGCCGGCCTCCAGCGCCGACAGCACCGGCCGCAGGCTGATGACGCCGCCGGTGGCGATGATCACGAGGTCGACGTCGTCGCGCACCACGAGCTCGACCAGGGCCTCCGGTCCATGGAGGCGGGTCGTCCCGGCGGGCAGCTCCAGACGGCTCGCCGCCTCCGGGTCCGAGATGGCCACCACTCTGGGCCGCAGGCTCGCGGCCTGTGCCCCGAGCGTGGACGTATCTCGGCCGGCGGCCAGGGCGACGACCTCGAACCGATCGGCTGCCCCTGCCAGGACGTCGACGCTCTGCCGTCCGATCGACCCCGTGGAACCCAGCAGCGCCACACCGATGCGGCGGCCGGCATCCCCGCGCGGCACGGTCACGGGCCGATGACGAGGAGGTAGCCGAACACGACGGGCGCCGCGAAGAGGAACGAGTCCACCCGATCGAGGATGCCGCCGTGGCCGGGGATGAGGTGCCCGAGTCCTTCGCCCCGGCGGTCCGCTTGAGCATCGACTCGGCCACGTCACCGGCCTGCCCGGCGACGGCCACCAGGAGACCGAGGAGAAGCCCGCCGGGCAGCCACTGACCCGCGGCCCAGGCCAACCCGCCGGCCACCAGGGTCGCTGCCACGGTCCCACCGATGACGCCGCTCCACGTCTTGTTGGGCGAGATGTGGTTGAGGAATCGGCCCCGTTTGAACGTCCGGCCCGAAAGGTAGGCGAACGTGTCGAACGACCAGACCGTGAGCACGAGCACGAGCAGCCAGGTCCGACCGGCATCAAGGACGCCCGAGAGAGCGGCATCGGGAGGGATGGCCGGCGCCGACACGACGATGGCCACGATGAACGCGAGGAGCGAGACGTAGAGCGCCCCGAAGCTCCCGCCGATCCAGGCGAGGAAGCCGTCGCGAACCTCGGGACGCCGGAAAGCGTCGATGGCGAGGACGATGAGGACCGCGGCCACGAAGACGGCGACCCAGCCGGCCGATGGTTCGAGGAAGCCCATCGCCAGCACGGCCAGTGGCGCGAGGACCGCACCAGGGAGCACTTCCACTGGAAAGCCGGCGAGTGGCAGCAGCCGGAAGACCTCGAGGGACGCGAGCGACGCGAGGACGACGACGCCGAGCGTGAGCCACGGCTGGCCGAGGAGGAAGACGATGATGACGACCGCCGCGATGACGGCCGCCGAGATGGCCCGTTCGCGCATGGTGGAGCTCGGGCCTAGCGCCCGAAGCGACGAGCGCGACGCGCGTATTCGGCGATGGCCACGTCCAGGTCGGCAGGACCGAAGTCCGGCCAGAGGCGATCGCAGAAGTAGAGCTCGGCGTAGGCCGCCTGCCAGAGCAGGAAGTTGCTGATGCGCTGGTCGCCGCCGGTGCGGATGAGGAGATCTGGATCGGGCAGGTCGGCCGTGTAGAGGTAGGACGAGAGGGCCTCCTCGTCGAGATCGGCGAGGGCGTGTCCGTGGGCCACGTACGCGCGTACGGCGTCCACGATCTCCGAGCGCGACGAGTAGTTGAAGGCGACGTTCAGGGTCATGCGCTGACCGGCGGCCGTGGCGTCGATGGCGCTCTCGATCGAGGCCCGGGTGCCCTCCGGGAGCTCGTCGAGCCGGCCGGCGAGGCGCACCCGGACGCCCTGCTCGACCAGGCGAGGCGTCTCGTCCCGGATGGTCGCGTCAAGAAGGCCGATGAGGGTCTCGACCTCGGCGCTCGAACGCTGCCAGTTCTCCCGGCTGAAGGCGTAGATCGTGAGCACCTCGAGGCCGCGGAGCGCAGCATGCTCGACGATGGGCCGGATGGCCTCCACACCGGCAGCGTGGCCCTGCGCCTCCGGCACGCCACGCGCGCGGGCCCAGCGGCGATTGCCGTCCATGATGATGGCCACGTGGCGAGGGAGCCGGGTCTGCGGACCGGTCACGGCGGGCGTCGCCTCGATGCTGCGCGTCATCGCGGGTGCCGTCACCTAGACCTCCAGGACCTCCTGCTCCTTGGCCGCGCCGACGCGATCGACCTCGTCGATCCAGCGGTGCGTCGAACGCTCCACGCCCTCGAGTGCACGGTGCGCCTCGTCCGCTCCGAGGGTACCGTCCTTCTCGCGCTTGCGGATGTCATCGACCGCGTCGCGGCGGTGGTTGCGGACCTCGACCTTGGCCTGCTCCATGCGCTTGTGGACGAGCTTGACGAGCTCGCGACGGCGCTCCTCCGTGAGCGGCGGGATGTTGAGGCGCACGACGGTGCCGTCCACATTCGGCGTGATGCCGATGTCGCTCTTCTGGATGGCTTTCTCGATGGCACCCAGCACGGCGCGGTCCCAGGGCTGGATGACGACGGTCGTGGACTCCGGCACGCTGATGCTGGCGAGCTGGTTGAGCGGCGTGGACGTGCCGTAGTAGTCGACCAGCAGTCGCTCCACGAGGGTCGTCGAGGCACGACCCGTGCGGATGTGGTTGAAGTCGCGATCCATGGCCTCCACGGCGTCGGACATGCGTGACTCCAGCGGCTGCCCCTGTCCGTCACTCATCTGTCTCTCCCTCCGTGGATGAGCGTCCCGACCGGCTCGCCGAGCGCGGCCCGACTGATGTTGTCCGCCTCGTTGATGTCGAAGACGAGGATCGGCAGCTCATTGTCCATGCACAGGCTGACCGCCGTCGAGTCGAGCACGGCGAGCCGCTGCGCCAGCACCTCGGTGTAGGAGAGCTCGTCGTGCCTGACAGCGTTCGGGTCGATGGCCGGATCGGCGCTGTAGACGCCGTCCACCTTGGTGGCCTTCAGGAGCACCTCGGCGCCGATCTCCACGGCCCGCAGGGCGGCCGCGGTATCGGTCGTGAAGTAGGGATTGCCGGTCCCCGCGGCGAGGATGACGACCCTCCCCTTCTCGAGGTGGCGCACGGCGCGCCTCCGGATGTACGGCTCGGCCACCTCGTTCATGCCGATGGCCGTCATGACCCGCGTCTCGACGCCGGCCGACTCGGTGGCGTCCTGGAGCGCGAGGGCGTTCATGACGGTGGCCAGCATGCCCATGTAGTCGCCGGTCGCCCGGTCCATGCCCTTGGCTGCCGCCGCGAGCCCCCGGAAGATGTTGCCGCCGCCGACGACGATGGCCACCTCCACATCGCGGTCGCGGACCGTTCGCGACCTGACCGGCGATGAAGGCGCACGTGGCGGGGTCGACGCCATACTGGCGCGACCCCAGCAAAGCCTCACCTGAGAGCTTGAGCAGGATGCGACCGAAGCGGGCGCCCTCACGGGGCGCCCCCGAGGCGGTGGCTCGCTGCGAGCCGTCGGTCACAGCGCCTCGCCGAGCTCGTAGCGCACGAAACGGCGCACGCGGATGTTCTCCCCGATGCGCGCGATGGCGTCCGTGACCAGCTCGCCGACCGTCTGCTCCGTGTCGCGGAAGGTCTGCTCGTAGAGCACGACCTCCTTGTACCACTTCGCCAGCTGACCCTCGACGATCTTGGCGCGGATCTCCTCGGGCTTCTTCTGCGTGGCCTCGTCAGCGAGAAGCTCGGCGCGCTTGGTCTCGAGCACCTCGGCCGGGATCGAGGCGATCGTCGTGTACCTCGGGGCGAGGCCCGCGACCTGCATGGCGAGCTCGCGCACGAGCTTCTGGAACTCATCATTGCGGGCCACGAAGTCGGTCTCGCTGTTGACCTCGATGAGCACCCCGACGCGCCCGCCGGTGTGGATGTACGAGGCCACCAGGCCTTCGCGTGCATCGCGTCCGGCCTTGCCGGCGGCTGCCGCCTGGCCTTTCTCCCTGAGCAGCGCGATGGCCGCCTCGAGGTCCCCGCCGCTCTCGGTGAGGGCCTTCTTGCAGTCCATGAACCCGACGCCCGTCCGCTCGCGCAGCTCCTTGACGAGCGTCGACGTGATCTCCGTAGCAACCATGCCCGTGGTCATCCCTTCCATCCTTGCCTAGGACTCGTCCGACGCAGCCGCGTCACCGTCCTGGACGTCGGTCGCGGAGCGGCTCTTGCTCTTGGGAGCTGCGGCGGGCGCAGCCTCATCGACCGTTTCCTCGTCCTCGTCGGCGGTCTTGGTGACGGCCTTGCGTACCCGTGCCCGAGCCGGGGCCGGCGCGGCCTCGGCCTCCTCCTCGAGGACCTCCGCACCCGGGACCGCGACGGCATCCTCGGGCCCGGCGACGGCCAGCTCGGCCAGCATGTCATCCTCGCCCGGGAGCACCGCCTCGTCCTCGTCAGGTTCGGGCACGAAGCTGTACGTGCCGCCCGCGGCGATGGCGGCCATGACCTCGTCGCTGGCCTCCTCGGCCTCGGTCACGTCGGCACCCATGGGCGGCTCCTCAGCGGCGCGCGTGGCGCGCTGGGCGAGACCCTCGATGGCAGCGTCGGCGACCAGCCGGCAGAGCAGCCGGATGGCCCTGATGGCGTCGTCGTTGGCGGGGATGATGTAGTCGATCTGGTCGGGGTCGACGTTCGTGTCACCGGTGCCGATGACGGGGATCTCGAGGCGGCGCGCCTCGGTCACGGCGATCCGCTCGCGCTGGGGGTCGACGACGAAGATAGCTCCTGGCAGCCGGCGCATGCGACGCACGCCACCGAGCTTGAGGTGCAGGCGGGCCATCTCCTCGAGGATGCCCGAGGCCTCCTTCTTGGAGAGCCGGTCGAGGTCACCACTGCTCTGACGAGCCTCGATCTGGTCGAGGTAGCCGACGCGCTTGCGGATGGTCACGAAGTTGGTGAGCATGCCGCCCAGCCAGCGGTGGTTGACGTAGGGCATCTCGGCCCGGGCGGCCTCTTCGGCGACGGGCTCCTGGGCCTGCTTCTTGGTGCCCACGAAGAGGACGTAGTCGCCGCTGGCGACGGTCTCGGTCACGAAGGCCAAGGCGGCCTCGAGACGGCTGACGGTCTGCGCCAGGTCGATGATGTGGATGCCGTTGCGCTCCGCGAAGATGTACGGCTTCATCTTGGGATTCCAGCGGCGAGTCTGGTGCCCGAAGTGGACACCGGCCTCCAGCAGCTGGCGCATCGAGACGGACGGCATGGGACGTGGACCTCCTGTTCGGTTCGACCTCCGCGGGCCTCGTCATCCGCAGACCGTGCGACCTGGACGGCCGCGCGGCACCCCTGCGGGGAGCAGCACGCGTGCGTGATGCACAGCCATCGCTGTGCTCGGGGACCCGTTCGCCGGGTCCGCGGGAGTCTAGCACGGCAGGCTGTCAGCCGGCCGGGCGCGATCCTCCGGTCGGCGCGGGCGCCGGCCGCTCGGCTGCCGTTGGCCGGACCTGGCGCGCCGTTGCATGGGACGGCACAGTGAGCCGTCGGCGCTTCCGGACATCCGGAATCGGCCTATACACCCTCGTGTTGCTCGCCGCGCGTGCCTCCCGGCGGTGCAGGCGGCCAGCGGGACGGGCCACCATGAACGGAAGAGGGCCTGCCAGACCTGCCCGACGGTCCACTGTGCCGTCTGGCGGCACACGCGGCCTGGCGGCACACGCGGCCTGGCGGCACACGCGGCCTGGCGGCACCGGCGGCGTGGCGGCACAGGCGGCGTGGCGGCACAGGCGGCGTGGCGGCGCCGGCGCCGCGGGGGTCTCGGCCACGAGGCGCTGCTGCGCATCACTGACTCTCACGCATCCGACGGTCGCACGGCGCCTGGCGCCGGTGCGCCGATCCTCCGGCAGCTCAGGTCGCGTGGCCTAGGTGACCGAGAGACCCCACAGGTGCCGACCCATCCTCCAGCAGCCCGTGCCGACCTGCCGGATGACCGTGACCAGGTCGACTCGGAACGGGACTGCGTCGAGACGGCGCCCCTCGGGCACGCGGCTCAGATCAGGCAGGCGGCGTCCGTCAGGCAAGTGCCCTGCCCGCATGAGCTGCCATCCGGCGCCGTAGAGCCGCGCTACCTTTGCCGCATCGATGGATTCCTCCGGGGCCCCGAACCCCGGTGTCGACCGAGAGCGCACCTCGACGATGACGAGGATGCCGGCGGCATCGAGCGCGACGATGTCCAGCTCGCAGCGGCCGACACGGACGTTCCGGCCGAGGATGCGCCAGCCCATCGCCTCGAGATGCGCCGCGATGACCGCCTCCGCCAGGTCGCCAGCCAGCCGCCGCGAGGTCGGGGCGGTCCCTTCGCGACCGATCTTGCCATCGTCCATCCACCGCAGCCTACGTAGCACTGCTTCGCCTCCACTTATCGCGACGGGTCCACGTGAAGTCGTTCGGGACCGCTGGGACTCCCGACGCCCGATCGCTCTCGCGTCTTCTGTCTCTCATTCGTGGACGGGATGCGAGACCGGGGCGCGGGCCAGAAGCCCTCCCGAGGTGATGGCATCTGCGTCGGCGCTGAGCGTGGTGGGGCATGGGATGTTCCGTCCGAGCCGTGCGCAGCACCACCGGAGGTCCCGCGAGCCTGCCTCGCATCCCGTCCGCGGATAGACGCAAGGAACGGTCGATGATGACCGCGGGTCGATGGTCACCGTGCTCGCCGTCCCGATCATGCGCCGGCGACGGCGCGAGGCCGGACCGACTACCCCGTGATCACCGCCTCCACCTCGGACGAACGGGGATCGCGACGAGACGCTCGGCGGGATCGATGCTGCTCGCGGGCTCCGCGACGCCGTACCCCGTCGAGATCGAATGCGAGCTGGTCGCCCTCGAGGATGGCGCGGATGCGCTGGTAGGTGCGCCGATGGACGCGGGTCACACCGAGCGCCCGGAGGCCGGCTACATGGTCGGGCGTCGCGTAGCCCGCGTTGCGCTCCCAGCCATAGCCCGGGTAGCGAAGGGCCAGTCGAGCCATGAGCCGGTCGCGGGTCACCTTGGCCACGATCGACGCGCAGGCGATGGCATAGGAGGACTCGTCGCCATCGACGATGGCCGTGTAGGGACCGATGTGCTCCTCGAAGCCGCGGATCTTCAGCCCGTCCACGAGGACATGATCGTAGGACGGGATATGCGCCAGGGCGCGCCGCATGGCGAGATGGGTCGCGTTGCGGATGTTGATGCGCTCGATCTCGGCCACCGAGGCGGCCCCCACGCCCCAGGCCAGGCTGCGCCGCTTGATCTCGTCGACGACCCGCTCACGCTGTCCGGCGCTCAGGGTCTTCGAATCACGGACGCCGGCGATCTTGCGGGTGTGTGGTCGGACCAGGACGGCGGCCGCGAACACGGGGGCGCAAAGGGCACCCATGCCGACCTCATCCACGCCGACGACGAGACGCCGACCCTCTCGCCAGAGGGCATGCTCGGCACGGAGGTGGGGCTGCCGGACGGCCACCGCGCGATGCTACCGCGGCCGGTCCGGGCGATGGTGGTGGCTAGGCGCGCCGCTCGCGGAGGGTCGCGGCCTTGCCGACGCGCTTGCGCAGGAAGTAGAGCTGCTTGCGACGGACGACGCCGTGCCGCACGACCTCGATCTTCTCGATGCGCGGCGAGTTGACCTTGAACGTCCGCTCCACGCCGACGCCGCTACGCAGCGCGCGCACCGTGATGGAGCGCGTGATGCCGCCGCCCCGCATCCGCATGACCGTGCCCTCGAAGACCTGGATGCGCTCGCGGTTGCCTTCCTTGACCTTGACCGACACGCGCACCGTGTCACCGGGCGCGATCTCGGGCAGGTCAGTTCGGATCTGGTCAGCGACGATCTCGTCGAGCACGCTCACTTGGGTCACTTCCTGGTGCTGCGCCGGACCGCGGGGCCGCGGCGGGCATACGTGGGCAGGGCGGATCCTGCTGGGTCGGTGGCGCAGTATAGCAGTCCGGCGTCAGTCCTCGGTCGGCTCGACAGGCAGAAGGTCCGGCCGATCGCGTCGGGTCCGCCGGAGCGCCTGCTCGTGGCGCCAGGCGTCGACCGCGGCATGGTTCCCGCTGACGAGGACATCGGGCACGGCCTGACCCTCGAAGACCGCTGGCCGGGTGTACTGCGGGTACTCGAGGAGGCCGTGCGAGAAGGACTCCTGCTCCGTCGAGGCTGCGTCGATGGCACCGGGCAGCAGCCGCAGGACCGCATCGACGACGACGAGGGCCGGGATCTCGCCGCCGGAGAGGACGTAGTCGCCGACCGAGAGCTCGAGGTCGACCATGCCGCGCACCCGCTCATCGACGCCCTCGTACCGAGGACAGACGAGGACGAGATGCTCCCGGCCGGCAAGGTCCGCCGCGCGTGCCTGGGAGAAGCGCTCGCCGCCCGGGTCCATGAGGATGCGGAACCCTCCCGATGCGCGGGGCGCGACGGCTTCGAGCGCCGCTGCGATGGGCTCCGGACGGAGCACCATGCCGGCGCCGCCCCCATATGGGTAGTCGTCCACCGAGCGGTGCCGGCCGAGGCCCCAGGTGCGCAGGTCGTGGACGCGCAGCTCGGCCAGCCCGCGCTCCAGCGCGCGCCCCGGGATGGACTCGCCGACAGGACCCGGGAAGAGACCGGGGAAGAGCGTGATGACATCGATGCGCAGCACGTCAGGCGTCGGCGTCGGCCGCGGCCATTTCGGCTTCGGCGGCCTCGAGGCCCAGGGTCCTGGGGTCCACGATGAGATACCCGGCGTCCGGTCGCAGCTCGGTGATGACGCTGCGGACCGCGGGCACGAGGACCTCACCACGAGGCCCACCGGTGACCACGTAGACCTCCCCCTCCCCCGCGCGGAAGACGTCGCTGACGGTGCCCAGGACCTCGCCGGCGCCGGTGCGAGCCTCGAGCCCCTCGATCTGGTGCCAGTACCACGTCTCGGGCGGCAACGGCGTGGCCGGGACGGCCTCGAGGTAGCGCTCGCGGAGGCTCTCCACCGAGGGGCGGTCGGTGAGCTCGTGGAATCGCACGAGCAGACCGGGTTTGGCCGGGCCCGTCCAGGCCACCGTCAGCGGCCGGTCGTCGCCGTCAGCGTAGAGCACCGAGCCCACCGCGAAGCGATCGGGCGTCATCGCTGAGGAGCTCCACGCGCACGGCGCCGCGCAGACCGTGGAGCCCGCGGACCTGCCCGACCGTGATGCGTTCGCCGGGCGGCTGGGTCACGTCAGGCTGAGGATCTCCAGCGAGATCGACCGCCCGTCCCGGGCAGCCACGACCTTGAGCAGTGTCCGCAGAGCCTTCGCCACCGACCCGTTGCGGCCGATGACCTTGCCCATGTCGTCCTCTGCGACGGTCAGCTCGATGACCTGCGCGCCGTCCTCGTCATGGGCCTCCACGCGCACCGAATCGGGGTGGTCGACGAGGGACCTGGCGACGAACTCGACGAGCTCGACGGCAGCCATGGGCTAGCCCAGATCCGGCAGGATGCCGGCGCGGCGGAAGAGCCGTTCGACTGTCTGGGTCGGCTTCGCGCCCTGGGCCAGCCACCGGGTGGCCTTCTCGGCATCGATGCGGAGCTCGATGGGCTCGCTGCGCGGGTTGTAGTGGCCAAGCGTGTCGATGGAGCGGCCGTCGCGGGCGGCGCGACTGTCGGCGACCACGAGGCGATAGCTGGGCTGCTTCGTGGCCCCCACGCGGGTGAGGCGGATGCGGACTGCCAAGGGACTCTGGAGACCTCCTGCGGACGATGGATCGCCGGGCACCGCACGGTGCCCGGCGAATGGTACAGCCTTGCTGGCCCTGGCGGGCCTACTCGGCGCTGACGATGATCGTCATGCGCGCCGAGATGACCTCGTCATCGGCCGTGCCGACCGCGACGAAGCGATCGAGGGCCGTGGCGTAAGGCGCGATGTCGGTCCACTCGGGCATCATCGCGGCGAGCATGGGGTCGAGGAGGGCCAACAGCGAGCCGATGTTGGCGTACACGACGCCGCTGTTGGTGGTGTCGTCCTCCAGGGCATCGGTATAGGCAGCGCTGGCCGCGAGCGAGTCGGTGCCCGGCTGCGTCAGGGCGTTGGTCACGAAGTCGCCCGTGCCCAGGAGCAGGCTGCTGTCCGTCAGGGCCACGCTGAGCGTCTGCCCGATGTCGAAGGGCAGGCCCATGGCGGCCGAGTCGATGGGCAGCGTGATGGTGGTCACGTCGACGTCACCGACCGCTTCCGTCTCGACGCTGATGCCCGCCTCGGCGCTCGCGCCGAGGACGGTGACGATGCTCATCAGTCGTTCCATTCGTTCGGCTGCTGCCTCAGGGTCGGTGACCTCGGCAGCGATGCCAAGCCACAGCCCGTCCGATGTGAGCCCGGCGCCGATACCGGCGTCAGAGACGAAGTCGAGGAGCTCCGGCAGCGGCACGCCGAGCATGTCCTCGATGGGCGCCATCTCCGCGGCGGACTCCTCGTCCATCGTGGCGACGACCGCCCCGAGCGCGCCCGCGAGGACCGAGCCCAGCTCGCGCGTCTCGAGATACAGCTGCGTGTCAGCGGGGAACAGCGTCGCCAGGTCGGACTCACCGACCGGCAGCGGCGGCGTGCCGTCCGCCGTCGTGATGAACGCCTCCAGCGTCATGCGGTCGGGCGCGGCCGCCAGGTAGGCGACCATGTCCGTCGGCAGCTGGGCGAGGAGGGTCTCCATGTCCATGGGCATGCCGCCCATCTCCATGCCATCGGTCATCCCCTGGGCCATGCCCATCTCGATGAGCGAGCCGAGCGACTGGATGTCGAGGTAGACCGCACCGAGGTGGCCGGCCGGCACGCGCGCGAAGGCGGCGCTGAAGTCGGGGTCCTCGGCCAGGCTGGGAGCACTGCCATCAAGCACGTCCACGGCCGCCTGGATCTGGTCGACCTGTGGCGAAAGGAGGATCCACTCGTCAGCGACAGCGACCGTGGCGTCCTCGTCCACGTACAGCGTGGCGCTGCCGTAGGTGTCTGTCTCGACATCCTCGGCGAGTCCGCCCACGAACGCCTCTGCGGCAGCCCGATCGCTGATGCCCATGCCGATGACCATGGGCGGCTCATCGCTCTCCATGACCTCAGGGGACAGGGACATGATGGTCAGGCCGATCTCGCCGGTCGCGAAGGCGCGGATGTCCGCCATCGTCGATCCCGCCATCGGTGGCATCCGCCAGGAGCGAGTCGACGGCCTCGTCGATCTTCGTCTCGAAGCTGCCCTCGTCAGCGAAGCCCGGGAAGGCCGACAGGAAGCTGGCCAGCGACTCTCCCTGGCCGTCAGGCAGGTCGAGGCGGGCCTCGACGTACAGGGGGGCATCGGCGGGCACGAATCGCGGTCCGTCCGACACGCCCGATCCGCTCTGGGCGAAGGCCACCAGGCCGGACCCGGAAACGACCATGGCTGCGGTCGCCACGAGAGCGACGGACCAGCGCCAGCGGCCTCGACGACCGGTCGCGGCCTGGGCAGGAGTCGACATGCTCACCTCCAAGGGATCGTGGATGGGACAGCGGATGATCTCAACGCCCGTCATTCTCTCATCTCGGTCGAGGACGGGGCCATTACGGTCGTCCCATGGGCAGTCCGGGCATCTTCGCCCGCCGCGCCCGCGCATGAGCTTCATCATCCGCTGCATCTCGCCGAACTGCTTGACCAGCCGGTTGACCTCCGGCAGGCTCGTGCCCGATCCGCGCGCGATGCGTCGCCGGCGTGAGGCGTTGAGGACGGACGGGTCGCGCCGCTCCTCGGGCGTCATCGACCGGATGATGGCCTCCACGTGCGCCAGCTCGCCGCGGTCGATGGCGGCCTGGGCCTGCTTGGCGGCGCCGCCGAGCCCCGGGATCATCTCCATGAGCGAGCCGAGCGGCCCCATCTTCTTGACCTGCTGCATCTGCTCGAGGAAGTCGTCGAGCGTGAAGCTGTTGCGCTTGAGCTTCTCGGCGAGCTTCTCGGCCTCCTTCGCGTCGTAGGTCTCCTGGGCGCGTTCGACGAGGCTCACGACATCGCCCATGCCGAGGATGCGCCCGGCCAGGCGGTCGGGGTGGAAGACCTCGAGGGCATCGGTCTTCTCGCCGGTGCCCAGGAACTTCACGGCCAGTCCGCTGACGGCCGAGATGGAGAGGGCCGCGCCACCGCGGGCATCGCCGTCGATCTTGGTCAGGACGAGCCCGGTCACCGGCGCGGCCGCGTGGAAGGCCTCGGCCACGGCGACGGCCTCCTGGCCGACCATGGCGTCCACGACGAGCAGCGTCTCGGTCGGCTGGACCGCCTCGCCGAGGTCGCGGATCTCGGCCATGAGGGCATCGTCGACCTGGAGCCGGCCGGCGGTGTCGAGGATGACGACGTCGCGACCCGTCTGGCGGGCCTGGGCGACGGCGTCGGTGGCGATGCGCACCACCGGCGTGCCCGCCGGCGCGCTGTAGACCGGGATGTCGAGGGCCGCGACCGAGCGTCATCGAGCTGGTCGACCGCCGCCGGGCCGATAGGGGTCCGCGGCCACGAGCATGGGCTGGCGTCCCTGGCGCACGATCCAGCGCGCCAGCTTGGCCGACGTCGTCGTCTTGCCCGAGCCCTGCAGGCCGACCATGGCGATGACGGCCGGCGAGCCGTTGAACCGGAACGTCCGGTCGCCGGCGCCGAGGATGGCCGTCAGCTCCTCGTGGACGATCTTGACGACCATCTGGCCGGCGTTGGTGTTCTCGATGACCTCCCGGCCGATGGCCCGCTCCGGACGCGTGCCACGAAGTCCTTGACGACCTTGTAGTTGACGTCCGCCTCGAGGAGCGCCAGACGGACCTCGCGCATGGCGACGTCGACGTCGGCCTCGGTGATGCGGCCGTGGCCGGTGAGGCCGGACGAGGGCGTCGCGCAGGCGGTCAGAGAGGGTGTCGAACATCGTCGTGTGAGTCTAGCGGCGGTCGGCGACTGGCCGGCCGTCGGGGCCTCGTCGGGAGCACGCTCAGGCTGCGCGTCGACCGCGAAGAGCGCCGCCACGAAGGCGTTGGGGTCGAAGTCGCGCAGGTCGCTCGAGCCGTCTCGCCGAGGCCCACGAAGAGGACCGGCACGCCGGTCTGGCGCTCGATGGCGAAGGCCACGCCGCCCTTGCTCGTGGAGTCGAGCTTGGTCAGCGCGATGGCCGTCAGCCCGGAGACCTCGTGGAAGGCCTTGGCCTGCAGGAGCCCGTTCTGGCCGGTCGTGGCGTCGAGGACGAAGAGCACCTCGGGCTGCGCCTCCGGCAGCCGCTTGGTGATGGTGCGGCGGATCTTGGCCAGCTCGTCCATGAGGTTGGCCTTCGTGTGCAGCCGGCCCGCCGTGTCGATGATGACGACGTCGATGCCGCGCGCCGTTGGCCGCGTCGACCGCATCGAAGACGACGGCCGAGGGGTCGGCGCCTGCGGCGTGCGCGATGACGGGCACGTCGATGCGGCCGGCCCAGGTCGTGAGCTGCTCGATGGCCGCGGCGCGGAACGTGTCGGCCGCGGCCAGCAGCACGCGCGCGCCGAGCGACCGGAAGCGCCAGGCGAGCTTGGCGATGGTCGTCGTCTTGCCCGTGCCGTTGACGCCCACCACGAGGATGATGGCCGGGATGCCCGGGCCCGGGATGCGCGGCCAGGGCACGGCCTGGCGGGTGGCGAAGAGCGCGCAGGAGCTCGAGCTGGAGCGCCTTCTGGGGCCCGCACGTCGGTCCGGGCACGGGCGCGGTCGCAGACCTCGATGGCGAGCTCCGCGCCGAGGTCCGCCGAGATGAGCGCCTCCTCGACCTCCTCCCAGGTCGCGTCGTCCGGGCGGCCCGTGCCGAGCAGGCTGCGCACACGCTCGGCGAAGCCGAGGCGGGAGGGGCGCAGGGCGTCCTGGAGCAGGACGCGGGTCGGGGCCGGACCGTGCCGGTCCTGCGGTCGGTCATGCTGCGGCGTCCGTCATGCGCCGACGCCGCTCAGCGCGTGCGGGTCGGCCGGCAGGTCGGCCAGCCGCAGCGAGACGACGCGGCTGACGGCATCGTCGCCGACGGTCACGCCGTAGAGCGCGTCGGCGGCCTCGATGGTGCCGCGGTTGTGGGTGATGACGACGAACTGGATCTCCTCGGCCAGTGAGCGCAGGGCCGTCGAGAAGCGCCCGATGTTGGCCTCGTCGAGCGCGGCGTCCACCTCGTCGAGGACGCAGAAGGGCACGGGGCGAACCTCCAGCATGGCCATCAGGAGCGCCACGGCGGTGAGCGCCCGCTCGCCGCCCGAGAGCATCGCCAGGGGCTGCCGCCGCTTGCCGGGCGGGCGCGCCGTGATCTCGACGCCCGTCGTCGTGAGGTCGGACGGGTCGGTCAGCGAGAGCTGCGCCTCGCCACCCCCGAAGAGCTGGTGGAAGCGCCGCGCGAAGGCGCCCTCGAGGGCCTGGAACGTCTCGCGGAACTGCTCGGTCATGAGCGTGTCGAGGCGGGCCATGAGCTCGCGCGTGTCGCGGATGGCCCGCTCGAGGTCGTCGCGCTGCGCCTCGAGGGACTCGAGGCGGCCCTTGACCTCGGCCAGCTCCGAGGCCGCGAACGGGTTGCTGGCGCCGACCTCGTTGAAGCGCCGCCGCAGGGCCGCGATGCGTGCCCGCGTGGGCGCTTCGGGAGGTCCGTCGACGAGGGGTCCGGCCGACGGGCTGGCCGCACTGCCGGAGCCGGCCCCACTGCCGGAGTCGGCCGCGGCCTGCTGCCAGCGGCCGAGGGCCGCATCGAGCGCCCGCTCGAGCAGCTCGGGGAGCTCGTCACCGCCTGGCGGCGTGGCCGGGAGCGGCTGCTCGCTCTGAGCGAGCAGCACGGTCAGCCCGTCGGGGCCGATGGCGGCCAGCTCGACGAGGAGACCCTCGCGGGCCGCGTCCACCTGCAGGCGCGCCTCCATCTCGGCCACCTCGATGGCGCGGCCGCGCTGCTCCGCCAGCCGCAGCTGCTCACGCGCCGTCCCGGCCGCCGACCTCGGCCGCGAGCAGGTCGGCGCGCTCGGCTCGCGAGGCCGCCACCGACGACTCGTAGGCCTCGGTCTCCGCGTGAAGTCGTGCCTGGGCCGAGGCGAGGGCAGCGGCCGACCGCTCGCGTCCCGCGGCGACGTCGGCCTCGCGGCCGGCCAGGGCGGTCTCGCTGCCATCGAGCTCCGCGATGCGGGCCTCGGCGAGGCCCAGGCCGACCTCGGCGCGACGCTGCTCCTCGAGGGCCCGCTCGCGCTCGGCGCGCGCCGCGGTCGCCACGGCAGCGGCGCGATCGCGCTCGGCACGCAGGCCGGCTACCCGGGCGTCGAGCGCCGCCAGTGCGCGGCGCGCGGTGGGGTCGGCGACGCGGTCGGGCATCGAGGCATCGAGGGCCGAGAGGTCTCGGGCAAGTGTCTCGGACTCGGCGCTGGCGAGCTCGGCCTCGGCGCGGACGCGCTCGAGCATGGCCTCCTGCCAGGCGAGCTCTCGGGCGGCGTTCTCGGCGGTCGACGCGGTCGAACGCTCGGCCCCGTCGGCGATGCGCCGCTCCCGGCGGGCCGCCTCCAACGCCTCGTTCGCGCCCGCCACGCGTGACTCCGCCTCCGATCTCAGGGCTCGGGTCTCACCCGCGCGCGCCTCCGCAGCCTCGAGCCCGGTACGCGTGCGCTCGATGCGGCGGGCCAGGTCGTCGCGCGCGGCACGTCGCTCCAGGGTGGAGCTGCCGGGCGTCGGCCGGATGACCCCGACGTCATCGACCACGACGCCGGCACCGGGTCACGAGGCGCCAGCCGGCCGGCAGGAGCTCGCGCAGCGCCAGGGCGGTCTCGAGGTCGGGCACCCACGCGCAGCGTGCCAGCAGGCGAGCCGCCTGCCCATCCGGATCGCGCCGGATCGCCCCGGCGAGCCAACCGCCCCCGGCCTCCAGGACGCGCTCCTCGAGGCGTGACGCGGCCCGGTCCCCGGCCCTGGGGCGCCCGTCCCGACCGTCGCGCAGGACGATGACGCCGGGCAGTTCGGCAAGCGACCGCGCGGCGTCGGCGTCGAGCACGAGACCGGACAGGACCTCGCCGAGCACGGCCTCCACGGCCAGCCGGAAGTCCGGCTCGACCTCGAGGCCGTCGGCAAAGCCTCGGCCTCCTCGCTCCCGCGCGGCATGCAACGCCCGTTCGTCGAGCCCGCCGCGCAGCTGCTCCTCGAGGGCATCGTGCCGGACCAGCGACGTCTCGAGCTCGGCTCGGAGGCGGGCCGCCTGTTCGCTCGCCGATGCGGCATCGGCTTCGGCCTGCCGGGCGGCCGTCCGCGCTTCGGCCGACGCTGCCTCGGCGGCAGCCTCGGCCGTCTGGGCGCTGCACACGAGCCTCGGCGGCCGCGGCCGCCTCGACGCGCGCCGCTTCCGACCGAGCGCCTGCCACATCGGCGGCGGCCTCCTGCAAGGCCAGGCGGCGTGCGGCTCTCGGACGCGCGCCGCTGTGCCCGCTCGGCGTCGGCCGATGCGCGCTCGCGGGCGCCATGCGCGGCCGTCGTTCGCTCCTCGTCTGCGCGATCGGCACGCCTCAGGTCCTCGGCTTCGCGACTCGCCTCTGCGAGGCGTCGCTCGGCCTGCGCGAGGGCATCCTCCGCGGCACGGTCCTCGGCAGGCAGGACGGCGGCCATGAGCCGGCGCGCCTCGTCGATGCGGGAGGCGGCCGCGGCGCGCTCATCGGTGATGCGGGCACGCTCACGCGCGAGACCCTCTGCCTCGCTCTCGATGCGCGCCCGCGCCAGCTCGACCTCCTGCACCCGGGCACGCGCCTCATCGAGCCCCTCGCGGAGGCGCTGCTCGTCGTCGGCCCGAGCGGAGAGCGCGCGTGTCCTCGCGGCTGCGGTCTCCTCGGCCTCGCGGAGGGCTGCCAGGGCAGCATCCGCTTCGCGCCGGGCGGCGAGGAGGGCGTCGGCATGACGCGCCGCCTCGACCTCGGCCGCCCCGAGCCGCGACCGCGCCGCATCGACGAGCGCCTCGGCAAGCTCCACACCGGCCGCCGTGCGGGCCTCCTGCTGCTCGGCCTGGGCTGCCAGGCGTCGGGCCTGGGGCCGCAGCTCGGCCAGCAGGTCGCGCACGCGCTCCAGGTTCGAGCCCGCCTCGTCGAGCTCTGCCTCCGCACGCGCACGGCGGCGCTGGTGCTTCCGGATGCCAGCCGCCTCCTCGAAGAGCGGGCGGCGCTCCTCGGGCCGCAGCGCGAGGGCCTGGTCGACCATGCCCTGCCCGATGAAGAGGAAGGCGTTATCGGCCAGGTTGGCGTCGTCGAGCAGCTCGACCAGGTCACGCAGGCGGATGCGCTGGCGGTTCAGGAGGTACTCGTTCTCGCCCGAGCGGAAGAGCCGACGGCTGAGCTCGACCTCGCCGAAATCGACCGAGAGCAGCCGGTCGCTGTTGTCGATGACGAGGCTGACGTCGGCCATGCCCACGGCGCGGCGATTGGCGCTGCCCGCGAAGATGAGGTCCTCGGCCCGTCTGCTGCGAAGAGCCCGACCCTGCTCGCCGAGCGCCCAGCGCAGCCCGTCGGCGAGGTTCGACTTGCCGCTGCCGTTGGGGCCCACGACCGCGGAGATGCCGGGGCCCAGCTCGACGACGGTGCGCTCCGCGAACGACTTGAAGCCGACCAGTCGGAGCTCGCGGAGTCGGGCCCGGCTCACGTCCCTGGTCCCGCCGCTCCCGGGGCCGCGGCCTGCTCGACGTCCTCCGGCACCGCCTTCGCTCCCCGGCCCGTCGAGGGTCTCCAGGGCCCCGAGGGCGACCTCGGCGGCCATGGTCTCCGCTTCCCGGCGGTTGCGACCCTCGCCCATGCCCAGGACGGACCCGTCCACGGAGACCTCGACGATGAAGTGTCGGTCGTGGTCGGGTCCGTCGCTGCTGACGATGCGATAGCTGGGTGGGCGTCCCGTCCGCGTGAAGGCGCGTTCCTGCAGGCGGCTCTTGGGCGCCTTCAGGCTATCGGCCGGGACGGCAGCCTCGATCTCGGGACCCGCGGCCCGGAGCACGAACGCCTGGGCAGCGGTCAGTCCACGGTCGAGATAGATGGCGGCCACGATGGCCTCGAAGAGGCCGGCCAGCACCGAGCTACGGGCCCGCTCGCCGGAGTGCCCTGCGCCCTGCCCCAGCACGAGCGCCTCCCCGATGCCGAGGCGCCGCGCGATGCGGGCGAGACCGCCCGTCGAGACGATGGCCGCGCGGCGGGTGGTGAGGACGCCCTCGGATTCATCGGGATGCCGCAGGTAGAGGATCTCGGAGACGATGAGCGAGAGCACGGCGTCCCCGAGGAACTCGAGTCGCTCGTTGGACTCGATGGCCTCCTCGAGGTGCTCGTTGACGTAGCTGCTGTGGACGAGCGCGACTCCGAGGAGAGAGGGGTCGTCGAACGTCAGGCCGAGTCGATCGGCGAGCTCGATCGCGCTCGTGGGCATCGACCCCGGTCGAAGGCTACTGGTTGAGGTGCTCGTCGATGTAGTCGACCGCGTCCTGGACCGTGCGGATGCGCTCGGCGTCCTCGTCGGAGATCTCTGTCCCGAACTCCTCCTCGAGGCTCATGACGAGCTCAACGAGGTCGAGGGAGTCGGCGTTCAGGTCGTCCACGAACGAAGCCTCAGGCTTGACGTCGGCCTCGTCCACACCGAGCTGCTCGACGACGATCTTGCTGAGTCGCTCGTAGGTCGAAGCGGTCACTCTGCTATTCCCTCCGTATGGCCTCTGGTCTCTGTCTCGATGTCGCCCTGTGGGCCTGACGGGGCATCGTCGCCAGGGGCCATCGTCCCATCCTTCACGACTCGCCCGAGAGCGCCGTTCATGAGCCGCCGGGCGGGCTCCCCGCTGTAGTCACGAGCGAGCGCGACCCACTCGGAGATGGCCACCCTGGCCGGCGTCGTCGGGCAGTGTAGCAGTTCGCCCATGCCGCAACGCAGCAGCGCCCGGTCGATCCGAGCGAGCTGGACGACCGGGTAGGTTGGCGCCACAGCCTCGATCCTGGCATCGATGCTGTCGCGATACGCGACCACGATGTCGACGATCCGACGCGCGTGCGTGGCGGCCCGATCGCCCACGTCGCCCTCGCCGAGCCGCCGCTCCAGGATGGCTGGCGCGGTGCGCTGACCGAAGTCGGCCTCGAAGACGGCCGCCAGGGCGACCTGCCGGCCTTCGCGCTCCGGCGCGTGCACCCCGCCTGCGCCGTTGGCTGACCCCCGAACCTCAGACGTCTCCATCTGCCTCGGATCCGGATGCCCCGTCGACCTCGGCATCCTCCACGGCAGCGGGGTGGAGCGCCGCCGTGCGCCGTCGGGCTGTCGACTTGTCGGCGCCCTCCGAGGCCAGGGTGGCGGTGATGCGCTCGGGGATGCGGGCCCGAGCGGCCATGGCCGTCACCTGGACCGCGTAGCCGATCATGCGTCGCCTGGCGCTGCCGTGGGTGATGAGCACGGTGCCGTTCACGCCGAGGAGGGGCGAGCCGCCCAGCTTCTCGTAGTCGAATCGCTCCCGGATGCGGCCGATGCCTGGGCGCATGAAGAAGTAGCCGATGGGCCCCCACGGTGGGCGCTCGAACTCGCCCCGGATCATGTCGAAGATGACGGTCGAAAGGCCCTCGAAGAACTTCATGACGACGTTGCCGACGGAGGCGTCACAGACGACCACGTCAGCGGCATGGTGGGGTACATCCCGGCCCTCGACGTTGCCGATGAAGCGCAGGTGGCTGTCCTTGAGCAGGGCCGTGGCGTCCTGGACGCGCTGCTCGCCCTTACCCTGCTCCCCGCCGATCGAGAGCAGAGCCACGGTCGGCTCCTTGACGCCCAGGACGCGCTCGCTGAAGAGCGAGCCCATGTGCGCGTACTGGGCCAGGTTGACGCCCGTGGAATCGGTCGTGGCGCCGATGTCGAGCAGGATGAGCGGGCCACTGTCGGTGATCATCTGCACGGCCAGGGCGGGCCGGTCCACGCCCGGGAGTCGCTTCAGGTGCAGGATCGCGGAGGCCACCCCGGCGCCCGTGTGGCCGGCCGTGACGACGGCGTCGGCCTCGCCATCGCGGACGAGGCGCATGCAGACGTTGATGCTGGCGTCGTGCTTGCGGCGCACGGCCACGGCGGGCTGCTCCTCCATGGCCACCGTCTCGGAGGCCTGCCGGAGGCTGACGTGGACGGGCAGGGGCTCATCGATGAACGGGCGCATGCGGACCTCGTCCCCGACGAGGATGACCTCGACGTCCTTGTGACCGCGCGCCCAGTCGATCGCGCCGCGGACGACCTCCTCGGGCGCGTGGTCCCCGCCCATGGCGTCCACGGCCACCCGCGGTCGGTCGAGGTGACCGTCCTGCGTGCCCCGGCTGAGGGCCTCGACATCCATGCTCGACCGCTCCTCCCGGGGAGCCCGTCCGGCCTCAGCCCTGTTCGGCCGTCTTCTTCTCGCGGATCTTCACCGCCTCGCGGCCACCGTACCAGCCGCAATTCGGGCAGGCGTGGTGCTGGCGCTTGGGCTGGTGGCAGTGCGGGCATGCCTCCAGCGTCGGGACCGTGAGCGCATGATGCGAGCGCCGCTCGCGCTTCCGCGTGCTCGAGACACGCCGCTTGGGGACTCCCATCAGATCACCTCTGCTCCTTCGTTGGCTGGTGTATGCGTGGGGACGGTGGCCTGCTCAGGGCAGGCGGTCGCGCAGGCTGGCCATGGCGGCCAGGCGTGGGTCGACCTCGTCCTCGGGGTGGGCGTGGCCGGGCTCGGTGGCGAGGTCCGCCCCACACGTCTCGCAGAGACCGGGGCAGTCCGGGCGGCAGAGCGGCGCGATGGGCTCGGCCAGCGAGATGGCGTCTCGGACCGCCGGCTCGAGATCCAGCTCGTGATGATCCGTCAGGCGCAGGACCTCCCGCTCGTCTCGCGTATCGACGGGCAGGCCGGTCTCGACGTCGATCGAGGGCAGGGCCTCCTCCTCGATCTCGAGGAGGAGGGGCGCCACGGCCGGACGCAGGCAGCGGGAGCAGCGCTCCGCGAGTGCCGTCTCGAGGCGGCCCCGCACGAGGATGCCGCGGCCAGAGCTCATCAGGCGGAGCCGGCCCTCGAGCGGACGCGCCAGGTCAAGCCCCTCTGCCAGGGAAAGGGCGGGCAGCTCGACCTCGACGTCCTCGCTCGTGCCGGGCGCAGAGCGCAGGAGGTCGGCGACGTTATAGCTGAGCATGGGTCCGCTCGACGGGCGCAGGCTCGTCCGCCTCGCTCCCATCCGGCGGGTAGCGCTCGTCCAGGGCGGAGAGGCCGCGCCGGATGCTCTGGAGAGCCTTGACCACCTCGCCCTCGAGCTTCACGAGAACGTTCGCGGCATAGGCGTCCGCACCCTGCTGGATCTCGCGAGCCTCCGCCCTGGCCTCCTCGATGATCTCCTCGGAGCGCTGCTCGGCGGCGCGTGTCAGCTCGCGCTCCTCGATCAGGAAGGCGGCCTGCTCCTGGGCGCGCGCGATGATCCGCTCGGCCTCGTCCTGGGCCCGCTCGACGAGCCGCGACGATTCCTCGTTGATGCGCTTGGCCTGGCGCACCTCCTCGGGCACGGCGACGCGAAGCTGCTCGATGAGGTCCGTGGCCGCGACCTTGTCGACCATGACCGCGTTGCTCATGGGCATGCGGCGGCCCTGCTCGATGAGAGCATCCAGCCGCTCGATGAGGAACATGAGGTCTATGGCACGGGCTCCTGGTGGACACGCGAGGACGACTGGGGATTGTAGCCCACGAGGCCTGATGCGAGGGACGGCGCGGTCACGCCCCGGGCGGGTCGGTCAGCGCTCAGCGCGGACCCGGAGGGCGCGTGCCGCCGCGTCGGGGATCATGGCGCTGACGTCGCCGCCGAGGCTCGCGACCTCGCGCACGAGACCAGAGCTCAGGTAGGCGTGCTCGATGCCCGTCATGAAGAAGACCGTGTCGATCTCGGGCGCCAGCCTGCGGTTCATATGGGCGATGGCCAGCTCGTTCTCGAAGTCGCTCAGGGCGCGGAGTCCACGGACGATGGAGGTCGCGCCGAGCTGTCGAGCCAGGTCCACGGTGAGGCCTTCGAACGTCGTGACCTCGATGCCGGCAGCCGTCTTCGCCTCGAGCTCCTCGTCGATGGCCTGGCGGATGATCCTGGCGCGCTCCTTGACGTCAAGGCTGGGCGACTTGCGCGTGTTCACCAGGACGGCGACAGTGAGCCGGTCGAACAGCCTGCTGGCCCGCTCGATGACGTCGATATGCCCGCGCGTGATGGGGTCGAAGGACCCCGGGTAGACGGCCAGGCGCATCAGGTCCCTCCGGCGACGGGTTCGGCGCCCCGACGATACACGCTCAGGGCGGTCTCACCGAAGCGCCGGCTGCGGGAGCGGCCGAGCTCACCGACGCGGTCAGGGGGCGGCGTCTTCCAGAAGTGCTTGGCAGCCACACAGGCCCTCGCGTCGAGCCAGCCGGCCGCGGCGGATCCGAGACGCCCGAGGCTGTCCGCGAGGTCACCGCTCCGTGCATAGGGCGGGTCGAGGAAGACGGCCGCGAAGGGCACCTCGGCCACCTCCAGAGCGCCACGTTCGAGGAATGCGGCGACATCCCGCTGCACGATGCGGGCGCCGTCGGCCAGGTGCGTTCGCTCGAGGTTCTCGGTGATGGCCGCCACGGCGCGCCGGTCCCGTTCCACGAGCACGGCTCGCGGCGCGCCTCGGCTCAAGGCCTCGATGGCCAGGGCACCCGACCCCGCGAAGAGGTCGAGCACCGCGCCGTCCCAGATGTCGGGACGCTCGGCCTCCAGGAGCGAGAACAGCGCCTGCTTCACCCGATCGCTGATCGGTCGCGTCCCGGGTCCGGGGGCCGCCAGCCGCAGCCCGCCGGCGCTGCCCGTGATGACCCGGCCCGCCTCAGGCACCCACCGATTCCTCGGTCGCACCCTCGCCCGTCGCGACGGCAGCCAGCCATCCTGCGGCCAGCTCGCGGCCGAAGGCGTCGTAGGCCGGCAGCAGTCGGCCGTCGTCATCGAGCATCGTCTCGGCGAGCTCGCGACAGCGCACCGCCAGCTCCTGGTCCTCCCGCCTGGCGAGCGAGGCGAGGCGCAGGCGCGGCAGGCCGCTCTGGGCCAGGCCGAGGACATCCCCTTCACGGCGCAGCGTCCAGTCCTTCTCGGCGAGCACGAAGCCATCGTGCGTGCCACTGACGGCGGCCAGTCGCTCGGCGGCCACGCTGTCCGTCGGCACGTCCGCGACGAGGACGCAGAAGGACGGTGCTCCTCCCCGGCCCACCCGCCCCCGCAGCTGGTGGAGCTGGGAGAGGCCGAAGTGGTCGGCATCGAGGACGATCATCATGGTCGCCTCGGGCACGTCCACGCCCACCTCCACGACGGTCGTGCCCACCAGCACGTCGAGATGGCCCTCGCGGAAGCGCGACATCTCGGCATCTCGCTCGTCAGCGCGGAGCCGCCCGTGGACGAGGCCGACCCGCAGCGGCGCGAGGTGCCCACGGAGCCAGTCCGCGACCTCCTCGGCCCCGGAGCCGGGCGGGGCGTCAGGGCTCGGATCGACCGCGGGCAGGAGGGTCGGCTGCTCGGTGCCCTCTTCTGTCTGCGGATCGATGTGCGGCACGACCACGAAGATCCGGTGCCCGTCGGCGGCCTCCTGGCGCACCCGCTCCCAGGTTCCGGCCAGGTCCGCGCGACCCCGGACACCAGTGCGGATGGGCACCCGGCCGGCCGGCGCCGAACGCAGGTCCGAGACGTCGAGGTCGGCGTACAGGACCTGGCCCAGCGTGCGGGGGATCGGCGTGGCGGTCATGAGCATGACGTGGGGTGCCAGGCCCTTGGCCGCGAGCGCCTCCCGGTGCGCCACGCCGAAACGGTGCTGTTCGTCGACGGTCACAAGGTCGAGGCGCGCGAAGGCGACCCCCTCCTGGAACAGGGCGTGCGTGCCCACCGCGACCTGCGCCTGTCCGGTGGCGAGCGCCTCGAGGGCCGCCCGGCGGCCGGCACCGCTCAGCGACCCCGTCAGCAGCGTGACCGCGAGGCCATCGTCGGCAAGGAGGTCTCCGAGCGTCTCAGCCAGCTGGCGAGCCAGCAGGTCGGTCGGCGCCAGCAGCGCGCCCTGCCCGCCGCCGCTCGCGGCCAGCCCGAAGGCATAGGCGGCCACCGCCGTCTTGCCCGAGCCGACGTCGCCCTGGATGAGGCGCAGCATCGGGGTGGACCGTGCGAGATCGGCACGGATGGCATCCATGGCGCGTCGCTGGTCGTCGGTCAGCTCGACCGTCTGCCCGACCCGACGAGACAGCCCGGCCGCGATGCCCGCACGCAGGCTGCGCATCGGTCTCGTCGTCGACCTCGATGGCCGCGCCAGGCACCCCGCGGCGCTGCCGTCGTCGGGCGACCATGCCCACCTGGAGGGCCAGCAGCTCGTCCTGCGCGAGCCGCCTGACGGCCGCGTCGCGCTGGGCTGAGGTCATCAGGGAAGTGGACCGCCTCGATGGCGGCCGCCGACGGAGGGCTGGGCTTCGACGACGGCCGGGGGCAGGTACTCGGGATAGGGGCCGAAGCGGTCGAGGCCGGCCCGGATGGCGCTCCTGAGCGTGCGGGAGGTCAGCCCACGGGTGAGCCGGTAGACGGGCACGATGCGGCCGGCATGGAGCATCGGGCCGCCGTCGTCCCGCTGGAACTCGGGGTCGTCGAGCTGGACGCGCCAGCCCTGGTGCTTGACTCGGCCGCTGGCCACGACCGCGACGCCGGGCTGCAGCTGGCGCTCGATGAAGCGGCGTCCGAACCAGATGGCCTCGACCTCGCCGCTGTCATCGATGAGGCGGGCCGTGGTCAGCCAGAGTCGCCGCCGGAAGGTCCGCTGCGCCTGGACGGTCGCGACCGTCGCCCGGACCGTGACATGCATCCCGTCTGCCAAGCACGTCGAGCCCTCCGATGGGCGTGATGTCGCGCAGGTCCTCGTAGCGGCGCGGGAAGGTCGTCAGCAGGTCCCGGACCGACGCGATGCCGAGGCGTCGCCCGACCCGACGCAGTCCGCTGGCCCCGGGCAGCCGGAGCTGCCGATGGGGGTGTCGAGGCCGGACTGGCCGGCGGCCACGACGGTCTCCCGGGCCACTCCCTACTCGACCGCGACGAGCAGATGCTCGAAGCGCTGGCCACCCGACACGAGTTCGACCTCCGCGCCCCACCGGCCTTCGCCGATGGTCGTGCGCAGCCGCGCCAGGTCGTCCTGATGCAGCCGGACCCCGTGGTAGCAGGTCACGAGGTCGAAGTCACCGATCGCTGCGAGCGCTTGCCTGGGCCACCGCGTCTCCACGTCTCCTCCTGCGCCAGGACGTGCCGATCCGGCATCGAGCGGCGATGACCTGGCCCCTGCGCACGGGCTCGTCCGTCGACGACCGAATCCCGCGCCGCCGTCAGGACGCTGAAGGAGCGCAGCGGTCGCCGCTTCGGCGCGTCATCCGCTCGGACTGCTCGGCCAGCGAGACGCGCCAGGGTCGAACACGAGGGCCGCCAGCGATACCCTCGGCCGCGTTGCGGGTCGGGATGATGACGACCTCGACGAGCGTGCGTCAGCTCGGCCGCATGACGTGCGGCCAGGAAGGCGTCGCTGTCGTTCGGGCAGCACGATGACCTCGCTCGAGCCGCAGCGAGGATGGCCTCGGCGATCTCCCCGACGGATGGCCGCGTGCCATGCGCCGGTCGCACGACCCGCGCGCCCAGCGACGCGAGGACGTGGGCCAGGCCATCGGCCGGGGCGATGGCGACGAGGGCCCGTCGCCGGTGGCCACGCGCTGCCGGTCCCTCCGTCGGACGCGGCCAGCGCCGACGTGGAGGACCTGCTCGTCGAGGTCCCGGACGGCCACCTGGCTGAGCCGGCCCCAGGCCAGGCCCGCCGCGATGGCGAGGTCCGGGCGCTCCCCGTGGACGTGGACGCGGGCGAGGCGCTCGTCGCCGGCGACGACGACCGAGTCCCCGGTCGCCTCGATGGCCGCCCGGAGCGCGGCGATGTCGATGCCGTCCACCGTCCGAGGTCGAGCAGGTACTCGGTCTCGTAGCCGTGCGCAGCGCCTGGCTCTCCGTGCGCGTGGGCGTCGGGAGGCCAGCGGGCGCCGGTGCCCGCGGACGTCGGCCCGACGACGATCGCGGGTGACCGGGTCGCCCACGTCGCCGTCCGCGATGCCGACCTGGAGGGTCCCCTCCAGGAGCCGATAGAGCCCCTGCCCGCCCGAGTCCACGACGCCGGCGTCCTCGAGGATGGGCAGGAGCATGGGCGTGCGCTGCACCGAGCTGGCGGCCGCGGCGATGACCTCCGCGAGCACGGCCTCGACGTGGGGCTGCCGGCCGGCAGCCGTCTCGGCCGCCTCGGCGGCGTCCCGGATGACCGTGAGGATCGTCCCTTCGACCGGCGTCAGGACGGCGCCGTAGGCGACCTCCGAGCCGCGTCGCAGGCCGGCCGCGAGATGCAGGCCGTTGGCGCGCCGTCGACCGTCGGCACCGGCGGTCATGCCCCGGATGATCTGCGAGAGGATGACGCCGCTGTTGCCCCGGGCGCCGCGTCAGCGCGCCACGGCTGAGGGCGTCGGCCACGCTCGCGAGGTCGCGCTGTGCCTCGGGCAGGCGCTCGGCCTCGGCCAGCGCCGCGCGCATCGTGGCCAGCATGTTGGAGCCCGTGTCCCCGTCCGGGACGGGGAACACGTTCAGCGCGTCCACCTCCTCGACATGGGCCTCGAGGTTGGCCACGGCCGCACGCACCGCGCGCATGACGGTGGGCCCATCGACGTAGAGACGGGTCATCGGTGACCGGCGGCTCGACCCCGCAGGCACCTCGGCGTTCTGACGGTGGCTCAGCGACATCGGGTCCCTCCCTGCTTGCCGGGCCGATGGTATAGTACGCGGCCGTGCGGCCCGGTCGGGACGCAGCCCTCGCACCTGCCTCTGAGGAAGACATGGCTCGCTCCTGCGCGAAGTGCGGCAAGACCTCCATGGGCGGTTTCAACCCCCAGTCCACGGGCATGAACCGCGTCCGCGCCCACCGTCGCTATGGCGTCAACCTGCAGCCGCTCGTCCTCTCGGATGGCGGCAAGGCCCGCGGACGCTCATCTGCACGCGCTGTCGGCGGACGATGATGAAGGCGGCCTCCTGACCCTTCGGGTCCGAGTCGCTCAGACCTCGTAGCCGAGCTCGACGAGGCGTCCCTCGCAGAGCCGCATGACCTCGCGCAGCTCGTCGCCGCGGAGCCCGGCTCGCCATCGGCCGACCGAGGCATCACTGACAGGCCCGTCGTAGTCCGGGCCTGCGTCGTCTGAGCGCGCGTGCGCTCGCCGACGGATGCCAGCCAATCGTCCTCGGCAGGCTCCCCGATCGCGTCGCTGACCGTCCGCATGATGGCCGTGGGGTCCGCCACCAGGTCCTCGTAGCGCACCTCCACGTAGCGCGGATCCTCGCGCCAGGCCATCCCGGCGGCCGTGTCCGCGAGCCAGCGCTGCGCATACCACGCCAGCGGCCGGTCCACGATGACCTTCTGCCACGCACCGTCGCGCCAGCGCCAGTCGGGGTGCTCGCGCATGGAGCAGACGACGTCCCTGCCGTCGCGGATGATGTGGACGACCGATGCTCGCGGGAAGCGCGCCAGGATCCAGTCGAGGTGGCGGATGTTCTGGGGCGTCTTCTCAGCCCAGCGAGCCTTGCCGGCCATGCTCATCACGCGCTCGGCGAAGGCGTCGACGAAGGCTGCCTGCGATGCCGAGCGACGGCGCATGTCCTCGAGGTCGCGCCTGCGGGACTCGGTAGGCCTCGGCAAGCCAGGCCAGGTTGAAGGCGGCCGGCACGAAGAGCTTCGTCTCGGCGCCGGCTCGGACGCCCGGGTGACGGTCGAGCAGGTTGCGCAGGAGCGTCGTCCCGCTGCGGGGAGCCCCGCCGAGGACGATGTGCCGGTGCGGTGACTGTGTGGGCGGCCATCCGCCAGCGGTGCTGGCGGAGCCGCAGGGCGCGGTTGCGGATACGATCGGTCAGCGGGCTGCCAGCCACGCTCAGGGTCCGCTGTCGAGCCAGATGGTCATGGGTCCGTCGTTGACGAGCTCGACCTCCATCTCGGCGCCGAACTCGCCCCGGGCAACCTCGATGTCGCGCGCCTCGACCGACCGGGCGAAGACCTCGACGAGCTCCGCTGCCAGGCCGGGCTCGGCGGCCCCGATGAACGACGGGCGGCGCCCCTTGCGAGTGTCCCCGTAGAGCGTGAACTGGCTGACCACGAGCATGGCGCCGCCGACGTCCAGCAGCGAGCGGTTCGTGCGCCCCTCATCGTCACGGAAGATGCGCAGGTCGACCGACCGGTCGGCCATGGCTCGGGCGACCGCCGGATCGTCGGACGGGCCCGACGCCGACGAGGGCCAGGAGGCCGGGACCGATGGACCCCCGCGCCGACCCGGCCGACGCGGACCTCGGCGCGGCTCACGCGCTGCAGCAGGACGCGCACCGCTCAGACGTCGCCGGTGGCGCCGGAGGCCCTGAGGCTGAGCGGTTCCGCCGGCGCGGCGCCGTCCGCAGGCGCGGTCGGGTCGGCGTGGAGAGCCGCCATCCGCCCTCGCAGAGCACCCGCGCGAACGAGCTCGACCTCCTCGGACGCGTCCCGGCCGCGCTGGAAGAGAGCCGAGCCGACGATGCAGACGTCGATGCCATGGCGGCCCACGATCTCGGCCGTGCGGTGGTTCACGCCTCCGTCGACGTGGACGTGGCCACCGCGCCCAGCTCGCTCCAGCAGCGCGCGGGCCTGGGCGATCTTGGGCGCCATCTCCGGCATGAAGCCCTGCCCACCCCAGCCGGGCTCCACGGTCATGACCATGATGAGGTCGAGCCGGTCGGCGCGATCGGCCAGGGCCGTGACCGGCGTCCCCGGGCTCACCGCCAGACCGGCGCCCTGCCCGGCCGCGTGGATGGCGTCGAGGGCGGCGTCCTTGCCCTCGATCGCCCTCGGGCGCCTCGACGTGGAAGGTGATCGTCTCGCGGCTCGGGCCGCGATGAATCGGTCGATGTAGCGCGCCGGCTCCGAGATCATGAGGTGGACGTCGAGCGGCAGCTCGGTGAGCCGGCGGAAGGCCGCCACGATGTCCGGTCCGAAGGTGATGTTGTCGACGAAGTGCCCGTCCATGACATCGAGATGGATGCGATCCACGCCGGCACGCTCGAGCTTGTGGACGACGCGGTCGAGTCGGCCGAAGTCGGCGTTCAGGATGCTCGCCGAGATGAGGACGCGGATCGTGGCGGCCGCCGTCATGCTCGCCACGCGTCGAGCGCGGTCGCGCTCTGCGCGCTCGAGGATGTCGCGTCGCCGCTTGATGGCCGCCGGCGCCGGCTGGCCGGCTCGCTCCGCCGCCAGCTGACCGCAGGCCGCGCCGATGTCCAGGCCGCGATTGCGGCGCACCGTGGTGTCCACGCCGGCGGCGCGCAGCATGCTCGCGAACGCCGCCACGCGCTCCGGGCTCGAGGGCTGCCAGGGCGTGTGCGCCACCGGGTTCATGGGGATGAGGTTCACGTGCGCGAGCCGAGTCCCGCACGAGCGCGGCAGCCGCGCCGGCGTCGGCAGGCGTGTCGTTGATGCCGGCGATCATGACCATCTCGTACGTGACGCGCCGGCCGGTCGCCTCCGCGTACGCGGTCGCTGCCCGCACGACATCGACGACCGGGTAGCGGCGGTTGAGCGGCACGAGGACGTCGCGCAGCTCGGGTCGCGCCGCGTGCAGGGAGACCGCCAGGGTGTACTGGCGGCGCAGCGAGGTGAGCCGCTCGATGCCGGGGATGACGCCGCTCGTGCTCACCGCGATGTGCCGCTGGCCCAGCCCGAAGCGATTGCCGTCACTGAGCGCCGCACAGGCGGCCAGCACGGCATCGGCATTGAGGAGCGGCTCTCCCATGCCCATGAACACGATGTTGGTGATGCGCCGTCCCTCCGAGGCGAGCTGCTGGCGCCAGTAGCGAGCCTGGTCGATGATCTCCGCGGGCGGTCAGGTCCCGCCACAGCCCGAGCTCCCCGGTGGCGCAGAACGGGCAGCCCACGGCGCAGCCCGCCTGGCTCGAGATGCAGAGGGTGGCGCGCTCGCGACGCGACCCGCGCGCCGGGTAGCGCATGAGCACCGATTCGACGACGCGACCGTCGTCGAGCGTGTGCAGCGCCTTGTCCGTGAGCCCCGCATCCGCCGATCGGCGCTCGCTCCGGACGAGGGTGTCGAATCGGTAGGCCTCGTCGAGCGCGTCGCGCAGCGGGCCCGGGAGCGTGTGGACGTCGCCGAACGAGGCGGCGCGCCCGGACCAGACATGGTCGGCCAGCTGGCGCGCCCGGAAGGCGGCCTCTCCCCGCTCGGCGAACCAGGAAAGCAGCTCCTGCGGCGTCGCGCCGGAGATGCCCGGCCGCGGGTCGCGAGGAGCCTGGGCCGGGAAGGTCGAGCAGCGGCAGCGCGCCGCGGCCGACGGCCTCGCTGCCCCGCCAGTGGCGCGCGCCAGTCGGCCCGCGGCGGGCGACATCGTCCCCCGGCGGCATGGCCGGGTCGGGCAGGAGCGAGGGTGTCGGGCACGGGCATCGCTCCGGGATGGTAGCGCCGCCGTCCGGAATGGGGCTGGACGGGCCAGGTCGGCCGCGCGACCGGGCGAGGTCAGCGGCGGAGGCCACGACGGAAGGCGGCCCCGCTCATGCGCTTGCCGCCAGCCGGCTGGACCTCATCGAGCCGGAGCCAGCCCGCGCTCGTCCGCAGGGCCAGAGAGTCGCCGGTCGGGACGATGTCGCCGATCCCTGCTCCGTCGGCGGGCCCGTCACCACCGACCGGCCGTCTCCATCGTCCGCGCGTTCTCGACCGACGCCGGGCGTTCGATCGTTCTCCGGGACGCTCCGTCGAGGACGGTGGCCGACCAGACGATGACGCCGCCCGCCATCGACCTGCGTCCAGGAGCCGGGCCACGGCTGATAGGCGCGCACCTGGCGCTCCAGCTCGACGGCCGGCCGGGCCGGGTCGAGCCAGCCGTCGCTGCGACGCAGCGGCCGGGTCAGCGTCGCACCGCTCTCGGGCTGGGGTCGGGCCACGCAGGCGACCCGCGACCCAGCCGGGCAGCGACTCGATGAGCAGCTCGGCCGCGAGGGTCCGCCAGGCGCGCTTCGAGGGTGGGTGCCACCTCGTCGCCGTCGAGCGGGATCGAGCGCTGCGCGACGATGGGTCCGGTGTCGAGTCCCGCGTCCATGCGCATGAGCGTCACGCCGGTCGTCGTGTCGCCGGCCAGGATGGCGGCTGCCACCGGTGCGGCACCCCGATGCCGTGGCAGGAGCGAAGGATGGAGGTTGACGGCGCCGTGCCTCGGCAGATCGAGGACCGCGGCCGGGACGAGCCGCCCGTAGTCGGCGAGCACGATGAGGTCGGCGGCCAGCCGCCGAAGATCCTCGACCACGTCCGGGTCGCGCAGCGATGCCGGCACCATGACGGGGATGCCAAGCTGCCCCGGCCAGGCGCCCCACCGGGGTGGGCTGCAGCTCGCCGCGACGACCGGCCGGTCTCGGCGGTGCGGTGACGACGGCGACGAGCTCGATCCCGCCGGGAGCGCCCTGGCATCCTTCCCGACCCGGTCGCCCGCCGCGAGCCGCTCGAGGGCCGGCAGCGCGAACGATCCGCTGCCGAAGAAGAGCACGCGGATGGGCGCAGCGTCGGACGAGGGCCGGGTCAGTCCGTCGTCGATGGCGGGCGTTGGAAGGGCCTCGGTGACGCGACGACGCTCAGGCCAGGGCCGGCATCTCCTGGCCGGACTCCTCGGCGACCTCCCGCTCCAGGCGGCTCACCGGGATGAGCTCGTCGAACGACTCGAGGTAGTCGATGTAGAGCTTGCCCGCCAGGTGATCGAGCTCGTGCTGCATCGCCCGGGCCAGCAGCCCGGCGCCCATCGACCGGATGGGCCGTCCATGCCGGTTCTGGGCCTCGAGCCAGACCTTCTGCCGACGGGTCACGTACGCCACGTAGCCGGGCAGCGAGAGGCAGCCCTCGAGGTCCCGGTCGTTCCCCGAAGCGCGCACGATGCGGGGGTTCACGAGCTCGTGGAGCTGGCCCTCCACCTCGATGACGCAGGCCTGCAGCGGCTCGCCGATCTGCGGAGCCGCGAGGCCCACGCCGGGAGCGTCGCGCATCGTGTGGGTGAGATCGTCAAGCAGCTCGTGCAGGTACTTCCCGAAGCTGTCCACCGGCTGGCCCACGAGGCGCAGCCGAGGGTCACCGAGGGTGAGGATCGGTCGGACGGTCATGCGCGGCAGTATAGGGTCGCCGTCCAGCGCCGCCCACCATCCTGGCTACGCGCCCACGCGCTCCACGCGACCGCGCAGGTGCTCCCCCGTGAGCGTCCCGGGCGCGCGAATCAGGTCTGCCGGCGGCCCCTCGAAGACGACGCGGCCACCATCGTGGCCAGCGCCGGGCCCCAGGTCGATGACCCAGTCCGCCCGAGCCACGACATCGAGGTTGTGCTCGATGACGATGACCGTCCGCCCGCTGTCCACCAGCCGGTCGAGCAGCCGATCAGGTTGTCGACATCCTGCATGTGGAGCCCGCGTCGTCGGCTCGTCGAGGACGTAGACCTCGGTGTCGCCCGACATCTCGATGGCGAGCTTCAGCCGCTGGCGCTCGCCGCCCGAGAGCGTGTCGAGCTCCTGGCCGAGCGAGAGGTAGCCGAGCCCGACGTCAGCCAGGCGTTCGAGCATGACCCGGACCGGCTTCTCGGTGAAGAAGTCGCGCGCCTCCTCGACCGGCATCGCCAGGGCCTCGACGATGTTCCGGCCCCGCAATCGATACTCGAGGACATCGTCGGTGTAGCGACGGCCCTCGCACACCTCGCACACGCTGACGACCTCGGCCATGAACCCGAGGCTGGTGTAGGTCTTGCCCAGGCCATTGCAGTTCGGGCAGGCGCCCTCCGAGTTGGCGCTGAACAGGGCGGGCTTGACGCCGTTCGCCTTCGCGAACGCCGTCCGGATGGGGTCGAGGATGCCCGTGTACGTCGCCGGGTTCGAGCGCCGTGAGCCCCGGATGGCGGACTGGTCGATGACGGTGACCGAAGGGTCGGTCCGCGGCAGGCAGCCGTGGATCAGCGAGCTCTTGCCCGAGCCCGCGACCCCGGTCACCGCGACGAGGACACCGAGCGGCACGTCGACCGAGACATCCCTGAGGTTGTGGAGCCGAGCGTCCCGGATCGGGATCGAGCCGCGCCGCCGCGCGCGGATCCGGCTTCAGCTCCTGCCGGACGTCGAGGTGGCGGCCGGTGGCCGCTCCCCGACCGCATGAGGCCCGTCGACCGTGCCCTCGTACACGATCGTCCCGCCGTGGGGACCGGCGCCCGGGCCCATGTCGACGACGTGGTCGGCGACTCGGATGACCTCCGCGTCGTGCTCGACGACGAGGACCGTGTTGCCCTTGTCGCGCAGGCGCAGGAGCAACGAGTTCATCCGCTCGACGTCGTGGGCGTGCAGGCCGATGGTCGGCTCGTCGAAGACGTACGTGACGTCGGTCAGCGACGACCCGAGATGGCGGATCATCCTGGTGCGCTGCGCCTCGCCGCCCGAGAGCGTGCCGGATGGCCGGTCCAGGCTGAGGTAGCCGAGCCCCATCTCGACGAACGAATCGAGGCTGTCTCCCAGCGTCGCAAGCAGCGGCGCGACGGACGGTTCGTCAAGACCTCGCAGCCAGTCGGCCAGGTCGCTGATCTGCATCGCGCACGCATCGGCGATGTCTGATGCCCCCGACCTTCGACGATCGGGCCGCCTCGTTGAGCCGTGTGCCGCCGCAGTCGGGGCATGAGCTGAAGGTCACCGCCCGCTCCACGAACGCGCGGATGTGCGGCTGCAGCGCGTCGACGTCCTTGGACAGGAACGACTTCTGGATGCGTCGGGACCAGTCCTTCGTAGGTGAGGTTGATGCCGTTGATCCTGACCTTCACGGGCTCCTTGTGGAGGAAGTCGTGCAGCTCGGTCGCGGTGTAGTCGCGGATCGGCTTGTCCGGGTCGAGGAAGCCCGATTCGCTGAACATCCGCGTCGACCAGCCGTCCGCGGTGTAGCCCGGGACGGTGATGGCGCCCTCGGCGAGCGACTTGCGCTCGTCGTAGAGCTGGGTCAGGTCGATGTCGGTCGCGCTGCCCATGCCCTCGCAGCGCGGGCACATGCCGCCGGCGACGCTGAAGCTTCGGCTCTCGGTCCTGCCCGAGCCGCGATCGACCTTGATCGCCCCGCCGCCCGTGACCGAGGGGACGTTGAAGGAGAACGCCTGGGGCCCGCCGATGTGCGGCTTCCCGACCCTGCTGAACACGACCCGGAGCATGGCGTTGGCGTCGGTGGCCGTGCCGACGGTGGAGCGGACGTTGGCGCCCATCCGTTCCTGGTCGAGGATGATCGCGGTCGTCAGACCTTCGAGCGAGTCGACATCGGGCCGGGCCAGCGTGGGCATGAAGCCCTGCACGAAGGCGCTGTACGTCTCGTTGATGAGCCGCTGGGACTCGGCGGCGATGGTCTCGAAGACGAGCGAGCTCTTGCCCGAGCCGCTGACGCCGGTGAAGACCGTCAGCCTCCGTTTCGGGATGTCGAGGCTGATGTCGCGCAGGTTGTTCTCGCGAGCCCCCCGGACCTGGATGGCGCCCCAGGCGGCCTGTGCGTCCGGCATCGGGCGATTGGCACGGACAGCGGCTCACAGGAGGCTCTCGGGATCGACGTCCACCGACCAGGGCGCCCCGGGGTCGCCGCCCAGCAGGGTCAACGGGTCATCGCCGCGCAGCACGACATGGAACCGCCAGCGGCCGCCGCGACGGGCGATGTACGCCGGCACCGGGCCGAGGACCGCGACACGCAGGCCCAGCTCGGCTGCCCGGTCGCGGAGACGCGCGACCATCTCGCCACCGGCCTTCAGGGCCGCGCCGTGGTCGGGCGAGCGCCACCGTGAGCTTGACGAGCCGCCCGAAGGGCGGGCTCGCCGAAGCGTCGCCGGCGCTCCAGCTCGGCCGCCACGAAGGCCGCGCCGTCATCGTCCGCGACGGCCCGGATGGCCGGATGCTCGGGCTGATACGTCTGGATGAGCGCCCGACCGCCGCGGTCGCCGCGCCCGGTCCGTCCCACGGCCTGGCTCAACAGCTGCCAGGTGCGCTCCGTGGCACGCTCGTCCGGCAGGTTGAGGGCGATGTCCGCCGAGACGACCCCGACGAGCGTGACCTCGGGGATGTCAAGCCCCTTGGTCACGAGGCTGGTGCCCACGAGGACGTCGAGGCCGCCGGCCGTGAAGGCATCGACGACGCGCGCCGCGGCCCCCTTGCGCTCGGCCACGTCGCGGTCGAGCCGCCCGACGCGGAGTCCCGGGAATCGGATGCGCAACTCCTGCTCGACGCGCTCGGTGCCGCCGCCGAGGTAGCGGATGCGGACCGAGGCGCAGGCCGGGCAGCGCCGCGCCACCGGGGCCGTGGCGCCGCAGTGGTGGCAGCGCAGCGCGACGACCGAGGCGTGGAAGACGAGCGGTCGCTGGCACTCGGGGCAGATCTGGACGTAGCCGCAGTCACGGCAGAGGACGACGCTCGCGGAGCCTCGCCGGTTCATGACGAGGATGGCTCGCTCGCTCGCGGTCGTGTCGAGCGCCGCGATGGCGTTCGCGAGCGCGGCCGAGAGCAGCCCTCGGTTGTCCGATGCGAGCTCCAGCGCGCATGTCCACGACCTCCACCGGCACCGGCCCGCCCGGACGCGACGGTCTCGCAGGCGCACCTCGTGACCTCCGCCGCACGGAGCGAGGCCGACGGTCACGATGTCGGGCGTCGCGGAGCCGAGGACGACCACCGCCCCGGCCAGCCGCGCGAGCGCCACCGCCGTGTCGCGGGCCTGGTAGCGCGGCGTCCGGTCGGACTTGTAGGCCGCGTCGTGCTCCTCGTCGACGATGACGACGCCCGAGCGGCTCGGGCGGTGTCAGGACCGCCACGCGGGTGCCCGACCACGACGCGCGCCTCGCCGCGCGCGGATGCGCCGCCACTCGTCGGCTCGCTCACCGTCGCCGAGGTCGCTGTGGAGCATGGCCACGTCCACGTCCAGGTCGTGGCGAAGCCGGTCGATGAGCGGGCAGCGCGAGCGCGATCTCGGGCACCAGCACGAGCGCGCCGCGCTCGAGCGCCAGTGCCTGCCCGATGGCCTCGGCGTACACGGCGGTCTTGCCGCCGGCCGTGTCGCCGTCGAGCAGGAGGACCTCGTGGCGGCCGGCCTGGAGGGCCTCGCCGATGACGGCGAGCGCGGCGGCCTGCTGCGGGTCGAGCTCGGCGCCGGCCGGACGGCTGCCGCGCGTCGGCGCGCCGCGGGCGGCCAGCGGCCGGCGTGGCACGACCCTCGTCTCGAGCTCGACCAGGCCGCGCCGCGCCAGGCTCGTGACCGCCGAGGCCCCGTACCGCTCCCCGAGGCGCGGCGCGGCCTCGGCCCCGCTGCCGGTCGTCCCTCGTCCGCCAGCTCCGCGAGCAGCGCCTGCTGGCGCTCCCCCGAGGGTGGGCCCGGCGGCCGGCGGCCCGCCGCGAGCGACGCCGCCGCCTCGATCCCGGAGGCCGTGATGACCGCCCAACGCTCCTGTCGCGGGCGGCCGCCGGACGGCAGGAGCCGCCACTCCAGCCGGAGCCGGCCATCGGCCTCCAGCTGCCGCAGGGTACGCAGGAGCGTCGCCCGGCTGCCTGCTCGCGGGCAGGTCATCGACCGCCACGCCCGCCTCTCCACCGTCCGCCACCGCGGCCAGTAGCCCATCGGCCGTCTCAGCCGTCGCCGGCCGCTCCCGCCCGGCCGTCTCCGCCGGCGAGCGGCGACCGCGAACAGGGCCATCCGCTCCAGCAACCCCGGCGGAAGCATCGCCCGCACGACCATGCCCGGAGGTGCCAGGTAGTGCTCGGCGACGTGGACCGCCAGGCGCCGGCCCAGCTCACCGAGGAGCGGCCCGTCGGATCGTACGCGTGCCAGCAGCGGCTTGGCCGCCAGCTCGGGCCGGGACGGCCTCCGCGAGGACGATGCCGACCGCTCGACGCCGGCCGAACTCGACCAGGACCGCCTCGCCAGGCGCCACGTCGGCGAGTGCAGCCGGGACGCTGTATGTGTACGTCCTGCCCCCGGGCACAGCCGGGCGCATCCACGGCGACCTCGACGGCTCGCAGCTGCGGGCGCGTCGCCGGCACGGACAGGCGCGGCCATGCGCCTACACGACGATGCGGCGGTCGGCGAAGCGCTCGTGCTCGGCGGCGATGATGGCGTCGATCCGCTCGGCCGTGGAGTCGATCTGGTCCGTCTCGTTGACCACGACGTGATCGTAGTCAGCCTGCCGTGCCAGCTCGTGCGCCGCATCCTCTCGGCGGCGCGCCGAGGTCGGCTCGGGCGATTCGGTGGAACGGCCCGTGAGCCGCGCCTCGAGGGCCTCGAGCGACGGCGGCACGACGAAGATGAGGAGCGCGTCCGGGACCTTTGCGCGCACCTTGCGGGCGCCCTGGACGTCGATCTTCAGGATGGCGTCCTGCCCCGACGACAGGGCCTCCCGGACCTGGTCGAGCGGGCGTGCCGTACCAGTTGCCGTGGACCTCCGACGCCTCGAGAAGTCCGTCGCCATCGCGCAGCCGCTCGTAGTCCGCCATCGACAGGAAGTGGTAGCTGACGCCGGCGATCTCGTTGGGGCGCCGCTCGCGCGTCGTCGCGGTGATGACGTAGTGGCGGGGATGGAGCGGCGTCCGCCGCTGCATGGCCTCGATGATGGTGTCCTTGCCCACCCCCGACGGGCCCGAGATGATGACCAGCTGGGCCCCTGGCTGGCCCTGCACGGCGCGGTTCGTCAAGCCCTCCCCTCCTGGCCGGCCCGAAGCGCCTCCAGGACGCGTTCGAGCTCGTCGGGCAATGGTGCCTCACAGCGGACCAGCCGACCGGAGCCCGGCGACACGAGCTCGAGCTTCCATGCGTGCAGGAAGAGACGGTCGAGCCCTTCGGGGCCGCGCCGGATGATCCCGCCGGCATACACCCGGTCACCAGCGACAGCATGGCCGATGGACGCGAGATGGACCCTGATCTGGTGCGTCCGACCGGTCACCAGGTCGAGCTCGAGGAGCGTCCATCGGTCGAACCGCTCGCGCACGCGGTAGCCGGTCACGGACGCTCGTCCATCGGCCGTCACGGCCATCCGGAGGCGGTTGCGCGGGTCCCGGCCGATGGGCTTCTCGATGCGCCCGAGCTGCGCCTCCACGACCCCGCCGACGAGGCCGAGGTATGTCTTGCGTATCCGCCGGGCCTTGAGCTGCGCCTGCAGCGAGGCCTGGGCGGCGTCGTTGCGGGCGACCATGAGGAGGCCGCTCGTGTCACGGTCGAGCCGGTGGACGATGCCGGGGCGCTGGACGCCGGCGATGGTGCCGAGGCCACCAGGACCTCCGTCGAGCGCGAGGAGCGCGTTGGCGAGCGTGCCGCCGGAGTGGCCGGGCGACGGGTGGGTGACGAGGCCGGCGGGCTTGTCGATGACGATGACGTCGTCGTCCTGGTAGACGATGTCGAGCGGGATGGCCTCGGGCTGCAGGTCGTCGGGCTGCGCGTCGGGGACGTCGAGCTCAAGGCGCCACCCTGCGCGCACCGGGTCCCGCGCCCGGACCCGCTGACCGTCGCTTGTCAGCCGGCCGTCGGCGATGAGCCGCTGGACGTAGGCGCGCGACAGCCCGGTCGCATCCGCCATGAAGCGGTCCGCGCGGCTGCCCTCGGCGCCGGCGGGCACCTCGACGCGGGTCGGCTCGCTCACGCCGATCGCGCCGTGCTCATGCCTGGGGGGCGCTGCGACTGGGGCCCGGGATGGCACGGTCGCCCAGGAGCGCGGCCGCGAAGAGCGCGAGGATGCCGAGGAACACCGCGGCATCGGCGATGTTCCAGGCGTACCAGCGGGTCGTGCCGATGCCCATGTCCACGAAGTCGATGACATGGCCGATGCGCACGCGGTCGATGAGGTTGCCGACGGCGCCACCGAGCAGCAGGCCGAGGCCCACGGTCACGAGCGGACCGGAGGTCGCGCCGTGGCGCCATTCGAACCACAGCAGCCCGACGATGACGAGGAGCGTGAGCGCGGCCATGAACGGCGCGACAGCCTCGAGAAAGCCGAAGATGGCGCCGTCGTTGTAGGTCTTGGCGATGCGCACGAGGTCTCCCAGGATCTCCGTCGGCCCGCCCGGCTGCCCGGCCGGGATGCTGCGCGATGCCTCGCCGAAGGAGCCGTCCACCCAGAGCTTGGTCAGCTGGTCGAGGACGACGACGCCTCCGGCGAGGCCCAGGAAGAGCGCCCAGCGACGCCGTTGCTGAGGCCCGGTCTCGGGGGCCGCGCGATGCTCGACGATGGCGCCGGCTTCAGTCACCCGCCGGGTTCCAGCGCGACGCGGAGCGTGCCGCCCTCGAGCTCGACGGCGGTCGCAGCCGTCCCGTCCGGGAGCTCGTCGAAGCGGATGCCATCCGCGAGCGTGTCGGCCGCCACGGCGTGCAGGTGCGGCGCGAGGCGCTCGGCGGCTCCGTCGGGAGCCGCGATGACGAGCCGGATGCGGGCGTCGAGCGCCAGCTCGGCCTGCTTGCGCAGGTCCTGGATGGCCCGCGTCAGCTCGCGCGCATCGCCCTCCGCCATCAGCTCCGGGGTCAGGGTCGTATCGATGACGACGACGATGCCCTCGTCGTGAGCGACCGCCGTGCCGGGCCGCGGCGTGGCCTGGATCTCGACCTCGTCGCGGGCGAGGTGGACCCCGCCGAGCTCGACGCTGCCGTCCGGCGTGGTAGGTCACGTCGTTGGCGCGAGCGGCGGCCATGATGGCCGGGATGGCCTCGCGATAGCGCTGGCCGATGAGCGGCAGCAACGGCTTCACGCGCCGCTCGACGAGCTCGGACTCGTCGCTGATGAGCTCGATCTCGCGCACGTTCAGGTCGTCCGCCAGGAGGGCCGAGCAGCTCCTGCCGCGCCCCCGCGGCGCCGGCCCGCGCCCCGAGCCCCTCCGCCCGGCATGGCCAGCCAGAGCTTCGCGAGCGGCTGGCGGACGCGCAGGCCGGCCCGACCGCGCAGGGTGCGCCCCAGCTCGACGGCCCGCCGCAGGCCCGCCATCTCGGCCTCCAGCGCCTCATCCCGGAGCGGCGCCAGGTCCGCAGCAGGCCAGCGGGTCAGGTGGACCGACTCGGGGGCGCCTGCCTGCGCCGGCGTGACGAGCACCTGGTAGAGCTCCTCGGCCAGGAACGGCAGGAGCGGCGCCATGACGCGGGCGACGCTCACGAGCGCGAGGCGGAGCGTCCCGAAGGCGGCGTCGCGGTCGCGCGCGTCGTCCGTTCGGGAGAGCCGGCGCCGGCTGCGCCGCAGCCACCAGGTCGAGAGGTCGTCGACGAAGGCGCTGATGGCCCGTGTCGCACTCCGGGTGTCGTAGGCGTCCATGGCCTCGCCCGGCCTCCTCGGCCATCCCGGCGGCCCGGGAGAGGATCCAGCGGTCGAGGACCCGGCGCCCCGGGTCGGCTGACTGCGTGCCGAGGACGTCGCCGCCCGGTCGCCAGGCCCCGAGACGGGCATACGTCGTGAAGAAGGCGAGCACGTTCCAGAGGACGAGCAGCTCGCGACGCGCCTCGTCGGCGCTGTGGTAGCCGAAGAGGATGTTGTCGTCGGGGCGCGCCGAGAGGTACATCCAGCGCATGACGTCGACGCCCATGCGCTCGGCCGCCTCGTTGAACTCGATGGCGTTGCCCCAGGACTTGTGCATCGGCCGGCCGTCCTCGCCGTAGAGCGTGGCGTAGCCGAAGATGGCCTTGAAGGGCGGCTCGCTGCGCAGCACCGTGCCCATCGCCAGGAGCGAGTAGAACCAGTTGCGGAACTGGCCCGGGAACGACTCGGTGATGAAGTCGGCCGGGAACCACTTCTGCCAGTAGCCCGGATCGGTGCGGTAGTGGAGCGTGCTGAACGGCACGATGCCGGCATCGAGCCAGGGATTGCCCACGTCCCGGATCCGCCGCGCCTCCCCACCGCACTCGCGGCAGGCGACCGTGACGCCATCGACCCAGGGACGGTGCGGTGAGCGGCCCTCGAGCTGCTCGAAGCCGCTCGTGGCCCGCTCTCGCAGCTCCTCGCGCCCGCCGATGACCTGGTAGGCGTCGCAGACCGTGCACTCCCAGATGGGCAGCGCCAGGCCCCAGTAGCGCTTCTTCGAGATCATCCAGTCGGACATCGTGTGCAGCCAGTCGAGCTCGCGGTCATAGCCGAAGGCCGGGAACCAGCGGATCTGGTCCACCACGTCCATGATCTGGTAGCGCAGGCTGGCCGCCTTCTGCTCGGCCGTGAGCTGCTCGCGGGGCACGTCGTACACGGGGCCCATCGAGATGTACCACTCGTCGACGACCCGGAAGAGCAGCGCCGTGCCGCAGCGCCAGCAGTGCGGATAGCGGTGCGTGTAGGGCTCGAGGTGGTAGTAGAAGCCGCGCGCCTCGAGCTCCTCGATGAGCTCGGCCGCCACGGCCGCGGCATCGAGCCCCGTGAAGGGTCCGAAGCCGTCCAGGTAGTGGCCGGCCTCGTCGAGCGGTGCGATGACCGGGAGGCCCAGCTCGCGCCCGAGCTTGAAGTCCTCCGCGCCGCCGCCCGGCGCGATGTGGACGATGCTGGTGCCCTCGTCCTCGCCCACCTCGTCCCACTCGATGACGCGGTGGACGTAGGGGCTCGCGCCCAGCTCGTCGCGACCCTCGCCGAAAGCGGCCATCACCGCCGGCAGGTCGTCGAAGGGGCCTCGGTAGTGCCAGCCCACCATGTCCGCGCCGCGCCGCTCCTCGAGCACCCGGTAGTCACCCTGGAGGGCGGTCTTGGAGGCCACCTTGCCGACCCAGTAGCGCTCGCTCCCCTGCTCCACGAGCAGGTAGTCGAGGTCGCGGCCCACGGCCGCGGCGACGTTGGCCGTCATCGTCCAGGGCGTCGTCGTCCACACGAGGAGGGACTCGCCCGGCCGGTCGACGAGCGGGAAGCGCACGGTCAGCCCGGGGTCCTCGCGGTCCTGGTAGCCCTCGTTCATCTCCATCTGGCTCATGCCCGTGCCGCATCGAGCGCACCAGGGCATCGAGTCCTCGCCCTTGTAGAGCCAGCCGCGCCGGTCGCATTCGGCCAGGAAGCCCCAGATGAGGTCGTTGTTCTCGTTCGAGAACGTGAAGTAGGAGCCGCCCAGCTCGGGCAGCCCGAGACGGCCCACGATCATCTCGACCGTGTCGGTCACCGGGCCGCGGGGCCCATCGACCGTGATGACCTGGGTCGGGGTCCTCCTCGAGCAGGTCGCGGAGGCGGCGCAGCTCGTCGGGGTCGTTCCAGTCCATCCAGTAGCCGAGTCGGATGGACTGCTCGGTCTGGATGGCCGCGTAGGTCAGGACGCGCTGCTTGCAGAGGCGCACGAAGTCGGCGATGCCGAAGGCCTCGATGTCCTTCTTGCTCGTGAAGCCCAGCTCGCGCTCGACGTTGACCTCGACCCAGAGGCCCTGGCAGTCGAAGCCGTTCTGCCAGCGCTGGTCCTGGCCGAGCATGGCGTGGTAGCGACAGAAGGCGTCCTTGTAGGCCCGTCCCCAGGCGTGGTGGACGCCCATCGGGTTGTTGGCCGTGATGGGGCCATCGATGAAGGACCAGTGCGGGCCGCCCGCGTTCTGTGCCCGCAGCTTCTCGAAGATGCCCCGCGCACGCCAGGATCCGAGCGTGCGGTGCTCCTGTGCCGCCAGGTCAGGCTGCGCGGCGACAGCCGGGAAGGGACTCTCAGACATCGGGTCGCAGTCTAGCCCGAGTCACCCTGTCGATGGCCGCGAGTCGGCGGGCGCTGCCCGCCGGTTCGGGCTCCCCGAACGAATCCGGGCGCAACCGGCAGGCGATCGCCACACGGCCACGTCTGGTCGGGCGGCCCGAACAAGCTGCCCGCTGGAGACCTCGGCGAGACACTCGGTGACGTTCGTTCGGAGGCCCGAACCGCCCGACCCTAGGGTCCCGCCGACTGCCTGCCGCTGGTGCGCGGACGCACCACTTCCGCTCGACAGCACGTCGGCCGATACCGACTACGATGCGTCCCGATGGGCCCCACCGACGCTGCCGTGCGTCCTCGGCGCAGCGCCTTCGCCGCGGCATTCCTCTCCTTCATCTTCCCCGGGCTCGGCCATGCCTATCTGGGCCGCTGGCTGCGCGCCCTCCTCTGGGCGGCCCTGCCCATCCTCGGTCTGGCCGCCCTGGCCGCCGTCGCGCTGAGCCCCGACCGCAGCGAGATCGTCTTCCAGCTGGCCGATCCGGCGGTCCTCTCGCTCGTGCTCGGTGGCATCGTCATCGACCTGCTCTACCGGCTCCTCGCCCTCCTCGACGCCTACCGCCTGGCGCGGGACCCCGAGCATCGGCTCAGCGGGCACGCGCCTGCTCTCGGGCGCCGGACTGGTGGCCCTCCTCGTCGTCCTGCTCGCCAGCCACGTCGCCATCGCCCAGCCCGTGCTCCTCGGCATCGACACCATCAACGACATCACGGGCAACGCCGGCGACGAGTCCGAGATCCCCGACCTGGAAGCGCTGGCGGCCGAGAACCCCGACTTCGTCCTCAACCTCGAGGGCCTCGAGCAGCTCGTGTCGCCGGACCCTGGCGCGTCACCGGGCGCCCTGGAGACCGGGGCCCCGGAGCCGACCCAGGTCCCGGCGCCCGCCGATGAGCCGACCGATGCGACGGCCGAGCCCGCCGACGGTGGCCCAGAGTGGGACGGCAAGAAGCGCCTGAACATCCTGCTCGTCGGCGCCGATGGCGGACGCGCCGGGCTGTACAGCTACCTGACGGACACGATGATCGTCGTCAGCGTCGACCCCACCACCGGGCGCGTGGCCTTCATCTCGCTGCCGCGCGACACCATCGGCGTGCCGCTGCCGTCGAGCTGGCCCGCCGCGCGCGAGCTGGGCGGCACCTACAACAACAAGATCAACACGCTCTACACGATGGCCCGCGGACGGCCGGACCTCTTCCCGGGGACCGACAAGGAGCGCGGCTTCGACGCCCTCATGGGCGCGCTCAGCGAGCTCTACGGGCTCGACATCGACTACTACGTGGCGGTCGACCTCGACAGCTTCCGGAGCGTCGTCAACACGCTCGGCGGCGTCGTCGTGGATGTCCAGCTGCCCGTCTACGACGAGGGCTATCCCTCGGACGATGGGCGCGGCAAGCTCAAGCTCTACGTGCCGCCGGGCATGGCCAAGATGAACGGGCAGCAGGCCCTCGCCTACGCCCGCTCCCGTCACGCCTCATCGGACTTCGACCGGTCCGCCCGCCAGCAGCGCGTCATCACCTCGGTCCGCGACCAGACGGACCTCGCCAGCATCCTCGAGCCCGGCGTCCTCAACGAGCTCATCAAGCAGGTCCGCAAGGACGTCAAGACGAACATCCCGCCCAAGCTCGTGCCGAGGCTGCTGTCGCTGGCCCAGGACATCGACCTCGACCGCCGCGAGAACCTCGTCCTGTCCGACGGCGCGGGCTACGCGAGCATCTGCTACCCCTGCGGTCCCTCGGGCATCTGGGCGCTCAAGCCGAACGTGCCGCGCATCCGGGCCGCCGTCCAGGACGTCTTCTCGAACAGCCGCGAGGCCGCGCGCAACATCAACCGCCTCGAGGAAGAGGGCGCCACCGTCCACGTGCTCAACGGGCAGGGTGGCGCCAACACGAAGGCCCTCAACATCGCCGCCTACCTGTCGGGCCTGGGCATGGCCGCCGTCGTGCCGCCGGTCAACGACGGCAAGGCTGACTCGAACGACTACGAGGGCACCGTCATCACGGCGTACAACGGTGCGGCCGACTTGATGCCGCAGACGTTCCGGCGGCTCAAGGGCGCCTTCAAGGACGACGGTCGCGAGATCGTCAACGTCGACGATCCGGAGGCCGCGGCCGACTTCGTCATCACGGTCGGCAAGGACACCGAGCAGCGCAAGCCGTAGGGCGAAGGACTCCGCGGCGCCGCGGCGCGGCGCACTCGGGGCGCTCAGCGAGCGTAGACGGGCGTCACCCAGTGGCGGTAGGCCTCGGACCGGCCGTGGACCGCATCGAAGTAGGCGGCCATGATCGCCGACGTGACCGGGCCGATGCCGCCGTTCCCGATCTGCCGATGGTCGATCGAGGCCACCGGTGACACCTGCGCGCCCGTGCCGCAGAGGAAGACCTCGTCGGCGACGTAGAGCTCGCTGCGGTCGATGCTCCGGACCTGGCACTCCAGGCCGAGCACGTCACGGGCCAGCTCGATGATGCCGGCGCGCGTGATGCCCTCGAGGATGTCCGAGTCGACGCCCGGCGTCACGAGGCGGCCCTTGCGCACCATGAAGAGGTTCTCCGCGCTGCCCTCGGAGACCTTGCCGTCCTGGGTCAGGACGATGGCCTCCTCGTAGCCGTTGAGCATCGCCTCCGTCTTCGAGAAGGCCGGGTTGACATACGAGCCCACGACCTTGCCGCGCGACGGGATCGAGAGGTCGGCCGTGCGGCGCCAGGACACCGTGCCGCAGGCTGATGGCCCGGTCGGTGGCGATGTAGTCGCCGAAGGGGATGGAGATGAGGTTGAGCCGCGACTCGAGGTCGTGGAGCTTCACGCCGATGGCCTCGTCCGACTTGTACGTCGTGGCCCGGACGTAGCAGTCCTCGCGATAGCCGTTGCGCGCAGGAGCTCGATGGTCAGGGCCACCATCTCATCGACCGTGTAGCCCGGGTCCATCATGAGGATCTTCGACGAGTCGAGGATGCGCTCGTAGTGCTCCCGCGCCTTCAGCAGGTAGAGCTGCTCGTCGGCCTCGCTCCAGTAGGCGCGGATGCCCTCGAAGACCGCGGTCCCGTAGAGGAACGCGTGGGTCATGATGCTGACCTTGGCCTCGGCCAGCGGCGTCCAGCGGCCTTCGAACCAGCAGACGGTGTCGTCGTGGGGCCGGCTCCCGGTCTGCGCGTCATCGACTGGGACTCAGGGACTGGTGGGTTCTGCGTCAGCATGGCCGGGAGTATAGAGCCGCGCCCAAGCGCCGCTACCGGCCCGACGGGCGATCGGACCCTGACCGGGCCACCGGCTCCTACGGGCGCATGTGCTGGGGCGCGTAGGGCAGCAGGGCGACGTGGCGGGCGCGCTTGAGCGCCACCGCCAGCGCGCGCTGGTGCTGGGCGCAGGTGCCCGTCTTCCGCCGCGGCTCGATCTTGGCGCGCTCGCTGACGTAGCGGCGGAGGCGGCTGACCTCCTTGTAGTCGATGGTCCGCGACTGGTCGGCGCAGAAGGCGCAGACCTTCCGCCGCCGGCGATCGCTGAAGTGGTCGTCACGGCGCTTGTAGGCCATCAGTCAGTTCCCTTCCGTGGTGGTGAGTCGAGTCGCGAGTGTCAGAACGGCAGGTCATCGAAGTCCTCGGCGCTGCTGGTGTGTCCCTGCTGACGTGGCGCCCTCGAAGGAGGAGCCGCCGCCCTGGCCGGATGCGCTCCCGGCCGGGCTCGCCCGGCAGCGGGCGGCCCGTCCTCGCGCTCGCGACGCTCCAGTGACGTGAAGCGGTCGGCGATGAGCTCGGTCGTGTAGCGCTTGTTGCCCGTCTGGTCCTCCCATTGACGGGTCTGGATGCGGCCCTCGACGTAGACCTTGTGGCCCTTGCGCAGCTGCTCGGCGGCACGCTCGGCCTGCTCGCGCCAGACGACGACGCGGAACCACTCGGTCTCCTCCTGCCACTCGCCCTGCTGGTCGCGCCAGCGCCGGTTGGTCGCCACCGTGAACTGCGTGACCGCCTGGCCGCTCGGCGTGTAGCGCATCTCCGGGTCGCGCCCGAGGTTGCCGATGATCATGCACTTGTTGAGAGACATGGCTGTCCTCCTGTGCCGCGCGCGTCAGTCGATGGCCCGGGGAGCGGCCTCGCTCTCCGACTCGTCGATGATCGCGACGGCCTCGGCCTCCTCCTCGTCGAACGAGCTCGTCGATGAAGACCTCGTCCGCCTCGATCTCCTCCTCCGCGGCCACGCCGTCGCCCTTCGCGCCGGCGCGCCGCGAGGATGCCGGCCGCTCGACGCGCGTGATGAGATGGCGCAGCAGCTCCTCGGTGATGTTGAGGCTGTGCTCGAGCCGCTCGACGGCCTCGCTCGGCGACTCGAAGACGACGATGAAGTACGAGCCCTCGCGCTGCCCGGAGATCGGATAGGCCAGCCGGCGGCGGCCCCACGGGCTCACCTTGATGATCTGGCCGTCGGCCTCGGCGATGCCGCGTGTGGTGCGGTCGAGGATCTGCTGGACGCGGTCATCGGCGGTATCCGGCCGCAGGACCAGCATGAGTTCATAGCGACGCATGAGCGTGTCGGCTCCTCCCAATGGGATGTGCCCCGCTCGGGCTGATGAGGCGTGTCGCTTCCACGGCGGGGCTGAAAGGACCCGCGGAGCATAGCACGCAGGCCCGACGACCCGGTCGCGGGCCCAGGCGGACGACGCGGCGTCCGTTGACAGGACGCACCACCGCGGCGTTGCCAGGACGCACCACCCGACCGCTACATCGTGTCGAGGTCGACCTCCTCGCGCCAGGCCGGTCGATACGGCTCGAGACCCATGGCCCGCACGCGCGGCTCGAGGGCATCGAGCGCCTCCGGGTCCCCATGGACGAGGAAGACGGTCGATGGCCGACGCGGCGAACGCGCGATGTCGCCCAGCCAGTCGAGCAGCTCGGACTCGTCGGCATGGGCCGAGAAGCCGCTGATGGAGCGGACCTGGCAGCGCACCTCCCGCTCCGCGCCGTCGATGCGGGCCCGGCGGGCGCCGGCCTGGAGGTGCGCCCCGAGCGTGCCCTCGCCCTGGTAGCCCACGAAGAGCAGCAGCGCGTCCGGGTCATCGATGAGCTCGCGCAGGTGGTTGACGACGCGACCGCCCGTCAGCATGCCGCTGGAGGCCACGATGACCATCGGCCGCGGCGCCACCCCGATGGCCCGCGAGTCGACCGGGCTGGTCGTCACCTGGGCATCGGGATAGTCGAGGGGCGTCTCGCCGGCCTCGAGCAGGCCGTGGGTCTCCTCGTCGTAGTAGCCCGGGTAGCGGTGGTAGATCTCGCTCGCGAGGGAGGCCATCGGGCGAGTCGAGGTAGAGGGGCACGTGCGGGACGTCGCCCGCAGAAAGCAGCCGGTCGAGGTGCCAGACGATCTCCTGGGTGCGACCGATGGCGAAGGCCGGGATGAGCAGGACGCCCTTGTGGCTCGCCACCTCACGGACGATCTCGGCAAGGAGCCGGACGGCCTCATCGGCCGGTTCGTGCTCGCGGCCTCCGTAGGTCGACTCCATGATCACGAAGTCGGCCCCATCGGTCACCCGGGTCGGGTCGCGGATGATGGGCGTGTCGGGCCGGCCGAGGTCCCCCGAGAAGACCAGGCGGCGGGCCGGCCGACCAGCCTCCTCCACGTCGAGCGTGATGATGGCCGAGCCCAGGATGTGTCCGGCGTCCGAGAACGTCGCCCGGATGCCCGGCGCCACCTCCACGGGGCTGCCGTACTCGACGGGCCGGAAGAGCGCGATGGCCGATTCCGAGTCCTCGACGTCGTAGAGCGGCTCGAGGTCGCGGGTGTCGATGGCCGGCGGCTGGGACCGGAGCGCGGCCTCGTTGTCGACGAGTCCTTCCTGGTCGTCGCCCCGGGCTGCTCGGCGGCGCCCGCTCGGCTCGATGGCTGGCCCGGCGAGCCAGTCGGCGGGCCCGCTGCTCGCGGCTGCGCGCCTGTTCACGCTGGACCTTGGCGCTGTCGAGGAGGACCAGGCCGGCCAGCTCGGCCGTGGCACGGGTGAGGTAGACGGGCCCGCTGAAGCCCTCGCGCACGACGACGGGCAGGAAGCCGCAGTGGTCGAGATGGGCGTGGGTGATCAGGAACGGCATCGATCGTCTCAGGGTCATACGCGAGCGGCACGCGGCTGCGCTCCGACTCCGCTGGCGAGCCCTGGAAGAGGCCGCAGTCGATGACCACCCGGGCGCGATCGGTGGTCAGCAGGAACTGCGAGCCGGTGACCGTCGTGGCCGCGCCGAGGAACTGCAGCTTCACGGCCACCCTCCGAGCTCGGCGCTCGCGAGTCCATGCGACTCGGTCACTGCTCCATGGTACCGGCACTCGAAACCACGCGACGGACAGCCTCTGATGGCGTAGCATCCGTGCCAGCGTGGGTTCCGAGAACGCGGCTGGCGAGCCACCGCCTGGCCCACACGCAGGGAGGTCCAGTGAGCGCATGAGAAGACCCATCGGCGTCACTATCCTGGCGGCGCTGTCATTCGTGGCCGGCCTGTCCAACCTCTGGCGCGTCGGCGTCTACATGGGCTGGTTCGAGTTCGACTTCCTCGGCAACAAGGGCGTGCAGCTTCAGGACGCGAACTGGGCGGCCGCCATATGGGCGCTCCTCATCGCGGCCATCTGGTTCTGGGTGGCGGTGAACTTCTGGAACATGCGCGCGGCAGCGTGGCAGTTCGGCACCTTCATCAGCCTGTTCACGCTCATCTGGGGCTTCTTCGCGCTCCTCTTCGGGTCGACCCTCCAGTACGAGACGCTCCCGATGCTCCTGGCCCTCGTCGATCTACGTCTACCTCATGTGGCCGGGCGTCCGGGAGGCATTCGCGCAGTCCGAGATGTCGCGCCTGACACCCGAGCAGCGAGCCGCGATCGAGCAGCTGCAGGCCGCCAACGCATCAGCCGGCCAGGGCGTACCCCCGGGCATGGCACCGCCGCCGGCCGCCTAGCTCCCGACGAGCGCCCGGCGAGGGGTCGGGCGTCGCGGGCCCGAAGGCAGGTTCGATCCAAGAACGGGCTCGACCGGAACGCAACCGCGCCGAGCCCGTTCCGATTCTCGGAGCTGCCGCATGACCGCTGTACGATCGGCACGGCCGCAGTCCGCGGCTGATGCCGGTCGAGACACGAGGAATCCAGCTCGGTGGATGACCGGGACGAGCGCGAGACGAGCGCGACGCAGCCCTCATGGCTTCCGCTCGCGCGACATGGGAGGACCTCGCCGCCAGGGCGCGCGGCCTTCACTGTCCCGAGCACATCGTGGGTCCATGGCGGGTCGTCGTGACCGGCGATCGCCCCGAGTCGATGAACCTCCAGATCTACGGCTGCTGCGAACGCCTCGGGGTCATCGTGGCGGAGATGATCAAGGCGGATCCGCGAGTCTCCGGTCCCCGCTGAGATTGGCTGGCGCGATGAGCATTCACTACCTCGAGCGGGTCCGTACAGCGACCGGGTCGCGCTTCTGGGTCAACAACCCGACCCTCGCGGAGATCGACCTCGCGCTCGAGCACGGGGCCATGGGATGCACCACGAACCCCGCCTATGGAGGCAACCTCGTGGCGCGCGCCCCCGACGAGATCCTGCCCATCGTCCGGGACTGCCTCGCTCGAGAGCGACGACGACGAGGCGGTCGCCGAGCTCGTCCAGCGCCGCCTCGTGGCTCGCATCTGCGAGCGATTCCTGCCGCTCTACGAGCGCAGCGGCGGGCGCGAGGGTTTCGTCTCCATCCAGGGCGCCCCGGAGGCGGACACCGATAGCGCGGCCATCCTCGACGAGGCGCGCATGGCACGGTCGATCGCGCCCAACGCGACGCCCAAGATCCCGGCCACCGCGCCAGGGCTCGACGCCCTGGACGCGATCGTGGCGGAGGGATCACCCGTCATCGCGACCGAGGTGTTCAGCCTGGCACAGCTCATCGAGACCTGCGAGCGCTGGATCGCGGCCGCCGAGCGGAGCGGTGGACGGCCGCCCTTCTTCATCGCCCCCATCACGGGGATCTTCGGAGATCACCTGAGGAAGGTCGCGAGGCGCGAAGGGCTCGACGTGCCGGATGCGGTGGTGATGGAAGCGGGCGTGCTCGTCTCGCGGGCCTGCTATCGCATCGTCCGCGAACGCGACTACCCGGTCACCCTGCTGTACGGGGGCGCGCGCACGCAGCGCGACTTCAGCGGGCTCGTGGGTGGCGGCATGGCAGCGACGATCAACTGGTCCACGGCGGCCGAGCTCCTGGAGGCTGACCTGCCGGCGGAGGTCACGGTCGACGAGCCGGTCGACCCGGCGGTCGAGCGCCTCCTCGTCGAGACGTTCCCCGAGGTGCGCCGTGCGCTCGACCCCCACGGCCTTCGGCTCGAGGAGTACGAGGCCTTCGGTCCGGTCCAGCACTTCCGCGACAACTTCATCGCGGGCTGGAACGCCATGCGGCAGCTGATCGCCCGGACCCGCGCCGAGGCCGCCGTCTCGGCGTGAGCACCCTCGGCACCTGCCGGGGCGGGATCCGATCCGACGCTACCGGTTGTACTCGAGGAACTCGTCGTAATTCCGGGAGAACTGGTCGAGCGTCTGCACGACCGGCACGAAGGTGTCGAAGGACGGGACGTCCAGCGCGCCGACCTCGTAAGCGCGACGGAAGGTCTCGCTTCGGGTGAGCTTCGCGAGGATGTCCGCCGGGACCGGCTCATGAACCCGGGACACGATGGGCCGTTCCATCTCGTCATACTCGCGAGCCTTGTCCGGGAAGCAGGTCACGAACACCTCCGAGGGTCCCGCCACGATGGCCCCGTCGATCGTCCACGGGCCCCGCATCGAGGCCGCCAGGATGGCCGAACGCCGGTAGCTGCGTTCTTCGAAAAGGAGCGGGTAGGCTCGTCGCAGGACCGCGACGCTCGCCCATCGGGAGACGTCCGTGGCGTCCGCCAGCCCTGCAGCCGTGAGCTCGTCGCGGACCGGGTCGTCGAGGCGCCCCATCATGAGCACGAGCAGGGACTGCGGCGCCGACCCATGTTCGATGACCTCCCCGAACGCGAGCTGCTGGTCGACCGAGGCGTTCACGGTGACCGTCACGCCGATGCCCTGGTCGGTGAGGCGGCGGACGGCGTCGAGCCCGGCCTTGGTGCCGGGGATCTTGTACCTCGTGTTCGGCGCACCTCCGAGCTCACGCCCGAGCCGCGCATACAGGTCCTGGACCTCCTCGACCATGCGGCCAGCGTCGTCACTCGTGCGCGGGTCGATCTGCAGGCTCACGAAGCCGTAGCGACCATCGGTCGCCAGCCAGATGGGTCGCAGCTCGCGGCACTCATCGAGGACGACGCTCATCGTCATGAGCGATGCCCGCTGCTGCGCCGTGGCATCGGGATGCTCGTTCCTGAGGGCGTCTCGCACCGGATCCCAGGTCACGGGATCGTCCTTTCGGACCGTGTTGACCATGACCGGGTTCGTCGTGACGAGCACCGCGCCGCGCCGGATCGCCCAGGTGAGACCCGAGGCGGCGTCATGGCCCCAGCGACTGTCGATGTCGCCTCCGTCGGCCAGCTCGGAGAGACGCCGCAGGTTGCTGCGCGCCGATGGACTCGACTCTCGCTCGACGCGACGGCGGCCACCTCTCCCGACCCCAGGTCCTGAGCAGCTCCTCGAAGCGCTGCGTACCTCGTCGACAGCGCGTCGCGAGGTCGGGCCAGCCGGGCGGCACGAGGTGCCACCGCACGAGGTAGGAGCCCAGGTCGATGGCGAGCTCGGCGACGCACGCTCGGCGATCTCGTCGCGCCGTTCCGGGCTGGCGTCCGCGAACTCGCCGCGAGCCGACCTCGAGCGCTGGCCATCGCCGCCCGGAAGTCCTCCGGCGGGGTAGCCGAACAGCAGCTGCGTGCGCAGCTCGCGGTGCCCGACGCTCACCCCTCGGCATCCTCGGACCGGTACTCGCCGAACGACCGCGCCGTCTGGACGAACTCGAGCCGCACGCCATCGGGGTCGAGCATGTAGACGGCGCGCCCGCCCTTGTTCGGCCCGATGGTCGGTGTCACCGGCTCGCTGACCGCCGGCACGCCCTTGGCCGTGAGCTCGGCGTAGAGCGCCGTCGCAGTCGTCGGTGAAGAAGGCGAGATGGGCCACTCCCGGGTTGGCCGTGCCGGTGTCCACGGCCCGCCCGTCGACGTCCCGGATCTCCTGGAGCTCGAGGAAGTAGTCGCTGCCAGGCATCCGCAGGATGGCCGCGTGCACGTCGGCCATCGGGTATCCGATGAGCGTGCGGATGTACTCCTCGCGCGGATTCCACGCGAACGCCAGCTCGAACCCGAGGACGTCGCGATAGAAGCGGAGCGAGCGCTCGAGGTCGCTGACCGCGAGTCCGGTGTGGTGTGGGCGCTCGATGATGGGCACGGGGAGCCTCCGTCCGCTCGCCCTCAGGCGGTCAGGTAGCCGTCGTCGCACATGATGGTGTGGCCGGTCACCAGCTCGGACGCGTCGCTGGCCAGGAAGATGGCCGCGCCGATCAGCTCCCGGGGCAGGCCCAGGCGCGGGCGCAGCATGCGCGCCTTGATGAAGTCGGCGGTCAGGGACGTCCGCTGGGCGGCCTGACGGGTGAGAGGCGAGTCCATGAGCGTCGGGCCGATGCCGTTGACGCGGACGCCGCGGTCGCGCCACTCGAGCGCCAGGGCGCGCGTGATGCCCAGCACGCCGCCCTTCGAGGCCAGGTAGGCGCTCGCCCATGGGTAGGCGATGAACGAGCCGATCGAGGCCAGGTTGATGATGCTGCCCTTCCCCTGGGTGAGCATCTTGCGCCCGAACGCCTGGCAGCAGAGATAGGTGCCCTTGAGGTTGAGGTCGAGGATGAAGTCGAGCTTCTCCTCGGGGAACTCCTCTGCCGGGGAACGGAAGGCGGAGCCCGCGCTGTTGACGAGGATGTCGATGCGGCCCTGCTCGGCCTCGACGAGGTCGGCCAGCGCCTCGACGTCCGGGCGCCTGGTGACGTCGAGGTGGGCGGCCGATGCCCGGCCACCCTGCGAGACGACGAGCCGGACCGTCTCGGCTGCGCCCTCGTCGTTGACGTCGGCCACCACGACGCTGACGCCGGCCTGGGCGAAGCCGAGGCTGATGGCCCGTCCGAGACCGTGACCCGCCCCCGGTCACGACGGCCACGCGGCCCTCGAGGTCGAAGAGGTGACTGACGTAGTCAGGCGGGATGGCCAGTCCGTCGTCGGCGATGTCGCTCATGGTGTGGCTCCTGAGTCGTGGAGGCGATGAACCGACAGGTGGGGCTCGCTGTCGCTGGAGCCCCGCATCACGGATCGGTCCTGGTGTGCTCAGCCGATGCGACCATGCCAGGTCGGCAGGCCCTCGATCCCCAGCGGCAGCCGCCAGAGCTGGCCGCCGTAGCTGGCGTCTGCCGTCTCGGCGAGGATGCCGGCGTCGGTCATGATGAGATCGCGTCCCGCTGAAAACGCAGTTCGTCGGGATGACCCCCGCCTTGATGAACCGGTCGTACGTCCCGTCGGGCCGGATCACGTCGATGCCTCCACCGTTCACGGTGGTGACGTACAGGCGCCCGTCGGCGCCGACGGCCATGCCGTCAGCGATCGGCTTGTCACCGGGCAACCGGGCGATGTCCTCGATGGCGCCCGTCTCGAGTCGCAGGCGTCGGACCATGCCGGTGTAGGACTCGGCCCAGACGACGCTGCCGTCGGCCTCGATGGCGATGCCGTTCGGGAAGGTCGGCGGGTCGAGCTCGGCAAGCAGGCGGCCGCTGCCGTCGGGCTCCAGGACGAAGAGGTAGGAGGGCTCCGGTTCGGCCGGCCGATACGTCCCCGGGTCGGTGAAGTAGAGGCGCCCGTCTGCGCCGAAGACGAGGTCGTTCGGGCCGTTGAAGCGACGCCCATCGAGCTCGGTGGCGATGATCTCGGCCCGGCCGCCCTCACGCTCGATGCGCTGGATCGACGGGCTCGACCATCTCCTCCGCCCGCCAGGGCCCGGTCGTGCCGCCGTTCTGGCAGACGTACAAGACGCCGTCCGCGCCGAGCACGCAGGAGTTCGGCCCGCCGGCCGTGTAGGCGTAGCGGCTCACGCCCCGGCCGCGCTCCCAGACGCTGACCTGGCTGCGATACGTCTCCACGAAGCAGATCCGCCCGTCCGGCAGGACCGTCGGGCCCTCCGCCCAGCCCAGCCCGTCGGCCAGCAGCTCATGTTCCAAGGTTCCGATCCTCCCTGGATGGCCAGCTACTTCACGGCGCCGGCGGTGATGCCGCGTGCGATGTATCGCTGCGTGAACAGCGAGAAGATGAAGATGGGGATGATGGTCACCACGCCTACGGTAGCGGCGACGTTCCAGTCGATGGGCCGCTGGGCGCTGATCAAGCCTCCGGCAGCCAACGGGATCGTCTTGAGGCCCTGCGACTGGATCAGGTAGCTGCCGACCAGCAGCTCGTTCCAGATGAAGATGGCCGCGAAGATGCCGGCCACGATCAAGCCCCGGTCGCATGAGCGGCAGCATCACCCGCCACAGCACACCAAGGCGCGTGCAGCCATCCGCCATGGCCGCGTCGTCGAGCTCACGTGGGATCTCATCGATGAAGCCGATCAGGATCCACACCGTCAGCGGCAGGCTGAACGCGACGTAGGGGATGATGAGGCCCTGGAAGGTGTTCTCGAAGATCGACGAAGCGCATCATCAGGAGGATCGGGATCGCCACCGCGACCGGAGGCATGAAGCGGAAGCTCAGGATCGTGCTGGCCCAGCGGTCTCGGGCCCGGAAGCGCAGCCGGCTGAAGGCGTACGCGGCGGGCACGGCGATGACCAGCGAGATGGCCACCGTCGGCCGCGGTGACGATGATGGAGTTCTCGATGAAGCCGATGAAGCCCCGCGTCACGAGCACGTCCCGGTAGTTCGCCACGATCTGGTCGAGGTCGAAGTCGAGCGTCGGCGGGACCTGCAGGATCTCGATGCGCGACTTGGTCGAGTAGATGACGATCATGACGAACGGCGCGAAGCCGATGACCGCGATCACGACGAGAAGCACATAGGCGAGCAGGCGCCCTGTGCGCCGCCGGGTCATGTGGCGTCCTCCCGTCGGACGGCGAGGTAGCGGAAGAGCAACGTGACCATGACGATGGCCACGACGACCATGACGTAGCTGATGGCGGACGAGAAGCCGTAGCGGTCGAAACGTTGCCCGTTCTCCCAGCCATAGAAGCTCAGCGTCGTGGTCAGGCGCCCGGGTCCGCCGTAGGTCAGCCCGTAGACGACGTCGAACGAGCGGAACGCGTCGATGGCCCGGAAGATGCCCGCGAAGACGATGGCTGGCAGGAGCAGGGGCAGGGTGATGCGCCAGAGCGTCTGCCAGCGAGGTCGCGCCGTCGGCCGCGGCCGCCTCGAAGACGTCCCGAGGCAGAGACTGCAGTCGGGCGAAGACGATGACCATGATGAACGGCGTCCACTGCCAGGAATCGACGACCACCAGCGTGAGCAGCGCGAGGCTGGGATCGGCCAGCCAGAGGGGCTGTGGGAGACCGAGCTGGCCGAGGACGTAGTTGACGATGCCCCAGTTCGGGTTCAGCAAGGCGCGCCACATCAGGCCCACGACCACCGGCGTGAGCAGCATCGGCAGGACGAGCACGCCGCGGACGAACCAGCCGCCGCGCAGCTGCAGGTCCAGGAAGATGGCGAGGGCCGTGCCGATGACGAGCTGGAGGGCGACGCCCGCGAGGACGAGGACGGCCGTATTGCCGGTGGCCTGCCAGAAGACAGGGTCGGCGAAGAGCTCCTGGTAGTTGCCCAGGCCGATGAAGTGGAACGTCGATTCGATCTCGTCCCAGCGGAAGAACGAGATCGCCAGGCTGTACAGGAGTGGGAAGAGCGAGAAGACGACCAGATAGACGACGACGGGCGAGACGAGCAGCAGGACGTCTCGCCGCTGGTGAAGCGGATGCCCCTCGCGCGTCGTACCGGCCGTCATCGTCCTTCGATCCGCCCACTCCGTTCGCAGTCGCCCAAGAACGCCGACGTGGCGGCGGCCCGAGGGCTCACCGCCACGTCATGTGGTCGGACTTGTCGATGCCGTCCCGTGGGACAGCACCGATGTCCGCTAGCTGCTCGGCGACTGGTAGCCCTCACGCACGAGGATGCCGTCGACGGCGGCCTGGGCGTCGGCCATGGCGGTAGCGGCGTCCTTCGTGCCGGTCAACGCGAGGTTGATCTCGCGTGCCACCTCGCCGGCGATCTCGAACGTCTGCGGGAGATCCACGAACTCGAGGAACTGCGCGCTCTCGAGCGCGGCGACCGCCTCGGGGATGTACGGGAGTGCCGCGACGATCTCCGGGTTGGTCGCGGTCGACGATCGATTCGGGTCGGTCTGGTAGTTGAGGACCTGGTACGCCTCGAACGTCTGCCGACGTGATCTGGGTCAGGATGTGCCAGGCGCAGTCCTTGGCCTCCTGGGGCAGGTTCGCCGGGATGCCGAGTCCCCAACCACCACGGATCGAGCGGGGGTTGCCGTCGTCTGCCGGCATGGGTGCCACCGCGACCGTATCCGCCACGAGCGAATCGGGCCCGTAGAGTGAGCCGGCGATGGTCGACCAGGTCGGGAACATGGCGACCTTGCCGATGGCGAACTGGTCGGTCGCCTCGGTGAAGCCGAAGCCGGTCACGCCCTCGGGCGAGTAGGGCACCAGGTCGATCATGTTCTGAAGCGCCGCGATACCTTCGGGGCTATCGAGGTTGATGCGCAGCGTGCCATCGTCCTTGCTGCCGCTGACCATCTGTCCGCCCATCGTGATGAAGCGCGTGTACCAGTCGACGAGGAAGGCGGTGACGTCGGCCGGTGCCGCGACCATGGCGCTGCCGGCGACGTCGCCGCTCGTCAGCGCCTCCGCCGCAGCGAGGTACTCCTCCCAGGTGGTGGGCACCGCGATGCCGGCGGCATCGAGCAGGTCCTGGCGGTAGAAGAGGATCGCCGAGCCGCTGTGGATGCCGGGGATCAGGTACAGGTCGTCACCGCCGAACGTGCCGTTCTCGACATCGAAGTAGCCCTGGTAGCCGAGCACGCCGGGCGGGAAGTCTTCGAGGTCGTAGTCGGCCGGCGTGCGGGTCGGGTCGGAGACGTAGTCGTTGAGCCGCTCCATGAGCCCGGAGCCCACCGCGCCGGCCTCGAAGAACCCGAGGACGTCCACGATGTCGAAGGCCGATTCGTCGGCGCGGATGTTCTGGTCGACCGCTGCGACCTCATCTCCGAGGGCCAGCGTGGTGACGTTGATGTCGATCCCCGTCGCCGCCTCGATCTCGGCCTCCTTGTCAAGCAGGCCCCTCTCGTCTCGCTCGCCATCCACGAGGAGGATGTCGACCGTGCAGCCGGCATCTGCATAGCGGGCGATGTCGAACTCGCCGTCCTGGGCGATGGCGCTCGCGCCCGGCGGACCATCGCGGTCGATGGCCGCGGCCAGCGCGCCGACGGACAGCCTCGTCGCCGTCCCGCGGCGTCGGGTGTGGATCTGCCGGATGCCATGCGACGAAGCCCTCCTCCACTCGCTTCCAGGCGCGGCGGCTGCCCCCATCGTGCCCGCCCCCGGAGGCGCACCGTAACGCACCGGCCGCGGCGGCGTCAACAATCGATTTTCCAAGGCCGCCGGCGGCACCTCGCGGTCCTCGTCGATGACGGCGACGACGGTGCCTCGCTGGTCATAGCCGCGGATCGTGCGACGGACGCGGCCGCTGGCGCCTTCTGGTCTCGACCGGACGGCCGTGATCTCCGACTCGGCGCGCAGCGTGTCCCCAGGGCGCACCGCGGCCGCAAGGCGGATCGATCGCCACCCTTTCGACAGCCGAGCCCGGCCTGGTCCGGCGGCGGTACCGCCGGCTCTGCCAGGCCGATGACGATCGCGGCGCTCAGCATGCCCAGCACGACGGGACCCCCCCATCCGGAGCGCCGCGCGGCCTCGGCGTCGCCGTGGAAGTCGCTGACGTTGTGCGTGACCCAGGCCAGCCAGACGTGCTCGGCCTCCCCGATGGTCCGTCCTCCGGGATGCCGGACGATCCTGACCCGGCGCGGCGTCCTCCAGCCACCAGCCCCGCTGGCGCCGGCCCTGCGCATGGGCACTCGGCGCCGGGCAGCTCAGAGGGCATCGAGGATGCCATCCGGGTCGTCGTGCGGCTGGCTGCGGATCCAGTCGGCATCGACGAGCGACCCGAAGCCGGGCTCCTCGGGCAGCGCCTCCATGAGCCCGCCGTCGATGAGGCGCGGCTGCGGCAGTGCGTCGTCCATGGGGTGCACCCCGGTCCCGGGGATGCCCCATTCGATGGGCACGTCGGTCGAAGCCCCAGGCCGCCAGGACCTGGGAGTGCACGTGCGGGAACATGTGCGGCGCGAAGGTCAGGCCGGCGTCGAGCGCCTCGTCGATGACGCGCCGCCCGGCCGTGATGCCGCCCATGCAGGTCAGGTCCACGCGGATGACGTCGACCGCGCCGGCCAGGATGAGCGCCTCGGGGTAGTAGCTGCCGCCCTGCTCGTCGCCCTGGGCGATGGGGACGTCGATGCGCCTCCGCAGACGCGCCAGCTTGCCGGCATCGCCGGGCGGGAAGACGTCCTCGAACCAGCCCAGCCGCACGTCCGGGATGGCGGCGATGAAGTCGGCCGCCGCGTCGACGTCAGCGTAGGTCCAGGCGGCATCCATGCCCAGCCAGGCGTCCGGCGCGGCGGCCCGGGCGGCGCGCAGGCGAGCCGCCGATCGCTCCGCGGCGCCGCCGGTCGGTGCCTTGAAGCGACGCCAGCCGGCTGCGTACAGCTCGGCTGTCTGGGCTCCGGTCTCCTCGGGGCCCATCGTCCCGGGCGGGTAGCCGATGATGGCGGTGGCGGGCATGGGCCTGGTTCCGGCCGCCCAGCAGGTCGGCGATGGAGCGGTCGGCCAGGCGTGGCCGCGAGGTCCCAGCAGGCCAGGTCCACGATCGAGAGCGCGCGCAGGCCGATGCCCGCGGCGTGGGAGGCCAGGCTGCGTCGCCAGGCCAGGCCGAACGTGCGCCTCACGATCGGCGACCGGCGTGCCCGCGTAGATGGCGTGCGATCGTCTTGCGGATCTGCTCGGCCACGGCGCCGTCCCGGGTCAGCGTGTAGGCGAAGCCCGCCGGTCCCATCGTCCGACGCGGACCCGGACCAGGGCGAACTCGCGGGTCTTCATGACCCAGTCGCCGAAGATGACCGGCGCGGGCAGCTGCGCCTGGATGGTCATGACGTCCACGCCCGCGATGAGCCGGTCGGCCATCGCGCGCTCCGGCTCCTATCCGCCGAGCTGGCCGGGCGTGGGGTAGAAGAGCGGCTCGCCGACGAGGCCGGGCACCCGGAAGCGCGTGACGTGCCAGCGACCGATGTTGGGCACCGCGATGGTGTCGAGGGCCGGGCCCGACGAAGGCGCAGTTGGTGGGTGCCGCCAGGACCGTGCCCTCGGGGTCCTCGGCCACGACCTCCAGGCCCGTCGCCGGGTGCCAGCGGCAGCACGACGTCGGGTCGGTAGCAGGCGATGAGGATCGAGCCGTCGGCGGCGAAGGCGATGCCGTCGGGCACGGTGCCCGGGCAGGTCGGCCAGCACGCGTCGCGGCCCGGCCGACCCGTCGCTGCGAAGGTCGAAGGCGACGAGGCGACCCGGGGTCGATTCGAGGACCCACAGCTCGCGCCCGTCGGGTGTGACCGCGAGGCCGTTGGGGAAGTCGACCGACTCGCTGGTCAGGACGCTCGGTGCGTCCCTCGCGGACGACGTAGATGCGCCCATCGCGAGCCTTCCAGCCACCGGAGTCGGAGACGTAGTACGCGCCATCCGGCGCCGAAGGCGCCCCAGTTCGGCGAGCTCATCGGCGCTGCGTCCGTCCCGCTCGTCCAGACGACCGGATCGGCCACGCTCCGGGGTCCAGCGCAGGACGGCATGCCGGGCCGGGTCGCAGGCATAGATGCGCCCCTCCGAGTCGCGATGCCAGGCCGAGCGTCCAGCCACCGGTCGTGGCCACCTCGGTGGCCGATGTCATCCGGCTCGACCCGGTAGATCTGGCCCTTCTCGCCGCTCACGTAGACGGTGCCATCCGGGCGCCATGCAGATGCCCTCGGCATGGTCGATGCCCTGCGCGATCTGCTCCATGTCGTCGAGCGCGACGAGTGGCGCCATCAGCCCGTCGCCCCTGCCAGCCGTCGGCGCCGGCGCGCGTCGGTGCGCGCGGTGGAGCGCGCGCACGATGACCTCGCGGCGCGTGGCTGATCATGACGTCGCCGACGGGCTGGCCCTCGATGGCGCCGATCGAGCATGCGCACGGCCTCCTCGCCCATCTCGAGGTTGGGCATGCGGACGGTCGTGAGGGGCGGCGCGAGGTGCTCGGCGATGGGATGGTCGTTGAAGGCGATGAGCGAGACGTCCTCCGGGATGCGCAGGCCTCGCCCGACGAGCCCGGCGCGGACACCGAGGGCGCTCATCAGGCTGGCCGCGAAGACGGCCGTCGGCGGATCGTCGCGCGTGCGGTCCAGCAGGCGTCGCGATGCCCTCGTGGCCGCCCTCGACGGTCGGGGGGCAGCTGCTCTCGCTCGAGGACGGCAGTCGGCCGCCGGACGCCGACGCCAGGCCCTCGAGATAGCCGTGCGCGCCGACGATGGGCGGTGTCCGTGTCGGCCGTCCAGCCCGATGTAGCCGATGCGTCGTGTGTCCGAGCCCCGCCAGGTGCTCGACGGCCATCCGGCTGCCGCGCTGGTCATCGACGACCACCGAGCCGCTGATGCCCGGGTGCGCCGGTTCACGAGCACGAGCGGGATGCCGCGCTCGGCGAGGCGCGCCAGGTGCCGGTCCTCGAGCGTCGCGAAGGCCACGATGAGCCCGTCCACGAGGCCGTCGCCCGACGAGGCGCTCGTAGACGACCTCCGAACGCCCGTGGCCGTCGCCCGCCAGGGCCTGCGCCTCGACGACGAGGAGGAGCATGCCTGCCTCCGGCGGCCGCGCGCTGGATGCCGTGCGTGACGTCCGCGAAGCCGACGTTGTCGAGGCTGGGGATGACCAGCCCGATCGTGCCCGTGCGCCGCGTGCGCAGGCTGCGGGCGAGGGCGTTGGGTCGGTAGCGCCAGCTGGCGGGCCGCGTCGAGGATGCGCTGCCGCGTCTCGGGCCGGACATGCTGGGCCGGATCGCCGCGCAGGACGCGCGACGCCGTCGAGGGATCGACCTCGGCGAGGCGGGCGACGTCCTTGAGGTTGGCGATGGTCGCGCCTCCTCGTCGCCGAGCTTCAGCCGTCGGGCGATCCCGCCGGCACGCCGAGCAGACGGGCGCTCCGCCGACGACGCCGGCCCGCCGGAGCCGCTCGATTCTCCGACGGTCGCGGCCCAGCTCGTCGACCAGGACGGTCGCGGTTGTCGTGTCCGAGGTCACGGCCGAGGTGGCGCACCCGCCCGGGCGTGGCGCTCAGACGCGGGACGGCGTTCTGGACGCGCGCGCGCCCGAGCACCGGGTCGTCGACCGTCGTGATCGTCTCCCGGGCGGCGTACTGCGGGTCCTCGAAGATGTCCGCGATCGAGTAGATCGGCCCGATGACCGCCTCCTGGGCCTCGAACGCCGGCGAGGACCTCGTCGTGGTCATGGGCGGCGATCCAGGCCCCGATGTGCGCGTCGAGGATGTCCTGGTGCTCGACGCGGCCGTTGTGGTCGCGGAACCATGGCTCGTCCACGACCTCCGGGTGACCCACGAGGCGCATGACCCGCTCCGCGATCGACTGGGAGCTGGCCGAGAGGCCCAGCCACCTGCCGTCGCGCGTGCTGATACGCGTTGCGCGGCGCGGTCCACTCGGTGCTGCTGCCGTTCCGCTCCGGGCACGTGCCCGAGCTGGTCGTAGACGAGCGACTGCGGGCCGAGCAGCCAGAAGAGCGGCTCGTAGATGGCCAGGTCGATGACCTGGCCGGGCGCGCCGTGCACGTCGCGATGCCAGAGGGCGAACATCGTGGCGAAGGTCCCGAAGAGCGACGCCACGCCGTCACCGAGCGCGAACGGCGGCAGCGTCGGCGGCCCGTCCGGGTGGCCGTTGATGTGGGCGAAGCCGCTGATCGATTCGGCCACCGTGCCGAAGCCCGGGCGCGGGCTGTAGGGACCGGTCTGCCCGTAGCCGGAGCAGCGCACCATCACGAGCCGCGGGTTGATGGCCGAGAGGACGTCCGGAGCCGAGGCCCCAGCGCTCGAACGTGCCCGGGCCGGAAGGACTCGATGAGGACGTCGGCGTCGCGGACGAGCTCCTTGCAGCAGCTCCGCGCCCTCGGGCTCGCCGAGGTCGATGGAGACGAGGCGCTTGTTGCGGTTGACGAACGCCCACCACAGGGACGTGCCGTCCTTCTGCCAGCCGAGCGTGCGCAGCGCGTCGCCCCTGGGATGCTCGACCTTGATGACGTCGGCGCCGAAGTCCGCCAGCAGCGTCCCGATGACCGGTCCGGCGAAGAGGACCGCCGCGTCGATGACGCGCAGCCCGGCGAGCGGTCCGTCAGGCCGGGGGTCGCTGCGTGGCTCCATCCGCCAAGTCTCAGGTGCGCCGGACAATCGATCGTCGAGCATCGACCGCGAGGCCCCTGTCGATTGAAGCAACGATTGTCAATCCCGAGCCAGGGAGGGCGGCAATCGTTTGTCGGCGGGCACCCGTGGGCTATCATCGGTCCCTGCAGGCTCCCGTCGAGACCGTCATCGGCGGCCCTGGAAGAGCGACAGGCCGTCCTCCGCGTGGCGCTGGCCTCGCGTCGGGCGCGGCTGCCCATGCGCTACTGGCGCCAGCAGGCCCACTCTCACGACGCCCGCCGAGCGAGACATCGCGCTCAAGGCCCTGACCGCTGGCACGGCGCCCGACGGCCCGGCATCATCGAACGCCTCGGGGTCGAGCGCCCGAGCTCGCCGAGCGGCTCGGCGTCGACGAGGCGACGGTCTCGAGCGCCTGCTCGCGCAACCTCGGCCTCGCGCCCATGGTGATGGTCGACGCCGAGGATGCGCTGGCGCTCACCGACGCGGCCGCGGCCAGGGCCGGGCTGATGCCGTCGAGGTGCTGTCGCTGCCGCGGTCGCCGGACGCAGCACCCGCCGAGCCTGCGTTTCTATCGGCCACCCGGGCTCGCCCTGGGCACGACCGCGCGCGAGCTCTTCGCCGTGCTCGGCGGCCTCGTCGAACGGAGCGGCCCGGCCGCGCCTTGCCGCTCGACGGCATCGTCTTTCCCAAGCTCGATCATCCCGAGGAGGTCGATCTCGTCCACGACATGCTCGACCGCGGCAGAAGCAGGCCCTGGGCATCCCGCCGGGCACGATCCGCACCGCCTACCTCGTCGAGTCGGGATGGTCGGTCAGTCAGCTCGACCGCATCGCCATCCGGCCGCCGACCGCCTCTGTGGCGCTCATCTTCGGGCTGGCTGACTACAGCGCCGACCTGGGCCTGCCGGCCATCGCAGCCAGCATCGCTCGCGGCCGACTGGGCGCGCGCACGCATCATCAACGTGGCCGCGGGCGTCGGCGTCCCCGCCATCGATGGCATGACGCTGGCCTACCCGGTCGCCGACCCGCGCCTTCGGACGCCGCGCGAACCGGGAGCGCTTCCTCGAGCGGATGGCCCTCGTCTACCGGGACGCCGTCCGAGCGCGCGAGCTGGGCATGACCGGCAAGTGGGTCGGTCACCCGGCGCAGCTGTTCGCCGTGCTGCTGGCCTACGATGCGGGATGTCTGACGATGCCGCTCGAGGGCGAGGTCGCCAAGCTCGCGGCCTACAGCGAGTCCGTCCATGGCGCCGGCAAGGGCGCCATGATGATCGGCGGGGATCATGTCCGACCGGGCCACCGATCGCCACGCCAGAGCGGTGCTCCGACAGGCGGTGGCCATGGGGCGCTTCGATGCCCAGCGTGCGCTCGCGCTGGGGGTCATCGGTGAGGCCGAGCTGTCCGATGCCGAGGCTCTGTCCGTGCCGCCGCGACGTCTGGCGCCGGCCCACTGGGAGGGCGCAGGATGACCGAGGAGGGCCGGCTCGTGCCTGGCTGGGAGGGGCGCTTCCTCGAGGACTTCCACGTCGGGGACCGCTACCGACACAGCCATGGGCGGACCATCAGCGAGGCCGACAACACCTGGTTCACGCTGCTCACCAACAACAGCCATGACATCCACTCCAACGCTGACTACGCCTCGCGGACCGAGTTCGGGCGACCTCTCGTCGTCAGCACGCTGACGCTCGCCATCGTGACCGGCCTGTCCGTCGAGGATGTGAGCCGGAACGCGGTGGCCAACCTGGGCTGGCAGAGCGTCGTGCTGAGCGCCCCGGTCTTCGCGGGTGACACGCTCTACGCGGAGTCGGAGGTCCTGGAGGTCCGCGAGTCGAGGTCGCGCCCGGGTCAGGGCATCGTTCGCGTGCACACGCGAGGCTTCAACCAGGACGAGCGTCACCGTCCTCGAGTTCGACCGGACCGTGCTCGTCTACTCGCGGACCTCCCGCCCAGAGTGAGCCCGCGCTGTCGGAGGCCCACGACCACTTGTCACGCCATCCACTGCCACGTTCTGGAGGTTCACCCGTGACCCACCGCCTGATCCGCGCGACCACCGATCACGTCACCCGGCGCGCCGCGGTGACGGTCGCCGCCGCCGCGTCTGGCGCTCGCCATGGCCGCCTCGCCGGTGCTGGCAGAGGAGCCGGTGACCGTGCGCGTGAGCACGAGCACGGAGTACGTCGAGGGGGACGGTGACAGCGACTGGCCCGCCGTCTCCGCGGACGGCTTCCATTTCGCCTTCGCCTCGGACGCCACCACGCTCGTCCCGGACGACACGAACGGCACGGAAGACGTCTTCGTCTTCGACCTCGCGACCGGAGAGACGACGCGGGTCAGCCTGGGCATCGGGGGCGTCGAGGCTGACGGCATGAGCGGCATGCCATCGATCTCCGCGGACGGGCGCTTCGTCGCCTTCGAGTCGGCGGCCAGCAACCTCGTCGAGGACGACACCAACGGCCAGCAGGACGTCTTCGTCCACGATCGCCAGACGCGGCGAGACGACACGGGTCAGCGTGGCGAGCGATGGCTCGGAAGCGGTCGGCGTCAGCACCTGGCCGTCGATCTCCGCCGATGGCGGCCTCGTGGCCTTCACATCATTCGCCGACGACCTCGTGGCCGACGACACGAACGGCCTCGCGGACGTGTTCGTCCACGACCTGACGCAGCGGAGAGACGACGCGCGTCAGCGTGGGTCGTGAAGGCGTCGAGGGCGACGGCACCAGCGAGGAGCCGTCGATCTCCGCCGACGGCCGTTTCGTGGCCTTCGTCTCGATCGCCTCCAACCTCGTGGCGGACGACACCAACGGGCAGCGCGACGCCTTCGTGCACGATCGCGAGACGGGCCAGACTCGCCGCGTCAGCGTGGCGAGCGATGGCTCCCAGGGCGACGGGCCCTCGTACGAGCCCATCCTGTCCGCCGACGGCAGCATCGTGGCCTTCACCTCGAGCGCCGGCACCCTCGTCGCGGACGATGCGAACCTCGAGTCGGACGTCTTCGTCCACGACCTCACGACCGGCGAGACGACGCGGGTCAACCTCAACACGGCCGGCAACGAGCTGCGGGACGACAGCAGCCACCTCTCGATGTCCGCGAACGGGCGCTTCGTGGTCTTCGTGACCGGCGACAGCTTCGTCGTGGCGGACGACACGAACGAGTCGGCCGACGTCTTCCTGCTTGACCGCAAGAAGGGCGTCACGACGCGGCTGAGCGTCAGCAGTGGCGGCGAGCAGGCCGACGGGAACAGCTACGCGACGGCACTCTCGGCCGACGGTTCCGTGGTGGCCTTCGCCTCGAACGCCGGCAACCTCGTCCCCGACGACGACAACGACGCGAGGGACATCTTCGTGCGCGGCCTGCGCTGACGTCGGCTCAGCCCGCCGCGACCGTCCTGGCGGATGGCCGCGTCCTGATCACCGGTGGTGCCGATGCCGGGGAGGCGGTGGCTTCGGTCGCGGAAGTGCTCGAGTAGCTGCCACTACGGCAGGATCGTGTCGAGCGCGAGGGCGACGTCCTCGACGGTGGACCAGTCCACGGCGTGGTCGGCACTCACGGTCCCGACCACCATGTCGTTCGCCCATTGCAGGGCGCTGCCCCCGTCTCGCTCGGTGTCTCGAAACGCGGTGCTCAGGTCGCCCACCTCGACGGCACCGATGACTCGGTACCTGTCAGGGAACAGGGCACGAGCACGAGCATCCACGTCCATCCAGACCCGCGAGTCCGGGATGCAGGCCAGGGCGAACGATATCCGGTCGGTCGTGGCGACCTCGTCTTCCGCGTCGCCCTCTGCCGACCTGGATCTCGAGGCTGCCCTGCCATCCGCCGGTCGGCGATGGAGAGAGCTCGGACAGCGACCAACCCTCGGGCAGGTCGAACGACTCGATGGGAAGCGCCCACACGGCCCGGGCGCAGTCAACGTCCTGGGCTGTGGCTGGACCGCCACCGGCGGCCAGCGCGATAGTCAGAACCAGGCCTGCCAGAAGGGCGGGTCGGCGGTACACGCGCATCGTTCTACCTCGCAGGAACCGTGGCCGGAGAGAAAGGCCGCGGGCTCGGTGCACTGTACGCGCCTGACCCAACAGCGCCGCCGGCTCCTCGCCGAGGGGGCGGTGATCGGCGGCCGGCTCTCGAAAGGGCCGCGGAATCGGTCGTAGCGGTCGAATCCGCGGTGTCAGACCGCCGAGTGAGGGCGCTCCGTCCAGTAGAGGCAAGTCTCCTTGTCGGTCTTGGCCCACGTGATCTCGCGCATCCCGGAGTGGACCTTCGCTGCCACGGCGCGGGATGGCGCGTTCTCCGGGGACACGAGCGAGCACACGATGCCGAAGCCCGTGTTCGCGAAGACCCATCCGACACAGGCACGCGCCGCCTCCGTGGCGTAGCCGCGGCCCTGCTCGGTCGGCACGATGTGGTAGCCGACCTCAGGGATCAGCCGGTCATCGATGGGCTGGAGCATGGGTCCGCAGTCGCCGAGGAAGCGCCCGTCGGAGCGCCGGACGACGGCCCATGATCCGAATCCGTTCTCCCGGTAACTCCGACGCGCCCACTCGATCCAGGCGGCGACCCCGTCGCGGTCGAACGGCGCGGGGTAGTGACGCATCGTGATGGGATCGCCCAAGACCTCGAAGAGTGCGTCGATTTCGTCGAGTCCCAGCTCCCTCATCAGAAGGCGCTCGGTCGTCACCACCTCTCGCATCGGCGCAGGATACGTACGGCGCACGCCGTGACGGTCGCGGCTCCGTCGCGGGCAGGTGGGTTCTGTGTAGCAATCGAGGTAGCTATCGAGCCGCCGGCCACGCTGGCGAAGGCCTCTCGGTCCCCCGGCTTCGCCTGGTGCACCAGCTCCGCTCGCACGTCTCACAGCCTCCGTAGGTGCGATGCATGTTCGCATCCACAACCGTTATGGCGGCGCGAAGAGGGCGGAGGTTCGATCTCCGCGATCAGGCGGTGTCACGGCCCAGTTCACGCTTCAGCGGCGCGATGAAGCTACTGGACGGGAAGCAGCATCGGTGCTGGGTCGCCCTCGTCGAAGAGTAGCGAGACCGTGCCATCGGGCTGGACCTGGTAGAACCAGGAGTGCCGCCACGCGCACGGGTCCGGCAATGGTCCGGTCTCCTCGAGCGGCTCCGTGCAGTCCTGCGCGAGCGTGACCTCGATGAGCCAGTTGCCGGGGTACCGCCATATGATCATGTCCTCGTACGGCTCCTCGGTCGTCATGGTCGGCAGCACCCGGTAGTAGCTCGACCCGAGGAGCGGCAGGAAGCTCATCTCGCGCGCCGCCAGACGCCGGAGATGCTCGAAGTCCTGGACACCCATGAACCGCTCGTCCGAGGCGAGTACCAACGCGACCGCCTCCGCGCGGGTGACACGGGCTTGCCCGCTCGTCCACGGGTCCGGGGATGGCTGGGCCGTGGCGAACGCCCCGCCGAGCATGAGGCACACCACGATGGCCATACCAGCGGTCAACAGCCTGCGCATGATCGACCCCCTCGTCTTCGCGTGCCGCCGGAGTCGAGGGATGATACGAACGGCGGATGGCGGTGTCCACATTGGATGTCCCTGACCCGCGCATGAAAGGGAGCGCGATGCGTGCGTTGAGGCGGGTCGGGTGGTGCCGAAGGCGAGATTCGAACTCGCACGGGGTTGCCCCCAGCGGTGTTTAAGACCGCCGCGTCTGCCATTCCGCCACTTCGGCCGGGACCGCCGACGAGACTGTACCGCTCGTCAGCCGCGGGAACCTGTCAGCGATCGCCCGGCATCGTGCGCCCGGCCCATCCGCCGTACAGCCCCTCGGGGGCCGTATCATCGATCCCGAGATGGATGCGACAAGACCGGATGACGATGTCGATCGTCGCCGAGGTCGACCGGCTGGTGGAGCAGCATCGCATCGCAAGCCTCTGGTTCCTGCGACCCGACTACCGTCCGACCACCACCGCCGAGCGGATCCGCGTGCTCCGCTGGATCGAGCAGCGCGGCGACCTCGAGTCGTTCCGGAAGGCCGCCACCCTGAGACGATGGCTCTCACAGACCTCCAGCGACGCATCTGCCGACTGCTAGCGGCGAACCGCATCGCCTCTGGCGAGAGCTACGTCGCGGGCGGTGCCGCGCTCAACGAGGCCATGGCATCCGGACGGCTCTCGCGCGACATCGACCTCTTCCACGACACGACCGAGGCGCTGGAGGCGAGTTGGGCCGCGGACCGCGCGCTCCTGGAGACGAACGGATACGCGGTCCACGTGCTCCGCGAGCGTGGTGGCCTGGTGGAAGCGGAGGTGGAGGACGGTGCCGACCGGGCGCGGCTCGAATGGACACGTGACAGCGCCTTCCGGTTCTTTCCCCTCCAGCAGCACGCGGAGCTCGGTCTGACCCTTCACCCGTTCGACCTCGCCACGAACAAGGTGCTGGCCCTGGTAGGCCGCCTCGAGGTCCGCGACTGGGTCGATGTGATCGCGAGCGACGAGCGGATCCAGCCACTCGGGTACCTCGCCTGGGCCGCGTCCGGCAAGGACCCGGGCTTCGGTCCCGTCGCCATCCTGGAAGCGGCCGGCAGGGCAGGCCGCTACTCCGCGGTGGAGGTGGCGCAGCTCGATTTCGTGGGCGACAGGCCCGACGCCGCCGAGCTTGGGCGCGCCTGGCATCGGATCCTGGAGACCGCCCACGAGGTGGTCGCCCTGCTTCCGCCCGATTCGGCCGGTCGATGCGCGCTCGATGCGAGCGGCGGTCTTGTGCGCTCTACCCCTGACGAGCTGGAGGCCGCGCTGGGACTCGGGCGCATCCGATTCCATCCGGGCAGCATCCGGGGCGCCCTGCCGACGCTGATCGGCTGACGACGCTACGCCGGCGACGCGACCGGGTCGACGGCCGAGGGCGACTCGGCCGCTACGGATGCCGCGGGCGGCTGGCGACTCGACGACCACGGCGGCTGGAGCCGGAGTCGGCGCTGCGGCGGGAGGAGCGCTCGGGATCGTCACCGCGAGCGCGACGATGACCGCGAGGATGACGCCCGGCGATGAGCAGGGCCTCGCCGAGCCCACCGCGACCGGACGCTCGCGGCGCGGCCGTCGCTGCGCCACCGCGAGCCACGCGGCGCCGGCGGGTCGGTCCATCGAGGCGTGCAGGTAGTCGACCACGAGTGCCGGCGGTCCCGCTGAGCGTGTCCCACCGCGACCGGGTGATGACGTATCCGGCGGCGAGGGCCCGCTCGCTGTCCGCGGCGAAGGCGCGTCGGACCTCGTCGGGGTCCTGACCCGTGTAGCGGACGGTCCTGGCGGTCTCGAAACCGGTCACGGGGAGCCCTCCGATGCGGGACTGGCGCCGGTCGCGACCGGCTCGGCGAGCGATGTCTGGGCGGCCGACATCCCGTCAGCGGCTCCGCGGTCGGACCCGTGGCCGACCACGCGTGCGCGCCGGGGAGGCACGGCTGATCCGGAAGAGGTGGCAGCCGTACGCGGGCATGTCGAGGTACAGCCCCCGGGTGAGCAGGTCGTCCCCGTCGCGGACGTAGCTGTCGGGGCCGATCTGGTCGTCGAGATGGATCTCCATCCCGGCGAGCTCCGGCACGTGCAGCGGGACATAGGCCTGCGCCTGATAGGGGGCCAGGTTCGCGACGGCCAGGCGGAAGTGCCGATGCGGGCCGACCCACAGCCTCACCAGCATGCCCTCGTGGGTCGCGTTGCCCGGCCAGGCGGACTGGGGCTCGATGCGGATGGCATGCCCGAGGCGGAAGACCTCGTCCTCGGTGGCCCGCATGAGCCGCGCGTAGAGGTCGCGGACGGCCTCGTCGGCCGGCTCGGCCGGGTACCGACCGATCTGCCGGGCCACCCCGCTCCGTGCCCCCTGCAGCTGGCCGTCGGTGAGGAGGAGCATCCCCGGCGCCGTCGCGACCGTGAGCGCCAGGGCGCGGTGCTGTGCCTCACCACTCGCGCGGCGATGGGGGTCTCGCCTCGGTGCTCCAGGTAGCGCACGGAACGGCGCTGGTACTCCTCGTCGGCCCGCAGATGGGCGAGCACCGAGGGTGCGTCGTCCGGCCACGAGCCGCCCGAGCAGAGGCTGGTCGAACGTGTAGTCGAAGCCGAGCCGCTGCAACCGCCACTCGGAGCCCCAGTAGGCCTCGCCGATGAGCAGGAACTCCGGGTAGGCGTTGCGCACCTCGGTCCCGGCGTGCCACCAGAACTCGCCCGACTGGAGCGTGTCCTCGGCGTCCGTCGGGGCGATGGACGCGCTCGGCCCACGTGGCGCGGAAGACATCGTCCAGGACGAGCATGGCCATCCGGCAGACGACGCCGTCGCACAGCGTGGCCACGTCCTTGAGCTTCCCGATCATGGCCCGGCGCAGGTCCGCCCGGCGATGGTCGAGCTGCGCCGTGTCGCGCCAGGGCGGGAAGTTCGGGTCGCGTCCGTGGGCGATCCAGTGGCGGCCTTCGGACCTGACCTCGAAGTAGGCGTCGGGGTCAGCCGCGCGCTGCTCATCGGTGGCCCGGACGTAGCGCTCGGGATGCTGGCGCACCCAGGGATGGTCGGTCGCGGTGTGGTTCGGGACGAAGTCGAGGATGAGCCCGATGCCCGCCTCCGCGAGCCGGCTGCGCAGTGCGCGGAGGCCGTCCTCGCCGCCGATGCTCCGCGACGGCGCGTAGTCGGCGATGGCGTCAGGCCAGCCGATGATGTCCTCGTCCGAGCCGTCGGGCACGAGGGCCTCTCGCTGCTCCCGGACCCAGGGCGTGGCCCGCCAGATGCGCCGGCTCTGCGGTCCGATCCGCCAGCTCGAGGTCAGCCAGACGCAGGTCGAAGCCGAGGTCGATGATGGGCTCGAGGTCATCCCGGGCGATCTCGGCGAGCCCGACCGGACGGCCTGCACGGGCCGATGCCTGCGCGACCCAGGCTCGCGCGTCGACCTGGAGCATGCGCGGATGGCGCGTCAGTCGCACGCGTGCAGAGCGCTTTCATGGGTCACCGGCACGGGACATGCGGCCCTGCGGCCGACGGTCAGCCCTCGACCTGGTCATGCGCCACCGGCTCCGTGAACAGCACCCAGGCGAAGCTGATGCCGAGCAGGACGAGGAGGGTCATGATCGAGCCCTCGATCTGGAGCGGCTCGAGGGCCAGCCGGGAGCGCACCAGGTCCGGCCGCAGGGCGACCATCGTGATGACCGCGTAGAGCGGCAGCCCGAGCCACATCCACCGGCCGATGGAGGACATCGACGCCCGCCGACGTGCCGGCTCCGCGAGCGCCCATGACGGAGGCCACCATGCCCACCACGCCGGCCGTCCCGAAGGTCAGCCTCCAGACGAGCGGCAGCTCGCCCGTGAGCAGCGCCGCGAGCGACATGAGCCCCGGCAGGATGAAGTGGAGGGAGACGACGAACGAGAGCCGCCGACGCGCCGGGTCGACCGTCATCTCCTCGTGCTTGAACTCGACGACGACCCACCAGAACCCGAGCAGGGTGAACGACAGGGCCGACGCCGTCGCGTAGAACGTCGCAGTATCCATGCTCGCTCACCCTCCCGACCATGAAGAGCCAAGCCGATACCGTGGCGCGTAGTATGCGCGCCCGTCGCAAGCGGGTCATCCGGCCCGTGAGTAGATGCCCTCATAGGCGCGGCAGATGATCTCGGCCGCCTCGACGGTCCGTCGGTCGCTGAAGGGGTCGCCCATCCTTGCCCGCCAGCGCTCCACGCCCTGGAGGGCGGCCGCGCGGGTCTCGTCCGGGCTCGGCATCGTCCATCAGGCCCGCCTGCTCGGCGAGCGATCCGGGGCTGCTCAGGCGTTCGATCTCCGCCCGCTCGTCGGCGGCTGACCTTGACGAGCCCGGTGAGCACGAGGTGAGCGAGACGCAGCTGGTCGATCTCGTGGGAGGCGGACGCCACGCGCTCGATGTCCGCCACGAGGTCCGCTGCCTCTGCGACGCCCTGCTGTTCGAGCCGGTCGGCGATCGAGCGCAGGCCGGCCAGCGCGGTGCGTGCCTTCAGAGCCTGGGCCCGGGCCGTGTAGCGCTCGCTGAGCTGCCGCTGCAGGTCGCGGATGCCCGAGAGTGCGAGCAGGGCCGAGGAAAGCTCGGTGGCGTTGCGCGTCTGTCCGTCCACGATGAGGGCGATCGATGTGCGCAGGCCGTAGAGCCCGAAGCGCCGCAGGAGCTCCTCGCGGATCTCCCAGCCGTGCGGGATGGAGGTCCGCGTCGCGGAAGCGGTCGACCGAGCGCAGCAGCGCCTCGCGGCGTTCGGCATCGAGCGTTCGCCAGGTCTCGCAGCCAGGCGAACTCCTGCTCGCGAAGGGTGGCGCCGGTCTCGGCCAGCAGCCCGGCGACGGGGACGACACCCGAGGCCAGCTCCTTCACCCGAGGGTCGGATGCGTAGCGCGCGGCCACGGCCCGTCGCGGAGTCCAGGGCATCCGGGCGGGCGGCCCCGATCTCGTCGGCCCGGGAGAGGACGACGATGGCGTTGATGGGCGAGGCCTGGGAGATCGACCGGTCGCGTGAAGGCCTCGAGGAACTGCGCGTCCGAGCGATGCAGGTGGCGCATCAGGTAGATGACGGCATCGGCCTCACCGGGGCCCTCGAGGCCGTCCTCGAGCAGCGCCTCCGTCGTGCGCTCCGAGGTCGCCTGGTCGGTCGAGCCGAGTCCTGGCGTGTCGATGAGCGTGACGGCCACGAGCTTCTGCGATGGCCAGCCCACGTCGATGCGGTCGATGCCCTCGGGCTCGAGGTCCCCGAGCTCGATCTCGAGCTCACCCTGCTGGCGGCGGAAGGTCAGATCGCGCTTGCCTGCGTCGCGAAGACTCGGCAGACACGCGGTATCCGAGCGCGTAGCGGTACCAGGTCACGATGCGCGTGCACTCGCCGGCGTCCGTCGCGGCGAGCCGCTCGCCGACGAGGGCGTTGAGAAGGGTCGACTTGCCGGCCTTCGTCCGGCCCGCGATGGCCACCCGGAGGGGCTCGTCGAAGCGACGGATGACCTGCACGGGCCTCGTCTTCCAGCTCCGAACCGCGCGCCAGCGTCAGCGCCGCATCGGCGAGTCGGCGGATGGCGCTGGCCAGGTCCTCGCTCATGAGCCTCCCTTCGTCAGCCGCCGCGGACGTCAGCTGGCTCGCTCAGCCTAGCGCGGCAGGTCCACGCAGTTGCCGGTGCCTCGAATGACCGAGTGGTCGGGATTGGCGACGAGGATGCACATCTGGGTGGCGCTGGCCGGACGGTCGGCCACGGCGTAGCCGGTGAACGGCGACGGTCCCCCGTAGATGATCCAGGGGCCGCCGCCGGGCACGCCGGCCTCGCGCTGGGGGACCGTGTCGAAGAAGAAGTGCACGTGACGTCCGGGCAGTTGCTGGCGATAGCCGAAGACCTCGTAGTCCACGACGTAGCTGACCGTTGCGGACCCTGATGTCGGTGATGCGAGCCTGCCGGCCGGCCGGCGTGGGCGTGGGTCCGGCTTCCTCGGGGACCGCCACGAAGGTGAGGAGCGGCATGCCATCGAAACCGTAGAGCGTCAGGTCATCGGTGGTCGCCGTGAAGGCGGCAGCATCGGCCATCTGCTCCAGCATCGCCGTGTGCACCTCGGCGGCCGGCGACTCGCACGTCGCCATGCTCACGGTCAGGCCACGGACGAAGAGCTCGGTGCCGTCGACGGCGACCTGGGCCTCGAAGGGAGCACAGCCGGTGGAGCCCTCGACCGGTCCGCTCATCGTGGTGGGCGCACCCTCGCTCTCAAGATGGAAGAAGGCGTGCGCGAAGACCTCGGGCGGAACGGCGGCGAGGTTCCCGTCGGCGTCGAGATACCCCGTCAGCTGCCAGGGGGCGTGCGAGATGGGTCCGCCGAGCGGGGGCGGCACCAGCGTGGGCGAGGGCGCCGGCAGTGGGGACGGTGATGGGCTGAGGATGGGAGTCGCCGAAGGGGTGGGCGCGGCCGTGGGCGGCGGAGTGGGCTCGGGTGTCGGGCGCGGGGTCGGCGCGGGGCCGTCGGGGTCGGGCGTCGGGGCTGAGCGTCGGCGTCGGGTGTCGGGGCGGGCGTCGGGCGTCGGCGCGGCGTGGGCCGATGGTCGGCTCGGGCGTCGGGGCGGCGGTCGGCTCGGGCGTCGGGGCGGGCGTGGGCTCGGGCGTCGGGCGGTGCCGGCGTCGGGCGATGGCGTCGGCTCGGGCGTCGGCGTCGGCGGTGGGCTCGGGCGTCGGCGCTGGCGTGGGCTCGGGCGTCGGGCGTCGGCGTGGGCTCGGGCGTCGGCGCGGGCGTGGGCTCGGGCGTCGGGCGTCGGCGTGGGCTCGGGCGTCGGCGCGGCGTCGGCTCGGGCGTCGGCGCGGGGTCGGCTCGGGCGTCGGGGCGGTGTGGGCTCGGGCGTCGGCGCGGGCGTGGGCTCGGGCGTCGGGCGTCGGCGTGGGCTCGGGCGTCGGCGCTGGGGTCGGCGCGGCGGTCGGCTCGGGCGTCGGGCGGCTCGGGCGTCGGCGCCGGCGTGGGCTCGGGCGTCGGCGATCGGGAGTCGGCTCGCGGCGGTGGGCTCGGGCGTCGGCGCGACCGTGGGCTCGACCGTCGGCTCGGGGGTCTCCACGAGCGGTGGCAGGGTCGCGTCGATGAAGCCCCGGTCGGTGGCAGCGGGGCTCGCGGACGCGGCCGGGCTCTCCCCGGGAGCGCCGCCGCCTGAGCCGAGCAGGCCGAGCGCACCGACGCCGACGGCTCCCAGGATGAGGACGCCGACGACAGCGGCGGCGATGAGCGGGGTCCGTCGACCCGAGGGTGGCGGTCCGGCACGGCGTGAGCCCTGGCCGCGACGGGACCTCCCGGCGGCGCGGGTGGCAGCTTCGCCACCATCCGACGCGACCGTGTCACTCGATCCGGCGCCACGCGCCGGCGGCGATGCAGCCATCGCCCCGACCCGATGACGATCGGGCCGGCGGCTCGAGCGGCCGGCACGTCCCCGCTTCGACCGCCCCGGCGGCGAAGTAGGCGGCACCGAGGGCCATGGCGTGCTTCGGATGCGCGTCCACGGCGTTGGGTCGACCCGTGGCCTCGCGCACCATCTCGCCGACGAGCGGGATCCTGGAGCTGCCACCCACGAGGAGGACGCGATCGAGGTCATCGAACTCGAGGCCGGCGCTGCGCACCGCGCGCCCCAGGGCCTGGATGGTCTCGCGGATGCGCGGCTGGATCATGGACTCGAACTCGACGCGCGTGACACGCACATCCGTCTGGACGACCGGCAGGTAGACCTGGATCGTCGCGTCCGTGTCGGCGGAGAGCGCCTCCTTGGCGCGGCGACACTCCTCGCGCAGCCGCGCGACCGCCGCGACCATGGCCGGGTCGCTCGGGTCCAGCTCGACCCCGGCGGCCCGCACGGAGTCCAGGACATGCCGGAAGAGCGCCTCGTCGAAGTCGATGCCGCCCAGGCGCTCCATGCCCTCCGGCCGACCGAGGAGCTCGAAGCCCTCCTCCGACGTGCGCATGACCGTGGCGTCGAAGGTGCCGCCGCCGAAGTCGTAGACGGCGATGTTGGCGCCGGTCGGGACGCGCTCCTGGGTCGCGTAGTGGAGGACCGCGGCCTCGGGCTCCGCGAGCAGAGAGACCTCGCCGATGTCCGCCAGGCGGACGGCCTGGCGGAGCAGGTCGAGCTTGTAGGCGCCGTAGCTGGCGGGGTGGCAGAGCACCGTGGCCGTCGGCGCGCCGCCGGACTGCTCGGTCACCTTGGCGTAGATGGCGGCCAGGAGATGCGCCTGGAGCGCCTCGGCGCCGTAGGGCGTGCCGCCCAGGATGATGGGCGTCGGATCGCCGAGGCGACGCTTGAACTCGCGTGCCGTCCGAGTCGGCTCGGAGAGCGCGCGGCGCTCGGCCGCGTCCCCGGTCAGGACCTCGCCATCCGCACGCAGCACGACGACCGACGGGATGGTCGCGGCACGCTCACCGAGCTGGAAGATCTCGAGGCGCTCCCCGCGCATGGTCGCGGCCGCGGAGTAGGTCGTGCCGAGGTCGATCCCGAGCGAATATGCCATTCGTGCCCTCGTGGACGGCCGCGCGCGCCTGCGGCGTCGCCCGGACACGGATGCCCGAGTCTAGCGTGCAGCCGGTCCCGGCGCGACGGCCCGGCTACACTCCTCCGCGTCCACGGTCGCACCCTGGGGACCGCATGGCCGGAACCGACACCGTCCAGGAGCTGACGCGCGGACGCGGCAGCCCGGCCAGACGCCGACATCGCCGGCATCGACGAGATCATCGATGCGCTGCGGAAGCGTGGCCGAGGAGCAGGGACGCACCGACCTCATGGCCCGCCTCGACGAGGCCGCCTGGCGCGTGGCGCGGACGGAGATGCTCATCTGCGTCGTGGGCGAGTTCAAGAAGGGCAAGAGCGCGCTCATCAACGCACTCCTGGGCCAGGACGTCTGCCCCGTGGACGATGACCTCTCGACGGCCGCGGTCACCGTCGTGCGTCACCAGGACGAGCCGGGCGTCACGGTGCGGCGCCGCGTGGACGGCAAGCTCCTGCTCGAGACCGTCCCAGCGGCGGACGCTGCCCAGTGGCTGCTGGAGCACGACCAGGCGGACAGCCCGCCGCGGCGTGGAGATGGTCGAGATCGGCCTGCCACATCCGCTCCTGGCCCGCGGCATCGCCCTCGTCGACACCCCCGGCGTCGGCGGTCTGAACGCGGCACACGCCATCGCGACCCTCGCCTTCCTGCCCAGCGCCGATGCCCTCGTCTTCGTCACCGACGCCTCCGCCGAGCTGTCGGCGCCCGAGCTGGAGTTCCTGGCGCGCGCCCAGGACGCAGGTCCGCCCATCATCCTGGTCATCACCAAGGTCGACATGCACCCCGCCTGGCGGCGCATCGTCGAGCTCGACGCCGGTCACCTCAAGGCGGCGGGCATCGACCTCGTGGCCATCCCGGTGAGCTCGGTGCTGCACGGCATCGCCGAGCGGCTGGGGGACGAGACGCTGGCCATCGAGAGCGGCCTGCCGAGCCTCCACGAGGCCATCGCCAGCCAGGCCACCGGCGGCGCCCGCACCTCGGCCGTGGCCTTCGCCCTCGCCGAGGCCGTGCCGGCCATCGAGCAGCTCCGTGAGCCCGTCGAGACGGAGCTGCATGGCGCTCGAACGACCCGACCATGCCGACGAGCTGGCGACCCAGCAGCGAGCGGTGCAGACGCGGCTGGCCGCGCTCGCCGACGCCGATGCGCGCTGGTCGACCCGTCTCGACGACGAGTTCGCCGCGCTGCGATCACAGACCGTCTTCGCCTTCCAGACGAGCCTCCGACAGCTCGTCCGCGAGACCCACGACGAGATCGAGCACATCGACCCCTCGCGCCATGGAGCGAGCTCGGCCAGCGGCTCCAGAGCGAGACGGCCACCCTCGTCCGGTCGGCCTTCCTGGCGACCACGGATGGCGCCGTGACCATCCAGCACACCATCGCCGAGCTGCTCTCCGACACCGACGAGGGCTTCGAGCAGGCCACCTCGCCGATCCGCTACGACGTCACGGAGGCCTGGCGCGGCGGTCCCGAGTTCGGCGGCCGGACGCAGACCGGCTTCCTGGCCACGATGGGCCTGCTCGGCGGTGCCGTCGTCGGCGTCGAGATGCTGGGCATGCTCGGGACGCTCGCCGGGGCGGCCATCGTGGGACCTGCCGCGCTCGGCGTGGCCCTGCTCTTCGGAGGCAAGCAGGTCGTGGACGAGCGGCGCCGGCAGCTCGCCGACCGCCGGCAGCAGGCGCGCGCCTTCGTCTCGGGCTTCATCGAGGACGTCCAGTTCGAGGTCGAGGGCCGGCTCGGCGACCCTGCTCGGGGACCTCCAGCGGCAGATGCGCGAGCGCTTCGCGGAGCGCATCCGGCAGCTGCAGCGCACGAACGCGGAGGCCATGGAGGCGCTCGAGCAGGCCGGCGAGCAGGGCAGCCGTGGAGCGGCGCGAGCGGCTCGAGCGGCTTCGCGCGCGACCTGGCCGTGCTCGACGACCTGCACGCTCGAGCTGCGGCGGCCGACGCTGACGCAGGTCGAGGCCGCGCCGGCGGCCGAGCGCCGAGGAGCGGCTGACGCCGAGTCGCGGGACCTATCCCGCACGAGCCCGATCCGTACCGGGTCCCTAGCCAGACTCAGGGGTGGCGTCAGGGACGGGACGTTGCTACAGTCTCGCTCTCGGCCGAGGGGGGCGCGGCGGAGGCATCCCCGGCGGTGGATCGTGCGCGGACGCCGGGTCCATCCAGCGCAGGCAGGGAGGTCGGGACGTGGCAGGAAAGTCGGGCGAAGCGGATCCTCATCGTGCTGTCCGAGTACGGCTACTGGGGCGAGGAGCTCATCGGCCCGCTCGAGACGTTCGACGAGGCCGGCTACGAGGTCGACTTCATGACGCCGACCGGCAAGCGTCCGGTGGCCATCACGGTGAGCATGGACCCGGTCTACGTCGACCCGCCGCTCGGCACGATCGGTCACGACGGCAGAGGTCGCCGAGAAGGTCAAGGCCATCGACACCTCGCCGCGGCTCGACAAGCCGCTGAACCTCAGCGAGATCATGCCCGATCGCCCCTATCACAGCGAGGAGAGCTTCCTCCGCAAGATGGAGGCGTACTACAAGACGGTCGACAACGAGGTGAAGGCCTTCGTCGACAAGTACGACGCCCTCCTCATCGTCGGAGGCTCCGGGCCCATCGTCGACCTCGTGAACAACGAGCGCCTGCACGCGCTCATCCTCGGCTTCTACCGGGCCAACGAGCCGATCGGCGCCGAGTGCTACGGCGTGACCTGCCTCGCCTTCGCCCGCAACTGGGAAGACCGCAAGAGCATCATCTCGGGCAAGCACGTCACCGGGCACTGCATCGAGTACGACTACAAGTACGGCACCGGCTTCATGGGCACCGAACTTCGACATGGGCCCGCCGCCCTACCCGCTCGAGTACATCCTCCGCGACGCGACCCAGCCCGGCGGTGCGTATCACGGCAACTTCGGCCACGAGACCGTCGGTCATCGTCGACTATCCCTTCATCACCGGCCGCTCGACGCCGGACTCGTACCTGACCGGCGAGAAGATGGTCGAGGTCCTCGAGAACGGGCTCACCCGGTACGGCTGGTAGCGCGGCCACGCCGAGGCCGACGGGTCGAGCCCCCGGATGACGCCGGACCCATGACGCCGCACCGGCCGCTTCGCGATCATCGAGCAGCTCCTCGCCGACGACATCCACTACATGTTCGGCAACCCCGGCACGGTCGAGCAGGGCTTCCTCGACGCGCTGGCAGACTACCCGGAGTTCAGGTACATCCTGACGCTGCAGGAGACGATTGCCGTGGCGATGGCGGACGGCTATGCCCGTGCGACCAAGCGCCCGACGGTCGTGCAGCTTCACAGCGGCGTCGGGCTCGGCAACGGCATCGGCATGATGTACCAGGCGATGCGCGGCCACGCGCCGCTGGTGGTCATCGCCGGCGAGGCCGGCATCCGCTACGACGCGATGGACGCGCAGATGGCGGCCGACCTGGTGGCGATGGCGAAGCCGGTGACGAAGTGGGCGACCCGCGTGGTCGACCCGCGCTCGCTGCTGCGGGTGCTGCGCCGCGCGATCAAGATCGCCGCGACGCCGCCGATGGGTCCGGTCTTCGTGTGCGCTCCCGGCGGACGTGCTCGACGCCGACAACGACGAGCCGATCGTCGCCGACCTTCGATCCCGAAGACGCGCGTCGCGCCGGCGACGGACTGGTCGCGGCGAGGCGCCGCTCTGCTGGCGGGCGCCCAGCCCGATGATCATCATGGGCGACGGCATCGCGTTCTCGCGGCGCGCAGGCCGAACTGACGCGCGTCGCCGAGACTGCTCGGCGCGGAGGTGTGGGGCGCGAACTGCCTCCGAAGTCAACATGAGCTTCACCCACCCGCTCTGACGGGGCATGCTCGGGCACATGTTCGGCGGCCAGCAGCAGGTGACGACAGCAGCGCGACGCGGTTCTGATCGTGCGGCACGTACGTCTTCCCCGAAGTGTTCCCGGATCTTGAAGACGTCTTCGACGCGGGCGCGCAGTCATCCACATCGACCTCAACGCCTACGAGATCGGCAAGAACTTCCCGGTCGATCTGGGGCTGGTGAGCGACCCGAAGCTGACGCTCGGCGGCGCTGGCGGACGCTCGATGGCGAGCCGCCAGCGACAGCCAGAAGCAGGCGGCCGCACGCGACGTCGAGCTCGCCGGCCGCAGCGCCAACGAGCCGCGCAGCCGCAGCAGCGCGACCAGGACCGCGCGGCGCGCGACGCAGTGCCGCTGCACGCCTCGCGCTTCATGGAGGAGCTGGCGAAGCACTGCCCGGAGACGTCGATGATCTTCGACGAGGCGCTGACGACCTCGCCGGACGTCGACGCGCTACCTGCCGCCGATGCTGCCGGATCACTTCTTCCAGACGCGCGGCGGCTCGCTCGGCGTCGGCATCCCCGGCGCGCTCGGCGCTCAAGCTCGCGCACCCGGACAAGACGGTCGATCGGCTTCACCGGCGACGGCGGCAGCATGTACACCATCCAGGCGCTGTGGACGGCGGCGCACCACGCATCGGCGCGAAGTTCGTCATCTGCAACAACGCGCTACATGCTGCTCAAGCTGAACATCCTGCAATACTGGAAGAGACCAGGGCCTGCCGGAGGGTGCTTTCCCGCCTCCTTCGACCTGCGGACCCGGTCCATCCGATTCGATCGGCTGGCCGAGTCGATGGGGGTCAGGGCCGCCCGGGTCGAGCCGCGGACGAGGTCGGGCCCGCGCTCGACGCCGCGTTCGCCCACGACGGCCCGTTCCTCATCGACCTCGTCGTGAGCAACGAGGTCGCGCACGACGTGGCGCACGCCAAGCACCTGCGGGCCGGACAATCGTGACGTCGCAGGAGGGAGCTGACGATGCGCGGGAACCCGCAAGGAGACTGACCGATGGTGACCGACGCGCTGAATGACGAGGCGATCCGGCGATTGGCCGAGGACTGGTACCGCAAGCTGGACGTCCACGCCCCGTTCGAGGAGCTCGTCCCGATCGTCGCGGCCGATGGGCTCGAGATGCTCTGGCCGGAGGGCCCGACGTATGGCATCGACGGGTTCAAGGGCTGGTATGACCGCGTCACCCGCATCTTCTTCGACGAGGTCCATACGGTGAAGACCGTGGATGTGACCCACCGAGGCGAGGAGGCCGAGGTGAAGGTCGTCGTGAACTGGCAGGCCAAGGTCTGGAACCCACCCGAGCCGAACAGCAAGTGGCTGGGCATGGACGCCCGACAGACCTGGACGGTCCGCCCGCGGAGGACGGCCAGCGTCCGGTCATCATCCGTTACGTCGTCGACGGGCTGGACCTCATGGAGGGATCCGCGTCCCTGTAGGGCGCCTCGATCCGGGAGAGCCCACACGGGAGGAGATGCCGCCGCACATCGCACGAAGACCCTGACCCGATCGATCGGTCCCGACCCCAGCGTCAAGTGAGCACATCGAGCGGAGGACTTGAGATGGCAGACGCATCGCCCACCCTGCCATGGCCCTCGTCAACAAGATGTACGAGTGCTTCGCCAAGGGCGACATGGCGACGCTCAAGACCGACGTCTTCGCCAAGGACATCACCTGGAACCTGCCCGGACACCACCCGCTGTCGGGCATCAAGAAGGGCCCGGACGAGGTCATCGCCTTCTTCGGCGCGCTCATGCAGACCGGCATCGCCGTCGACAACATCACTTCGGCACGATGGGCGAAGACGGCGTCGTGGAGCGCCACACCGGTCACGGCAAGTTCACCGACGGCGAGGAGATCATCTTCCCGACCTGCAGCTACTACCGAGTCAAGGACGGTCGCATCGCCGAGGTCCAGGTCTACACGGGTGACCAGCACGGCGTGGACCGCTACTTCTGGGCGATGTACAACCTGAAGGTCGATCCCGGATCGGCTGGCTTGAGCCCCGCGGGGTCGAAGGGAGGACGTCGAAGGATGGCGGATATCACGGCCGACCGGGTCAAGAGCGCATACAAGGCGCTGGCCACGGGCGACAAGAACCTCATCGGCGAGTTCTGGGCCGAGGACATGGTCTGGCAGGTCCCGGGTCACAACCAGCTCTCGGGCTGGTATCACACGCCTCGACGAGTTCCTCGGTTTCATGGGCCAGGTCGGGGCGCTCTCGGGCAACAGCTTCAACATGGAGACCATCTCGGTCATCGTGACCGAGGACTGGTCGGCGGACATCACCCGCAACAAGGGCAAGCGCGCCGACAGCGACAAGTCGATGGATATCGAAGTGGTGCATGTCCTCCGCTGGCGCGACGGCAAGGTCATCGCCGGTCGCGGCGCCATCTTCGGTGACGGCACGACCGAGTACGACCAGTTCTGGTCGCGGGCGCCGGTCGTCGGCGACACCCAATAGGCAGCACAGATCAGCAAGGAGTCCTGAGATGCCCATCATCACGATCCAGTTCATCAAGGACGTCGTGGCCAACGACGAGCAGAAGCGTGAGCTCATGCAGAAGATGACGGACACCTTCGTGTCGGTCGTCGGCGACGTCGTCCGACCGTACACCTACTGCCTGATCCAGGAGACTCCGCAGATGGAGTGGTCGATCGCCGGCAAGCCGATGCCCGACCTCGCATACCTGATCGGTCCCGACTACCGCGGCCTCCATGCCAAGGCCAACGAGATCATGGCCAATGCCATCGCCAATGCCCAGGCTGAAGCCGCCAAGTCGGGCGCCTCTCCGGAGGGTGACGCGACCGCTGAGGACAAGTGGAAGGCATAGCCGAGGACCACGGTTTGTCGGGCGGCCTCAGGACCAGGAGGACGACGCGACGATGACGGAGGCGACACGGCCACGAGTACTTCACGGCTGAGGAACAGGCGGCCATGGACGTCATCCGACGCTGGTGCGACGAGGGCTGGACCCAGGGCAACGTCGAGGTCGCCGATGAGCTCATCCACCCGAACTTCAAGGTCCACGGCGCCGGCGGCCAGGTCGTCGAGCCCGGCATCGAAGGGCTCAAGGGGCTGATCCGAGCATGGCGGACCGGCTTCCCCGATGCCGTCCAGCGGGTCGACGACATCTTCGCCGTCGGCGACAAGGTCTGCGTTCGCCTGACCTGGGTGGGCACGCACCTGGGTGAGTTCATGGGCGTCCCGGCGACCGGCAAGGCCGTCAGCGTCGGGACCATCGGGATCGATCGTGTCGTGGACGGCAAGGTCGTCGAGGGCTGGGGCGAGCTGGACATGCTCGGCCTGATGACGACGATCGGCGGCGTCGCGCCGGTGACCTCGGAGCAGGGCTGAGTCGGCCCCGGACTCGAACGGTCACGACCCGACGATGTGAGAGGAGGGCCCGAGATGTCCGTGGAAGAGAGCAAAGCCTTGTACCGGCGGTTCGTCGAGCAGGTGATCAACAACGGCCAGTACGACCTCATCCCCGAGCTGTACACCCCCGACTATGTGGACCACAGTGCGCCTCCGGGTGCTCCCGGCGGCCTGGGCGGTGTCCGGGCCGTGTTCGAGATGTTCCGCACCGCCTTTCCGGACGTCCATTTCGTCATCGACGACATGGTCGGCGAGGGTGACCTCGTGGCGACCCGGGTGACCGGACAGGGAACGCAGGATGGCCCCTTCATGGGCTTCCCGCCCTCCGGTCGCCATGCCGTGTGGGGCTCCAAAGGCATCTTCCGCGTCCGCGACGGCAAGATCACCGAGCACTGGGGGATGCCCGACCTAGTCGCGCTCCTCGGCCAGATCGGGGCACTGCCGCCGGACGCGGTCCTGCCGCACGCCGACACGTCGGATCTCCATCCCCGCCCTTCAGCGCCGATGGCCGATCCGCAGACCCGGACAGGATCGCTCGCAACAAGGCGGTGGCCAGCAAGCATCTCGCACGCCTTTACCACCGGTGATCTCCGAGCGTCGTCGAGTTCGTGGCGCGCGACTACGTCGACCATCCGCCGGCCAAGTTCTTCAACGTCCCCTTCACCGGACCGGAGTCGCTCCAAGGCGCGGTCCGCGTCTTCAAGGAGGGATTCCCTGACCTGGTCGAGACCGTCGAAGAGATGATCGGAGAAGGCGACAAGGTCGTCATCCGATCGCTGTGGAAAGGCACCCACACCGGTGAGTTCGTGGGCATCCCCGCCACGGGCAAAGCGGTCGTCCTGACCGGCATCAACTTCTACCGTGTCGGCGAGGATGGCATGGTCGTCGAACGCCACGGGTCGTTCGACGTCCTGGGGATGATGCAGCAGATCGGTCTGGTGCCAGCTCCGGGCGGTGGCCCTCACTGATCCGCTCCGCAGACGCAGCCCACAGGGAAGGAGACAGCATGTCGCTCGCCGAGGAACAGCGCAACAAGGAGATCGTCACAGCGTTCGTCAAGGCCACGAACAAGCTCGAGCTCGACAAGCTGGATGACTGGGTCGTCGAGGACTACGTCGAGCACCAGCCGATCCCAGGTCAGCCGCCCGGCCGTGAGGGCCTCAAGTGGGCATACCGGACCTTCAATGAGCCGTTCCCGGACCTTGTGTTCGACTTCCAGGACGTCATCGCGGAGGGCGACCTCATCGTCGGGCGGGGCATCGGGGAGGGGCACAACACCGCCTCCTTCATGGGCATCCCGGCCACGGGTAAGCCCGTCCGCTGGTCGGGCACGCGGCTCTTCCGGCTGCGAGATGGCAGGCTGGTCGAGGGCTGGATCAACCTCGACATGCTCGGTCTCATGCAGCAGCTCGGAGTCGTTCCGACGCCACCGGCGGGCCCCGAGCCGGTGCCGGCGCCGCATCTCAGCGGTGCGCCGTCCACCCGTGAGGCCAACCACGCGCTCATGCGACGGTTCATCGACGAGGTCTGGAACAAGGGTGACGTCGCGGTCGCCGACGAGATCTTCCACCCCCAGGCCTCGAGTCCCAGTGCCCCCACCCTGCCGCTCGGTGGCGAGGGCGTCAAGGTCATCGTCAACATGATGCGCAACGCCTTCTCGGACTACTGGATGGAGATCACCCACATCGTGGCCGAGGACGACCGCGTCGCCGCCCGGTTCCGTCAGGGCGGAACCCATGACGGTGACCTGATGGGCATCGCTCCGACCGGCAAGAAGGTCGAATGGACCGAGATCGGCATCCTGCGGATCGCCGACGGCAAGGTCGTCGAGAGCTGGTACGACGTCGACATGCTGGGCCTCATGGGTCAGCTCGGTGTCGGCGGCTCGCCGAGCTAGCAGATGACGACGGCGCAGGTCATCGACCGCTACTACGAGACGGCCAACGCCGGCGACTGGGACGCCTGGTGCGACCTCTTCACGGATGACCAGGTCATGGACGAGCAGCTCGCCGGGCACATCGAGGGGCTGGCCACTCTGCGCCCCATGATGGCCGGCATGGGCAAGGCCTACTCGAAGCTTCCAGAACATGCCGCGCCACATCATCGTGAGCGGCGACGAGGCCGCGGTGGTGTCTCACATCTCGGCCGCCAACGCCGCCGGAGAGCCCATCGAGGCCGACGTCATGAACTACTTCCGGCTGCGTGACGGGAAGATCGCCTACATGGCGAACTTCCACGACAGCGTCCCCTTCCGCCCCTTCCTCGACCAGAAGCTGGACTGATGGGATGAACGGAGTACGACTTCATCGTCGTCGGTGCAGGCGCAGCAGGCTGCGTCGTCGCCCATCGACTTTCTGAGGACGCGGACGCGAAGGTGCTGCTGCTGGAGGCGGGTGGGCCCGACATCCCACCGAACGTCGACGATGCCTCGATCTGGTACACGCTCCTCGGGTCTGACGTCGACTGGAAGTACTTCAGCGAGCCACAACCCGGCCTCGACGGCCGCAAGACCTTCGAGCCCCGCGGCAAGCTGCCAGGCGGCTCGAGCGACCTCTACATCATGATGCACATCCGCGGCCACCCCTCCGACTACGATGGCTGGGCCGCCGGGGGCGCCACCGGATGGTCCTACAAGGACGTCCTGCCCTACTTCCAGAAGCTCGAGGACCAGGAGGACGACACCAGTCCGTGGGCTGGTCACGGCGGCCCGCTGCCGCTGACCAATGCCGGGCTGCACGACCCGAACCCCACCTCGCGCGCATTCCTCGACGCCTGCGCGAGCTGGGCTACCCGACATCGCCGGACTTCAATGGACCGGACATGATGGGGGCCGGATGGCACCACATCAACGTGGTCGACGGCAAGCGTGTCGCCGCCTACAGGGCATACCTCGAACCGGCCCTGAGCCGGCCGAACCTGACCTTCACCACGAATGCCCGTACCACGCGGCTCATCGTCGAGGATCGGTCGCTGCACCGGCGTCGAGTACCTCCAAGGCGGGCGACATCACAGGGCCAGGACCTCCGGCGAGGTCGTGGTCTGCGCCGGCGCGATGGAGTCGCCCAAGCTGCTCATGCTGTCGGGGATCGGTGCCCCGAAGGAACTCGAGGACGTCGGCATCGAGACGCTCGTCGACCTGCCGGGTGTCGGCAAGAACTTCCACAACCACGTCCTGACCGGTGTCATCCACGAGGCGCTGCAGCCGGTCCCGCCGGGCAAGCAGAACCTGTCCGAGAGCGCGCTGTTCGTGAAGTCGGATCCGGCCGAGACCGGCCCGGACCTACAGATCGCCTTCGTCCACGTCCCGTTCAACATCATCGTCGGGCCAGGGCCATCCGAACTCGATCAGCATCCTGCCGGGCCTCGTACGACCGCGATCGCGCGGCTGGGTCCGTCTCGCCAGCTCCGACCCGACGGCGCCACCCGCTCATCAACCCGAACTACCTCGGCGAAGCGAGCGACATGGACAAGATGGTCACGGCCACCAAGATCTCGCGGGAGATCTTCGCGACCAGGGCCTTCGCGCCGTGGGTCGGCCAGGAGCTCATGCCGGCCGACGACCCCAAGACCGACGACGAGCTGCGGGCCTTCCTGCGAGCCACCGCCGACTCGTACCACCACCAGGCCGGCTCGTGCAAGATGGGCACAGACGAGCTCGCCGTCGTGGACCCCGAGCTTCGGGTCCGCGGGGTGGCCGGCCTCCGAGTGGCCGACGCCAGCGTCATGCCCGTCGTGCAGTCCGGGAACTGCCACGCCGGCATCATGATGGTCGCCGAGCGGGCGGCCGACTGGCTGAAGGCGGCCGCGGGTTCACGCGGATGAGCCTCGCCGGCAAGAAGATCGGCATCCTCATGGAGAGCGACTTCTATGAGGACGAGATCTTCTACTACAAGCATCGCTTTCCGGAGGAAGGGCTGGAGACCCACTTCCTGACCCGCCTCTGGGGGCAGGAGCGCATCACCTTCCACGGGCACGAGTACAAGGTCCCGTTCGAGGTCAGCGAGTCATTCGAGGACATGAGCGACGAGGAGCTGCGCAGCTACGCTGCGATCATCGTCCCGTCGGCGATCGTGTCCGACCGGCTCCGGTACACCGAAGACGTCAACAAGCTGCCGCCTGCGACGCAGTTCCTTGCGCGAGCGTTCGCCGAGAAGGACATCATCAAGGGCATCATCTGCCACGGGATGTGGCTCGTGGCACCGATGCCCGAGCTCGTCCGCGGTCGGCCCGTCGTCGCCCACAACAATCTCCACGGTGACGTGGTCAACATGGGGGCCATCTACACGGACCAGGACGTCGTCATCGACGACGACCTTGTGACGGGCCGAACGGGCGGCCACTGCCACCAGTTCGCGCGGGCCATCATCGACCTCCTCATCGAGCGTGAGGCGCTCGGGCGCGAGCGGCCCGTGGCGTCCGACGCCCTCGGCCGGTCACGAGCCCGACGGCGAGCTGCCCCGACCCTCGGTCGGACTCCGGACGGACCGGACCCACGGGAATCGAGAGGACGGCCGATCGCGTTCCACCACATGGGTCTCGTCTGCCGGGACCCCATCGCGACGGAGCGGTTCTACACGCGGCACTTCGGCTTCCGGCGGGCCCGGGTCGTACCACTCGGGACGGTGAACAGATCGTGTTCCTGAAGTCGGGCTCGACTTCTACCTCGAGCTCTTCAAGGCGACGCAGGAGAGCCCGGCACCGGCGGCGGAGGGGCCTGGGCCCGAGTACCCGGGCTGGCGCCACCTCGCCTTCATGGTCGACGACGTCGATGCGATGCTCGCCGACCTCGGAGCCGAGGCCCGCATCACCGCCGGCCCGATGAGCTTCGACGCCTTCATCCAGGGCTGGCGGGCCGTCTGGATCGCCGATCCGGACGGCAACATCGTCGAGATCGGGCAGGGCTACGTCGACCAGGAGCATCCACCGGAGGGATAGGCATGAGACGCGACATCGACTTCTCGAGTGAGGGCGCGACGTGCGTCGGCTGGCTCTACATCCCCGACGGCATCCCGGCCGGGCAGAAGGTCCCCGCCATCGTCATGGCCAACGCCATCACGGCCGTCAAGGAGATGGTCCTGCCGGCGTACGCAGAGCGCTTCGCGGCCGCCGGGTTCGCCTGCCTGGCGTTCGACTTCCGCTTCCTCGGCGAGAGTGGCGGTGAGCCGCGGAACCAGATCTTCGCTGCGGCGCAGATCGACGACCTCCGCAATGCCATCAGCTGGCTGGGCACGCAGCCCGAGGTGGACGCGGCCAGAAATCGGCGCCTGGGGAGCGTCCTTCGGTGGAGCCCATGTCCTCTACCTCGCTTCGTTTGACAAGCGGATCCGGGCCGCCGTCGCCTCGGTCCCCTCGATGCGCACGCTCGACACGATGATCTCGTTCGTCGGCCGTGAGGGCCTGGACAAGGTGCTCGGGTTCCTGGGCTGGGATCGCAGCGCCCGGTACCAGAGCGGGCAGGTGACCACCATGAAGGCGGTCAGCGACGGGAGCGAGAACGCGATGCTTCCGAATCCCGAGGCGAACGCGTACTACCCCCGCCTGGCGAGCACGATCGCACCGAACTGGCGCAACGAGGTCACGGTCGAGTCCCTCGAGAAGCTGCTCGAGTACGACCCGGCCATCGCGCTGGACCTCATCTCTCCCACGCCGTTGCTGATGATCATCGCTGAGCAGGACCAGTCCCAACCCGCCAACGTCTCAGCCGAGGCGTTCGCCCGGATCGGAGAGCCCAAGCGACTCGTGAAGGTGGCCGCCGGACACACCGCCATGCTCGAGCAGCCCGAACTCGTCGCGCAGGCCGCGGATGAGGCCATCGCCTGGTACAGACGGCACTTGGCATGAGACGTCAAGGCTGCAGAAGTGAGAGGAAGAGATCGATGACAGTGCAAGAGAACACGGCCCTCGTCCGCACCTACTTCGATACGATCTGGAACAAGGGTGAGTTCGAGCGCGAACCGGAGTTCGTGGCGCTGGATATCGTCGTGCACGCGCCGCCGATCCCGGGTATCCCGGAGGGCATCGGCGGTCCGCTGGCGATCGTGGGCGCGTTCCGAGGGGCAATGCCCGATCTTCATCTGACTCAGGACGTGGTCTTCGGTGGGGACGACAAGGTCGTGCAGATCTGGACGACGCGTGGCACCCACACCGGCGCGGACCTGTTCGGCTTCCCCGCAACCGGTAAGGAGCTCGTCCTGACCGGGGTCAATATCTTCCGCATCGCGGATGGCAGGATCGCCGAGCGCTGGGGAACGATGGACCTCATCGGCCTGATGCAGCAGCTGGGCGTGGCTCCGGCCGGCCCTGACGAGATGCTCGACCTGCACAAGGGTTGGTACATGTAGGGGTCGGCTCGGACACTTCGACACGGACCACTCCAAGGAGACATCCCATGACACCAGATGAAGCGAATCTCGGTCATCGTTCCCACAAGGAATGGCTGGAGGCCCACAACCCGGCCATCATCGAAGAGATCTATGCGCCGGACTGCGTCATCTACGCGAATCACATCCCGCGTGCGCAGAAGTTCGGACACGCGGGCTTCAGGGCGTATGGTGAGTACCTCTATGGGGCGTTCCCGGACATGACCATCCAGCACGACATGGTGGTCACCGAGGAGGACGGGCAGTACCAGATGGTCTTCTGGACCTTCCACGGCACGCACCTGGGCCCGATGGGCCCAATCCCGCCCACGGGCAAGAAGGTGGTCATGAGCGGAGTCGATGTGTTCCGCGTCGCCAACGGGAAGATCCAGGAACTCTATCTCGCGCAGGATGCCATGTCGTTGATGCAGCAGCTCGGGGTGGTCCCCGCATGATCAGCCTGTGAGTTAGCGATGCGCAGGGAGGTCACATTCTCCAGCCAGGGGACATCGTGCGCGGCGTGGCTGTACCTGCCTGACGGCCTCGCTTCGGGCCAGAGTGCCCCCGCCATCGTGATGGCCAATGCCATCAGCGCCGTGAGGGATATCACGCTGCCCGGCTACGCCGAGCGGTTCGCGGCCGCCGGCTATGCCGCTCTGGCCTTCGACTACCGGCGCTTCGGTGCCAGCGAGGGCGAGCCTCGGAACCACCTCGACCCACACGACCAGCAGCAGGATGTTCGAAACGCGGTCACCTGGCTCCGCGCCCAGCCGGAGGTCGACGCTGAGCGAGTAGGCGCCTGGGGCATCTCGATCGGCGGGGTCCACGCCATCCACGCCGGCGCCTACGACCGTCGGGTCAAGGCCGTCGTGTCGGTCGCCACCGGCCTCAACACGCTCGAGGCGATGATGGGCCGCGAGGCCCTCCAGGGCTTCCTCGCCATGCTCAACGCCGATCGTGACCGCGCTTCGCGAGCGGTGAGCCGGCCACGCTACATCCCCGCCGTCTCGATGCCCGGTGAGGGCGGCGTCATGGCCTTCCCAGAGGCGTACGAGTTCTACACGAGCGCCGGCCACGGTCAGCCCCCTCGTACGAGAACCGGCTTGACGCTCGAGTCGGTCGAGTGGCTCATCGCCGACCGCTCCTCGGAGGCCGATCGACGCTCGTCTCGCCCACCGCCGCTCCTGATGGTCCACGGCGCGAAGGACGTCATCCCCGTCGACGCCGTGCGCGCTGTCTTCGCACGCGCCGGCGAACCGAAGCGCCTCGTCGTGCTGCGACTGCCTCCACACGGACCTCTACGTTCGCGAACCGTGGGTCATCCAGGTCCGCGCGGCCGCCATCGACTGGTTCGACCAGCACCTTTGGCTGTCGGTCCGGCGCGCACCACCTCCTGGACGGCGGCCCCGACAGCCGCCTCGATCGACGGCTCAGTCGGGTCGCTTGCCCAGCCGATCGCTGTCCCTGAACGGGTCGAAGCTCTCGACCACGTTGATGTCGTCCTGATTCGGGTCGACCCGGGTGAGGGCCTCGCGGACGGCTGGCCGCGGCGCGACCGCATAGATATCGGCCCGGTCCGCGACCTCCATCTTCTGGCGGGCGAAGAGCAGCACGCGGATGCCCACGCTGGAGATGGACTCGAGGTCCGCCAGCTGCAGGACCAGCTGCGAGGGCTTGGTCTGCCATGACCTCGTCCATCGTCGCCTGGAACTCGCGGAAGGTGCTGGCATCCAGCTTGCCCGAGAGGCGCAGCTCCACGACCCCGCCCTCGTGCTGATGGACATGGACCTCGAAGGGGTCGCGCGTGGGGACGACCTGGACGCGGATCTTCCGCCGCTTGCTTGCCCGCGGGCACGCGCACGGTGAGCGCCTCGGCGTCGAAGTCGCTGTAGTGCTCGCCGTCGATGGTGACCTCGCCGATCTTGATGCTGCCCGCCGGCAGGATGTCCGGCGCCACCCGCAGGATGCCGTCGGGCAGACGCCCCCGGCAGCGGGCTGAAGTAGAGGTCCATGGGCTCCTTGGCGACGAGGAGCTTGAAGTAGACCGCCGCGAGGTAGGCCAGCTCGAAGGAGTGGTAGCCGGCCATCGAGTGGCTGCCCTTGAGCCGCTCGGTGCCGAGCAGGTAGGGGATGCCGTTGGCGAGGACGTTGAAGTAGACCGAGCCGTAGTCGTAGTCGAGGAACCAGGCGTTGTAGAAGGCCTCCGACTCGCGCGCCAGGCGCAGCCACTCCTCGTCGCCCGTCGTGCCGGCCAGGATGAGGTAGGCCAGGATGGCCTGCTCCTGCTGCCACCAGGCCTTGCGGTCATGCCAGGTGTAGCGATGCACCTCCTGGCCGGGCTGCAGGACGCGGTCGACGACGTCGTACCAGCCGCCCCGCTGCTGGTCGCTGCCGTGGGCCGGCATGACCCGCCCGATCTTCTCGGCCAGCGCCTCGTAGCGGTCGTTGGGACGGATGCTCTGGATGCGCATGAGGTTCCAGGCGATCTTCAGGTTGTGGCCCACGACCGCACGGTTCTGCTGCCAGCCCCAGGTCAGGTCGTGGCTCCAGTCGGCGTGGAAACGCTCCTGGACGAAGGGGCTGTGCTCGTCGTCCGGGAAGCGCGCCTCGATGACGTCGGCGCAGTAGGCCAGCATGTCCGCGTAGGCCGGCTCGCCCGTCGCGAGCCAGGCGTTGATGAGGTAGGCCGGGATGTGGTCGCCCACGGAGTTCCAGTTCTTGCGCGCCCGGTTGCGCCCCAGGGCGTCGCTCGTGCCGTCGAAGGTGATGGGGTCGATGTGCGACCAGTAGCCGCCCGGTGTTCGGGGTCGAGGAAGTACTGCTGGAAGAGGTGCACCGTCGAATCGACGTCCGCCTTGATGCGCGGGTCGTTCGTGATGCGAAGCACCTGCGTCGGACCGACGAGGGCGTAGATCTGCTCGTACGCCGGGATGGCGTCGTAGTCATCGCCGAACTCCGAGGCCAGGATCTTCTTCTCGTCCTGCCCGTCGATCTCGATGGCGTGGAACCAGTAGCTGAGGCCCTCGATCGGGTCGCGGGTCTGGAAGTGCTCGCGCAGGTACTCGACCCCGGTCTCGGCGGCCTTCAGGAAGCGGTCCTCGCCGGTCATGTGGTAGGCCGTCGAGAGCCCGTAGATGAGCCGTGAGATGGTGTCCGTCTCCTGGCGGTCGCCCATCTTGGCGCCGGTCATGTCGAGCCCGACGCGGTACTCCCGCCAGTTCGGCTCGCCATCGCCGAACTGCGCCCGGTAGTAGAAGTCCGCCATGTGCCAGATCTGCTTCGACCACCAGTCGGGGTCCTCGAAGGCGTAGTCGTGCGCGCGCCGGCCCACGAACGTGATCGTCTTGGCGTCGTAGGTGTGCTGGCCAGCCTCCGGGTAGAAGACGCCGTAGGTGAACAGGAAGCGACCCGGCACGAGCATGTCGCGCAGCGACCCGGTGGCGTCGACGTAGCGCCTCGCCGAAGTTGCGGATGATCTGGGCGTTCGTCGTGTCGGTGAGGGAGACGTCGAACTCGCGGCCATCGCTCGTCCGGAGGCCGAAGGAGTCCGTCTCGTTGTCGAATCCCGTGACGTAGCCGGCGATCGTGTCGGCGAACGAGAAGCTCATCCTCGGGCTGGATGACGCGTCCTTCGGGCTCACCGCTGTTCGTTGCTTCGTGGCCACGAGTCCCTCCTCCTTGACCTCGGGATGACCGTGAGACGGATGGTCAGGCTGGCCTCGAGACCAGCACGATGATGCTGCGATCGCCGACCCGGCACGTGCGACCCTCGAACCTGGGCTCCTTGCCGTGATCGGCTGCGTCAGCCGGCGACGCGGCGCCCGTGTCGATGGCCGTGTGCCAGACCCGACCGGGAACATCGGGTACGTCGAAGTCGAGCGCCTGCCACTCCATGTTCATCATGACGTGGATGTCCGTGTCCTCGGCGAGGCCCTGGCCGTGACCGGTGCCCGGGAAGCCCGCCAGCGTGAAGGCCAGCACGCGCGAGGACGGGTCGTCCCAGCCGGGCTCGTTGAGCCGGCAGCCGTGCCAGGCGATGTCCGGCAGGCCGCGGTCGTTGACGCGACCCTCGAAGTAGTGCGTCCGGCGCAGGTTGGGGTGGCGCTTGCGCAGGTCGATGAGCCGGCTCGTGAACCGCACCAGGTCCTCGTGCTTCGCGACGCGCTCCCAGTCGAACCAGGTGATCTCGTTGTCCTGGCAGTAGGCGTTGTTGTTGCCGAGCTGGGTCTGGCGTGACTCGTCGCCCATGAGGATCATGGGCACGCCCTGCGAGACCATGAGGATGGTCAGGAAGTTGCGGACCTGCCGGCTGCGAAGGGCCTCGATGGCCGGGTCGTCGCGTGTCGCCCTCGACGCCATGGTTCCAGCTCAGGTTGTCGTTGGTGCCGTCGCGGTTGCCCTCGCCGTTGGCCTCGTTGTGCTTCTCGTTGTAGGAGACCAGGTCGTTGAGGGTGAAGCCGTCATGGGCGGTCACGAAGTTGATGCTGTTGACGGGCAGCTCGCCGTCGTCCTGGTAGAGGTCGGCGCTGCCGCCGATGCGCGCCGCGATGGCCCCGACCAGGCCCTGGTCGCCCTTCACGAAGCGGCGGATGTCGTCGCGGTAGCGGCCGTTCCACTCGGCCCATCGGTAGCCCGGGAAGTAGCCCACCTGGTAGAGCCCGCCGGCATCCCATGCCTCGGCGATGATCTTCGTGTCGGCCAGGTCGTCATCGAGCTCGATGTGCCAGAGGACCGGCGGGTCGATCCAGCGGCAGGCCGCCCTCGCCACGTGACAGGATCGAGGCCAGGTCGAAACGGAAGCCATCGACGTGCATGTGGCGGACCCAGTAGAGCAGGCACTCGGAGATGAACTTCTCGACCACCGGGTGGTTGCACTTGAACGTGTTCCCGCAGCCCGAGATGTTCGTGTAGTACTGCCGGTCGTAGGGCTCGAGGTGGTAGTAGATGCTGTTGTCGAGCCCCCGGAAGCTGATGGTGGGGCCCTCGTGGTTGCCCTCGCCCGTGTGGTTGAAGACGACGTCGAGGATGACCTCGATGCCGGCCCTGTGGAGAGCCTTGACCATGTCCCGGAACTCGCGGACCTGGTCGCCGGCGTCGGGGTCCACGCAGTAGTCGGCGTGCGGCGCGAAGAAGGCGATGGGGCTGTAGCCCCAGTAGTTGATGAGCGGCTGGCCGGTCAGCGGGTTGCTGCCACTGGCCTCGGTCTCGTCGAACTCGAAGACGGGCATGAGCTCGACGGCCGTGACGCCGAGCGACTTCAGGTAGGGGATCTTGTCGATGACCCCGAGGAAGGTGCCGGCGTGATCGACGCCGGAGCTCGGGGACCGGGTGAAGCCGCGGACGTGCATCTCGTAGATGACGGTCTCGGACATCGGCCGATTGAGCGGCCGGTCGCCCTCCCAGTCGTAGCCGTGGAGGTCCACGACGACGCTCTTGAGCGATGAGGCCACGTTGTCATCCGGTCCGCAGGCCGCGCCACGATCCCAGATGCTCGAGGTCACGCCCCGCCCGTACGGGTCGATGAGCACCTTGTTGGGGTTGAACCGATGGCCCTTGCCGTGGAGGTCCCGCGGGCCGTCCACCCGATAGGCGTAGCTCATCCCCGGGCTCACGTCACGGACGTAGACGTGCCAGAAGTAGAACGTGCGGTTGCGGACCGGGTCGAGGTCGATGGTGGCGACGGGCTGCCCCGAGTCGTGCGCGTCGAAGAGGAGGAGCTGCACCGCGGTGGCGTCCTGCGAGAAGATCGCGAAGTTCGTCCCGTGGGCGTCAGGGGTGGCGCCGAGCGGATGCGGGCGGCCGGGCCGCGTCTCGAACGGCACGTGCTCCTGCACGCCGGCACGTGCCGGCCTCTGGGCCGTGTTGCTAGCCCTCGCCATCCCTCAGTGCGTCCCTCGTGCGTCCCCCGCGGCGCTGACCGCCGCCCTCAGGTGTCCGTCTGATGGACACCGTGGGGCGTGAGCAGCGTGTATACCATCTCGCCCTCGGCCCTGACAACCCGGAGCCACCACTCCGGGCTGCACCGGGCTACCACCAGGTGACGATGGGCGGGTCGAAGACGACGAGATTGCTCTTGGCGCGGCGGGTGTCGAGGGCGACGATGGCTCGTCCGTGCCGTGTGAAGGTGAGGCCCTCCGGCTTGCCGTCGACCTTCCCGAGCGACCACGTCCGTTCCGTCGTGGTCTCCCCGGTCCCTGGCTCGAGCACCGGGAGACGGGCGATGGTGGCCGACTTGTCGCTGAGCAGGTAGAGGCGGTGGTCGGGACCCACTTCGAGGTCGCTGAAGTCCGCGCAGGCCTCGAGCAGCTCGTCCGTGGGCATCCACGTGTCGAGGGCGACGTACTCGTGGTGGCCGGGCTCCACCGGCCAGGCTGCGCCATCGGGCAGTACCGAACCCGGATCGAAGCCCGATGGGCGCTCGTCGGCCGGACCGAACTCGATGAAGGCGGCCGGGTCCTTCTCCTTGGCGATGAGCAGGTGCCCGTTGGCGAGGAGCACGGCGCCCTCGCCCCGCGAGGCATCGGGATCGTGCCAGGCGTCCGCCAGCGGGTGGCCGTCCGGGACGACGAGGTCGAAGGTGGCCACGACGCGCTCCGCCGCCGGGTCGATGAGCTCGGCGCGAGGCGGGGCCTCCTGGAGCAGCAGGACGCGTCCCTGCCCGTCGGCACAGACGGCCTCGAGCTGCGGATCGTCCGGCCGGCATGAGCGAGCCCTGCAGTCGGGCGACGTCCATCTGGGACCACTCCCAGGGCTCGTCGTCATCCTCGGGCAGGACGACCCAGGCCGCCACGGCCTCGCGATCGCCGATGGCGATGAGCGACATGCGCCCGTCCGGCCCGCGGCGCAGGCAGACCCCCGAGACCTCCACGATGGGGACGTGCTCGGTACGCTGGATCCTGAGCGCGTGCCGCTTGCCGTGTGCCTTGGGCATTCGCATCCCTCCCTGGTACGGCAGTCAGGCCCGCTCCGGGCGGGCTCGCTGGCTGGCGTGGAGGCGACGACCGGATTCGAACCGGTGATGGAGGTTTTG
>CAVOIR010000012.1:0-87266 GCA_963696045.1 uncultured Chloroflexia bacterium | reverse complement strand
CCTCGACAACGCCAGCGGCGGCACTCTCCACGGCATCACCTGCGGGGGGAACGTCGTCAGGCAACACCCAGACGACTGCTACTTCGAGTAGCCGACGCCAACGTCCCTGGTACCCAACGCCGGCTTCGTGGGCGACCCGGACACCGCCACGCGACTCGGTGTAGGCTGGCCTCGACGCCACAGGCGTCGCCATCCAGAGCGGGCGAGAGTCTCGGCTCCGTGACCCCGCAGCGACCGACCGGACCCCTCATCCGGCACGGTGCTCCCGCCGAGTGCGATGGTCGAAGGAGGCCAGCCAATGGACGAGCCGCGAGTCCGGAGTGATGCTCAGCGATTGACCCTCGCCGAGTTGAAGAAGCGCGAGGCCGCCATCAGCGACGAGGAGGTAGAGCGGCTGCTCGAAGAGGCCCGACGGAGGGGTCGCGAGGAGCCGGGCAGGACCACGGTGCTGGTGCCCGACCCTCGGGCTACGTCACCGCAGGCGAAGGCCGGGCCGCGCAGCCCGAGTAAGGCGCCGTCATCGACCCTCGCCGCGTTACGAAAGGCTGAGCCGTTCACCGAGGAGCGGAAGGCCGAGTTGCGGGCCATGCTGGCCGAGGCTCGGCGCAAGGGGCTGGAGGAGCCGGGCCGGATCAGCGTGCTGGTGCCCCCGAAGAGGGTCTAGCCACTCTAGGGCGCAGTAGTGGGCGCAAGCAGGAGTGGACAACGACTCCGCGTGACAGTTCTCTCCTACCCTCTCCACGAGCGTGAAATGGGAGGGGGATGGACGCTATCGGACGCCCTGACGGGGTCTTGAAAACCGCCGAGCGAAAGCTCCGTGGGTTCGAATCCCACCCTCTCCGCCAGAATGGTGACCATGGAGATCCCCAAGCCGACCGAGGCCGACAAGGACTACTTCCGCGCGATCGTGCCGACCGATCCTCGCGTCGAAGTCAAGCCGATGTTCGGAAACCTCGGCGCCTTCGTGAACGGCAACATGTTCATGGGACTGTTCGGGAGCGACATCGGCATCAAGCTTGCGCCTGCCGACGCTGCGGCCCTGCTGGAGGTCCATGGGGCCGGACCATTCGGCCCCGCTGAGCGGCCGATGGGCGGCTATGTCACCATCCCGACCTCCTGGCGCGGCGGTGCCGAGATCGCGCTCTGGATCGCCAGGGCGCTCGAGCACGTCGCCGGCCTCCCTCCGAAGCCGCCCAAGGGCCGATGAGCAAGAGATCAGGCCCACCGGTGTGGTGGGCCTGATCGATGGTCGCGAGGGCGAGTCCCTCTCCCGCGCAGTGACTACCAGAGTCGGTATGGGGCGCTGAGCATGAGCGCGAAGGCCGCGATCGAGGCGAGCGTCAACGCGATCCGTCGGATATCTGTCTTCACCGATGAGGCTCCTTGCTGCTGAAGGTGCTGCTCGGATCCGCCCGACGCCTGCGGCCAGGACCGGAGGCGTCGGCAGGACCGTATGACGGACGGATGACCACCGGGTATGGCACTGAAGTACCAGTCAGGACGCTCCGGACGATCAGGCGCTCGGTCCGCTTCGGCAGGGCCTCGCCAGGCCGAGCCGGACGGCGCTCGTGACGACCTCGACGCGGCTGTTCGCGCCGAGCTTGTCCTTGATGCTTGCTGACATGGACGGATGCGGTCTTGGGGCTGATGAACAGCTCGTCCGCGATGTCTCGATCGCTGTAGCCCTGCACCAGCAACGCGAGGACCTCGACCTCTCTGCGGGTGAGTGCCATGTCCGATCGCGGATGCTCTCCGCGCCCGGCCAGGCGAGGCGACACCAGAGCCATCTCAGCGCCTCGAGCACAGCGCCCGCGAAGCGGTCATGCTCCCTCAGCGGCGCCCAAGCTCTCCGATAGCGGCGGTCCGGCTGAGCGCGGCGCGATCTCGCTCGACGCCGGCGTTGATCCAGTGATCGTCGTTGGGCTGCCGCGGGATGTCCATCTCCATCTCGGGCGTTGCTTGCGGTTGCCCACGCCGATCATGGCCTCCCGATGGGCTCCTGCGGCTCCCAGCCAGTCCGCCAGCGCCTCGGCGGCGAAGATCATCTCGACCGGGGAGTCCACCTGAAGGGCGAGCCGGGTCCCGCGATCGAGGGCCGTCGCGCGAGCCCTCCAGATCGTCCAGGTTGCGGAGCGCCAGCCCGAGCACGAGGTTCGCCCAGGGCGCGTAGGCGAGATCGCCGGTCTTCCTCGAGGTACTCCACCCCTTCGGTCAGCAGCGGGGCACCGCGGCCGCGTAGTCGTGGTTGATCAGCCTCGTGTCGGCCAGGTTGACGAGCGCGACGGCCGCAAATCGCAGGTTGCCGACCCGCCGGGCGATCTCGGCCGCCTCCTCGTACAGCGAGATCGCCTCCTCGATCAGGCCCTGGGAGTGCTTCAGCATCGCCATCGTCAGGGTCGCGATGTGCCACGGTATCCGCGCCGAGCCCTCGGCCCGCGCCAGCGCAAGCCCCTGCTCGATGTACGGTGGCAGCCTCGGCTTGCCGCCGCCTCATCGATGAGGACCCCAGCGATCGAGATCATCGCTTCGGCGACGCCGTCCACGTCGCCGGCGGCCTCGGCGTTCCGGCGGGCGGACTCGTACAGCAGCCGCGCCTGGTCGCGCTGTCCGAGGCTGCTGAAGATCCGAGCCGCTCGCCGCTGTGTCTTGGCGACCAGGGCCTCGTGGCCCGGTTGCGCCGCGAGCGCCGCCCGCGAGAGCCAGTCCTGGCCTTCGCGCAGGTCGCCGTGCCAGCGCCAGAAGTTGCCGAGCGCCGCGGCGAGTCTCAGGAGTCGCTACGGTCGACGCAGAGCGAGCCGCCCAGCGGAGGGCTCCCCGGAGGTTCTCCAGCTCGCCGACGAGGACATTGGTCCAGCGAGCCTGATCCGCGCGCTCGAGCTCAGGCTCGATCCGCTCGGCGAGGTCCACGAAGTAGGCGAGGTGCCGATCGCGTGCCGCCGCCTCGTCGTCGATGACGTCGACGGCGAAGCGGCCGATGGTCTCGTGCATGACGAAACGCGGCTCGCCCGGAGTGGTCGGCGCTGACCTGATGAGGCTTTGATCGACCAGCGCTGTCAGAGCCTCGAGTGTCTCGGCGTCCGACGATCCGACGCGCGCGCCGGCGACGGCGTGTGCCGCCTCGAGCCCGAAGGCCCCATCGAAGACGCCGAGGTCTCCGAAGAACGCCGCCAGCTCGGGGTCGAGCAGGTCATAGCTCCAGCTGATCGTATGTCGAAGGGCGCGATGTCGGACGGGAACGTCGACTGGACCTCCAGAGAGGAGTGGCAGCGGCTCGCCAAGTCGTCCGAGCAGTGCCTGGATCGAGAGGTGCCGCGCACGTGAAGCTGCCAGCTCGATGGCCAGCGGCAGTCCTTCGAGGCGCCGGCAGATCTCGGCCACGACTGGCAGCTCGGCGTCGACCACTGAGCCGCCAGCCTCAGCTGCTCGCTCGATGAACAACCTGACTGACCCGTACGTCCGCCAGGGCCTCCATCCGCTCGAGCAGCGGGCGGACATCGTCAGCGGCGGCACGTCATAGACCCGTTCGAATGAGAGGTTCAGACGCGCCCGGCTGGTGACGAGCACGCTGACGCTAGGGCACCGCGGCCAGCGATCTCGGCGATCTGAGGGGCTGCTGCCATGACGTGCTCGAAGTTGTCCAGGAGCAGGTATCGTGGCCTGCTCAGAGAGTCGCAGGACGACGATCGTCGAGCGGTTCCTGACCAGCGAGGGCCCGGAGCCCCAGCGCTGCCAGGATCGACGCTGGGACGAGGCGCGGGGCTGTCGATGCTCGCGAGATCCACGAAGACGACCTCATGGCCCTCGAGCCGGAGCTCGTGCGCGACAGCGAGGGCGAGGCGCGTCTTGCCGGTGCCGCCCGGTCCCGTCAGGGTGACCAGCCGAGCGACGCGGAGCAACTCGCGCACCTCGGCGATCTCGCGGTCCCGGCCCACGAGGCTCGTGCCGGGGCTCGGATACGTGCTGAAGGTCGTCTCGCTCGAGCTGAGCATGTCTGGCTGGCGCCCCTCCGCGTCCGGCGCTGGCGTGCGCCGGAGTCTAGTGCTCGACTGCAACGGAATCGAGCCTTCGCCTGGGGTCGCCGCAGGAAAAACAAGGAGGTATCTGAGGAATCGCTAGGAGATCGACCGATGTTTCCCCGGCGACCTGGACCCACGATGGCGCTCTCCGATCCGCAGCAGGAGCCCCTCTCGATGCTGGTCCAGCCTCTTCGAAGCACGCGTCATGAGTCCACTGAACAGCTCCCCGCTGAGCGCCCCTGCGCGGAGCCCAGGCGAGCGGAACAGGCCCGTCATCGCCAGACCCTTCATGGTGCCGATGCCGGGTGGCCTGGGACGCTGGGTGCCCCTGAGCGGCGGCGTCGCATCGGCCCTTGCCCGCCGCGCCTGGTAGGACGAGATCGGCCCGCCCCCGGGATGCTTCTGACGTCCGTACCATGGCTGGGAGGCTGCACGCTGGTCAGAGTGGTCCATCAGACGTGCGTGCACGCTCTTCATATGGCCCGTGGCCGGGCGGAGGTCTCTACTGATGGACAAGCCGGAACTGCTTCGGGCGATGACCGACGCCTACGTCGCTCGCCGCCGAAAAGGCGGGGCCTTCGATGACATCGCCGCGATCCAGGCCTTCTGGGAGTGTCAGCCCCAGATGAGCGCAGCTCAGACCCAGGCGTTCGCGGACACAGGGAGAGGGAACAGCGTCGCCGGCTGGAAGATCGCCCTCCGAGGCCAGCTCGCCGCCGACAGCGGCAAGCGATGACCATGGGCGCCGCCCTGGCGGGCCTCCCGACCCCCTCGGAGGTCAGCTAGCCAGGGTCCGGGGCGGATAGCGAGTACGATGGCACGGATGGGATCATTCCTCGACCACCTGGAAGACGCGGCAAGGGAGCGCAGCACGCTGCGAGCGCGCGAGCAACGAGAGCGAGCTGAGATCCGCGACGAGTACGCGAAGCGGAGTGCCGCGCGCCCGCACCAGTCGATCATCCGGTCGTCCCCGCCTCGGTCACGCCAACCACAAGACGGCTCCTGAGCCTCCGACTCCGAGAGTCATGCGGGCTGCCAGAAGCTCGCCACGAAGGCGCTCGGCGCGTCGAGTCGCAGTGACCAGGCCGAGTCCGGGGCCAGCATAACGAACGCGCCGGCCGCCACGGCCGTCTCCTCCGCGCCCCGGAAGATGGCGCCGGCCCCCTCGAGCATGAGGATCGAGACGTGACCGTCGCTCGTCTCGCCGCCCACGTCGCGCCCACCATCGGCGACCATGACGATGACCCGAGTCGGACCATCGGACACGACCGTCTCGGAGTTGCGGCCATCTGAGAGGAACGCCGCTTCGCCGCGGAGTCGAGCCAGCGTATCGATGAGGTCGACATGGAGAAGGGTCCCATCGAGCGGCCGAGGCGGTCGCGCGGGGCTGCCGTGGGTCTCGCTTCCATGCGTCTCGGTCGTCGCGGTGACCCCATCGGCCGGCTGGACCTCCTGGCCTGACACACTGCTCGCGGCCAGTGCCGGGTCGTCGACGGGTCTCGCCTCGGTCGCCTGCCCGGCCAACGCCATCGTCCCCCGTGACAACTCGGACATCCTCGACCTCCTTTCACGGCGGGCAGACCTCAGCGGGCCCGGTGACCGCCCTCGGGACCGGAGCGTAGGGGGCCATGCGCGACGGCCACCTCACCCGGGAACGTCTCGGCATGTCGGGCGCCTATCGAACGCCTCGTCCCGTCACGAGGTTGGCCGGCCCCGACGGACGCAGACCCGGGGCCCGGGCTTGGCAGGTTGTGATCCAGACGCAATGCCGTGCGACTTCGCTGTGCTGTGTTCGACCGTCTCTGCCGCCGAGCATGTCCGCCATCCGGCAAGCAGCGAAGGAGTGATCCCATGGGCGAAGCCAAGGTCGGCGATGAGTTCATCACCCACGAGTTCGACGAGGCGATCGCGATCCACCGCAGCATCGTGGACGCGGAGAAGGCGCTCGCACAGTCGCACCCGGTCACCGAGGTGAAGCGGACCTTGCACGGGTTCCTTCGCCATGACGAGCGTTTCGTCTCCGAGCTCGAAGAGCTGGGCCGGGAGATGGGCGCCACGGGCAAGCGCGAGGAGGTCGCAGGAAGCATGGCCGAGCTGATGGAGACGACGCTCGAGAGCGCTCCCGAGGCCGACAGCGAGGCCTACGAGGCGCATGCGGTCCTCCTGTCGCTGAAGCGGAAGCAGCAGGATTCGGCGCTCGCCATGATCCGGATCGCGCGCGATCGGAAGGACAAGCGCATGCGCGATGCCGCCATGAGGTTCGAGCGTTTCCAGCGCACATCGGCCAGGGAGCTCGGCGACTCACTCGCCGACTTCGCGCGGCGCATCGCCAGCGCCGCATAGCCAGCGCCGCACAGGCCTCCGCGCCCCGGGCGGAGTCGCGGCTAGGCACGGCGACTCAGGCGGTCGGTGCAGGCGATGGGCCGGCCGATGAGACGGTGAATCCGACGGCGACGGCGACGGCGACGGCGACGGGATGCCGGCTGGGACGGCGACGGCTCCGGCGACGGCTCAGGCTCTGGCGCCTCGACGGGTCGCTTGCAGCGCGGCAGGCTCGCATAGACGTCGCGCATCGGCTCGCCCATGAGCCAGTGGTGCGCCGGGCTCTCGAAGAACGGCAGGTCCATGTCGAAGTAGATGGCGGCCTCCACACCACGGACGTCCGCGAGCGTGGCCAGCCACTGGTCGCGCTGGTCGAGGTCGATGCGCCGGCCGAACTCGCCGACGAGGACCGGACGCCGCGTCATGCGGGCGTATCGATCGAGGAGCGGTCCCCACTGCTCCGCGAGCGGGATCCAGCGCTCGGTTCGGGAGTAGCCGTCGAAGCCGACGTGCTGCACCCAGTCATCGCCCGGGTAGTACGACTCGATGGTGTCCAGGCCGTCCTTTCCCTCGCGGAGCGATGGGCAGAAATGGAGCTCGACGTTGCGGGCTCCGGCCACCCGGCGGATCCGGTCGCTGACACGCCGGAAGACGGCGATGTACTCCGCAGGCGGGCGGAGCGACCAGGGAAAGGAGCCGTTCGCCTCCTGGTCCCAGCGCAGGATGAGCCGGTGCCCGTACGCGGCCGCGGCCTCACCCCACTTCTCGAGGGCCCGGTCTCGATCGCCGCGCAGGATGGCCTCGTAGCCATGGGTGTCCCAGCGCCGCTCGTCCGCCGAGTGGGCGAAGACGGCCGGCTCGATGCCGCGCTCGCGGAGTCCGCCGAGCAGCCAGTCGGCCGGGAAGTCGTTGCCCCGGGGCGCCGGCAGGTCGAGGTCGAAGGGTGACCAGAGCGGCAGGATGGCCGGATAGAAGCCGGTGAGCATGCGCCAGCGATCCACGGCCGGGAGCACGAGGCTCTCGTCACCATGGAGGGTCGCCTCGTAGATCGAGGCGCCAAGGCAGATCATCGGCTCGATCAGGCGACCTGGTGCCAGTCCGAACCGCCCCGGCAGAACCAGAGGCGGCCGGAGGCATCGACGAACAGGTCCCCGGCCTCCCCGATCACCGGATGGGTCGCTGATGCCGCAGGCTGGAGCCGCAGCTGGGCCACGTCGCCGGCCAGGACCCCGCCGCGGCGGCCGGAGGCGCTGATCCCGGGGCCGCCTTCACCGATGCCTCGCACGCCGGTGGGCCCGACGCCCTCCACGCCGATGGCCCCGCGGCCGCGGATGCCTGCTCCATCCGCGCGCGCCAGTCCGTACACCCCGAGGCTGTCGCCCTCGCCCACGATCATCGGGCCGGCGGCCGCAGCCTCGGCGCCACCGCCGGTCGCCCGGACCGTCCCGTCGATGACGACCGACTGGCGGCTCCAGTGCCCGTGACGCTCCGCCCGGATGCCGTCCGGCCCCACCTCGACGCTGTGACGCACCGCCCCGGCACCTTCGGAGTGGAAGCTCAGCACCGTGGTGTCAGGGCTGGCGGCCTGGAAGCTCGTCTCGGCCCGCACGTCGTCGTAGTTCGCGCCCACCGCCATCGGTCGCCCATCTCGAGTGGAGGAGAGGAGGTGCTCCGCGCGCGCAAGACCACCGGCCACGGCTGCGCCCGCGAGGCCCCCGATGCCGGCCAGCAAACCCCGGCGGGTGATCGTCCTGCGCATCCGGTTCGACACCGTACACTCCTTCCGTGCTTGGGCCGCACCCATTGTGGGACAGACCGTCGCGAATCATGCCCCGGCTCCTGGTGGCGACCCTCGCGATGGCCATCATGGCCTCGCCGACGCTGGCAGCCAAGGGCGACCGCAAGGGAGACGCGAAGCCTCGCGGCCCCGAGCAGGCAGCCACGGCCATCAGCTCCGTGAGCGGCGACCGGGTGCGGATGGCGAAGGCCAAGGTCGCCCAGCGCGTGACCCGCATCGGGGATGCCGCGGCCGACCAGGTCGGTCCCGACGGCGCGCCGGTCGAGGACGCGCCCGCGCATGCCGACATCGCGGCCGTCTACCTCGCGCCCATCAGGGTGCCCAGCAAGCTGCTCACGCAGATGGATGAGGACCACCCGCGGGGCGCAGCGGACACCTTCTACGGCCTGGATGCCGACTGGTCCAGCGGCGACCGCGGCCTCTTCGTGGCCGTCGAGCTCGCGGATGGACGGCCCTCGGATGCCATCCAGCAGGTGGAGGTGGGCCTCGATGGCGACGCGGCCGGCCCCGTCCAAGCGGGCAGCGCCGCCGACACCCGGGCCGGCGTGGAGCGCTTCTCGCTGAGCGGCACCTTCAGCGACGGCTCGGATTCCTCCGGCACGACCGATGTGAGCGGCCGGCGATCCGGCGAGGCCATCGACTTCTACAACGCCAACTCGGGCGTCTTCGGGTTCTACGAGGCGCGCCAGCGCACCTACTACCTGGTCATGCCACTGACGACCGATGCCGGCTCGGTCGCCGTCACGCTGCGGACGATGACCGACGAAGGCGAGGTCCTCGACCGGCTCGACCTGCCGGATGGCGGCCATCTCGTCGGTCTCGACGACCCGTCTGCCGGATACGAGGGACAGGAGGACAGTGGCCGTCTCGGTTGTCGCTCGCTCGAGACCTACAGCTCGGCGGCCGGCCTCGGACCGATCGACGACCCCGACGGGACACTGGTTCGGTACGCGGCGGGCGCCGATCCGTCGCTGTCCGCGGCCGAGGCTCAGGCGCTGCTGGCTGCCCTTGACGCCTACGAGCAGTCGGTCCCGGTGACGCTCCGGTCGCTTGACGGGGATGGCGAGCCGCTGACGGTCGATGCACGACTCTCTCGCGCGCCGGCGCTCGGGGCCTTCACGCTGACGATGGAGGTCCCCGCCGGGCGCTGGACGTTCGAAGCTGCAGGCGAAGCCGAGCTGCGGACCCCGGGCGGGGAGGCGCTCGTGGACGCCAGGTCGCTCACCGGGCAGGGCGGCGTCGTGACCGGCGATGGGCTCGATGGCTTCGTGAGCGGCGACCCGACGTGCGCCCGCTGGAACCTCGGTGCTGCGAGCGAGGCGTGCTCCCTCCTGCCGGCGGACGGGATGGCGACCCTCGTGGGCCGGGACGCTGCCGAGATCGAGCAACGGGAGGTCGCACGCGACGATGGATCGCGGTGGTGCGTCGGCGTCATCCCGGCCACCGGCGAGCCGCAATACGTCGCGCGCATCGGCACGGACCACGTCTCATCCGGGCGGCTCGAGGAGCAGGGGATCAGCGACGCGGACGTCGGCAGCGCCGTCGAGGGCGAAGAGGCCGTCGAGGGCGGATGTCCGAGTCACCCGTTGAGCGTCGGCCTGGAGGGTCGGACGCTCGACTGCGGCGCCGCCGGGTACGAGAGCCACTCGTTCATCGTCGTCCCGGAGGCGACGGCTGCGGCCGATCCCGCGGGCGGACTGCTCGTCTCGATCGACATGCTGGTCGACGGAGCGCTGCCCTTCGGCGAACGCTACGACGCAGCCACGGCCACGTCCTCCTGGGGACCTGGCCAGCGACCTCGCGGCCTCAGCACGACCTGCGGGCGCGACTGCCCGGCTCGCGGGCGACGGGACGGACGCCTCGGCGCGAGAGGCGGACCCGCGTCCGATGGCTCGACCGAACCTCAGGTGCGCATGAGGTAGGGGAAGAGCCGCATCTTCAGCTCGTTGGGCGGGATGAGGCCGACGATGCGGTCCACCACCCGGTCGCCCTTGATGACGACGAGCGTCGGGATGCTCCGCGCATCGAAGCCCTGCGCCAGCCGCGGGTTCTCGTCGACGTTGACCTTGACGACCTTCATGCGGCCCGCGTACTCCTTCGCGAGGGCCGCCAGCATGGGCCCGACGACGCGACAGGGCCCGCACCACGGCGCCCAGAGATCGACCAGGACCGCGACCGATGCGCGCGCCTCCACGTCGAACGTCTCATCGGTGGCGTCCACGAGCCACGGCAGCGCGGCGCCGCACGACCCGCAGTGCGGCGCTCCCCGACTGCTGGGTCGGATCCTGTTCTTCTTCTCGCACGAGGCGCAGACGAGCGTGGACAGGGGCCCACTCGTCGAGGCTGACTCCGGTGCCGAGTCTCGGCCGGTGGCTCCGGGGCTGTGGCCGGCGGCGCCGGCGGACTGGTCGGTCATGGCAGATGCGAGTCTGCGACAAGCCCGCCCATCCTGCAGGCCTCGCTCGGTCGAGTCGGGCTGCGCTCGCTCGCCGCCTTCAGTCGCCGCCCTTCATCTGGTAGCGCGAGAGCCGCCAGCCCCCGAGCACGAGCGAGCCGATGATCACGGCGGCCAGGACGACCATCGAGGTCGTGCCGGCGAGCGTATCGGACCTGCCCGCCTCACCCTGGAGCTCGGCGGCGAGACCGAGCGTGGCCTGCCGGATCGAGAAGGCTCTCGTGCCCTCGAAGAGGCCCGCCAGGACACCCTCCCAGAGGAGGACGTAGCCGAGCCCCACGGCCAGGGCGCGCGAGGTGAAGCTGCTGAGCGCCAGGAAGGCGAGCGTGTAGGCCGCTCCGCCGACAGCCACCGCGACGGCATAGAGGATCGTGACCTCGGCCATCGAAGCGCGGCTCGTGGTCGCCACGAGCCCGGTCAGGAGCGTGGCGGGGACGACGAGGAGCGCCGTCAGGCCGGCCGCCACGAGCCCTTTGGCGGCCACGATACGGAGGCGGCCCAGCGGCTTGGTGAGCAGGAACACGATCGTGCCGTCCTCGAGCTCGGTGCCCAGGGCCGCCGTGCCGAAGACGAGCGCCACGAGCGGCAGCACGGTGCGCACGATGAGCTGGTCGAAGATCCGCTCGCTGAAGACCTGGTCGGCGAAGACCCGTCCCACGATGGCGATGAGCACCGGCACCGCGGCCAGCAGCACCATGAGCCAGAAGCGTCTCCGGTCCACGAGGTTGCGCAGCGTGATGGCCACCACGGGCATCGTGCGGATCATCGGCCCACCAGGTAGGCGAAGACCGACTCGAGCGATTCGTCGGTCGGTGCGAGCTCCAGCAGCGAGATCCCGGCCGCTCGCGCGAGCTGGGGCATCCGTCGCGTGAAGCGCCCGAAGTCGGACGTGCGCACGACGAGACCGGCAGGGCCGAGCTCGACGCCGAAGACGCTCGGCTCGACGAGCAGGCTCAGCGCCAGGCGGCGGTCGTCGGTCGAGCGGACCTGGAAGACGTGGGGCCGGTCGGTCATGAGCCGGCGGATGGAGCGGAAGTCGCCCGAGGCGGCCAGCCGGCCGGCGTAGATGACGAGGACCGAGTCGGCGACGCGCTCGACCTCCTCGAGGATGTGCGACGAGAGCAGGACCGTGCGGCCCTCGCCGGCCATCTGGCGGAGCAGCTCGAACATGTGCAGCCGCTGCCGCGGGTCCATGCCGTTGAAGGGCTCATCGAGGATGAGGACCGGCGGGTCGTGGACGAGGGCCGCCGCCATCTTGATGCGCTGGCGCATGCCCTTCGAGTACGTGCCGACCCGGCGGTCGGCTGCGTCGGCGAGGCCCACCACGTCGATGGCGCGCGCGGCGGCCGACTCCGGGTCGCGCAGCCGCTGCATGACGGCGTTGGCGAGGACGAACTCGCGTCCGCTCAGGAACGCGTAGACCGCCTCGCGCTCGGGCACCAGCCCGACCTTCCGGTAGATCGAGCGGATTGCGCCAGGCCGCGCTGGCCCGGCCACGCGGACGCTGCCGGCCGACGGCGCCAGGAGACCGGCGGCCATGTGCAGGAGCGTCGTCTTGCCTGCGCCGTTGGGTCCCAGGAGCCCCGTGACCCCTGGTCCCACGGAGAAGCTCATGTCGTTGACGGCCACGACGTTGCCGTACCAGCGCGACGCGCGCTCGACCACGATGGGCGGCAGCCGTGCCGCCGGCCGCCGGGAGCGTGGCGGTCGCGCGGCTCGGCCTCACGCTTCGATCCGCTGGTAGCGGCGCGCCAGCACGGCCAGCGAGCCGACGATCCAGGCGACCGCGGCGGCGACGTACACGGGCCCATCGAGGCCGGCCGCGCGACCGAGGGATTGTCGGGCTGGACATCGAAGAGGAAGGCGTTGACGCCGTCGAGCACGTCGGCCGGGCTGAGCAGGACGGTGACCTGGCCGAGCCAGCCCGTGCCGAGCTCGACGAGGAGGCTGGCGGCGATGTTCGGGATGAGGAAGATGCCGATGATGGCCACGGTCGCGTAGGAGCGCCGAGGGGTGAGGGCCGCCGTGGCCGCCGAGATGCTGCCCACGACGCGCCACGATGAAGGCGCCGGCGATGAGCACGGCCGGCAGCGCGGGCAGCTCCGTCGCCAGCCCGTCGACCGGGTCCGAGCGCGACCAGGACGCGTCCCACGAGCAGGAGCAGCTGCGGCGCCAGCACCAGGACGACGCAGGGAGAGGTAGAGCCCGAGCACCCGCGCCGCGGCATAGTCGAGCCGGGATGTCGCCCGCGAGAAGTACAGCGGCAGCACGCCGGCGCGCTGGTCGCGGCCGAAGAGCTCCGGCGCCTGCGACGACGAGAAGAGGAAGACGAGCACGGCGATGAAGGGGAAGAGGGTCGAGTAGCGGATGGGCGAGATGGCCTCGATGGCCTCGCCGGCACGGCCGAGCTGGGTCACGAGCGCGATGATCCCGAGGCCCAGCAGCGACGGCAGGATGGCGGCCAGCACGAGCCCGACCGGCAGGGCCTTCGAGCGGGCGCTGCGGCCGAGGCCGTAGGCGGTCCGCACGGAGTGGACGAGCAGCGCCGTGACGGCCGCGCGCCGGCCGAGCCGGGGTCCCTCGTAGCCCCGATAGCCCAGGTCGTAGATCGATCCGCCTGGACCCTCGACGGGTCGCTGTCCGACCGGCGCGACCTGCATGCCCCCGCCGCCGGTCACGCTCAGGCCGCCGCCTCGTGGGCTCGTCGTCGTCCCGGAAGAGGTCCTCGAGGCTGCTGCGTCGCTGCTCGAGCCGGACGAGCGCGAGGCCGAGGTCGACGACCGCGTCGCGGACCGCGTCGTACGTCGCGTCGCCGCGCATCTCGACGAGGACGTGACGGCCGTCGACGCGCACGCCCGAGCCGCCCTGCTCGAGGCGCCGAGCGAGTCCCGCTGGATCGTCGTCCACCTCCACGACCAGGGTGCCGGTGTGCTGCATGAAGGTGCCGAGCGAGGCGGCGCGCAGCAGCCGCCCAGCGTCGATGGCGACGAGGATAGTCGCAGACCCGCTCGATCTCGCCGAGCAGGTGGCTGGCCATGATGATGGCGATGCCGAACTCGGTGCCGGTGCGGTGGATGAGGTCGAGCATCTCGTCGCGCCCGGCCGGGTCGAGGCCGTTGGTGGGCTCGTCGAGCAGCAGCAGGCGTGGGTCGTGGACGAGCGCCTGGGCCAGCTTGACGCGCTGCTTCATGCCGGTGGAGTAGCCGCCCATGGGCCGGTAGCGCTCCTCGAAGAGGCCCACGTGACGGAGCACGTCGGCGCTGCGCTCGCGCGCGGAGGCCCGCGGCAGGCCGGACATGCGGGCCATGTGGTTGACGAACTCGGTGGCCGAGATGTCCGGCGGCAGGCAGTCGTGCTCGGGCATGTAGCCGACGAGCTGGCGGATGGCCAGGCCCTGCTGGGCCACGTCCAGGTCGAACACGCGCGCCGACCCGCGGCTCGCGTCGACGAGGCCGAGGAGGATCTTGATGAGCGTCGACTTGCCGGCGCCGTTGGCGCCCACGAGGCCCACCACGCCGGGCTCGATGCTGAGCGTCAGGTCGTCGAGCGCGGTGACGCCGCCCGGGTAGTGCTTGGTCAGGCCGTCAAGGGCGACGAGGGGCATGCGTGCCCGAGTCTAGCGGCTGGACGGCACGTACCCGAGTCGCTTGTCGACGACGTCTGCCAGCGGCTCGCCGGCGATGTACCGCTCCAGGTTGGCCAGGAACGAGCGGGCGAAGGCAGCCGGCGTGTCCGCCACGTCACCGCCGATGTGCGGCGAGACGATGACGTTGGGCATCGACCAGAGCGGGCTCGCGGCGGGCAGCGGCTCGTCCTCGAAGACGTCCAGCGCGGCCCCGTCCAGCGCACCCGAGCGGAGCGCCTCGACGAGCGCCGACTCGACGAGCACCGGCCCGCGGCCGATGTTCACGACCCGCGCCCCCCGCGGGCAGCGCCGCCAGCTCCGGCGCCCCGACGAGGCCGCGCGTCTCGGCCGTGAGGGGCGCGATGAGGACGCAGCCAGTCGGCCGTCGGCAGGAGGTCGTGAAGGTCGCGCACGGCGCGGATGCGTCCGCCCTCCGGCCCCGCCCTCGTCGCTCGGAACGGCCCGACCAGGGTGACCTCGAGCCCGAGCGAGCGCAGCAGACCGCGCCGAGGCCTGTGCGATCGTGCCCGCGCCGACGATGACAGCGCGGCCGCCTGCGAGCGATCGCAGGAGGCGGTGCTCCCAGCGTCGCTCGGCCTGGGCGCGCAGCGTGCCGGGGAGGTCCTTGGCCAGCGCCAGCATGAGCGCCAGGAGGTACTCGGGCATCGTCACGTCGAAGACGCCGCGGCTGTTGGTGACCACGACGTCGCTCGTCGGTGAGCTCGGGGAAGATGGCCCAGTCCACGCCGACCGCTCCGATGTGGACCCAGCGCAGTCGGCCGGTCAGAGTCCAGGCGTCGCGGAGCGCCTCGCGGGGTCGCCCGTAGTGGAACACGACGTCGCACTCCGGCAGGTGCGCACGGACCTCCGCCATGTCATCGGCGAAGAGATAGCTGGCGCCGCTGCGCTCCTCCGGAAGGCCGACCGGCCGCTCACCCGCCTGTCGGCCGATGACGAGGACGCGCGGTGCCTTCATGCTCGGCCGGATGATAGCCGCCGGTCCCGCCACCTGTCCTAGACGGCTGCGGCGTCCCCGAGGGCTCGCGCGCTGCACATCCGGGGCGTAGACTCATCGACGAGGTCGATCCGCGTCGCCGAGGAGTCGAGGAGCGCGACGCCGACGGGGAAAGGAGGGCGGACCAGCCGAACAGCCAGCTGCCGCCCAGACGGGCGACCTGACGTCGAGTCTCGGAGAGAAGAGGAGCTTGCGATGAAGAGATCGTTCCTTGCACTTGGCTGGTGGCCTGCTCTGCTGGTCGCCTCGCTGCCGCTGGCAGCCACGGCGCAGGAAGGCGGCAAGACGTTCTACTGGGTCTCCCACGGCGATCCGGCCGACCCGGTCTGGACGTACTTCCTCGACGGCGCCAACCAGTGGGCCGCGGACACCGGCAACACGGTGAACACGTCGTTCCACAGCGGCGACGTGCCCACCCACCAGGAGGCCATCCGCGCCGCCATCGCGGCCGGCGCCGACGGCATCGTCACCAGCAGCCCCGACCCGGGCAGCCTGGTCGAGGTGGCCGCCGAGGCGAATGCGGCGGGCATCCCCATCATCAACATCAACACGCCGGACCCGACGGCCAGCTTCGATGCCTACGTGGGCACCAACAACGTCGAGGTCGGTCGCGCGCTGGGCCCAGTACCTCGTCGACGGCGGCTACGTCGCAGGAAGGCGACTTCGTGTGGATGCCGGTCGAGGTCCCGGGCGCCACCTACGGCGTCCAGGAGGAAGAGGGCATCGCCAGCGTCTTCGAGCCCCTCGGCATCACCTGGGAGGTCACGGACGCGACCCTCGACCAGGCCGAGATCATCACGCGCATGTCCGACTACCTGCTGGCCAACCGCGACAAGATCAGCGCCATGATCGGCCTCGGTGACCTCGTCACCGGCTCGGTCGCGCGCGTCTGGGACCAGGTCGGCGTGCCCGCCGGTGAGATCCCCGTCGTGGGCTGGGGCAACTCGCCCGACACCGCCCAGGAGATCATCGACGGCTACGTCCTGGCCGGCATGTGGCAGGACCCGCAGATGACCAGCTACCTGGGTCTCAGCCTCGCCAACGCCGCAGCCAGCGGCATCCCGCCCGGGTTCGACATCCTCGTCGGCGCGCTGTACGAGGCGGACACGGCCCCGACCTACCTGGACATCCTGAGCCGGCTAGTCGCCGCCGACGGTCGCGACCGGCCGCCTCGCGCCTGTCGCAGGTCGATCGACTCAGGCAGAGGCCGGCGCTCCCGCGCCGGCCTCTCGCACCACCTGAGCCGGCACGCCTGCGGAGCAGCGCCGCGGACTGGACCCGGAGCCACACGTGACCGAAGCAGCACCAGCGCAGGACGCCGGACGGCCAGCCGCATCGGCGCGCCTCGTCGAGGGGCTCAAGCGCGCCGTCTCGCAGCCGGAGGCCGGGCCCTTCGGGCTGCTCGTCCTGGCGCTCATCGTCTTCTCGCTCCTGTCCGCCACGTACCTGACGGCCGGCAACTTCAGCAACCTGCTGATGTTCACGCCGGAGCTGGGCATGATCGCGCTGGCCATGACCCTGCTCATGACGGCCGGCGAGTTCGACCTCTCGGTCGGCTCGGTCTTCGGCTTCTCGGCCGTGCTCATGTGGACGTTCATCAACGAGGCCGGCATGCCCCTGGAGCTGGCCTTCCTCATCGCCATGGGCATCGCCGTCGTCATCGGCCTCGTCAACGGGCTCATGACCACCCGCCTGCGGCATCCCGTCCTTCCTCGTCACGCTGGGGATGCTCCTCGTCGTGCGCGGCGCGGCCCTCTACCTGACCCAGGGCTTCCCGCAGCGGACCTGGCGGGTCGAGGCGCCGCTCAAGGAGATCCTCGTCGGCGACATCATCGATCCCCACGCCCATCGGCGACCTGCGCATCTTCGCCTCGGTCTTCTGGTTCATCCTCTTCGCGGTCGTCCTCGGCTACATCCTCATGGCCACGAAGTGGGGCAACTGGATCCAGGCCTCCGGCGGCAACGCCATGGCGGCCACGGCCCGCGGCGTTCGCGTGGCGCGCACGAAGGTCGCGCTCTTCGTCCTGACCGCCGTGCTGGCGGCCTGGGCCGGCATCACCAGCTCCATCCGCGTGTCCGCCGCGAACCCCAACAGCGGCGACGGCTACGAGCTCGAGGTCATCGCCATGACCGTCATCGGCGGCACCGTGCTGGCCGGCGGCAAGGGCACCATCATCGGGACGGTCATCGGCGTGCTGCTCCTGCGGGTCATCACAACGGCATCATCCTGGTCGGCGTGCCGGGCCTGGCCTACAGCATCTTCATCGGCGGCATCATCCTGGGCATGATGGCCCTGCACTCGTACATGCGCGCGCCGTCAGCAGGCGATGGCCTGACGCATGGCCGAAGCCCTCGTCCGCCTCGAGCACGTCGACAAGTGGTACGGCCGCGTCCAGGCCCTCGACGACGTCAGCGTCCGCATCGAGCCCAACGAGATCGTGGGCCTGCTGGGCGACAACGGCGCCGGCAAGTCCACGCTCATCAAGATCCTCTCGGGCGTCGTCCCCGCTGAGCAGCGGCGACATCTACATCAAGGGCCAGAAGGTCGACATCAGCGACACGAACGACGCCATCGCCCACGGCATCGAGACCATCTACCAGGACTCCGCGCTGGTGAACCAGCTCTCCATCGCGCGCAACCTCTTCCTCGGCCGCGAGCCGCTCAAGGGCCCGCGCATCCTCAACCGCATGGACCGCGGCTTCATGGAGGAGGTGACCCGGCGGCTCATGCGCGAGGTCGGCATCACCAAGGACATCCCGGCCTCGACCTCGGTCAGCTTCCTCTCCGGCGGCGAGCGCCAGGCGGTGGCCATCGCCCGGGCGATGTACTTCGAGAGCGAGCTCATCATCCTCGACGAGCCCACCAACAACCTGGGCGTCGCCGAGACCCAGGGCGTGCTGCGCTTCGTGCGCAACGCCCGCGACTCGGGCCACTCGTGCATCTTCATCGCCCACAACATCCACCACGTCTTCCAGGTCGTGGACCGCATCGTGGTGCTGCGGCGCGGTCGCGTGGTGGCCGACGACATCGACCCGCAGGACGACCACCATCGAGCAGGTCGAGCGGGTCATCACGGGCGACCTCGAGGTCGTCGACGGCGAGCTCAGACCGTCAGCCGGAGCGCGCGGCGGCAGCGGCAGCGCTGCGGCTCCGCCGGCCCAGTGGCCCGACTGAGGCCGGCGCTCAGCGGCTCCCGCCGCTCGCAGGACCTGCCGGCTCGATCGCCGGCCTGCAGCGCTACGTCCGGGCGTGGCCCACGTTGCCGTTGATGGACAGGCCGCCGTCCACGAGGATCTCCTGCCCGGTGATGTAGCGCGACGCGTCCGAGGCCACGAAGGCCACGACGTCGGCGACCTCCTCCGGCACCGCGATGCGACCGAGGCCGATGCGCGCGTTGTAGGTGGCCCGCACCTCCGGCGTGTAGGCCACCGCGTTGAGGGGCGTCTCCGTGGCGCCCGGGGCGACGGCGTTGACGGTGATGTCGTGCTCGGCGAGCTCGAGGGCCAGCACCTTGGTGAGGCCCACGATGCCGCCCTTGGCGGTGATGTACGCCGAGAAGCCGTTGATGGCCTGGACGTCCGCCTCGCGACGTGATGTTGATGATGCGGCCCGGCCCCGGCTGCAGCGCGCATCCGCTCGGCGGCCGCCTTGCAGCCGTAGAAGTAGCCGTGCAGGTTGGCCGCCAGCAGGCCGTGCCAGTCCTCGCTCGTGGTCTCGAAGAAGGGCCGCACCATGATCCGGGCGGCGTTGTTGACCCAGATGTCGAGACTGCCCCAGCGCTCCACGGTCGCGTCCGCGAGGGCCTGGACGTGCGCCTCGTCGCCGGTGTCGCCCTGCAGGATGAGCGCCTCGCGGCCCTGGGCCTCGATGCGTCGCGCCGTCTCGGCCGCGCCCGCCGTGTCGCGCTGGAAGTCGCCCGCCACGTTGGCTCCCTGCCGTGCCAGCGCCACGGCGATGGCCTGGCCGATGCCGCTCGAGATGCCCGTGACGACGGCATTGCGCCCCGCCAGGCTGTAGACGTCGCTCACGCCGACGGTCGCCGAGACGCGGGTCGAGCATGAGCTTGAGGCCGTCGGCCCGGCGCGTCCGCGCGAAGGCGGTCTCCCACGCCGACAGGGGCAGGACGTCGGTGACCAGCGGGTCGAGCACGACGTGCCCCTCGGCGACGAGCCGCTCGAGCCGGCGCCACGAGCGAGGCGTGCTCGCGAAGCCCGACGTGACGACGCAGCTCGCGGAGGCAGATGAGGTCGATGTCGAGGCTGATGGGCCGTGCCGGTGAGGCCGACCTGGACGTAGTGGCCGCCCGCGCCGGACGGCGCGCAGCCCGGCGTCGATGCCCTTCTCGTTCCCCGAGGCATCCGCGACGACGTCGAAGCCGCCGTCAGGCGTCACGTCCGCCAGGGCCTCCGCCTCCACCACCTCGAAGCCGAGCGCGGCCGCGATGTCGAGCCGCCGGCGGTCCGACGCCGTGCCCGAGACCGTGACCCGGGCCCCCTGCGCGCGCAGGACCTGGGCGCAGAGGATTGCCCATCGCCCCGGGGCCCACGACCAGCGCGCGTGTCGCCGGGCGAGGCCACGGCCGGGTCGCAGAGGCACTGGGTCACGCAGGAGAGCGGCTCGTAGAGCGCGCCGGCGTGCTCGCCGACGCTGGGATGGACCTCGTGGAGGTTGCGGGCCGGGCACCAGCACGCAGGGCGCGAAGCCGCCGTTCACGTGCGAGCCGATGGAGCGACGCGACAGGCAGAGGTTCCGGCGTCCCGGCCCGGCAGGCAGCGCAGATGTCGCAGGTGTAGAAGTACGTCTCGGGTGCGACGCGCTTGCCGAGGTGCTCCTCGGCACCGGCGCCGGCCTCCACCACGCGACCGGTGACCTCGTGGCCCATGACCACCGGCGGGTGGCTCACGTACTCGTCCTGCTGGATGTGCAGGTCGGTGCCGCAGATGCCGGTGGCGTAGACCTCGATGAGGACCTGCCCGGGCCTGCGGACCGGCCTCGGCACGCTGCCCAGCCCGACGTTCTCGGCCCCCTTGGCCTTCTTCATGAGGCCGGTCATCAGGGGCGCGGACGAGGAAGCGTCGGTCATGGGCCCGATCGTACATCGCGGCCGCTGGCCGATCGGCGGACCTGTGCGGCCGGGCATCCTGCGTGGCGCCCGCTCCGGACGTCCACCGGTGGATCGGCGGCGCGAGTAGCATGCTCGGGCGTCCGATGAGCGTGATCGACCCGGTGCCCGACCCTCGCCGGCAGCTCCGGCCCAGCCTGCCCTGGCGGGCCTCTTCGCGCCCATCTGCACGCCCTTCGGCGCCGACGAGGAGCTCGACCTCGGGGCGCTGCGCGCGAACCTCGAGCGCTACGCGGCCTCCGGCATCCACGGCTACCTGGCGCTCGGCTCGAACGGTGAGAACCGCAGCCTCACCGAGGAGGAGCGCCTCGCCGTCCTCGACGTCGTCGTGCGCCATCGCGGCGCCGGTCAGCTCGTCCTGGCCGGCGCCACGTACGACGGCCAGCGACAGGCCGAGGCGTTCCTCGTCGGCGGCCGCCGACCTCGGGGCCGACTACGGTCTCGTCCTGGCACCGGGCTACTTCCGCCGGCAGATGACGGTCGAGGTCCTGTACCGCTACTTCTCGACGCTGGCGGACACCTCGCCGCTGCCGATCCTGCTCTACAACGCGCCGGGCTTCAACGGCCTCGCGCTCGCGCCCGAGCTCGTCGGCCGGCTCGCCGCACACCCCCGCATCGTGGGCATGAAGGACAGCGCCGCCGTCGGGCATCGAGGCCTTCCTGGCGCTTCTGCGCGCCCGGGCTTCGCGGTGCTGGCAGGCTCGGCGAACTTCCTCCTCGCCGGCCATGCTGGGCGGCTCGCCCGGCGGGACGGTCTCGCTGGCGAACTCGTTCCCGGAGGTCGCCCTGCGCCTGTACCAGCTACGGGCGTGGCTGCCGACCGCGATCGGCGGCCCGCCCTTCCAGGAGCTCGTGACCCGCGTCAACGCCGCCATCTCCGGCGGCTACGGGGTCCCCGGCGTGAAGGCCGCCATGGACCTGGCCGGCTTCGTGGGCGGCCCGCCGCGCCGGCCCCTGCTGCCGCTCGACGAGAGCCGCAGCGGGCCGAGCTGCGCGCCGTGCTCGAGACGGAGGGTCTGCTCCCGTGAGCCGCGGCGCGGACATCCTGGCGCTCGACGTCGGCACCAGCGGCCTGAAGGCCGGGGTCTTCGGCCCGGACCTGTCGCAGCGGGCCAGCGCAGCTCGCGAGCTACGCATCGACCTCCACGGGCGGGGCCGGGCGGAGGTCGACCCGGAGGTCTGGTGGTCGGCCATCGCGGCGGCCTGCGCCGAGCTGCGGCCCGCACCTGCGACGACGTCGGCGTCGTGTCCCTCTCGGTGACGACGCCCGGGCCTCACGCCGATGGCGGCCGATGGCCGCGCCCTGGGCCCGGCCATCCTCTTCCTCGACGGTCGCTCGCACGAGCAGGCGGCCGCCATCCGCGAGCGCGGTGGGCGAGGACCGCTTCCTGGCAGAGGCCTGCAACCTGCCGGTGTCGGGCGGCTCGTCGCTGGCGAGCATCCTCTGGATCCGCGACCACGAGCCCGGACATCTGGGAGGCGGCCGCGATGTTCGGTCACACCAACACGTACCTGGCGCGGCGGCTGACGGGCGAGTGGGCCATCGACCCCTCGACGACGTCGATCACCGGGCTCTACGCGACCGCCCGCACACGACCTCACCTGGAACGACGAGGTGCTCGAGGCCGCCGGCCTGGCGACCGCACCGCCTGCCGCGCCTCATGCAGTCCTACGACGCGGTCGGCCGCGATCCTGCCCGACGGTCGCCGACGAGCTCGGCCTGCCCCGCGACGTCGTCGTCCTCTGCGGTGGCAACGACGCCACGCTGGCGGCCTGGTCGGGCGGCCTGTCCGAGCCCGGCGACGCCAACATCATCAGCGGCACCTGCGACATCGCCAACGTCTGCACCGACCGGCCCGTGGCCTCGCGCCGAGTTCAACGTCCGGGCCCACGTCCTGCCCGGCCGCTGGCTCACGTTCTTCGTGCTCAACACCGGCGGCATCGCCCTCGACTGGTTCCATCGGACGTTCTGCCGGGAGCTCGACGCCGACGCCTTCTACGGCGAGTACCTGCCGGCCACCCTGGAGGCCTTCCTCGACGACCCCGTCATCGACGAGCGCGAGAGCGGCACTGCCGACCTACGTCCCGTACCTGGGCGGCAGCCGCTACTCGCTCGAGCCGCTGGCCGCGGCCTTCGGCTCGCGTGACGCTCCAGACGACGCGCGAGGACCTCCTGCTCGCGCTCGTGCGGGGCAACCTGCGCTACCTGGGCGAGCATCTCGAGCAGGTCGCGCGGCTCGTGCCCGTCAACCGCACGGCTGGGCATCTCCGGGGGCGCCGCGCGCATCCGGGGCATGCTCCGGGCGCGCGCAGCGCTGGACCGGCCCCTTCGAGTACGTCTTCCAGGACCAGTCCTCGCTGCTCGGTGCGGCGATGCTGGGGCAGCTCTGGCAGGCTGGCGGGTCGTCGGCGCCCGATCGTGCCACCGCGGATGCGACCGGCGGGATGGGATAGCGCAGCGGAGGGCTGTCCGATGCCGGTCGCTGCCACGGGCGAGCTCGTCCGCCGGGCCATGGCGGAGCGGCTATGCCGTGCCCGCCATCAACGTCGTCAACGACCTCACCCTGGAGGCGGTCCTGGCTGCGGCCGAGGAGCTGCGCTCCCCGCTGATCGTGCAGACCTCGGTGAAGACCGTGCGCTCCATCGGCCGTCGACGTGCTCAAGGCGATGTGGGACGCCATGACGGCGAGCATCCGGGTACCCGTGGCCCTGCACCTCGACCACTGTCCGGACCGCGCGGTCATCAGCGACTGCCTGGCGGCGGGCTGGAACTCGGTGCTCTTCGATGGCCACGAGCTCTCCGTCGCGGAGAACGAGCGCCAGTGCGTCGAGGTCGTGGCCGAGGCGCGTCGATACGGCGCCGACGTCGAGGGCGAGATCGAGGGCATCCGCGGCGTCGAGGACGGCCTCGGCTCCGACGAGGAGGGACCGGTCCAGACGCTCGAGGTCGCCGTCGGCTTCATCCGCGCGCACCGGCGTGGACATCTTCGCGCCCGCCATCGGCAACGCCCACGGCCTGTACCGGGCGCGACCGACGCTCGACCATCAGCGCATCAGCGACCTCGTGGCGGCCACCGGCATCCCCATGGCCCTCCACGGCGGCACCGGCCTCGCGGCCGACCAGTTCCGCCGACCTCATCGCGCGCGGCTGCGCCAAGGTCAACGTCTCCACCGCCCTGAAGATCGCCTACATGGAGGCCAATCGAGAGTACCTCACGAGCCACCCGGCGGCCGCCGACCCGCCGAAGCTCTTCGATCACGTGCGCGAGGCGGTCATGGAGATGACCCGTGCAGCACATCCGCCTCTTCGGCGCGGAGGGTCGCGCGTGAGGACGGCGGGTCGCATGAGGGCCCTCATCCTCGACTGCGACGGCGTGCTCGCCGACACCGAGCGCGACGGTCACCTGCCGGCCTTCAACCAGACGTTCGCCGAGTTCGGGCTGCCGGTGCGCTGGTCCGAGGCGGACTACGGTCGGGCGCTGCGGATCGGCGGTGGCAAGGAGCGCATGGCCGCGCTGCTCACGCCCGAGCTCGTGGCCGCCGCCGGCCTGCCGGCCGACCGCGAGGCCCAGCTGGCCGAGGTGGCCCGCTGGCACCGGCGCAAGACCGAGACTCTACGTCGCGATGGTGGAGGCCGGTCGGCTGCCGCCGCGGCCCGGCATCGCGCGGATCGTGGCCGAGGCACGGGCCGCGGGCTGGCAGCTGGCCGTCTGCTCGACGTCGGCAGAGCCCTCGGTGCGCGCCATCCTCGGGCCGCGGTCGGGCCGGAGGCTGGCGGCCGATGTCCTCGTGCTGGCCGGCGACATCGTGGCTCGCAAGAAGCCGGCACCGGACATCTACCGGCTGGCCCTCGAGCGGCTCGGGATCGCGCCCAACGCATGCTGTCGTCATCGAGGATTCGCGCAACGGGCTCCTGGCCGCACGCGCGGCCGGCCTCGCGACGGTCGTGACCGTCAACGGCTACACGCAGGACGAGGACTTCGAAGAGGCCGCGCTCGTGGTCTCGTCGCTGGGCGACCCGGGCGGCCCGAGCGACGCGCGTGCTCGCCAACCGGAGCGCAGCGCAGCCCGGTGCGCCTGGGTCACGCTGGACGACCTGGAGGCCTGCCTCGGCGAGGCGGTCGGAGGCATCGCCGCCGACGGGAGGCCGATGAGCGAGGGTCGAAGTCCCTAGACTGGTCGGCAGACATGACCGCGGTCCAGCTCACCTGCGCGGGCAGCGCCGTCTTCGACATCCTCATCAAGGTCTCGTCCGACCGGCTGCCCATCGGCGTCCTCGGCCTCGTCGATTCCTTCTCCACCGCCGAGGGCGGGCCAGCGCTGCGGACCGGGCGCGTGCTGGCCGGCATGGGCGTCGAGACCCGGCTCATCATCCCGACCGGCGACGACCTCTTCGGCTACTCGTTCCACCAGACCGTGCCGGCCCCGCATCTCCAGGTGGAGTGGATCGACTCGGAGCTGCCCACGTCGACCTCGATGGTCCTGGTCGACCGAGCCGGCGAGCGCACGATGCTGCACAACATCGGCGCGGACGCGTCGATCACAGCGGAGGCCATCGAGGATCGTCATGTGGGTCGGTTCCTCCACGTCGGCGGCGGGCTCGTGCTGCCCGGCCTGGACGACCCGGATGGTGCCCCGCTGGCTGGCCTCTTCGAGCGTGCGCAAGCGGCCGGGGATCCACACCAGCCTCGACGTCGTCCATGACTCGACCGACCGATGGGAGCGCGTCGTGCCCGCGCTGCGCCACACCGACCTCTTCATCCCCAGCCTCATCGAGGTCGCCGCCATCACCGGCATCGAGGACCCGCTGGCCGCCGCCGCGGCCCTCCGTGAGCTCGGTGTTCGGTTCGCCATCGTCACCGACGGACCCCGAGGCGCCTGGGTCGACCACGATGACTTCCGCGGCCACGTGCCGGCCTTCCGCGTCGACACCGTCGATACGACCGGCGCCGGCGACGCGTTCACGGGTGGCGTCCTGGTCGGGCTCGTCCACGGGCTCGGCGCCGAGGAGGCTGCCCGGCTCGGCGCCGCGCTCGGCGCACTGGCCACGACGACGATCGGCACGTTCTCGGGGCCCGCGGACCCGGCCGACGCGTGGCGGATGGCCGGCCTCCCGGCGCCCTGATCCCGAGCGGGTCACGACGGAGCAGCGCCGATGGACGCCATCCCGGCCGAGATGCGAGCCGTGGTGCTCACGGGCCGCGGTCGCCAGGCGCTGTCCGTCCACACCCTCGCCGTCCCGGAGCCTGGCCCGGGAGAGCTGCTCTGTCGCGTGGACGCGGCCGGCATCTGCACCTCGGTCAACAAGCTCATCGACCAGGGCCCCGAGCACCCACTGATGCACGGCTGGGACCCGTCGGTCCATCCGGTCATCGTCGGCGACGAGGGCGCGGTCACCGTGGTCGCGACGGGAGAAGGCGTGGCGACGCGCTACCGGCCGGGCGAGCGCCTCGCAGTCCAGCCTGCCGTCGACCTCGCGCCGATCCGGCACCTCGAGCGGTACCGAGACGGTGCCCGCGGAGTGGCCAAGGTCGCCGTCGGCTACACGCTCCCGGGGCTCCTCGCCGAGTACGTCCTCATCGGCCCCGAGGTCCTCGCGGCGGGCTGCCTCCTGCCGTTGCCCGAGTCGCGCCTGCCCGCGGCCCATGCCGCCATCGCGGAGCCCATCTCCTGCGTCATCTCGTCGCACGCTCACCACCTGCACATCAGCCAGCCGGACCCGGTGCGCCCCGCCAGGCGACGAGCGGCCTGCGGCCGGGCGGTGTCGTCGTCATCCTGGGCGCCGGCCCCATGGGTGCGCATGCACGTCGACGTGGCCATCGCGGCGCGACCGCGGGCCATCGTCGTCACGACCCGCCGCGAGGAGCGCCTGCGCTGGGTGCGCGAGACGTTCGGACATCGCGCGGCCGCAGGCGGGCATCCGCCTGGAGACCGTGACGGCCGGGGAGGGCGACCTCGCCGCGGTCGTCGACCAGCTCACCGAGGGAAGCGGCGCGGACGATGTCATCGTCACCGTGGCCGACCGCGCCGTCGTCGAGGCGGCGCAGCGGCTCCTGGCGCGCTTCGGCGTGCTCGATCTCTTCGCCGGGCTGCCCCCGGGCCAGGAGCTCGTCGCGATCGATGGCCGATACGTCCACTACCGCGAGGTCAACATCACCGGGCTCCTCGGGCGGCGGGCCCTGGGACGTCGCCGAGGCCCTGCGCCTCATGACGGCTGACCGGATCGACGCCGGCGCCCACATCGCTCACGTCGGCGATCTCGAGCACGCCCCCGAGCTGTTCGACATGGCCCGCGACGGACGGGTCCAGGGCAAGGCCGTCGTCTATCCGCATCGGCGGGCCGACGCGATCACTCACGGTGCCGCGCTGGGACGCCGAGGACGAGACCGCCTACCTGGCGGCTGGCTGAGCGTGGCGGCGAGCGGGGTGGCGACAGCGATCGCGGCGGCTCGTCGGCCTCGGCTTCGGCGCCATCCAGGCGGGCCTCTTCGTCTACGAGGCGCAGCGGACCGGTGCGTACGCCCCGCCGCTCGTCGTCGACGTTCGAGCTGACCTCGTGGCCGGCATCCGGGCGGCAGGCGGACGCTGCCGCGTGAACATCGCGCGCGCCGACCGGATCGACGTCGCCGAGATCGGGCCCGCTGGCGATCGCCGATGCCACCGTGGCTGGTGATCGGGCACGGATCGTCGACGCCATCGCCGAGGCCGACGAGCTCGCCATCGCGCTGCCCAGCGTTGCGCACTACCGGTCCGACTCGCCCGCCAGCCCGCACACGCTGCTGGCCGAGGCCATCGCTCGGCGCGCGAGGACGCGGCCGCTGGTCGTCTACTGCGCGGAGAACCACCGCAACGCGCCGCGGTGCTCGAGGGCGTGGTCGCGGAGGCGCTGGAGCCGGGCAAGCGCGACCTCCTGCGGTCGAGGGTCAGGCTCGCTGACACGGTCATCGGCAAGATGAGCGGTGTCGTGACCGACCCTGCCGAGATCGACGCGCTCGGACTCGCCACGGTGACGCCGGAGCTGCCCTGGGCCTTCCTCGTCGAGGAGTTCGACCGCATCCTCGTCTCGCGGCTCGATGCGGGGTATCCGCCGGCCCCCGGCGTCGAGTCGCTCCACCCGGGCATCCCCGTCCTTCGCGAGGTCGACGACCTGGCTCCCTTCGAGGACGCCAAGCTCCTCGGCCACAACGCGACGCACGCGCTGGCGGGCTTCCTTGGCTCGCTCCTCGGCCTCCGACTGGTGGCGGACCTGGCCGACGTGCCAGGCGCCATGGCCTTCCTGCGCGCCGCCTTCATCGAGGAGTCGGGGCGTGCGCTCATCGTGCGGCATGCCGGTGCCGACGAGCTGTTCACGCCGAGCCGGCTACGCCGCCTTCGCCGACGACCTGCTGGCCCGGATGGTCAACCCGTACCTGGCCGACACCATCGAGCGAGCGGCCCGCGACCCGCTCCGGAAGCTCGCCTGGGACGACCGGCTCACGGCCCTTCTTCGACTGGGCCTGGCCGCGGAGGTGGCGATGCCGCGCTTCGCGATGGGTGTCGCCGCGGGCGTCGAGTATCCTCCGCCGGGGCGACCCCGAGGGAGGCGTCGACGACCTCGAGAGGCTGCGGCGCTGCTGGCCGCGAGACGTGGACGACGCGGAGGCGAGCGCGGTGCTGGCGGTCGTCGCCGAGGGTATCGAGCGTCTCTCCCGCTGGCGGCGGGACGGCTTCGAGGGTCTCGCGCTCGACCGCTGAGCGCCGCAGCGGCCCTGCCAGCCGCCGGCGTCAGCCGCTCAGGCGAGCGATCCGGTTGGCGGCGCGCATGACCCGGCGGGCCGTGGTCGGCGACGTCCGCGCGATGGCCTCGAGTGTCTCCGCCAGCTCCGCCTCGGGCAGCGACGCGAGGAGGCGGAGCAGGCGGTCGAGGGTCTCATCGGAGACGTGCGCGAGGACGGTGAAGCCCCGGGCGATCTCATCGGTCTCGGCGCGCGCCAACGCTCGCAGCGCGCGGTCGAAGAGCGTCACGAACCCGGCGATCTCACCCAGCCAATCGCGCAACCGGCGGGCTTCGGCGTCCTGCGGCGAGGCGGCCACGACCTGCTCGGCGAGCTCGATGCAGACCGCCAGCCTCGGCTGGAGGGGATCGGCCTCACGGGCACGCCGCTCGTCGGCGACGCGCTGGAACCAGCGCCACCGATCGCCCACCACGCGCCAGGCCACCGCCGGCGGGCCCGGGCGCGCCTCGCGACGTACATCCTCGACACGCTCGACGAGGCGCCACTCCTCGAGCTCGGCGAGCGCCAGGGATGCCGCGCGATGGGAGAGACCCAGCGCCTCTCGGACCTCACGCTCGGTCAGGAGGTCTCCCGAGATGAGCAGGTAGCCGTGGACCCGGGCGACCGAGGGCGTGACGTTCCAGGCCGGGCCCATGTCGCCCCAGATGTCCGCGAACGCGACACGGACGTCGGCCGCGGTGGGCGAGTCACCTGGCGGCGATCGACGAGTCACCCAGCGCGACCGGCGCGTCATCGGGCGCGGACGCGGGGAAGGCGACGGGCTGCACGGGGACCCTGAGGCTCACGCCGGCACGATAGCAGCCCGTCACGCCCGATCACCCGGACCGGGTAGCATGCTCGGACCGTCCGGCACCTGAGTGGAGGCCCAGCTCGTCATGACCGATACGACTGCCGATGCCATCCGGAGCGCGCTTCGGTCGGTATCGACGGGGGAGGCGCTCTCGGCTGAGGATGCCGAGCGCTTCATGGAGGCGGTCCTCGACGGCGAGGTCTCCCCGGCGCAATTGGGCGGGATGCTCGTCGGCCTCCATGCGCGGGGCGAGACAGCCGGCGAGCTGGCGGGCTTCGTACGGGCCATGCGCTCGCGGGCGCTCGCCGTGACCGCCCCGGAGGGCACCATCGACACCTGTGGGACCGGCGGCGACGTGCGCGGCACGTTCAACATCTCCACCGCCGTGGCCATCGTGGTGTCGGCCGCCGGCGTGCCCGTGGCGAAGGCCGGCAATCGCGCCGTCTCGTCGCAGGCCGGCAGCTCTGACGTCATGGCTGCGCTGGGTCTCCGCGTCGAGCAGTCACCGGCAGAGGCTGAGGCGTCTTTGCGCAAAGACGGTTTCGCCTACCTCCACGCACCCGCCTTCCACCCGGGCATGAAGCACGCCGGCCCGGTCCGGCGCGAGCTCGGTGTCCGCACGGCCTTCAACCTCATCGGCCCGCTCGCGAACCCGGCCCGGCCGCGCCGCCAGCTCGTCGGCGTTCCTGATGAGGTGGCCGCGAACCGCGTGGCCGCCGCCCTGCGCGAGCTTGGCTCCGAGCGCGCCTTCGTGGTCCGAGGGGAGCGGCTCGACGAGCTCCCGCTCGACGGCAGCGGCGTCATCTTCGACGTCTCGCCCTCGGGCATCGAGCGGCGGAAGGTCGACGAGGGCTGATCACGGGCTCCCGGAGGCTGACACCCATGCCTTCGTCGGCGGCGACGAGACCGCCAATGCCGGCCTCATCGTGGCCATCCTGCAGGACCGCGACCAGGGTCCGGGCCACGACGTCGTGGCCCTCAACGCCGGGGCCTCGCTCGTCGTCGCGGGCCACGCACCGGACCTGCGGTCCGGCGTCGAGCTGGCCGTCGACACCATCGCCTCCGGGACCGCGGGCGAGCAGCTCGAGCGGCTGCGTGCCAGCGCTCGCGAGGCCACGGCAGCCGGCGAGGGCGCGCGCTGATGCCCTCCCTCCTGGCAGAGATCGTCGAGCGCCGCGCTGCGGACATCGCCGCCGAGCTCGGCGATCGCGACCTGCGGACGATCCGTCGTGAGACGCCGCCCGGCCCGGCCCGTCGGGACGTCGTCGGCCGTCTGGCGCGCCCAGGGCTGCACCTCATCGCCGAGATCAAGCGTCGCTCCCCATCGGCGGGCGTGCTGGCGGACGGGGACCTCGATGCCGCGGACCTGGCGCGCGCCTACCAGTCGGGCGGCGCCTCCATGATCTCGGTCCTCGTCGAACCGCACTGGTTCGGCGGCTCGCTCGATGACCTGGCCGCCGCCCGGTCAGCCACCAGCCTCCCGGTCCTGGCCAAGGAGTTCGTGGTGGACGCCCGGCAGCTGCCGCTCCTCCGCGCGGCCGGCGCTGACGCGGTCCTGCTGCTGGCGGCACACCATGGGGCGGGGGCGCTGGCGCGCCTGACCGCGTTGGCGCTGGACGTGGGCCTGGAGCCGCTCGTGGAGGCCCACTCCGAGAAGGAGCTGCGCGCTGCCATCGATTCGGGTGCTCGGCTCATCGGTATCAACAACCGCGACCTGCGGACGCTCGAGGTGGACCCCGAGCTGGCGGTCCGGCTTCGGGACCTCGTCCCGGACGACCGCCTCGTGGTCGCCGAATCGGGCGTCCGTGATGCGGCGACGCTGCGCCGCTGGCGAGCCGTCGGATTCGACGCAGCTCTCGTCGGCGAGGTCCTCATGCGGACTGGGAGCGATCTCTCGCACGTCGAGGCGCGGGTCGCCCGGTTCGTGGCGGCTGGCGCGGTCCCAGGCCCGGGCGTCGATCCCGCCGCGGACGGCCGCGCGCCCTTCGTCAAGATCTGCGGCATCACCGAGGCGACCGGCCTCGCCGCGGCCATCGAGGCCGGGGCGGACGCGGTCGGGCTCAACTTCGTGCCTGGCTCGAAGCGCTGTCTCGACGAGCACGAGGCGGCCGCGCTCATCGCCACGGCCCGCGCAGCCACCGCCCCTGGCGATGGTCCGCTCATCGTCGGCATCTTCGCCGACCGTCCGGCAGGGGAGGTCGCCGCCGTCGCCGCCCGCCTCGGTCTTGACGCCGTCCAGCTGCACGGTCATGAGCGCCCGGCTGACCTCGACCGGATCCCGCTGCCGGTCCTGAAGGTGCTGCATGTCCCGGCCGCCGAGGCGAGCGACGGGGCGGAGGCGACCATCGATGCCCTGGTCCGACAGGCCGACCGATATGCCCGAAAGCCCAACCTGCAGGCCATCCTGCTCGACACGAGCGACCCGCTGGCTCTGGGCGGGACGGGTCAGCGAGCGTCGGTCGAGCTTGCGCGCGCCATCGCCACGCAGGTCCCGGTGATCCTGGCTGGCGGCCTGGACGCCGCGAACGTGGCCCGTGCGCTCGCTCGATGTCCCCGCCATCGGGGTCGACGTGTCGAGCGGCGTCGAGTCTCGCGACGTCGCCGCCCATCGGCCGTCGAAGGACCCGCTCAAGGTGGCCCTCTTCGTCAAGCGCGCCAACGCCGCCCGCCAGGACCGCCCGACGGTCGCATCCGGCCCTCAGCCCGTCGATCCGAGCCTCATCGACGCCGACGAGCATGGCCGCTGGGGCATCGGCCGGGCATTCGGCGGGCGCTTCGTACCCGAGACGCTGATGGCCGCGCTCCTCGAGCTCGAGGTCGCCTACGGACGCATCCGCGAAGACCCAGCCTTCTGGGCCGAGCTGCGGGAGCTGCTCGTCGGGTATGTGGGCCGTGCCACGCCGGTCTATCGCGCGGACCGCCTGGCGGCCGAGCTCGAGCGGCGCACCGGACGGACCACTGGGCACCTGCGCCTCTACCTGAAACGCGAGGATCTCGCCCACACGGGCGCCCACAAGATCAACAACGCGCTCGGCCAGGCGCTCCTGACGACCCGCCTCGGGAAGCGCCGGGTCATCGCCGAGACCGGCGCCGGGCAGCACGGAGTGGCCACGGCCACGGCCTGCGCGCTGCTGGGTCTCGATTGCGTCGTCTACATGGGCGCCGAGGACATCCGCCGCCAGGCCCCCAACGTCCTGCGCATGCGCGCGCTCGGGGCCGAGGTCCGCGAGGTGACCTCGGGCACAGCGACCCTCAAGGACGCGGTCAACGAGACGATGCGCGACTGGGTCACGAACGTGGCCGGCACGCACTACATCCTGGGCTCGGCCGTTGGCCCGCATCCCTTCCCGACCATCGTCCGCGACCTGCAGCGGGTCATCGGCGACGAGGCGGCCGAGCAGGTGCGCACCGCCGAGGGTCGGCTCCCGGACATCTGCGTCGCCTGCGTCGGCGGCGGCTCGAACGCCATCGGCCTGCTTCAGCCGGTTCATCGGCGAGACCGACACGCGACTCATCGGCGTCGAGGCCGCAGGGGAGGGGCTGAAGGCGCGCCACGCGGCAGCGCTCGCGGGCGGGACGCCAGGCGTCCTCCACGGCTCGCGCTCCTATCTCCTCCAGGACGAGGACGGCCAGGTCACCGAGGCGCACTCGATCTCGGCGGGGCTCGACTATCCCGGCGTCGGACCGCAGCTCTCGGCGCTCTTCGAGGCTGGCCGGCTCGAGCTCCTCAGCGCCACCGACGAGGAGGCCATCGAGGGCGTTCGACTCCTGACGCGAACGGAGGGCATCCTGCCCGCGCTCGAGCCCGCGCATGCCATCCATGCTCTCATCGACCTGCTCCGGGGTCGGGGCGTGGCGGCCGCAGGCTCGGACGACATCATCCTGCTCGGCCTGTCGGGGCGAGGAGACAAGGACATCGCGGCCATCGAGGCGCGGCTGATGGCCGGGATGGTCGAGGCTGGTCCCCTATGAGTCGGCGGATGCCCGCCGGGACCGGGCGGATCGACGGCTGCCTTCGAGAAGGCTGCGGCCGATGGACGGGCCGCGCTCATCCCCTATGCCGTGGCCGGCTACCCCGATGCTGCCGGTTCGCTGGAGATCGCGGTCGCGCTCATCGATGCCGGGGCGGACCTCCTCGAGATCGGCCTGCCCTACTCCGACCCCCTCGCCGATGGCGCCACGCTCCAGCGAGCCAGCGCGATCGCGTTGCGGAACGGCGCGCGGCTCGACGACTCGATCGAGCTGGTCGGCCGCATCCACGCCGCGCGCCCGGGCACACCGCTCGTGGCCATGGGCTATGTCAACCAGGTGCTCGGTGGCCGCGATGGCGCCACGGTCCTGCGGCGGCTCGGCGAGGCCGGCGTGTCGGGCTTCATCCTGGCCGATCTGACCCCGGACGAGGGCGCCGCGCTCGAGGCGGAGGCCGATGACGCGGGCCTGGCCATCGTCTACCTCGTCGCGCCGACGACACCGATCGCGCGGCGAGCGTTCGTGGCCGCCCGCTCGCAGGGCTTCCTCTATGCCGTCTCGCTCGCCGGCGTGACCGGAGCGCGCAAGCGCTTGCCGCCGGGGGTGGGTCGCTTCCTTCGGGAGGTCCGCGATGTGAGTCCGGTCCCCGTGGCGGTCGGCTTCGGGGTGTCGACGCCAGCGCACGCGCGCCAGCTTGCGCAGGCCGCCGACGGCATCATCGTCGCCAGCGCGCTCGTCGACGCCCTTGGTCCCGAGGGGCGGGACATCGACCACATGGCGGCTCTCGTCCGCTCGCTCGCGCGGCGCGACCTCGCGGGGAAGGCCCTAGGCCGGCAGGACCGAGCGGACCGCCGCGAGGACGGCCTCGTGGATGGGTGCCGCGGTGGCGACGATGCCGCGGTTGGCGGTCATGCGCCGTCCGGTCGTGAAGTCGAGGGGCCGGCCGTCCACGTCCGAGACCCGGCCGCCGGCCTCGCTGACGATCAGCCACCCGGCCGCATGATCCCAGACGTTCTCGCGGTAGCCGCCGTGCGGTAGTCGAAGGTAGATCGAGGCGTCACCGCGCGCCACGACCGCGTACTTCGCCTGGCTGTCGAGGCGCAGCGGCTCGGTCGTGATCCCGAGGACCTGCGCGACGCGCGCGGACCCGGACTGATCGGAATGGCCCGCCTCCACCGACTCGGCGTAGCGAGCCTCGGCGGTCGACGACGGGGTCGCCGCGGCGATGGGGCTCCCCGCGGTCTCGGACTCGCCCCCCGTAAGTGGCAGCATCCGTGCACCCGCGCCACGCTCCGCGACATACAGGCTGCCCTCGCCACCACCGGGCCCAGCAGGCACCCCGTGGAGCGGCAGGTTGGGGCAGGCCATGGCCGCCAGCACGACCGAACCGTCCTCGATGAGCGCGAGCGCGACCGCGTACTGCTCATCTCGAAGGAAGCCCTTCGTGCCGTCGATCGGGTCGAGCGCCCACCAACGTCGGACGGGGCCGCCCGGGTCGTCGCACCGATCGAGCGCACCCATGACATCGGCCAGGGTGATTCCGGGCCGTCGGGCCTGCACCCGCGCCAGGACCGCATCGGCCAGTGCAGGGTCATCCGCCAGGGGCCCGGAGTCCTCCTCGCCCATCAGCCCGTCCGCGGGCAGCGTCTCGGCCAGGGCCAGTCGCACGAGCGCCTGCGAGGCGAGGTCCGCCACCGTGACCGGCGAGCGGTCTGCCTTCCTGGCGGATTCCCGAGGGTCGAGTTCGGCCCGGACGGCTCGTGCGACATGCGCGGCCTCCGCGACAGCCCGAACCGCGAAGCGACGCTCGAGCGCGAGCCCGATGGACGTCCCCGCGGTCACTCCGTCGCCACCGCCGCATCCTGTTGCGCAGGTGGTGTGACTGACTCAAGGGGCGTGAGGGTGTCGGCAGGCGGGACGACGCCGTCGGTGGACACGACAGGCACCTCCGGCTCGTTGCGGGAGACCTCCAGCTGTCGCCTGATGACATCGATCGGGGCCTTCACGCCGGTCCACAGTTCGAATGCGGCCGCGCTCTGGTCGATGAGCATGAGATCGCCGTTCATCACGCGGATGGCTCCGGCGGCCTGCGCGTCCTTCATGAGCTTCGTCTCCGCGGGTACGCAGTGCAGGTCGAGGACGAGGATCTCGGGCGGCAGCAGCTCTGCTGCGAGCGGCGACTCGGCCGGATCGCGGCCCACGGAGCTGGCGTTGATGAGGAGGTCGGCCTTGGCCAGCTCGGCCTCGATGACCGACTCGTGCCAGGGCTTGGCCCGCAGGTCCATGTGAGCGGCACTGCGCGTGAAGTGCTTCACCAGCCGCTCGGCCCGGTGCAGATGCCGATTGAAGACGACGACGCTGAGGAAGCCGGCCGCGATGAGCGAGTGGACCACGGCCCTGGCCCCGCCACCTGCCCCCAGGACGACCGCAGCCTTGGGCATCTTCTGGTTGCCCACGAGGGCCTCGAGGGCTGGCCGGAAGCCGAGGACTTCGGTGTTATGGCCCACCAGCTGGGTGCCATCCTTGGTGACCGTATCGACGGCGCCCGTGCGCTGGGCCTCCTCCGTGAGACGGTCCAGCATGGGGACGACGCGCTCCTTGTGCGGGACGCCGATGCTGGCTCCCAGGTAGTCGTTGCCGCGGATGGCCGCGACGGCGTCTGGGAGATCCACGGTGGGCGTGTCGACCGGCTCGTAGACGGCATCGATGTCGGCGGCGGCGAAGGCCGCTCGCTGGAGCGCCTCGGACAGGGAATGGGAGACGGGATGGCTGAGAAGGACGACGCGCGTGGGCATGGCCGACACACCTCCAGGCGCCACGGGCGCTGCGAACCCGCGGTGTGAACGAGCTGGGGAGGACCCCCCGCAGCCACCGTAACCCTCGGACCGGCGAGGCCGGATCGCCTGCCACCGCTCCTCCCGAGGCGGGCGCTCCAATTCTACTCGGCCCCGCGAGGGTGCGTGCTACCATCGGCCGGCCGCGTGGAGAGGTCGCATAGAGGCCTAGTGCGACGGTTTGCTAAACCGTTGAGTGGGGTAACCTGCTCCGAGGGTTCGAATCCCTCCCTCTCCGCCATCCCCGCCGCGGTCAGGTCGGCCGGCGCGAGACCGTCACCTTGTTCGTTCCCCCACTCACCTCGATGTCGAAGCGCGCCTCCGCGTGGCTCGCACCCGCCGACTCGAGCGTGACGTCGGATGCTGATCCCAACAGGCGCTGCTCATCGAGCTCGACGCGATTCGCACCGCCCTTGAGGCGCAGCCGCACGGCCGCGTCCCTGGGGCATTCGACACGCAGGTCGTTCGCGCCCCCGGAGAGGCGCACGGGGACGATGCCCGAAGGCGCGCCGAGCCCGAGCCGGATCCGGTCGGCCCCTCCGTTGAGCTCGAACGCACGCAGCTCGATCGCCGACAGGTCGGCGCCGGCCTTGGACATCCCGCCGTGGACCTCGACCGTCCAGGGGATGGTCGGGTTCAGCGCGATGGTGGCGCCCCGCTTGCGCCAGTCGAAGATCTCCCGCATGCCGCTGCGATAGGCGACGATGACCGTGCCGTCGCGCACGCGGACTCGCGGCACGCTGCCCACGAAGCGAGCCCGGAAGAGCTCCGTACGTGGCGCGGACCCCGTGATCGACAGGTTCCACCCGCCCGAGCGCAGCAGCAGTCGCGCCTGGCCGATCCCGCCGAGGGGCGCACTGTGGACCCCTTCGTCGGCGACCCCGGCGGACGTCCCACGGGCGCCCTCCGCACGTGTCCGCTGCGCCTCGGCCATCTTCGAGAGGAAGTCGTTGATGAGATCCAGCTCATCGTCACTGTAGGCAGCGACGACGGCCACGTGGGCCTCGCCGAGCGGCTCCAGGGCCTTGCGCACCGCGGTCAGCCGATCGGGCACGACCTCCACGACGACCCTCCTGCGATCCGCCGGGTCAGGCGTGCGGCGCACGTAGCCGGCTTGCTCGAGGCGGTCGAGCACGCGCGTGACCGCGCCGGTCGACAGGTTCAGCAGCTCCGCCAGGCGGCCCGCGGTCACGGGATGGGTGTCGACCAGGAGCTCCAGGGCCTTGATGTCCGACTCGGACAGGCCGAGGCGGATGGCGATCGTCTGGCCCAGGACCTCGCCGTGGAAGTCGATGCCGCGAAGCGCACGGACGATGGCATCCACCGCTGAATCACGTCCCACTTGACAGTCTACCCCTGAGCGAGCGAATATCTGCACCGTTCAGATATTGCACGATGCGGTTGCACCGCGCAAGTGCCATCCCAGCATAGCTGGCAGGAGGACGATCGATGGGCGGGCTCACCGCACTCCCCGGACCGATGATCCGGACAACCGACCTACGCAAGACGTTCAGCTCACGCCGCTCCACGGTCGAGGCCGTGCGCGGAGTCGACCTCGAGGTCGGCGCCGGCGAGATCTTCGGGTTCCTGGGCCCCAACGGCGCCGGCAAGACGACGACGCTGCGCATGCTCGCGACGCTCATCCGACCGACGTCGGGAGACGCATGGGTCGCGGGTGTGGACCTGGCGCGCGACCCCGCGGAGGTCCGCCGACGCATCGGCTACGTGCCCCAGGGCGGTTCCACCGATCCGGCAGAGACGGGACGCGGCGAGCTCGTCCTCCAGGCACGGCTCTACGGGATGTCGGCAGGGGAGTCGAAGTCGCGAGCCGCCGAGGTTCTCGAGAAGCTCGAGCTCGACGAGGCGGCTGACCGTGCCATCTCGACCTACTCCGGGGGCATGAAGCGCCGGCTCGACGTGGGCCTTGGCATCGTCCATCGTCCGCACGTCCTCTTCCTCGACGAGCCCACCACCGGGCTCGACCCGCAGGCCCGTGCGCGGATGTGGGACGAGGTGCGCGGGCTCCGAGACGAGGGGACCACCGTCTTCCTGACGACCCACTACCTCGACGAGGCCGACGCGCTCGCGGACCGGCTGGCGATCATCGACCATGGCGCCATCGTGGCCGCAGGCACCGCGGACGAGCTGAAGCGGCAGGTCGCCGGAGACGTCGTCCGCATCGGCGTCGATGGCAGCCGCGACCGCGTCATCGGCCTCGTGTCCGACCTGCCCTTCGTGCGCGAGGCGACCGCTGAGGACGGTCTCGTCCGCCTGTACGTCGACCATGGCGAAGTCGCGGTGCCGCAGCTGCTGCGCGTCCTCGATGGGGAGGGCCTGACCGCGGAGTCGATCTCGCTCCACCGCCCCAGCCTCGACGACGTCTTCCTGCGCCAGACCGGCCGATCGCTGCGGGACGAGCCCGCCGCCTGAGCCGCGATCCCACCCATCCCACCCTCGTTCGAGAGCCACGGAGGAACCGTCCGATGCAGACCCTTCTTGAGACCTGGCTGATCTTCCGCCGATCGTTGATCCTGACCCTTCGCCAGCCCGTCTGGCTGCTCATGGGCATCTTTCAGCCCATCCTGTACCTCGTGCTGTTCGGCCCGTTGCTGGAGGGGGCCGTGACCCAGGCTGGGACGGGCGTCAACGCGTTCGACTGGTTCGTCCCCGGCATGCTCGTCATGGTCGCCGTCTTCGGCGCCGCCTTCGTCGGCTTCGGGCTCATCGCCGAGGTGCGAAACGGCGTCATCGAGCGCATGCGTGTCACTCCCATGAGTCGCACCGCGATGCTCCTCGGGCGTTCGCTCCGCGACGCGACCCTGCTGCTCATGCAGGCCGTGATCATGATCGTCATCGCCATCCCGTTCGGCATCACCATCGACCCGGCTGGCCTGGCGGTGAGCCTGGTCCTCATCGGCCTCGTCGGGCTGGCGATGGCACCGCTGTCCTACTCGGTCGCGCTGGTGCTCAAGAGCGAGGACGCCTTCGCGCCCGTCGTCCAACTCGTCGCCCTCCCGCTGCTCCTGCTGTCGGGCATCTTCCTGCCCCTCCAGCTCGCGCCGGACTGGATCCAGACGCTCGCGGACCTCAACCCGGTGAGCTATGCGGTCGACGCCGTGCGAGCGGCCTTCAACGGGATGTGGGACGACCCGGCCATCGTCGTGGGCTCGACGGTCACGATCGTCATCGCGGTCGTGGCGGTGTGGACTGCGTCGCGGGCCTTCAGCCGCGCGACTTCGTAGCCGCGCGCGACGTCGGTCTCACGCTCGGGCGCATCTCGCCACCCTTGCCGCGCCGTCGAGCGGTCCTCCATCCCGACGGCGCGGTAGACTCTGCCGGCGCGCGCCCGTAGCTCAGTGGATAGAGCGTCAGGTTGCGGACCTGAAGGTCGTGAGTTCGAGTCTCGCCGGGCGCGCCACAGCCACCTCACCCGCCATGGCAGCGCATCAGCGAGGCTCATCGGCCCGCTCGACGACGGGTTTCCAGGATCACCGGACGCGGAGCCTGATCTGCAGCGATCGCTGCCCGGTCACCCGGTCAACGCCACGGATCCACGATGCGCAGTCCCCGATAGCGCTCGAAGTCCCTGACGTTCCGAGTCAGTGACACCTTCTACCAGGTCGCACGACCGGGCCTGGAGTTCACGGACCTCGAATGGGGCCACGAGCTCTATCTGGCCGGCCACCTCGGCCAGGCCGCCATCGCCTGGCAGCGTGGCCTCGGCGACGATCGGCTCCTGCGGCGTCGTCGAGCGGTACGTCGACCGCATCTGGGAGGAGCTGGGCCCGGGACGGCGCGAGCTGGTCTGACGGGCACCCCGGGGCTCGAGATGGCGCTCGTGGAGATCTACCGCGATGACGGATCGATCGCGATACCTCGAGCTGGCGAGCCTCCTCGTGGAGCGACGCGGCCACGGCCTGCTGGCCAGGGTCCGCTTCGGCGAACCGCTACTGGCAGGATCACGAGCCCGTCCGCACAGCGCCGGAGCCAGTCAGGCCATGCCGTCCGGCAGATGTATCTCGATTGCGGCGTGGCGGACGTAGCGATCGAGACGGGCGACCGCGAGCTCCTCGCTGCGGTCATCCGGCGCTGGGAGGCCATGCACGCCGGCCGCACCCACCTGACCGGGGCCCTCGGCTCCCGCCACCGGGACGAAGCCTTCGGTGCCGCCTTCGAGCTGCCGCCCGACCGAGCCTATGGCGCAGACGTGCGCCGCGATCGGCAGCGTCATGCTCGCCTGGCGCCTGCTGCTGGCCACGGGGGAGGAGCGCTTCGCCGACCTCATCGAACGCACCGCGTTCAACGCGATCCTCTCGGGCCTCGGGTCCGACGGTTGCCACTTCTTCTACTCCAACCCCCTGCAGCGACGCTCGGACGGGATCGAGGTACTCGAGGGAGCGGCATCCACGCGGCGCGCCCCCTGGTTCGAGGTCTCCTGCTGCCCCCCCAACCTGATGCGCTTCCTGGCCACCTTGCCTGACCTGCTCGCGACGACCGACGCGGAGGGCGTCCAGGTCCATCAGTTCGCGACCGGATCGATTACCGTGCCCCTCGCCGGCGGCAGGGTCGCGCTCCGAACGTCCACGGCCTACCCTTGGGACGGCGACGTGGACATCGAGATCGACCGCGAGCCCGGCCCGACCCTGGCGGCTCTCGCTCAGGATCCCCGACTGGTGCCGCGATGCGACCGCGACGCTGGGCGGACGTCCGCTCGAGACCCGCCCGCTGCGCGAGCGTCCTCGAGGTGGAGCGCTCCTGGTCGGCCGGAGACCGCATCGCGCTCCGTCTGCCCATGGAGCCGCGCGTCACCTTCCCCGATCCGCGCATCGACGCCGCTGCGGCACAGCGTGGCCCTGGAGCGCGGACCGCTCGTCTATGCCCTCGAGGATGCCGACCTGCCCGACGGCTCCTCGGTCGAAGGCCTCGAGGTCGACGCGATGCTGGACGTGCGCGCCATCCCGGGAATCGTCCCGGGCGTCGACGAGGGTATCCGCCTCGCCTTCGGCGCCCGTCTCCGAGAGGATCCCGCGGAGACCGACTGGCCGTACCGGAGCCTGCCGGGACCGGACGTGGCGGCCAGCGGGTCGATGCCCGCAGCGTCGGTCAAGGTCGAGGCCATCCCGTACTTCGCCTGGGCGCGAACGTCCGGGCCTGGGCATGCGCGTCTGGTTGCCCGTGGGCCCCGACGGCGCGAGCCCCGAGGGCCAGTCGCATGCCGACTGAGAAGCCCCGCCGTCGCCCCGGAGCACACTGGCGTCGGCTTGGGCATCGACGCCCCGGAGCCGCCGGGCCGGGCGGCCGCCCGCGGGTCCGGGACCGTCGTGACGATGCGAGACATCGCCCAGGCATCGGGCGTGTCGCTCAGCACCGTGTCGCGCGTGTTGAACGAGTCTCCCTCGCGAGTGCCCATCGCGCTGGAGACTCGGGAGCGCATCCTCGCCATGGCGCTGCGCCTCGGCTATCGGCCCAATCCCTTCGCCCGAGTGCTGCGGGGGGCACCCACGATGGTGCTGGGCGCTGTCGTGCGCGATTTCAGCGACCCCTTCTTCGCGGGCGCCCTCGAGGCCCTCGCGGTCGAGGCCATGGCCGAGGGCTACAACGTGCTCCTCGGGCGCGTCCAGGCGGGGCAGGATGGGCGGGTGGCGCTTCCGGCCGTCCTCGAACCGCGCCGCTGCGATGCCGTGCTGATGCTGGGGGTCATGGACGACCAGCCGCAGCTCGTCGACCGATTCTGGTCGAGGCGAAGCAGCCGGTCGTAGCGCTCTGGCAGGGCACCAGCCAGATCCGCTTCCCCACCGTCGACGTGGACGACCGCAAGGGCATCACGATCGGCTTGGAGCACCTGCTCGCAGCTCGGACATGAGCGCATCGGTTTCGTGAGCGCCCGCCTGCCCGGCGACAATCCGACGCGCGAGGAGTCCTACGCCTCCTTCATGAGCGAACGGCTCGAGGGCGTCCCGGACGGCTACCTCCAGCGTTGTGACGGGACGCACTGGCGGGCGCCGCCTCGGCGCTGGACGCCCTTCTCGGCCTCCCGCAGCCACCGACCGCCATCGCCTGCTCGACGGACCTTGCCGCTGTCGGCGTCCTGCACGACGCCTTCGCGCGCGGCGTCACGGTCCCGGGCGACCTGTCGGTCATCGGCTACGACGACCTCATGCTCGCGGCGTACACCATCCCCGCCCTGACGACCCTTCGGATGCCCACGGCCGAGATGGTGACCGAGGCCGTGCGCATGGCCGTCCGGCTGGCACGCGATCCCGCGACCTCGCTTCCGCCCGCTCGGACCGTCTTCGATCCGACGCTCGTCGTTCGTGCCTCGACCGCCCCGCCACCGCGGCGGCGCTGATCCAAGCCCGTCGCCAGCGGGGCGCGCGGCTGACCGCGCCGCTCGTGACAGCGCATGCGCCGCTCCATGCGGCATGCTGCACGACGCGGGACCTGGACGTTCGGCCCGTTCCGTGACCGCGGATGCACGACATGAAGGACGGAGGTGCGCGATGCCCAAGATCGGACTGGGGATCCAGCTGTGGGCCCAGAACACCGACTGGCCCTCGTACCTGGCGGCAGCGCGTCGGGTCGACGAGCTCGGCTACGACCACCTCTGGACGTGGGACCACCTCGTCTCGGCCGTGGGCGACCCGGACCGGCCCGTCTTCGAGGGCTACACGAGCCTGGCCGCCTGGGCGGCCGTCACGAGCGCAGCGCGAGGCTCGGGCCTCCTCGTCGGTGCCAACACCTTCCGCAACCCAGCCGTCGTGGCCAAGACGATGGCCACCATCGACCACATCAGCGGCGGTCGGGCCATCCTCGGGCTCGGCGGCGGCTGGCACGTTCGCGAGCACGCCGCCTTCGGGCATCGAGTTCGGGAGCGGCTTCGGTGAGCGTCTCGACTGGCTCGAGGAGGCCCTCCAGGTCATCCGCCCGCTGCTGCACGGCGAGGAGGTGACGCACGCGGGCCCGCGCTACCGGACCGACCGCCTGCGGCTGGCCCCGCCGCCGATCCAGGCGCGCATGCCCATCATGGTCGGCGGCGGCGGCGAGAAGAAGACGCTCCGCAGCGTCGCCCGGCACGCCGACATGTGGAACGCACAGGCGCCGCTGCGTGACATCCCCCGCAAGCTCGAGGTCCTGCACGCCCACTGCGCCGACGTGGGCCGCGACCCGGCCGAGATCGAGCTGACCTACAACTGCAAGATCGTCATCCGGGACCGCACGGCCGACGCGCAGGCCGTCCTCGACGCGCAGCTCGCGGCCAACGCATTCGCTCCCGGCGCCGAAGAGGAGAGCTTCTGGGCGGGCACGGTCGAGGAGATCGCGGAACGGCTGGCGGACTTCGCCGACCTCGGCTTCCGGACCTTCACGATCGAGGAGCTCGCGCCCTTCGACCGCGAGACCTTCGAGCGCCTCATCGGCGAGGTGAAGCCGCTCCTCGAGGGACGTTGATCAGTGCCTGCGGACCGACCACTCGGGTGACGAGAGAGGAGCAAGAACAGCCAAGTTTGTGGCAAGGTCCGCCCATTCCTGGACCAACCGCGTGCCTATGCTCGCCTCGCGAGTGGATGTCGCGATGGCTTGGATCCTGAGCACGGCTCGGGTCTTCGACGTTGTGCTCCGGTCCAGCCCGTCGGTCATGACCGGCCGACCTCGGTCGATGACGCAGACGATACTGAGGAGGAGCTCATGGATCGCAGACAGCGGGTCGCCATCGGCGTCACCGCGCTCCTGGCATTCTCGGGAGCGTCGCTCGCCCCCGCGGCTGTGGCGCAGGACGAACCGGTCACCCTCACCTATCTCGTGGACGACACGCAGAACACGCTGGACACGGCACAGGCCCTCGCCGATGCCTACACGGCCATGCATCCGAACGTGACCTTCTCCATCGAGACGCGACCCGGTGGCGCAGACGGCGACAACATCGTCAAGACACGGCTGGCGACCGGCGAGATGACCGATATCTTCTGGTACAACTCGGGGTCGCTGCTCCAGGCGCTGAACCCCGCCGAGACGCTGGTCGACCTCTCGGGCGAGCCATTCATCGCGAACATCGCCGACTCGTTCATGCCGACCGTCTCCCAGGGCGACGGCATCTACGGCGTGCCGGTGGGCACTGCCATGGGTGGCGGCATCCTCTACAACAAGAAGATCTATGAGCGACCTCGGCCTGTCCGTGCCCACGACGTGGGAAGAGTTCGCGGCCAACAACGAGGCCATCAAGGCGGCCGGCATCGCGCCAGTCGGTGCGACGTTCAAGGACACGTGGACGTCCCAGCTGTTCGTGCTGGCCGACTACTACAACGTCCAGGCAGCCATCCCTGACTTCGCGGACCAGTACACGAACAACCAGATCAAGTACGCCACGACGCCGGCGGCGCTGGCCGGCTTCCAGCATCTGCAGGAGGCCTTCGAGAAGGGCTGGTTCCAGGAGGACTTCGGCTCTGCGGTCTTCGATGACGGGCTGAACATGCTCGCCACCGGCGAGATCGCGCATTACCCGATGCTCACCTTCGCGCTTTCCACGATCGCGGCCAATCACCCAGACGCCATCAACGACATCGGCTTCATGGCGCAGCCCGGTGACGATCCGGCGCAGAACGGGGCGACCATCTGGATGCCCGCGGCCACCTACATCGCCGAATACCAGCCAGAACGTCGACGTGGCCAAGGACTTCCTGGCCTTCATCGCCTCGGTCGAAGGCACCGAAGTCCAGACCGCGGCCGTCGCTCCGGCGGGGCCATACCCCATCAACGGCGCGACCCTCCCGGAGGATGCGCTGCCGGCGGTGCTCGACATCCAGGCCTACCTCGACGCCAACAAGGCTGCCCCGGCGCTCGAGTTCGTGTCGCCCATCAAGGGTCCCGCGCTGGAGCAGATCACGGTCGAGGTCGGCTCCGGCCTGCGCTCCGCCGAGGATGGCGCGGCGCTGTACGACCAGGACGTGGAGAAGCAGGCGCAGCAGCTCGGCCTTCCGGGCTGGTGATCCGTCGCGCTTGGTAGCAAGCTCACCAGGGGTCGGTCGCCGCCGACCCCTGGTCCATCTCCGCCGTCCGGGGGCGACGAGGACGAACGTGCGCCGGGCCGTGTTGCCGGCGTCCATCCGACGCACCTATCCGTACTGGTTCTACCTGCCCGCTGCCATCATCTTCGGCGTCCTGTTCGTCCTGCCGACGGTCCTCGCTTTCGGATTCAGCCTGACGCGCTGGACGCTCTTCGACATCGAGTTCATCGGCCTCGACAACTTCGCCCAGTTCTCGCGTGAGCCGGCGCTCGTGAACGGCGTGCGCAACACGCTCATCTATGCGGTGCTCACGAGCGGCCTCAAGGTCGTCTGCGGCCTGCTGCTGGCGACGCTCCTGACCTCGTCGATGTGGTTCCGGAACCTCATCCGCTCGCTCATCTTCTTCCCGGTGCTGGTCAGCACCGTCGCGGTGGGCATCACCTTCGCCGTGCTCATGCATCCGGGCAAGGGCCTCATCAATGAGACGCTCGCGGCGGTCGGCATCGATGGGCCGTCCTGGCTCACCGACCCGAGCATCGCGCTGCTGTCGGTCGCCATCGTCGACATCTGGAAGGGCATCGGCATCGCGCTCGTCATCTTCATCGCGGGCATCCTCTCGATCCCCGAGGAGTACAACGATGCCGTCCGCCTGGAGGGCGGCGCCTGGACGCGCTTCCGGCACGTCATCGTGCCGCTCAGCCGGAACGCGACCTTCACCGTCATCCTGCTCTCGTTCATCGGCGGCCTGCGCACCTTCGACCTCATCTGGACGATGACGCGCGGTGGTCCGGGCTTCACCACGGACGTCATCACGTCCACGATCTACAAGCAGTACCAGGCTGGCTTCTACGGCCTCTCGGTGGCTGGCAACGTCATCCTCTTCATCGGCGTCCTGCTGCTCGTGGTCCCCATGATGCGGTTCTTCGCGCGACGCGAGATCGAGCTGTGAGGAGGCGGACGCGGGACATGGCGGTCGGCGTCGTCGGCCTCGCCGTGGTGGGCATCGTGTTCGTCGTGCCATTCGTCTTCATGCTGCTCATGGCGGCCAAGGACCGCGCGGCAGCCTCGCGCTTCGAGTTCAGCCTGCCGGACGAATTCGATGCTCCTGCAGAACCTGCAGGAGGTCCTCGACACGCGCGACGGCCTGATCTTCACGGCCTTCCAGAACAGCATCGTGCTGACCGTGGCCTCGGTCGCCCTCATCGTCATCGTGGGCACGATGGTGGCCTTCGTCCTGCAGCGCCGCCGGGACCGGGTCGGCTCGCTCGTCGCGGGCATGCTGCTGCTGGGCCTCATCCTGCCGCCCGCGCTCGTGCCCACCATCTACGTCCTGCAGTGGACGGGCCTCTTCAAGTCGCTGCTCGGGCTGGTCCTCGTGGAGGTGGCGCTCATCCTGCCGTTCGCGGTGCTCATCTTCCGGACCTTCATGACCGCCATCCCGCGGGAGCTCGACGAGGCCGCCATCATCGATGGCGCGACGCCCTGGTCACTCTTCCGGCGCGTCATCTTCCCGCTCCTCCGCCCGGCCGTCATCACGGTCATCGTGGTGGCCTCGGTGACCGTCTACAACGACTTCGTCAACCCGCTCTACTTCCTGCCCGGCGACGAGAACGCGACCGTGCAGCTGACGCTCTTCAACTTCCAGAGCCAGTTCAACACGCGTTGGAACCTGCTCTTCGCGGATGTCCTGCTCATCACCATCCCGCCGATGATCATGTTCATCTTCTTCCAGCGCCAGATCGTCTCGGGCATGACCGACGGGCGCGGTCAAGGGTTGAGCAGCCTCGGAGGACCACCAGATGCCGTCCATCGTCGACCTTCGCTGCCAGCTCCCCGATGGCGTCGCCGTCATCGGTCGTGAGCCTGTCCGCCTGACATGGCAGGTCGCGCCGGCCCTTCCCGACGCTCGCCAGGAGGCGTACCGAGATCGAGGTCTCGGACCGGGCCGACTTCGAGCGCGTGAGCCACTCGACCGGGCCGACGCCTGGCGATGACCAGGTCGCCGTCGAGGCGCCCGGTGGACCGCTCTGGAGCCGCGAGGTGCGCTTCTACCGCGTGCGCATCCGGGTCGCGGACGTGTGGACCGGCTGGAGCCCCGTGCTGCGGGTCGAGGCGGGCCTCTTGCGGCCCGAGAACTGGCGCGCGGAGGCGGTGACGCTGCCGGACGACCCGGGTGCCACGAGCCCAGGCTCCCGCCCCGCTCCTGCGCCGGGAGTTCACGCTGCCGGGGCCCGTCGCGCGCGCGCGCCTGTACGTCACCTCGCTGGGCCTCCACGAGGTCTTCATCAATGGGCAGCGCGTCGGCGACGCGCTCCTCTCGCCCGGTTGGACGACGTATCGACATCGGCTCCTGTACGAGACCCACGACGTCACGGGGCTGCTCGGCCCAGGGGCGAACGTCATCGCCGCCGTGCTCGGCGATGGCTGGTATCGCGGACGCATCGGCTGGGATCCCCGGGATGACCGTCGTCACTACGGCGACGAGATCGGCCTGGTGGCGCAGCTCGAGGTCGAGCTCACGGACGGTTCGCACGTCATGGTCGTCTCGGACGGGGAGTGGCACGCCTCGACGGGCGAGATCCGGCGGGCCGACCTCTACGACGGCTGCGACATCGACCTCCGGGCGCAGCAGGCCGGCTGGACCCGGCCGGGGTTCGACGCCCGCGGCTGGCGGCCCGTCCGCCTCGTGTCCTGGGACCGCTCCATCGTGGAGCCGCGCATCGCGCCACCTGTGCGGATCGTGGCTGAGCTGCCGCCGCGACGACACGTCCGGCCCGACGGCGCGCTCCAGCTCGACGGCGGGCAGAACATCGCCGGCTTCGTCCGGCTCCGCGTGCGGGGCCAGCGCGGACGCGCGCGTGAGCGTCCGCCACGCCGAGGTCCTGGAGGCTGACGGCTCGCTGCACACGGTGTCGCTGCGCTCGGCGCGGGCCACCGACACGTACGTCCTCGCCGACGACGAGGAGACGATCCTCGAGCCGCGCCTGACCTTCCACGGCTTCCGCTACGCGGAGGTGGTGACGGAGGCCGAGGTCCTCGATGCCACGTTCGTGGCCATCAGCAGTGACACGCCTCAGCGGGCCTGGTTCAGCAGCAGCCACGCCCTGCTCGACCGATTCCACGAGAACGTCGTCTGGTCGCAGCGCGACAACTTCGTCTCGGTGCCCACCGACTGCCCCCAGCGCGACGAGCGCCTGGGCTGGACCGGCGACGCCCAGGCATTCGCGGCCACGGGCTCCACGCTCTTCGACGCTCGTGCCTTCTGGGCGTCATGGCTGCGCGACCTCGCGCTGGACCAGGACGATCGTCTCGGCGTGCCATCCGTGGTCCCCGACGTCGTCATCGATGGCGAGGCGCGCTTCGGGCGGGCCGGCTGGGCTGACGCTGCCACGATCGTGCCGTGGGCCGTGTACGAGTCATACGGCGACGACCGGATCCTGCGCGATCAGCTCGGGTCGATGCAGCGACACGTGGACTCGCTGCGCTCCAGGCTCGGACCTGACGGTCTCCTCGCGCCATCGGGCATGCAGTTCGGAGACTGGCTCGACCCGGATGCTCCCGTCGCGCGACCCTGGGAAGCCAAGGCCGACTCGGAGTACCTCGCCAACGCCTTCCTCGTCCTCAGCGCCGGCCTCGCCGCGGACGCGGCGGACGCTCTGCGGCGAGGGAGCCTGGGCCGCCGATGCACGCGCGCTCGCCACGCGCGTGCGCGACACCACGTGGAAGCGCTGGGCCGACCACGCTGTGACCACGCAGACCGGCTGCGCCGTCGCGCTTTGCCTGGGGATCGCCCCCGAGAGCGAGCGGGAAGCGGTCGCCGAGGCGCTTGCCGCCCTGGTGCGCGAGTCGGATGGCCGGGTGCGCACCGGCTTCCTGGGTACGCCGCTCGTGCTGCCGGCCCTGGCCGACGCCGGCCGCTGGGAGGAGGCGTACCTCATGCTGCTACGGGAGGACGTGCCCTCCTGGCTCTACCAGGTGCGGCAGGGTGCCACCACCGTCTGGGAGCGCTGGGACGCCATCCGGCCGGACGGCTCCATCCACCCGGGCACGATGAGCACCCCTCCCGAGATGGCGGAGCGTCCCGAAGGCGATGAGCCTCACATGCTCTCGTTCAACCACTACGCGTACGGCGCCGTCATCGACTGGGTCTATCGCCATGTGGCAGGTCTGGCACCGGACCGTAGCCCGGCCGGGGTATCGGCACGTGGTCATGGCGCCGCGACCGGTCGTCGGCATCGACCGGGTCAGCGCCGCGATCGAGAGCCCGTACGGGCGCATCGCCGCTCGGTGGCAGGTCGACGAAGCGCGCCACTTCAGCGCAGAAGTCGAGCTGCCATTCGGGACCACCGCCACGTTCCTTCCGCCGGCGACTGATCCCTCAGTCGTCGTCGTCGATGGCATGACGGTGCCCGGCCCGACGACCCTGGGACCTGGTCGCCACGAGATCTCGGTCAGTGCCGCTCACGTGGTCCGAGCCAAGACGTCCAGCCCCCCGGCGTCCGACGACGGCCGCATCGCCAACGGATCGCTGGGTCGCGGCGCCTGAGGGCCGGCCGGGAGCGGACGCGACGGGCGGTACCGGTGCAGGCTGCCCCCGCCGGGCGCGGCTGCTGGCACGGTAGGCCCGCGGCCCGCGGCCGTGCGCTTGGCGGAAGCGGCGGGCGAACTGGGACGGGTCGGGCCACCCGACCTCGGCACCGATGGCGGCGACCGAGTCGTCGGTCGAAGCCAGCAGGACAGCCGCGCGCTCGGCTCGCCGCTGGTTGGCGTACGCGACCGGCGGCATGCCCACCCAGTGCTTGAACAGCCGCACGAGGTAGAAGACGCCGACGCAGAGCTCGCTGGCTAGCGCGTCGAGCGTCCAGTGGCGGCGAAGGTCTTCCTCGAGCAGTCGGACGGCCGCGCGGACGACCGCCGGGGCCGCCGGGCTGGCCACGCCGGAGCCGACCTCGTCAGGACCGAGGTGCCGGGCCAGGACGTCGAGGGCCAGGAGCAGGTGGCCGAGGTCGAACGCCTCGCTGCGCTCGTGGGCGGCTCGAAGACGGATCGCCTCGAGGTGCGAGTGGCATTCGCTCAGGGCTTCTTCGGTCAGATCGAACTCGATCGGCTGGCCGGGTACCCCGGCTGGCGCGAACAGGATGCTGAGACGCGGATCTCGCTGAGCCCATGAGATGTCGAAGCGAGCGGCTTCGCTGCGCACGAAGCAGTTGTAGACGACGAGACCCTCGCACCGTTCCCAGCCGTGGCTGGCCCCTGGGACGATGAAGACGACACTGCCGCGCCTGACCGATCGGCTACCCGACGAGGTGACATGCTGGCCTTCTCCCTGGAGGACGAGCGCCAGTTCGTAGAAGTCGTGGAAGTGGTCGAAGACCGTGACCAGGTGCTGGCCGACGCTGAAGCCCACGAGTTCGCCGGGCTCCATGAAGGCATCCGCGGTGAGCGTGAAACCCGGTGAATGCGGTACCAGCTTCATGCCGGCGCCACGGTAGCACCCAGCCGTTCCGGTAGGCCGCTACCATCTCCCGCGCGGCGACCGTCCCGCAGCCGTCCCCTCGGTCAGGGTCCAGCCCATCGGAAGCATGTCCATCGAGCAGAGCCTCCTGACGTCCACCCGAACGCTGGCCTTCCTCTTCACCGACGTGGAAGGCAGCACCCGCCTCTGGGAGCGCCACCCCGAGGCCATGCGCGTCGCGCTCGCGGAGCACGATCGCATCCTCGCCGAGGCCGTGGCCGCTGCCCGAGGCGAGGTCGTCAAGACGACGGGCGACGGCATCATGGCCGTCTTCGAGACGGCCCGCGACGGGGTGGAGGCCTGCCTCGCGGCGCAGCTCGGCCTCGCCGCGCGCGACTGGGAAGGGACCGGTCCCCTCCGGGTGCGCATGGGTCTCCACGTCGGGGAGGGCACGCGGTGACGGGTCGGACTATCCACGGCCCGGCCGTGAACCGCGCCGCGCGCATCATGGCCGCCGGTCACGGCGGGCAGGTCCTCCTGTCCGGCCCCACGGCGGCGCTGGTGATGGACCAGCTGCCGCCAGGGACCGACCTGCGTGACCTGGGTGAGCACCTCCTCAAGGACCTGGCCCGGCCTGAGCGGCTCTACCAGCTCGACTACCCGTCGATGCCGGCGACCTTCATGCCCTTGGCGACCGCGGATGCACGCATCGGGATCGCTGCCGGGCGAGCCGTCGGCCTTCGTGGGACGCGAGGCCGAACGGGCGCGGCTCGTCGAGCACCTCGGCGACCGCGGCGTCCGCCTCCTGACGCTGACCGGGCCTGGAGGCATCGGCAAGACGCGCCTGGCGCTGCGGGCCGCCCAGGACGTCGCGGCTTCCTACAGGTCAGGTGCCGCCTTCGTCGACCTCTCGGCCGCCCGGGACACGGCCACCGCCCTGATCGATGATCGCCCGCCAGCTCGGTCTTCGTGATGCCAGCGAGCAGGCCCAGCTCGATGAGCTCATCACCCGCCTGCGCCCGCTCCAGCTGCTCCTCATCCTCGACAACGTCGAGCAGGTCACCGCGGCCGCCACGACCCTGCTCCAGCTCCTGGCCGACTGCCCCGAGCTGACGTTGCTCGTCACCAGCCGTGAGCCGCTCCACGTCCGCGGCGAGCACGTGCTTCGTGGTGCCGCCGCTGGGCGTGCCCGTCGTCGACGCCAGGTGCCTCATCGGCCGAGCAGCTCGGCACGCTTCGAGGCCGTCCTCCTCTTCGTCGAGCGCGCCCGCGACGGTCAGGCCCGAGTTCCGGGTCACCGACGACAACGCGGCTCTCGTGGCCGACATCTGCCGGCGCCTCGAGGGCCTGCCGCTGGCCATCGAGCTGGCGGCGGCCCGCCTGCGGGTCTTCTCGCTGGAGGCCCTCCGCGAGCGGCTGGGGAGCCGCCTGCGGGCCCTGGGCAGCGGCCCGCGCGACCTGCCCGAGCGGCAGCAGACCCTGCGGGCCACGATCGACTGGAGCTACCAGCTCCTGCCGTCCGCAGAGCAGCGCCTGCTCACCGTCCTGGCCTGCTTCTCGGGCGCCGACATCGAGGCGGTCGAGGCCGTCGTCGCCGACCTCGGCGCCGCGCTGCCCGCCGTCGATGCCGTCGACGGCCTCGTCTCGCTCGTCCGACAAGAGCCTCCTGCGGCAGGTCGACCGCGACGAGGGGACGCCGCGCTTCGAGATGCTCGAGTCGGTCCGCGAGTACGCCCTCGAGCAGCTCGAGCCCGACCCGAGCTGGCGCGCGAGCCCGCGCCGCCCACGCCCGCTACTTCGGGCGGTGGACGGCCGAGCGCACGGCCTCCGCTGGGTGGTCCGGACCGTGCCGAGGCGCTCGAGAGCTCTCCGACGAGGTCGAGAACCTGCGCTCGGCCTGGCGCTGCGGCCTCGCGGAGCGCGACGTGCCGCTGATGGAGGCCCTGCTCAGCGGCCTCGAGCGCCTCTACGACGCGCGAGGCTGGTACCGCGCGCTCGCGGGCCTGGCGGACGACGCCCTCGGGGTGGTCGAATCCCTCGCACCGTCACCCGATCGCGACGTCCTCACGGTGACGCTGCGCAGCGACCAGGCCCGCGCCCTGACGGCCCTGGAGGGCTACACCGATGAGGTCGAGGCCGCCTACGAGCGGCTGCTCGGCTCGCTCGACGGTTCGGACGTGCCCCAGGTGTACCCGGTCCTCCGCAGCCTGGCCTCGCTCTACAGCTTCCGCAACGACCACGCACGTGCGGTCGAGACCGGCCGCCAGATCCTCGCCATCGCCGAGCGCACAGGCGACCCCGCGATGCGGGTCGAGGGCCATCTCTTCGTCGGCACCGGGACGAGCTTCACGGGACGCATCGAGGACGGCCTCCCGATGCTGGAGGCCGGCGTGGCCTGGTCCGAGGCGCACCCGTACCAGCCCTCGCCACTACCGCCTCGGCCCTGACACGAGGGTCTCGTACGCTCACGGCGCTCTCGCTCCTGCTCTGGTGGCAGGGCCGCATCGACACCTCGCGCGAGCGGTCCGCTCCAGGCCATCGAGCTGGCGACGCAGCTCGACCATCCCTCCACGAGCGGCTACGCCCTCTTCCATGCAGCGCTCCTGCGGCTGTGGCGAGGCGAGCCTGACGAGGCTCGAGAGCTCGCCGTCCGGGTCATCGAGCTCGCCGACGAGCACGAGCTCCGCATCTGGAGCGCCACCGGGACGGTCATCGCTGGGCTGTGCGGCCGTGGCGCTGGGCATCGGCGACGAGGGCCTGCGCTGGGTCACGGAGGGCCTCGATCGCTACCGCGGCCTGCGGACGCCACCGGTCTTCTGGCCATTCCTGCTGCAGCTCCGTGCCGAGGCCTGCCGCAGGGCCGGCGAGATCGCCGACGGGCTCGCATCCGTGACCGAGGGCCTCGGCGATCGCCCCCTACATGCCCGACCTGCACGTGGTGCACGGCGACCTCCTGCGCGATGCTGGCGACGCCGGCGCCGCCGCGGCCGCCTACGAGGCCGCCATGCGGGCGGCCCACGGCTGGGGCGCCGCGACTTCGGAGCTGCGCGCCGCCATACGCCTGTGCCGACTCGACGATGCACCGGCGGCTTTCCGGGCAGAGCGGCTCGACCGGCTTCGCGAGGTCTACACCACGCTCACCGAGGGTCTCGATTCGCCCGACCTGGTCGAGGCGCGTGGGCTGCTCGCCGACGGCTGATCGGCCACGCCGCGCGGTCAGCCGGGCGGCGGGAAGGGCGTACGGCCTGGGGCGACACCGCCGGGAGAGGGATAGACGCAAAGCAGCTGTGAGCGGCAGGGACCCCGTGTTGCGGAACCCGTGCGCGCCCGCCGCACCGGCCGGACTGAGGACCGCACCGCCAGGTGCCGATGGGCGTCTCGCCTCCATCGGCGTCGAGGGCCAGGCCGGTCCCGCTGAGGACGAACTGGAGCTCCATGACCGGGTGGTAGTGGAGGGGGATCTCGCCGCCGATGGCGACCAGGACGGCGAAGAGCTCGGCGCCCGGGTCGGAGGCATCGAGCAGCCGCGCGACCGGCGCATCCGGGTAGTCCGGTGGCGCCGGCCGGGCCAGCTGCGGCGGCGTGTAGGTCGCTGCGCGGACCTGGTCCGGGCGCCGATCCCGGCTCGAACGGACTTCGCCCCGGGGTCGCGCCGCCTGGCGCCGGGTACACGCAGAGCAGGGTGAGCGGCAGGGCGCCCGTGTTGCGGAATCCGTGCGCGCCCGCCGCACCGGCCGGGCTGAGGACCGCACCGCCAGGTCCGATGGGCGTCTCGCCTCCATCGGCGTCGAGGGCCAGGCCGGTCCCGCTCAGGACGAACTGCAACTCCATCACCGGGTGGTAGTGCAGGGGGATGTCGCCGCCGATGGCCACCAGGACGGCGAAGAGCTCGGCGCCCTCGCGTCGATGCGTCGAGGATCCGGCTGACCGGCGCGTCCGGGTAGTCGGCCGGAGCCGGGATGCCCGCGTGCGGCGGCCGGTAGATCGATCGCGGTCCCATGACGTCGCTCATCGGGTCTCTCCTGAAGGCCAGGATGCCCGAGGGGTCGCGCTCTGGGTGCGCCGACTGGTCCCAGCCGGCGGACGAGCATCCGTGTGCCACATTGTCGCCGCCGCGGCAGCGCCCGACGATGCGGAGCGACGGCGTCGCGATCGGACACTGCCGATGGCGCGAGGCCCGGGTCGTTCGGCCGCGAGCGTCCCAACCTCGTTCGATAGTGGACACTTCGGGCGTGAGGCCCCCCGAGGTGTCGTACTCCCGCAGCGGCGAGGTCGCCATCGCGTACCAGGTCGTAGGCGATGGTCCGACCGACATCGTCTTCATGCGGGGTATCTCAGGCGACCTGCTTTCGACCTGGGAGCAGCCACTCCTCGTGCGTCATGTCGAGGGCCTCGCCACTCACGGCCGGGTGCTCATGCTGGATCGCCGCGGGACGGGCCTGTCGGACCGGGTCCGTGAGGTCCAGTCGGCCGAGACGACGATGGACGACATCCGGGCCGTCATGGACTCGGCCGGGTCGGAGAGCGCGGTGCTCTTCACGGGCAGCACCAGCACCGGGATCGGAGTCCTCTTTGCGGCCACCTATCCGGAGCGCTGCCGCGGGCTCATCCTCATCGACCCCCGCATCAGAGGAGTCGCTGCCTCCGACTATCCGTGGGCGCCGTCCGAAGCCGAGTGGCGCCGGCGCCTCGCCGACGTCCGAGCCGGCTGGGGTGAGCGAAGGTATCTCGAGGACCTCGCCCGCGAATGGGCACCGGAGGTCGCCGACGACGCAGCCTTTCGCGACTGGTTCGTCTGGCACATGCGGAGAAGCCTGAGCCCGGGCGCTGCGCTGACGACGTTCCGCACGGCGATGGAGCTCGACGTCAGAGATGTCCTGCCCGCGGTCCGAGTGCCGACCCTCATCATCCCGCGCGAGAGCGCCCCTGGTCCGGCGGGCTACGCAGCCGAACGGATCCGCGAGCGCGGAGGTCGTCCCGATCCCGGCCTTCCGGGGTGTCTACACCTGGGTCGACGACACGGCCCATCAGGGGACGATGGACGCCATCGGGCGGTTCATCGCACGCCTGGGTGTCCCAGTTGCCCCCGAGCGCGTCCTGGTGACCATCCTGTTCACCGACATCGTCGGATCGACCGATCTGGCCGTCCGTCTCGGCGATGCTGCCTGGCGTGAACTCGTCGGACGCCATCACGCCGTCGTCCGCCGTGAGCTCGCGCGACACCATGGGCGCGAGATCGATACGGCCGGAGACGGGTTCTTCGCCGTGTTCGACGGACCTGCCCGCGCCGTCCGAGCTGCGCAGGACATCCTTGACGCATTGCATGCGCTCGATCTCGAGATCAGGGCAGGGGTCCACACCGGCGAGTGCGAGATCGCCGATGGCCGGATCGTCGGGGTCGCCGTGTCGCTTGGAGCGCGGATCGCCGCAGAGGCCGCGCCGGGCGAGGTGCTGGTCTCGAGCACGGTCAAGGACCTTGTGGCCGGCTCCGGCATCCGGTTCGAGGACCGCGGCCAGCGAGCTCTCAAGGGGATCCCGGACGCCTGGCACCTCTACGCCCTGGCGCGATGAGCAGCCTGATCGAGCAGGTCGGTCAAGCGTCGCCCAGGCGGGCGTCGAAGCGGTCCGCGGCTGGGAGGACGTAGTGGCAGGCGATGAGCGCCCCGAACCCGATGGCCACCGAGAGGACGACGACGACCGCGAGCGAGCTGAGCGCGACGATGGCGAGCATGACGCGGCCAGGCCTCCGAACCGGAAGGGGTGGGCGAGCGCCAGCAGGGCCGTGAGGCGCAGGATGTCCCGCGAGGCTCGATTCCGAGCGCGCCGGGTCCACGAGCAGCGGCCACACGATGGCGGCGGCGACGCCGGTCGCGACCAGCCCCCAGCCCGCGAACGTGGCCAGCGACCAGCCCAGCAGGCCGCGCGCCTCGAGGCCCGTGACGAGGTTGGTGGCGAAGATCGCACCCGCAGCCGAGCAGCAGCGTGCCCACGAGCAGCGCCCGGCCGCCGAAGCGCGCCCAGGCCGTGAAGCCGTCCCGCACCGACACTGGCTCCCCGCGGACGATGAGCGCGGCCGTCCGGTAGATCCCGGCCGTCGGGAGTGCCAGGAGCGGCGCCAGGAGCCAGGCCAGGGGCGTGACGGCGACGCCGCGACCAGCGCCAGCAGCGCCGCGCCCCAGGCCAGGTTGGCCGCCACCAGCCGCCACGAGTGCGCGAGGAAGTCGGTCGTGGCCGCCCGCAGCGAGCCGATGAGGCGGGGCGCCGGCGGGAGCGGGATGCCTCGCCTCCGACGCGGGTCTCTCGCCCGGCGCGGGCATCGCGCGGCGAGATCGTCACCCCTTCACTCCGGACGACGCGATGCCCTCGACGAAGTAGCGCTGGAAGAAGACGTAGATGACGACGATGGGGATGGTGGCCATGACGACGACCGCCATGAGGGGCGGCCAGTCGTTCGCGAACCCGCCCGCGGTCCGGAAGAAGAACAGGCCGATGGGGAAGCGTGTAGTGGTCCGGGTTGGCCAGGAAGACGACCGGCCAGAAGAAGCCGTTCCAGGTCCCCTGGAACTGGAGGATCGGCACCGCCGCCAGCGCCGGTCCGGCGAGCGGCAGCATGACCTTCCGGAACGTCGTGAAGAACCCCGCCCCGTCGATGCGGGCGGCCTCCTCGAGCTCGCGTGGCATCGACAGGAAGAACTGGCGCATCAGGAAGATGCTCGTGGCGGAGATGGCCAGCAGGATGATGACCGCCACGTACTGGCCCAGGCCGCGCGTCAGGCCGATGGCGTTCATGATCAGGTACACGGGCACGAGCCGGAGCTGGTCGGGGATCATCAGCGTGGCCAGCACGACGAGGAAGAGCAGCTCGCGGCCCGGGAACCGCAGTCGCGCGAAGGCGTAGCCGGCGACGCTGCCGAAGACGAGGTTGGTGATCGTCACGACGACGGCGATGACCGTGCTGTTGAGGAACAGGACCGGCAGCGGCGGCTGCATCTCGTTCCAGGCGTACTGCCACGCCTGCCAGCGTGAACGGGTCGGGGATGAAGGTCATGCTGCACCGAGTCGGGCAGCGTCTTGAAGGACGTCACCACCGACCAGGCGAAGGGGATGAACATGAGGATGGCGTAGCCGATCATCAGCACGTAGACGATCCGCCGGCGCCACCGCCGCGCCCGGGGTCGCCGCACCGGGCGTGGCCACGCGCCGCGGGCGACGCTCGCCGGCCGGGCGGCCTCGGTCACGGCCATGCGCGCTACCACTCGGGAGCCGCCCCGAAGAGGCGCCGCTGCACGAGCGTCGCGCCCATGATGAGGACGAACAGGATGATGCCGATGGCCGCCGCGTAGCTGAAGTCGAACTGGCGGAAGGCGGCGTTGTAGAGGTACAGGACGACCGTCATGAGGGCGTTGTTGGGGTCGCCGTTGACGCCGCCGCCGATGATGGCCTGGTCGAACATCTGGAGCGCCCCGATGACGGCCACCGTCAGCACGAAGAAGTGGCCCGGCCGCAGCAGCGGCATCGTCACGCGCCAGAAGGCCTGCCACCAGCTGGCGCCGTCGATGGCCGCTGCCTCGTAGACCTGGTTGGTGATCGACTGGAGCGAGGCGAGGTAGAAGAGCATGAACGTGCCCGACGTCGTCCAGGCGTTCAGGACGATGACCGTGTTCATGGCCGTGTCCTGGTCGCCGATCCAGTTCTGGTTGGGCGCGATGCCGAAGAGCTCGAAGAGCGGGTTCAGGCCCAGCGCGGCGCGGACGTCGTTGAAGAGCCCGTCCGGGCGCCATGATGAAGAGCCAGATCATCGTGATGGCCGCCGAGCTGGCGATGGCGGGGAAGTAGAAGGCGGCCCGGAAGAACGTCTGGCCGCGGAGCTTCTGGTTGACGATGAGGGCCAGCGAGAAGCCCGAGCACCATCGTCAGCGGCACCCAGACGAGCGCGTAGTAGAGGCTGTTCCTGATGGCCGTCTGGAACGTCGGGTCCGCGAAGCGCGTCGGCGTACTTGTCGAGGCCGACGAACTCGACCGGACCCGTGCGGATGTTCCAGTCCCAGACGCTGACGTACAGCGCGTAGGCGATGGCCCCGATGTGCAGGACCAGGAACAGCGCCATGCGGGATGGCGACGAAGAGGTAGCCGGCGGCCGCCTCCGAGCGGCGCGACACGCCGGGATGACGCCACCGGTGCGCGTCAGGCTGGCCATGGTCGGCGCCTCCTGGCCCGGATACGGGCCGGGACCGGCGTCAGGCCGGTCCCGGCGATGGTCCCGCTTCAGGATGGTCCGATCATGCCCCGAGTGCGGCGTCGATGGCGGTCCTGGTGGCCTCGACGACGGGAGTCGGCGCTGAACGTGCCGTTCTGGATCTCGGCGGTGAAGGCGTCCTGGAAGGCCTTCTGGACGTCGAGCCAGCCGGGCATGAAGCCCGAGCCCGGTCGCGCGTAGGCGCTGCCGGCAGCGAGGACCTCCTTGCCAGCCGGCGTGGGCACGTCGGAGCGCGACGGCAGCGCCACGCCACCCTCGGTCCAGTCGGTCATGCCCTCGACGCCGGTCAGATAGCTCAGCAGCGCGAATCCCGGGTCCTTGTTCGGGGAGTCCGCGCCCATCGAGTAGGCCACCGTGAACGAGATGGTCACTGGCTCGCCGGACGAGCCGACGGGCATCTCCGCCCAGGCGTAGGGCAGGTCCGGGAATGTGTCCGTCATGTACGGATCGAGCCAGCCGCCCTCGAAGGCGATGGCGGCCGAGCCCTTGCCCAGGGCCTCGCCGCACCAGCCAGCGCCCATGTCGCTCGCGGTCATCGCCAGGCCGTTGGCGAAGAGGTCGAGGTACCACTGCACCGCGGCCACCGAGGCCTCGGAGTCGATGGCGCTCGGCCGTGCCGTCCTCGGAGAGGAGCTCGCCGCCGTTGGCGTAGAGGAAGGCCAGACCCCGATCGAGGCCCGGGTTGAGGCACAGGGGCGCTGTTAGCCCTTCGGTCCCGACCAGACCCTCGGCCACGCTCACGAGCTCGTCCATCGTCGTGGGCGGGGCCGTCACGAGGTCGCTGTTGTAGGCCATCCCGATGGTGTTGCCGTCCTTGGGGAAGCCGTACCAGGACGCCGTCCTTCTGGAAGACCTCCGCATAGCCGGGGAAGAAGGCGCTCGTATCGATGCCCGCCTGCTCGATGTAGTCGTCGAGCGGCAGAAGCAGGCCCTGATCGATCCACTCCTGGGCGTAGTCGGCGTTCACGTAGAAGACATCGGGCACCTCGCCCGACGCGAACTTGGCGGCCATCAGCGCGGGGTAGTCGCCGGCGACCGGCTGATAGTCGACCGGGATGTTCGGGTACTTCGCCTGGAAGCCCAGCAGTGTCTGGGTGAGCGCGTTGCCCTCTGACGGCGATGACTGCCAGCCAGACAGCACGGCGGGCCCGCTGACGCCCGCGGCCCAATCGTCCCCTTCCTGTGCGGTTGCCGGCAGCGCGCTGGCTGCCACGAGCCCGGCGGCGATCATGCCGCTCACGAGCCTCAGGCTGAGCGATCGTCCCATGGTGCACCTCCTGCCTGTGGCGGTGCCACTGGTGGCACCAGTCCACCCGACGAGCCGCTCCACTCTACTCGCCCATCGCAAGGCGGCTCGACCACGGTCGAGTGTCAGGCCGGGGCGCCAGCGGACGCTCATCAAGAGTCATTGCGAGATGCGGGAGTAGCCTTGCAGGAGGATGAAGGCTCGGGAGGACAGCCCGGTGACGACGACGGTGGGGGGCTATCTGATCGACCGGCTCGTCGCGCTCGGCGTGCGACATGTCTTCGGGGTCCCGGGCGACTACGTGCTGGGCTTCTACGACCGCCTCGAGAAGTCGCAGCTCACGCTCATCAACACGGCCGACGAGCAGGGCGCCGGCTTCGCCGCGGACGCCTATGCGCGGATGAACGGCATCGGCGCGCTCTGCGTGACCTACGGTGTGGGCGGGCTCAAGGTCGTCAACACGACGGCCCAGGCCTTCGCCGAGAAGTCGCCCGGTCATCGTCATCAGCGGTGGCCCGGGGATGGCGGAGCGGGTCCGCGAGCCGCTCCTTCACCACAAGATCCGCAGCTTCGAGAGCCAGCTCGTCGATCTTCCGCGAGGTCACCTGCGCGGCGGCCATCGTCACCGACGCGGAGAGTGCGCAGCGCACCATCGACCGGACGCTGGCCGCCTGCTGTGCAGCACCGGCGGCCGGTCTACCTGGAGCTGCCGCGCGACCAGGTCGACAGCCGCATCGAGACCGTCCCGATCCGCGACGAGCCCGAGGTGACGGACGAGGCCGCCCTCGCCGAGGCCCTCGCCGAGACCGCCGCCCTCCTGGCGGCGGCCCGGCAGCCGGTCATCCTCGCGGGCGAGGAGCTGGCGCGCTTCGGCATCTACCACGACCTGCCCGCCCTCATCGACCGGACCGGCATCCCGGTCGCCGTGACGACCCTGAGCAAGGGCGTCATCGACGAGACGCACCCCCTGTTCCTGGGCGTCTACGAGGGCGCGCTCGGCAACGAGATCACGCGCCGGTACGTCGAGGAGAGCGACTGCCTGCTGATCCTCGGCGCCAACCTGAGCGACGCCACGCTCGGCATCAACACCGCGCGCCTCGACCCGGCCCGCACGATCAGCGTCTCGTCCGACCGGCTCGCGGTCCGTCGGCATCACTACCACGACGTCCGATTCGTCGACTTCGTCGACCGGCCTGGCGGCAGCCATCGCGCCGCGCGACCGACCGGACATCGTCCCCGCGCCCGGCCCGCCGCGTGGACTCGCGGACCCGGACGCGCCCATCACCATCGCGCGCCTGTTCGAGTGCCTGAACGGCTTCCTCAGCGAGCGAGACCGTGGTCGTCGCGGACGTCGGCGATGCGCTCTTCGCCGGCATCGACCTCGTCGTCGAGAAGGCCGACTTCGTGGCGCCCGCCTACTACCTCTCGCTCGGCTTCGCGGTGCCCGGCGCGATCGGCGTCCAGCTCGCCCGGCCCGACGTCGCGACCCCTCGTCCTCGTGGGTGACGGCGCCTTCCAGATGACCGGCATGGAGCTGACGACGGTCGTGCGATACGGCCTCGACCCCATCGTCATCCTGCTCGACAACGGCGGCTACGGCACGGAACGGCCCATGCTCGACGGGCCCTTCAACGACCTGCACCCCTGGCAGCTACGCCAGGCTGCCCGAGGTCCTCGGTGCTGGCCGAGGCTACGAGGTCCGGACCGAGGGCGACCTCGACGCCGCGCTGGCGGCCGCGGCCGCCGACCGTTCCGGGTTCTCCCTGCTCCACGTCCACCTTCAGCGCGGCGATCTCTCGCCGGCCCTCCAGCGCATGACGGCGCTCATGGCCGAACGCATCCGCTGACGAGCCATCCGGCTCTGGAAGCCGGAGGCCGGGTCCTGTCAGCCTCAGTGGCATGGACAACGGGACTCGCATCGGGATCGTCACCGGCGGCGGCGACTGCCCCGGCATGAACGCCGTCATCCGGGCCGTCGCCAAGGCGGCCCGCCTGCGCGGCTGGGAGGCGGTCGGCATCAGCGGCGGCTTCGACGGGCTCTTCGACGCGGATGCCTGCCACGTCCTCGACTACCAGGACCTCTACGGCCTCCTGACGCGCGGCGGCAGCATCCTGGGCACGGTCAACCGCGGCCGCTTCGCCGCCAAGGTCGGCCACGGCGAGACGCGCCAGCTGCCCGAGGAGCTGCTGGTCGCCACGCGCGAGGCGGTCGAGCGGCTCGGCCTCCGCGGGCTCGTCGTCATCGGCGGTGACGGCACGATGAGCATCGCCCTCCAGCTCGACGCGCACGGCATCCCTGTCGTGGGCGTGCCCAAGACCATCGACAACGACCTCGATGCCACGCTCCAGACCTTCGGCTTCGACTCGGCGGTCGCCTACGCCACCGATGCCGTGGACCGCCTGCAGACGACGGCCGAGAGCCACCGGCGCGCCATCGTGCTCGAGGTCATGGGCCGCAACGCGGGCTGGATCGCGCTCTACTCGGGCCTCGCCGGCGGCGCCGACGTCATCCTCATCCCGGAGATCCCCTTCCGCCACGAGCACATCGCCGAGGCCGTGCAGGAGCGCGACCGCACGAACCGCTACCACACCATCGTGGTGGCGGCCGAGGGGGCCCGCCTGGAGGACGGCGCCGCGGCCTGAGCCACGGACGGCGGCGCCGATCGCGAGGCGCGCCTCGGCGGCGTCGGGCTCGAGGTCGCGGCCGAGATCGAGCGACGCACCGGCAAGGAGACGCGCTCGGTCGTGCTCGGCCACCTCCAGCGCGGCGGCAGCCCGACGCACTTCGACCGCGTCCTCTGCACGCTGCTCGGCGCCCGGGCGGTCGAGATGATCGCCGACGGGGCCTTCGGGCGGCTCGTCATCTACACCGGCCACGACGTGGACAGCGTGCCGCTGGCGCAGGCCGTGGACCGCATCCGCAACGTCGACCCGGGCGGCGCGCTCATCCGGGCGGCCCGCGAGATGGGCGTCAGCTTCGGGGACGCGCCGGCCTGAGTTCCGCCGGGGCCAGCGTCAGCTCGGCGGGCTCGACCTCGATCCGCACTCGCGGCCTGGCCTGCCAGCGGCGCCGCTGAGCGGACGTTCAGGAGCGCCACGCCGCCGACGACGAGCGCCGTCCCGGCCACGACGCGCAGGTCGATCGTCTCGTTGGCCACGAGCGACGCCCGAGGACGATGCCGACGACCGGCAGCAGGTAGGCCACGGCCGCCGTGCGTGTGGCGCCCCACGAGCCGATGAGCCGGAAGTAGGCGAGGTAGGCGACGCCCGAGCCCGAGGAGCCCGAGCCACAGCAGCGAGACGATGGCCGCGCCGCCGAGCTCCACGCGCGAGCGGCGCCTCGAGGCCGAAGCGCCAGGCCGCTGCTGATGACGAAGGCGATGGCGACCTGGAGGAAGGCCGGCACCATGGGCCGCATCCCGGTGAGGTTGCGGCGGGCGTAGACGGTGGCGGTGGCATAGGAGGCTGCGGCCGCCAGCAGGGCGACGACCGCCGCCGTCGAGCCACCCGAGGCCAGGGCCGCGGGCCCGGTGAGCACGACGACGCCGACGAAGCCGACGGCGAGCCCGACGAGCCGCTGCGGGCGTCATCGGCTCGTTGCGGAGGATCGCCGGCCGCGATGACGACCGCGAAGAGCGGCACCGCCGCCGTGAGGATGGCCGCCAGCGAGGAGGGCACGCTGAGCTCTGCCCAGGTGACGAGCGAGAACGGCACGACGATGTTGAGGGTGGCCATGACCGTGAGGTGCAGGTAGGCCATCGGGCTCCGCGGCAGCCGCTCGCGTGCCACGCAGCGACCACGCCTGCGAGGAGGAGCGCCCCGATGCCCAGGCGCAGCGCCACCAGCGTCAGCGGCGTGATCGTCTCGATGCCGATCTTGATGAACAGGTAGCTGCTGCCCCACATCACGCCGAGCGCGAGGAAGACCAGCCAGTCCGCCTGCTGCCGAGACGGTCGTCACGATGCGTGGCCCTCGACGCAGGGCTCGGTGGGGCATCGCCGCGGCGGCCGTCCGGCCGGCACGATGACGCCAGCTGGTCAGCACCGACCAGAGCCGCCGAGGCACGAGTCCCGAAGACCGGGTCGTGGCGGCGACCGGCCGCCGCCCGCGGGCCATCCGGGCGAGCCGCTCGCGCTCCGCGGTCCTGACGCGCTCGGCGATCTCGTCCTGTGCGATCTGGGTGATGAGCAGGTGGTTCATGTCCTCTTCCCTTGACCTCTCACGGGCCCTGCCCCGCTGACCATCCGGATGATGCGGCTGAAAGCGGTCCAGTGATAAGGTCCAGTCCCATGACAAGAACGAGGACCAGTTCTGTGGTCGAGCTGTTCGTGCCGCTCGAGCGCGAGGACGATCGAGCCGCTCCATCACCAGCTCGAGCAGCAGCTCCGCGACGCCGTCCGGGAGGGTCGCCTGGGCCCGGCAGCGACGCTGCCCTCGACCCGGGCCCTGGCCTCCCAGCTCGGCGTGGCCCGAGGCGTCGTCGTGGAGGCCTACGAGCAGCTCGCGGCGGAGGGCTACCTGCTCACCCGACCGGGCGGCAGCACGCGGGTCGCCCGGGTGCCCGGCACGCCCCGCCCAGCCCGCCGCCGCCCAGCCGCCTGCGCCGCTCGGCGGTACGACTTCCGTCCCGGCCGCCCGGACCTCGCCGAGTTCCCCCGGGCCGCCTGGTCGCGCTCGCTCCGCCACGTCCTCAACGAGTCACCCGCCGAGCGCTTCGACTACCTCGACGGGCGGGGCGTGCCCGAGCTGCGCGACGTGCTCTCGGCGTACCTCGACCGGGTGCGCGGCACCTGCACGAGCGGCAGCGACATCGTCGTCTGCAACGGCTTCGCCCAGGGCATCCAGCTCCTCGCGCGTGCCCTCCGCGAGTCGGGGGCCAGGCGCGTCGGCGTCGAGGATCCCTGGAACGCCACCTACCGGAAGGCGCATCGCGAGCGCCGGCCTCGAGGTCGTGCCCGTGCCCGTCGACGACGCCGGCATCCAGGTCGAGCGGCTCGAAGGGCGCTCGGGTGGACGCGGTCGTGCTGACGCCGGCGCACCAGTTCCCGACCGGGGCCGTGCTCTCGGCCGAGCGTCGCACGGCGCTCATCGACTGGGCCGATCGACAGGACGCCCTGATCGTCGAGGACGACTACGACGCCGAGTACCGCTACGACCGCGAGCCCATCGGCGCGATGCAGGGGCTGTGCTCCTACCGGGTGGCCTACGCCGGCACCGCCAGCAAGACGCTCGCGCCGGGCCTGCGCCTCGGCTGGCTGGCAGTCCCCCGACGGCTCACCGAGCGGGTCGCACGGCGCGAAGCTGGCGGCCGACTTCGGGTCGAGCGCCCTCGACCAGCTGGCGCTCGCCGACTTCATCGAGCGTGGCGAGCTCGACCGCCACCTCCGCCGCATGCGCGGCGTCTACCGGCTCCGACGCGACGCGCTGCTGGACGGGCTGGCCCGTCACCTGCCCCGGATGCGTCCGGCGGGCGCCTCGGCGGGCCTCCACGTCCTGGCCTGGCTGCCGCCCGGCGTGGACGAGGCGGCGCTCGTGGCCGAGGCCGCCGCTGCCGGCATCGGCCTCCAGGGCGTCGCCGCGGGCTTCGCCGGTCAGCCGCCCCGAGGGGCGGCATCATCTTCGGCTACGGCGCGGTCGACGAGCGTCGCATCGATACGCGGCCTGCGGCAGCTCGCGACTCTGGGCGCCTGGCGCACGGTCGCGCCGGCAGCGTACGGCTGCACAGCGGCGCCACGGGTCAGGCGCGCAGGCCCAGCGCGAACGTCGGCTCGGTGCCCGGCTTCCACTTGATGTTGCAGCCCACGCTCGCCAGCTGCGGCTCGGGTACGGGCCAGCCGGCCAGCGTCGGCATCGAGCGCGGCGCGCAGGTCCCGCCCATCGATGGGCACGTCGTTGGCCGGTCGGGCGCCGTCGAGCTGGCCGCGATAGACGAGACGGCGCTCCGCGTCGAAGAGGAAGAAGTCGGGCGTGCAGGCGGCCTGGTACTCGCGAGCGACCGCCTGGGTCTCGTCGTAGAGATACGGGAACGTGAAGCCGTGGGCGGCCGCGAACGCGGCCATGCCCGCCGGGCCGTCCTCGGGATACTGCGCGACGTCGTTGCTGCTGATGGCGACGACGGCCACGCCGCGATGCCTGGTACTCGCGCCCGAGGCGCGCGATCTCGTGCACGACGTGCCTGCACGTACGGGCAGTGGTTGCAGATGAACATCACCAGCAGCGCCGGCTGCGCGGCGAAGTCGTCGCGGGACGACCATCCGCCCGGAGAGGTCGGGCAGGCGGAAGTCGGGAGCGCTGGTGCCCAGCGCGAGCATCGTCGATGGGGTCGCGGCCACGGTCCACCTCGTTTCCCGGTGCGCGGCGCCCGCTGCGCCGTGACGCCATTGTGCCCGTGTCGCGCCACGGCGCGAGCCGGGTCCACGCTGGTCCCCACGCCGGCAGTCGATGCGTGGTCCCCTGCGTGGCGGCACCCGCCGCCGGGGATATAGTGCCGAGGTGGTCGAAGCGTTCGTCATCGGCGCGCTGGCGCAGTCGTCCCTCCTGATCGGCGGCTTGCTCGTCTACGCCGTGACCCTGCCCTCGCGGCTCGTTGGACAGCTCGCGGGTCTCGGCGCCGGGGCGCTCTGGCGGCGGCGGCCTTCCAACTGGTCCCCGAGGCCCAGGCTTCCTCGACGGCCTCGAGGTCGGCGTCGGCTCCTGGTGGGCGGCTCGGTCTTCATCGTCGCCGATCGGCTCATCGAGCGTCGCCTCGGCGAGTCTGGGGCCATGGGCATCGTGGTCGGCAACATCAATGACGCGCTGCCCGAATCGCTCATCTTCGGCATCCAGCTGGGCAGCGGGCTCGTGCTCAGCCTGCCGTTCGTGGCCGCGGTCTGGGTCTCGAACATCCCCCAGGTCATCCCGCCCGCTGCCGACCTCGCGGCCGGCGGCTGGGCGCGGTCGAAGCAGGCCATCCTGTGGGCTGCCATCGTCCTCGTCGCGGGCGCGTGCTCGGCCGTCGGCTTCCTCGTCGCCGACTCGCTCGGTGACGTCAATGGCGCCCGGCTGGCGGCCTTCACCATCGGCGGGCTGATCACGATGCTGACGACCTCGATGATCCCCTTCGCCTACGAGAAGGGAGGCCTGAGCGCCGGGATCTGGGCCGTGGTGGGCTTCAGCGTCACCCTCGCGTCGTCGTAGCGACTCGCCTCGTCGAGTCTGACACCGCGCCACGTCACCTGGCGTCGCGCCAAGCCCGTGGACGAGCAGCTCGATGCCGTGATGCGGTCCGCGATGCTCTCCCGGAACGACCGTTCCGGTTCCTCTCCGTAGTCCACGAAGGCACGGAAGCGCGGCCACCCGGCGAGCGCGACGGTCGTACCGCCCACGGCCACGACGGTCGAGTCGGTCTGCCAGTCACGGAGGACCCCGTTGAGGTAGCCGTGGATGGCCTCGAGCTGCGCGATCATCGGGTCGTGGATCTCGCCGAAGGGTCCGGGTATCGCGGCGACCCTGCGGGCCAGCATCTCGAACTGCAGCTCGGCTTCGTTGAGCAGCGCCATCTGCGTGCGGAAGCCCTCCACCTGGTCCCACGTGAGCGGCGTGTCCCGCGGGGCATCAAAGCCGTAGGTACGCAGGAGACGGCGAGCGGTCTTCACCTGGCCGTAGGCGGCCTCCACCTCGCCCACGAAGGCGAGCAGGAAGGCCTGGCGGCGGCGCTCGTCCTCTCGCGCTGCGTCCCTGTCGTGGATGACCGCGCCAACGACGCCGCCCGCCAGGGCCAGGACGATGAGCTGGGAGGCCCGGCTCGCCACCTCGACCCAGATATCCTGCTGCCGGTCGGGGGCCATGAGCGCACTCGCGACGACCACGACCACTGCTCCCAGCAGGACGGCTGCGATGATGAGCCAGGCGACCTCGACCCGCCTCGACGGCCGAGACCGTCCACGGCCGAGGTCGCCGTCAGGCACAGAAGGGCCTCAGTCGGCGCCGACGGCCTCCTTGGCCGCCGCCGCCTCCCGGTCGATCTCCTGGGCGAGCTGCTTGTCGACCGCCTTCGAGACGATGCGATCGGCCTTGGCGAGGGCCTTCTCGATCTCGACGACCGCCTCGTCCTCGGCGAAGACGATGAGGCCGGTCGTGTTCGGGGCGATGACGCCGGCGAGCTCGTCGGACAGGTTCGAGCGGTGCGACAGGTTGCGCACCTTGCCGAGGACCGAGCCTACGACGCCGAAGCCGACGGCGCTGGCGAGGATGCTGGGCGGGAAGATGACGCCCAGGACGACGCCGCCGACGACGCCCCACTTGAGGCCGGTCTTGGTGCTGTGCTCGGTGGCCTCCCGCAGATGGATCTTGCCCTCGGCATCAGCGCTGGCGATGACGACGGCGTCGACCCGGAGGCTGGTGGCGTCGCTCGAGCGCCTCGATCTCGGCCGTAGACGGCCTGCAGCGGTCTCAGGATCCGAGAACTGCCCGACGATGAGGTAGTAGGCGCCGTCGGTGGCCAGGCCGATGGAGTCGACCGGCGGCTCCGGACGACGCGCGCGGCAGCCGCGCTCTCGGGGGCAGGGACAGCGGCGCTCTCGGGCGCGGTCGTGGGTTCGTCGGTCATCGTCGTGCCTCCGCGGTGGTGATGTGGCTGATGCCGGCGTCGCCTTCGGCGCCCGGGCGGCTGCCATAAGCCGTGGCTCACCCGCCGGCTCCCCGTCGGGGTGATCCGGGGCGGCCTCGGCGATTCTAGCGGCGTCCACCGTCCTGCACGGCAGTGAGGCCGCGCGGCCGAGATCCAGCCCCAGCCATGAGACCGGAGCCGTGTGCTAGCCTCGGCGTTCGTGACCGAGACCGCAGCGCCCGCCACCGAGGCCGCCTCGAGCGCAGCGACTTCATCCGCGACACCGTGGCCGCCGACCTCGCGGCCGGCCGCGTCGACTCGGTCGTCACGCGCTTCCCGCCGGAGCCCAACGGGCACCTCCACATCGGCCATGCCAAGTCGATCTGCCTGAACTTCGGCATCGCCGCCGAGTTCGGCGGCCGCTGCCACCTGCGCTTCGACGACACCAACCCGACGAAGGAGGAGCAGGAGTACATCGACGCCATCGAGCGCGACGTGCGCTGGCTCGGCTTCGACTGGGGCGAGCACCTCTACCACGCCTCGGACTACTTCGAGCAGCTCTACGGCTGGGCGGTCCATCTCATCGAGCAGGGCCTGGCCTACGTGGACGACCTCTCCGGCGAGGAGATCCGCGAGCACCGCGGCACGCTCACGCCAGCCCGGCATCGGACAGCCCCTGGCGGGACCGCTCGGTCGAGGAGAACCTCGACCTCTTCGCGCGCATGCGCGCCGGCGAGTTCCCCGACGGCGCGCGCGTGCTGCGGGCCCGCATCGACATGGCCTCGCCGAACATCAACCTGCGCGACCCGGTCCTCTACCGCATCGTCCACGCCAGCCACCCGCGCACCGGCGACGCCTGGTGCATCTACCCGACCTACGACTTCGCGCACGGCCAGTCGGACGCCATCGAGGGCGTCACCCACTCGATCTGCACGCTGGAGTTCGAGAACCACCGGCCGCTCTACGACTGGTTCCTCGAGCACCTGCCGGTGCCCTCCCGCCCGCACCAGTACGAGTTCGCCCGCCTCAACCTGACCTGGACGGTGCTCTCCAAGCGCTTCCTGCTGCGCCTCGTCGAGGAGGGCCGCGTGCGCGGCTGGGACGACCCGCGCATGCCCACCATCGCCGGGCTGCGACGTCGCGGCTTCCCGGCCGAGGCCATCCGCCGTTTCGCCACCGAGATCGGCGTCAGCAAGCGCGACGCGGTCATCGAGATCGAGCAGCTCGAGCACGTCGTGCGCGATGTGCTCAATCTGCGCGCTCTGCGCCGTTTCGCGGTCCTGCGCCCGCTGAAGGTCGTCATCGAGGACTACCCCGAGGGCCAGGTCGAGATGCTCGAGGCCGTCGACAACCCCGAGGATCCGGCGGCCGGGACCCGCCAGGTGCCCTTCGGCCGCGAGCTCTGGATCGAGCGCGACGACTTCATGGAGGACCCGCCGCCGAAGTTCTATCGGCTGGCCCCGGGCCGCGAGGTGCGGCTGCGCTACGCCTACTTCATCACCTGTCGCGAGGTCGTCAGGGACGCCGCCGGCGAGGTCGTCGAGCTGCGCTGCACGTACGACCCTGCCACGCGCGGCGGGGACGCGCCCGACGGGCGCCGCCCCAAGGCGACGCTCCACTGGGTCTCGGCGAGCCACGCCGTGCCGGCCGAGGTGCGCCTCTACGAGCGGCTCTTCATGCGGCCCGACCCCGGCGCCGACGGCGACCTGCTGGCCGACCTCGACCCGGCCTCCGAGGAGATCCTCGCCGGCTGCTACCTCGAGCCGGCCGCGGCCGACGTCGCCGTCGGGCGAGACGGTCCAGTTCGAGCGTCTCGGCTACTTCTGCCTCGATCCCGATTCGACCCCGGAGCGTCCCGTCTTCGACCGCACGCTCACGCTCAAGGACAGCTGGGCGAAGGTGCAGGCCAGGAGGCCCGGGCCTGACATGACCCGGGTCCGGATGCGCCTTGTGGCGCCTGTCGCGACGCGAGCGTGTCCGTCGCGCGCTGCGTCACGAGCCGGTCGACCGCCTGCCCACGCAGATCGGCTGGACCGCCGCGATGGGCCGGCGCCTGGCCGAGCACCTCGGCGTGGAGGAGCACGGAGCTGCCTGCCGGCTCGGCAACCACCTGGTGCGCGTCGACCTCAGCCTCGAGGCACGCCGCAGCCCGGACGGCAGGGTGCGCTACGACTGGTGGGGCGCCGGCCACGACGCCGAGGAGGAGGGCTACTTCATCCGCGAGAGCCCGCTGGCCGACTCCGGCGACCTCGACGCGTATCGACTGGCCCGACCCGTGGGCAGCAGGCCTGCTCGACGATGCAGCGAGGACACTGCGCCGCCACCGGAGAGGAGGCGTTCGTCGTCCCCAACCTCGGCTTCGCGCTGTTCGAGCGAGCCTGGTCGCTGCGCGGCTTCGAGCCGCTCCTCCTCGACCTGGCGGCCGACCCGGCCTACGTGGCCGAGCTGCTCGACCGCATCACCGACATCCAGCTCGTCCTCATCGGGCGCTACCTCGAGGCTCGGGGTGGACGGCGGCTACTTCGGCGATGACTACGGCGCCCAGGCCGGCCTGCTCTTCTCGCCGGCGACGTGGCGCGCGCTCGTCAAGCCGCGCCTGGCCCGGCTCTTCGCGCCCTTCGTCGAGCGCGGCCTGCCGGTCCTCATGCACTCGGACGGAGCGATCGGCGACATCGTCCCGGACCTCGTGGAGATCGGCCTCACCGCGCTCAACCCGGTGCAGCCGGAGGTGCTCGACCACGCCTGGCTGCGCGGCACGTTCGGCGGCCGGCTCGCCTTCTACGGTGGCATCTCGACGCAGACGGTGCTGCCGCGCGGCACGCCCGACCGAGGTGCGCGACGCCGTGGCCGCCTGCCGGGCCGACCTGGCGCCGGACGGCACGGGCCTGCTCCTCGCGCCGTCGCACCGGCTCATGACGGACATCCCGATGGCCAACGTCGAGGCCCTGCTGGACGGCCTTCGGCGAGGCCGGCTGAGCCATGGACCCGCCGATGGACGCTGAGCCTGGACCCGCGCGCCGGAGTTCGTCGCGAGCGCCTTCGCGGAGCGCTTCGGCGGCCCGCCGACGGCCTGGTTCCGGGCGCCCGGGACGGGTGGACCTCATGGGCAGCCACACCGACTACAACGACGGCCACGTGCTGACGATGACGGTCGACCGCGACACCTGGCTGGCGGTCCGGCCGCGGCGCGGACCGGCGCGTCGTCATCGCCTCGCTCGACCTGCCGGGCGAGGCGCGAGTTCGACCTCGACGCCATCGAGCACGACCCCGACGTCCCCTGGACCGACTACGTGCGCGGTGCGGCCGCGGTGCTCCAGGCCGAGGGCCGCGAGCTCGTCGGCTTCGACGGCCTGCTCCACAGCACCGTGCCCTTCGGCAGCGGCCTCTCCTCGTCGGCGGCCATCGAGATCGCGGCCTCCTCGCCTTCGCCGGCCTTGCGCGGCTTCGATCTGGAGCCGGTGGAGCTGGCCCTGCTCGGCCAGCGGGCGGAGAACGAGTTCGTGGGCGTCGAGCTGCGGCATCCTCGACCAGTACACCTCGGTGCTCGGCCGGGCCGGGCACGCCCTCCTGCTCGACTGCCGCGACCTCGACGAGCCGGCCGGTGGCCATGGCGCCGCACCTCGCCGTCGTCATCTGCGACACGCGCGCCGAGCGGCAGCCTGGCGGCCACGGGCTACGGCGAGCGGCGCGCCCAGTGCGAGGCCGGCGTGGCGCGCCTGCGCGCGTTCGACCCAGGCATCCGGGCCCTGCGCGACGTCAGCCCGGCGTTCCTCGCGGCCCACGAGGCCGACCTGCCGCCCGGTGGTGGCCCGGCGCTGCCGCTTCATCGTCGAGGAGGAGCCGCGCGTGCTCGAGCTCGCCGAGGCGCTGCCGGCGGGCGATCCGTGCACCTGGCACCGCTGCTTCGACGCCTCGTGGCGAGGGCGCCACGCAGCTCTTCGAGATCGGCGCGCCGGCGATGACGGCGATGCACGAGGCCATGGCCGGCGCGCCCGGCCTCATCGCCCGACGGCAGGCCGGGGCCGGCTTCGGGGGCTGCCTCGTGGCCCTCGTCGAGCGCGACGCCGTGGCCGCCTTCAGCGACGCCGTGGTCGCGCGGGCCTACGCCGCCGCCACCGGCATCGAGCCGCGCATCTTCGCCGTGCGGAGCGCCAGCGCGCTCGGCGCGGGTCCCCTGGACTCGAGCCTGCCGCCGAGCTGCGGGCGTGCTCATGCGCCGCGCGGCGTCCGCTCAGCGGCGCCGACCGCCTCGCGACGATCTCGCGCGAGCGGCCGGCCGCTGACCTGCGCCAGCTCGTAGCGGACGCGCGTCACGGGCTTGTCCAGCTCGCAGCAGGCGCGCCGAGGTCGATGGGCGTGGCCACGAGCACGAGGTCGGCGTCGACGCGCTCGAGCGTCTCCTTGAGCTCGCGCATCTGCGTGCTCGCCGTAGCCCATGGCCGGGCACGAGCGGCTCGAGGTCCGGGTAGCGCTCGAGGACGGCCCGGATGGAGCCGACGGCGACGGGCTCGGGGTCGACGAGCTCGGCCGCGCCGAAGCGGCGCGCCGCCACCACGCCGGCGCCGTAGGTCATGCCGCCGTGCGTGAGCGTCGGCCCGTCCTCGACGACGACGACGCGCCGGCCCTCGATCGGCGGGCCGTCGAGCGTGAGGTCCGAGCGGGCCGTCAGCACCTCCGCGGCGGGGTTGAGCTCCTCGACGCTCCGCAGGACGGCCTCGAGCGAGGCCTGCGTCGGCGGAGTCGACCTTGTTGACGATGACGACGTCGGCCATGCGCAGGTTGGCCTCGCCCGGGTGGTAGCGCCGCTCGTCGCCGGGGCGGAGCGGGTCGGCGACGACGATGTGGAGGTCGGGCCGGAAGAAGCGGCAGGTCGTTGTTGCCGCCGTCCCAGAGGATGACGTCGGCCTCCTCCTCGGCCGCCCGCAGGATGGCCTCGTAGTCGACGCCGGCGAAGACGACGCGCCCGGCGTCGATGTGCGGCTCGTACTCCTCGCGCTCCTCGATGGTGGTGTGCTGGCGCGCCAGGTCGTCGCGGCTGGCGAAGCGCTGCACGCGCTGCGCGGCGAGGTCGCCGTAGGGCATGGGGTGGCGGACGACGACCGGCCGCCGGCCCTGCTCCGCGAGGGCCGCGGCCACGGCCCGGGTCGTCTGGCTCTTGCCGGCGCCCGTGCGCACGGCGCAGACGGCCACGACCGGCCGACGGCTCTCGAGCATGATCGCGTCGGGGCCGAGCAGGCGGAAGTCGGCGCCGGCCGCCAGGGCACGCGAGGCGGCGTGCATGACGGTCTCGTGGCTCACGTCGCTGTAGGAGAAGACCACGACATCGACCGACTCCTCGGCGACGACCCGCTCGAGCTCGGCCTCGGGCAGGATGGGGATGCCGTCCGGGTAGCGCTCGCCCGCCAGCTCCGGCGGGTAGCGCCGGGCGTCGATGCCCGGGATCTGCGTGGCCGTGAAGGCCACCACCTCGACCGACGGGTCGTCGCGGTAGACCACGTTGAAGTCATGGAAGTCGCGCCCGGCGGCGCCCATGATGACGACCCTGGTCGGTCCACGCTGGCCTCCACGCCCCCGGGCAGCGCTCGGCGCAGTACCTTCGAGGTGCAGCCGACTATCTTGGCAGGGCCCGTGAACCTGCGACCAGGTCCGCGACGCTTGACGCGCGTGGCATGATTCGTCGCCCTGGGGGCACTGGCAGAAGGCAGCGTGGCGGTCGGCCATGCGACGTCTGGTCATCCGGATCGGCGTCTCCGCTCGTCCTTCTGCGCCATCGCGTCCTGGCAGCCCCACGGCCGGCGGCCGGCCAGGCATCACCATCAGCCGGCCCAGACACTGGGCTCGATGCAGCCCTCGCGAGCGTCGGAGCTCATGAACGAGGTGCCGGCCGGCATCCGCGAGACCTGCGGACCGAGCACCATGGAGCTCGTCGGCGTGATCGCCAGCACGAGCTGCCTGCATGGCGCAGGCGTCGCCATCTATGCGCGCTTCGACAGCCTGGCCAGCCTCCAGGCCGGGTTACGACTTCATCGCCGTGCTCACCGATGTCGCCCCGGACACGGGCACGGACTGCGGGGCGGGTCCCTTCGAGGGCGAGTACATGGCAGCGGATGGCTCGCCCGCCGGCCGGCTCCTCTGCGTCCTCGCGCCGGAGGGTCTCACGGCTGCTCTGGATCGACCCCGATCGCGACGTCCTGGGCCATCGTCCAGCTCCCCGGCAGGGCACCGACTACCAGGTCCTCGAGGACGCCTGGCAGGCGGCCCGTCTCGACACGGCGTCCGCGACGGCGTCGGCCGGCCCCGGTCCGCCAGCGTCCGTGCCGTCTCGCCCGAGCCGCAGCGCCGCCGTCCCCGCAGTGCCGCGGCCTCGCTCACATTGCCGGGCGCCTCTCTGCGCCAGTGGGCCAGCCAGTGCCACCGCCAGCTCGCGAGTACGGGAGCGAGAGTCTGGAGCGCGACGCAGGCCACCGGCGAGCCGGACACGCCGCGAGTACGGCGACTACGCCACCGCCTGGGCCCGGCCGCGTCCGACGGCGGACCGCCTGGCTCGAGCTGACCTACGAGCACGGCCGTCGTGCCCGCCGAGGTCGTCATCTGGGAGACGTCCGGCAATGGCTTCGTCACCCGTGTCGAGGCCTGGGACTCGGACGCCGAAGCCTGGGTGACCCTCTGGGAGGGTCAGGACCAGTCGCCCGAGTTCGTCGTCGGCTTCAGCCCCGACCTCGTCGCCGTCGGACTTCGCCACCGACCGCCTGCACATCAGCATCGACACCGACGTGCCCGGCTGGAACGAGATCGATGCCGTGGCCCTCATCGGGATGCTCCCCGACGAGCCTGACGCCGCGAGCGCCCGGCGCTGGCACCCGGCGCACGGACCGTGACAACGACGGTCGTCGGCCCCACAATGTCGCTTTCCGTCCGGGCGGGGGACCGCATGGACAGCGCGGGCTCGGTGACGGAGCGAGGGACGGCAGGGCGAGGCACGGCAGAGGAGGACGCCCACGTGGCGGAGACCGTGACGGACGTCGACGCGCGGCAGCAGTGGATCGGCGGCCGATGGGTCGCCAGCGCCAGCGGCCGGACGGCGGAGGTGACCAATCCGGCCACGGGCGGCGTCATCGCCACGGTGCCGGCCTCGGATGCCGAGGACGTCGATCGTGCCGCGGCCGCCGCCGCCGCGGCCTTCGAGACCTGGCAGCACAGCACGCCCCAGGACCGCAGCCTCATGCTGCTGCGCCTGGCCGACGCCGTCGAGGCCCGGGCCGATGAGCTGGGCGGGCTCGAGAGCCGCAACGGCGGCAAGCCGCTGGGCCGGCCGGCGACGAGGTCACGGCCATGGTCGACAACCTGCGCTTCTTCGCGGGTGCGGCGCGGGTCATCGAGGGCAAGGCCGCCAACGAGTACCTGGCCGGCCACACCTCGCTCATCCGCCGCGACCCGGTCGGCGTGGTGGCGTCGATCGCGCCCTGGAACTACCCGCTCTACATGGCCGGCTGGAAGATCGGCCCGGCGCTGGCGGCCGGCAACACGGTCATCTTCAAGCCCTCCGATCCGCACGCCGCTGACGGCCCTGGCGCTGGCCGAGATCGCGGCCGACATCCTGCCGCCCGGGGTCCTCAACGTCATCACCGGCAGCGGCGAGGCCATCGGGGATGCGCTGGTCGCGGCACCCGGCGGTGGCCATGGTCTCGGTCACCGGCGACACCGAGACCGGCAAGCGCATCGCCCGCATCGCGGCCGATTCGGTCAAGCGGCTCCACCTCGAGCTCGGGCGGCAAGGCGCCGGTCATCGTCTTCGACGACGCGGACCTCGAGAACGCCGTCGAGAACATCCGCCTGTGGGGCTACTGGAACGCGGGCCAGGACTGCACCGCCGCCACGCGCGTCATCACCGGGCCGGCCATCCACGATCGGCTCGTGGCCGACCTGGCCGAGCCGCGTCGGCGCCATCCGCTGGGGCGACCCGGCCGAGGCGGACGACCTCGACATCGGCTCGCTCATCGGGCCCTCCCAGGTGGACAAGGTGGCGGGCATGGTGGAGCGGGCGCGCGAGGGCGCCGAGGTCGTCGTGGGCGGCACGCGGCCCGACCGGCCGGGCGCCTTCTACGAGCCGACCGTCATCGCCGGCCCGGAGCAGGGCAGCGAGATCGTCCAGGAGGAGGTCTTCGGCCCCGTCGTCACGGTGCAGCGCTTCAGCGACGAGGAGGAGGCCATCCGCTGGGCGAACGACGTGCGCTACGGGCTCGCCGCCTCGGTCTTCACCAGCGACATCGGCCGCGCCATGCGGGTCGCCAAGGCCATCCAGTTCGGCACGGTCTGGATCAACGAGCACTTCACGCTCGTCTCGGAGATGCCCCACGGGGGCTTCAAGCAGTCGGGCTGGGGCAAGGACCAGTCCGCCTACGCGATCGAGGACTACACCGTCGTCAAGCACGTGATGATCAACGTCGGTGGCTGATGCCGCGGTGCGCCTCGAGCACCTGACGAAGCTGTACGGCGAGGTGACGGCGGTGGCCGGCATCGACCTCGACATCGGCCGCGGCGAGTTCTTCTCGCTGCTGGGGCCGTCCGGCTCGGGCAAGACGACGACGCTGCGGATGATCGCCGGCTTCGAGCTGCCCATCGGGCGGACGCGTCCTGCTCGACGGCCGGGACGTCTCGCGGCTGCCGCCCTACGAGCGCGACGTCAACACGGTGTTCCAGGACTACGCGCTCTTCCCGCACATGACCGTCGGGGACAACGTCGCCTACGGGCTGATGATCCGCAAGGTGCCCAGCGACGAGCGGCGGCGGCGTGTCGGCGGAAGCCCTGCGCATGGTCCGCCTCGAGGGCTACGAGGACCGCAAGCCCGGCCAGCTGTCGGGCGGCCAGCGCCAGCGCGTCGCGCTCGCCCGCGCGCTCGTGAACCGGCCCGAGCGTGCTGCTGCTCGACGAGCCCCTGGGCGCCCTCGACCTCAAGCTCCGCCAGGAGATGCAGATCGAGCTCAAGACCATCCAGCAGGAGGTCGGCATCACCTTCATCTACGTCACCCACGACCAGGAGGAGGCCCTGGCCATGAGCGACCGCATGGCCATCTTCGACCGCGGCCTCATCGAGCAGGTCGGCTCGCCCGCCGAGGTCTACGAGTCACCGGCGACCGCCTTCGTGGCCGGCTTCGTGGGCACCTCGAACATCCTCTCCGGCGCCGGCCGCCGTGGCCATCGTCGGGTCGTGACGGGCACGTTCACGGTGCGACCCGAGAAGATCCACCTCGAGGAGCCGTCGGCGGCGACGCCGGTCGGCTCGCTGTCCGCCGCTCGGGCCACGTCCGTGACGTCGTGTACCTCGGCTCGGACACGAAGTACCACGTGGCGCTCGACGTCGGGCGGCGAGCTCGCGGTCATCAAGCAGAACGTGGCCACGTCCTCGATGGAGGCGCTGGCGCTCAAGGGCACGGCCGTCCGGCTCGTCTGGGAAGGCCGCCACACGCTCGCCATCGAGGCGGGTGCGCCCGACTCACCACGGTCCCCATCGCCCGATGGCGGAGCATAGGAGGAAGCAGATGGATCCACAGGTCACGAAGGGGGATCGCTCTCGGTGCCAGCATCGCGTTGGCACTGGCCATGGTCCCCGGCGGGGTCGCTGCGCAGGCGGAGGTGCCCGAGGGAGCGCTGACGGAGCTCGGCGAGCCTGAGGGCGTCGTCGAAGTATTGGCCTGGGCGTACTACGTCGAGGACGGCAGCAACGACCCGAACGCGGACTGGGTCACCGGCTTCGAGGCGGAGACCGGTTGCGATGTGAACGTCACCATCGGTGACACCTCGGACCAGATGTTCACGCTCATGCAGACGGGCAACTACGACGTCGTGTCGGCGTCGGGCGACGCGTCCAACCGCCTGATCGCGGCCGGCGAGGTCGCGCCCATCAACGTCGACCTCATCCCCAACTACGCCGACGTCTTCGAGGGCCTCAAGCTCAAGCCACACAACTCGATGGACGGCGTGCCCTACGGCGTGCCGCACGGCCGCGGCGCCAACCTGCTGCTCTTCAACACCGAGCAGGTGACGCCCGGCGCCAGACAGCTGGTCGATCGTCTGGGAGCCCGATTCTCCGTGGGCCGAGACCGTCGCGACGCCGAAGAAGGTGACCGCCTACGGCGCCCCCATCTACATCGCCGACGCCGCCGTGTACCTCATGGCCACTCGACCCGAGCTGGGCATCACCAACCCGTACGCCCTCGACGAGACCCAGTTCCAGGCAGCCGTCGACCTGCTCAAGCAGCAGCGCGGCATGATCGACCGCTACTGGGCGAGCCTCCAGGACGAGATCAGCGGCTTCCAGTCGCGGTGACTTCCTGGCCGGCACGACGTGGCAGGTCACTGCCAACATGCTCGGCGCCAGCGACCCGCCGACCCCCGTCGAGGCCATCCTGCCCAAGGAGGGTTCCACGGGCTGGTCCGACACGTGGATGCTGTCGTCCAAGGCGCAGCATCCCAACTGTGCGCTACCTGTTCCTGAACCACATCATCTCGCCTGAGACGAACGCCATGGCGACGGAGTACTACGGCGAGGCACCGTCCAACCAGAAGGCCTGCGCGCTCACGACGGACCCTGACCATTGCGACGACCTACCACGCCGACGACGAGGACTACTGGACGAACGTCTACTACTGGGCCACACCGCAGGCCGAGTGCCTGGATGGTCGTACGGACGTCGTCTGCAAGGACTTCTCCGAGTGGACCGCTGCCTGGACCGAGATCCAGGGCTGACGACCCGCTCGGCATCAGCTGAGCAAGGCCCCGGGGCCCGACGACGGGTCCCGGGGCGTTCGGCCTGCCCCTGCCCGGCATCCGCACGGTGCCTTGGTGCGCGGCATGACCACGCAGGCTCGGCCCTCCAGCTGGCTGCGGCGCCTCCAGCAGCGCGCTCTACCAGCGCCCGCGGCTCCAGCTCGCGCATCCTGCTCGCTGCTGCCCCTCGGGGCGCTCGTGCTCATCTACTTCGGGTCGCTCGTCGTCCTGCTGCTCAACGCCTTCTGGACGCTGGACCCTTTCACCGGCCAGGTCCAGCACACGCCCAGCCTCGACAACTTCGCGACCATCATCGAGAGCTCGACCTATCGCACGATCACGCTGCGGACCGTGGGCATGGCCGCGCTCGTGACGGTCACCTGCGCCGTCGTCGGCTTCCCCATCGCCTACTACATCGTCGCGCCTGGCGTCTCCGCGCGCGCGACGCTGGCTCATCGTGGGGGTGCTGCTGCCGCTGTGGGCCAGCTACCTCGTCAAGGTCTTCGCCTGGCGGGCCATCCTCCAGGAGCAGGGCGTCCTCAACTGGGCTGCTCGAGCCGCTCGGCCTCGAGGGGCCGGGCTACGGCGACGTCGCGGTGCTGGCTCGTCTTCACGTACCTCTGGCTGCCGTACATGATCCTGCCCATCGTGGCCGGGCTGGAGCGCATCCCGAGCTCGCTCCTCGAGGCCTCCGGGCGACCTCGGCGGCGCGGGCCGGGTTCACGTTCCGCAAGGTGGTCTGGCCGCTGGCCCTGCCGGCCGTCGTGGCCGGCTCGATCTTCACGTTCTCGCTGACGCTGGGCGACTACATCGCGCCATCCCTCGTGTCCGGCACCCAGTTCCTCGGCAACGTCATCTATCGCGAGGTCGGTGTGTCCGGGCAACCTGCCGCTGGCCGCGGCACTCGCCTGCATCCCGATCCTCGTCATGGTCGTCTACCTGCTCCTGGCGCGCCGACTCGGCGCCTTCGAGGCGCTCTGACGATGATCGAGCCGCGGGGCACCCGCGATCTTCCTGCGAGTCGCGACGATCGCGGTGCTCGCCTTCATCTACCTGCCGCTCATCGTCATCGGCATCTACGCCTTCAACTCCAGCACGAACCAGGCCTGGCCGCTGCCCGGGTTCAGCCTGCAGTGGTTCGAGCGAGCGTTCGAGCAGACCGGCGTCCGCGACGCGCTCTGCACGTCCGTCCGCGCGGGGCTGGGCGCGACCGCCATCGCCCTCGTCCTCGGGTACGCTGCGCCGCCTTCGCCGTGCATCGCTACCGCTTCTTCGGGCGCGAGACGATCTCCTTCCTGCTGCTCCTGCCCATCGCCCTGCCCGGCATCGTCACCGGCATGGCGCTGAACAGCTCGTTCAGCACGGCCGACCTCCCGTTCGGGCATCTGGACGATCATCATCGGCCACGCCACCTTCTGCGTGGTCATCGTCTACAACAACGTCCTGGCGCGGACCCGCCGGGTGTCGCGACACCTCGAGGAGGCGTCCATGGACCTCGGTGCCGACCAGTGGCAGACGTTCCGCCACATCACGTTCCCGGCCATCCGGACCGCGCTCCTGGCGGGCGGCCTGCTGGCCTTCGCGCTCTCGTTCGACGAGGTCATCGTGACCACGTTCACGACGGGCGGCGGGGAGCGCACCATCCCCATCTGGATGCTCCAGAACTACGCGCGCACGCAGGGCATCCCGATCGTCAACGCGGTGGCGCTCATCCTCATCCTCGTGTCGATCATCCCGGTGTACATCGCGCAGCGCCTCGCCGGCGCGGAGGCGGTGGCGACGCGCTGACCGGTCGACCGGCGGTCGATCGGGCCGAGCGTCAGGCGCAGCCGATCGAGATGGGCGCCCGAGCGTGGCCGCCGGCGCGGCCGAGCACCGACACGTTCCAGCCGATGAGCTCGCAACCGAGGTAGTGCGGCGCCTCCTGCCCGGGCGTGCAGCCGGGCATCCCCAGCGCGTCTTGCCGCCCTCGTCGGGGAGGTAGTCCGACGTGGCAGACCTCCTCGCAGGGTCGCAGCGGCGGTCGTGACAGCCGCAGTCGCAGTGGACCCAGTGGTTGCAGGTGCACACCGCGTCCGGCGACGGCTCGGCGAAGGACGGTCGCCTGGAACGGCACACGGCTGGCCATCGGCGCACCTCGTGGTCCCGCGCCCCGACACGGCCCCCAGGTGGCCCGGGACTGCCCCGATGATGCCCCATGGCGTCAAGTGGCCGTGGCGTGGTGCCTCACGGAACCGGACCACCGGGCGAGTGCGGACTGCCACCATCGGCGCCTTGACCCGCGCGGCCGCCTGCCAGCACCCTCGCAGCATGACGTCTCGCTCCTGGCTGCCCGTGTCCGTCGCCGCCGTCATGGCGCGTCCTGCTCGTGGCCGGCCTCGACGGCCGTCGTGTGCGCGGGCTACGGCGCCTCGGCTCTCGGGCTGCACCGTCTTCCCGTCGACGAACGTCTGGAACCGGCGCGTCGACCGGCTGCCCGTCCATCCGCGCTCTGAGGCGCCTCAAGCGCAGCATCGGCCTCGGTGCCTCGCTCCACCCCGACTTCGGCTCGTACAGCGGCTACGGCATCCCCTGGAACGTCGTCGACGGCGCGACGCCCCGGCGCAACGGTGTCAGCGTTCCGAGTGGCCCGACGAATCCGACGCCGGCCCGTACCCCATCCCGTCAGCCCCGCGATCGAGGGCGGCAGCGACCGCCACATCCTCATGGTCGACCGCGAGCCTGCCGCCTCTACGAGCTGTTCGCGGCCGAGCAGCGGCCGGACGGCTGGCGGGCCGGCTCGGGCGCCATCTGGGACCTGCGCTCGAACGCCCTCCGGCCGCCGGCTGGACGAGCGCCGACGCCGCGGGCCTGCCCATCCTGCCGGGCCTGGTGCGCTACGCCGAGGTGGCCCGCGGGCGCCATCCGCCATGCCCTGCGCTTCACGGCGCCCGACGACCCGGCGGCCTTCATCTACCCGGCCCGCCACTTCGCGAGCGACCGCACGGCTGCTGACCTGCCCCCGATGGGCCTGCGGGTCCGGCTGAAGGCCTCGGTCCGCATCAGCGGCTATCCCGCGCCAGGCACGCGTCCTCCTCCGCGCGCTCCAGCGCTACGGCATGATCCTCGCCGACAACGGCTCGCCCTGGTACGTGACCGGCGCTCCCGACCCGCGCTGGGACGACGACGCGCTGCACGCGCTCCACGGCATCACCGGAGCCGACTTCGAGGTCGTCGACACGAGCCGCCTGCGCAACGGCCCGCGCCCCTGACCCCCGGTCGCTCCGACCTTCCCCGCTCTCGGCCGCGCCTGAAGCCCGACTTCTCAGAGCTTGCGGGCGATGTCCCCGATGCGCACGACCCCTGACTGGACGACGACCGTGTTGGCGCCTCGCAGCCGCAGCGCACGACCGCGCTCCGAGTTGCGCAAGGCGCAGGGCATCGGAGCCGAAGCGCTCGCTGAAGGCCACGCAGCCGGTGTGCGGCTGGCGGCTGGATCTCGACGATCGCCGTGCCGAGCCGAGGCGTGTGCCGGCCGGCAGGTTCGCCTGCGGAGATGTCGAGGTCGAGATAGAGCTGGTCGCCCGCCTGCGCCCACGAGTCCGGGCCCGGCGTCGCCGGCGATGAGCTCGCGCGTAGCGCGCGTTCATGACCGTCACCTGCGCGTAGGGGCTGGGCACGTCCGAGCCCATGCCCGGCCGCGTTCATCCAGTCGTCCCCGACGAGGCCGACGGTCGTCGTCCAGCTCACCGATCGTCGAGGACCTCGCGCTGCCCGCGGCCGGGCCGTCGCACGATGAGCCGGACGACGCCCTCGTCCGCGCGGCGCGGCGATGCACGTCCGTCCAGCCCTGCCTCGAGCTCCGCTGCGGTCCGATGTGTCATGGCCGGCGAGTATGCCGCACGGCCGGCCGGCGTGCGCTCGCCGTGTCGGACCGTCACAGAGGTCTGCTTGGATACGCCCATGAGCATGGCCCGAGCCCACTCGCCCGCCGCCGCCCCGCCTCGGAGCGGCGCCTCGCGCTCGGCCGACCTCGCCGCCTTCGTCGCCGGCGGCCTCGCGGCGGCGCTCGGCATCGCCGTCGGCGAGCTCATCGCCGGGCCTCGCTGTCGGGCGCACCCTCGCTCGTCATCGCCATCGGCGACCTCGTCATCGCCAACCAGCCGCCCGGCGGCAAGGAGCTCTTCGTCGAGCTCTTCGGCGAGGCGACAAGCTCGTGCTCAACGTCGCGCATCGTGGTCGGCGCGGTCGCTCATCGCCGGCCTCGCTCGGGCGTCGGCGGCCGGCGCCGCTGGGCGATCCCGGTGCGTCGGGCTTCCTGGTCGCGGGCGGGGTCGTCGGGCTCGTGGCGGCCCTCCGGCAGCCGCTGACCGACCCCGTGCTCGCGGTCGTCACGGTCGTGGTCGCCATCGCCGCGGCGCTCGTGGCCGTGCTGCGCTGATGCTGCGTGCCACGGGGCCTGCCTGGGCCGGCCGAGCCGGCGCCGCCCGGACCTCAGCCGGCCGCCGCCGCGGCGCAGATGCCCGACTGGGACCGCCGCCGCTTCCTGCAGGTCGGCGGCGGGGTCGCCGTCGGGTCGGTCGTGGTCGGCGTCGTCGGCCGCAACCTCCTCGAGGGCCGCCCCGGCGGCGCCGTCGAGGACGCGTACGCTGCCCGTACCGCGGCGGCGCGCCCGTGCCGGAGCCGTGCCCGGCCGGCGCCTCGCTGGACGGTCGACGGCATCACGCCCATCGTCGTCCCCAACGACAGTTCTACCGCATCGACACCGCGCTCATCGCGCCGCGCGTGGACGTCGCCGACGTGGGCGCTGCACGGTCAAGGGCATGGTCGACCGCGAGGTCGCGCTGACCTACGACGAGCTCTCGGGCCATGCCCCTCTTCGACCAGTACGTGACCATCGCCTGCGTCTCCAACGAGGTCGGCGGCCACCTCGTCGGCAACGCCCTGTGGACCGGGCGTCGACCTGCGCGAGGTGCTCGACATGGCCGGCGTGCAGCCGGCGCGCGACCAGATCGTGGGTCGCTCGGTCGACGGCTTCACGGCGGGCTTCCCGACCGCCTGGGCGATGGACCCCGAGCGCCGGCCGATGATCGCGCTGGGCATGAACGGCGCGCCGCTGCCCGTCGACCACGGCTACCCGGCCCGGCTCATCATCCCGGGCCTGTACGGCTACGTGAGCGCCACCAAGTGGCTGAGCGAGATCGAGCTCACGACCTGGGACGGCGTTCGACGCCTACTGGGTGCCGCTGGGGCTGGGCCAAGGAGGCCCCATCCTGACCCAGTCGCGCATCGACGTGCCCGCGACGGGCAGCACCGTCGAGGCCGGCACGCACCGTGGCCATCGCCGGCGTGGCCTGGGCGCCGGACCGCGGCGTGCGCGACGGTCGAGGTCTCCATCGACGACGGCGCCTGGCAGGCGGCCGAGCTGTCCGTGCCGCTCAACGACGCGACCTGGGTGCAGTGGACGCTGCCCTGGGTGGCGGGCCCCAGCGGCGCACCACGCGCATCCGCGTGCGCGCCACCGACGGCAGACGGCGAGGTCCAGACCGCGGAGCGTGACGTCACCCGCCCCGGACGGCGCCCGCGGCCACCACACGGTCGGCGTCACGGTCGCCTGACCGGCACGCCGCGCGCTCGGGACCGGCGCGCTCACGTCCAGGTCGACGCGCCCCTCGACTGAGCGTATGCGTGTCGCCCGCGACCCAGATGGCCCCGCGGTCGTCCTCGGCTGATGTGCACGCGCCCGGCTGCGCGCCCAGAGACCGTCCCCTGGCTGCGCGACGTAGGGGGCCTGCCACGACCGCCCGCTGCCACCAGCCACTGCCCAGCGAGGCGTTGAGGCTGCCCGTCACCGGATCCTCGACGAGCGTGCCCGCGGTCGTCGCTGAAGATGGCCCGCACCTCGTAGGCGCACTGCCGACCCGGCGGGTACGGCCCCACGAGCCCGATGTTGACCGCGCCGTCGTCGCCCGCCGGCCGGCGGCGGCGGGGTGACGGCCAGCACCGCCTCCGCCGATGCCAGCAGGATGGCCAGCCAGCCGGGCCCGTTGTCGACCCACTGGCTGTCCACGACGCGTCCGCGACCGACGCCCAGGATGCCGAAGCGCGCTCGAGGTCCGCCGGCTCGCACGGGCCCTGCCGAGCGCATCGGGACGGTGCCTCGAAGGCCAGTCGTCCGTCGACCCGCCTGCACCGCCACGAGCCCGGCCTCGCACTCCTGCACGATCCGCTCCGGGTCCCGCCGGTCTGCCGCCTGCCGCAGCCAGGCGTGGCAGCTGCCCAGCGTGGGGTGGCCGGCGAAGGGGAGCTCGCCCGCGGCCGTGAAGATGCGCACGCGATAGTCGGCCGTGGGGTCCTCGGCGGCAGCAGGAAGGTCGCCTCGGACAGGTTGGTCCAGCGCGTGAAGCCGGCACCATCGCATCGACCGTCAGGCCCTCGCCGTCGAGGACCACCGCTACGGGGTTGCCCCGCCGGGGCTCTGGCGAGAAGACGTCGACCTGCTGGAAGGAGCGCCTCCGGACCGCACCGCGTCCCGTTCCGCTCATCGCCCGAGCCCGCGCCTCGGCGACCCGCTCCACGAGCGCCTCGAACTCGCCCCACGAGTCGACGTCGACGACGCCCGGCAGGGACTCGTTCCAGGCGCAGACCATCCGGCAGACCGTGGCCCCGGGTCGGGCGCTGACCGAGTGCCCGGAGGACGTGCAGGCGCGTCATCGAGGTAGACGTCGCAGTCGCGCGCAGGGACTTGTCCCACAGGAAGTGGACCTCGCGGGCCGGCACCTCATGGTCGGCCAGCCAGGCCAGCGAATTGGGGATGGCCCACGGCGAACTTGGAGCTGACGATGACGAGGCGGTGGCGGCGCGCGATGCGCCGCACGGCCTCGACGGCGCCCGGCAGCGCCGGGGCGTCGCGGAACGTGGAGCGGCCGTCGCCGCGCGCCCAGTCCCAGAACTCGGCCATCGACCCGAAGTGGGTCGGTACTCCATGGCCGTCCCAGCGAAGCACCTGCGAGGCCTCGAGCCGCGTGCCGAACTCGTCGTTGTAGCGCGCGCATCCAGCCGCGTGTTGAAGTCGGCCAGGACGCCGTCCATGTCGACGCCGACGCGAAAGCCCGGCAGCAGGTCGCTGAAGGGGTCGTCGGGCGGTCTCGGCAGCTGCCGAGGGGGCCCGGGGCGCCGGCTCACAGGTCCAGGTCATCCATGCCGGTCCTGCCGAAGAGCCGCGCGTGCGTGCGGAGCGCGAAGCGGTCGGTCATGCCGGCGACGTAGTCGGCCGCCTGGGTCACCCGGTCGGCGTCGTTGTCGCGGTAGCTGGCCGGGCAGGTCCTCGGGGTGCGCGGAGGTGATGGTCCATGAGCCGGCGGATGACCTCGATGGCGGCGCCGTGGTGACGAGCCTGCGCGGGCGCCAGGTAGACGCGCTCGAACATGAAGTCGCGCAGCTCGTTCATGGCGACGAGGACGTCCTCGTCCATGCGCACCTCGCCGCTCGCCAGGGAGCCCTCGACGACGGCGTCGATCATGCCCCCGAACCAGGGCGAGCCCGGCGGCCCGAAGCGCGCCGTCATGGCGGCCGGGAACGTCGTCGCCCGTCAGCATCCCGGCACGCATGGCATCGAGGGCGTCGTGGGTGAGGTAGGCGATGCGGTCGGCATAGCGCACGCAGAGCGCCTCCTGCGTCGCCGGTGGCGGGTCGATCTTCCAGGAGTGGGCGCGGATGCCGTCCCGCACCTCCCAGGAGAGGTTGAGGTCCTCGAGGACCTCGTAGACGCGCACGCTCTGGGCGGCGTGGTGCCAGCCCCCGCTCGTCGGGAAGTACGGGGACAGCGCCTCCTCGCCGGTGTGCCCGAAGGGCGAGTGGCCCACGTCGTGGCCGAGCGCCACAGCCTCTGCGAGCGCCTCGTTGAGCGACAGCGCCGGCCGCCAGCGCCCGCGCGATCTGCGTCACCTGGATGGTGTGCGTCAGGCGCGTCACGTAGTGGTCGTCCTCGGGGTTCACGAAGACCTGCGTCTTGTGCTTCAGGCGCCGGAAGGCCTTGCTGTGCAGGATCCGGTCGCGGTCCCGCTCGAAGACCGTGCGCATCGGGTCGGCCGGCTCGTCGCGCTCGCGTCCCCGTGATGCGGCGGACCGGACGGCCGCCGGGGCGAGGCGCAGCCTCTCCTCCGCCTCGCGGGCGACGCGGTCGCGCAGGAAGAAACGCTCAGCCACGGCTCGACGATACGTCGAGGCTATCTGCGCCGCTCGGCGTCATC
>CAVOIR010000011.1:0-140584 GCA_963696045.1 uncultured Chloroflexia bacterium | reverse complement strand
GGCCGTTCGCCTGCAACCCGGTGGCTTCCAACCCGTCCGGCGCGACCAAGCTGGATTCGATTGACGTTAACGGCAGATCGACTCGGCGAGCATTCGAGCGCTCACGAGTCGATCTGGCAGGCTGGTGGTCTCGGCGACGCCGGTGGGCGTGTCGACGGGGACACCCTTGCCTGAGTCGCCAACATGGATCAGACTAGTCTCCGACCAGATGGAGAAACCCAATGCGACGGATCGGAGCCTACGAAGCCAAGACCCATCTGCCAAAGCTCCTTGACGAGGTCGCCCAGGGCGAAGCCATCACGATCACGAAGCACGGCGTCGCGATCGCCGTGCTGGGTCCGGTCTCCAGGCCGGCGTCGATGACACCCGCGCAGGCCGTCGCGGGCCTACGCGCATTCCGCCGCGCCCATCGACTCGACGGGATATCGATCCGCGAACTCATCGATGAGGGCCGCAGGTAATGTTCGTGATCGACGCTTCGGTCGCCCTCGCATGGTGCTTCGCGGACGAGATGTCCGAGACCGCCGACATGGCATTGGGCAGGCTCGAGCACGAGACAGCGATCGCGCCCGCGATCTGGCCCCTCGAAGTCGCCAATGGTCTTAGGACGGCCGAGCGGCGGGGTCGCCTTGAGCTCGCCGACCTGCCGCGGGTCCGCGACCTGTTGCTGTCGCTGCCCGTGGAGGTCGAGCCCGTCGACCTGCGGCTTGCCTTGGGTGAGGTCACCGAGCTGGCCCGTGGCCTCGAGCTCGCCGCCTACGACGCCGCCTATGTCGCGCTGGCCGCGCGCCGGGGACTGTCCCTCGCCACCGTCGATGATCGGCTTCGACGATCTGCCGCATCGTCGGGCGTGGAACTCGTAGCCTGACACGGCAGGTCGCTCGTACGGGAAGTGGAGCGGGAGACGGGACTCGAACCCGCGACATTCTGCTTGGGAAGCAGACACTCTACCGACTGAGTTACTCCCGCCCGGGAGAGTCCGATCGTAGCATGGCGCCATCGGCGGCCCTCGCGTCGAAGGCCGAGGATGCGGCAGCGATGACCCGTGCGACCTGATCCCTCAACGAGGCCGCGATCGCCAAGGCGATGCCTCACCGTGGAGATGGAGGTCCGGCCGGTCAGGTCCGCGACGTCGTCCCTGGACACGACCTCGTCGACGCCAGGTGACCGATGGCCGCGACGTCGACTGGGCCGATGAGCCCTTGTCCCGACCCTGAGTCCGCCGACGCTCGAGCGAGATGAGGCCCTCGCCAGACACCCGCCGGATCCACATCTTCCGCCACTGGGCTCCCATGTTCGAGGTCCTCGACCACGAGAGCGGCCCAACGAGCGTCGCCGTGGTGGCGGCGGGATCGACCGTCCTGGTGGCGCTCGCTCTGGTCGAGGGCCATCCTGTGCGCGACGATGTGGCGGGCCTCACGCTGGTCGCCTTCCTCGCGCTGGCGGCGCTCGGTGCGGCGCTCGTCATGGCAGCCGGAGAAGCGGTCGCCTGGCTGCTCGCCCGGCCCGTGGGCCGTGATCTGGCCCGGGCCGCGGCCTCGCTCGAGCGCGCCCGGGTCGCCGTCGCTCGCATCCGTCCGATCCTGGCAGCCGACGACGTCGACCTCGCCCCGTACGCGGCGCGGATCGAGCGCGCGACCGGCGACCTGGAGCGGCGGCTCGCGGATGCCGATGCTGCCATCGTCTCCTACGGGGCGCTGCCGGAGCCTGCCCCCGAGCGTCGCGGCTCGGCCTGCTGCGTGCCGAGGGGCGAGCCATCGCAGCCGCGGCGGAGGCGCTCGACGCGGTGTCCCATCACCTCCGCTGGATCGCTGCCTGTCCGTGGAGCCCGCTCCGCGCCGAGGCAGCTCACGCGGCTCTCCCGGGACCTGGCCGCCGCTGAGCGGCTCGCGGCCGGCGCCGCCTGACGCGAGGCGCCATTGGGCGCAGGCCTTTCGGACGCCCGACTGAAGGGCGGCACCTCGCCGTAGCGAGGTCGTCGCGGCTTTCACTCCGAGCTGACGCGCCTTGGCCTCGGTCGTGCGAGGATGGGCCATGATCGTGTGCTCGTGGCACCGTCGAGCCGAGCACCTGGCAGAGGCGCCGCGATGTTGACCATGGCCGTCGGACACAGCGACGAGCTGGAACCCCTCGAGGCCATCGCGATCGCGATCGAGCAGTGCCGCGAGTCCCTCGGCGGTGCCTCGCCGCAGGCAGCGCTCCTCATGACGGCGTTCGACAGCTTCGATCCGGCGGTCGTGGCCTCGATCCGAGAGGCCTTTCCCGGCGTGCATGTCGTCGGATCGACCTCGGCCGCGGAGGTCTCGTCGGTCGAGGGCTTTCTGGAGGACTCGATGAGTCTCGCGGTCTTCGCCTCGGACACCGTCCGACTGACGGTCGGCTTCGGCTCGGGGCTGGGCCGTGATGCCGAAGGAGCATGCCGATCCGCCGCACGCCAGGCGCTCGAGGCGACCGATGCCACCCCGCGGCTCGCGATCGTGCTCGCCGACGCCTTCTCGGCGGACCCGCAGCGGACGGCGGAGGCGATGTCGCAGGCCCTCCCCGAGGGAGTCGTCGTGGTCGGCGGGGGAAGTGCCGGAGGGGATGTCGGGGTCACCATCCCGCCTCTGCAGTTCTGCGACGACCAGATGGCAGACGATGGTATCGCGGTCCTGCTCTTCAGCGGACCGCTCATGGTCTCCGTCGCGGTCGGCACAGGCTGGCGGCCACTCGGCGCGAGGGGCATCGTGACCAGCGCACAGGGTGGTCAGCTCGACCGGATCGACGACCGGCCCGCGAGCGAGTTCCTGGCGCCCTATCTCGACGTGACCGGGCCACCGGCGTTCGGCAACCCGCTCGCCGTCGTAGAGGCAGACACCGATCGCTCGTATCTTCGGGCCATCGTGGGGTCCGACCCGGCGACCGGGATCGTCCGGGTCCATGGCGGCGTCCCGGTCGGGGCGACCGTCCAGCTCACGACGGCAGGGACGGAGGACATCCTGGCCGGCACGCGTGACGCTCTTGTTCGAGCCCGTGACGGGTTCCCCAGCGACACCCGGCCGGAAGCCGCCCTCATCTTCTCGTGCATGATCCGCAAGTATCTGCTCGGCACGCGCACGAAGGTCGAAGCGGAGATGGCGCGCGAGGAGCTCGGCCCATCGGTGCCGCTGGCCGGCTTCTACTGCGCCGGAGAGATCGGCCCGATCGGCGGCGCGACCTCGAGCCGCTTCCTCAACGAGACCTTCGTGGCAGTCCTCCTCGGCACATGACCGAGACACCGAGCGAGGGCGACCTGGTCCGGCAGAACGCCCGGCTCGCTCGCCGCATCCATCAGCTCGAGAGCATCCTCTCGTCCGCCGAAGCGATGCGGGACACGAACGCCCGGCTTCTCGACCGGGTGATGCAAGACCTCGACCGTGAGCGAGCCCGATCGCAGGATCTCCTCCGCAACATCCTCCCCGAGCCCATCATCGAGCGGCTCAACGCCGGCGAGCGCCTCATCGCCGACCGCTACGACGACGTGACCGTCCTCTTCAGCGACTTCGTCGACTTCACCCGCATCTCGGCGGAGATGCCCGTCGCTGCGGTCGTCTCGTCGCTCAACGGGATGTTCTCGGCGTTCGACGCGGCCTGCACCCGGCTCGGGGTCGAGAAGATCAAGACCATCGGCGACGCCTACATGGCCGCGGCCGGCCTCCCGGGCACGAGCGAGCGGCCGGTCGTCGCCTGCGCGGAGCTCGCGCTCGCGATGCTCGACGCGGTCGCGGAGGCTGGGCCCCCCTGGCAGGTCCGCATCGGCATCCACCGCGGACCGGTCGTCGCCGGGGTCATCGGTGCGAGCAAGTACGTCTACGACCTTTGGGGCGACGCGGTGAACACCGCGAGCCGCCTCGAGACGACCGCGTCGGCCGGCTCGATCCAGGTCTCGGAGGCGGTGGCCACAAGCCTGGCATCTTCGGGCGCCCACGTCGGCGGCCTGGCGTTCGAGCTCGAGGCGCTCGGCGAGGTCGAGCTCAAGGGCAAGGGCTTGGCTCGCACATACCGGCTGCGGGCCACCGCCGCCTGAGTCGTCCTACCGCAAGTAAGGCGTCTCGGGAGCACATTCGGGTGAGGGTATCTCACCGGTTCCATGGCACAGTAGCCTGCCGTGAGAGTCATCCTCGCCTGCCTCGCCATCGTCATCGTCGCAACGCTCGCCGTCGGGCCCCGCGCTGGGAGCGGAGCGCACACGGAAGGCTTCCGCGCGGCTGCATCGACCCGGGGCTGAAGCGAGGAACGAGGCCACCGCAGCCAGGAACGTCCGTGCGGCAGACCCGGCGCCCGTGCCCGAAGCCGACGGCAACGCGCGTCGGGTCGGTCGGGACGGACACGGCGGCCGTCGCGTCCCTGCCGGATGCACGTCCTCTTCATCGGCAACAGTCACACCGAGCGGTTCGGGGGCATGGACTGGCTGGTCGGCAACCTGGTCGCGGCCGAGGATCCACCCCGCGCCTTCGACGGCGAGCGCGAGACGGCCAGCGGGGTGACGCTCGAGTACCACTACAAGAACGGTGCCATCGAGCGCATCCGAGAAGGTGACTGGGACGTCGTCGTCCTGCAGGAATACCTGCCCGGCATCCCAACGCAGTCGGACGAGCCCTTCCTCGAGTACGCCCGCCTCCTCGACGCCGAGATCCGGGCGAGCGGCGCGCGGACGGTCCTCTACATGACCTGGCCCCAGGCTCGCTACGACTGGGCCGACCTCCAGGATTTCATCGATGCCTATCGGGCGGTCTCGGCCGAGATCGATGCACCCGTCGCCCCGGTGGGCGTGGCCATGGAACTGGCGCGGGCGGAACGTCCCGACATCGCCCTCATCGACGCCGACGAGGTGCACGCCACCTGGGAGGGCGCCTACCTCGCCGCGGCGACGATCTACGCGACGCTCTTCCAGCGGAGCCCCGAAGGACTGCCGTACACGTTCGGCATCCGCTGAGGAGGACGCAGCGTTCCTCCAGCGCATCGCCTGGGAGACCGTGCAGGCCTGGCAGGCGGGCCTGGGGTCGACCGGCTAGCGGCCGCGAGCGCGTCCCGCGCGGTCGGCAGGGCCGGCCGGTCCAGTCGTCCAAGGTCGACTCGGATATGCCTCGACCTGAGCTGTGCGGGAGGTCCCGTCCCGCCGGCGCAGGCGTGGCACCATCGCGGTCGTGCGACCGATGCGCTCCGCCCTCCTCTGGATGGCGCGCAACGAATGGCTGCAGCAGACCGTCCCGACGTGGCCGTTCGCCAGCGCGCGGTGCGCCGTTTCATGCCGGGCGAGACGGTAGAGGACGCCTTCGCGCGCCGCTGAGCGCCTGCGAGACGAAGGCGTCGGCATCCTCTTCACCCGTCTCGGCGAGAACATCACGTCGGCTCGACGAGGCCGACGACGTCGGCGACGCACTACCTGCCGTCCTCGAGCGGGACGCGGTCCCGGGCGCACCTCCGCGGCCCCATCGAGATCTCGGTCAAGCCCACCCAGCTCGGCCTCGACCAGGACGTCTGACGGCTGCCTCGAGCGCTGCCACGGCCATCGCCGAGCGGTGCGCCGCCCACGGCACGCTGGTTCTGGATCGACATGGAGGGCTCGGACCACACCGAGGCCACGGTCCACCTGGCCGAGACCCTCATGGCGCGCCACCCGAACGTCGGCATCGCGCTGCAGGCCTACCTCCGGCGCACCGCCGCGGACATCCAGCGCCTCCTGCCGCTTCAGGCCGGCCATCCGGCTCGTCAAGGGCGCCTACGACGAGCCCGGCACCATCTGCTATCGCTCGTCTGCCGAGGTCGACGCCAACTTCCTGGCCCTGGCCGTGATCCTGGCGGGGCCCGCGGCTCGGGGCGAGGTGCGCCTGGCCCTCGGCACCCACGACGTCGAGCTCATCGAGCAGATCCGGACCATCACCGAGCCGATGGGCGTGCCGGTCTCGGCGCTCGAGGTGCACATGCTGTACGGCATCCGCGAGCGCGAGCTGCGCCGGCTGCGCGATGTCGGCCATCCCGCCTTCAGCCTCGTGGCGTACGGCAGCGCCTGGTACCGCTGGTACATGCGCCGGCTGGCCGAGCGCCCGGCCAACGTCATCTTCGCCCTTCGCCAGCTGCTGCCGTAGCGCCTCCGGAACCAGGCCGCAGTGGCCCTGACGCGTGGTACCGTCGCGCGCATGGACCTCGGCATCGAGTGGCTCGGTCGGATGCCCTATCGCGAGGCATGGGACCGGCAGCGGTCGATGGTCGAGGCGCGCGCGGCCGACCGGGTCCCTGACACGCTCCTGCTCGTCGAGCACGAGCCCGTGCTGACGCTCGGGCGCCACGCCGCCGAAGACCACGTCCTGGCCTCCCCTGCCGAGCTCGAGCGTCGCGGCATCGAGGTCATCCGCGTCGAGCGCGGCGGCGAGGTGACCTACCACGGGCCAGGCCAGCTCGTGGCCTATCCCATCGTGCGTCTTCGCGATCGAGGGGTCCTGCTGCGGCCCTTCGTGCGGGCGCTGGAATCGGCCATGTCCGACGTGGCGGCCAGCTACGGGCTGGACGGCGGGTCAGCGGCCTGGCTACCCGGGCATCTGGGTCGAGGCCGATGGTTCGCGGCCACGGAAGCTCGGCGCCCTGGGCCTGCGCCTCGAGCGCGGCATCACCTATCACGGCATCGCGCTCAACATCACCACGCGCCTGTCGGATTTCGAGCTCATCGATCCCTGCGGCATGGCCAGCCTCGAGGTGACGTCCGTCGCCCACGAGCTGGGCTGGCGCGGCGAGTCGGCCGAGCCATCGACCGCCAGCGTGGAGGTGGCCGCGGGACGGTTCAGCGAGGCGTTCGCCAGAGGACTCGAGGCGGCTGCCCACCTCGCTGGACCGGTCGCGATCGGATAGCGGCATGGCGGGCGGGCTCTTCGAGCTGCGGCGTGACGACATCACGGGCTGGTGGGTGGCGACGGTCGTCGACCGCGAGTTCGAGCGCGCCCGATTCGAGCGGCCGGCCCGGCGGCTGACCACACCGGACGACGCCTGCCAGAACTGCCGGGCGGCGCCCCTCGACCATGCCTGGCTGCGTGTGCTCAAGCCCCAGGCCTTCACCGTGGCCGGTGGGCAGGAGTCGCAGCGCGCCCGTGAGCCAACAGGCAGACCTGACACCCAGCCGGAGGAGCTCGGCCTGGGCCTGCTCGGCGACGTCGGCTCGTGGGAGACGATCGCTGCCCCACAGGGTCATCACGTCTCACTGGGCGAGGAAGCGACAGGCTTCGTCATCGAGATGCTGGCCATGGCGCGCGAGCGCATCGGCAGCGCCAGGACCCAGGGCGGGACGCAGTACCTCCAGGTCGTCCAGAACTGGGGCGAGCAGGCGGGCGCCATGACCAACCACCTCTGCCTTGACGTCTACGACCTGCCGCAGATCCCGCACCGCATCGGCGAGGAGCTCGGTGGGGCAGCCCGATACGTCATCCGCGAAGGCGTGTGCCCGTGGTGTCGCCTCATCGAGGACGAGGTCGCCGGGCGCGATCGGCTGGTCTTCGAGGATGCCGCCAGCGTGTGCTTCGCGCCGTACGCCTCACGGTCGCCCTTCGAGCTCTGGGTGGTGCCGCGCCATCATGAGCCCGACTTCGGCAGGGCCACGGAGGAGCAGCTGACCTCGGCGGCGCAGACGCTGCAGAAGGTCATCCGCATGCTGGGCACGCTCGGAGGCCCCGCGTACAACCTCGTGCTCCACACGGCGCCACTCCACGAGAACGTGCGCGAGACCTTCCACTGGCACTGGGAGATCCACCCGCGGCTCCGCGAGGTGGGCGGCCTCGAGCTCGGCACCGGCCTGCCGGTCAACCCCATCAGCCCCGAGGAGGCGGTCGATGAGCTGCTGGCCTCGACCCGGGCGGCGGCCGGCGAGTCAGCGCCGTTCGAGGTCGATCGATGGGGGACGTTCCTGGGACGAGTTCCCGCGCCGTAGGGAGGTGTCGATGAGCGCGCAGCAGATCCTGACGGCCGATGAGATGCGCCTGGCGTTCGATCGCATCGCCGAGGCCATCCTCGCCAGCCACGGCGGAACGGACGGCCTCGTGCTCGTGGGCATCGAGCGGCGCGGCCCCCAGCTGGCGGAGCGGATCGCCGCGGCCATCCGGGACCGCGGTCGGGGTCGCCGTGCCGGTCATCGCCCTCGACGTCTCGCCGTATCGGGACGACCGCGGGGGCGCCATCGATGCCGATGCGGCGGCGGTCATCCCGAACGCCCGACTGCGCGCCTACGACTGCGGCCCGCACCACGGTCATCCTCGTCGACGACGTGCTCTTCACCGGTCGCACGGTGCGGGCCGCGCTCGATGCCCTGATGGACGGCGGCCGGCCGGCCGCGGTGCGCCTCGCCGTCCTCGTCGACCGCGGCCATCGCGAGCTGCCCATCAGCGCGGACTTCGTGGGCCTGAGCCTGCCCACGGCGCGGGACGAGCGGGTCGAGCTCCGGCTGGCCGGCGCTGGGGCCGACGAGGAAGGTGTCTTCCTGCAGCGCTCACTCGGCCTGAGCCGCCGCTCGCGAGGGGCGCGCCGCTCAGCGCAGCGTGTGCTGGTAGCGCGCCAGCTCGACCTGCGCCCCGCCGCAATCCTCGAAGCGCGTCGAACCGTCGGCCCGCCAGCCGTGCTTCTCGGCGAACGCGCGCGCCGACGCGTTGGCGGGGATGAGCCAGAGGACGGCCCGATCGAATCCATGCTGGTGCAGGTCCCGGACGACATGGCCGCAGGAGGTTGGACCCGATGCCGCGGCCCCAGCACGCAGGATCGACATAGACCTGGTAGATCTCGCCGAACCCGGGTTCGGCGTCGTCATCGCGGGACATGCCCCCGCTGGCGAAGCCGACGATGCGGTCGTCGATGAGTGCCACCCAGGGCTTGCGATCGGACGCCTCGACGGTCAGCTCGTCGCGCCAGAAGTCCTCGCGCGACTTGGCGCGCATGCAGACGGCGTATTCGGCCGGCACGAGACCGGCATGCGCCTCCTGCCAGCCGGCGACATAGACATGGGCGATGCCCGCGGCGTCAGCGACGGCGGCGCGGCGGAGGTGGACGGGGCCTTGGCAGGGCATCGGAGCCTCCCTCGGTGCGGTGTCCCTTGGCGCCATGGTCGGGCGCGCGCTCCGGCTCGCCAAGGGCCACGCGTCGGACCCGATGGGGCCATCTTTCCCGCGTACGATGACGGATATGCCCGCCTCATCGACCAGTGCCATGCCTCGCCCGCGTGTGGCCGTCCGCGCCCGCGTGAGCGCTCCCTCGGAGCCGCCGGAGTACAAGGGCGAGCCGCTCGATGCGGAGCGCGGTCCCGGGCCTCGGCTGCTTCTGGATCCAGGTCGGCCTGATGACGTTCTTCCTGGTCCTCACGCCCCTCACCGTGACCTGGTCGTGGGACCCGCGCATCAGCGCCGTGCTGCTCATCTTCACGCTGGTCCTGCTGCTCTTCACGGGCCAGACGGTCATCTTCCTGCTGCGGCTCGTGGCTGCCGACCGGCGGACACGGCGGGCGCCACTGGACCCCAGGGCCCGGCCGACGGTGGGCCAGCTCGAGGACCAGGCCCCCGCGCCAGAGGGTGGCGCCGTGGCGGCCGATGACACTGCGCTTGCGTGACGACGATGCCTGACGCTCAGCGTCGCACCCGCACCAGCGCAGGGATCCTCCTCTTCCGTCGCACGGCGACCGGGATCGAGGTGCTGCTGGGCCATCCTGGTGGGCCCTACTTCGAGGGTCGCGACGCCGGTGTCTGGTCGATCCCCAAGGGCGAGGCCGCGGACGGCGAGGAACTCTGGGCCGTCGCCAAGCGCGAGTTCGGCGAAGAGACCGGTCATGTCATCGGCTCCTCGGCGCGCATCATCGAGCTCGGCTCGGTCACCCAGCGCGGCGGCAAGGTCGTGCATGCCTGGGCGGTGGAGGGCAACCTCGACCCCGCGAACGCCTGGTCCAACACCTTCTCGATGGAGTGGCCGCCGCACTCGGGCATCGTCATCGAGGTCCCGGAGGTCGATCGGGTCGCCTGGTTCGGCCCGGACGCGGCGCGGGCGGCGATGAACCCGGCCCAGGCCGCGCTCGTCGACCTGCTGCTCGAGTCGCTCAGCGCTCTTGCCGCCCCCGATGCGTCCGAAGCGTCCGATGCGTCCGAGCGTCCGACGCGTCCGGAGCTGCCCGCCGAAGAGTCGACCTGAGGCTGGCGGTCGGGCTGGGCGGGCCGGGCCGACGCGGCGGGCTCGAGCGACCCTGTGGCCCTCGGCCGGACCATCGCCGCATGCGACAATGGCGCCCACGTCGCCGCCGGGCGACGCGCAGTCCAAGCTGGAGGCAGCGGTGCCAGTCCTGGCCACGTTCTTCTCGGTCCGCCGCGGTCGCGACCCGTTCTTCAAGTTCTTCATGCAGAAGCTCTTCCCCCGGCAGGTGGAGCGCTACGAGAAGGACTTCGGGATGCGCTTCCTGGGCTGGTACAACGTGGCGTACGGCTGGGACTTCGACAACGTCATCCTGCTCGAGATGCCGGACTACGAGACCATCGACAAGCTCGAGGGCGACGCTCGCTCCCGCGCCATCGGCCACCGCGCCGGTGAGTGGATGTTCGAGCGCCACCATTCCATGTTCCTTCGCGAGCGCATGGGCAGCGACCTGGAATTCCACCCCTAGGCCACCAGAGGAGGCAAGAGATGGACGAACAGCTGCGCGCCGCCGCGCTGGGCGAGATCGCCACCGAGGCCGGCATCGAGCGCGCCTCCTTCCTGACCGATGCGGCGCGCCAGTTCAACGCCTTCCTGGACGCCAACCGGGAGCGCATCCGTGAGCTCGGCGGCCTCGTGCTCATCGATGACGAGCCCGAGTACCTCGCCATCACCGCGGACGGCACGTTCCGGTCGCGGACGCGCTACCAGGACTCGTCGGGTCGAGTGGGTCGCCGAGACCGAGGAGATCGAGAGCGGCGGTGAGCTCGTGGAGCTCTACAACCCGGCGGACCTCTACGCCGCCTTCGCCGAGGCCGCTCGCGACGAGGCCGGCCTCGAGCCCGAGCCCACGGCCGCCGAGGACCTCCTCGAGGTGGCCGGCGTCGCTTCCGAGATGGGCGTGGAGCAGGATGAGGACCGCGAGCCGGACGAGGGCTGGGTCGACCACATCAGCCCGCCCAGCGACACGGCTGAAGCGGCGCGCATGCTCTACGACCTGGCGCTCACCTTCCAGGAGCGCAGCCAGCGAGCGGAAGCGCGCCTGCTCGACCAGTTCCAGGAGTCGTCGGAGGGTCTGGCGGCCGCCCTGGGCGACCGCATGGTGCTCGACGACGAGGACGAACGGCTCTGGTACCGCTCCAGCGGCGCCTTCGAGGCGGAGGTCGTGCCCGAGACGGACGAGGAGGGCGAGCCGACCTGGCAGGCGCTCACGTCTGCCGAGGACATGGTCCAGTTCTACGATCCCACGGACCTCTTCGGCGACCTCGCGGAGGCCATCGCCGATCAGTATCCGGGGGTCGCGCCCGAGCTCGATGACGAGGACGGGCCCGAGGACGACGAAGACGATCTCGGGGACGAGGACGAGCGAGGGCGACGCCGAGCGGCGTTGACCGGCCGCGCTGCGCGGCACTGTCATCGCCTTACCGATCCGCGCTCCTGCCGGAATCCGCGCACGATGCGGACCGCACGACGATGGGATCGCGCCGGCTCGAGCGGGCCGCATCGGGCGCGATCGGGCGACGGGTGCAGAGGGTGACCGAGAGAGCAGAGCTCGTCGCGCTGGTCGACCTGCCGACCGCCCGGGAGACCGGTCAGCCCGGCTCGGGCGCCGCATCGCGGGCGCGTCGATGGCAGACCTGGCGGGCGCCCGACCTCGCGCGGCGTGTGCAGGCGGGGCAGTACCTCCACGTCCTGGCGCCAGCTCCGCGCGGCCTCCTGCTGCCGGCCATCCCCGTCGCCGGGTACGACCGGGTCGCCGGCACGGTCGACCTGCTGGTCGATGGGGGGTCCGGCGGGACGGCTCTGCGGGACCGCCGGCAGGGCGATGAGGCCCTCTTCGACGGACCGCTCGGGCGGGGGTTCCGCATCGACGCCAGGAGCCGTCATCTCCTCGTCATCTGCGACGGCGATGGCATCGCCGGGGTGCGGGCGCTGCTCGACGAGGCCGTGGCGCTCGGGTCGCCAGGTGACGCTCCTCCTGGGCGCGCCGTCGGCGGCCGACGTCTTCCCCTCGTCGCTGCTGCCCGACGAGGTCGAGTACGTCGTCGCCACCGAGGACGGCTCGCTCGGCCACGCCGGGACGGTGACCGACCTCGTGCTCGCGCTACGAGGCGTGGGCGGACCAGTGCTTCGCGGCAGGGCCCTGGCCGCTCCTGGAAGCGCTTGCACGGTCCGCCGGCGGCCGCGATGCACGCCTGGGCGTGGCGCGCCTTGGGCCACGGCGCGGGCGTCGCGCGGCGAGCAGTGCCAGTCGTGACCCGACGGCGCGCCTGGCTGCAGGTGATGCTGCCCCATCCGGCAGGCTGCGCCCTGGGGGTCTGCCTCGGCTGTGTCGTCGACGGCGCCGACGGGCCGCTGCGTGTCTGTCGCGAGGGACCTGCCTTCGGCGCGGCCGAGCTGACCTGGGAGGGACAGAGATGACCGACCGTGGCCCGCTCCGGCCAGGCTCGCGTCGCGGCCAGGCCCCATCGCTGGCGGTCGATCTCGCGCCCGGCCGGCCGATCGGCCTTCGACTCCGCCATCCGGTGATCGTGGCCGCCGGCGGCGCCGGCTACGGCAGCGAGATGCTCGAGTCGGTCGGCGACCTGACCCCTGGCGCCATCGTCACGCGCGGGAGTCACACGCACCGGTCGGCCGGGCAGCCCGCCCCCGCGCATGGTGGTCCTCGAGGACGCGCTGCTGAGCTCGATGCGCCGCCAGGATCCGGGCTTGGATGCGGTCGTGCGCCGGCACGGCCCTCGCTGGGCGAGCTCCGACGTGCCCATCATCGTCAGCATCCGCGCCGACAGCGTCGAGGACATCGCCTCGCTGGCGCGCCGCCTCGACGTGCTGCCCGGCGTGGCGGGCCTGGAGCTCGACCTCAGCGGCCCGGACCGCGGTCGGGGCGGGCTGCCCATCGGCCTCGATGTCGAGAGCGAGCGAGCTCGCCACGGTCGCCGCACGGGCGGCCACGGAGCTGCCCCTCATCGTCAAGCTCACCCCGGTCGCGCCGGACGTGCGGGAGATCGCCCAGGCGGTGGCGGCGGCCGGAGCCGACGCCATCAGCGCCATCGGCCCGCTGCCCGCGCTGGCGATCGACGCCGGCCGCCATCGCCCTGCCCTGGGATCGCCATACGGCGGGCTCTCCGGCCCGGCCATCAAGGCGGTGGCGCTGCGGGTCGTCTACGAGATCGCCCAGGTCGTGCGCATCCCCGTCATCGGCATCGGCGGCATCAGCAGCCTCGACGACGTCCTCGACTTCCTCGCTGCGGGGGCCTCCGCGGTCGGTCTCGCCACCGCAGCCCTGGCCGACCCGGAGCTGCCCGGACGGCTCGCCGCTCGAGCTCGCTGCGTGGTGCGAGCGCGAAGGCGTCGGGGACGTCGGCGCGCTCCGGGGCACTGCCCTGCCGCGGCGCCGGGACCGGGGCAGCCTCCGTTCCGGCTGACCGCCGACGGCCGGGCGCGGGTACGGCTCGACCGGGATGCCGTACTCGACGGCGCGGCGACCGCCTGCCGCACGACGCGGCGCCTCGCGACAGGGCGTCCGACCGCGATCGCCGCGCGTCCCTTGATACGATCGCGCCTGCCCATGAACCTCCGGCTCACCGGTTTCCAGAAGCTCGCCCTCGCCACGGTCGTGGCGACCTTCGTGATGATCGTCATCGGCGTCATCGTGCGCAGCACCGGTTCCGGCATGGGCTGCCCGGACTGGCCGCTCTGCTACGGGCGGATCATCCCCGACGATCGGCGACGACAAGGCCTGGATCGAGTCGATCCATCGCTGGTGGGGCGTCCTCGTCGGCTTCCTCGTGCTCGGCCTCGTCGTGGCTGCCTGGCGGACGCAGCGGCGGACGCGGTCGATCGTGGTCGTCGCGCTGGTGGCCGTCGTGCTCACGGGCTTCCAGGCCTGGCTGGGCAAGTGGACGGTCGAGTCCGGCAACTCGGGCGAATCGGTGACCGCGCACCTGGCCGTCTCGATGCTCATCCTGGCGGCCACGATCTTCGTCTTCGTCCGCTCGCGCTACCCGGCCGAGCTGCCCACGCACGGCGGCAGCCAGCGCCTGACGCTCATCGTCGCGTTCGCGGCGGCGTCCGTGTACGCCCTGATGCTCTTCGGGGCGAACGTCACCGCGAACGGCGGCCTCGCTCGTCTTCCCCGACTGGCCGCTGATGTACGGCCAGCTCATCCCGACCTTCTCCGACGATCCCGCAGCCGCGGCGCTGCAGATGGCTCACTTCGCACATCGCGTCGGTGGCCTTCATCGTCGGCCTCATCATGCTCGGGGCGGTCGTCGCGACCTGGCGGGCCGCACGGGACCCGCGAGCGCGGAGGGCCGGCCCCGTGCCGAGCGGCTCTTCGGGCTCGTCGGGACGGCGGGCGCGCTCTACGTCGTCCAGGTCGTCGTGGGGGCCTTCCAGATCTGGACCACGCTCGCGGCCTGGGCGGTGTCGCTGCACCTCGCCCTCGGCGCCGCCATCTGGGCGCTCATGGCCGCAGCGGCGATGGACGCCTGGTACGGCGCACGGTCGCTCAGCGGCGAGCCGGCGCGAGTGCCGGGCCGGCGACCGGGCAGCCTCGATCCCGGCGCAGCCCGCGCAGCCGGCAGCGGACAGGGTGCGCGCCTACGTCGCCCTCACCAAGCCGCGCATCATCGAGCTGCTGCTCGTCACGACGGTGCCGGCCATGGTCCTGGCCTGGCGCTTCACCGAGGGTCTCGAACCGCTGACCTTCGCCTGGCTCGTCGCGGCCACGCTCGTCGGTGGCGCGCTCGCGGCTGGTGCGGCCAACGCCATCAACTGCTACCTCGACCGTGACATCGACCTGCTCATGGTCCGGACGCGACGGCGGCCGCTGCCGGCCCACGAGGTGGCGCCCCTGGACGCGCTGCTGTTCGGACTCATCCTGACGGTCGTCTCGTTCGCCTGGCTGGCCTTCACGACCAACCTCGTGGCCGCCTTCCTGGCGCTCCTCGCCATCGGCTTCTACGTCGTCGTGTACACCCTGCTGCTGAAGCGCTCGACACCGCAGAACATCGTGCTCGGCGGCGCCGCCGGTGCGCTGCCGCCGGTCATCGGATGGGCGGCCGTGACCGGCGACATCGCGCTGCCGGCGCTCATGCTCTTCGCCATCGTCTTCTACTGGACGCCGCCGCATTTCTGGGCGCTGGCCCTGCGCATCCGCGGCGACTACGAGGCGGCCGGCGTGCCCATGCTGCCGGTCACCCATGGCGTTCGCGAGACGACGCGCCAGATCGCCCTGTACAGCGTGCTCATGGTGGCGCTGACGCTGATGTTCTTCTCGGTCGCGCGGATGGGCCTCCTCTTCCTGGCCGGGGCGCTCGTCCTGGGCGCGCTCTTCCTGTTCCAGGCCATGGCCATGGCCCGCGAGGGGACCGATGCGCGTGCGGTCCGTCTCTACAAGTACTCGATCACGTACCTGACAGCCCTCTTCGCCCTCATCGTCCTGGACGTCGCCGTCTTCGTCCCCGTCGGCGTGACCGGGCGTCGTCGACAGGTTCGCAGCGCGATCCTCACCGCGTCGTTGGCTCTCGTCCTGTCCGCCTGCACGCTGATCGCCGGCGAGCCGAGCCAGCCCCAGGAGACGGGTGTGGTGGTCAGCGTCGACTCGCCCGCCCTCGGGCAGGTCGACGGCTTCGAGCTGCTTACCGAGGAGGGCACGGTCCTCGCGTTCGATACGACCGAGCTCGAGTTCGATCCCGACTTCCCGACGTCCCACGTCGCGGAGCACCAGGTCCTCGGCGATCCGGTCAGGGTCACCTACCGAGCCGACGGCGACCGCCTGGTGGTGACCCAGCTCGAGGACGCCGAGTAGCTCCGCGGGCAGCGTCACGCCAGGCCCTGCGCGACATCTCGCGCGGGCGCCTGAGCATCTCGGCGCCGCCCGAGCCAGCAGTCGCCATCCGGGCTAGGCCGGTCCGCGCTCCTGGGCCGTCTTGCGGTGGCGGGCGAGCCGGGCGTCCTCGCGCAGGTTGGCGCGCTCCTCGTGGCGCAGCCAGGCGGCCACCACGAGCACGAGCGCCAGGACGAAGGCAGCGTCGCCGCCCACCCACATGACACCTCCGGCGATGCGCTGGTCGTCGAGCGGTGAGGGACCCCAGGCGCGCTCGAGCGTCAGGTAGTGCGGATAGAGGACCGTCTGCGCCGAGAAGATGACCAGGCCCAGGAACGACGAGAGGGGCATGCCCAGAGCGAGGTAGAAGAGGCGCGCCGGATAGCCCAGCCGATGCGGGCTCGGATCGGCGCCCACCACCGGCCACCAGAAGAGCAGCGCCGATGCCGAGATAGAGCGCGTGCTCCAGCCGATGGAGCGTCTCGTCCTCGAGGGCGGCGTCGAAGAGCGGCGAGAAGTGCGTGAGCCACATGACCGCGGCGAACAGGCCCCAGGCCACGATCGGATGGGAGATGACGCGGACGATGCGCGAATGCAGGACCGGCAGGATCCAGCGCCGCCTCGTGTCCGGCGTCGAGACCCGCAGCAGCAGCGTGATCGGCGCCGCCAGGACCAGGAGCGGAGCGGCCACCATGATCAGGAGCAGGTGCTGGACCATGTGGGCCGAGAAGAGCGTCGTGTCGAAGGCCTCGATCGGCGAAGCCAGGGCCAGCACGATCGCGCCGAGGCCAGCCAGCCAGGACCACGAGTCGCCACAGTGGCACCGGCTTGGCCGGATGCCGGCGGTCCACCAGGCGTCGCGCCCACCAGTAGGCCAGGGCAGCGATGACCACGGGTAGCCACACGCTGGGGTCGAACGTCCAGGCCTCGAGCAGCGTCTCGGGCGACGGTGCGGCGTGGCCCGTCCCGTGCGCCGCCACGGCAGCCGGGAAGAGCAGCAGCGCAGCCGGGACCACAAGGACGGCCGACACCATGAGGGCGGCGGGGACCGCGCCGGCCGACAGGCGGACGCGCCACGCACCGACGGGCGGCCGACACCGGCGTGGCCGCCCTCGACGGAGCTGCCATGGGACCGGGACAGGAGGCCTCGGGCGCATCGTCCGACCCGGCCCAAGACGCCGAACGGCGACGCACTGCAACGTGCATCAGGTCGCTATCATATGCCGGTCCCAACGGCAGAACCTGAGTACACGGGGGAGTGTCCTTGCCGATCCCGGCCACAGGCGACATCGCGGGTCGCCTCGTCAAGCTCGCGTCTATCCCGGTGGCCGCCCTGGTGCTGGTGGCGTGCGCGTCACAGGCCAACAACAACAACCCGACCGGCGACAGCGCGTTCCCGAGCCTCATCGGCGCTGACGGGTTCCCGCATGAGGTCGTGACCGTGGAGGGAGCGCAGTCGGCGGCCCTCTACCTGCCCGTCTTCCTCGTCGCGCTCGCCATCTTCATCCTCGTCGAAGGGCTGCTCCTCTTCACCGCCCTGCGCTTCCGGCGGCGAAGCCGCGACGGAGAGTTCCCAGCCCAGACGCACGGCAACAACCGGCTCGAGTTCATCTGGACCGCCATCCCGGCGCTCATCGTGACTGGTCATGTTCGTGGGCTCGACGATGGTCCTCGCGGACATCGAGGACGAGTCTGACGAGCCTGGCGGTCGTCATGGACGTGCTGGCCTTCCGCTTCGGCTGGACCTTCACCTACAAGGACCCGGCGTCGTACGACGAGGCCACTGGCACCTATGGGGATGCCGGCGTGACCATCACCTCCAGCCCGGCAGAGCCGTCGAGCGCGGAGCCGCGTGACCCGGCGCAGGACCTGGTCCTGCCCGTGGACGTGCCGGTCCGCTTCCGGCTGAACGCGGCCGACGTCATCCACTCCTTCTACGTGCCCGCGTTCTTCTTCAAGCGCGACGTCATCCCCGGGCGCACCAACGAGTTCGAGGTCACCATCGAGAAGCCCGGCCGCTACGGCGGCCAGTGCGCGGAGTTCTGCGGCCTCAACCACGGCCAGATGTTCTTCACCATCCGGGCCGTCGAGATGCCCGAGTACGAGGCCTGGCTGGCCGAGGCGCGCGCTGCGGGCGGCCCGTCACCCGACGGTGCGGCCCCGCCGGCCTGCGCATGATGCCGACGATGCGCCTGCGGGCGAGCCGCCGAGTGAGCACGCTCCCATGACCGAGAGCGAGGAGGGCGCGTAGTGGCCACCACGACCGCGCCCCACGCGGGCGCGTACGCCAGCCGCCGCTCGACCGTGCTGGAGTGGATCACGACCACCGACCACAAGAAGATCGGCCTCATGTACATCATGACGTCGTTCTCGTTCTTCATGCTGGGCGGCCTTCTGGCGCTGGGCATCCGCACCGAGCTGGCCGTCCCCGGTCTTCAGATGATCGACGCGGCAGGCTACAACCAGCTCTTCGGCATGCACGCCGTGATGATGATCTTCCTCTTCGTCATGCCCATGACCGTGGGTCTCGCCAACTACATCGTGCCGCTGCAGCTCGGCGCCGCGGACATGGCCTTCCCGCGCATCAACGCCCTGTCCTTCTGGATGCTCGTGGCCGGCGCCATCCTCATCGTCAGCGCCTTCGCCTTCGGCGGCTCGCCCACCGGCTGGACGCTCTACGTGCCGCTCTCCGCGATCGAGCCGTACACCGGCATCGACCTGCTGCTGCTCGGGCTCGTCGTGCTCGGCTTCGCCTCCATCTTCGGGGCCATCAACTTCATCGTCACCATCTTCAAGATGCGCGCGCCGGGCATGGGCCTGCTGCGCATGCCCATGTTCTGCTGGGCGACGCTGGTGACGGCGGTCCTGCTGCTCTTCTCGATCCCGGTCATCGCGGCCGGACTGATCATGATCTTCATCGACCGCAACTACGGCGGCGGCTTCTTCGACCCCGCGCAGGGCGGCAGCCCGGTGCTGTGGCAGCACATCTTCTGGTTCTTCGGGCACCCCGAGGTCTACATCCTCATCCTGCCGGCCTTCGGCATCATCAGCGAGATCATCCCGGTCTTCAGCCGCAAGCCGCTCTTCGGCTACCGGGCCTTCGTCATCGCCACGGCCTCGATCGGCGCGCTCGGCTTCACGGTCTGGGCGCACCACATGTTCACGACCGGCGCCGTCTTCCTGCCCTTCTTCGCCTTCTTCACCTTCCTCATCGCGGTGCCCACGGGCGTGAAGTTCTTCAACTGGCTGGCCACCATGTGGGGCGGCCACCTGCGCTTCGACACGCCCATGCTCTATGCCGTGGGCTTCATCGCCCTCTTCCTCATCGGCGGCCTCGATGGCGCCTTCCTCGCCGTGGTGCCCTTCGACTTCATGGTCCAGGACACCTACTGGGTCGTCTCGCACATCCACTACGTCCTGGTCGCCGGCGCCGTCTTCGCCATCTTCGCGGGCCTCTTCTACTGGTTCCCCAAGATGACCGGCCGGCGCCTCTCCGAGCGCCTCGGCAAGGTGCAGTTCTGGGTCCTCTTCGTGGGCACCAACCTGGCCTTCTTCCCGCAGCACCTCCTGGGCCTCGACGGCATGATCCGGCGCATCCCTGACTACTCGGCCAACGCCGGCTGGACGGAGCTGAACTTCCTGTCCACGATCGGCGCCTTCCTCATCGCGGCGAGCGTGCTGCCGTTCCTGTGGAACGTCTTCGCGCACGCTGCGCAAGCCCATGGAGCACGAGGCCGACCCGTGGGACGCCTACGCCCTCGAGTGGGCCACCAGCGAGCCCGCCGCCACCCTGGAACTTCGACTCGCTGCCCGAGGTGCGCAGCGAGCGTCCCTGGTTCGACGTGAAGTACCCGGGCGTCGGCCACGGCGCGACGCCCGAGCGCCCGCACCGAGCCCACGGCCGCCACGGGAGCGGCCTCGTGACCGCCCACGGCGAGGCGATGGCCCCCATGGTCCACGAGGATCCCGGCGTCTCCGGGCACGACACCGTGCGCGGCGGCATGGACCCCGCGCTCCTCGGGATGATGCTCTTCATCGCCAGCGAGGTGATGTTCTTCGCGGCGCTCTTCGCGGCCTACTTCAACGCCCGGGCGACGCTGCCGGTCTTCCCGCCCGAGGGCTACGACCACGTCCTGAACCCGGTCCCCATCGCGGTCGTGGCCACGACCATCCTGCTGCTCGTCGTCGCTCACGATGCAGTGGGGCACGAACCGCATCCGCAAGGGCGACCGCACGGGCCTCAACCGCGCCGTGGCGGTGACGCTCGTCCTGGGCGTCATCTTCCTGGGCATCCAGCTGTACGACTACTACGAGCTCATCACGGTCGAGCACTTCGGCATCGACAGCGGCGTCTACGGGACGCTCTTCTACACGATGACCGGCTTCCACGGCGCCCACGTCCTGGGCGGCGTGGTGGGCCTCGCGGTCATCCTGTCGCGGGGCGTGGCCGGCCAGTTCACGCGCCGTCACCACGTCGCCGTCGAGGCCGTCCACTACTACTGGCACTTCGTGGACGTCGTCTGGGTCTTCCTCTTCCTGACCCTCTACATCCTCAAGTAGGGAGACGGCAGCGTGAGTGGCACCCGGCGGCTCGTCATCGTGCTGGGCGCCATCCCGATCGTCGTGGGCATCCTCTACTGGTCCTGCTAGCGGAGCCGTTCGGCTCACCCGGCGTCCTTGACGCCGCCGGCGCCGCGCTGCTGATCGCCCTCGGGCTGGCGATGGGCTTCGGCATGCTCGTCATCCTGCGCGGTGCGCGGGACCTCTACCTGGCGGCTAGGATTGGGCGAGCCATCCTGCCGCTGACCATGCGGACCGAGGACAGTGAACCTCGGAGACATCTGGACCTTCATCCTGGAGCTGGTCGCCCAGGTCGTCATCCCGACCTGGAACAACCTCATCCAGTACATCCCGCTGCTCCTGACGCTGCTGGTCCTCGTCAGCGTCGCCGGGCTGGCCTGGTACTGGCAGCGCAACGCGGCCGCCAACCGGCTCCGGGTCCCGCGGCCGCTGCCGGCGGGACGCAAGCCGCGAGGACATGCACCTGCCCGGCCCGTCGCTGTGGCCGTTCGTGGCGCCGGTCGGGCTGCTGCTCATCGTCTTCGCCGTCGTCTTCGGCGTCGTCGACTCGCTGGCCAACCTCGGGCTCCTGGTCCTCGGCGTCGAGCATCGCCGTCATCGGCATCCTGGGCTGGTACCTCGATGCCAACCGGGAGTACGCGCGGGTGGAGGCTGGCGGCCACGGGCAGCGCCATCGCCGCCGGTCAGCGTGGAGCCCCCCGGCTGGGCGCTCCAGCCACCCGAGGGCATGCACCTGCCCGGTCCCTCGGCCTGGCCCTTCCTGGCGCCGGTGGGCCTGCTCTTCCTCGTGGCCGGCCTCGTCTTCGGGCCGGCGCTGCATCGTCGGCGGCCTCGTCATGGCCGTCATCGCGCCGTCGGCTGGCTGCTCGATGCCGGCCGCGAGCTCCGACGACGTGGAGGCCCACGGCCATCCGACGCAGGCCGACCGGGACCCCGAGCGTGCCTGGCCGCGACGACTCATCCCGGTCTACGTCCTCGTCGGCGGGCTGGCCCTCCTGCTCACGCTGACGCCGTGGCTGCTCTCCCTGCTGCCGGGTAGTGCCTGAGCCGCTGTCCCGCCGGCCGGCCGTCGCCCTCCTCATCGTCGGCATCGGGCTCGTGGTCATCGTCCTGCTCGTCGTGCTCTTCGTGCCCCTGGGCCGGACCGACGAAGGCCTTGACCGCGTCGTGGTGGGCGGTCATCCGCTGCTCGACGAGCCGGCGCCGGAGATCGACCTGGCGACGCTCGACGGCGAGCGGGTGCGCTGTCCGAGCTGCGCGGCCGTCCGGTCCTCGTCAACTTCTGGGCCACCTGGTGCCTCCCCTGCCGCGACGAGTTCCCGCTGATGGCGGACGGCGTACGCGGCGCACGCCGCGGACGGCCTGGAGATCCTCGGCATCGTGCACGACGACACGGCCGATGGGGCGCGTGCCTTCGCGGCTGACATGGGCGCGACCTGGCCGATGCTCATGGACGACGAGGACGCGGCCTGGAACGACTACATCGGCGTGGGCATGCCGACCTCCTTCTTCGTCGACGCCGACGGCGATCATCCGGGCCTTCAGCCTGGGCGGCTTCAGCCAGGACGGCCTGGCGGCCCAGCTCGAGACGATCCTGCCGGCAGGTTGATTCCCGGGCATGGGTCACGCCGGTCCGTTCAGCGGCGATGAACGGCCTGGCGCACGCCCTGCGCGGGTCATTCCCGGGCATGGGTCACGCTCGGTCCGTTCGGCGGCGATGCCGCGCCTGGTGCACGCCCTGCTCGCTGTCACGCTGCGCTGCGCGCCGCCAGCGCCTGCCGCCAGGCCTCCACCGCGGTCGGCCACCAGCGGTCGATGACCTCGGCATCGCCATACCACGGCCCGCCGACCGTGCCGTGCAGGACGTCCGGCAGCGACAGGTGCTGCGCGCCATCGAGGTGACAACAGGCGTCCTCCACGATGCCGTCGCCGCGACCGCCCGCGACCGGACCGACGAAGCGGCGCATGATCCCGCCGACGCCCTGCTTGAGCAGGTTCGTGGGTGCCCGTTCGTCCCACGACACGAGCGTCGAGCCGACCGTCAGGTACCCCGTCGTGGGCGCATGACAGCAGCCCGGCGCCTCTCGCGCCAGGAGCTCGGTCGCACGGACGCCCGGGATGGCGCCACGGCATCGACGGCCGCTGCTCGTGCGGCGTCCCCAGCGTGACCAGGCAGCCCACGTCCTCGGCGACGCTCGGGCAGCCGACCGTCGAGGACCTGCGGCGACATCGCCAGCCGCGAGAGGATGCCGCCCGCCGAGTGGCCGACGACGATGAGCGGCGCCTCGCTCGTGCGGCGGGCCTCGCGGATCGTCCGGATCGTCCGAAGCGTCGCCGGGCGCATGCCCGCGAAGGCGACGGCCAGCCAGTCGGGCAGGTGCAACGGCGTGACCGTCACCTGCGCCGCGCCGCGGTCGAGCAGCCGCTGACGCATGCGACCGTACGCCAGCGGCTCGGTCAGGAAGCCGCCGACGATGACGACATGCGGGCGTTCGGTCGCGAGTGGCATCGAACGTGAGCGTAGCGATCGGTCGACTGGCGGTCCTGCGCGGCGCATCGCCGCAGGTGTACACGATCACTGAACAGGATCGCCTGATCCTGCGAGCTCCCGGAGCTGACAGTGCGTCCGATGGGCACCCGTCCAGCCGAGGGGGCGTCTGGCGTGCTGTGCTCACGCTTGTCGGCCGGCGAACTGGCCGTCCAGGGACGCGCGACGCCGGCGATGCTGTCTGAGGCGGTCCTCGAAGTCGACGCGGAGGCCCTCCCTGTTCAACGATCGTGTATTTCCGGCGCCTGGGTGCCCCCACCAGGAGATGCCGAGTCGACTTCGAGCCGGATGGCTCAGACGACGGGCGCCACGGCCCACTAGGATGAGGCCACGAACCCGAGACACGACGCCGTCGCCCAGGGCGGCAGAGGAGGATGACGACAGCATGGCCGACTACCAGCCCACGCCCGCCGACAAGTTCAGCTTCGGGCTCTGGACCGTCGGGTGGCCGGCCCGCGATCCCTTCGGAGACGCCACGCGACCCCACATGGACCCGGTGGAGGCCGTCTATCGCCTGGCCGAGCTGGGCGCCTGGGGCATCACCTTCCACGACGACGACCTCATCCCCTTCGGCTCCGATGACGCCGCGCGCGACGAGCACATCCGGCGCTTCAAGGAGGCGCTCGAGAAGACCGGCATGGTGGCGCCCATGCTCACCACGAACCTCTTCAGCCACCCCGTCTTCAAGGACGGCGCCTTCACCGCCAACGATCGGGACGTCCGCCGCTTCGCGCTGCGCAAGGTCATGCGCAACCTCGACCTGGCCGCCGAGCTGGGCGCCCAGACCTACGTCTTCTGGGGCGGCCGCGAGGGCGCCGAGGTCGATTCGGCCAAGGACCTCGCCGCTGCGCTCGACCGCTTCAAGGAAGCCTTCGACGTCCTCTGCCAGTACGTCATCGACAAGGGCTACGGCCTGCGCTTCGCCCTCGAGCCCAAGCCCAACGAGCCGCGCGGCGACATGTTCCTGCCGACCATCGGCCATGCCCTGGCCTTCATCGGGACCCTCGAGCACAGCGAGATGGTGGGCCTCAACCCCGAGGTCGGCCACGAGCAGATGGCCGGGCTGAACTTCGTGCATGGCGTGGCCCAGGCGCTGTGGCACGGCAAGCTCTTCCACATCGACCTCAACGGCCAGCACGGCGTCAAGTACGACCAGGACCTCATCTTCGGCCACGGCGACCTGCAGAGCGCCTTCTATCTCGTGGACCTGCTCGAGACGGCCGGCTATGACGGTCCCCGCCATTTCGACTACAAGCCGCTGCGCACCGAGATCGGCGACGACGTCTGGGTCACGGCCGCTGCCAACATGCGCACGTATCTCATCCTCAAGGAGCGGGCGGCCGCCTTCCGCGCCGACCCGGAGGTCCAGGAGGCCATGAAGGCCGCCCGCATCGATGAGCTGGCCCTGCCCACCCTGGCCGCCGGCGAGACGATCGATGCGGTCCGCGCGGATGCCTTCGACCCGGACGTGGCCGGCAAGCGCTCGATGTCCTACGGGCGTCTCGACCAGCTGGCCATCGAGCACCTCCTCGGCGCCCGCTGATCCTGGTCAGGCTGGCTCGGGCCGAAGGGGCGGGCGGCCCCGCAGGCGGCCGAGCGCGGCCCAGCCACGCCCCGCGGTCAGCCACATCAGCGCCAGCATCGTCAGCGCCGAGCTGATGCACCAGAGGCACGTGGCGCCGATGACGAACGGCTCCAGGAAGGTCAGCCAGGCCGAGAAGAGCGTGCCTGCGAAGGTGCCCGCCGCGACACCGACCAGGATGACGTCGGCGAGGCGTCCCTCCATGAGCCGCGCCACGATCCAGCCGGCCAGGACGAACGTGTAGCCGAGCACGCCGACGACGCCCATGGGCACGCCGGCGAGACGTGCGTACTCGCTGTCCTGCACCGCGTTGCAGTCCCCGACCGGCCCGCAGACCGCGTCTCCACCGCTCGATTCGACGCTCCCGAGATAGGCCGAGATGGCGATACCGGCGATGGCCAGCAGCGGGATGGGCCAGTCGGGCAGCCGCGGCATCGAACCGCGCCGGAGCAGCACCGGCACGGCCACGAGTGCTCACGAGCAGCGCGACGAGGACGAGGATGGCCAGGCCGTTGCCGAGCGGGTCGCGGGACACCTTCGCCCAGACCGAGAGGCTCGCGGCGGGCAAGGCGGCCTGGGCCACCGCAGGGTCCGCCGCGCGGGAGACGAGGCCCGCCTCCGGGAACGGCGCCAAGGCGGCAGCCAGGTCGGGCACCGGCGGCCAGTCGATGCCGTCCTCGGCGATGCCGCCCTCGACGATCCCGGGGAGCTGCGCCGGGATGTCGACGGAGCCCACGAGATGCTGGTCGGCGATGTCGAGGCGGGGCACGCCGGCGTCGACGCCGAGCCGCTCCGAGTCCGCCACGAGCATCCGGGAGCCGGGATCGACGCTGACGTCCACCATGAGCAGCTGCAGCTGCCCGTTGCTCATGAGGTAGAAGGACACCTCTCCGGGCGGCAGCGATTCATCGATGCTGATGACCGGCTCGCCGCCGAACCGCTCGAAGAGTCCCGGCAGATGCTCGGTGATGACGATCTCGCAGTGGGGGCAGGTCGGCGAGAAGAAGAACACGCCTCGGACGACGGCTCCGCCGGCGGCGGCATCGGTCGCGGTGGCAGTCGGGCTGGCCTGTGGCGGACTCGCGCTGGCTGCGCCGATGGCCTGCTGCGGGCTCGCGCTGGCTGCGCCGCTGGAGGCCTCGCGGGCGACGTCACCGGCCGTGGGGCCGGGGAGGTCGTCGGCCCTGGGCCGCCGCCGTCATCGGCGGACAGCGGCCAGCAGGGCGACGAGCAGCAGGACGGCGCGAAGGGGCCTCATCAACGACAAGGGTAGTCGCGGCAGCCACGACCGGCAGGTCCTCGCGCCCCCACGATCGGGGGCCGATAGGCCCCAGTGGTCAGAATGGCCCGATGGATCCATCGATGCCCAGCCCGGCGCATCGCTTCGAGCGGCCCGTGCGCGCCACCGGCGCCTGGTCGCACCTGTGGCCGACCTGGTACCGGCTCATCCGCGTCATGGATGGCGTGCTCGTCCCCCTCACGCTGTCGCGCGGCTACGGGAACCTCGTCCTGCTCCACGTCCCCGGCCGACGTTCGGGCGAGGATCGCCGGGTGCTCCTGGGCCTGCTGCACGTCGGGGAGCAGCGCTATCTCGGGCATCCGAACGGGGACACCGGTTGGACGCTCAACGTCCGGGCCGCCTCGCGGATCGCACTCGAGAGCGCGGACCTGCCGCGCACCAGCTTCGCGCCCCTGGTGCTGGCACCGGGTCCCGAGCGGGACGCCGTCGTGCGCGCGGCCTTCCGCCAGCATCCCTTCCCCGGCAACGCCATCTACCGCCTGGCGGCTCGGCATGTCTTCGCCAACGGCGTCTTCTTCCGCCTGGAGGGCCCGGAGCGGCAGGAGCCCGAGCGGCAGCCAGCCAAATGAAAACCCCGGGGGGCGGGACCCCGGGGTTCTCGAGACGGTATTCGCTTGGTTGCGGGGGTCGGATTCGAACCGACGACCTTCGGGTTATGAGCCCGACGAGCTGCCGCTGCTCCACCCCGCCGCGACATGATAGCAGAGGCGCAGAATCGGTCCATCCACGGGTCCGGGCGTGTCGGGGCCACTTACCCGACCCTTACACCGCACGGTCGATGACAGGGCCGAGGGGCCTCATCGTCCACATCGCCGCACCGAACGAAGCGGCCGACGCACCCATCGCGTCGAAGACAAGCAACAGGAGAACACTGACGATGCAGATCACGAGGACCCGCGGCCTGGCCGCGGCAGCCGCCAGCCTGGCGCTCGTCATGGCCGGCACGGCCAGCGTGGCGGCCCAACCTGGCGACGAGGAGGGACCGTTCGGCTTCGGCCGAGGTGACCGAGGTGGTCTCTTCCGCGACCGGCTCGAGATGCGCGGGCTGGTCCGCGGCGCCTGGGACGGCCTGGTGCGCAGCGAGACGACCTACCAGACCGACGAGGGCGCCCTGGTCACCCAGCGGATCGACAACGGCACGCTTTCGGTCGCGACGGAGACCAGCGTCGACTACACGCTGGCCACCGACGAAGCCGCGACGGTCACGCTCGACGAGGAGACCCAGGTCATCGGCTTCACGACCGAGAGCGTCGACTTCGGACGGGGCTTCGAGCGCCAGCGCATGGTCGGCGAGTCGATCGCCGTCACCGACATCGCGGCCGGCAGCGAGATCGTCGTGTGGGCCAGCTCCCAGGAGGACGGCTCGTTCCTCGCCCAGCGCATCGTGGTCCGGCCGACCGTCGAGGAGGCCGATGACGAGGCGACCACCGAGGACGACGCCGCGGCGGAGGACACGACAGAGGTCGCGCCGGCAGCCTCGCCCGATCCCGCGGCATCGCCCGCCTCGGACGCGTAGCCGAACACCCCGAAGACCCTTCCCTCCCCTCCCCACGTGACCGCCGGGCGCTCGCCCGGCGGTCACGCTCGTCTGTCGGTCAGCCCAGGAGGCCGACGATCTCGAGGGGCTCGATGTCGTCGGCGAGGGTGAAGCCGAAGACCTGGGCGTAGAAGGACAGCTCGGCTTCCAGCGCGCGGCGCTGGTTCTCGGCCTTGCGGAATCCGTGGCCCTCGCCCTCGAAGAGGAGGTAGGCGTGGGGCAGGCCGTTGCGCTCGAGGGCAGCCACGATGCCCTCCGCCTGGGAGACAGGGACGACCCGGTCGTCGGCGCCCTGGAGGACGAGCACCGGGCAGCTGATCCGGTCGGCGTGGTTGTTCGGAGAGCGGTCCCGGTAGCGCTGCGCGTCCTCAGGCGGGCCCGACGAGGTAGCGGTCGTACTGCGACTCGAACTTGTGCGTGATGGCCGCGAAGCCCTCGAGGTCGCCGAGGCCGAAGTAGGAGACGCCGGCGCCGAAGGCGTCGGTGAAGCAGAGCGCCGCGAGCGTCGTGAAGCCGCCGGCGCTGCCGCCGCGGATGGCCAGCCGTGCGCGGTCGGCCAGGCCCTGCTCGGCCAGCCAGAGGGCGGCGTTCGTGCAGTCATCGACGTCCACGATGCCCCAGGCCTCGCGGAGCTGGTCGCGGTAGGCGCGGCCGTAGCCGGTGGAGCCGCCGTAGTCGACGTCCACGACCGCGAACCCACGGCTCGTGAAGGCCTGGCGCTCGAGGCTGAGGGACGTGCGCGCCTGGCTGGTCGGACCCCCGTGGGACATGACGACGAGGGGCGGCTGCTCATTCGCCGGCGCCGCGACGTCCGGGTTCGCTGGCGGGTAGTACCACGCGTAGGCGGTCCGGCCACCCGAGGTGGGGAAGGCGACGTGCTGTGGCACCGACAGGTACGCCGGATCGACGGCGAGCGGGCCGCTCTCGCGCAGGCGCTCCTGTCGTCCGTCGCCCAGGTCGAGCCGGATGACGGCCGTCGGCCGGGTCCAGGAGCCGGCGACGACACGTGACGATGCCGTCGCGGACGCGCACGTAGGCGATGGCGTCAGCGTCGATCTCGAGGTCCCGCGGAGGCTCGCCGTCCCGGAGCCGAAGGAGCCGCGTCCCGCCCGGAGCGGAGGCGGTCGCCACGATGGTGCCGTCGGCATCGATGTCGAAGTCGGACAGGCCGAAGACCCATTGCGGCCCGGCGAACTCCGCGTCCATCGGCGCCAGCGGCTCTGCGGTCTCGATGTCCGGCCGCCAGCGATAGAGGTTCCACCAGCCGCTCCGATCGGAGACGAAGACGAGCGACCCGTCCGGCGCCCAGCGCGGCTGGACGATCGACTCGGTCGTCCCGCCCGCGACGTGGACCGCCGGGCCGAGCGATCCATCGGCGGTGACCGGCGCCACCCACAGGTCCGTGCCATCCCAGGGCATCTGCGGGAAGTCCCAGGTCAGGAAGGCGAGTCGGCCGCCGTCCGGGCTGAGGCGCGGGTCCGAGGTGAAGTCGTGCCCGGCCGCCAGCTCCGTGAGCGTGCCGTCGGTCAGCGACACGGCGCAGAGCAGGTTGCGCGGCAGGAGCGCCGATTCGCGCTGGTCCTCGAGGACGGCGATGACCCGGTCGCGCGCCCGCGTCGATCTCCATGTCGGCGAAGCGCAGCGCGGGATCGGCGACGAGCTGCTTCGGGCCATCGTCGTCGGGCCTCCGGACCATCAGCCGGTTGCCGGCGAACTCGGAGAAGACGACGAGGCCGTCACGAACGGTGTAGGCACCGCCGCCGTACTCGTGGACCCGCGTGCGGACGTTGAGCTCTGGCGCCAGGTCGGTGACCGTGCCGTCCGGGTCGCAGCGCAGGAGCGCCACCCGGCCGGCCTCATCGGGGCGCGATTCGAGGACGTACACGGCATCGCCGTCCTGGCGCGGCTCGGACAGGCCGCGAGACGCTCCGACGGCCATCTCGACGCTGATGGGAGACGGCCACGAGCCGTAGGGCAGCACCAGGGGATCGCTCACTGGCGTGCCATGGTACGGGCCGCCGCGCATACTCCGCGCGCGATGAGAGCCTGCGTGCGATGGCTGAGGCCGCCTTCTGGGGCTTCGTCGGGGCCTCCGCGCTCATCGTCGCGGCCGAGGTCGCCTTCCGATTCGAGCTGCCGGCCATGGCCGTCGGGCTCATCATGGCCTTCGGCGTCGGGACGCTCATCTCGTCGATCGCCTTCGAGCTCGTCGAGCCCGCGCTCGAACTCGTCGACGGCCCCCTCGTGCTGGTCATCGGGCTGCTGGCGGGCTCGGTCGTCTTCTTCCTGGGCGACCGCGCCGTATCGAACATGGGCGGGGCACGGCGACGGCACCGCGGCCGAGAGGACCGCCCCGAAAGCAGTGGCCTCGGCATCGTCCTGGGCACGATCCTCGACGGCGTTCCCGAATCGGTCGTCCTGGGCATGTCGCTCGTCACCCTCGGCGAGGTCGGGCCGGCCCTCCTCGTGGCCATCTGGGTCTCGAACTTCCCCGAGTCGCTCGGTGCGACGGTCGACATGCGCGCCGCGGGCCGGTCCAAGGGTCTGGATCCGGGGAGCCTGGTGGGGCATCGCGGCCATCTCGGCGGCTGCGGCCGCCATCGGCTACGCGCTCCTGAACGCGACCGACGAGTCCACCGCAGCGATCGCGCAGGCCTTCGCCGCCGGAGCGCTGCTGACGATGATCGCCGATGAGATGGCCCCCGAAGCGTTCGGCAAGAGCCACCTGTACACGGGCCTCGCCACGACGGCCGGCTTCGTGGCCGCCTTCCTCATCTCGACGTTCGAGTAGCCTGACCAGCCATCCATGGCGACGGTCGTCATCGCAGAGGAGCCCGCCGACAGCGACGCCGTCCGCGGGTGCTTCGCCCGATACTACGAGGAGCTCGACCGTCGCTTCGAGGGCGGATTCGATGTCAGCGCGGCGCTGCCGCTCGGCGTCGAGGACCTGACCCCGCCGCGAGGCCTCGTCCTCGTCGCCCGCATGGACGGACAGCCCGTCGGGTGCGGCGCGGTGAGGCTCGCCGCGCCGCGCGTCGCCGAGATCAAGCGGATGTGGGTCTCACCGTCGAGGCGCGTGGCCAGGGCGCTGGGCGGGCGGCTGCTCGCCGAGCTCGAGGCACGCGCGGTCAGCGGCCGGGAAGTCGGTCGCCCGGCTCGAGACCAACCGCAGCCTCGTCGAGGCCATCGCGCTGTACCGCCGCCGCGGCTATCGCGAGGTGGCGCCATTCAACGACGAGGTCCACGGCGACCACTGGTTCGAGAAGGACCTGCCGCCGGCCTCTGAGTGAATCGGTCCGTGACGATGGCAGCGTCCGGCGGGCCTGCTCAGGCGGTGTCGTCCCGCCGAGCCAAGCGCGCAGCGCCTGCTCCACGCTGCAGCCGGCTCTCCATGCTCGGGAGGTACTCGAACCCGACCCAGCCGGCGTAGCCCGATCCGCTCGATGGCATCGAGGATGGCTGCGAAGTCGACCGTGCCCGTGCCGGGCTCGTGGCGCCCAGGGACGTCCGCGACCTGCACGTGGCCGATGCGGTCGCGCGTGTGCGGCCACGAACGCCAAGCGGGTCCTCGCCGCCCATGACGACGTGATAGATGTCGAAGCTGCAGGCTGGCCTCGACCCCGGCGGCGCGGGCGCGGTCGAGGAAGGCCACCACGTCCGCCGAGCGTGTTGAGCGCCGTAGCGCGGGTACTCGACCGCGTTGAGCGCCTCCACGACGAGCTGCGCCCCGACGCGGCTGCGGCGGCAGCGGCGCATGGGCGAGGTTCTCGATGGCCAGCGCCTCCTGTCGCGCCTGGGTGGTCTCCGGATCGCGGTTGCCGTACAGCGCGTTGAGCGTGCGGACAGCGCAGGCGCCCGGCGAGCTCCACGGCCGGGTCCACGTTGGCGCGGAAGCGGGCCTCGGCGCCGGGCACGGAGGTCAGCCCGCGCTCCCCGATGCTGAAGTCACCGCCGTAGAAGTTCAGGCAGGCCAGGCCGATGCCGGCCGCCTCGAACGCGGCCACGAGCTCGTCCACCTGCGCGCCTGACGGCTCCGGGCCATCGAACGGCCACCACAGCTCGGCCGCCTCGAACCCGGCCGCCGCGGCGGCCGCCGGGCGCTCCAGCAGGGGCAGCTCGGTGAAGAGCATCGACAGGTTGGGCTCGAATCGCATGCGCGAGCATCGTAGAGCAGGGCTCGATGCACGGTGGCCGGTCAGCCCGACCAGGAGTCCCGATGGGCGACGTCCGCGCGCTCAGGCGGGCGCCAGCAGCCCCGTCGCCTGGCAGTCCTCGATGAGCGAATCGAGCGCCGCGGGGTCGGTCGTGCCCATGAAGCCCTGGACGATGGCCATGTCCAGGCCCGTCTCCGCGAACTCGAGCAGGCGCTCCACCCGCTCGCGACCGGGGCTGACGTCGGCCGGCGGGCCCCAGAGGTACACCGACACCTTGAGGCTGGCCGGGTCGCGGCCGATCTCCTCGCAGCGCTCCCGGATGACCGGCAGGGCCGCCGCGACCTGGGCCGGCATCCGGGAATCGAGGTTGAGCTCGTCGGCGAAGCGCGCGGCCAGCCGCCAGGTGACCTCGGGCCCGTTGCCGCCGATGAGGATCGGGCACGGGACCATCGAAGCCCTTGGGCTCGTGGACGGCATCGATGACGTGGGCGTGCTCGCCGTGATAGGTGGCACGACCCGGGGCGAGCATCCGGCTGATGATCTCGAGATGGTCCCGGAAGATGGCCAGACGCGTCCTGACGTCGGGGAACCCGTAGCCGTAGGCGATCCACTCGTCCTGCTTCCAGCCGGCACCGATGCCCAGCACCGCGCGACCCCCGCTGAGGACGTCGATGCTGGAGATGGCCTTGGCGGTCAGGGCCGGGTTCCGATACGCGGCCGCCAGCACGAGGTGGCCGAGGCGCGCCCGTCGCGTCGCCATGGCCAGCCCGGCGAGCTCCACGAACGGCTCGAAGATGGGCGCCTCGATGACCGGCGGGTCGACCTGGAAGTGGTCGTTGATCCAGAGCGACTCGAAGCCCGCCTCCTCGCAGAGCTGCGCGATCTCCACGGTGCGCCGCCAGGCATCCGCAGGCGACAGGCCGATGTACTCGCGGTCGCAGCCCTGCGGCAGGCTGATGCCCAGCTTCATGCTCGCTCCTCCCACTCCCCGTAGGTCTCGACGATGCGCGACCGGACGGTCTCGATCAGTCCGTCGGTCACCGGCCGAAGGTCGACGACCGTCGTCCACAGGCCCGCCTCACGGACGAACGCGGGCAGGCTGACCATGGCCTCCTCGACCTGGTCCCACGTCACGCCCATGGCCTCGGGTCGGATGTCGACCCCGACCCGGTGGAGCGCCGCGAGCATGCGCTCCGGGTCGTTCTCCTGGAGGAAGGACCCGAAGACGATGCCGAGCCCGACTGGCTGGCCGTGGATGAAATGCCGGCCCGTGCGCCGCTCCAGGTTGTAGAAGAGGAAGTGCTCCACGCCCTCGATGTGCCGCGGGTTCCAGCCCGCGTCGTGGAAGGCCGCGCCGCCCCAGCGGTGCGCCTCCATCAGGGTCCGGATGCCGCGCTCCGTCACGGCATGGATGTCGTCGAGGGCGGCCATGACGCTCTCGAGCCGCTCGCGTGCCGCGGCGACGAGCTCCTCGTCGTACGGCCATCGCGGCTCGACGACGCCGCTTTCGCTGGCGGCGCGCCAGTCCCAGTGGGCCGTGTGGTAGCAGAGGATGTCCCCGACACCCGCCCGGTTCAGGGCCGCGGGAGCCGACTGGATGATGTCGAAGTCGACGTAGACGGCCTCGGGCACCGCCCACCCCAGGTAGCGCACCAGCCCGTCCTGACGGACCCCGGCGCGCTGGCCGAAGGGCGCGTTGACGGTCATGGCGGTGGGGAACTGGAAGAGAGGCAGCTGCTTCGTCCAGGCGAAGTACTTGGCCACGTCGATGGCCTGGCCGCCGCCGAGGCCGATGATCGAGCGCACGTCCGGCAGCCGCGCCGCGGCCACGGTCGAGCGCGGCCACGTCGAGGGAGTCCACGAGATGCACGGCACCGAGGCCGTCGCGCAGGCGGGCCTCGAAGCGCGGCCACAGGTCCGCCATGGTCACCACGAGGTAGGGCCGATGCGCGAAGGAGGGCACCTCGTCGAGCAGGCCGCGTCCGTAGACGGTGGGGAAGCCGTAGCTCGGGACCATCATGCGGCCGCCCTGGTGTAGTGGTCCATGATCGTCTCCTCGCTCCACAGCGGCCGATCCAGTGTGACCGCTACCTGGACGTTGCGCATGACTTGCCCGATCGCGGGCGTGGCTCGAGCGTGCCGCCGCGAACGACCCGATGGCCGAACTGGTCTTCGCTCATGTCATGCAACTGGCCCTTCCATGTCTACCGGTACGGCCGCATCATGCCGTTCGAGGGGGCCAGACAGGTAATGAGGATCAAGCGCATGCCTCCCACCCCCATCTCACGGACCACTCAGGAGGTGGTCCAGGCCGTCCACGACAAGCGGTTCGCCCGAGGTGCCGCGGTTTCGGCACGACGTCACGACGGCCGGTTCCGACCAGCGGCGCGTCGCCTGCGGGCTCGCCTGTCGACGTGGCGCATGCGCAACCAGCTGGGCGCCTTGCCCGTACCGCTCGGCCCCGACCGGGCGGAGTCGCCCAGCTACGACACGAACGACGGCGGAACGCAGGTCGAGGCGCTCGCTCGGGCAAGGTGGCATACTGCGCCTGGCTTCACTGGTGCGGAGCACAGGGGCATTCGGGGGACTGGCCCAGACCCCCGATCCCGATGCGGCCACTGACCTGTCCATCCGCGTCGGAGGAGCCCGATGACCACCACCGCTTCAACCCCCTTCGTCGACCGCGCGCCGGTGGAGCTGGCGCAACCGATCCGCCTGCGCATCCTGCTGGCGGTCATGATCGGCGTCTTCCTGGCGGCGCTCGACCAGACGGTCGTGGGCACGGCGCTGCCGCGCATCGTCACCGACCTGCGGGGCAACGAGGTCTACACGTGGGCCTTCACGGCCTACCTGCTGACCGCCACCATCAGCGGGCCGCTCTACGGCAAGCTCTCGGACCTGTTCGGACGCCGACCCATCTTCCTGCTCGGCATCGGCATCTTCCTCGTCGGCTCCGTGCTGGCCGGCGTCTCGCCGTCGATCGAGTGGCTCATCGCCGCCCGCGGCATCCAGGGCCTCGGCGCCGGAGCGCTGTTCCCGATCGCGATCGCCATCATCGGCGACATCTTCGCGCCGTCGGAGCGGGGCAAGTACCAGGGCCTCTTCGGCGCGGTCTTCGGCCTCTCGATCCTCGTCGGCCCGGCCATCGGCGGTCTCATCACCGACACGCTGGGATGGCACTGGGTCTTCTTCGTCAACCTGCCGGTCGGCGCCGTGGCGGCCCTGATGGTGTGGCGCTACCTGCCGGCCTACCACCTGGGCGGCGACCGGCCCAGGATCGACTACCTCGGTGCCGTGCTCTTCACGGCCGCGCTCGTGCCCATCCTCGTCGGCCTCACCAACAAGGCGGCCGCGGAGTGGACCGACCCGTCCGTGGGCGGACTGATCCTGCTCGGCGCGGTCATCCTCGTGGCCTTCCTCTTCGTGGAGTCCCGCGCCGCCGAACCCATCGTGCCCCTCGGCACTGTTCCGGATCCGGTCCTTCTCGGTGTCCGTGGCGGCCACGTTCCTGGCCGCGTTCGGGTTCTTCGCGGCGGTCGTCTTCCTGCCGCGCTGGTTCCAGGTCGTGAACGGCAGCTCGGCCACCGAATCGGGCTACCAGCTCCTGCCGCTGCTCGGCGGTCTCATCGTGAGCGCCGTCGTCTCGGGCCAGATCGTGGCCGGACGGGCCGCTACCGGTGGCTCATCTTCGTGGCTCTGCTCCTCACCGCGGCGGGCCTCTATCTGCTGAGCACGATGCACGCCGACACGCCGATCCCGGTGCTCTGGGCGTACATGCTCGTGACCGGCATCGGCGTGGGTCCCACGTTCGCCGTCTTCATCCTCATCGTCCAGAACAGCGTCCCCATCGCCCGACTTGGCACCGCCAGCAGCAGCCTGACCTTCTTCCAGCAGGTCGGTGGGACGGTCGGTCTGGCCATCACGGGCACGGCGTTCGCATCGGCCATCGCGGAACAGGTCCCGCGCCAGATCGCCGCGGCGGAGATACCGCCGCAGCTCGCGGAGGCCATGGCCGGCGGCGGCGTCGGTGCGGAGCAGCTCACTGGGGTAGGCGACCTCGGCGCGGCCATCCTGGCCGGCATCCCGGAGGCGGCCCGAGCGCAGGTCGAACCGTTCATCCCGACCCTCGTCGACGCCATCTACGAAGCCTTCTCGCTCGCCACCGCGAGCACGTTCACGGTCGGCATCGTGACGTCGCTCGCCGCAGCCGGTCTCGTCCTGCTGCTCCGGGAGGCGCCGGCTCCGGTGACGGAGAGCTTCCCCGCCGCGGCCTCCGGGGCGACGGCGTCGCGCAACCAGATCGCGGTGCCGGTCGAGGTCGACGACGAGATGCCGGCTGGTCGCCACTGAGCGTGGACGACGATCCGGCCGCGGTCGATGACTACATCGCCTCCCTGCCACGCGATACGCAGTCGGCCCTGCGGACGGTCCGGGCAGCCATTCGGGAGGCCGTCCCGGAAGCCAGCGAAGGCATCAGCTACGGCTTGCCGACGTTCTTCGTGGACGGCCGATATCTCGTCTACATGGCAGGCTGGAAGCGACATGTCAGCCTCTATCCGGTCCCCACGGGAGACCCGGCTCTCGAGGACGAGCTGACGCCATACCGGTCCGGCAAGGGGACGTTGCAGTTCCCACTCGGCACGACCATCCCCAACGGGCTCATCGGGCGGATCGTCACCGCGCTCCGTGCGTCCCGGCGAGCCTCGTCGCAGCACGATCGCGCGGGGGGACCATGAAGGCCACATCGCCGATCGTCCATGACCTGCGCCAACCGGTGGCCACGCCCGCGGACGGCATCGTCAGCCGCACGCTCCACAACGATGAGGACGTGCGGGTCGTGCTCTTCTCGTTCGCGGCCGGCCAGCAGCTCACCGACCACACCGCCGCCATGCCCGTGACCATCGAGGTGATCGACGGAGAATCGCGGATCGGCGTGGCCGACCAGATGATCGAGGGCCGCCCAGGCACCTGGCTGCACCTGCCGGCGGATACACCCCACAGCGTCTTCGCGACGACGCCAGTGACGCTCCTGTTGACCCTCCTGAAGCGCGGCCGCTGACGCCGCCGGACCGTCGCCTGCCGCGGCCTGCATGAGGGCGAGCCCCCGGGCCTGCTGGCCGCGAGGGCTCGTCGGAACGGCTGTGGCGCGGGCTACTCTGCCGGAGCCATCGACTCGCCGGAGCCATCGACTCTGCCGAGGGCCATCAGCGCGCCGCTGACGTCGGCCACCCACCAGACGTCGTCGATGCCCTGCCCGTTCGTCTGGCCGGCCTCGGTGTCGCCCTGGAAGTAGTAGAGCGGTCGGCCGTCGTAGGTCACCTGTGGGTTGCCGTCGGTGCCCGTGATGATCCCGAGCACGCCTGTCACGCCCTCGCCGGCAGCCACGGTCTCGCCGGCGAGCCACGGTGGCCGGGCGGCCAGGCCGTCAGGCAGTCGCCCTCGCAGACGCTGACGCCGGGCGTCGACGTCATTGGCGAAGAAGTAGAGGTCAGCCCGTCACGCCCGGTCAGGAACGTGCCCAGGTCTGACGTCGCGGTCCGATGGTCAAGCCCGCGGACCGGGTGAGGGCGCGCCTTCCGCCGGCGGGTTGGGCGGCGACGAGCCATCCTCGGCGGCCACGAACCAGACGCTCGTTGAGGCCCTGGCCGTTGGTCTCGCCAGCTGCGGCGTCGCCGGCGAAGTAGTAGAGCGGTCGGCCGCGATAGGTCGACCTGCATCGTGCCGTCCGCGCGCGTGATGGCCCCGAGGGTGCCGGTCACGCCCTCACCGGCCGTGACGGCTGCCTGGCCTCCGCCACCGCGAGCGGCGGCCAGTTCCTCGAGGCAGTCGCCCTCGCAGACGCTGACGCCCGGCGTGACGTCGCGGGTGAAGTAGTAGAGGGTCCTGCCGTCGGCATCCACGAGGAATGTCCCGAGGTCGCCGGTCGTGGCGTTGACGGTCACCAGCGCCATCCTGAGCGAAGCTCGCGGCTGGGCGCGAGCAGCATGGCGCTGCAACGCCAGCCCCGCGGCGAATGCCAGGGCTCCGGCGTGGCCGTCGAGCGGAGCCTTGGATCGTGTCTGACATCTCTAGCTGATTGCCTCCTGCTGCCTGGTGTTGACCCCCATGACCCCCGGTACCCCTCCGCGGCTACGCGCTGAAGGTCGCCGTCCCGCGGCAGACCTCGCCGCTGGCCGGGTACTTGGCGCGAGCCACGATCTGGTCGGTACCCGCCCCATCGCTGATGACCTTGCGGACCTCGAAGGAGCCGCTCGGGCCCTGCGTCGTCCGCTGACCGCTCCAGACGGTGTTCCCGTTCCGCTTCAGCTTCACGTTCCAGGTCCTGCCGTTCTGGTTCTGGTCGACCTCGAACTCGACCTCGATGCGCCCGTCCTCCTCGCTGAGCTTGAGCTTCCAGTCGGTGCTGGCCGAGCAGCTCGCCCTGCGTGATGACGTCGCCGTCCTTGGCCACGACGCTCACGGCGTGCCGCCAGCAGCGCCAGCATCACGACCGCGAGCGCTCCGCTCGACCAGCCGTCGTGACGCGGTGTGTGCGTTCCCCCTTCATCACGGTCGCGAGCCTCCTTGCCTGGTCCACGCCGCCCGGTGCGGCTGGGTCGGCCATGAGTCTCAGGCAGCGCGAGAGCCAGCGGGAACGGGCGGCGGTCGGGAATCATCACGGACCTTGGTCCGATAGCGAGCCTCGGACGTGGGTCGCTACTCGGGATGGCGCGTCCGGCGCCTACCATGGGGCGATGTCTCGCGCGCGCAGCCCACCGACCGACGCGCCCGCTCCAGGCGCGCCGCCACCTCGTCTGGCGTCGGGTCGTCCTCTGCCGCGCAGCCGCCTTCGGCCGCGCGTCGCCTCCGGCACGCGCCGCGACGCCCTGCTGTCGCATCCCTGGCGCATCGTCGCCACGACGTCCCTGGCCCAGCGCTTCCTGCTCGCCAACCTGGCCATCCTGCTTGTGGCCGGGCTCACCGTCGGCGTCTGGGTCGGCAACCAGCTCGAGCGCAGCATCCTGGACCGCACGGCCTCGGTCACGTCGCTCTACGTCGGCGTCGATCATCGAGCCCAGCGTGGCCTCGCTGGCGGACGGCGGGGAGCTGACGGCCGAGGAGCTGCGGACGCTCGATGCGCACCTGGCCTCGCCTGCCTTCGCCGACCGCGTGCGCTCCATGCGTCTCTGGTCAGAGGACGGCGAGGTCGTCTACAGCCCCAACGAGGAGCTCATCGGCCGGAGCCTTCCCGGTGGACGAGCACCTCGCGGAGGCCTGGCGAGGCCAGGTCGTGAGCTCCATGGACGACCTCAGCGGCGAGGAGAACGCCTGGGAGCGGGCACGCTGGTCGCGCCTCCTCGAGCTCTACGTGCCGGTCCGTGAGCGCGGCACCGAGCGCATCATCGCGGTGGCCGAGTTCTACCTCTCGCCGCGCGAGACGAACCAGCAGGTCGACGAGGCCCGCCGCACGACCTGGCTCGTCGTGACTCTCGCCATCTTCGTCTCGGCCGCGCTCCTCTTCGGCATCGTGAAGCGAGGCAGCGACACCATCAAGCGCCAGGAGCGCGCCCTGACCGACCAGGTCTCGGAGCTGACCGTGCTGCTGGATGAGAACGCCGAGCTCAGCGACCGGGTCCTCTCGGCAGCAGAGCGCTCCACGATGCTGAACGAACGCTCCATGCGACGAGTCAGCTCCGACCTCCACGACGGCCCCGGGCAGATGCTTTCGCTCGCCCTCCTGCGCCTCGACGACCTGCAGAAGCGGTCCGAGCGGGGCGACCCCCCGAGCGCCGAGGAGCTCGGGGAGGTGGAGCGGATCCTCCAGGAGGCCATGACCGACATGCGCAGCGTGGCCGCGGGCCTGCGCGTCCCCGAGCTCGCGCCGATGGGCGTGGAAGCCGTGGCGTCGCGCGCCGTCCTGGATCATGAGCGTCGGAGCGGCGCTACGGTCGCGCTGCGGACGCGGGAGCTGCCGGCCGACGTGCCGCTGCCGCTGAAGATCGCCCTCTTCCGAGCGCTCCAGGAATCGCTCTCCAACGCGACCCGCCACGGCGGCGGGACGCGCGCTCAGCGTCGATCTCTCCGGCAAGCACGGCACCCGTGCCGGCGGGCTGCCCGGCCTCGAGCTCGTCGTGCGTGATGACGGGGCCGGGTTCGATCCGGCATCGCTCGAGCGCAGCGAGGGGTTGGGCCTGGCTGGCATCCGCGAGCAGGCAGAGATCCTGGGTGGTTCGTTCGCCATCCGCTCAGCGCCGGGGGCCGGGACCGAGCTGCGCGTCTGGTGGCCGCTGCAGATCGGGACGGCCGAGGCGTGAGCGAGGCTCGGGAGACCATCCGAGTCGCGGTCGCCGACGACCATCCCCTGCTCAGAGCGGGCGTCGTGATGTCGTTGCAGGGCGAGAGTGACATCGAGATCGTGGGCGAGGCCGTGGACGCGCCGTCGGCCCTGGCGCTGGCGCGCGCGGAGCTGCCTGACGTCATCGTCCTCGACATCGCCATGCCGGGCAGCGGCCTCGCGGCAGCCGGGCAGATCGCGTCGGCGTGCCCGGCCACGCGCATCGTCATGCTCACGGTCTCTGAGGATGAAGACGACCTGCTCGCGGCCGTCAAGGCGGGCGCCTCGGGCTATGTCCTCAAAGGCGCCGGGGCCCGAGAGCTGGCAGACGTCATCCGCTCGGTGCAAGCCGGCGAGGTCTACGTCCCACCGGCGCTCGCGTGGGGCATGCTTCGCGAGCTGCGCGCGCCCCGCGCCGGCCCGTACGACGAGCTCACCGACCGGGAGCGCGAGGTCCTCCAGTTGGTGGCCGAAGGCCTGAGCAACCAGGAGGTCGGCGAGCGGCTGGGCCTGGCCGAGAAGACCATCAAGCATTACATGACCAACATCCTGGGCAAGCTCCAGGTGCGCAGCCGCGTCGAGGCCGCCCTCCTCGTGGCGCGCGAGGGTCCGCCTCGCGAACGGGCCTGACGGCCGGCTACTCGGTGACCGTGACCGTGCCGCGCATCTCGGGATGGATGGCGCAGAAGTAGTCGTAGCTCCCTGGCGTCTCGAACGCCTCCGTGAACTCGTTGCCGACGGTCAGGACCCCCGAGTTGAACGAGCCGTCCACGGCCGTCACGGTGTGGCCTTCATCATCGTCGTTCAGCCATTGGACGGCCGAGCCGGCAGGCACCGCGACATCTGCGGGCTTGAATGCGCGACCGGCCAGCGACACCTGGGCGGCGGCCAGGGGTTCAGCCGGGACCGGCGATCCCGAGGCGGAGGGGGCGGCCGAAGCCGACGGATCGATAGAGGCGGCCGGGCTGACGGCCACGGCCGGACCCGTGACGATGAGCGTGGCGCGCATCTCGGGGTGGATGAGACAGGCGTACGGGAAGGTGCCCGGCTCCGGGAACGTGTGGCTGAAGGTCGCGCCACCCTCCAGGATGTCGCTCGTGAAGCTGCCGTCGTCGGCGGTCACCGTGTGCTCGTCGTCGCCGTCGGTGTTGCTCCAGGTCACCGTCGCGCCGGTGGCGACCTCGATCGAGGAGGGCACGAAGGCCTCGTCGATCATGGAGACCGCGACGCTCGTGGCCAGGGTGCCGGCTGTCGAGGCGCCGGCGGGCGGGGCACCGCCCGTGACAACGATCGTGCCGTGATAGTCGGGGTCATCATCCTCGCGCTCGTCGATGTACGGATAAGAGCCCTCCACCGTGAAGGTGAATGAGAACGTCTGCCCGGGTTCGAGGTTGCCCGAATCGAACTCCGATGGCGCGGTCCGGGAGCGCATGCGATGGCGCTCGCCGTCCTCGTTGCGCCACGAGACGGCGGTGCCGGGCTCGACCTCGAGGATGGCCGGCTCGAGCCTGTCGGTGATGATGACGATGGGCTCGTCCGTGGCAGCCTGGGTCATCGCGGACACGAGGCCAAGCCCAGTGAAGGCCATCAAGACGGCGAGCGCGAGTGACGAGCGATGTCGTCGAACGGTCATCGGCGGATTAGACCACGGAGTCCCGAATAACCGCTCTCGGCCGACCGGCGACTCGATCGCAAGCCGACGGCACTCGGCTGACGGCGGCTCTCGGCCGAGGGCGACCGCCTGGTCGTGGTCTCAGGGTTCGTGAGACATGCCGCTGTCGGCGGAGCCCGTGAGGGGACGCGGCACGTCACCCGCGTTCCTGCCACCGATGCGCCACAGGAATGCGAGGCGGCCGCGAGAGCAGCGAAGGCGCCCCCCTGCCCGCTCGACCCCTCGCCCTGAGCGTGGATCATGCTCGGCAGCGCTCCGTCACGACGTTGCGTGGCCACCCTGAGCGCTCAGTCGGCGTCTCCCATTCCCTCCACGCGTGAGTGGCAGAACCCCGGTCGTGGCGGCCGACCTCTCCGTACTGGCCGATCGAACTCCACTAGTCGCCGCGGCGCGCCGCTGGCTGCAGGACGGATGGCAGCTCGCCCACAGGCTTGGCCCTGGACTCCTCGGCGCTGACGCCCGCTGCGTCCATCTCCCGCGCTGTTGCGATCCACTCGCGGATCTTGCGATTGACCTCCTCGGCACCCACCAGGGAGAGAGGCTTGTCGCTGTGCTCGAAAGCTGCCGGGTAGAGCACGAAGGCCTTGGTCTGCATACCGCCCAGGCCGCCGTGCGCACCGACCTGGTGCTCGAACGGAGCGATCTCGTCCGTGGACGGGTCATACATGCTGATGATGAAGATGTCGCCGATGTGCTCGAAGCTGTCAAGGCGCTTGAGGTTCGCGATCGGCGTGCTCGCCGAAGTCCTCGAGTGGGTCGTTGCCCTCGATCTCGCCGGTGTCGAGGTTGCGCATGCCGTCGCGGCCGATGACGAGCGCCCCGTGTTGCTCCGAGCGGACCATGACGAAGCCGATGCCTTCGTGCCGCACGAGGCCGGGCAGGAGCTGGGGATGCCGGGCGGCGATGCCTTCCAGGCTGACGCGCTGGCGGACGTCTGGGAAGTAGATGTTGGCCAGGTTGCCCGAGGCCGCGACGACGAGATCGGGGACGGTGACACCAGCCTCGACCCCAGCCTTCTCGGAGCCGTCGGCCCCCTCCACCCTCGCGCCCTTCATCGGCGCATCCGTGTCACCCAGGGCGACGACGCCGTCCTCGGTACTGCTCCGCATCGTGCGGCGCATGATCCGACCGGTGGTCCCTGGGGTGCGGCTGGCTTCCGTCAGGAAGGTGTTGACGTGGCCCCAGCCTTCCACGTCGTTGGTGGCATCGATGCTCGTGACCTCGCCCTCCATGAGGCCGCGGACGAGCTCCTCGAGGGTCACTCCATAGCGATCGTGGAACGGGGCGCCCTGGGTCTGGCCGTGGTCGCTCACCATGATGAAGTGGTAACGCCGCGGCGCGTCCTCCGAGGCTCGGGAAAGGCTCCGCATGAGGCGGTCCACCCGATCGAGCTGCTCCATCGACTCGGGCCGCTCGGGTCCGGCATGGTGCGCGATCTCGTCATAGCCGAGGTAGTCGGCGTAGATGATGGGGGTGCCCCGACCCATCTCGCCGATGACGAGGTCGGTGAGCATGTCGCGCATGATCGTCGTCGTGGAGGCCTTGAGGAAGGGGAAGGGCATGCCTCGACTGATCCGCGGCTTGATGTCCCGGACCCGCTGCCGCCGTGCCTGGAAGAGCTCGGTGACGACCGACGTCAGGAACTGGGCGCCGCCCCGCGTGATGTTGTAGGGGTTGAGCAGGAACAGGCTGAACGAGCTCATCTGCAGGCCCTGCCCGTTCTTCGACAGCTGGCTGTTCGTGGCGATGGCCCGGCTGGCGCCGCCGCTCACGAGGTTGCTGATGCTGGCGCCACCATCTCGGAGAAGGTCGCGCTCGCCATCGTGCTCCGCGGAGGCGCGACGCTCGATCTCGTGAGCATCATCGGGGTGGTTCGAGACCATCAGGTAGTCGCGTTCCTTTTCCCACCAGCGGAAGGCCGGGATGCCGGCATGGGCGCCGTGGAGGATGCCGACCTGTCCCGCGGAGGTCATCGATGGCGCCAGGGCCTCCCACTTGCCGAGGCGATACTCGCCCGAGGCCAGCCAATCGGAGATGAATGGCATGTACCCGGTCCGCAGGGCGTTGCGCAGGATCGGTTCGGCCAGACCGTCCACCTGGATCGATCACGAACCCGGGACCTGGGCGGTCGTCGACATCGCCGCTGCTGCGGGCCATGCGCTTCAGCGAGTGGCGGTAGAAGGACTCGTCCTCGTCCAGCCCGATGATGGCGGTCAGGACGGTGTTGATGGCGGCGATGATGACGGACGCAGTCGTGGCGGCGATCAGCCCGCTCGATCTGGACGCTGACCATGAACCAGGAGGCCACCAGCAGCGTCAGTCCCATGAAGATGATCGTCAGGACCGCCGTGACGATGACGTTGTCGATCCCGAGAGCCAGGAAGACCACGGGCCGCACGAGGAAGGTGATGGCGCCCGCCAGCAGTGTCAGGAACAGAGCGGCGAGGACGTTACCCGGGAAGCCGATGCTGATCTCGACGCCCGGCATCAACCAGGCCACGAGCAGCAGGGCGATGGTGTTGACGAACAGGTAGGCGAACCCCCGCGCGACGAGATGCCGAAGACCCCGGGGCCAGTTGACGAGCGTGTCGTACTCGTCTCGCCAGACGGCGGCGATGCGATGCGGCAGCCCGGGCCGCTTGGGCTTCGTGCCGAGGCGCTGCTCGACGCTGGTGCGCTTGGTGGATCGGGGATCGCCCGAGGGCTGCTCCGTGATCGTCGTCATGGCGCGCAGTATGGCGACTGCGAACCGGCGGACTGCATCACCGGATCACCGCGAGCGGTGGCCGGCCGGAGGCCGCCTACCAGAGCTTCAGCTGTCCGGTCGCGCGCAGCCAGAAGAGGGCTACGAAGCCGAGCAGGAAGCCGACGGCCAGGAAGATCCACTGCAGGATCATCGTCTCGGGCATGACGACGAGCTGGACGAGGATCCAGACGATCAGACCGACGCCCAGGATGGCCGCGAGCCAGGGTGCGGACCAGTGGCGCAGGACGATGAGGGCGGCAAGGATGAGCATCCCGACGCCGTTCACGAGCAGCAGGTAGAGGCCGGGCACCAGGTAGCTGCCGAATACCGTGGCCTCGATCCAGCCCTGCGGCACTCCGATCGCCCCGCCCGTAGGATCGCCGAGGAACAGCAGCCCGACCGGGATCGCCAGGACGCCGGTGAAGACCGCGGCGGCGGCGGCGAGCCACGCATACGCCGGTCGCGGCACCTTGGCCGACGCCGGCACGATGTGGACTTCCATGCGGGCGACCTCCTTCGATCGATGCTTGCTCGATCCAAGCCTTGCCGCCGCGCCGGGTTGACGACGACTGCCGATGGTCGCGCCTCGGCAGGCCCTGCGACCCGGATCACCCCTGCCAGCTCGACCGAGGGCAGGGACGCCACGGCGCGCCAGCTCGTCCGGCAGCGCGTAGCATGTCGCCTCTCTCCGAACCGTATCGAGGCATGGAACGATGTCGATCCGCCCGTCGTCCCCGCGGAGGGCTGCTCGGGATCTCCCTGGCTGCTCACCCTGCTGTCGCCTGCCCGGCGCGGCTGTCACCGCGCCATGACGTGCCATCGCCCCCGCCGGACATGCCCGGGCCAGGCCAGACGGGCATCTGCATCATCGGCGACGAGCCTTCCCCCGGGACAGGCGATGCCGCAGGCGTCGCCCTGCACGGGCAGCAGCCCGGACCTGCCGACCTTCGGCATCGGGGATTGCCTGGTCAGCCCTGCGCCGCCGGCTTCGCCGGCCGCGACCGCCTCACTCTCTCAAGCCGTGACCGTCCGGACCGGCGAGTTCTGGTTCGACCCGAATGAGCTGGTCATCCCCGCCGCTGGAGCAACGACCCTCATCCTCGCCAACAGCGGGATCAGCGTCCACAACTTCACCGTCGACGAGCTCGGCGTCGAGATCGTCGCGTCACGCGGCCGCTCCGGCCAGACGACGGTGGTGGACCCGCCACCCGGGGCGTACCTGTTCTACTGCTCGGTCTCCGGGCACAAGGAGGCCGGCATGGTGGGACGGCTCATCGTCGAGTAGGCCGCGTCCCAGCGAGAGGAGCCGCCGGCCTGCTGTCACCCAGACGTGACGAGACGCGGGGCCGGCCGGCCCCGCGTCCCTTGAGACAGAGCGACGTCAGGGCTTGACGCTGACGAGCCTTCCTCCTCCCATCGGTCCGCCCTCACCCGGGCAGATCGAGCAGTCAGAGATGTACAACGTGCCGTCCTCGGCCATGGCCATGCCGCCGGGCAGCGTCAGCCCCTCGTTGTCCAGCAGCTCGGGCTCGCCCCCACCGGGCGGGACCTTCCAGAGGCCGCCCGCGGGCGAGCCGCCGCCCAGCGCCGTCAGGAGGCCCGGGTGGGAGATCTCCAGGACGTACAGCGTGCCGTCCGGGCCGAACTCGACGTCGATGACGTTGGTGAAGCCCGAGGCGTAGACGCTGGGCTCCTCGCCGGGCACGACGCGGAAGACGCTGGCGGCTCCGGGCGGGAAGGGGAAGCCTGTCAGCTGCCCCACGTAATAGGCGCCGTCCGGACCCACGGCCACCGACGTCGGGACCGGGTCCATGGGCACCATCATCGGCTCGGCCGCCGTCCTCGGGCCCGAGGCGGCGGATCCGCCGGCGGCGCCTCCTGCATGACGACCGGGAAGACGGCCACGCGTCGTGATGGCGCCTTCGCCATCGACCATGAGCAGGTCGTTGCCGCCCGCGTCCGCGACGAGCGCCCCGGCGTCCGTGGCTGCCAGGCCGAAGACGTTCGAGTCCGGCTCGGCATTGCCGGGCTGGTCGGCATCCGGGTTGTCGGAGGTCTCGTAGGCGGCCAGGTCGGCGACGCTCACCGCCGCTCCGCTCTCATCGACCATGTACAGCTGACCTGCACCCGCGGCAGCGCCGTCCGGGACGGCGTCCCGGAACTCCGCCGCCCCGGCGCCCGGGAGACCCACGAGGAACCAGACGACGCCGTTGGCGTCCACCGCGACACCCGAGGGTCCGATGGCCTCGCCCGCGGGGGTGATGGCCGAGGTCAGGCCACCGACGAGCTCGCTCGCGACGCCGTCCGTGACCGCTGTGATGCTGCCACTGGTGCCGAAGCAGAGCTCCTCGAGCTCCGGATGGGGCACACAGGGCTCCGCGCCACCGGTGCCCGCCTCCGCCACGTAGACCGTGCCGTCAGGGCCGACCGCCACACCGCGCGGCGAGTCCAGTCCGGTGGCCACCTCCGTGATGTCCACCTTGGCCGCGGCTGGCACGCTCATGGCGATGACCAGCGCGAACCCGACCACAACCCCCGACCGTCGTCCCTTCACTCGGAAACCTCCTCGCGCCGGCGGTCGGACGTGCCCGGGTCGTGGTCGCCGGCGACGCCCGCCCCGAGGTCGCCCATCGTGACCGCTCCCCGAGCCGCTGTCCAGCGAGTCCGGGGCCGCGAGCTGACCGCCGCGAAGGTCTGAGTGGACGCGAGCCGGTGACCTGTCGGACGAGACGACCGCCCGGCGACGTGGGACGCACGGCCTCCCCCGCTCGCGAGGTGCTCGGTCAGGCTGAGACGCGATCTCCGGGATGCCGACCTCGATGGGGTTGTTGACCGGGTCCTTGCTCCACTCGAACCAGCCGCCGTCGTAGACCGAGATGTCGGGCCAGTCCATGAGCCAGGCGTAGAACCAGGTCTCCGCGGCGCGCCAGCCGGTGCCGCAGTAGAAGGACACGCGCTTGTCCGGCGTGATGCCGGCCTCGGCCCAGTTGGCCGCGATCTCAGGGTAGGCGCGCATCGTGTTGTCGACCGTTCGGTAGTGCTGCATGTGGTACGCGTCGGTCCCGCAGTTGCCCCACACGTCGCCGCACGATGCGTCCAGCCGGGCCGATGTAGTTGTAGCCGCTGACGGCGCCGATGTGCTCCTTCCAGGTGCGCACGCTCACGAGCGCGCCGCCATCCGGGTCGGCAAGGATGTCCTTGGCCTCGGGCAGATCGATGAGGAGCTCGGGTCGCTGCGGGATGGTCAAGCCTGTCCCGGTGACGGGCGCGGGCTCGCGGACGACGTCCTCCACCGGGTAGCCCGCATGGACCCAGGCGTCGTAGCCGCCGTCGAGGACGCGCACGTCGTCCACGCCCGCGTAGCGCAGGATGAGCGCCGCACGGGTGGCCGCGATCTGGCCGGCCCGCCGGCCCGGCCACTTCTCGTTGGCCTGCCCCTCCGTGTCGCGGCCGTACAGCACGACCGTCGTGTCGCCCGTGATGCCGAGCGAGGCGAGCGCGGCCTCGATCTCCGCGGCGGACCGCCGATTCCAGTCGGCCGGGTCCTCGAGCTGGTTCGTGTCGAGGTAGAGGGCGCCCGGCAGATGGGCCTCGAGGTACTCCTCGGGGACCCCGAAGTTCACGTGGAAGAGCAGGCTCCGACCAGCCGGCGCGGCCTCGGGACGGCCACCGTCGAGGAGCGTGCGGAGCCACGCCGGGTGGACGAGCGACTCGTAGCGCGGCAGGCGCTCGACCGGCAGCTGCGCATCCGCCGCCCAGCCCGCCCAGCCCTCATCGAGGACGCGGACATCCGCGGCCCCAAGGTCCGTCAGGCGCACGGCGATGGTGGCCGCATCCAGGCTTTCGTCGCCGTAGACGACGACCTCCCGAGCGTCGAGGACGCCCTTCTCGCGGAGCAACGTGGCGACCTCGGCAGGCTCGATCGTGGCCAGCCATGAGCCCGGGAACGCGACGGCCCCCGGGATATGGCCTCCACGGGCCTCGTCCGCGAGGCGCCATCCATTGAAGGCAGCCAGCGGCCGGGCGTCGAGGACGAGCAAGCCTGGCTCTCCCAGGCGAGCGACGAGCTCCGTGCGTGCGATCGAGCCTGGGGGGCGCAGGGTGGATGCGGTCATGAGTTCCCTCGTGGACTTGTGCGGTGAGGATAGAGGCTAGCGCGCCGGATATCGGCTGTCCAATCGATAGGCTGAAGGTCAGCGATCGGCTCGGTCGATCACCCGGAGGGGCTCGGACGGACACCGATCCGCCGCGTGCGCACTGCGAGGGCTCCGAGGAGGAGGACGAGCCGGACGGCCAGGCCGGCCGCGAACCCCAGCGGCAGCGCCACGATGCCCCGGGTATCGGCGAGCAGCTCGACCGTCGCGACCGTCACGACGAGCCCGGTCACCGAGGCCAGGACCGGCAGGATCGTGTCGTGGGTCGAGTAGATGGCCCGTGACAGCAGCTGGATAAGGGCCTCGAGGGGAACGGACAGCGCGAAGGCGCCGAGCAGCATCGTCGTCGTCGCGACGTCCTCGGCATCGAATGCCTCGCCGCCGAGCAGAACCTCGACAGCCCGACCGCCGACGAGCCAGAGGGTCACCGCGGCAGCCGTCGTCAGGAGCGAGATGGTCACGAGGTTCGTGACCACGAGGCGGGTGAACCTGGCACGGTCGCCCGCGGCCGCCGCGCCGGCCAGGATCGGGAAGGCCGCCACCGAGAATGCGATGCCGATGAGGCTCACGGGGACGCTCTGGAAGTTCCGCGCGAAGCTCACGGCGCTGATGCTGCCCGCCGCCAGCGTCGAGGCGACCGATGTGAAGAAGAGAAAGGTCAGCGGTTCGATCGGTGCGCTGAGCGCCCGTGGGATGGCCAGTCGCACGTACTCGCGGAAGCCCGATGTCCGGAGGTGCAGCGCCGGCCGGTAGTGGAAGTCGGTGCGGGCGATGTCAAGCACTCGGATGCCGAGGTGCAGGAGGGCGCCGACGACCGTCCCGACTGCCGCGCCACGGATGCCCATCGAGGGGGCCAGGACGACCGTCCCGAGGACGATGCCGGCGTTGTAGAGGACGGGCGCGAGACCATAGGCCAGGAAGCGCTGCCGAACGACGAGCATCTCGCCGAGCGCGAAGGAGGCCGCGAAGACGATGGCGGTGACGCAGGTGATGCGGAAGAGCTCGACGTAGAGCTCCTGCTCCGCAGCGTCGAAGCCGGGAGCCACGAGCGCCACGGTCGCAGGAGCGAGCAGGAAGAGGACGCCGACGACGACGATCATGATGAGGACGGACGCCGTGAGCACCGTCCGCGCGAAGTCGTGGGTCGCCTCGGCCTCATCACGCCGGAGGCGTGCGAAGACGGGCACGAAGGCGGCTGACAGCCCAGCGATGACGAGCACGTCGAGGGTCAGCTCGGGCAGGACGAGGGCGGCGTTGTAGACGTCCAGCTCGCTGCCGGCGCCGAACGTGCGCGCGAACGTGCGGTCGCGCACGAGGCCCATGACGTAGCTCACGAACGTCAGCGCGGAAAGCAGGATCGCTCCCCGCGGCACGACGGCCGCAACGAGCGCCCGGACCCGCGCGAGCGTCGGCCGGGTGGTGGTCGGCGGCCTCATCAGGCCCGAGGGTAGGGCGTCCGGAGGGCTCCTGCCGATGCTGTGCCATCATCGCGGCCGGACAGCCTCGTGAGCCAGCCATCCCGACGCCGCGGAACCCCGCTGCTCCCGCTGCTCCTGATCGGCGCCGTCCTGTGGGCCCTCGTCGGCACCGGCCTCGTCTGGTCGAACACGCTCGGCACCGGTGAACGCTTCGACCATCTCGTCGACCGTGTGCGCCTGGCGCTCGATCCGCCGCCTGACCGCGAGACCCTGCCGACCATCGAGGTCATGGACCCGCTGCCCGAAGCCTCGGCCCAAGCCGATGGTCCCGACGCCGGCGGGCCGAGCCCGACGCCGAAGCCCCCGCGGCGCCCGGTGGACGTGAAGCTGCGCGCCGCGCCCGGCCGCGTCTTCGCCTCGCAGCTGACGAACGACTGGTGCGCCGTGGCCGGAACCCAGATCGTGCTGGCGATGCATGGCGCCCTCGACAACTCCGAGGACGCGCAGCGGCGGCTCGCCGGCGGCATCGACCGCTGGGAGAGCTGGAAGGACAGCCACAACGGCGGTTGGGGACCGGCTGCCATCGCGGAGGCCCTCGCCGACCACGGCGTGAAGGGCTACGAGATCCGCGCCTACCAACGCCGGGACGTGGCGCTCCGCGACGCCGCCATCGCCCTCTCGAAGACGAAGGCCCCGGTCGTCCTCATCGCCTGGCGCGGCGCGCACACCTGGATCATGACCGGCTACCGCGCCGATGCCGATCCCACGGTCTTCCGCGACGCGACGATCACCGGGACCTACATCTACGATCCCTGGTACCCCCGCATCTCCACCATCTGGGGCGCCTCGGACGGTCCCGGGATCTTCCAGGACGAGGCCGAGATGGAGCGCAACTACCTGCGCTGGGAGCGCCCCGAGGGCGAGTACCTCGAGCGCGACGGCCGGTACATCGCGGTCGTGCCCACCATCCCGCTGCGAGAGCAGTCAGCCAACGGGGGCTGACCCCCTCGTCGACGTCAGCCGGAGAGCTCGACCGGGGTGACGGGCACGACGAACGTGCCAGACCCGCGGACCAGCGTGAGCTCGATCGCTGCGCCGATCGACTCCTCGCTCAGCGTGGCCTGGAGTACACCCACCTCCTCGACGCTGGTGTCACCCATGCGCACGATGATGTCACCCGCCCTGAGCCCAGACTGCGCAGCCGGGCTTCCCGAAACGACCTCGGCGATCTCGACCCCTCCCGACTGGCCGATCGATGCTGCCAGGCGTGGCGGCAGCGGCCGCGTCCCGCCCGCGATACCGAGGTAGGCACGGCGCACCCGTCCGTCACGCATGAGTGCCGCGACGATGCGGCGCGCCGTGTCGTTGATGGGGACCGCGAGCCCGAGGCCCGGCCCCACCACCGAGCCGACCACGGCGGTGTTGATCCCGACCACACGGGCATGACCGTCGGCGAGCGCGCCCCCCGAGTTGCCCGGATGCAGCGCCGCGTCGGTCTGGATGACGTTCTCGACGATCCGCCCGACGCGACCGTCGTGCGTGGGGAACGAGCGGCCGAGCGCGCTCACGACCCCCGCCGAGACCGAGCCGCTGAACCCCAGCGGGCTGCCGATGGCCACCACGAGCTGTCCGGTGCGAAGCCCATCGGAATCGCCCAACGGCGCGGCCGGCAGATCGTGGGCATCGGTCCGCAGGAGGGCGAGGTCCGAGAGCGGGTCGGCGCCCACGCGCTCGAATTCGAGAGTCCGCCCGTCCGCGAGGCCGAGCCGACCCCGCGCAGACCGCAGGACGACGTGAGCGGACGTCAGCAGATACCCATCGGGGGTGATGACGACCGCGGAGCCCGCTGCCAGTGGGACGTGGACCCGCGCGACCGACCTGGTGCGGCTCGACGCTGGCGATGGAAGGCAGGAGGGTCTCGGCGACCCGACTGACGACCTCCGAGTACGCGTCCAGCGCCTCAGCATCGGGCTCGGCCGCCGACATCCGCCGGCTCGAGGTGGCGTATCCGGCTGTCACATGGCCGATTGTACCTTGCAACCCGCAAGTATCAGTGCAAGTTCTGGACTTGACCCTCGACCATCTTCTGTTGTATCAATAGTCTGCTTTATCAATACAAGTCGGAGGACCTGTACCGTGCGATCTCTGCTCACTCGGCGAGCCCGCGTCGCCGCACTCGGCCTTGTCGCCTCGACCGCGTTCCTCGGGAACGTGGCCATCCCGGTGGCCGCCCACGGCGAGACGGCCAGCGCCGTCGCCTTCCACGACGCCATGCGGAAGCTCTGGGAGGACCACATCACCTGGACGCGCCTCTACATCGTCAGCGCGACGTCAGGCCCGGAAGACCTGCCCGGTATCCAGGCCACGACGGATCGCCTGCTCGCGAACCAGGCCGACCTCGGGGACGCCATCAAGCCGTACTACGGCGAGGAGGCGGGCGAACAGCTCGAGGCGCTCCTCACCGACCACATCGTCATCGCCACCGAGGTCATCGGCAGCGCGAAGGCGGCCGACATGGCCGGGCTCGAGGACGCCACCGCGCGCTGGCAGGCCAACGGGGATGACATCGCGACGTTCCTGAGCACCGCCAACCCGGAGGCCTGGCCGCTCGACATGATGAAGGGCCACATGCGGACCCATCTCGACCTCACGACCGAGGAGGCCGTCGCCCACCTCGAGGGTCGCTACGAAGACAGCGTCGCTGCATACGAGAAGGTGCACGCCCAGATCCTCGCCATGGCAGACATGCTGAGCGAAGGCATCATCAGCCAGTTCCCCGACGACTTCGACGAGTGAGGCGAGGCCGCTGCTCGGGCCGGAAGACGACGCAGCAGCGCCCCGGTTCCGGCTCGAGCACGACGTCATAGGAGCGGTCGGCGAGGCCAGCGAGGATGCCCGAGGCCCAGGCCAGGTTCATCCCGCAGGTCAGCTCCCGTTGCTGCTCGGACAGCAGCCGGTAGGGGCAGTTGCGCAGCCGGATGGCACCATCGGCCGGGTCGACCTGGGGCTCGAATCCGGCGGAGCGAAGGAGGCCGAGCAGGGGCGCGCTGCCGTCTTCGGCGGGTGGCGACCCCGAGCCGCGGCGGGCCTCACGACCCAGGCCCATGCCTCGTTGCCTCGCGACCTCGGCGACCGCACCGGATGCATCGACGCCGTCGCGGGCTTCGAGGCGCTCGAGGGCAGCGGCGAAGACCTCAGCGGCTCGCTCGTACTCCCGCGCCGGCAGCGACACGGCGACATCGCCGCCGACTCGACGGTAGAGCTTGGCGGGTCGCCCCGCACCCGGGCCGGTCCGACCGGTCAGGCGTCGGTACTCGGTCGCGAGCAGCCCGCCATCCACGAGGCGGTCGAGATGGAACGCCGCGAGCTCGCGGCTGATCCCGAGTGCCGCCGCCGCGTCGTCCCGCCCGACGGGCGCATGGCGCGCGACCACGAGGTCGTACAGACGGCGACGATTGGGGTCGCCGAGGAGCGCGAGCATGGCCACCGGGTCGGGCGTCGCGGAGACTTCCATCCGATGAGTCTAGCGACAGCGTGGACTAGGAAAAGAAGAGGCCTCGATCAGGTCCGGTGACGGTGGCGGGCGGACCGGGGCGCCGCATGGACGCCCCGGCGGGTGAGGCTAGGCGACGGCCCGAAGGCGCCCCGTCTCGACCTCGTAGATGAGGCCGTGGACCGGCACGTCGTTGATCCAGGGATGCTCCTTGATGCGCGTGACCTGGGTGCGCAGGTTGTCCTCGAGGTCCGGGAAGGCCTGGAGCGGCAGGTCGACCTCGGCGCCGGTCTTGGCGGCCAGGTCGGCCGCCACAGCGTCATCCTCGAACGTCAGCATGCCGCAGCCGGTGTGCTCGATGACGATGACCTCCTCGGTGCCCAGCAGGTGCTGGCTGATGACGAGCGAGCGGATGGCGTCGTCGCTGGCGAGGCCGCCGGCGTTGCGGATGATGTGCGCGTCGCCGGTGCGCAGGCCGAGGACGTCCTCGACCGTCAGACGCGCGTCCATGCAGGCCAGCACGGCGAGCTTGCGCCCCGGCGGGAGCGGCAGGTCGGAACGGTCGAACTGGGCGGCGTAACGCTCGTTCTCCGCAAGCGCGCGTGAGAACTCGGTGTCGATCTAGCTGAGCCATCAGTGTCCTCCTTCGTTGCTGGCCTGTGGTCGTGCTGGTCAGCCGCTGAGCGCGGTCAGGCGGCCGATGGGTTCTCGATGGGCACGCCGATCATCGAGCCCCACTCCGTCCAGGAGCCGTCGTAGTTGCGGACCCTCTCGTAGCCCAGCAGCTCGTGGAGCACGTACCAGCTGTGGCTGGAGCGCTCGCCGATCCGGCAGTAGGCCACGATGTCCTTGTCGGCCGTGACGCCCTTCGCCGCGTAGTGCTCGCGCAGCGCATCGGCGCTCTTGAAGGTGCCATCCTCGTTGACGGTCTGCGCCCACGGAGCCGATGTGGCACCTGGGATATGTCCCGCCCGTTGGGCCGTCTCGGTCATGCCCGGAGGCGCGATGACCTCGCCGTTGAACTCGGCTGGTGAGCGGACGTCCACGAGGGCGAGGGAGGGGTCGCCCAGGCGGTCGATGACGTCGCGGTAGTAGGCCCGCAGCGAGAAGTCCGCTTCCGGCAGCTCGATGCCGGTCGGCGGGTAGCTGGGCACGTCCACGCTCAGGGGCAGGTCGTTGTCGAGCCAGTACTTGCGGCCGCCATTGAGGATGCTGACCTTCTCGACGCCGTAGAGCTTCAGCTGCCAGTAGGCCCAGGCCGCGAACCAGTTGTTGTTGTCGCCGTACAGCACGATGTGCGTGTCCGGACCGATGCCGGACTCCGAGAGCAGGCGCGAGAGCTCCGCGCGGCCCGCGATGTCGCGCCGGATGCCGTCCGACAGTTGGCTCGTCCAGTCCCAGCCCACGGCGCCCGGCAGGTGGCTCTGGGAGTAGGACGCAGTGTCGACGTCGACCTCCACGAAGCGGACGTTCGGATCGTCGAGGTGCTCGCGTGCCCAATCCGGGCTCACCAGGGCGCCGGGCGTGGCGTACTCACTCATGCAGGACCTCCTCGGATCGCCGGGGGCGGCCGCCCCGGGGGCGTCAGGAGGCGCAGGCTACGACCGATGGACCCCGGTGTCCAATCGAAGTAAATGAGAGCGGTGATGCATCAGGGTGATCACCGGAACCGGGCTGCCAGCGCCTCCGCGCACGCGTCGAGGCCCCCGTCACCAAGGACGAAGGCCTCGACGGCTGGCGACCGGTCGACCGATGCCGCGAATGCCGGCGCCGGTCGCAGGGTGGATCAGGCCGCTGGTGAAGCCGGGGCTTCGCTGGCCTCTGGGGCGGCGCTCGCGGCAGGGGCCATGCTCTCGGCAGGGGTCATGCTCTCGGCACCGGCCTCGACGACTTCGACGTCGACACGCATGCCGGCCCCGAAGTGCGAGAACGGGGTCCCGTCAGGATCGTCGACCACGTTGCAGAGCAGCACGTGGTGTCCCGGCGACAGCTCCAGGGTCAGGGACTCGGTCGTGCCGACCGCGAGGTCCTCGATCTCGCCAAGCACCTCGACCCCTTCGGCCTCCTCGTCGAAGGAACCGTCCTCGAGCACCGGCAGGTCCGCCGCCAGGATGTCGGTGCGCACCACGACCAGCTCATGGATGAGAGCAGGACCGGCGTTCGTGACGTCGAACGTCACGGTCGCCCGCCGGGATCGTCGTCGTCGCCGGGACGACCTGCGACCTCCTGGACGGTGATCCCGATGTGGGTGCCCGCCGCCATCGAAGCGGCCGGGGCGGCGCTCTCGGTCGGCGCCTCGCTCATGGCCGGCGCTTCGCTCATGGCCGGGGCGGGGCTCTCGGCTGCCGGACCCTCCGGCGCAGGGCTCTCCTGGGCGAGGATGACCCCACCGGACAGCAGAGTGGCCACGAGCGCGGTCGCAGCCACGATGGCGAATGTCCTTCTGGGCATGGTGCCCACCTCCGATCCTGGTGGCCCGCGCGCCTGGGGGTGCCGAGCCGGATGCTCAGGTCGACATGCTATGAACCGGGCTCCCGATGGTCATAAAGGCGCACGGCGTGACACGACGGCCGCCGGCGCTACAACTGCAGCACGACCGCAGTAGGGAGCCTGCCGCGACGCGCCCTGCTGGCTACGGGATCGCAGTGAAGCCGAAGCCGGCGAGCACGCCCTTTGCCTCGGGTCCGGCGAGGAACTCGAGGAAGGCGGCGCCCATCGCCGGCTCCGGAGCGTCGGCCACCGCGACCGCTGCGTAGGTGGCTGGCACGTCGGCCTCTGTCGGGAGGGCGATGGCCTCCACGTCGTCGGATGACGCCGCGTCCGTCACGTAGACGATGGCGGCATCGCCCTCGCCCAGCTCGATCTTGGCGAGCACGGCACGGACGTTGTCCTCCTCGGAGATCGTGTTGGACGTCACAGCCGCGACGAAGTCAGCCGGGTAGCCCTCGAGAGCCGCCAGCCGCTCGATGGCCTGGGTCGCATAGCGCGTGATGGGCACGTCCGGTCCTGCGGCGACATAGCGGAGCCCGGGCCGAGCGAGGTCGGCGGCAGAGGTGACGCCTGCCGGGTTGCCGGCCGGGACGACGATGGTCAGCGAGTTGCCGGCGAAGGGCGTGACCGGCCCGGGCGCCAGGCAGGCGTCCACGAGCGTCTGGGCGTTCGCCGTGTCTGCCGAGGCGAACACGTCGACGGGAGCGCCTTCCTCGATCTGGGCGCGCAGGGTGCTCGATGAGTCGAAGGAGAGGACCAGCTCCGATCCCGGGTGGCTGGCAGACCAGGGTTCCTGCAGTGCCTCGAAGGCGTCGGTCAGGGAGGCCGCCGCGAAGACCGTCACGTCGGGCTGGTCGGGCTCCCCGACCGGGGCCGCGACCGCCGGCTGTGGGGCGATACAGGAAGGCTCGGGCACGGCCGATGGCGCGGGGCTCGAGGGAGGCGCCTGCGCCAGCCCGGGTGCAGCGACGAAGAGGACGCAGATGAACGCGCCGGCGAGGGTCAGCGATCGATGAGTGGACGCCATGCCTGGACCTCCTCGGAAACCTGTCAGGCCGGCAGCACGGCCCGCCAATGGGTGAGGCGCACCGCCACGAGCACCCCGATGGCCGCCAGGACGAGGACGCCCGCCGCGACGACCGCGGAGTCGAGCGTGTCCTGGAACTCGGAGTAGACGAGGAGCGGCAACGTCCGCGTCCGGCCGGCGATGTTGCCCGCGAACATGATCGTGGCGCCGAACTCCCCCAGGGCGCGCGCCCAGGCGAGCACCAGCCCGGCGCCGAGCGCCGGCGCCGCCAGCGGGATGGTGACCCGGCGCAGGACCTGCGCTCCGGAGGCGCCGTCCACGGCAGCGACTTCTTCGAGCTCACGTTCCACCCCCTGGAAGCCGGCTCGCGCCGCTCGCACGTAGAACGGAGCCGAGACGAAGACCTGGGCTACGACCACAGCCAGGGTCGTGAAGGGGATCACAAGGCCCGCCATCTCGAGCGTCGGTCCGGCCAGGCCGCGCCGGCCGAACGCCAGCAGGAGTGCCAGCCCGGCCACGGTGGGCGGCAGCACGATGGGCAGGTCGACAAGGGTCTCCGCGAAGGCCTTGCCGCGGAACGAGCGCCGGGCGAGGACCCACGCCAGCGGCGAGCCCAGCAGCACCACCGACGACGACGGCCGCGAGCGACGTCATCAGGCTCAGGAAGAGTGCGTCGAGGAGGGCACCGGCGGGAGCGTCCAGGATGGCGCCGCTGCCCAGGGCGCGCCCGAGCAGAGCCGCCACGGGCAGGCCGAGGAAGGCCAGGGCGATGGCCGCCAGCAGGCCGGTCCCGGTCCGGGCCAGGCGCCCGGTGCCGGGCAGCCCGGGTGCCAGGTCGGGTTCGGGCGTCGCGACGTGGCCGGTCACGAAGGTCAGGCGAACGGACCCCTGGCTGACATGCGGGCCTTCACGAGGGCACCTCGATCATCACGTCCGTCGCTTTCACGACGCAGATGACCTCCTTGCCCGGCACCAGCCCGAGCTCATCCACGGATTCGCGGGTGATGAGGCTGACGAGACGATACGAGCCGGCGAGCACCTCGACGACGGCCGCGGCGGTGTCCGCACGGACCTCCGTGACGACGCCGGGGAACCGGTTGCGCGCGCTCTGCGCGACGATCGGACGGTCGCGTCCGGCGCGCCGGCGCTCGGCTGCCAGGCGGCTCACGTCCGCGCGTGCCACGGTCCGCTGTCCGCCAGCGGTGCGCTCCGCCGGCAGCAGCCCGCTCGCCGTCCAGCGTCGCACGGTGTCCGGGCTGACACCCAACATCTCAGCTGCCTCACCCAGCCGGACTCGTTCTTCATTCCTAGGGATGGTCGGCATGATGCGCGCGATTATCGTGTGTCGCTCGGCGATTGTCGAGTATCTCCGGCAGACCGCCAGCCGCGCGGAGACTTGGACTAGACCGTGCCGGCCTCGTCGAGCAGTCGGCCGTCGGCGGACGCGCAGCCGCAGCACGACCGCCGCCTGGCCGAGCGTGTGGGTCGAGCAGCTGAGGCACGGATCGAAGGCGCGCACGAGCGCCGAGACCCGATTCACGGCGCCTTCGGTGATGCGCTCGCCGTCGATGAAGCGTCGCGCGACCTGGAGGACACCGGCCCGGATGGCCAGGTTGTTGTGGCCGGTGGCGACGATGAGGTTGGCCCAGCGCATCGCGCCGCCGTCATCGACCCGGTAGTGGTGGATGAGCGTCCCGCGCGGCGCCTCGATGACGCCGATGCCCTCGAGCTCGTTGACATCTGCCTGCGCTCGGACCCGCGTGTTGAGGATGTCCGGGTCGGCGAGGAGCTCGCCGATGCGCTCGAGACCGTGAAGGGCCTCGATGAGCCGGGCGTAGTGGTAGTGGAAGCCGCTCTGCACGATCCGTCCGAGTCGCTGGCGGTACTCGGCGAGCTCGGCATCGGCCTCCGGCGTCCCGCAGCGGTCGGCGACGTTGAGGCGGGCCAGGGGACCGACCCGGTAGATGCCCTCCGGGTAGCCGCGGGGCAGGAAGTAGGGCGCCTTGAGGTACGAGTCCGCGACCGCCGCCTCGCCGATCCAGGAGGCGTGATCGGTGGGCGGCACCTGGTCCGCGACGATGGCGCCATCCGAGTCGACGAAACGCAGGGCACCGTCGTAGAGCCGCAGCGAGCCGTCCGGGCCGACGAGCCCGCAGTACATCGTGGGCTGGTTGGAGAACGAGGCGATCTCGTCCCCGAAGCGCGTCGAGCGTCCCCTTCCAGAGCACGAGCGTTCGCCGGGCGATGGCCACGGCGTCGGGCAGCTCGGCCAGGATCGTCGTCCCGCGCCCCGGGATCGAGCGGCGCGTTGACGCCGCCCGGGACCGTCCAGGCCGGGTGGATGCGCTCCCGGGCGATCCGCTCGATGACCTGCTGGCCGAACCTGCGCAGGGCGATGCCGTCACGGACGACGTCCGGCCGCTCCTCGAGGAGGCCCACGATGTTCCGGCGCGCAGGGTCCGCATCCATGCCCAGGAGCAGGTCGGGCGCCGAGAGGTGGAAGAACGAGAGGGCGTGCGACTGCACGATCTGGGCGCAATGGAGCAGCTCGCGAAGCTTCGCGGCGGTCGTCGGGATACGCACGGCCATGATGGCGTCGCAGGCCTTCGACGAGGCGAGGAGGTGGCTGACCGGGCAGATGCCGCAGATGCGCGCCGTGATGGCGGGCATCTCGTAGTAGGGCCGTCCCTCGACGAAGCGCTCGAAGCCTCGGATCTGCGTGACATGGAACTGCGCGTCTGCCACCTGCCCGGCATCGTCGAGGGTGATCGTGATGGCGGCATGCCCCTCGATGCGCGTGACGTGGTCGATGGTGATGGTGCTCACGAGCCTGTCCCCTCCCCGCCTATCCGAATCGGGTCCGTCGGGTGAGGTCGGGCTGGCGGCCCTCGAGGAGGTCGTCGAGGACGGTGAGGATGACATCCGGCCGAGGCGGGCAGCCCGGCACGTGGACGTCGACCTTGACCGCCGATGCCAGCGGCTCGGCCTTCCGCAGGAGCGGCGGGACGCCATCGGTCGGGACGCCGGGCTCCGCGGTCACGCCCTCCACGTAGATCCGCTCGAGGAGCGCGCGAGTCGGGATGCCGTTGCGCATCGAGGGCACGTTGCCCGTGACCGCGCAATCGCCGAGCGCGACGACGACCCCGCTGCGCGCCCGGGCCTTCCGGGCCAGCGCCAGGTCGTCCTGGCTGCTGACGGCGCCTTCGATGAGCGCCACGTCGACGCCCTCGGGCCATTCCTGCGCATCGACCAGCGGGCCGAAGACGATGTCCGCCCGGGCGAGGAGGTCGACGAGCCCCTCGTCGAGGTCGAGCAGCGACATGTGGCAACCCGAGCAGCCGTCGAGCCAGCACGTGCCGACCTTCGCCTTGGCCATCAGCGGCACTCCCGGCCCATCAGCGGCCCTCGCGCATCGAGCTCAGGCCGGCCACGACGGAGCCCTGCTTGCGCATCTCCTCGACGGCCCGTCCCTTCTCGGCCAGCGCACCCGTCGGGCAGGCCTGCACGCACTTGCCGCAGCTCGTGCAGGTCGTGGCCTCGCCCCAGGGGCGGCGCAGCTCGGAGACGAGCCGCGTGCCCGATGCCTCGGCCGGCCAGGTCCCAGACGTGGGCGCCCTCGATCTCGGCGCACGTGCGCACGCAGCGCGAGCAGAGGATGCAGCGGTCATCGTCGAGCACGAAGCGGGGATGCGACGTATCGGGCGTGAAGCGCGGGTGGTCGTAGGGATAGCGCACGTGCGTGACGCCGTGCTCCTCGGCGAGTGTCTGCAGCTCGCAGTGACCGGAGGACACGCAGACGGCACAGATGTGGTTGCGCTCGACGAGCAGGAGCTCGAGGGCGATCTTCCGGTAGGCCTGCAGCTTCGGCGAGCTCGTCGTGACCGCGAGCCCCTCAGCGACAGGCGTGGTGCAGGCGGGCAGGAGCCGCCCGAGACCCGAGACCTCGACGACGCAGAGCCGGCAGGCGCCGACGGGGGTCAGACCATCCATGTGGCAGAGGGCCGGGATGGCCGTGCCGTTGGCGCGGGCCACCTCGAGGATGGTCTGGCCGGTGGTCGCGGCGATGACCTCGCCGTCGATGCGGACCTTCACCTTCTCGGCCACGCCGCGATCCCCTTCTCGCTCGGCGCGCCCGACGTCGCAGCGCAGGCAGCGCGATGCCTCGCCCAGCGCAGCGGCTGGAGCGAGACCCAGGGAGACCTCGTCGTAGGTCCGCACTCGCTCGGCGGCCGGCGTCTCGCCAGGGACCTGCCGTCCGAGCCCGACCGGCGTGGCCGGCGCGACCATCGCGCAGACGAGCTCCGGGACCGGGCATCGAGAGGTCCTCGCGGTCCATGAGCCGACGGTCGATGGCGCGGGCGGCCTTCTTGCCCAGGCCCATCGCGTTCGACACGTTCGACGCCCCGGTGATGAGGTCGCCGCCCGCGAAGAAGCGCTCCCGGCTCGTCTCGAGCGTGTGGCGGTCGACCTCGAGCGTGCCCGCCTCCCGCACCTTCAGGCCCGAGGCCCGGCAGAAGTCGGGATCGACCGTCTCGCCGACCGCGAGGATGACCGTGTCGCACTCGATGCGGATGACCTCGTCGGTGGGCACGGGCCGGCGACGGCCAGAGGTATCGAACTCGCCGGGCCGGGTGCGAACGGCCTCGAGGGCCCGGACATGCCCGTCTCGAGTCGCCCACGATGCGATGTGGCGCGGCGAGGTACGCGAGCTTCGCGCCCTCATGCTCGGCGGCCTCGATCTCCTCGGGGATGGCCGGCATGTCGCGTCGTTGGCGGCGGTACACGATGGTCACGTCCGCGCCCATGCGCCGGGCCGTGCGCGCCGAGTCGATGGCCGCGTTGCCCCCGCCGATGACGACGACGCTGGCACCGACCGGCACAGGCTCGCCCTTCGAGACCGCCTCGAGGAACGGCAGGGCCGGCAGAACGCCGGCGAGCTCGGTGCCGGGCAGGTAGACCCAGGCCTCCTTCCAGGTGCCGATGGCCAGGAAGACCGCGTCGTGCTCCTCGTCGATGTCGTTGAGGCCGAGGTCCTCGCCGACCTCCACGCCGAAGCGGAACTGGACGCCGATGCGCTCGATGAGCTCGACCTCGCGGTCGAGCACCCGCTTCGGCAGCCGGTACTCGGGGAGCGCGTAACGGAGCATGCCCCCGGCGGCGGGCCGCGAGTCGTAGACCGTGACCTCGTGGCCGAAGAGCGCCAGGTAGAAGGCGCAGGTCAGGCCCGTGGGACCGGCGCCGACGACAGCGACATGACGACCGGTGGGCTCGCGGCGCAGCTCCCGGACGCGCTCGACCATGCTGCCTCGAACCGGTCGCTCAGCAGGACCTCGTCGGCGATGAGCCGATGGACGTCGCGCATATTGACCGGCTCGTCGATGCCGGCGCGCCGGCAGCGATCGTCGCAGGGGTGCTGGCAGACGCGGCCCGTGGAGGCAGGCAGCGGGTTGTCGAGGATGACCGAGAGGAAGGCGTCCTCGACGCGCCCTTCCTTGTAGAGCTGCAGGAAGCGCGGGATGTCCATGTGCAGCGGGCAGGAGTTCTCGCAGGGCGAGAGCGCCAGGTCCTCGCACACCCCGGCCCGGCAGCGCCGCGCCACGAGGTGGTCCTCGAACTCGTGGCGGAAGTGGCGGAGGCTGGTGAGGACGGGATTGGGCGCGCTCTGGCCGAGGCCGCAGAGCGATGTGTCGCGGACCATCCGGCAGAGCTCGTCGAGGGCCTCGAGGTCCTCGTGGGTCGCCGTGCCGTGGGTGAAGCCATCGAGCATGCGCAGGGCCTTGTCGAGCCCGACGCGGCAGGGCACGCACTTGCCGCAGCTCTCCGAGCGCGTGAACTCGACGAAGTAGCGGGCCACGTCGACCATGCAGTTGTCGGTGTCCATGACGACCATGCCGCCCGAGCCCATGATCGAGCCCAGCTGGGCGAGCGTCTCGTAGTCGACGGGCGTGTCGAACATGTCGGCCGGGATGCAGCCGCCCGATGGACCTCCGGTCTGCACGGCCTTGATGTCGCGACCGTTCGTGCCGCCCTCGCCGATGTCGTAGATGAACCTCGAGATGGGCGTCCCGAGGGGCATCTCCACGAGGCCCGTGCTGCGGACCTTGCCGACGAGCGAGAAGACCTTCGTGCCGGCGCTCTTGGGGCTGCCCGTCTCGGTGAACCAGGCCGGCCCGCGCGAGACGATGGGCGCGATGTTGTACCAGGTCTCCACGTTGTTGATGTTCGTGGGTCTGCCCGTCGAGCCCCTGCTCGGCGGGGAACGGGCGGGCGCGGCCGGGAGCGGCCGGCGCGGCCCTCGAGCGAGGCGATGAGCGCCGTCTCCTCGCCGCAGACGAAGGCGCCGGCACCCTCGACGAGCGCGATGTCGAAGTCGAAGCCGCGGCCCAGGATGTCCTCGACCCAGCAGGCCGTACGCGCGCGCCTGCTCGATGGCCCGCTCGAGGCGCATGACGGCGATGGGGTACTCGGCTCGGACGTAGACGATGCCGCTCGTGGCCCCGGTCACGTAGCCGCCGATGAGCATGCCCTCGAGCAGCGCGTGGGGGTCGGACTCGATCTCGTTGCGGTTCATGTAGGCCCCGGGGTCGCCCTCGTCGGCGTTGCAGATGAGGACCTTGCCGGGACCCGGCGCCTTCCGGAGGAACTCCCACTTGTTGCCCGTCAGGTAGCCGGCCCCGCCGCGTCCCCGCAGCTTGGCGGCCTTGACCTGCTCGATGACCGCCAGGGGGTCCTGGTCGATGAGGACCTTGTAGAGGGCCTGGTAGCCGCCGACCGCGATGTACTCCTCGATGTCGTCGGGGTTGATGAGGCCGCAGTCGCGCAGGACGATCTTCACCTGCCCCTCGAAGAAGGGCAGCTCGTGCCAGTGCGGCACGTCCGGGTAGCCCGTGCCGTAGCGGATGTGGCCGGTGAGGTGGTCCCACTCCTCGACCTTGCACAGGATCGTGCTCGGCGGGCGGCGCCTGGCCCTGACCCAGGCGGGTGAGGATGTCGTCCACCTGGTGGGGCTGGACGCGGTGGAGGATGAGGAGCGGCAGGCCCGGCGACCAGACGTTGACGAGCGGCTCCTCGGCGCAGAACCCGAAGCAGCCCACCGGGGCCAGCTGGATGCTCAGGCCGCGCGCGTCGATCTCGGAGGCGAAGGCGTTGTAGACGCCCTCGGCACCGTTGCCGGAGCCGCAGGTGCCCAGGCCCACGGCGATGCGCGGACGCGCCGGCAGCAGCTTCGCCAGACCCGCCTCGCGGACGACGCTGAAGGCGGCGATGTCCGAGATCCTCACCGGGCCGGCTCCCGGGCGGCTGCTCGCGGCGCAGGGCCTCGACCTCGCGGATGAGGGCCTGCTCGGAGACGTGGCCGCGGATGGCATGGTCGACCTCGACGACGGGCGCCAGCGCGCACTGCCCGAAGCAGGCCACGGTGCGGACCGTGAAGCGCCGGTCGGGCGTCGTGAGGGTGAGCTTGTCGGCCTCGTCGGCGCTCTCCTCGAGGCCCAGCTGGAGCTTGACGCGCTCGAGCAGCGGCCGCGAGCCGCGCGTGTGGCAGGCCGTGCCGCGGCAGATGGCCACCGATGTGATCGCCCTGGGGCTCGAGGTTGAAGAGCGCGAAGAACGTGGCGACGCTGTAGACCTGCGACTGCGGGATGCCCGTCCGCTCGGCCACGTAGCTCGAGCGTCGCCATGGGCAGGTAGCTGGTGGGCATCGCGGCTCTGCAGGGCCTCCAGGATGCCCAGCAGGGCGCCGGGGCGCCCGGATCGGTCGGCGATGATCCGATCGACGAGGTCCTGCTCCTCGGCGCGCGATGAGCGCCGTCTCCGGACCGCTCGACATCGAGCCCCCCAAACGGACGCCGTGCGCTGCGGGCCCGTTCCCCGAGACGGCGCCCGCATGGCGCGCGGCGGTGATGTCACCGTAGGCAGCCAGGACCGCAGCGCCGACGCTAGGGCCATCCGGACCGCGCTGGGCCGGGCCCGGCGTCACCGCCGAAGGGGAGCCGGCTGGCCGCACCCTGTCCGCTAGGGCAGGGTCGTCTCGATGCCGAAGGCGTCGACGATGGCTCGCGTCTCGTCCCGGGTGAGCCCCTCCCCGCGGCTTCCTGCCACGAGGTCCATGTACTCATAGTGGGCGCCAGCCTCGGCGTACTCGATGCGATCGACGGCCCGGGTGACCGAGATGTCGCTGCGCGCCATGACCCCGTGCTTCGACCAGACCACGATGCGATGGCGCCGGAGGCTGGCCACGTTGGCGTCCATGAGCTCGGCAGACCCTGGGACCATGAATGGCAGGACGCCGATGCCGGCCGGGAGCTGCACGATGGTCTCCGGCTCCCAGCGCAGCACCTGGCGGTTGAAGTGGTCCTCGTCGCGGTAGGCGGGCACGTGCGAGAGGTACGTGATGTGCGGCGGCTGGGCGTGGACGACGGCATGGAAGTTCGTGCCCGTCCGCTCGACCGTGTCGTCGTGGACGGCCAGGTGCGAGTTCCATTCGGACGTCAGGCGCTCGAAGAGGCGTGTCGGCGCCGTGTACAGCGTGGCCCCTTCCCCGTCCGGGGCGATGACGACGGCGCCGAGGTTGGCCACCGGGTTGGCCGCGATGTCGCGGAGGCGGCGGCCCGAGCCCGTGACGATGAGGACGTGCCCGCCGAGGTGCGGCGCCGCGAGAGGAAGCTCGATGGGCTCCCGTTGGGGAAGCGGCCGCGGACCTCGGTGGGCCAGCCGATGCAGACCGAGATGTTGCCCGCGGCACCCTCGCCCGCATCGATGGAAGCGACGCGCCGGCCACCCTCGCCGATGGAGATAAGGATGTCGTCGAGGCTGGGGAACGGTTCGGCGAGCGCCATCGACGCTGACTGTAGCGGGGCCGAGCACGATCGGGAGCGCCGGGCAGGGGGCCCGGCGCTGCGGTGGTTCGCGTCGAGGGCGGCTCAGTCGATCGTCGCGGTGCCCTCGGTCGTGGCGGGGATGGGGTTCTCGCAGCTCCGCGCGACGCGGTCGCGCGCATCGGCCGTGTACGAATCGATGCCAGCGCCGCAGCGAAGCCAGTCGGGGCCGTCGTCGGCGGCCAGGATGGTGTCGTCACCGGGACCGGCGGCCAGGAAGTCGAGGCCCGGCCCGCCCGTGAGCGAGTCGTTGCCGAGCCCGCCGCGGATCCAGTCTCGACCATCGCCCCCGTCGAGGGTGTCGTCCCCAGGACCACCGCGGACGTGATCGGGCCCCAGGCCGCCACTGAGGCGGTCGGCGCCGTAGCCGCCGAACAGCTCGTCGTGGGCATGGACCGGGCCGGACAGTCGGATCGCGGGGGTCGGTGGCGATGGCGCTCGGGAGAGCCTCGCCGAGGATGCCGTCATCTCCCCTGCCGCCCACGAGACGGTCGGGCCCGGGGCCGCCATCGATGGTGTCGTCACCGGGACCGCCCAGGACGTGGTCGTGCAGGTCGCCGGCCGCGAGGATGTCGTCTCCTCCCAGTCCGACGATGAGGTCGCGGTCGCCGGGGGCCGCCGTGAAGACGCCGGCGTTCTTCAGGTCGATCCAGATGTTGTCGAACGCGCGCAGGCGCATGCGGTGCCCTGGGTGAGCGGCCGCGCCTGGCGCGAGAACCGCCACCAGGAGCGTGGCGAGAGCGACCGTGACGATGAGCTGTCTCCGCTTTGGCATCGGACCCTTCCTCCTTGGCTTGGAGCCTCCCGGGTGGGAGCGTCCGCAAGGATATACGACAAGTTGTCGTATGTCTACGACAATCTGTCGTTGATGCACGACAAGCTGTCGTCCCGCGGGTATGATGGCCCGGATGGTGATGAGACCCGCCCTCGCCAACGCCGAGCTCTCGGTCATGGAGCTGCTCTGGGATGAGGGTCCGCTGACCGCCCGCCGCGTCCGCGAGCGGCTCTACCCCGGATCCGAGAAGGCCCAGCACGGCACGGTCCAGCGGCTGCTGCAGCGGCTCGAGGACAAGGGCTTCGTCCGCCGCCAGCGGGACCTCGGCGTGCAGCTCTTCGCCTCGACCATGACGCGGGAGGACTACGCGGCAGGCCAGCTCGAGTCGCTCGCCCAGCGGCTCACCGGGGGGTCGCTGGCGCCCCTCGTGACGCACCTCATCGAGGAGCGGCGCCTCTCGAGGACGGAGATCGAGCGCCTGCGCCGGATCCTGGACGAGGACGCCGCGCCACGAAGGGGCGGCCGATGACGAGCCTGCTCGCGCAGGTGGCCTTCAGCAACCTCGTCCTCTCGGCTCTCCTCGCCGTGCTCGCCTCGCTGGTCCACCGGCGCGGCCGCTATCCCACTCTCGCCCACGCGCTCTGGGTGCTCGTGCTCCTCAAGGTCGTCACGCCGCCGATCGTCGTCCTGCCCCTCCTGCCGGGGCCGGATCAGGCCGTCACCGGGGACCCGAGTGGCACCCCGGCCATCGCGGCGGCCACGGGGCTCTCGGTCTGGGAGGCGCTCGCTGGCTGGCTCGCCGGACCCGGGACCAGCCTGCTCATCCTCGCCTGGGCCTTCGGAAGCGGCCTCGTCCTGGTCATCTCCGTGCTCCGCATCCGTGCCTTCGACCGGCTCGTGCGCAGCACCTCGACGGACGCACCGGACGATGTCCTGCACCTGGCGGCCGAGGCAGCCCGGCGGCTCGGGCTCCGGTCGGCGCCGACCATCTTGCTGTCAAGCGCGCACTTGTCGCCGCTGACGTGGTGGCTGGGCCGTCGCGTGCGGATCGTCCTCCCGGGCGCGCTCATCGGCAGCGTGCCGGCCGAGCAGCTGTGCTGGGTCCTCGCCCACGAGCTGGCGCACGTGAAACGCCGGGACCACCTGGTCCGCTGGCTGGAGTGGCTCGCCTGCGTGGCCTTCTGGTGGAACCCCGTCGTGTGGTGGGCGCGCCGCGACCTGCGGCTCGCCGAGGAGGTCGCCTGTGACGCCCTCGTCGTCAGGCGTCTGGGCGGCGCACCTCGCTCGTACGCCCGGGCCCTGCTGGCGGTCATCGAGCTGCTGGCCGGGCCGTCGTCACGCTCGCCGTCCCTGGCCACCGGCATCGATGCGGCCGACACCCTCGAGCGCCGGCTCCGGAGGATCCTCTCGGACGCGCCCGTGACGAGGGCCCCGGTCGCGCTGGTGGCCTGTGTCCTGGCCATCGGCCTATCGACCCTGGCGATGGGCGTCGGTCCCGCTGCCGATGGGCCGCGGCCCGCGACCCGCACTGGTCCGCCCGCATCGGCAAGCTCGGCATCGGCCGGCGGCGGCGACTACGTGCTGTTGAGCACCGAGCTCGATGCTGCCAGCGGCCTCCGGGCACGGACCGAACGTGCAGCCCGGTCGATCGCTGGCGGACCCGAGGTCATCGGGACGGCCGGAGCCGACCGGCTGTCGGGCACCGCCGGTCACGACCTCCTCGTGGGGCGCGGCGGCAACGACACGCTCACCGCTGGTCGCGGACGAGATGTCGTCCGGGGCGGCGGCGGAGAGGACGACATCCGGTCCGGTCGGGGCAACGACATCGTCGAGGCATGGCTGGATGGCAGCCCGGACGTCATCGACTGCGGGCCGGGCGAGCGCGATCGCGCCGTCGTCGATGCGTCGGACACGACCATCGGCTGCGAGGTCGTCATCGAGAGGGTGCCACTGTCGCCCTGATACACATCGGCGCGCGGGATGGAAGCCTGGTCGGGCGAAACGACCGACATATAGTTGTGGGTGCGGGGGTCGATGCTGATCGACCGGGAGGCAGGTGAGAGGATGGCGACCAAGGAGCGGCGGTCCTCCGATGCGCAGGGGCCTGGCGGGCTGGCGCTGAGCGCCCGCGAGCGACGCGCGATCTCGGTCGGCATCTACCTGGCCCCGGTGGTCCTCACGCTGATGACCGTCGCCCTCGTGCGCGACATGTGGCCACCGTTCCGGGTGGTCGCCATCATGTTCTTCATCGGCTGGCTGCTGGCATTCCTGCTCGATCCGATGGTCACCTGGCTCGTGGACCACGTTCCGCGCATCACCCGGGGGCCGGCCGTGGCCCTGATCTTCGTGCTCGTCGCGGGCGCAGCCATCGTCATCTTGGGCGTGATCGCACTCTCATTCGCGGATTCGCTTGGCCAGGTCGTCGAGCAGGGTCCCCTGGTGAGTGAGACCTTCCGTGCGTCCCTCACGGAGTTCCAGGCCTGGGCGATCGAGGTAGGCCTCGGCATCGACGTCATCCAGCTCGTCGACGACCTCGTCGCCAGCGCCCGGAGGGAGCTCGAGGACATCCTTGCCGGGGCGCTCGGGGGCGGCCTCACGGTCGTGACCATCGGGACGACGATCGTCTTCATCGCCGCCGTGATGGTCGCCAGCAAGGCCAGCCTCCTCGTCTTCACGCGCCGCATCATCCCGCCCGACAGGCTGCCGCTCTACGACGCGCTCACCCTCGCCATCCATCGCTCCTTCGGCGGCTTCATCCGCGGTCAGTTCGGCCTGGCCTTCCTCTACGGCGTCTTCGTCGGGGCCCTGGCGGTCCTGCTGGGCATCCCGTTCGTCCCGTTCATCGGGGTCACCACGATGCTGCTCCAGACGATCCCCTTCTTCGGGCAGCTCGTCTCCTGGATCCCGCTCGTCCTCGTGACCTTCGTCTTCGCACCCGACCAGATGGTGCCAGTGGTGGCGGTCATGGCCGTCGGCTGGCTGCTCATCCAGAACGTCATCTCGCCGCGGGTCATGGGCTCGGCCGTCGGACTCAACCCGCTGGTCGTGCTGTTCGCCGTGTTCGCGGGCAGCGCCGTCGCCGGGCCTCTCGGTGCCGTCTTCGGCGTCCCCATCCTCGCGGCGGTCGCATCGCTGTTCACGGCCTGGCTGGACCACGTCCGGCCGGCCGAGGCGCTGCCGCCTCCGGTCGACGAGATCGAGCAGGCCGTCGCGGAGAGCAGCCCGGAGGGCGGGAGGGCCATGGCTGGCGGATGACTGTCGAGTCCATATGCCCACCGACCCGCTGGATCGCCTACCCACGGCGACGGGCATCGTGGATACTCATCGGGTCATCATCAGGATGGTCGCAAGGGAGGGCACCGTGAGCGTCTCGAAGGGAAGGTCCGTCAGGCTGCCTGGTGGGCGGTTCGCCGGTCTGTTGCCAGCCGTGGCTGTCGTCGCGACGCTCATCGGAAGCGGCGGGCCGGTCGCCGCGAACGGCGTCACCTACTCGGGCTGCATCAGCCCGGCGGGCCTCCTTGTCAACGTGGCGGAGGGAGCGGAGCCGGCCCGGCCATGCGCAGATGACGCGACCCAGATCCAGTTCAGCGAGCTCGGGCCGCAGGGCGAGCCCGGAGCGCAGGGGGATCCCGGACCCCAGGGCGAGCCAGGTCCGCAGGGCGAGCCCGGAGCGCAGGGTGAAGCCAGGTCCGCAGGGTGAACCAGGTCCGCAGGGCGAGCCCGGAGCGCAGGGTGAACCAGGTCCGCAGGGCGAGCCGGGACCGCAGGGGCCTGCTGGTGCCGACGGGGCGGCTGGAGCGCAGGGCGAGCCAGGGCCGCAGGGCGAGCCGGGTCCGCAGGGCGAGGCCGGGCCGCAGGGCGAGCCGGGTCCTCAGGGCGAGGCCGGGCCGCAGGGTCGCCCAGGGTGAGCCAGGTGCCGCAGGGCGAGCCAGGTCCGCAGGGCGAGCCGGGCACCCCTGCCGCCACACCGCTGATCACCACATACCTCGTGGAGACCGAGGAGCTCGTCCGGCCCGGTCGGTTGCGGACGTTGCCAGCTTCCTGCAACGAAGGCGATCTCCTGACCGGCGGCGGCTACGCCGTCAGCTCGGAGTTCGAGGGGCACCAGTACCGCGTGAACACGAATGCCCCGCGATCCCCGCTCGGGCTCGACTGGTTCGTCCGCATGGAGAACCTCGACGACACGGACCTCGTCTTCCATACCAAGGCCATCTGTCTGCACGTCGAGTCCTAGCTGCGGATCCCGCCGCAATCACAGGACGCGCCGGACCCTGCGGGCCGCTTCCGACGCGTATCGCCGCCAGCCGATCGAGGTCGGCCCGCTATCTTCAGGCGGGAGCGACGCCGACCGTGCGGCGCCGTATCCCGACGGGGCCGGCGCAGTCGCCTCGAGCGTCGGTCTCACGTCTCGGATCTTGCCGTCCCGCATGCGCACTGCATCCGTTCTCCTCCACGCCCGTGGACGGCGGTGAAGACGCGTGGAGCCGGCGGCGGCTACGCTGTCGGCCCTGTACACAAGGCTCCAAGGAGTGCGTGACATGAAGCTCCAGCCAAGACAGCCATCCTCCAGGGCATCCGCGGAGACCTTCACCGGGGATGCCTGGTACGACGTCCTCGCCCGAGGCGAGGCACCGTCGCGGATCAGGGTCAACCTCGTACGCTTCGCACCTGGCGCACGGAACGCGTGGCACGCGCATGCCATGGGCCAGACACTGCACGTCACGGACGGCGTCGGCCGATGCCAGGCCCGTGGCGGAGTGCTCCTCGAGATCGTGGCCGGCGACACGGTCCACACGGCGCCTGGCGAATGGCACTGGCATGGCGCTGCGCCGGAGCACTTCATGACCCACCTCGCGATGTCGGAAACGCCAGCCGAGGGCCCGGAGATCGAGTGGGGCGGCCAGGTCACGGACGCGGAGTATCGGGCACCGGTCCGACGACCAACCTGACCACGGTTTGGCGGGGCTCGAGCGTCTCGTCAGGCTGAGGTGAGATGCGGAACGACAGGCGGGACGAGGATGAGCTGCCGCTCGGGCGGCTCGAGGCATTCAGCGATGGTGTCTTCGCCATCGCCATCACGCTCCTCGTCATCGAGCTGAGCGTCTCCGAAACGGCTCACGAGGACCTCGGCGCCGCGATCCTGGCCGAGTGGCCCGCCTACCTCGCCTACCTCACCAGCTTCATGACCATCGGCGTCATGTGGCTGCGCCACTCAGCTGTCACCGCCATGCTGCGCACCGGCGACTCGATCCTCTTCCGCATCAACCTCGTGGTGCTCCTGCTCGCTGCCTTTCTGCCCTTCCCGACCAAGCTCATCGGGGAGTTCATCAGCGTGCGCGAGGCGGAGCAGGTCGCCGTGCTCTTCTACGGGATCGTGCTTCTGCTCCTCGATCTGGCCATGGTCGCGTTCGCACGCTACGGGATCGAGGGTCGACGTCTCGTCAAGGAAGGTGTGCCAGAAGAGCATCTACGGGCCTCGATGGCACCGGTGAGCCTGGCCTTCTACGGGGTGGCCATCCCGGTCGGCTATCTGTTCCCCGCCATCGGTGTCGGGCTCTATCTCATCATCGCGCTCTACCTGGGCGTGCCGGCGCGGGCGATCCACCGAGTGCTGCGCGGGCGCCGTGCGGAGCCTCGGACCTGATGGACGGGTCCGTGAGGGTCAGGCTCAGGTCAGCTCGCTGATGCGCCGCTCGATGAAGCGCCGCTCGCTCGCGTTACCAGTCAGATCGAGGGCCCGGCGGTAGGCGACCAGCGCCTCATCGCGGCGACCCAGGCGCCGGAGCATGTCGGCTCGCGACGCATGCAGGTAGGGATAGTCGTCGAGGGCGTCCGCGACGGCGTCCATCCGGGCGAGGGCGCGTCCGGGGCCACGAAGCGCCATCGCCTCGGCCGCAGCGCGGTTGAGCTCGACGACCGGGCCGGGCTCCACGAGCGCCAGGGTCGCGTAGAGCGCGACGATCCGCTGCCAGTCAGTGTCCGCGTACGTCGTCGCCGAGTCGTGGGCGAGCGCGATGGCGGCCTGGAGTGCGTAGGGGCCCGGCGCACGGGCAACGCCAGGCCCGCTCGAGATGCTGCCGGCCCTCCTCGATCACGCGCCGTCCCACAGGGAGCGGTCCTGGTCCTCGAGGAGCACGAGCTCCCCGTCACGGCTGCGAGCCGCGCGGCGCGCGTCGTTCAGCAGCATGCAGCGCAAGCAGGCCCAGGCGCCTCGGGCTCGTCGGGCATGAGCTCCGCGAGGACGCGGGTCAGTCGGATGGCCTCGGCCGACAGGTCCGTGCGGATGAGCTCGTCGCCGGAGGATGCGTCGTAGCCCTCGTTGAAGATGAGGTAGAGGACCCGCAGGACGCCATCGAGGCGCTCGGGGAGGAGGTGGTCGGGCGGTACGCGATAGGGGATGCCGGCGTCGCGGATCTTGCGCTTGGCGCGGACGAGGCGCTGCGCGAGCGTCGGCTCCGGCACGAGGAACGCGCGGGCGATCGCGGCGTCTGCAGGCCGCCCAGCGTCCGGAGGGTCAGCGCGACGCGGGCATCGAGCGCCAGCGCCGGGTGGCAGCAGGTGAAGATGAGCCGCAGTCGGTCGTCCACGATGGGGTGGTCCGCCTCCTCGCGCGCGACGACGATGGCCTCGACATCGGCTCGCGCTCGGCCTCGATGACCGCCTCGCGCGGCAGCCGCTCGGCCTTCTCGGCCAGGCGTCGATGCCGACGGAGGCGGTCGATGGCCCGATTGCGGGCCGTCGTGGTGATCCACGCGCCGGGCTGGCCGGGCAGCCCGTCCCGCGGCCACCGTTCGAGCGCCGCGACGAAGGCGTCCTGGACGGCCTCCTCGGCGATGTCGAAGTCGCCGGTCTGGCGGATGAGCGTCGCGACCGCCCGTCCCGACTCCTCGCGGAACAGGCGGTCGACGAGCTCCGGGCGTGACGGCGCCGGTCACGCGTCGCGCGGCCGGACGTGCGTCAGGTCGCCGCCGACGGTCGCTGGCCTGGGCTCGCGGATGGGTCGTACTCGCTCGAAGTCCACGACCGGTCGCACCTCGACGCGTCCCGTACCAGGAGCCCGGGCACTTGGCCGCCCACGCGAGCGCCTCGTCGAGGTCGCGGCACGTCGATGAGGTAGAAGCCGCCCAGGCCCTCCTTGGTCTCGGCGAAGGGACCGTCGGTCGTCATCGTCCTGCCGTCGCGGACGCGCACGGTCGTCGCCGTCGGGTTGCGGCTGGAGCGCCTCGCCGCCCAGGTAGATGCCGGCGTCGGTGATCTGCCTTCGTGAACACGTTGTACTCGGCCATGACCTGGCCCCAGACCGCGGGGTCGGGGGTGCGGGCGGGGTTGGCCGTGTTCTCGTCGTAGATGAGGATCGCGTACTTCATGACCTGCTCCTTGACCTCTCTCGTGGCGACCTCATGCCGCCATCACCCCAACGACGAACGGGGGCGACGTGAATTGACAGCGCCACCATCCCGCAGCTGACAGCCTACGCGAGGTCGGCCAAGGGGCGCCCCGTGCAGGACCTACAATGCGGCGGCTGACAAACCCCGCCGGGCGTCCTCCCATGTCGAAGCCCTTGACGTCGCGACAGTTCTGGATCCAGGTCCCGGGTCGTGGAGAGATCGTGGAGGCCGACCTTGCCCCGAGGCAGCCGGGGCAGGTGCTGGTGCGGGCGGTCTACTCGGGGATCAGCCGCGGGACCGAAGCGCTCGTGTTTCGGGGGGAAGTGCCGCCTTCCCAGTATCTCGCCATGCGTGCGCCGTTCCAGGAAGGCCAGTTCCCCGGTCCGGTGAAGTACGGATACGCGAGTGTCGGCGAGGTCCTGGAAGACTCAGCGTCGAGCGATCTGGTGGGCCGCACCGTGTTCTGCCTGTTCCCCCATCAGGACGTGTACTGCGTTCCCGCCGACGAGGTGGCGCCCATCCCACCGGACGTGCCCCCGGGTCGGGCGGTGCTGGCTGCCAACATGGAGTCGGCCGTCACCATCGTGTGGGACGCGAAGCCCACGGTCGGAGACCGCATCGTGGTGATCGGCGCAGGAGTCGTCGGGCTGCTCGTCGCGTGGCTGTGTCGGCGCGTACCTGGTGCCGCGGTGACGGTCGTCGACCCCGATCCCGGAGCGTGCGCCAGCGGCCCGTGCGATGGACATCCCGCTCGTCACCGAGCCGCCGCTGGGCGCGGATGCGGACGTCGTGGTCCATGCCAGCGGGCATGCTGATGGGCTGCGTGCCGCGTTGCTCATCGCCGGTGTCGAGAGCACGGTCGTCGAGGCCAGCTGGTATGGCAGGCAAAGCGTGTCCCTGCCGCTGGGTGAGGCCTTCCACTCGAGGCGTCTGACTCTGCGAAGCAGCCAGGTCGGGCGGATCCCCCTGACCGAGCCCCGCGTTGGACTCGAGCCAGACGGATGGGCCTGGCCCTGGAGCTCCTGCGGGCGCCCGAGCTTGACGCGCTGATCACGGGTGAGAGCCCGTTCGAGGAGCTCCCTGAAGTGATGGCGCGGTTGAGCCACGATCCGCCAGCGGCCCTGTGTCACCGCATCCGCTACCAGGGGACGTAGCCAGGAGGCCAGGAGCCCGACGTGTACCGCCTCACGGTCCGAGACCACTTCATGATCGCCCACAGCTTGCGCGGCGAGCTGTTCGGTCCGGCCCAGAGACTCCATGGCGCCACCTACGTCCTCGACGTCACGTTCAGTCGTCCCGGATTGGACGACGATGGCGTCGTCGTCGATATCGGTCGAGCGAGCGAGGAGGTCGCGACCGTCCTGGCGGACCTTCGCTACCGCAACCTCGACGAGGAGCCTGCGTTCGTCGGCCGGAATACGACGACGGAGTTCATCGCCCGTGAGATCTTCGACCGCCTGGTCCAGGCGATCCACGACGGCAAGCTCGGGGAAGGTGCGCGCGGCATGGCGTCGCTGCGCGTCACCCTCACGGAGTCGCCCGTGGCCTGGGCCAGCTACGAAGGCGAGGTGTGACCGCGCCCGAGCTGCACTTCGTCGTCCCGGGCTCACCCGATCAGCGCACGGGTGGCTACCTGTACGACGCCCGCATCGTGGAGGGTCTGCGTCGTCGCGGCTGGGCCATCTCGGTGCACAGCCTCGGGGCGGGGGCTCCCAACGACGGTCGGCATGCCCGAACCAGCCTGGACGAGACGCTGCGCCGCCTCCCTGATGGCGCGCGCGTCGTCATCGACGGCCTGGCGATGAGTCGCTCGCCGGACGTGGTCCGCGCACACAAGGGACGCCTCACGGTGCTGGCGCTGGTCCATCTGCCCTCGGCCGACGAACCGGGGCTGGAGCCTTCACGACGTGCGCACCTGCTCAAGCTCGAACGGGAGGCTCTGGCAGCCAGCGCCGGCGTCATCGTCACGAGCTCGTTCACCGCAGCCAGGGTGCGGGATCGGGCGATCGACCCAGCGTCGATCAGGACGGTGCCACCCGGGACCGATCGTGCCCCACCCGCCAGGGGCGAGCCACCCGGTGCTCCGCCACAGCTCCTCTGCGTGGCATCGGTCACTCCGGGGAAAGGCCAGCACGTGCTCGTGCGGGCGCTGACGCGACTCGCTGATGTCCGGTGGACGTGCGTCTGTGCGGGAAGCCTGACGCGGTCTCCGGCCTATGCCGAACGGGTACAGGCTCGCGTTCATGACGCCGATCTGGGTGAGCGCATCGTCTTCCCGGGGGAGCTTGGCCAGGACGCCATCGAGGCCTTGTACCTGGCGAGCTCGATCTTCGTGCTCCCGTCCTTCCACGAGAGCTACGGCATGGCCTTGACCGAAGCGATGGCCAGGGGTCTCCCGATCGTCACGACGGAGGCTGGCGCCATCCCCGACACTGTCCCGCCAGAGGCCGGCATCTTCGTCCCTCCCGGCGACGACGCCGCCTTGGCCAGAGCGCTACGCCAGCTGCTCGTCGATGCGCCGAACGAGCCACACAGTGCTCGCCGCAGACGCGCGCAGCTGGGCGCGGCGGGACGCCGGCATGCGGCAGGCCTGCGAGATTGGGAGCGGGCCGTGGAAGAATTCATGGAGGCAGTCTCAGCACTCGGCGACACCGAGCCGCGATCACGAGGCACCCGGGATCGGTTGACTTCCGCTCGGCGGACGGCGTAGGGTCCGACCCGGAGAGTCCGATCTGGGCGGCTGGCGAGCCCCCGAGGCTTCATCCAGCCGTGGCGCCCGGTGCAAGCGTGCCCAGAGGTCGCTCGCATCATGGGGGGCGGAAGGAGCGCTCCCGATGCGCGGATCATCGGCACGACTCATGGTGGCAGGCGCGGTCGGCGTGCTGCTGTCGCTGGCGACCCTGACCCCCGTGGCCGCACAGGAAGAGAGCCCGGCTGCGACGGAGTCCGGGATCACCACGGTCGTCGCGGGTCTCACCAACCCGCGGGGCTTCGCCTGGGCCCCGGATGGCACGCTCTACCTGGCGCTGGCCGGCCACGGCGGAGACACGCATATCGCGGACTTCCCGGGCTTCACCGTGGACATCGGCCTCTCGTCGTCCATCGCGACGATCGCCGACGGCTGCGCGACCCCGGTCGTGAAGGGACTGGTGTCCCTGCTCTGGGAGGAGGCCGGCTGGATCTGGGGCGCCATGGACGTCGAGTTCCTGGGCGAGGATGCCTATGCCCTGTTGAGCGGTGCCGGCCCGTCCAACTTCTCGCCGTCATCGTTCAGCGGTGTGTTCAGGCTCAACGACGACGGGACGATGACGCTCGTCGCGGACATCACGACCTGGTTGCCACAGAACCCGCCCGCCTTCGTCCCACCTGACTACGGCTCCGACGGCTCGCTCTTCGATCTTGAGCCTGCCGGCGATGCGCTGCTCCTGTCGGAGGCCGTGGGCGGACAGCTCATCCGCGTCACGCCGGACGGTGACATCGCCATGGTCGCCGACCTGTCCGAAGGCCATCTCGTGCCCACCGGCATCGCCGTGGACGCTGAAGGCAATGCCTTCGTGGGCCACGAGACCGCGGCGCCCTACGGGGATGGTGCTTCGAAGGTGGTGAAGGTCGCGCCGGACGGAACGGTCAGCGACGCCTGGACCGGGCTCACCGTGGTAACCGACGTCGAGCTCGGACCGGATGGGGTGCTCTATGCGGCCGAGATGGCGACCGGGTTCGCGGAAGGCGTGCCGGACATGCCTCCGGGCACCGGACGGATCGTGCGCCAGACGGGTCCCGACACCTCTCGAGCCGGTCGTGACCGAGCTGCCGTATCCGGTCCACATCGGGTTCGACGCGGACGGACAGCTCGTGATCGCGGCGCCAGCGTTCGGCCCGGATGCCGGCATCGGACAGGGCGTCCTCGTCTCGGTCGATCCGGCGCAGGGGCCCGTGTCGTATGCGGGGTTCGAGCCGGTGCCGGCCGATTGCTCGGCGCCAGCCGGCGATGCCGCAGTGACGATCTCGGGCTTCGCGTTCGACCCAGCCTCGGTCGAGGTCTCCGCCGGCACGACGGTCACGTGGACGAACCAGGACGGCACGCAGCACACGGTGACCGCTGGCGACGGGTCCTTCGACAGTGGTGCGCTCGCCGAGGGAGACACGTTCAGCCATACCTTCGACACGGCCGGCACGTTCACCTATGCCTGCAGCTTCCACCCCAACATGACCGCGACCATCACGGTCGGGTGACCCCGAGAGGCTCCTTGAGGGCGAGGATCCGCCCATACGAGGCCTGCAACGTGGCCCGTGGGATGGACCCATCCCTGGCCTCGGCCAGGAGCCTTCGGTAGAGCCTGGACGACGACCTCGCGGAGCCGGTCACCAGGATCATGTCCGTCCCCGCCTTGGCGGCGCGGATGGCGAGGCCCTCCACCGTCCGGCCGCGGGCGTGCGCCGTCCCGTTCAGGGAGTCGGTGATCGTGACGCCGTCGAAACCGAGACGTTCTCGGAGGAGCCGGACCGCGATGGCGTGCGACCAGCCCGCCGCGTTCCTTCGATCGTAGGCGGTGTACGTGGCGTTGGACAGCATGATCAGTGGGATGTCGTGCTCGATGGCGAGCTGGTAGGGGCGCAGATCCGGGCGGAGAGCTGCCCGCGACGCAGTGATCGTCTCCACGCCGCGGTCCGTGTTCTCGATCGCCAGCCCGATCCCGGGGAAGTGCTTCATCGTCGCGAGGACGCCGCGCGACGCGAGACCCGAGGCGAACGCCGCAGCCAGAGTCGCCGTGCGTCGCGCATCGAACGAGAAGGTCCGACCTTGCTGGTACATGAAGGAGGCCGTCGAGCGAGGGATGTCGGCGACGGGTGCGAGGTCGACGTTGATGCCGAGACGACGGAGGTCGTCCCCGGTGAGCGCGCCCTGCGCATGGGCGACCTGCCTGCGGCCGACGCGACCGATGTCCGGCACGGACAGCGTGGGTGCGGCCCACGGGACTCGCTTGACCGAGCCACCTTCCTGATCGACGGCGATCAGCATCGGCGGCTGTCCCCCCTCGGCCGCGGCGCGCTGGAGCGCTCGAGTGAGACGTTTCAGGGCTGGCCGCGTCGTGATGTTCCAGCCGAGGAGGACGACGCCGCCGATCTCACCCAGCCTGACCCGGCGAGCCAGCGCGGGGCTCACTCTCGAGCCCGCCATCGTGACCATGAGCTTCTGCCCGACCATGCGCTCGAGCGACGGTGGGCTGACGCGCGCGGCCGGTGCTTCCCGTGATGCATGCACCTCCGCGGGCAGGGCGGTCGAGCCAACGAGCACGGACCCGAGGATGACGAACAGCGCCGACCGCAAGGCCATCACCGGTTCGAGGGTAGCATCCGGGCGTGATCCTCCTCATCGGACGACGGGCGGGCTCGTAGATGACACATGCCGATCTGGAGGGGCTCAGGAAGGCCAGCGAGGCCGCACTGCCCGCGTACCTGCATGACCTCCAACGACTGGTGGATGTCGACTGTGGCTCGTACAGCAAGGCCGGCGTCGATGAGGTCGGCACGTGGACGCAACATCGACTCGAAGAGCTCGGCGCGTCCGTCATCCGTCACGCCAACGTGGACCTCGGCGACACCATCGTCGGCACGTTCGAGGGCGACGCGTCGGGACCGTCCGTCCTCTTGATCGGGCACCTCGACACCGTCTTCGATCCGGGGACGGTCGCCGAGCGGCCGTTCACCATCCGCGACGGTCGCGCCTATGGTCCCGGCGTCAGTGACATGAAGGCTGGGCTCCTGACCGGCCTCTACGCGCTCGCGGCGCTGCGGGAGATCGCGAACGTTCGATCGGCGCGCTCCGATGCTGGGCCCGCTGCCAGCTGGCTTCCGGTAGGTCGCGTCGTCTTCATCGCCAACCCCGACGAGGAGATCGGCTCGCCCATCAGCACAAGCGTGATCCTTGAGCATGCCGCTCGCGCAGACGTGGCCCTCATCCTCGAACCGGCCCGAGCGAACGGCGACATCGTCTCTTCCCGGAAGGGTCGGATGGACCTGCGCCTCGACGTCCACGGGCGAGCGGCTCACGCTGGCGTACGACCTGAGGACGGCCGCAGCGCCGTCCTGGAAGCCGCGCACGAGGTCATCGCGCTGCACGCGCTGAACGGGCGCGTCCCGGGCGTGACCGTCAATGCGGGGGTCGTCCGCGGCGGCACGCGACCGAACGTCGTCGCCGAGCACGCGTCCATCGAGGTCGACGTGCGAGCCGTGACCCGACATGACCTCGAGTCCATCGAAGCGGCGATCATGGCCATCGCGAGCCGATCGACCGTTGCTGACGTGAGCACCACCATCGAGATGGTGTCGCGGCACTGGCCCATGGAGCGGACCGAGCAGTCCGAGCGACTCGTGCGACTCGCCGTGGAGGCGGCAAAGCAGCTCGGCTTCGAGCTCGGCGATGCCGCGACGGGCGGCGCATCGGACGGCAACACGACCGCCGCTCTTGGTGTACCGACGATCGATGGTCTCGGGCCGATCGGTGGCCAAGCCCATGCCCCAGGTGAGTACGTCGAACTGGACTCGATCGTTCCCCGGACCGCCCTGCTCGCGGGCCTGTTGAAGGCGATCGGAGGTGATCCCCTGCCGACGGGCGCTAGGACATGGCCGGCCCAGTGACCGCGCGGGCGAACTCCTCGTCACTCATCCGCTCCAGCAGGCGCTGCGGCACCTCGATGTGCTTCATCAATTGGGCCACAGCGCCGTCGACGTCGCGCCGGCGTGCCGCCACGAGGATCTTGCGATGCTCGGCGATCGAGCGCTCGACGTTGCCACGCAGGCGGGCCGAGGGCCGCCGGTAGGGCCCCATCTGGGCCATCAAGCGCCGGTAGACCTCGAGAAGCTTGCGATTCCCGGCCGCCTCCACGAAGGCCTCGTGGAACCTCGCGTTGCTGTCGAAGAAGGCGTCCACGTCACCGGCAGTCGCGTGCTGCGTCATGACGTCCAGCTGCTCGTGAAGATCGTCAAGCGCGGCTGCGCTCAGGATCGGCACCGCCAAGCGGACTCCCAGAGCCTCGAGCGCCTCCCGCACCTGGTAGGCCTCGAGGAAGTCCCGCTTGGTCAGGGAGACGACGACCGCCCCTCGCCGCGGCGTGATCTGCACGAGGCCTTCCGACTCGAGGCTGCGCAGGGCCTCGCGGATGGGGCCCCGGCTGACGCCCAGCTCCTCGGAGAGCGGCACCTCCAGGAGCTCCGACCCGGGCCGGTAGCGATTGGCCAGGATCTCCTGCTTGAGGTGGTCGTGGACACGCTCGCGGAGGGTCAGGTTATCGAGGCGTGGCATGGCTCCGGCAGTGCCCCCGGTCCCGCTGCCAGTGTTGACTGTCAACACTCGCGGCCACCATACTAGCCCAGGCGAGGCCACTGCGAGAACGGCCGCCGGCTGTTCTTCGGCGAGGCCATGCCCGATACCGTCATGTGACGGCGGCGGTCAGGGAATGTCGGGCACCCGCCCGACAGCCGGAGCCGCGTTCGCGGCGCGAAACGGCTCCGCTCCACGCACCAGAAGCAGGAGGTCAAGGCATGCATCGATCGAATCGGGCACGCTGGGGCGCCGTCATGGCAGGGGCACTGGCGCTCGCGACAGCAGCACCGGTCACTGCCCAGGACGGCGTCTCGGAGATCGGCTACATCTCGCCCGAAGCAGCCACAGACTACGGCTGGAACGAGCAGGGGCTCCTCGGCGCGCAGGCTGCCGCCGAGAGCGTGGGAGGCACCGTCATCCAGGCCGATGGCTCCGGCTACGAGGACATCGGACCGGTGCTCAATCAGATGGCCGAGGATGGCGCCGACCTGGTCATCGCCCAGGCCAGCGGCTACAACACGCAGGCACCCGCATGGGCGGCTGAGAGCGGCATCCCGGTCATCATCGTCGATGCCCCAGATGCCACCACGCCCGACCTGGTCGCCAACATCAGCACCGACGCCTTCGAGGGCGGCTACCTGGCCGGCGTCCTTGCCGCGAGCATGACCCAGACGGGCACCCTGGGCATCGTCCTCTCCGCCAACGACATCAACTGGCACAAGCAGGCCGGCGGCTTCGTGGCCGGCGCGAAGTCCGTGAACCCGGACATCGGATTCCAGCAGGCCCTCATCGATGAGTTCGGCTACGGCGACGCCGAGGGCGGCAACCGCGTCACCGCGCAGGTCATCGCGGCCGGGGCCGACATCATCTTCGGCATGGGCGACGGCTCATCCTTCGGCATGCTGCAGGCCGTCGAGGCCAACACCCCGGAGGGCGCCGACCAGGCCTGGTTCATCGACGTCATCGGCGACAAGACCTCCATCGACGAGCAGGGCGTCCTGCTCTCCTCCGTCCTGTGGGACTTCGCAGGCGCCTATGAGCAGGCTGTCGCCGACATCGCCGCCGGGACCTTCGGGGATGCCGAGTACGTGCTCGATACCGCCAACGGCGGCATCGGGCTGCTCCAGACCGATCACATCAGCGCTGAGGCCTGGGCAGCCGTCGAGGCGGCCGCGGCCGGCATCGCCGACGGCTCCATCGAGGTGCCCGTGACCGTCACCCAGGAGGAGGTCGACGCCCTCATCGCGGGCAGCTAGGCGAACGCGATGAGGACACGAGGCGGGCTGTTCGAAAGGAGTCCGGCTCACTCGCTGTGAGCGACGCTGGGCCCGCCACGCGCCCCGACTCGACCGCGGAGGGCATCCCCCCCGCGGTCGAGCTCTTCGAGATCACGAAGGCCTTCCCGGGCGTGGTCGCCAACGACCGCATCAGCCTGCGGGCCATGCCCGGCCAGGTGCTCTGCCTGCTGGGCGAGAACGGCGCCGGCAAGTCGACCCTGATGAGCATCCTGTCGGGCCTCTACCAGCCCGATTCCGGCGAGATCCGGGTGGATGGACGGCGGGTTCGTGTCGGACTCCCCTCGCCACGGCCGTGACCTCGGCATCGGCATGGTCTACCAGCACCTCAGCCTGATCCCCACGCTGACCGTGCTGGAGAACCTGATGCTGGGCTCGAACCGCGGGCTGGTGCTCGATGAGCGTGCCGCACGGGTCCGACTCGCCGATCTCTCGGCCATGCTCGGGGTGACCCTCGACCCCGAGGCCCGGACGGGTGCGCTGGCCCTCGGCCAGCAGCAGCAGATCGAGATCATCAAGGCCCTCTGGAAGGGTTCCCGGGTGCTCATCCTCGATGAGCCCACGTCGATGCTGACGCCGCAGGGCATCGCCGAGCTGCAGAAGGTCCTGCTGCAGCTGAAGACCAACGGCCTGGCCATCATCTTCATCACCCACAAGCTGCACGAGGCCATCGCCATCGGCGACCGGGTGGCGGTCCTGCAGCCAGGGCCGCGTGGTCGGCACCATCGAGGCGGACATCATGGCCTCCTCCACTCCTCACGAGCTGCAGCGCCGCATCGTCGCTCTCATGTTCGGCGAGGTCGACGACGCGACCGACATCGCCGAGCTGCGCGAGGAAGCCAGCGTGGCGCGGCGAGCGGCGCGCCTTCAGCGACTCGGCTGTGCTCGAGGTCATCGATGCCAGTGCCGCGGGTGACGCCGGCCAGCACGGCATCGAGGCAGTCTCACTGAGGGTCCGCGGCGGCGAGATCCTGGGCGTGGGCGGCGTCGACGGCAACGGGCAGCAGGCGCTGGCGGAGGTCATCGCGGGCCAGCGCCGCCTGTCGTCCGGGGACATCCGCGTGGCCGGGCGGTCCGTGGCAGCCCTGAGCGTCTCGGCCCGCCAGCGCCTGGGACTTCGCTACGTCACCGACGACCGACTCGGCGAGGGCGTCGTCTCGCCCTACTCGGTGAGCCTCAACATGGTCCTCAAGCGCATCGGCCAGGCGCCCTTCTGGCGACGTGGCGCCATCGACCGGCCCCGCATCAATGCCGCGGCGCGCGAGCTCATCGAGGAGTTCGACATCCGGACGCCGCACGAGGAGACGCGCATCGGGGCCCTCTCGGGCGGCAACATCCAGAAGACGCTCCTGGCCCGGGAGCTGTCCGGTCGAGCCCAGGGTGGTCGTCTTCAACAAGCCCACGCACGGACTGGACGTGCGCACCATGGCCATGGTCCGCCAGCGCGTCAGAGCCCTTGCCGACCAGGGCGTGGCCATCATCGTCATCTCCACCGACCTCGACGAGCTGGTGGACCTGGCCGACAGCGTGGCCGTCCTCTTCGAGGGTCGCATCGTGGGCACGGTGGACGTCGAGCCGGGCGCCGAGATCCGCATCGGCGAGCTCATCCTGGGCGGGGTGCCCGCCTCATGACGGCCGGCGCGGCGACGCCGGATGCCGTGAGCGGAGCGGCAGCGCCCGGGCCGACTCTCGCGCTGGGCCACGGCCCTCGTGCTGGCGCTCGTGCCCCTGGCCCTGGCGCTCCTGGTCTCCGCCCTCATCCTGGCGCTGCTGGGCGTCGATCCCGTGGCCTTCTATCGGGGACATCCTCACGGCCGGCGTGGCTCGTGAGTCGGGACGCTTCGACACCATCACGCGGATGACGCCCATCCTGCTCATCGGTTGCGGCCTCATCTACGCCTTCCGGGCCAGCCTCTGGAACCTCGGCATGGACGGGCAGTACCTGCTCGCCGCGGCGTTCGTGGCCGGTCTGGGGCCGGCGCTCATGGCCAGCGTGCCCGTCGTCGTGGGCTGGCTCCTGCTCTCGGCGGTGGCCATGGTCGTGGGGGCCGCCTGGACGCTCATCCCGTCCCTCCTGAAGGCGCGCTACGGCATCAACGAGATCGTCACCACGCTGATGATGTCCTTCATCGGCCTCAATCTCGCGGTCATCCTGGTGAGCGGCCCCTTCGACGGCGGTGCGGCCGTGCCGCAGACGGACGTCCTGCCACCGCGAGGCGATGCTGTCCCATCTGCCCGGCACGACCATCCACCTCGGCGTGGTCGTGGCCATCCTGCGTCTGCTTCCTGACCTGGTTCGTCTTCGCCCGCACCTCGTTCGGCACGCGTCTCGACGTCCTGGGCGCCAACCCGCGAGCCGCCGTCCACATGGGCATCGACGTGCGCAGGCTCATCGTGGTGGCCTTCCTGGTCAGCGGCGCCCTCATCGGCCTGGCGGCGGCCATGGACATCCAGGGCATCTTCGGCTACATGCGCGCCGACTGGAACCCGGCCTACGGGCTGGCCGTGGTTCCGCTGGTCTTCCTGGCGCGCATGAACGCCCTGGCCCTGATCCCATTCGCGGCGCTCTTCAGCATGCTGTCCATCGGCGGGCCTCTATGCCGCGCGGCGGGCAGCCGTCCCGAGCGACTTCGTGCTCCTCTTCATGGGCATCCTGCTGCTCTGCATGGTGGGCACCCAGTACCTCAGCGACAAGCGCGCGCGTGGCGAGCCGCTGCTGCCGAAGCCCCTGCGCGCGTCACGCGGGCCGACGGGGCGCACGGATGAGCACCCGTCGCATGGATGAGCTGCTCACGCCGACCTTCCTGACCACCGTCATCGTGAGCGGCATCGTGGCCGGCGTCCCACTGCTCTACGCGAGCCTGGGCGAGATCGTGGCGGAGCAGTCCGGGGTCCTCAACGTGGGCCTCGAGGGCATGATGCTGAGCGGCGCCTTCGTCGGCTTCGTGGCCAGCCTCGAGACCGACAGCCTGTGGGCGGGACTCATCGCGGGCGGCCTGGCGGGCGCCCTCGTCTCGCTCGTCATGGTGCTCTTCTGCATCCGGCTTGGGCATGGACCAGATCGTCGTGGGCATCGGCATCGTGCTCGCGGCCGAGGGCGCCACCAGCCTGCTGCACACGACGTGGTTCTCGCGCTCGTTCCCCCGACTGCCCGCCGCGGAGGGGTTCGCCATCCCCGTCCTCTCGGACATCCCCATCCTCGGACCCAGCCTCTTCAGCCAGCCGCTGCCGGTCTACCTCGGGCTGGCGCTCGTGGTGCTGGTGGCCTGGATGATGCGCCGCACGACGGTGGGCCTCGACACCCGCGCTGCCGGCGAGCGCCCCGACTCGCTCGACGCCGCGGGCGTCAGCGTCGTCCGCGTCCGGACGGCGGCCGAGCTGACCGCCGGGACGCTGGCTGGCGTCGGCGGTGCCTACCTGTCGATCGTCGCGGCCGGGACCTTCGTGCCCTTCGTCACCGGGGGCGCCGGGTTCATCGCCATCGTCATCGCCATGCTGGCCCGTGGCCGACCCTTCTGGTCGATCCTGGGCGCCCTGCTCTTCGGCATGTCGCTGTCGGTCGCGACGGCGCTGCAGCTGGTGGGCATCGACATCCCGACAGCCTTCGTCTTCATGCTGCCCTTCGTGTCGGTCATCGTCGTGCTCGTCATCTTCGCCCGCCAGTCACGACTGCCCGCCGCGCTCGGGCTGCCGTACCATCGCGGCAGCCGCTGATGCGCTTCACCGACGAGTTCACCATCTCGCTCGCGCCCGACCGGGCCTATCGAGCGGCTGCTCGACCTGGAGGAGGTCGCCCCCTGCGTGCCGGGCGGCGAGATCGACGCACCCCGATGCCGAGGGCGTCTATCCCGGGCCGTGTGACCGTGAAGCTCGGGCCCGATGCGCTTCGTCTACGCGGGCACGCTCCGCATCGTCGAGCGGGATGCAGCGTCGCGGCGCGCGGTCATGCAGGGTGCCGGCCAGGCCTCCGGCGGAGCCGAGCGCGCCACGGTCACGACCGTCATGGAGGTCCTGCCCGAGGGCGAAGGCTCGCGGGTCCGGATGACGAGCGACCTCGACATCCAGGGCCGAGCCGCGCAGATGGGAGCGGGCATCATCGGCGCCGTCAGTCGGCACATGGTCAAGCAGGCGGCCGAGTTGCCTGGAGGCGCGCTTCGCGACCGACGGACGAGCGGCTGACGGTGAGCGGTGAGTCGATGGCGGTCGACGAGCGTGGATGAAGAGGAGGCCCGTGATGGGACCAGCTGACCTGACCCTGAGCGCGGGGCCCAACGACGTCTCGAGCGGCGTCAAGGCCGCGCTCGGGGCGCCCATCGCCTACCACTACGACCCCGCCTTCAAGGCGCGCTTCCGCGCCACCGAGGACAAGATCGGTCGCATCTACGGCAGCCCGAGCCACGAGATCATCCTCATGCAGGGCGAGGCGATCCTTGGCCTGGAGGCGGCCGCGCGCAGCCTTGTCCGGCCCGGGACGAGGTGCCTCAACCTCGTGTCGGGGGTCTTCGGCAAGGGCTTCGGCTACTGGCTGAGCGCCATCGGCGCCGAGCTCCACGAGATCGAGGTGCCCTACGACGACGCCGTCACGGCCGAGGCGGTCGACGCCTATCTGACCGCGCATCCAGGCATCACGGTGGTGTCGGTCGTCCATTCGGAGACGCCCTCGGGGACCCTCAACCCGGTCTCGGACATCGGCCCGTGGCGCGCCGCCATGGTGCGGTGACGATCGTGGACGCGGTCTCATCGTTCGCCGGCATCGAGCTGCGCCCCGATGACTGGCAGCTCGACCTCATCGTGGCCGGGCCCCAGAAATGCCTCGGCGGCCCCCCAGGCATGTCGTTGCTGGCCGTGAGCGAGCAGGCGTGGGCCGCGATCGACGCGAACCCGGATGCGCCGCGCGATTCCTTCCTCTCGCATCACGGACTGGCGCGACAAGTGGCACGGCGAAGGCCGTTTCCCGTACACGCCGTCGGTGTCCGACCTGCACGGCGTCGACGCGGCGTGCCGACGAGCTGCTGGCCGAAGGCCTGGAGGCCTCGATCGCCCGGCACCGGCGCGTCTTCGAGGCCTGCTGGGCCGGTGTGGAGGCGATGGGCCTGCGGCCCTGGCCGCGCAGCAAGTCGATCGCCTCCCCGTGCGTGTCAGCCATCCGCGTCCCCGATGGGCTCACCGACGCCCAGGTGCGCGATCACGCTCGCGAGCGCTACGGGGTCCAGTTCTCGGCGGGCCAGGGCGCCGGCAACATCATCCGCCTCGGGCACATGGGCGCCACGGCCCGGCCGATGCTCATGATCGCGGGCCTGGCGGCGCTCGGGCGCACGCTCGCGGACCTCGGTGCGACCGTCGACGTCGGTGCCGGCCTGGATGCGGCGCTGGCCTCGCTCTCGGTGAGCGGCGAGATGAGCGCTGAGCCTGAGCTGGTCGGGGCTGGCGCCAGGGAGTGACGAGGCTCGCGCCCTTCGCGATCCATCGCGCGACCTCGATCGAGGAGGCGAGCGCGCTCGTCGAGGAGCACGGTGAAGAGGCCGCGCTCTACGCGGGTGGCACCGAGCTGCTGCTGCTCATGAAGCTCGGCTTCGCCGCATTCGGGCACCTCGTGGACGTGAAGCCGATCGCGGAGCTCGGGACGCATCGAACCGATCTGCCCGAGGCCTGCGCATCGGCGGCACGGTCACGCATCGCGACGATCGAACGATCACCGCTCGTGCTCGAGGGCTGGCCGGAGCTCGCCGCGCATGGAGCGCGACGTCGCGAACGTGCGCGTGCGGGCGACCGGCACGCTCGGCGGCAACCTCGCCTTCGCCGATCCCCACTCCGATCCAGCGACGTTCCTCCTCGCGGCGGGCGCGACCGTCGAGCTCGCGCGCGGCGAGCGTCGCCGTTCGCTCCCGGTCGAGGCGTTCGTGCTTGGGCCCGTACGAGACCGCGCTCGAGCGCGGTGAGGTGCTGGCAGCGGTCGAGGTGCCCGTGCTCGGGCCGGGCGAGGCGATGGCGCACCTGCGCTTCGCCGTCCATGAGCGTCCGGCCGCGACCGTCAGCGCATGGGTGCAGGTCATCGACGGACACATCGCCGACGCCCGCGTGGCCGCAGGTTCCGTCGGGGTCGTGCCGGTCGCGCCGGCGACTGCGGGGGAGGCGCTCGTCGGCCAGCCTGCGGACGCGATCGATGCCGAGGCCATCGCTGCCATGGGGATCGCGCTCGCCGATGCAGCGGAGCCCGTGACGGACAGCAATGGTGCCGACGACTACAAGCATGCGCTCGTCGTCGAGCTCGTCGAGGCGCTGCGTGCTGGAGGCCGCGGCCCGGGCTGGCTCCAGGCCACGCACGGACTGACCCCGCGCATGCGCGTGGCGGGCCTCATCGTCACGGCGCTCGCGATCGCCGTCGCCGTCAGTGCCAACGTGCCGCCCCTGCACGTCGAGTGCCCGGCGGACGGCATGTCGGTCGAGGCCTGCCAAGCGTCGGTCGATGCCACGCTTCGCCGCGGCCTCACGGCACCGCACCCGCTCATCCTGACGGCGCGCGTGGAACCCGGCTCGGCCGGGCCCACCGGGCAGGGGCATCGCGCGACGATCACCTACGACCTGTTGGGCATGCCGTACCCGACCGTCGTCGAGCTCTACTACGACAGCGGTGGGCACTGGGGCGGCGTCGCCGACCACGGATGGCCGGAGCTGCCGCTCTGGTGGGGCGTCCCGGTCGTCGTGCTCCTCGGCGTCGGGGGCCTGCTCGTCACCCGCGGCCGCCGGACCCCAGCCACTGGCCGGCTAGGGTCAGCTCGGCGTGAGCAGCTTCACGGCGTGAGGATCACCTTCACGGCTTCGCGCGCATCGAAGACCCGGTAGGCCTCCTCCGCCTCGGCGAGGCGGAAGCGGTGGGTGATGGCCGGTGTCGGGTCGATGGCACCCGTCGCGAGCATGCCGAGGATGCGCTCCCGGTCGTCGAAGGCGTGGCCCCAGGACACGCGGAGCGTCATCTCCTTCTCGAACAGCAGCCCGTTGTCGAGCGGGAAGTCGGGCTCGAAATGGGCGCCCACGACCGAGACCGTGCCGAGGCCGCGGACGAGCCGGAGTGCCGCCTGCAGCGCTGCCGGGGAGCCCGCCGCCTCGATCACGACGTCAGCGCCGATGCCGCCGCTCGACTCCGCGACGGCGGCTGCGGCGGCATCCGGCGTGATCGGCCCGCGCCCCGAACCGCTCCGCGAGCTGCCGGCGCGCGGGGATGCCGTCGACCGCGATGACCTCCCGCGCGAGGCGCGACGCGAAGAGGATGGCCATGAGCCCCACGGTCCCGCAGCCGACCACGACGACGAGGTCGCCCATGGCGACCTCTCCGCGCCGCACCGCGTTCAGACCGGTCGGCAGCATGTCGGCGACGAAGACGGCCGCCTCGTCGGACACTCCGATCGGGCACCGGAGTGGAGGCCGCGCTCGGCGAACGGCACGCGCACCAGCTCGGCCTGGCCGCCGTCGAGGCGCTGGTACACGCCCGAGTAGCCGAAGAGGGCGCGCCCCAGGCATTGCGACGCGCGGCCGGCGCGACAGTGAGCGCATCCGCCGCAGCTGATCGTGCTCGTCGAGACGACGCGGTCGCCGGCGCGGACGGCGTGCGACCGCCGGCCCGACCGCCTCGACGACCCCGACGAACTCGTGGCCGAGGATCGTGCCGTCCTCGAAGCCCGGGGTGTGGCCGTGGAACGGGAAGAGGTCCGCGCCGCAGAGCCCGGTCGTGGTGACGCGCACGATGGCGTCGCCCGGCTCGACGATGCGCGGGCTCGGCGACCTCCTCGAGCCGGAGGTCGCCCACGCCGGCCAGCACGACCGCCTTCATCGCGGTCCGCTCAACCCGGCTGCTCGATCTCGACGAGGTAGCCGTCGGGATCGACGGACGAAGAAGCGCAGCCCGCCCCAGGGCGGCGCGTACGGGGCGGCCAGGAAGCCGACGCCCCCTCCTCCACGAGGGCGGCGTGGATCGCTCGGCGCATCCTCGACCTCGAGGACGAGGACGACCGGGAGCTGCGACGGGTCGGACGGCGCGAGCATGGTCACCCCTGGCCGGTCCTCCGCGGGATGACCCTGCTCGGCCAGGGAGAGGCGCGTACCCGCCCGGGTGAGCGTGGCGTAGGGCGGGTCGTCGTACGTCGCTTCCACGGCGAAGCCGAGGCGGTCGCGGTAGAAGGCCACCGAGCGGTCCACGTCCGCGACGGCCAGGATGGTGCCCACTCGGGTGACGCCGAAGGAGGCCACGGATGCCTACCAGCGCACCATGCCGGCATCGACGACGAGCATCTGGCCGGTCACCCAGCCGGCCTCCTCGGAGGCCAGGAAGGCCACGGCCGGCGCGATGTCGGCGGAGACGCCGCGCCTCGGGATGGCCTGGAGCGATCTGCACGAAGTCGTAGGCGTCGGCATGCGGGCTCCTGTCGGTGTTCTCGTTCGAGGTCAGGCCCGGGCGCCACCGAGTTCACCGTGATGCCGTGCTTGCCGAGCTCGGTCGCGAGCGCCCGGGTGAAGGCGAAGACGCCGCCCTTGGAGGCCTCGTAGTGGGCCAGGTTCGGGGTGCCCGCGAGGATCGAGTTCGAGACGATGCTGACGATGCGTCCGTAGTCGTGCCGGCGCATCGCGTCCGACGCGGCCCGGCACACCAGGAACGTGCCGTCGAGGTTGACGCGCATGATGCGCCGCCACTCCGCGAAGTCGATGTCGTCCCAGGGCGTGAAGGGCACGATGGCCGCGTTGTTGACGAGCACATCGAGCTTGCCGTACCGGTCGACCGTCGTGTCGACGAGGTTGGCCGACCTGGTCCGGCTCCGCGATGTCGGTGGGGACCGCGAGGCCGGAGACCGCCGTCGCGGCCTCCTGCGCGAGTCCGCCGCGATGTCGCCGATGACGACCGTGGCGCCTTCCGCGGCGAGCTTGTCGACGATGGCCCGACCGATGCCCTGGGCGCCACCGGTCACGATGGCGATGCGTCCCTCGAGCTTGCCCATGTGTCGTTCCCTCCTCAGGCCCCGTAGAACTCGGGGGCGTGCTTCCAGCGCTCCCAGGCCGCCATCTCGTGCGAGACGAAGATCTCGGCGTCGTGCTGGCGGGCCATCTCCTTGATGCGCCGGATGGCCTCGATCGACCGCACGGGGTCGAGGTGGAAGCCGCCGATGATCTCCTTGTCCAGCGTCTCCTGCGTGTAGGCGGCATCGCCGGCGAAGATCATGGGCCGCCGGCCCTCGGGCCTCGGCCAGCAGCGAGACGTGGGAGATGGTGTGGCCGGGTGTCGTGAAGAGCGTCAGGCCCTCGGCGAGCTCGTAGTCGCCCTCCACGAAGCGCACCTTCGTGACCCCGCGCTGGTACCAGGCCACGTCCGAGTAGCCGAGGCGCTCGAAGGGCTCGGGCACGAGCAGCGAGCGCAGCTCCCACTTGCTGGTGACGAGCGTGGCGTTGGTGAGGTACTTGTTGCCGCCGACGTGGTCGAAGTGGAAGTGCGAGTTGACGTAGACGTCGATCTCCTCGGGCCTCGTGCCGCACAGCTCGAGCTGCGCGGGCAGCGTCTGGTGCGCGCCCTGCTCGGGCAGCTCGAAGGGCAGGACGGCCCTGACGTGCTCGAGGTCGTAGCCGGTGTCGAAGATGAACTTGCCCTCGGGATGGTCGATGTAGACGCCATACACCGGGAAACGCACGGGCGTCCCGACATCGATGTGCCAGAGCACGTCGGAGCGGTCGATGACGAGCGATCCGAGGTCCAGCAGATAGATCTTCATCCGCCTCTCCTCCTGCCTGCTGCCTGCCTAGCTGCTGAGCGCCTTGCGCACCCGGACGAGCCCACCGAAGCGCTCCGCGCGCAGCTCGGCGATGCGCTCGTCGGTGTAGTCGAAGATGCCGCCCTTCGTCTTCATGCCCAGGCGTCCCTTCGCCGTGAGCTCTGTGATGGTGGAGGAGATGCCCTGCTCGTTCGAGAGGTCCGCGTTGAGGTAGCTGGCGACGGCGGTGTAGATGTCCAGGCCAGCCATGTCGAGCAGCTGCATCGGCGGGATGACGGCCAGCTTGTAGCCGATGCCCCACTTGACGTTCGTGTCGAGCTCGTCGAGGTCGACGACGCCGGCGTCCACGAGCGCCAGGCACTCGCGCATGATGGCGTAGAGGATGCGGTTCTCGACGAAGCCGGGCACCTCCTTCTTGAGCCTCGAGGGCAGGTAGCCCACGGCCTCGATCATCTCGACCGCGGCGTCGACGGTCGCCGGCGAGGTCCTCTCGCCGGGGATGACCTCGATCATGGGGATGAGGTGGGGCGGGTTCGACCAGTGCGTGCCCACGACCCGCTCGGGGTGCGCCAGGTCCGCTGCGATCTTGGTGATGGGGATGCCCGAGGTGTTCGAGGCGAGGAGGACGTCGGGGCCGACGTGTCGCTCGTACTCGGCGAAGACCTGCTTCTTCAGCTCCAGCTTCTCGGGCACCGCCTCGATGACGGCGTCGACGCCGTCGAGCGCCTCGGCGACATCGGTGGCGAAGGCTACCGAGCCGCCGCCCCGGTCGGGCGTCTCGAGCCGCTCCAGCACGCCCGCAGCCACGTCGACCATGCCGCGTGCCGCCTCGATGGCCTCGGAGCGGGTGTCGTAGAGGCGCACGGCCATGCCGGCGCGGGCGAGCACCGCCCCCATGCCCGGTCCCATGGTGCCGGTGCCCATGATGGCGACGTGCCTGAACCTGCTCATCTCCCGACCTCCTCGCGTCGTGACTCCTGGATGCTCCGCCAGACACGCTCCGGCGTGAGCGGCAACGTCGTGACCGGGACGCCGGCATCGGCCACCGCCGTGGCGATGGCGCCGATGACGCCGGCGAAGGCCCCCTCGCCACAGCCCTTGGCCCCGAAGGGACCGGGGCCGTCGCCGTTCTCGACGATGATGCAGCTCGAGTCGGCCGGCAGGTCCTCCATGCTGGGCACGCGGTACTCCAGCAGGCTGTCGTTCAGGGGCAGGCCATCCTGGTACGCCAGCTCCTCGAACAGGGCGTTGCCGATGCCCTGCATCGTGGCGCCCTCGTCCTGGCGCTCCACGAGCTGCGGGTTGATGGCCCGGCCCACGTCGGCCACCGTCGCCGTCCGCTCCACCGTGACCTTGCCCGTGGCACGGTCGACGCTGACCTCGGCAGCCGCGACGCAGACCTCCCAGAACACCGGTCCTTCGGCATACGAACCGCTGCCCTCCGGCTGGACGCCGCCTTCGCCGATGAGCTGCCCGCCGGCGAGCCCGAAGCGCCGGGCGATGAGCTCCGGGTAGCTGCGCGCCTGGCCCTCGCACCAGGCCGCGCCGTCGCGGAGCTCGGGCTCCTCTCGGGCGTCGGGCCAGATCGAACGGGCGATCGAGAGGAGGTCGTCCCGGACCTCCTGCGCGGCCCGCTGGACGGCCAGGCCGGCCAGCGTCGTCGAGCGGCTCGCACCGGTCGAGCGATCGTAGGGCGTGAACTGCGTGTCGGTGCCCAGGCAGCGGACGCGCTCGGCGGGCAGGGCGAGGACCTCGGCCGCGATCTGCGAGAAGGCCGTGCGCTGCCCCTGGCCCATCTCCGTGGAGCCCACCAGGACGACCGCCTCGCCATCGGACTCGAGCCGCACCACGGCGCTCGACACGGGGTGCGCGCCGGCAGCCAGCAGGCCCACCGACAGGCCTCGGCCGTGACCTTCGCGGAGCGGCCCTCCCCAGCCGATGTGCGCAGCTGCCTGCTCGACGTCGCCCACGAGATCGGCGTCGAGCGGCTTGCCGCCGTGACGGACGACCTCGCCCGGACGGAGCAGGTTCCGACGGCGCATCTCGAGGGGGTCCACTCCGGCACGCCGGCCGACCTCGTCCACCTGGAGCTCTCCGACCCACTGCAGGTGCGACGCGCCGAAGGCCCGGTAGGATCCAGAGGGCGGCGTGTTCGTGTGGACGCACGTGGCGCGCACCCGCACCCCGGACCAGCGATAGGGTCCTGGAGCCGCGTCGCCGCCTGTGGCCACGACGCGCGGTCCGTTGTCGGCATAGGCGCCCGTGTCGAAGTCCACCCGGACGTCCCGCGCCAGAAGGCGCCCCTCGCCGTCGGCGGCCGTGCGCATCGTGATCCTGGCCCCATGGCGGCGCGTCGTGGCCATCGACTCCTCGACGCGGTTCACGATGCGCACCGGACGGCCGGCCTTCCGCGCGAGGGCCACGGTGACGGGCTCCATCTTGGTGTAGGACTTGCTGCCGAAGCCGCCACCGAGATAGGGCACGATGACGCGCACGCGGGAGAGAGGCAGGCCGAAGAGGTCCGCGATCTCGGCACGCACGAGGAAGGGGTGCTGGCACGTGGACCACAGCGTGACCTCGCCGCCCGAGGCGTCGGCCACGACCGAGTGCGTCTCCATGGCGTACTGGTAGACGCCCGGGAACCCGTAGTCTCCCTCGACGACGATCTGCGCGGTCTCGAAGATCTCGTCCACGGCGCCATGGTCGAGGGCATAGCGGTAACAGATGTTGCCGTCGCGCTCCGCGTCGAGCTGGAGGCCGTGGAACAGCCCTGGCCGGATGGGCCCGTCGTGGACGAGCGGAGCGTGCTGGGCCAGGGCGTCCTCGATGGTGCCCACCACGGGCAGCTCCTCGTAGTCGACGGTGATGGCCCCGACGGCCGCCTCGGCCGTGGCCTCGTCGACGGCGGCCACCGCGGCCACCGGCTCACCCACATGGCGCACCTTGTCGATGGCCACGATGGGCCGGTCCTTGATGGCATGGCCCCAGTAGGGGTCCTGGTCCATGAGGTCGGCTCGTGTCAGCACCGCGACGACGCCGGGCAGGGCCTCGGCCGCGCGCGGGATCGATGGCTCCGGATGCGAGCATGGGGCAGCGGCGAGCGCAGGACCTTGCCGTGCAGCATCCCCGGCAGCCGGATGTCGCCCACGAAGACCGCCTCGCCGCGGAGCTTCTCGGCGGCATCGACCCGCGGAAGGGAGCGTCCGACCTGGGTGAGAGCGCGCGGGAGGCGCTGCGGGGTCACGGTGGTCATGTCACGACTCCGGGCCTGCGAGCTCGGCGACGGCCTCGAGGATGGCCCGATAGCCGGTGCAGCGGCAGAGGTTGCCGGCCAGCTCGCGGCGCACGGTCTCCGGGTCCCCGAGATCCCCAGCCTCATCGAGGGCATGGATGGTGAGCACCATCCCGGGCGTGCAGAAGCCGCACTGGACGGCGGCGTGCCGGGTGAAGGCGGCCGCGATGCGGTCGTGCTGCGGGGTGTCTCGAAGGCCCTCGATCGTCGTCACCTCGCGAGCGTCCGTCTCGACGGCGAGGTAGGTGCACGCGCTCGTCGGCAGGCCGTCGACCAGGACCGTGCACGTGCCGCACACCTGGACATCGCAGGAGCGCTTGGCGCCCGTCAGCCCGAGGCGCTCGCGGAGCACGTCGAGCAGGAGGTCGTGCGGTTGGACGTCGAGGGACGTGGGCGCGCCGTTGATGCGGGGCTCGATGCGCATCGTCAGCGGCTCACCGGCATGGCGCCCTGGCTGCGCTCGACCCGTCGGACCCAGGCGTCCCAGTACTCGTCGAGGAAGGCCTCGCGGTACTTCAGCGGCAGCAGCCGGCGGGCATCCACATCGCTCATCGGGCGCAGGCCACCGAGGTCCGTGGCGATAGCCTGGAGTCGGATGGCACGCTCGAGGACGAGAGCCGTGAGCACGGCCCAGCGGACGTCCTCTGCGGCGATGACGATGCCGTGGTTGCGCAGCAGCGCGGCGCGGCGATGACCCAGGGCCTCTGCCACGCGGACCGCTCGCGCGGCGTCGGTCACGAGGTCCGGCCCCTCGTCGAAGATCCCCAACCCGTCGACGAAGAGGACCGCGTCGTGGGTGAGGATGTGCAGCTGTCCGTCCGTGGAGCCCAGGGCCGTGGCGTACAGCGGATGCCCGTGGATGACGGCGTTGACGTCCGGACGCCGACGGTAGACCTCGGTGTGGATGTACGTCTCGAGGTGGTAGTCCGGCGACGTGAGCGGGTCCGCATCGTCGAGATCCAGCGCGATGACGTCGTCGGGTCCGACCTCATCGAGAGCCGGCCCCTTGCGCTTGATCCAGATGGTCCGCGAGCCCGGCTCGCGGGCGCTCACGTGGCCCAGCGTCAGGTCCACGTAGCCTTCGAGCGCGATGACCCGGCAGGCCAGGGCCACCTGTGCCCGCAGCTCGGCGCTCATCTCCCACCTCCGTCGGTCGGCGGATCGCCGTCGGGCGGTCGGCGGGTAGTCGGGATGCGGAAAGGCGAAGACCATGGTGACTGCCTCGTCCCCGCCGTTGACGACGGCATGCCAGACGCCGGCCGGGATGTAGAGCGCCGAGCCCGGCCCGTAGGGCATGCCGCCCTCATCGAGCCGCAGCTCGCCCGAGCCACGCACGACGTAGGCCAGCTCCTCCGTCTCGTGCCTCAGCATGGCGGTCTCGGACCGCGGCGCGAAGGAGGAGACGCCCAGGGCCGATGTCGAGCCGACGCGCTCGCCGGTCAGGATGACGCGGCTCCAGCTGCCGCCGGGCAGCTCGATGGGCGGCACGTCCTCCAGCGGGACGACGCGGACGCCGCCTAGACGTCCCACTTCCCGTCGCGGAAGATGTAGCCGCCGGAACCGCCCTCGATGATCTCCAGGGTCGCGTTGCGCAGCACCCCGTCGAGGTGCAGCGGGCTCGAGTTCTGGCCACCCGGATAGGCGTTGCGGTTGTCGCCGAGCGCGAAGTGGACGTTGCCGATGCGTCCCTTCTCGGACGGCGAGCCGAGGGGCGACTTGTCACTCGTCCCGAACGCGAACTCGGCCACCACGTCGACGTTGGGGACGCCCTCGATGACCCGTGCCAGCTCCCTGCGCGTCACGACCTCCCTCGATGGCCACACAGCGGCCGTTCCGGACGGTCCAGTAGATGGGCTCGCTGACCACGTCCACCCCGATGCCGAGCATGTTGCCGGTCACGGCGATGGTGCCATTGGTCCTGTCCTCGACGGCCGCGTAGGCGACCTCGGCCCACAGCGGCAGCGGACCCATCATCCAGCCGCGCTGGCGGATGGGCGTGACCTGGAGCGCCGGGCGATCCTCGATGGAGACGGTGACGTCGGTGCCCTCAGGCGTCCAGACGCGGCACCGCTTCACACCCTTGAGCTTCTGGATGGCAGCCACCGCCCGGTCGGTGGAGGCGAGGATGTCCTCGACCTGGATGTCCCACTCGCCCATGCCCTCCTCGACCGAGGCGATCTTGACGTTGTTGGCGCAGGACTCCTTGACCGCCGAGACGTGGGCGAAGCGGTTGGCCCACTCGAGATTGGTCATGATGATGATCTCGTCCGCCGCCAGCATGGCGTCGTGCAGGTTCTTGGGCGGAGCCATGGGGAAGAGCGTGTCAGCGAGCCCATTGGCGACCTGCGTCTCGTTGTTCATGATGACCGGCCAGGCGCCCTTCTCGGAAGCGACCTGGGCGACGACCCTGGCCAGGTGGGCGTGGCGGTCGTCACAGATGATGGTGACCACGTCGCCCGTCTCGACGCTGAAGCAGGTGTTGACGATGAGCTCCGCGTGCTCTCGGAGCCTGGGGTCCGTCGGCATCTGACTACCCTCCTGCCTTGGCGGTCGCCCCGCGCAGCGCCGGCAGCACCTCGCGAGCGAACCGCTCTACCTGACCGAACTGATCGAGTGACCCGAAGCGACAGATGAAGTGGTCGACGCCCGCGGCTTCGAAGGTCCGGAACCACTCGATGATCCGCTCTGGGGTGCCGACCGGGCCCCAGTTGGAGAGGTCCATGGCCTGACTCAGCTCCGGGTAGTACTGCGTGATGTACTGGCTGAAGGCGGTGTCCGCCTCGGCCTCCGAGTCCCCGATGTTCAGGGTCACCTGGTAGGAGATCACGAGGCGCTCAGCGTCGTCGCCCATCTCGGCGGCCTCGTCACGCAGATAGCCCAGCTGCTCGACCAGCTCCTCGGGGTGCTGCGCACGGCAGCACGTCATCCAGCCATCGCCGTATCTCAGGATGCGCCGACAGGCCCGACGCATGGTCCGCACCATGTGCTCGTCATGGGCATCGGTCACGAGACGGGGGTTGGAGACGATCCAGAACGGCGGAGGCCGCTGGATGGGCATCAGGGGACCCATCTCCGTCCCGGAGTAGAAGGCGATGTCGTCGTAGTCGTAGACCTCGCCGTGGTGGGTGACCGAACCGCTGGTCCAGAGCTGGCGCAGGACGTCCAGACCCTCCTCGAAGATGCCGAAGCGGCGATCGAAGTCGAGTCCGAGGGCCTCGAATTCGCGGCGCACACCCTTCTCGGGATTGCCAGCGCAGGGTCCGAAGATCGTCCGTCCGCCGGAGAGGATGTCCAGGGTCGCCCATTCCAGGGCCAGATAGAGAGGGTTGCGCGGCGATGTCACGATGCAGGCCGTGCCGAGCTTCGCCTTCGTCGTCCGCTGCGAGATGGCGGAGAGCAGGGCCATCGGCTCGTAGCGGGGCTTGGAGAAGAGGCTGTCCCCGACCCACAGTGACTCGAAGCCGAGCTCCTCGCTGCGCTGGGCGAGTTCCAGGAGCTGGGGCATCCCGTAGCCGGGGGCGATCAATGGCTCGCGATTGTTGAGGTTGACGCCGAACTCGACGGTCCTCTCGTACGCCACTGCGACCTCCCGCGTCACGTCAGATGACTCAGGTCGTGATTGTCGACTGTCAACAACGCGATGGTAGCAGCGGTGCCGGCGCGATGCCAGCGGACGCGATGGCGAGGTCGTTGGCACGTCGGGACGTCAGTCGACGCCGTCGAGACGTCGTTGTAGCATCCCGAACGGGGGACGGCGGGACTGGACAGGTCGCCCGGTCGGGTCGATACGTCCGGACACGGAGGAGGAACAGGCATGCATCCCCCGCTTCGCTCACGGTCGGCGCGGATCCTCGCGGCGTCGGTCACGGTCGCCGTGGCGACGGCGATGCCGGCCGCGGCGCTTGCTCAGGACGACGTCACCCCAGGCGGCACGCTCGTCGTGGCCGGGCCGACTCAGAGCCGGTCAACCTCAATCCGGCCATGGTCGCCTCCAACGGCGTGTTCTTCGTCTCCAGCAAGGTCGTCGAGCCGCTGGCAGAGATGGACTGCCGGCGGAACGCTGCGTCCGCTCCTGGCGACCTCCTGGCAGGGCTCCGAGGACGGTTCGACCTTCACGGTGAACCTGCGGGAGGACGTCACCTGGCACGATGGCGAGCCCTTCACCTCGGCGGACGTGGCCTTCTCGGCCATGGAGGTCTGGAAGGCGCACGGGCAACCTCGGACGATCGTTCTTCGCCAATCTCGAGTCGGTGGACACGCCGGACGACCACACCGCGGTCTTCAACTTCTCGCAGCCCATGCCCTCGCAGCTGTTCGAGATCGCGATGCCGGCGCTGACGGCGGTGGTCCCGGAGCACATCCTCGCGGGCACCGAGCTCGCCAACCCCGACGCCCCCAACCCGTACAACCTGGCTCCGGTCGGGCACCGGTCCCTTCGTCTTCTCCGAGTACCGCCCCGGCGAGCTCTACCGGCTGACCGCCTACGACGGCTACTGGGACGAGGACAAGCCCTACCTCGACGAGATCGTCTTCCAGTTCCTGCCCGACGCCGCTGCCAAGGCCGCCGCGCTGGAGACCGGCGACATCGACCTGACGGCCTTCTCGGCCATCCCGCTGCTCGACCTCGGCCGCATCGATGCCCTCGACGACGTCTCGGCCATCACCGAGGGCTATGAGGGCCTGACCTACGAGGTCACCCTCGACTTCAACCACCGCAACGAGATCCTGGCGAACCCCGATGTCCGCAAGGCCATCCGCATGGCCGTCGACCCACAGGCCATCGTCGACACGGTCTTCGCGGGCTTCGGCGCGAGACCGGCCACGGGCCCGGTCCCGAGCACCGATCCGGTCTTCTACACCCCGGACGTGACCACCTACGCGTTCGATCCGGCGGCGGCGGAGGCGCTGCTCGACGAAGCCGGCTATCCGCGCGGCGACGACGGCACCCGCTTCGCGCTGCGGCTGCGGCCGGCGCCCTTCTTCGCCGAGACGCGCGGCACGGGTGACTACGTGCAGCAGGCACTCGAGGACGATCGGCATCGACGTCGAGCTCGTCTCCGCCGACGCCCCCGGGCACATCGCCGCCGTCTACACCGACCATGACTTCGACCTGGCCATCAACTCGCCGGCCTACCGCAACGACCCTGCCATCTCCACGACCATCCTGTACCAGGGTGGCCTGGACGCCGGCATCCCCTTCTCCAACCAGTGGGGCTACGACGACCCCGAGATGAACGAGGTCATCGCTGCGGCCGCCACCGAGACCGACCCGGAGGCCCGGGTGGCGCTGTACCACCAGTTCCAGCAGCTGGCGGCCGAGCAGCTGCCCATCGCGCCGCTCGTCGAGTTCACGTTCACGACGGCGGCCAACGACCGTGTCCAGAACGTCGCCAACAACCCGCGCTGGGCCACCTCGTCGTGGGCCGACACGTGGATCGCCGCTGAGTGACGTGATCGCGTCGGCCGGGACGAAGGCCCGGGCCGGCCGCGGAGAGCAGCTCAGGGATTCGCGTGATGGGCGCTACCGGCTCGCTCATCGTGCGCAGGCTGCTCCACGCCATCCCGGTCATCCTCATCGTCGCCACGGGCGTCTTCGTCCTGCTCGAGGTCGCGCCCGGCGACGCCGTCGACGCCTACCTGGCCCACACCGGCAGCGGCGATGCGGCCATGGCCGAGCAGCTGCGCCAGCAGCTGGGCCTGGACCAGTCGCCGGTCGGTGCGCTTCCTCGCCTACATGGAGGCGCTGCTGACCCTCGACCTGGGCTGGTCGGTGGCCGCCAACGCCCCCGTGACCGAGGCCATCGCGTCAGCGGCTTCCCAACACGGTGCTGCTGATGAGCGCATCGATCCTCGTCTCGGCGCTCCTCGGTGTCCTCCTCGGCGGCTTCGCGGCGATGCGGCGCGGTCGGCCCGAGGACGGCATCGTCAGCTCCATCGGCCTGGCGCTCAACTCCATGCCCAACTTCTGGCTGGCGCTCATCCTCATCGTCGTCTTCGTCGTCGGGCTGGGCTGGTTCCCGCTCTCGGGCATGTCCTCGATCCGCGCGCCCGATGACCCCCTCGGCGCGTGCTGTCGACACAGCGTGGCACCTGGTCCTGCCCGTGCTGACACTCTCGCTCACGTACATGGCCCTCTACCTGCGTCTCATGCGCGGTGCCATGATCGAGACCCGGACCAGCGACTGGGTGCGCGCGGCCCGGGCACGAGGGCTCCCGCAGGCCCGCATCGTGCGGGGTCACATCGCCCGGCCGGCGCTGCTTCCGGTGGTCACGATGCTGGGCCTCCAGGCCGGCACCATGCTGGGCGGCAGCGTCGTCATCGAGACCGTCTTCGCCATCCCCGGGCTGGGCAGCCTGGCCTATCTCGCCGTCTCCCGTCGCGACCTGCCGCTCGTCGCCGGGGTCGTCCTCGCTGGCACGCTCATGGTCATCGTCATCAACCTGCTCGTGGACATCAGCTACTCGCGGCTCGACCCGCGCGTCGACGACGAACGCGCGCGTCGCGCGTCGCGTTGACGCGGCCGGCAGACCCCGTGAGCCGGAGCGGATGGCTCGGCCTGGCCTGGCTGCTCGTCCTCTTCAGCCTGGCCCTCGCGGCACCGATCGTCGGCTCCGGGTGACCCGCTCGACTTCGTGGCGCGGCCCCTGCTGCGACCGCTGGCGGACCCGGCGCTACCCGCTGGGCACGGACCAGTTCGGCCGCGATGTCTGGTCGATGCTCGTCCACGGCGCGCGGGTCTCGCTCATGGTCGGGCTCGCGGCGGCGGCCGGTGCCATCGGCCTGGGCATCCTCGTGGGCACCCTGGCAGGCTTCCTCGGCGGCCGCGTGGACGAGTCGCTGATGCGCGTCACCGAGGCCTTCCAGACGGTCCCGACGTTCATCCTGGCCCTGGCGCTCGTCAGCGCGCTGGGGCCGTCGACGCAGAACGTCATCGCCGCCATCGCCATCTCGTCGTGGCCCGCCACGGCGCGCCTCGTGCGCGCCGAGACCCTCTCCCTGCGCCACCGCGAGTACGTGGATGCCGCTCGCATGGCCGGGGCCCGCGAGCTCGACATCGCCTTTCGCGAGGTGCTGCCGGGCGCGCTCACCCCGGTCGTGGCCCTCGTCGGCGTCATCGTCGGAGCGGCCATCCTCGTGGAGTCCGCCCTGGCCTTCCTGGGGCTCGCCGATCCCAACCAGGTCAGCTGGGGCGGCATGATCGCGGACGGTCGCGAGGCCATCCGCGTGGCGCCGTACCTCGTCATCATCCCGGGCGTCGCGGTGGCCCTCGCGGTGCTGGCGGTCAGCCTCGTCGGCGATGCCCTCGGGACGCGCCTCGGCCCCGCAGCGGCGACGGCCTGACGCGTGAGCGAGCCCTCGACCGCTGGCGCTGGAGGTGCGCGGCCTGCGCGTCCGCTTCCGCTCCTTCGACCGGCACAGCCCCGACGTCCTCGCGGTGGACGGCATCGACCTTCGATGTCGAGCGGGGTCGGATCGTGGCGCTCACGGGCGAGAGCGGCTCGGGCAAGAGCACGACGCTGCTCGCCCTGGCGGGCCTGCTGCCCGAGGCCGCCGAGGTCGAGGGCTCCGTGCGGCTCGACGGCCGATCGCTGCTCGACCTCCCCGAGAAGGAACGCGGCGACGGTGCGTGGCCGAGGCATGGGCCTGGTCTTCCAGGACCCTGGCGGCAGCCTCAACCCGGTGCTCACCATCGGCACGCAGATCGACGAGGTGCTGACCGTGCACCGCGGCCTGCGTGGCAGAGCCGCCCGGACCGAGACGGAGGCGCTCATGGCCCGCTGCGGGATCGGCCACGCCGATCGGTATGCCGAGGCCTACCCCCACCAGCTCTCGGGCGGTCTCAGGCAGCGCGCGGCCATCGCGGCCGCCCTGGCGGCGGGACCGAGCGTCATCCTCGCCGACGAGCCCACCTCGGCGCTCGACGCCACAGTCCAGGCACAGATCCTCGACCTGCTCGTGGACCTGGTCGAAACCTCCGACGTGGCCCTGCTGCTCGTGACCCACGACCTTGCCGTGGCAGCCGCGGTGGCCGACCGCATCGCGGTGGCCTACGCGGGCCGTATCGTCGAGGAGCGCCCGGCATCGGCGCTCATGGCCACGCCCGCGCATCCATACTCGGTCGCCCTGCGGCAGGCCGCGCTGCCGTTCGCAGCCAACACGGCGGGCCGCTCCGAGCGGCTCCCGGAGCTCCCCGGTCGGATGCCCGCGGCCGGCGGCGTCGGCTGCTCCTTCGCGTCACGCTGCCCCCTCGTCTTCGAGCGCTGCCATCTCGAAGACCCGCCGCCGGCGCCGCTCGCCGATGGCTGGGCCGCCTGCTGGCGCGTCGGGGAGAGCCAGCCGTGACGGAGCTGCGACTCGTGGGGGTGCATCGCCGCTTCCACGTGGGCGGACGAGTCGCCCGGGCGGTCGATGGCGTCGACCTGACGCGTCTCCGCCGGGGAGATCGTGGGGCTGGTGGGCGAGTCAGGCTGCGGCAAGACGACCCTGAGCCGCCTGGCGGTTGGGCTCGATCGACCGGATGACGGCGAGGTGCTCCTCGACTCGGCGCCTCTCTTGCGCTCGGACGGCACCGTCGAGCCGGCCAAGCGACGGCGCGTCCAGTACGTGTTCCAGGATGCGTACGCCTCGTTCAATCCGCGTCGCACCATCGGCAACGCAGTGGCGTTCCCCCTCCGCAGCCACGGCCTCCAGCATGGCGACGGCCGGCGCCAGGTGGCCGCGCTCCTCGAGCAAGTCGGCCTCGAGCCCGAGCTGATGGACCGCCATCCGCACCGCCTCTCGGGGGGCCAGCTGCAGCGAGCCTCCGTCGCACGGGCCCTGGCGCTCGATCCCGACATCCTCGTCTGCGATGAGCCGGTCGCCTCGCTCGATGTCAGCGTCCGTGCCCAGGTCCTCAACCTCCTGCTCGACCTATGGCGCGATCGTGGGATCGGCATCCTCTTCGTCTCTCATGACCTGGGAGTCGTCCGTCGCATCGCCCAGCGTGTCGCGGTGATGTACCTGGGGCGCATCGTCGAAGCGGGGGACACCGCGACCCTCTGGGCATCGCCCAAGCACCCCTACACGCGTTCGCTCGCGGCCTCGGTGCCGACCGGACTGGCGCGCTGGCGAGAGGGCGGTGCTCCAGCGCGTCTCGAGGGCGAGCCACCCGGTCCCTTCGACATCCCTCCAGGATGCCGGTTCCATCCGCGTTGCCCGATCGCCATCGAGCGGTGCCAGAGCGAAGACCCGGTGTTCCGCACGGTGCCCCCCGGCATCGACGTCGCTTGCCACCTGGCGGAGTGACCTTGAGACCAGCGCAAGTTCAGCTACGACGTCTGGGGCGATGCGGTGAACCTGGCCAGCCGAATGGAATCGACCGGGTCCCCGGGATGATCCAGATCGCGGGCTCGACGTGGAGCCTGTGCGGTGAGCGCTACCCGTTCACGCCGAGGGATGTCGAGGTCAAGGGGCTGGGCACGCTGCGCACCTATCTGCTCGATCCCGGTGCGGCCTGATCAAGCTCCAGGCGTGTACTGGAATGCTGCGAGTGCCTGCGAGGCAGGACGCGGCTGCCCGTCGGAAGGCCTGTTCACGACGACGAAGGCTCCTGTCCTCTTGTTGCGCCTGGCCATGAGCGTCGATCCTCCGCCGTCGAGGTTGATGGCGGTCACGGCGCCGAGCCTGCGCATCAGCTTGCCCATCTCTCTGAGCCGGAGACCGATGCTGTAGCCGGGTTGGCGCCCATCCACGGTCACCATGAGCACGCGGCCGTCCGCGGTGATCCCCACGTTCGTGCGAGGGTCCCGCTTCACACCGGCCGGGTAGGCCTCGCGGGATGGAGCCGCGATCGCCCCGCTCCGCATGGTGAAGTGGTTGCCGCCGATGGCTTCGACGACCTGCTCCCAGCCTGGGGCGGGCTCGATGAGGCCGCCACAGCGGCTGTCGACGGTGTGCACGACCTTGGTCTCGAGGCGGATGAGCTGGCCTGGCTGCAGCCCCCTGACCCAGCCAGCCTTCGGGTCGTTGACCGAGAGGACGGCCATGCCGGGCTGCAGCGGGGTGTCGCCCGCGCCGTCGCGGATCTCGAGCACCTGCAGCTCCTGCACGCCGTTGGGACGCAGCACATCGGGCAGCGAGAGGACGACCTCGACGCCGCCAGGCGCGGTGAGGGTGCTGGGTGCGAAGCGCGACGTGAAGAGGACGAGCTTCGTGTCGTCGCGGTGCGTGTTGAGCCGATGGATGTGCTTGACCGCTTTCCGACCGACCTCGGTCATCGTGATGTGCACGCGCACATCGTCGATGCGAACACCTCCGGCGCCGTCGATCCCGAGCGTGGGCCGTGCACAGGCCGGAGCCACCAGGAGCTCGCCGCCCGAGACCGCCATGGAATGCGGCGCGGCGTAGGCATCGACGCGGTCGCGCGTCCCGGCGTCCCCGTTGGTGGCGATCATGGCCACCATCCCCGGGCCGCTCGACCGCATGGCCAGATCCTGGGGTAGCTCGCGCCCCACGACGAGGTCGTTGGAGAGCAGCGAGCGGAGGCGCACCGACGGGTCAGTCGGCCAGACAGTCGCCACGCGCACCGATTGGATGCGGCCGCTGTTGCCCACCCGCATCGTGCCCCTGGTGAAGCTGATGCCGGGAGACAGCTGCACGGTCGACTGCGGCGCGAACGGGCTTGGCGCGTGCGCGTGGGTCGCCGCGCCCGTGGCGACGAACGTCACGACGAGGCCGAGTGCGACCGACGCCCATCGGGAGGCCTGCCTGGGGATGTGTCGCATGCCCGTAGAGTCCTGCCGGCCTGGGACTCCGGCTAGTGGAGGTGGTCCTCCCAATCGGCCGGAACGCGGCCGGCGGGGCCCGGTGACGGCTGCTCCAGGGGATGATGGTGCGGCGGCGCCAGCATCGGGCCGTCCACGGGCTCCAGCTCGGCATAGTCCCAGAACCAATCCTCGCCCGGCTCGTAGCTCTGGGCCACGGGATGGCCGTGGTCGGCAGCGTGATGGCTCGCGTGCTGCGAGGGAGAGGAGTCGCAGCAGCCGACATGACCGCAGCGCGCGCAGCGGCGCAGGTGGTACCACCAGCCTCCCGAGGCGAGGCACTCCACGCAGCCGGGGCCGCTCGGCGGCACACTCGGATCGAAATCGTGCTCTCGCACCATGGGGGATCCCTCCGACTGCAGCTTCGCCCTGATCGGCGACGATGATACGTGCACCCGTCGGCGGTGACCGCCGATCGACCTGACCAAGTGGTGGTGCTTCTGGTCAACATCCGTCCTATGGACGGCAGAAGGGGTACCCTCGTAGCGTCGGACCAGCCCGACCTGGGAGCTCGTCGTGCTGTCGTCGCACCGGCACGGCGTCACCACCATCGACCCGGAGGATACCCGTGCGCCGTCCGTTCATCGCCATCGTCCTGCTCGTCGCGCTGGCCGTCCTTGCGGTCACCATGCCGGCGGCCGCGCGGAGACCCATAGCCCTCGGCATCGCTGATCCCGCCGGACGGGACCTGGCGACCCTCGATGCCCACGTCGCACAGGTCGGTCCGCGGCCGGCGCTGTGGGCGCTCTGGAGCGACTGGGGCAGCCGCGGCGGCGCAGCAGACTGCGTGGCGGGCCAGGGCTCATGCGCCTTCCCGACCGAGACCGTCCTGCAGCTGCAACAGCAGGGCATCACCCCGGTGATCTGGTGGCAGCCCACGGATCCGGCCAACCCGGCCGCGGGTCTGTACGAGCGCTACAGGCGCACGCTTTCCGGAGCCCACGACGCCTACCTCACCGCGTGGGCCCGCGCCGCACGCGCGGCCGGCAAGGCCACCGGCCGGCCCATCCTCCTGCGCTACGCGCACGAGGCCACCGGCTACTGGTTCCCGTGGTCGGTGGGTCGATTCGACAACACCAAGGAGAACTACAAGGCGGCCTGGCGGTACGTCTGGAAGATCTTCAAGCGCGAGGGCGCGCTGCCCTGGGTGCGCTTCGTCTGGAGCACGGTGTTCCCCTACTCCTGGGGCTACCCCGGTGACCGGTACGTGCGGTACGTCGGCCTGACCGTGCTGAACTTCGGCGCCAACCGGAAGTGGAGGGAGCCGGGTCCCCTCATCGCCAAGAAGGTGGGCGCCTCGCTCAAGATCACCAAGCGCCCCATCATCATCACGGAGCTGGCCACGGACTACCTGGGCGGTGACAAGGCGCAGTGGCTGAAGCAGGCCTACGAGCTCTCGTACCGGAAGCACCCCAAGGTCCAGGCCATCATGTACCTCGACACGGACGAGCCGCATCGCATCGCAGGACAGCCGGACTGGCGGCTCATCAAGCCGGACGACGGCTCGGCCATGCGCATGTACCAGAAGATCGCCTCGAACCGTCGCTTCCAGGGCACCATCCCGTAGGCGTTCCCACCCGTGCTATCCTCGCCACCCGCCTCGACTGCCGAGGCGATGCTCCGCGTGGTCGACCTCTTCTCGAACAGACCGTGCGTCTGCGAACCAGGTTCGGGAAGCCCTAGGAGGTCCTCATGACCACCGGTACCATCAAGAAGGTCGTCGCCGAGCGCGGCTTCGGCTTCATCACCGCGGCGGATGCGAAGGAGTACTTCTTCCACCGCAACTCGCTCGATGCCTCCCTCGACTTCGACCGCCTCGTGGGCGGCGAGCGCGTCGAGTTCGACATCGAGTCAAGCCCCAAGGGACCGCGCGCCGAGCGCGTCCGCGCAGCCTGAACTCACGGGACGGCCCCCTTGACGGAGGGCCGTCCCCAACCATCCCGGGCGGGATGGCCATGACCGGGGAGGCGACAAGGTGCGGATGACCGACCTTCAGCCGGGCTGGCCCGTGCTGGGCAATGACGGTCGCCGTGTCGGCACCGTCAAGGATGTCCGTCAGGACTACATCGTGACCTCGCGCCCCGGGCCCTTCGCCGACCTGTTCGTGCCGGTCTCGTCGGTCGCGAACGTGGTCAGGGACGAGATCCACCTGAACATCCGGCACGCTGACGTCGACCAGATGGGCTGGGAGCAGGAGCCCAGGCATGACGAGCGGCTGGGGGAAGGCCCCGACGGCGATCTGCACAGGCACATCTGAACCATCACGATCCATCGGCAGGAGGTGACTCGTGGGCGACAAGGGACCCGGCAGCAAGAGCGGCGCCAAGAAGCCCAAGGGCGGGACTGCGCCCGGGGACAAGAAGAAGCGCTGAGCCAGACGAGGCGCCTGAGGCCCGGGCTCGACACCGACGGCGATCGGCACATCCGCCAGTCGGGCGGGGTCGAGCAGGCCCAGTGCGAGCGGGTGCGACGGCCACCCCGACGTGCGGCAGCCGTCGATCGTGTCCCGAGGCCTGCTTCCCATCCCGTCCATGGATGCCCGCCAGGAACGGCAGCGGAATCATCGCCCCGGGGAACTTCACTGACGCGGTCAGAACAAGGAGGGTCCCATGTCCGAGTTCACCGATGCCCTGAACGCCCAGCTCGCCAACGAGTTCGGGGCCTCACAGCAGTACGTGGCCATCGCCGTGTGGTACGACGACCAGACGCTGCCCCTCCTGGCGAAGCACTTCTACCGCCAGGCGGTGGAAGAGCGCAACCACGCCATGATCATCGTCCAGTACCTGCTCGACGCCCAGGCCCCCGTCACGATCCCGGCGGTAGAGGCGCCGCGCACCGACTTCAGCGACCCCATCGAACCGGTCCGCCTGGCGCTCGAGCAGGAGCATCAGGTCACCGAGCAGATCAAGCGACTGGCAGGCCTGGCTCGGGCGGCCGAGGGGACCTCGTCGGCGAGCAGTTCCTGGCCTGGTTCCTCAAGGAGCAGCTCGAGGAGACGAGCTCCATGGCGGACCTGCTGCGGACCGTGGAGCGGGCGGCGCAGACGAACATCCTGCTGGCCGAGGACTACCTCGCCCGCACCCAGGTCGGCGACGCCGGTCACGCAGAGGGCACGCCACCGGCCGCAGGCGGAAACCTCTGATCTTCGACCGCGGGCACCCGCGGGGCGCATCCAGACGCCGGCTACGGCGCGGTCAAGCGGTCGATGTGGGCCTGGTAGTCGGGGAGCGTCCGGACGTAGTCGCTCGACATCAGCGGCGACGAGATGAGGAAGTCGGCGGTCGCACGGTTGCAGGCGACCGGGATGTTCCAGACGACTGCGATCCGCAGGAGCGCCTTGACGTCGGGGTCGTGGGGCTGTGCCTCGAGGGGATCCCAGAAGAAGATGAGCAGGTCGATGTCGCCGTCGGCGACGAGCGCTCCGAGCTGAAGGTCGCCTCCGAGCGGACCGCTCTGCAGCTTCATGATGCCCACGCCGAGCTCCTCCTCGAGGAGTGTGCCTGTCGTCCCCGTCGCGACGAGCTCGTGCCCGGCCAGCAGCCGGCGGTTGTAGACGGCCCACTCGATGAGGTCGGCCTTCTTGTTGTCGTGGGCGACCAGCCCGATGCGCTTGCGCGCGCCCAGTATCTCGTCCATGCCAGCCTTTCGAGTCTCTGATTCATGTGGCTCGGCGCGTCCACCACTCGAGCACGCGCAGCGCTCGCAGCGTGTTCCATCGGGACGGCGTGCCGATGCGCTCCAGCTGGAACCAGTCGCGCGCCCGATATCGGTGCTCGAGTTCCCAGCGGCCGTCGGGCCGACGCTTCCTGACGAGGAGGTCGATGGCATCCGACAGGCGCTCATCGAGCGGAGCGCCTGCCGCGCAGAAGTGATCGAGCGCGCGCAGGAAGTCGAAGTGCCACTGCGGCGGGAAGGCCATCCGAGCGAACTCCGCTCGGATCGTGGAGCCACCGCGGTGTGACCGGTAGATCCGGTGTTCGAGCAGGAACTCCCTGCCTCGAGCCTGGGCCTCTCGCACCTCGATGAGCCTCCCCGTGGCGGATGCCCGGTGGTCCTCGTACAGGAGCAGGGCCTCGAGGGCGAGGATCGTCGTGTTCATCGACGAGTGCGTGGCGCCACGGGGTCGCCGGCAGTTCCAGCCGCCGTCCTCCATCTGCTCGGCGAGCAGACGTTCGACGAGACGCTCCACTCGCTCGTCGTCGAAACGGAAGGCCGCCAGGATCGAGAGCACGATGCTCGTCACGCACGTCTCCGAGCGTCCCCAGCCGAAGCTGATGCCGCCATCACCGAAGAGGCCGCGATCGAGGAGCACGCTGCAGGCGGCCCGTGCTCGTTCGTTCTCCGCCGGCAGGCCGAGCTGACGCAGCAGCAGCATCGTGTACGTCGTCGAGGTCCACTTGGGCGAGTACATCTGGCCGGCCCACGTGCCGTCGGCATCCTGGAGCGCCAGCAGGCGTGCCCCCCAGCCCGTCGTCGCAACGAGACTCCGTTCGTGGTCGACCTCGGCCGCCGGTGCGTGGTCGAGATCGCGCAGGACCTGCCAGCGGATGGCCGGATCGCCCGCCATGAGCCAGGCACGAGTCGCGGGTGCGAGCGCCGACTGATCCACGACACGATGGTATCGGCAGGTGGATCAGCCCAGGAGGTGAGCCTCTGATCCTTGAACGTGGACAACTTCGTGGAGTCGATGTGGATGACTCGTGACCCTGCGCCGGGATTCGTGGACCGATGGCCTTGTGCGACGGCCGCCATGGCCTCATCGTAGGCAGCAGCCCGGAGGGGCCACCGAGACGGTTCTGGAGAGGCTGGTCCGCCAGTCACTCAGGAGCCTGACCGAGGGTCCGTCCGGGTCTTCGTCTTGAAGGCGCCCCCTGAGAGGTGATCGGATCTGCCGTACTCTTGCATGGTGAGACACGAGTTCGGAACGAGGTGAGCGGCCGGGGTTCGGGGTTCCTGACGACCCTGTGATCCCCGTCACGCGAACGCCCGTCCGCCTGCGCCCCGATGCTCGGCGCGTCGTCATCAAGCCGTTCATGCCCGGCGCTCACATCCCCAGGAACGGAAGCGCTCGCGCCACACAGGTCATCCAGCGCATCCTGGCCCTGCCCGAGTCCGACGTCACGTCGACCCTGATGGGCACTCGGGCCCAGTTCGCGGAGCGTCATCGGGACCTCGATGCCGCGTTGACTCGCAACTACGGAGCTGTCGCCGGGCTCATCGATGACCGCGACAGCCTCTCTCGCGATCGGCAGCTCCTGATCGGCGCGTACTTCACCCATGAGTACGCCATCGAGGCCGCCGCGCTCTCCAATCCGTCCATCGTCCCCGCGCCGGATCAGTCCGACCTCCAGCCAGGCGAGCAGCGCTTCATCGTCAGCCTGCGGGCCATCGGTGAAGGGCACCTTTCGTCGATCGAGTTCCGTTCCGGCATCATCGATGCGGCGGCCAAGGTCACCATCGACGAACCCAGCCGTCACACGACGACCGGTGAGCGCCGACAGCCGCTCTACCACCACCAGTCGTTCCGCCAGAAGCTCCATGAGCTCGGCGTGCTCAACGAGATCGCCGCGCTCGTGCTCGACCCCCTGCCATCGCGGTTCACCATGGAGCAGCTGGAGGCCTGCATCCGGGACCTCGACGAGCGCGGCGTCGACAGGGCGGTCGCCTACGAGACGACGAGGATCATCCACTGGGTGGCGGCGTCGAACTACTCCATCGAGTTCGCCACGGACTCAGGTATCTCCGAACGGGTCATCTTCCCGTCCGGGCCGGCCGAGAGCCAGGGCATGGAGGACGCCCGCTTCGTGAAGTTCACCCACGACGACGGCACGCAGCTCTACTACGCGACGTACACCGCGTTCGATGGCTACCAGATCCTGCCGCAGCTCATCGAGACGTCGGACTTCCGCACGTTCGAGATCGTCACGCTCAACGGTGGCGCCGCACGCAACAAGGGCATGGCCCTCTTCCCGCGGATGATCGACGGGCGCTACGCGGCGCTCTCACGGCAGGACAATGAGAGCAACTTCCTGGTGTTCTCCGACGATGTGCACCACTGGCATGAACCGCTTCTCATCCAGGAGCCCGAGCAGCCCTGGGAGCTGATGCAGCTGGGCAACTGCGGGTCCCCGCTCGAGACCGAGGCCGGCTGGCTGGTCATCACGCACGGTGTGGGCCCGCTGCGCCGGTACGCCCTTGGGGCGATCCTCCTGGACCTCCACGATCCGCGGCGGGTCATCGGTCACCTCGACGAGCCACTGCTGGCACCCGATGAGGACGAGCGCGACGGCTATGTCCCCAATGTCGTCTACTCGTGCGGCAGCATGATCCACGGCGACCATCTCGTGATCCCCTACGGCTTCTCCGACCTCGGGAGCGGCATCGCCGCCATCCCGCTCGACCACATCCTCAGCAGGCTTGCCTGACAGGTCCGGTCGACTCAGGCCACCGCCGCGAGCCCTCGCGTCCGTGCTGCAGCGGGCAGCGGCCAGCGGGCCCGCAGACCACGGATGTGCTCGAGAGCGATGAGCCACATGAGCGTCGACTCGGCGCCCTGGTTCAGGCTCACCCCTCCCGGCCAGATGCCGTCACCACAGGCGCCCGATCGGCGGGTCGGCGACCGATTCGCCCGCGTCGTTGCGACCCAGATACCAGCCGTAGGCCGATTCCATCGCGTCGCGGTAGCGACTCGCACCGGTGGCCTCGAGCGCGATCCCTGCTGCCAGCAGGACGCTCGTCACCGAGATGGCCTGCTGGTCGAAGCGAGCGGCGACACCGCCTCTCGGCCACCAGCCGTCATTGCCAACCGGGCGGAGTCCCCCGTCGGGCAGGGTCTGCGCCTCGATGAGCCAGTCAAGGACGCGCATCCCCATGGCCCGCAGATGCGGTCGGTGGAGGAAGCGGCCGGCGACGATGAGGGCCGCAGCCGGCAGCTCGTTCTCGTAGGTGACGATGTCCTCGGGCCAGGGCCAGTCGCGCGAAGCGGCAGAGACCCTGAAGCGGAGCTCGAGGTCGTCCGCGGCCTGCTCGCGCGACACCGACCACCTCGCTGTCCAGGCCCGCCCGCCCCGCGGCGGCACAGGCCAGGATGATCGTCGCGAGAGGTCGCAGCGAAGTGACCTGGCTCGCGGTCGGGAACGCTCGCCTGAACAGGGACGTGGCATGCGCGCCGAGGTGACCCGGCGGTGCCGAGGCGATGAGCTCGGCGAGCGCCTGGAGTGCTCGCGCGTCGGCGTCCTCCGACTCGGCCACCGCCAGCCAGGACCCATCGGAGTGCCGGAAGTTCCGGAAGCGACCGCTGGAGCCGTCGAAGGCATCGCGCAGGAACCACAGGCTGCGGGTGGCGCTGGCCTCGACCGCGCCCCAGCCGAGCTGGCGCTGATGCAGCACGTCGACCAGCAGCGCCACGAGCCACGTCGTCCGTGCAATAGCCATGATCGGGGTCCGGCCGTGATCCCTGTGCGTGCTGCATGATCCCGATGTCAGTCGTCAGCACCTCGAGGTGGCGTCGGCTGACCGGATGGAGCGGCGCCGGTTCAGGCACTGGGCACCGGGACCCCGAGGTCGACCCATGGGCCGCTGGTGGTGTGATCTCGCCAGGAGCGCCGAGAACAGCCGCTCGTACGCAGCACCCACGCGCGACCAGATCATCCCGCGTCCGTGGTCGTAGGATCGCCGCGCCATCGATCGGCGGAGGTCATGGTCCTGCAGCAGCTCGATGAGCGCGCTGCTCATCGCATCGGACGTTCGCTCGGGCACCAGCCTGCCGCGCCCGTCGGCGAGGAGTCTCAGAGGCATAGAGGTACGGCGTGGAGACTGACGCTTTGCCGGCTGCCATCGCGTACGACAGGGTCCCCGAGACGATCTGGTCGAGGTTGGGATATGGCGTCACGAAGACGTCTGCCGCCTCGAGCCACCGGGCCAGCTCCTGCTGCCCGACGAAGCGGTCCACGAAGAGGACGTGCTCTGCCATGCCCAGATCGGCCACGAGGCCCTGGAGGCGCGTCCGGTAGCGCTCCCCCTCGGTCAGCACCAGCTGTGGATGGGTCGCGCCCAGGATGACGTAGCAGGCGTCAGGCACGGCACGGACGACGGCGGGCATCGCTTCGATCACCGCCTCGTAGCCCTTGCTCGAGCCGACGAGGCCAAAGCTCAGGAGGACCCTCCGGCCCTGCAGGCCAAGGCTCGGCTTGACACTATCGGGGTCGACGAACGGCAGGTCCGGGACGCCGTGCGGGATGATCTTCACCTTGCCGGGATCCGCCCCGTAGCCGTCGACCAGGATCGCGGCGGCTGCCTTCGACATCACGACCACACCGGCCGTCGCGTCAAGGATGCCTCGCATGACGCGGTCCTGCCCGGTCGTCGGATGGCGCAGCACGGTGTGCAGGGTGGCCACCGCAGGCATGGAGAGCGCGCTCAGGAAGTCGAGGACGCCCTCGCCGTCGTGGGGCCCCCAGATGCCGTACTCGTGCTGGACCGATACAGCCTCGACGCCGCACTCGCGCAGCACACGGGCGACCCGCGCGTAGTCCGCAGGGACGTCCGTTCGGATGACGTGGTGGACCGGGTGCTCCATCCAATGAGTCTCATCGGGGCGCCGGAGGGCGACGACCTCGCTGCCACCCACAGCCTGGCCCAGGTCAGCGGTGAACGTCGCGATACCGCATCGGCGCGGCGCGTACGTGGAGACGAAGGCGATCGATGCCACGGCGTCCCTGCTAGCGTCCCGCGCAGCGGCGCGGGGCTCGCGGCCGACAACGGATCGATGCTTCGTGTATCAGACCAGTCGCAAGACCATTGACTGGCGCCGTCTCTCAGCAGGAGCTGACGATCAGCACTCAGCAGAGCGGTCCCTCGTGCACGTCCCAGTCACTCTCGACAGGCGAAGCCCGACCGCCTCTGTGCCACCCACCATGCGCGACAGGACCAGGCTTGTCAACCGCCGCGCATCGCCGGACAGGCGGGCGGCGCTCGAGCCGACGCGGACGATGTGGATCGGCGAGCCTCGCGCGCCGATCTCGGGGCGGGCTACCGGGGAGGCGGCCGCTCGTACCGATAGGCCGCGAGGTCCCAACCCGCCAGGGAACCGGCGGCGCCGTACATCGTGTCCATGAACGTCAGCAGCGCACTCTTGGGGTCAGGAGCCGTCCGCACCGCCTCGTACGGCAGGACCCACTCGCCCTTCTCGGCGACCCATCGGGCCGCCGACAGGTCGATCGGGAGGTCCGAGCAGCCGGGTGGCTCGGGAACGATGTAGGCGTAGAACATCGCCTCGTCGCGTGCATCGCCGGGCCAGAACCCGATGACCACGGACTCCGCGTCGAGGTCGAAGCGCATGATGTAGCCGGCGCCCTCTCGAGGCGTCGCGTGACGTCCACTGAAGACCATGGCCGTCATATCGAAGGCGCCCCACCAGAACCCGATGCCCGAGCGACCGAAGAACGGCGAGCGCCACTCGTCGAACACATGGTGGATCGCCGTCAGGGCCGCGAACCACGACGCCACCGATATCGGATCGTAGGTCCGCTCTCGATGGTCCTTCGAGAAGGGTGTGGCGTCCCCGAGCTCCTGCGGCTTATCCCACATCCGAGCCTCGACGCCGAGCCGGTCGAGCGCTCCGCAGTAATCCGCCCAGATGTCAGCGATGTTGCGCGGAGGTGAAAGCGAGATGCGATCGTTGCGATCCGTCGCCGGCGAGCACGTCGAGCGCGCCGTCGACGACATCGAGCGCCGCTTCGACGGAGCGGTCGCCCCAGGGCAGCGCCCCGGTGGTCAAGCCGCGAGCGCCGAGCGCCAGCGACGTGTGGAGCCACTCGGGCTGGCTGGGGGAGAGCGCAAGACGAAGCTTGCCCATCATCTGGGTCACGAGGTGGATGTACGCCTGGCTGGCCGGCCACGCCCCCACCCGTGGCAACGAAGGCCAACCGGTCGCACTGATCGAGGTCATCTCATCTCGTCCCTTCCGGCGCCGTCGCTCACCCAAGTGAAAGAACCACGCTCTTCGATCCCGCCCATTCGTGATGCCTCTGTTCGCCCATCCGTCCGATGATGAAGCGTCGGCGCGGGCCATCTGCGCCGGCGTAAGGAGACCGGCATGGGCATCATCGCAGCAGACCTGTTCCTCACCCTCGACGGGGTCTATCAGGCACCCGGCGGCCGCGACGAAGACCGCGAGGGCGGCTTCGCGTTCGGCGGCTGGCAGGCACCGTACACGGATGAGGCGATCGGCGCCTCGATCATGTCGAGCATCCAACGCACCGACGCGCTCCTGCTCGGCCGCCGCACGTACGACATCTTCGCCGCCTACTGGCCCTTCCAGCCGGCCGATGAGCCTGTCGCGGCGAAGTTCGCCGCCATCCCCAAGTACGTGGTCTCGCGAACGCTCGAGGATCCGAGCTGGGCGGGCACCACGGTGCTGCCCGATGCCGCGGCCGTCGGTCGGCTGCGTGGCGAGTTCGACGAGGTGCACACCTGGGGCAGCGGCGAACTACTGCGGAACCTCCTCGCCGAGGGGCTCGTGGACCGCCTGAACCTGTGGATGTACCCCATCGCGCTCGGCACCGGCAAACGCCTCTTCGACACGGGCACGGTGCCGATGGCCTTCCGCCCGGCGCAGCCCGCGCACGTGTTCGAGTCCGGGGTCATGGCCCTCGTGTTCGAGCCCGCGGGCGATGTCGAGACGGGCGAGGTGGGGGCCACCGCGGCGCAGTGAGCCGCCATCCGCGCTGGTCCTTGGCCAGGGCCTGGACAGCGGGCCTCAGCAAGACCGACCGTGCAGCGTTCAAGGGGCGGCTACTGACCTCAACCTCGCGCGTAGCTCGCGGCCTATGAGCCCGGAATGGCATCATCGGCGGAAGACCGCGAGCGAGCTCTGGGCTCGGTCGGCGGGAGCTCAGCTGTCGGGCCGACTGCGAGACACCACGCGCTGCCCAGGCGCGAGCGGTGACGGTGAACGGCTCGGACGGGAGCGCCGCGTGGCAGCGCGCTCGGAGTGCCTCGCGCCGCCGGTCATCGAGCCCCGCGACGTACGCACCGGCAGGCCCGACGCCCCGCGTGAAGGGCTCCCACCACTCCTGGAACGTCGGGTGCTCCACGCGCACCACGAGGGTGGCCTCCTCGATCGAATCGCAAACGCCGGTGGCCTCGAGCAGGTCGGCGAGGTGCCCCTCGTGCACGCCCGGGAGATCCGACTCGTCGAGGACCGCCGGGTCGAGCTCGCGGGCCGCGCGCCAGAAGACGCCCAACGGGCCGTGGTCGCTGGCATGGTCCCAGACGCACGCGGCCACCACGCCGCCGACCCGGGTGACCCGCGCCATCTCTCCCAGGCCGCCGACCGGGTCCGTCATGAAGTGGACCACGAGCTGGGCGAGCGCGACGTCGAACGTTGCATCCGGGAAGGGCAGGCGCTCCGCGGCGGCGAGGCGGACATCGACACGTGGGTGCCGCTGCGCGTGCGGCCTGCACGAACGACTCGGACGGGTCGATCGCGGCGACCCGGTCAGGTCCGACCCGGGCGACCAGCTCACCGACGAGTGCGCCGGGGCCGCACCCCACGTCGAGCACCCGCAGCCCGGGACCGATCTCCGCGAGGTCCGCCAGCTGGGCCGACAGACCGTGCGAGTAGCGGCCCATGAAGCGGTCGTACGCCTCAGCTGCGACGTCGAAGCCCATCGGTTGACTCTAAGGGGGGGACCATACGTGTACAGCGTCCGAAAGCCGCCGGGATGCCCGATGAGAACGTCACTGATGCCTTCGTCCTCCGGCCCGTTCGTCCCCGGAGCGCGGAAGTCACGGATCAGGACCGTACCCGGCGCGGCGGCCAGTACCCACATGCCCTCGTTGGCGCCTGCCGCCCCGTGGTTGAAATCGACCGAGAAGTTGCTGTGCCCGACGTAGGTCTTGGTCTTGAACACGAAGCGCGGGCCGAACGGCGGATAGAAGAAGCCCTCCGGGACCTTGATGTCCTTCGCGGGGCCGCGCCGGAGCGGCACCGTGGGCGCGAACCGGATGCACGTCCCGTCAGTGATGCCGGAGGTGACCCGGTGCGCCTCCTCGACGAGCTCGCCATCCTGGAAGAGCTTCCAGTCGAAGCGATCGATGACTTCGGTTGAAGACAGACGCACCGCGGGCGTGCGGCTGTTGACCTTGAGACGAGGGACCACCTGACAACCGTCAAGGGTCTCGTAGCGAGGCGCTTCCGGTGGCGTGGCCATCAGCCATCCTCCCACCTCTGCGAGACGAGGACCGGCAAGTCCGCCCCGTCGCGCAGCGGTCATCATGTGCGCGAGAGGTCGGGCGTCAAGGTCGTTCGCTGCTGGCAGCCGCCGGTGATCCGAATCGGACGGTCGATGCTCGGGGCGGTGCGATCGGTGCTGCGGCGACGCCGATTCCCTTCAGGCTGGCGGCTGGAACCAGCGCAGCGCGGAGAGGTACACGCGGGGGCCATCCGGCAACGAGCAGATGACGAGCACGACGGTCTCGCAGGCTGGGCAGCGGACCACGTCACCGGGGCCACCGCGATAGACGATGAGCGCGCCCATGGCATTCACGACGCCGCACGCCGAGCAGCAGCCGAGTGCTGGCGTCATCTCCCTGCCGAAGACCTCGAACAGGAGACCGCCGATGGCGTTGCCGTCGACCTGCCGCTCGTCATCCATCGTCACCCTCCGGTCGGACCGAACCGCTCGGTCAGGACATCCTCCGGCGCGTGGCCCAGCTCGACCAGCCCCGACGCCACGGTCTCCACGAACCCGGTCGGACCGCAGGCGAAGCACCGAGGTCGCTGCGCAGGCGGCCAGGCCACCTCGGCCAGGGGATCGGTACTCAGACGACGCGCGCGCGTGATCATACGTCGACGACGTGCGATGCCAGTGAGAAGGAGCGGGAACACCTCGAGCATCCATCAGTCGCCGCGTACTGCTGCTCAAGCCATGGGTCACCGTGATCGTGGTAGCATAGCGCTCCCAGAAGCCGAGCTGGTCCTCGGCAGCAACTCAGGCTGTGATCCACTTCGCACTCTTCCAGAAGTACAGGTGTGGCACAGGAGCCGGCAGGCCCGCCGTGCTCCGGGTCGAGCGGCTCGCCGTCGTACCGAAGGCGACCCAAGCTTGCCGCGGTCAGTCACAGAGGGGCAGGTTCGTCGTGTAGCCGCGGAGTGGCGAGCACAAACCCCGCGTGCCGACTCTCGAGAGCACTCGACATGTCGCGGTCCACCCGGCGCCGATGGCCCGTCCAGTCTGGCGGCTGCGAGCGGGTCAGCGTGCGGACGATGGCGACGCCGTCCTGCTCGCGCTCGATGGTCTCGAGGTCGCGCCGATAGATGATCTCGTCGGCGGACCTCGCCGAGAGCGAGCAGTCGGACGGGCACCTGTGTCCCCGCAGCGACCCGCGCACGCAGCATGGCCATCAGCGGCACGAGGCCGCTGCCGCCCGCGGCCAGAACCAGTGGGCGGCCATCCCCGGGTTGCCAAACGAAGTAGCCACCGATGGGACCGCGCAGCTCCAGGCCGTCGCCGACTCGCAGCTCGTCGACCAGGTACGGGGAGACTTCCCCGTCGGCGATGCGCTCGACCGTGATGGTCACGCGGCCACCATCGGCCGGCGTGGCGATCGAGTAGCTGCGTTGGGCCTGGTAGCCGTCGTCCGCCGTGAGGCGGACATCGACGTGCTGGCCGGGAAGATGTCCGGGCCATTCGGGTACGTCCAGGACGACGCTCCGCGTCCGCGCTGTCTCCTCGATACGGTCGACGACGGTGGCGACCTGCCAGCTGAGACGCCGGGGCGGGAGCACCTCAAGCATGTCCAGGTCAGTCGCCCGCGTAGCGCTGCTCGCGCCATGGGTCACCGTAGTCGTGGTAGCCATAGCGCTCCCAGAAGCCGGGCTGGTCCTCGGCCAGCACCTCCAGGCTGCGTGATCCACTTCGCGCTCTTCCAGAAGTACAGGTGTGGCACCAGGAGTCGCGCGGGCCCGCCGTGCTCTGGGTCGAGCGGCCGGTCCGTCGTACTCGAAGGCGACCCAAGCCTTGCCGCCGGTCAGGTCCCCGAGGGGCAGGTTCGTCGTGTAGCCGCCATAGGAGTGGGCGAGCACGAAACCCCCCGCGGTGCCGACCTCTCCGAAGAGCGCGTCGACGGACACCCCCCGCCACGAGGTATCGAGCTTGGACCACTTGGTCACGCAGTGGATGTCCACGTGTACGTCCTCGGCGGGCAGCGCCATGAACTCCTGCCAGGTCCAGGCGCGAGGGCGGTCGACGGCACCCACGACCTCGAGCCGCCACGCGGCGAGATCGACGCGAGGCGTGGGGCCGGCGGAAAGCACCGGGAACCCATCGGTCAGATACTGGCCTGGAGGGACGCGCCCGGCCGGCGCATCCGCTCCGCGTCGCCCCCGGAATCCCCTGGAGATGAAGCTCATCGGCCTACCCCGCTCCTGGGCTGGTGCAGCGGACTGTCGAGATGGTAGCGATCGTGTTGACCGCACTTCTCGGACGGCCTGCGTGCATCGGTCCGTTGTCGCTCGGCGCCACGACCGCCGCGCGCATCACCTTCCAGCCCGGCTGGCGTTGGTCGCGAGTGCATCAAGCCCGTCGTCGGCACCGACTCGTGTCAGGTCCGCCATGTCGGCACCGTCGCGAGCGGGCGCCTGCATGTGGTCCACGAGGATGGGAGCGAGGCCGAGGCCGTGCCGGGCGCGGTCTACGTCATCGAGCCCGGGCATGATGCCTGGGTCGTGGGGGATGAGCCCTTCGTCGGCTTCGAGTTCGAGAGCGCCGAGACCTACGCCAAGGGATAGGGTCCTGGACGATCGCCCGGAGGCGACGATCCCATGGCAGCTGCGTACCCTTGGCCGGTCGTCTTGCTGCCAGGTGTCATCCTTCCGGCTGGACTGGCCTACGGGGCGTTGCTCGCGGAACTCGGCGACGACGTCGACGCCCGGGCCAAGGACCTCGAGATGTACGCCGGACAGACGGTCCCGCCGCCGGGCTACGGCCTCGAGACCGAGGTCGAGGGGATTCGCCGAGTCGCCGACGAAGCGGGCTTCAAGACGTTCCACCTCGTCGGGTACTCGGCCGGCGGCGCCTCCGTCGCTGGCCTTCGTGTCCCGATCATCCTGAGCGAGTACGGAGCCTCGCCCTCATCGAGCCGGCCTGGGCCGGGCGCAGCGGCCAGACCGCCCGAGGAGGCCGCCGTCTTCGATCGCTTCCGAGCCATCCCGCATCTGCCGCCCGATGAGGTCATGCCCGCCTTCGTGCGGACCCAGTTGGCGGCCGATGGCGTCGCACCGCCACCATCACCGCCAGGACCACCGCCGCCGTGGATGCCCTCTCGCCTTCTGGGGATCGGCGGATTCCTGCCGCGCTTCGACGCCTTCGAGCCCGACTGTCGATGTGTTCCGCAAGGTTCGACCGGCCGGTCTACTTCGCCGTGGGTGGCCGGACAAACCCGGACCTCCACGCGCGGATGGCGGAGCGCCTCGCGGTCGTCTTCTCTGACTTCACGCTCGAGGTCTATCGCGGAGCGGCATCACTTCGACCCACCGCAGGCTCGGCCGCCTTGCGCGACCTCTGGGCCGTGACGGAGAAAGGTGGTTCCTGCGTCCCTGCGTTGACCGAGTCGATGAGCACGTCGGTGACGTCTCGACGTTCCTCTGGGACCTGGAGGCACGCCGGCAGGCCGACCGACTTCCCAATCGATGCCACGGCCGCGGCGATGGACTCTCGACCGGGCGCGTCGCTGGTACGAGGACACGCTCGGCCTTGTCCCCGAGCGTGAGGACCCGGGTGGTACCTGGTACCGCTTCGCGAGCGACACCTGGCTCAACCTGTACGCCACACCGTCCGCAGGCACCGCACAGAACACCATCGCGGGCTGGACCGTGCGGGACATCGAGACCGTGATGGCCGCCCTACGCGAGCGCGGCGTGGCCTTCGAGGACTACGACATGGGCGAGCTCAAGACGGTCGACGGCCTGGCTGACTTCGGGATGGCCAAGGCTGCCTGGTTCAAGGACAGCGAGGGCAACGTCTACGAGCTGAGCGAGCGTGGAAGTGGACCGAGTCGCGACATGAGGCGTCAGGGCTGATCCGAGCGGCTACCAGTCGAGGACGACGCAGTCCTCGTCCCCGACGACCTCGGCCAGATGGCCAGGATCGATGAGCAGGTGGTCCCCCGGACCCGCGTCCACCACGGTGCCGTCCGCCATCGTGTACCGGATACGGCCCGAGATGACGTACTCACGGTGATGCAGCGGACAGTCCTCGAAGTCCACCTCGGGCCGGATGTTCCGCTGCCAGCTCCAGCCCGGTCGCAGCCTGGAGAGCCAGACGGTCGACTCGCTGCCGAGGCCGAAGCCGGCGATCCCGAGCGTCACCCTCGCGGACTCACCGTGCTCCCCGTATTCGGAGACCTCGTCGGGCTGACCGACGTTCCTGGACTCGATGCCCGCCATGCCCACCTCCTCGCCTGATCCAGCAAGGACGGCATGCTATGCCCAGCCGTCTGACCTTGCCAAGACCCGCCCCTCCGAGCAGCGGCAGCGGCAGGTGACGATGGGGTCGGACAGGGCTCTGAGTGGGCCCCCCACCGTGCGTCTGCCTCTTTCCGTGGTCCGACCCGGTGGGTAAGGTTGCCGGACTCGTCTTGGCGCTGTCTGCTGGAGGGTTGATGCCATGGTCTCGGATCGCTCCGTCCCTGAGCTCATCGAGGAGCACTACGAGGGTCTCCTCGCGGGCGACGAGGCCGCCTACTCGGCACTCGTGCACGAGGACTTCGTCCAGGAATGGCCCCAGACCGGGGAGCGCGTACGCGGCAAGGAGGCCTGTCTCAACATCGCGCGCAACTACCCGGGGGGACCGCCGCAGATCAATCTCGGGCGCATCACCGGCGAGGGCGATCATTGGGTCGTCGAGGCCCGCAGCCGATATCCCGACGGCACCGACTACAACATGGTCGCAGTCCTCGAGCTGCGCGACGGCAAGATCGCCCGGAGACGGACTACTTCGGGCCCGGTCTACCCCGCGCCGGATTGGCGCCGCCAGTGGGTCGAACCCATCGACTGATCGCTCGACGGCGGCGGCTGATGACGGCCGAGAAAGGTGCAGCCGAACCTGGGAAGGGCACCCCACGGCGCGATCTCCTGCCGACGGGGACTCTTCAGGTTCCTGCCGTGACGGCATCGACTCGGCGAGGCGTGTCGCCACATCGCCTTCGCCACCGACACGCGCGAGGAAATCCTGCGTGCCGCCGACGTCTGCCTGGAGGCAGGCATCCACCGTTTTCCTCTACGTCTGGGGTCCCTCGGGCAACCGGGTCGAGCTGGCCAACGCCGGGGCCCGCCTGCTGCTGGCACCGGACTGGCAGACGATCTCGTGGACCGCGGCGGAGCGCGCCAAGGGCCGGGCCTGGGCCTCGATGTCTGACGTTCACGCGGGCTGAGCGACGTCGCTGACCAGATACGGGCACGACTCCCGGCCCGCCTGGTCGGGCGAGCGCCTCGACCGAGCCCGACGCTCGCGAGACAGCTGGTCTCGTGCCTCCCTACTTGGCGCGGTACGTCCGGCTGCCGAAGAGGACCAGCACGTTGGGGTCAGCCGAGCCCATCCTTGGGATGACTCGCACCTCCAGCTTGTGTCTGGCGGCGACATCGCCGAGAGCCACCGCCAAGGCTGGGAGACCGCTGATGCCCCGAGCGCTCAAGTCACGGACGTCGGCCTCGAGAGCCGAGTGATCGTCTGGACCTCCGAGCCACACATCGAGCGCTCCGCTCGGCCCGACGACACGTAACAGCGAAGCTCTCGACTCGTCCGGCGGTCGCCTCGGCGCGGGTCCGGAGAGGGTCCCATCCTCGCTCACGGGCGGTGGCGCCGTCTGGACGAGAGGACGCGGTCGCCAGCGTCTCCGTGTCGCGAGCGCCACTGGGTGTCGTTCGTCGCCATCCGTTCACCTGACGCTTGTGGACAGGAGGCTGGTGCCGGGGGCAGGCCTGGGAAGCAGGACACCCAAGGGCATGCCCGGCGAGTGAGATGGGGATAGCCCGGACATCCGCCGGGATATCCCCTCAAGATCAGGCTGCGCGCACCTGATCGGCGCGCGGGCCTTTGGGGCTCGCCTCGATCTCGAACGTGACGTGTTCGCCGCCGACGAGGCGGTCGAAGTCGAGCGAGCGATCGAGCGAGTTGCGGTGGAAGAAGTACTCCTTCGCATCCTCCGCGGCGATGAAGCCGAAGCCGCGATCGGCGACGACCTTCTTGATGGTACCGGTGGTCACGGGGACCTCCTTGACTTCCCGAACAGGGAGGGCAGGCGCACGGTCCGTTCGAGAAGGGGGTCGACCACGCGGAGCATCGCCACGGTGATGGGCGAGACCTCACGGTATCACAGAGCAACGGCTGCACCAGTCGCGCATGACCGACTCGTGACCCGTGGACGGCGATCCCGCTTCTGTGTGGGACACGGCTCCGACGCACGGTGTCGGTGCTTGTCTCCACTTGACCTTCACAGAGCGCGGTTCATCCTCGGCCCGGGGGTCGACGCCTCGCGGGCCGCTGCTCGCCCTGCAGGCCGCCGCCGTCATGTCGTTGGCAGTCGCCCCCTGTGGCGCTCGGCGGCCTGTAGCCCGGACGTTCAGGAGTCTGCCCGACCTCGGCCTACCACACGGCCCCGTGCTGGGATTGACGTCCAGTTGGTCGTACTTATCCGCCCGCTGGCGGTTCGCGCCTTCGCAGGGTTCGCGCCGAGGACGTCAAGCGTGGCTGGCGAGCGTGACCGCGTTCGGCACCATGGGTCAATGACGGGGCCTGGCAAGCCTCGCGGCCCGCTGGTCGCGGAGCGCCACCATGCGGCTGGCGTACGCGATGCGGGCTTCGATCGATGTGAAGTCGGCGGCCCCACGGTAACGGACACCGTTCACGAAGAAGCTGGGCGTCCCAGCAACACCTGCCTCACCCGCCGAGTTGACGTCCTGACCCACGCGCGCCGAGAACGTCCCGAGGCGAAGATCCTCGGCGAAGGCATGGGTGTCGAGCCCGAGGTTCGCGGCGAAGCCCACCAGATCGTGCGGGTCGAGATCGGTCTGGTGCTCGAAGAGCAGGTCGTGCATCTCCCAGAACCTGCCCTGTGCACCGGCCGCCTCGGCTGCCTCGGCCGCCAGCGCCGCGTTGGGGTGGACATCGACCAGCGGCAGATGGCGGAAGACGAAGCGCAACCGGCCGTCGAAGCGTTCCAGCAGCTGGCGGACCACGGGCGCGGCGCGGCCGCAATGCGGGCATTCGAAGTCGCCGTACTCGACCAGGGTCACCGGCGCACCCTCCGGGCCTCGGATATGGTCGCGCTCGGGATCGACCTCCTCGGTCAGGTCCCGGAGGGGCCGCGAGGTCTCCGCGTCGGCCCGCCGGAGCCACTCACGCGGCAGCCGTCCCACACCATAGAAGAGCACGATGCTGAGGGTCGCCGCGACGACCGAGGCGACGAGGATGCCGAGCTTCGCCTCATCGAGGAGCGGGCCGACGTAGCTGAGCTCGGCGATGAGCAGCGACATCGTGAAGCCGATGCCGGCCACGGACGAGGCCGCGATGAGCGACGGCCAGCCGACCGAGAGGGCGTGGCCACCGAACCGTGGCAGCGTCGCGATCCATGCCCCCAGCGGGATGCCGATCGACTTGCCGAGCACGAGGCCGAGGACGATACCGACGACGAGCGTCGAGCCCAGCGCGCGATCGACGAGCTCGGTGCTGAGGGCAAGCCCGGCATTGGCGAGGGCGAAGAGCGGGACGACGACGAAGCTGGTCCACGGATGGAGCGTGTGCTGCAATCGCTCGTTAGGCGAGAGCGACAGCGTGATGCCGCGCGCCGCCTGGCTCGCCAGCTCGGCGCTGGGTCGCTGACGGAACGCGCGTGCCAGCCCCGATGCGCGCTCGAGCACCGCGCGGCGCGGGGGATAGGCACTCGTCAGGAGGCCGATCGCCACACCGGCGATGGTGGGGTGGACGCCAGACTTGAGGGTCGCGAGCCAGATGCCGACGCTGAGGAGCACGTAGACCCACGGACGCTGGAGGCCGATGGCCCGCAGCACCGCCATGACCACGAGCAGACCGACGGCGATGGCCAGCATGGCCGGCTGGAGGTCCGAGCTGTAGACGACCGCGATGACGACGGCGGCCGCGATGTCGTCGACGATCACCAACGTCAGGAGGAACGTCCGAAGCCGGAACGAGCTGCGGCGCCCGACGAGCGCGAGGACGCCCACGGCGAAGGCCGTATCCGTGGCCATCACCATCGCCCAGCCGCGGGCCTCCTCGCCGCCCGCATTGAGGACCAGGAAGATGGCGACCGGCAGGAGCATGCCGCCGAGCGCGGCGATGACCGGGGCGGCGACCCGCCGACGCTCGCGGAACTCACCCATGTCGAACTCACGGCGCACTTCCAGGCCGATGAGCAGGAAGAAGAACGTCATGAGGCCGTCGTTGACCCAGTGGGCCAGATCCATGCCCAGCTCGAGGCTGTCCCAGCGCAGCGAGATCTCGGTCGCCCACAGAGCTTCGTAGCTGGCAGCCCAGACGGAGTTGGCCCAGACGAGGGCGGCGATCGTCGCCGTCAGCAGGACGAGCGCGCCCCCTGCCTCCGTCCGGAGGAAGCGGGGCAGCGCTGCGAGCCGTGGAGGGACCGCTGTCTGGCCGCGCTCGCTGCTGGGACTCGCCTGCGTCATCAGGCCCTACGGTATCCGGTGACCTACTGACGACAGCGAGTGAGGATCGTGGCCAGCTTAGCTACCGATGGGTTTCGCTCCGGTCTCTCGACCGCTTCCTGGCTCGATACCAGGCGAGGTACTCGATGAGCTCATCTCGCTCTTCGTCCGTGAGATCGCCGAACAACGCCGCGCCGAGGCGAGCGTGGTCGGGTGACGCGTCGACGCCCGGCAGCGGGTAGCCCACGAGGGCCATGAGCTCGGCGTAGGGGACCCCGAGGACCTCGCTGAGCCGGTGGAGGACCGCGGGCGAGGGTCGCCTCACGGCATCGTTCTCGAGCTTGCTCAGATAGGCCGGCGAGATCCGGGCGCTGCGCGCGGTCTCGATGGACGAGCGTCCGCGCACCTCACGGGCCTGTCTCAGGACCGCTCCGATCGAGATTCCCATCGTTCCTTTCACAGAGTGGTGCGTATAACACTACAGTTGACAATAGCAGGATCGGGGCGCAGACTGCAAGGACGGCAGTGGCCGGAGACTCTCCCGGCGGTGGCACCGACGCCCCGCTTCCCCGGATGTCCGCACCGACAAGGGGAAGTGATGGCCATCTCGAACGCCACCGTGCAGGCCACGGATCCCAGCCCGACCCGCGCGCCGTCCAGGTCGACGACGCAGGCGGCCGTCCCGAGGACGAACATGCGGCCCCTGGGCGATCGCGTCGTCATCAGGCCCACCCCGCGCGAGGAGATGACCAAGAGCGGCATCGTCCTGCCGGACACGGCCACGGAGAAGCCGCAGGAAGGCAGCATCGTCGCTGCCGGTCCCGGCCGCCTCGAACGACGAGGGCGAGCGCGAGCCCATGGACGTCAAGGTGGGCGACAAGGTCCTCTACGCGAAGTACGCCGGGACCGAGTTCAAGATCGATGGCGATGAGTACCTCATCGTCAGCCAGAAGGACATCCTCGCCGTCGTCGAGGGCTAGAGCCCCGGCGCGGCCCACCAGCATCGATCCGGCGCCGGCCGGGACCGTCCACCACGCGACCACTCTCAGGAAGGAACCACACCGTGGCCAAGCAGCTCATCTACGACGAGACCGCTCGTCGCTCCCTCAAGCACGGCGTCGACAAGCTCGCTGACGCGGTCAGCGTGACGCTCGGTCCCAAGGGCCGCAACGTCGTGCTGGACAAGAAGTACGGCGCGCCGACCATCACCAACGACGGCGTCACCATCGCCCGCGAGATCGAGCTCGAGGATCCGTTCGAGAACCTGGGCGCGCAGCTCCTCAAGGAGGTCGCGACCAAGACCGATGACGTCGCCGGCGACGGCACGACGACGGCCATCGTGCTGGGCCAGGCGATCGTGGCCGAAGGCCTCCAGAACGTCAGCGCCGGCGCCAACCCCATCCTCATCAAGCGCGGCCTGGAGAAGGGCGTCGAGGCCATCGTGGCCGAGCTCAAGCGCGAATCGCGACCGGTGGAGACCCACGCGGACATCGCGGCCGTGGCGGCCATCAGCGCCGCTGACCCCGAGGTCGGCGAGATGATCGCCGACCGTGATGGACAAGGTCGGCAAGGACGGTGTCATCACCGTCGAGGAGGGCCAGAGCGTCGGGCTGGAGACCGAATACACCGAGGGGATGCAGTTCGACCGCGGCTACATCTCGCCCTACCTGGTCACCAACCCGGAGCGGATGGAGGCCGTGCTCGAGGATGTGCTCATCCTCGTCACCGACAGGAAGATCTCGGCCGTCAAGGACCTGCTGCCCTCGCTCGAGAAGGCCATGCAGCAGAGCAAGCCGATGCTGATCATCGCCGAGGACGTCGACGGCGAGGCCCTCGCGACGCTCGTGGTGAACAAGCTGCGCGGCACGCTCTCGGTGCTGGCGGTCAAGGCGCCCGGCTTCGGCGACCGTCGCAAGGAGATGCTGCGCGACATGGCCATCCTCACCGGTGGCACCGTCATCAGCGAGGAGCTCGGGCGCAAGCTCGACTCCGTCACGCCCGAGGACTTCGGTCACGCCCGCCGCGTCGTGGCCACCAAGGACGACACGACGCTCATCGAGGGCGCCGGCTCCCCCGAGGAGATCAAGGGTCGCATGACCCAGATCAAGGCCCAGATCGAGGACACCACGTCCGACTACGACAAGGAGAAGCTCCAGGAGCGCCTCGCCAAGCTGGCCGGCGGCGTCGCCGTCATCAAGGTCGGCGCGCCCACCGAGGTCGAGCTCAAGGAGAAGAAGCACCGCATCGAGGACGCGCTCTCGACCACGCGCGCGGCCATCGAGGAGGGCCTCGTGGCCGGTGGGGGCGTCGCGCTCCTGCAGGCCATCCCGGCCCTCGATCTCGTCGAGCTCGTGGGCGACGAGGCCGTCGGCCTCGGCATCCTGCGCCGCGCCCTCGAGGCGCCGGTGCGCCAGATCGCCGACAACGCTGGTGCCCACGGCGAGGTCGTGGTCGAGAAGGTCAAGGGCCTCGAGGCAGGCCACGGCTTCGATGCGCTCAAGGGCGAGTACGGCGACATGTTCGCCAAGGGCATCGTGGACGCCGCCAAGGTCACGCGCTCGGCGCTCCAGAACGCGGCCTCGATCGGGGCCATGGTGCTCACGACCGAGGCGCTCATCACCGACCTGCCCGAGAAGCACAGGGCGGCCGTCCCTGCCGGCGCCGGCTATGGCGGCGACATGGACTACTAGCCCGATCGCTCGGCCAGACCCGAAGCCCGAGCCACCTGGCTCGGGCTGCTCTATCCCGAGTGTGGGTGCACTTCGCGCCACCTGGCCCAGCCCGTCCCTAACGCTCCGAGCGGCGCAGCTGCCGGCACGCCCAGCCCCGGCGGCTAGCCTGTGGGCTCGACATTCCATGGCCCTCTACCGCGGGCGGTGCAGAGTGTGATCGGGGAGTCATCGACTTCGTGACGCGAACGGACAGGAGAGCAGTCGCGGGCGAGCAGCAGAGCGGTCCCCTCCCCGCCTCGGCCGCGCATCGGATGGTGGCCCTGCTGTGGCCCGCCTACCCGACGCTGCGGGCCGACGAGACGACTTCAAGACGCTCGTCGGGCTTCTCCTCGACGAGCACATCGCCGTCCTGGCCGGCAACCCCTCCCACATCGAGGGACCGTCATCGCTGAAACGCGTCGGCGACGTCGGCCATGCCATCGCGCTCCTCCGTGCACGGGAGCGCAAGGACGGCCTCGAGGTCCTCGTTCACGACCCGTACCGCCCGGGGCGGCAAACACCTCCGCGGCGAGTCGGTCCCCTGGGGAAGCAGAGCGCCAGTTCGCCTTCCGTGACTCGGACAGCACCCTCAAGGCGGCCTGGGTCGAGCGGTACGGCGCCTGGACGGCCGAGCGGCTCGTGGCCCGCCAGAAGGACCGCCGCATCGACTGAGCCAGCGGCGGCGGTGACCGGGCCGACGATTACGAAGAAGAGCGGTCCCCCAGCCCGACGACCGGGGGACCGCTTGTCAGTCGGCGTGGGCCCTCGAGGGCCAGCGGCTACTCGCCCTCTGTCTCCGGGAGTGGTGGGACATCACCACCGAAGAGGAGCCCTTCGATGGCTGTGCTGTCGCCGGCCCAGCGGAAGAAGAGGACGGCCGTGAGGCCGTCATAGCCGTCCGCGCCGATGCACGTGGCCGTCTTGTCGTTGAGTCCGTCGGTCTCTGCCGAGGGGCTCTGCTTCAGCGCATCGGCATACTCGCAGTGCCAGCCGCCGCCATCGTTGCGCAGGTCATAGGTGCCCGCCGCGAGGGTGGTGTACTCCCCATCATCCCTGCGGTACACATCAGCGTTCCAGCTGGCGATCACATCGCCCGTGAGCCGGGGGTCGCTGGTCTCCCACGTCGGCTCGCAGTGCCAGCCGCGCGTACGCGCGACGACACCCTCGTCGGTGGAGGAGGTGGAATCCCCGAGGTCCTTGCAGTCGGGTCCCAGCGACTCCGTGCCCGTCACCCACACCGGGGCCACGGGACCGGTATCGGTGGCGGCCCCCGGGACGCTGCTCCCCTGCTGGTCGAAGGGCTGGGCGATGAGCATCGCGCCGCCGATGCCGAAGACGAGGGCGGCGGCGGTGATGGCCTTGGCTGGGCTGAACATCGTCTGGGTCCTCCCGATGACGGTGGGGGTATGGCCGTTCGTGGCCGGGATGGGGGTGGGCTGGAAATCGGTCGTCCGGTCCATCGTCGGCGGGCCGGCCGTCCGTCCGAGGATCGGCAGTGGCCACCAGCGGCCGCGCTGGCGGACCCCTGGCGTGCGAGCCATGGCCCGGCGGACGCTCTCGCGGGCGTCGGGTGGCGCCGGGTCGCCATCCAGGAGCCATGAGCCGACCTCGTGCAGCAGCTGGTCATCGTTCATGGGGCCACCTCCTGCCACACCGGCACGGGCGCCTGCGTCCGTGAGTCGGCCTCCAGGGCGGCACGCAGGGCATTGATGGCGCGGCTCAGTCGGGAGCCCACCGTGCCCGGCGCGATGCCGAGCGTCTCGGCCACCTGTTCCATCGGCAAGTCGAGCAGGCAGCGCAGCACGAGGACCGCCCGGTGCTCGACGGAGAGGTGTCGGAAGCCCCGTTCGAGCTGGTCACGGTCGAGGACCGTGCCGTACGGGTCCGGGGCACGCAGCGAAGCGAAGGCCTGCGACGCCAGCTCCGGGACCCAGGCTCGTTGCCGCTTCGCCTCGTCATGGCAGATCCGGACGAGCAGGCGGTTCGACCAGGCCTCGAACTTCCCTGGGTCACGCAGGCGGCGGATGTCCCGCCAGATGTCGAGGATGGCCCGCTGGGTGGCATCCTCGGCCAGGTGGCGGTCACGGAGGATGCCGTAGGCGACGCGGTACAGGCGCGGATGGCTCAGGACGAGGAGCGACTCCAACGCTCGCTCATCGCCTCTCGTCGCCCGTCCTACGAGGTCTCGGTCCATGCCGTCCTTGTCGTCGGGGGGCCGAGCGGGTCTCGGCCTCGTGACGGTAAGGGGTCAGCGCAAGGGGTTTCTTTCCCATTTCGTGTGCGTGGTCGCGGCGACGCCCCCTGATCGAGGTTGACCAGCCGTCCATCATGGGCGATTGGACGGTCGATGCCTGGGTGGCGCGCCACGGTTGGAGCTGTCCCGGCTGGCATCGCGAGCCGCACCCGGTCAGGCCCGGCGAGCTCGCCGCCGACCATCCCGAGCCGCTCGTCCTCGGTGGCGAGCCGCTACCGGCCCGGCCGGGCGTCCTCTGCTCGAGCTGCAACGCGCGCAAGGGCCTGAGCCAGCGACGGCGTTGACCCCGGGGTACCCACATGTGTGGGACATCGGCGCCCGTGGACCACGTGGCCGCGATGATCAGCTGCAGCGACCGCGACGTCAGGCCGAGAGCGATGGCCCTCGATCGTTCGTTGACATGCGGGACCCCGATCCGCCACAGTACGTCGATCGGCCGTCGAGCCGGGGGCGGTGGGAATCGCAGCACCGATGTGACCAGACCGAACGCACCAGGGCTCGGGGGGTAGGGTTCCTCTCGGTGCGTCCGATGATGATCCATCGGCTGGCGGGTCTGACGGCGGCGGCGGTCTCGCTGCTGATGCTCGTCGACCCGGTCGGAGCCCAGTCGGGTGCCTCGGTCCACCTCGAGATCACCGGGGGCGTCCATCCAGGGACATTCGACGTCGAGACCGCGGAACCCTGCGTCGAGGAGGGCCCGGGTGCCTGGTCGATCGCCTACTACGACGAGACGCTCACCCCCACCGACGTCGAGTTGCAGGTGGGCACGGATGGCGTCGACTCGTTGATCATCATGTTCGACGACGGCGAGGGCTACCTCTCGACGGATTCTCGACGCCGAGGTCGAGCAAGCCGACGGCACGACGATCCTGTCCGTCACCGCGCCGGCCGGCGACCTGGGCTCGGGCGGCCTGGGTGGCGACGTCGCGACCATCGACCTGCGGGTCGACTGCGGGGGGGCTGATGGAGCCGGGGCTCCCGAGCCGACGCCGGCCCCGTTGCCCACGCCGCGGGATCAGGGACCGCCCGAGGCGGGCAGCACGGTGTTCCATCTCACGCTCGACTTCGGGCCCTGGGCCGGCACGTACGACGCCTGGACGCTGGACGACGCGTGCTTCGGGGGTGAAGACGGGTGGTCGGCGTCATTCTTCGACCCCGGGTCCATCCCATCGTCGGTGTCGCTCATCACCATGGACGTGGAGGGCGAGGACGCGCCGGTCGGCGTGCTGAGCGCGTTCTTCGGCGCGCTCCCGGACAGCACGCTGTACGAGACCTCCGACGAGGCCACCATCGAGCTCGATGCGGCGAGTGGCACGGCCCATGTCTCCGACACGGATGCCAGAGCGACCATGCCTGACCTCACGAAGAGCACCGGTGCCCTGGACCTGTCGATCGAGTGCGCCTCGGTCGTCCGATCGTGACAGGAGGGATGCGCGATGACGCGAGCCACCGACCGTCGACGCAACACCAGGCTCCTCGTCGTCTTGGTGAGCGTGAGCGCCTTGTCCCTCGCTGTCCTGAGGCCCGCCGCCTTAGGAGCGAGCCCCGAGCCGACGCGCGCGAGCGGGCATGTGGAGTGGCTGGAAGCCTACTGGGAGCACGACGACGAGATCCACCCGGGGTCCCCGAACGACACGGCCTCGATGTCCCAAGGTGTCATCACGGTGCGCCTGCGACGGCAGGGGGACGCGTGGGTCGACGACGGCTCGACGTTCCGGTCCACGGCTCAGGAGGCGGAGGGGCCGTATCCCCTCTCGGATGTCTACGACTGCACCCTATTCGGCTATCGGCTATTGAGTCTCGCGGAGGGGCGCCTGGATTCCGATCCCGCGAACTGGATCCGCCTGGACCTCGACCCGGCAGCGGGCACCGCCTCGTTCGGGGCTGCTGTCGGTGGACGAGTCGGCCAGACCGGAATCTCCTGGGGCCTCCTCGGACGGGAGTGCCAGGGCCCCGACACGCACAAGGAGCTCCGGTCCGGGGGCGGAGGGGGTTCGCCTGGGTGTCCGAACGATGGGGGTGTCATCGGGACCATGGACGCGCCCGGATCCGCATCACCTTCGCGTGCGAGCACGACGAACACGGGCAGACCAGGCACGAAGGACACGGGCAGACCAACAACAACCGTCCGGCGAACTACAGGTGGGTCACGCGCGTGAACGGGCGGATCACCCTGACGCCGTAGGGCGTGCCGATCGAGTCGTTCTGGGGCCTTCGGACACTCGAGGCGCCCACTCCAGCGTCCTGCGACCTTGACCATCGTGCCAGGGGTGCGAAGCGTGATGGTCGGGCGGTACACACCCAGCGTACCCGCTGAGTTCAACAGGTTGCGGTCCAGCCGGCACTTCGCTGCGCAGCGTAGGAGGTGGCATTCGTCACTCCGGCCCACTGTGTCCGAGCCGAACCCGATGTCAGAGCGGACTCCTCGCTGCGCGCCCTCGTCGGCGCGTGGGTAGCCTTAGAGCACACCGATTCGTATCTCGAATCGCCGCCGAGGAGGATCCTGATGCCCAAGTTCGTCGAGTCGCTCAACGTACAGCTGGCGCACGAGTTCGCTGCCTCGCAGCAGTACATCGCGATCGCCGTGTGGTACGACGGCGAGACCCTCCCGCTCCTCGCCAGGCATTTCTACCGCCAGGCGGTCGAGGAACGGAACCACGCGATGATCATCGCCCAGTACCTCCTGGACGCCCGCGCTGAGTACTCGATCCCGGGCATCGCCGCGCCCCAGACCACCTTCAGCGACCCTATCGCGCCGGTGCGCCTCGCGCTCCAGCAGGAGCAACAGGTCACCGATCAGATCCAACAGCTCGCGCACCTCGCTCGGGCCGAGAACGACTTAGTCGGCGAGCAGTTCCTGGCCTGGTTTCTGAAGGAGCAACTCGAGGAGATGTCCTCAATGGCTGACCTGCTTCGCACCCTCGAGCGGGCGACAGAGACGAACATCCTCCTCGCGGAGGACTACCTTGCCCGTCGGGCGATCGGTGACCAGGGCCGAGCCGCGGACGCTCCCCGAGTGGCGGGTGGAGCGCTGTAGGCCGACCCGTCTTCGTCGGTGACCCCTCCTTGCTGACCTCGAACACGTACGGGCATGGCTCGAGCAGCGGCAGCGACAGGTGGCGAGGGCATGGACGCTGTGCTGGGCGCGCAGAAGTAGTCGACATCAGGGACTTTCCACCCGTTGTCGGTCGACCGAGTCTGGCGCCCGGGTGCGACGCCTTACCTTACGGGAGCGAGGCGAAGAAGGCGGCCAGGAAGTCGTCTGGGCCGTTCGCGTACGCAGCGATGTCCCCCGACGCGTACGCATGGATGGTTGGCTCGACCTCGAACCGGGTCACCTGCTTGCCGCCGAGCTCGACCGTGGAAACGGGAGCCGTGGCGGCAGCGGGGACGAGGGCTGAGAGCAAGGGAGTCAGCAGCGTCGACGCGTCCATCCCCGGCACCGTCGCCACGAAGGCGCCGCTGCCTGAGCTGACCGTGCCGGCCGCGAAGACCAGGTCGGCGGATGACATCCCCTGAGCCGCCAGCAGGTCGTGGAGGGCCTGCGTCTCGGGCCGGCTGCCATCCCCGACGCCGACCAGGTACCAGCCCGGGATGACGGAGACGTCAACGGCCTCGGTCCCGATCGTCGCAGGGATGAGCGACGTCAGCCGCGCGGCCACATCGGGGTCCGCGGCGGGAGGCACGCGGGGGACGATCAGCTCCGCGAGCGAGGTCAGGAGCGCGACCTTCTCGGCCGACGTCTCCGCGATGTACCAGCCGTTCAGGAACAGGACGGACCCGTTCGCGGCCACGAGGAAGTTGCCGCTGGAGTCCTGCCACCACGCCGGATGGCCGGCGACGGTGAGGTCCTCGCCTCCCCCACTGAAGTCCGCCTTCATCGGCTCGAGCTCGGTCTCCGGCAGGAGCGAGATGGTCAGGGCGGAGTCGCCTCCAAGGCTGCAGTAGTAGCCGCCTGAATTCTCGTTCAGAGCGATCTGGTACCCGAGGACCGTGCTCACCTCGTCGGCGCTCGCGAGCGCGCAGGTCGGTACCGGCGCCTCGCCCTGGGCGGCTGCGACCGGACGAGCGCGAGGGTCGTCACGAAGGCGATCCTGGCCGAGAAGACTCGCGTGGTCCGGGAGATGCGCACGGTCGGAACCCTCCTCGCCTGTCGTGATCCCACATGCGCGGCAAGCATCCGCCACCTGTCAACGTGCCCGGAGCAAGCTCCTGGACATACAGGACCCGCTCGGACACTCGTCGATCATCCTGACCTCGAACGCGTACGGGCAAGTGCTCGAGCGGCGGCAGGTGGCTGTGGGCATGGACGCGGTGCTGGGCGGGTGGGGGCCCGCTCGGCTCCGCAGGCGATCAGCTGGCGGTCGCCTCCTCACGAGCCGTCTGTCGCAGCCGACGAGTCCAGGCCGCGAAGGCCTTGAGCAGGTCGACCACCTGGCTGCGCGTCTCAGCGTCCACGAGGTCGCTCTCCGCGTCGAACTTCTCGAGGGCGAGCGGCACGAGCACCTCCGGCAGCGGCAGGACGTAGCCGTTGGTGTACGTGAGCCCGTCACGGAGCTGGGCCTGCGCCCGGGCCGTGCCGCCCGGCCCCGGCGTGGCGCCCATGATCGCCACGGGCTTGTCGGTCAGGACCGACGCCCGTCGCGGGCGCGATGCCCAATCGATGGCGTTCTTGAGCACGCCGGGGACGCAGTGGTTGTACTCGGGCGTGGCGATGAGCAGACCGTCCGAATCGGCGATGGCCTGCTTGAAGCGGGCCACGGGCTCGGGGTCGCCCTCGGCCTCGACATCGGCATCGAAGAGGGGGACATCCGAGAAGTCGTAGGGGACGACGGTGATCCCCCGTGGCGCGAGTTCGATGGCCGCGCGGATCAGAGCCGCGATTGAATGACAGCCGGCGAAGACTGCCGGCTATCCCCAGGAATGTCACGGGCATGTCGATCGGTGTGGTCATGCGGGCTCCTCACGTCGGTGGCGGGGCCAAGCGGACCCTCAGCCACGACGACGCTAGCACCGGACGACAGGCGGACCGCTTGGGACGGAGCCGCCACCACCTCGAGGACGTCGAGAACCTGCCCGGACACAGCTCGATCGCGCTGACGTCGAACCTACGGGCACGTGCTCGAGCAACGGCAGCGGCAGGTGGCGATCGGGATGGACGCGGTTCTCGGTGGGCGACATGGGTCATACGAGCGGCTATCCGGGCGCCGTCCCGGCGTCGGACTCTGGTCTTGAGTCCCCTCGGGAGCGGCTCGCTGAGATGCCGACGTAATACAATCGACCACCAGGCTCGCACCCACCAGGAACAGCGGACCGACGGACGCACCGAGCAGCACTGTTACGTCAGAACGTAGTGACCACGTCGACGACACGACCCTCGCGCGCGGACCTCGATCGACACGGACTGGCGCTCTTGACTACGGTATGCGTTGGCATTCGTCGCTGTTCATGCATGCCTGCATATCTATTCAGCACAGAGGCGAGCCTGACGGGACGCTCTTGCCGCGGGTGCGCGAGGCACGTCGAGGATTTCGACCACCTCGCCGGCGACCGCCACCATCGACGTCGATGGGGCAGACCTGGGCATCCGAGGTAGAGACGAGGCTGCCGACCGGCACGCTCACCTTCGTCTTCAGCGACATCGAGGGCTCGACGCGCCTGTTCCAGGCGCTCGGCCCTCGGACTACGCGTTGCTCGAGACGCACGACCGCCTCATCCGACTGCGGGCGAGGCCGAGCGGTGGCCACGCGTTCGGGTCCGAGGGCGACTCGCAGAGCCTCGTCTTCAGCGAAGCTGGCGCGGCTGTCCGCGCGGCGGTGGGGGCACAGCGCGCGATCGCCGAGCAGGCCTGGCCGTCGGGGGTCACCGTCCGTGTGCGCATGGGCATCCATTCGGGCGAGGCCCGCCGACTCGGCGATGACTACGTGGGCCTGGCGCTTCACGAGACGGCGCGGATCGCGGCATCGGGGCACGGTGGCCAGGTGCTGCTCTCGGCTGCGACCGCGGAGCTCGTGCGTGACGCCCTGCCCGACGGCTCGAGCCTGCACGGACCTGGGCGAGCATCGCCTGCAAGGACCTCGCACGGCCGATGCGCATCTACCAGCTCGACCGTGATGGTGTCCTGGCGGCATTCCCGCACCTGCGCACGCTCGAGGCGGTGGGCGCCCGACTTCCGACCCAGGTGACCTCCTTCGTCGGCCGCTCGGAAGTCGAGCCCGTCCAGGATCTGCTCGCGAGCGCACGACTCGTGACGCTGACGGGCCCGGGCGGCACCGGCAAGACGCGCCTCTCGATCGAGGTCGCGGCCACGGTCGCACCCCGCTTCCCGGACGGCACGTTCTTCGTCGCGCTCGACAGCGTCACCGATCCCGTGCTCGTCGCGTCGGAGCTCGCGACGGTCCTTGGTCTGTCCACAGGCACCGAAAGCCCGCTGGACCGCGTCGTGGCGCACCTGCGCGAGCGGAGCGTACTGCTCGTGCTCGACAACCTCGAGCAGGTCATCGAGGCTGGCGCGACCGTCTCGCGCCTCCTCTCGGAGTGCAAGCGCGTGACCGTCCTCGCGACGAGCCGCATCCCGCTCAGCATCTCCGGCGAGCACGTCTTCCCTGTGCCCGCGCTCTCGCTGCCCGCCCCTGACAGGCTCGGAGTGGCGGATGTGGCCACCTCGGAAGCCGTGCGTCTCTTCGTCGAGCGCGCGATGGCCGCGCGGCCCGACTTCACCCTGACCGCGGCGAACACCCCGGCCGTCGCGGATATCGTGACCAGGCTCGACGGCCTCCCGCTGGCGATCGAGCTGGCGGCGGCACGTCTGCGGATGCTCCCGGTCGAGGCGCTCCGTGACCGACTCGGCCATCGACTCACGCTGCTCACGAGCGGTGCCCGCGACCTGCCCGAGCGCCAGCGCACCCTGCGCGGCATGATCGAGTGGAGCCACGACCTCCTCGACGATCCCGATCGGCGGCTGTTCGCGCGGTTCGCGGTCATCGCTGGTGGCGCGACCATCGAGGACACCGAACGCATCTGCGGGCCCGCGACCGAGCTCGGACGAGAGGTCTTCGACGGCGTCAATTCGCTCTCGCAGCAGAGTCTGCTCCGCATCCTCGACGAGGCCGGGTCACCGCGTTGCGCGATGCTCGCGACGATCCGCGAGTACGCGGACGAGCGCCTGGCCGCGTCGCAGGAGGCCGAGACCATCGCACGACGCCACGCCGAGGCGTACCTCGCCCTCGCCGAGGACGCTGCGCCGCACCTCCTGGGCACCCAAGGCCAGCCATGGAATGACCGGCTCGAACGCGAGCACGACAACCTCCGTGCCGCGCTGGACTGGATCGTCCGTACCGACGAAGGCCAGCTCGGGTTGCGGATGGTCGCCGCCCTGTGGCGTTTCTGGCAGGTGCGCGGCCACCTCATCGAAGGGCACGAGCGGACGCACAGGGTGCTGGCGCTGCCGTCGGCGCCCGCCCAGGAGGCGGCCCTCCGGGCGCGCGCCGAGGGCGCCGCAGGGGGCATCTCGTACTGGCTGTCCCGACCGAATTCCACCCACCGCCACTACGCTGCGGCGCTCGTTGCCGCACGGGAGGCCGGCGACCGCAAGCTCCTCGCGGATGCCCTGTACGACTTCGGTTTCGCCGCGGAGCCGGGCGTCACCCACCAACAGCAACGCTACGCGGCCGGCCGCGCGCCGTTCGAGGAGAGCCTGGCCCTCTACCGCGAGCTCGACGATCGCGCCGGCATCGCCAGCTCGACCTGGGCGCTGGCCATGTCCATGGCCGCCGTCGGGGATCGGGAGGCCGGGGCCGTCCTGGCCGAACAAAGCCTCGAGTTGAGCCGTGAGCTGGGTGACCCGTTCCGGACGGGTTGGGCAGCTCATCTGGTGAGCCTGAACAAGCTGGCTCTGGGCCTGCCGGAGGAGTCGCTGCCGTACCTGCGGGAAGCGTTCAGGATCTTCCAAGCGGCTGGTGACCAGACCGGCATCCTCCTTCTGCTCGTGGACATCTCCGCCCTGGCGCAGCAGCGTGGCCACGTGGCCCAGGCCGTGGCGATTCCTCGGGGCGGCGCAGCGAATCCGCGTGGAGGACGGGGTGGACCTCTTCGCCGAGGTCGATCAGACCGAATTCCTCGGCTGGAATGTGCAAATCGTGCCAGAGACCGAAGAGGAGGGCCGCTGGTTCGAGGAGGGCCAGGCGGTCCCGCGCAGGGAGGTCATCGAAGAGGCGGGCAGTTACCTGGGCGAGAGCGGCGCAACCCACAACGCGTGGCGCCGGATGCCGAGCTGGCATAGAGTCGATCTGTGGGGGCGAGGGTGAAGGAGGTGCCGCCATGTCCGGCCCCGAGACGGTCCAGGGGCTAATCCGCGAACATTACGAAGGCCTCGTCACCGGCGACGAGGCAGCCTATACCGCCCTGGTCCACGAGGACTTC
>CAVOIR010000010.1:0-38584 GCA_963696045.1 uncultured Chloroflexia bacterium | reverse complement strand
TCGCGCGATGCGCTCCGAGACCGGCTGCACGACGGCATCGTCGACCACCTCGCCGTGCTCATCCCGATGCTCCGGCAGGGCACCGGCCTCGGTGCGCGGATGCAGTGGCTCCAGACCGCGGACGTCATCTCGAGCGTCCTCCAGCTGGTGGGCGAACGGGTCGGCGACGAGGCCGCCGGCATCGCGGAGGCCGGTCGGCTCACGGGACGGGCGGGGTCGCCGCTGCGCTCACCGGGCGGCCGCTTCATGTCCTGGCGCCACGCGGACCTCGAGCGGACGCTGTACCACCGGGCCTCGTGCTGCCTCTGGTGGCGCAGCGGCGAGGACGCCTACTGCATGACCTGCCCGCTGCTCCCCGCTGACGAGCAGGCGACGCGCGTCCACGACTGGATGGCCACCCTGGCCTGACTCTGGTGGTGGGTCCGCCAGGCGTCCAATGGGGCGCCACGGGCCCCAGACCAGGTCCGATGCGATACTTGCCGAGCCATGGGAACGGTCTCTGAGGTCCACATCGCTCGCCGCACGGGCTTCTGCTACGGCGTGCGGGAGGCCATCGACGCGGCCCGCATCAGCGCCGCAGAGGGCAAGCTGACCCACACCCTCGGGCAGGTCGTCCACAACGAGGGCGTCATCGCCCAGCTCCGCGACCAGGGCATCCGCAGCGTGAAGGAGCTCGACGAGGTCGAGTCGGGGGCCGCCGTCGTCATCCGCGCCCACGGGGTCACGCCGGAGGTCATGAGCCGCGCCGAGGCCAAGGGCCTCGAGGTCATCGATGGCACGTGCAGCTGGGTGACGCAGGAGCAGAAGGAGCTGGCCCGGCTCGTCGAGGAGGGCTACACGGTCGTGCTGCTGGGCACGCCCAACCACCCCGAGGTCGTCGGCCTCCTCGGCTTCGCCCCGGATGCCATCCTCGTGGACGAGGAGGAGGACTGGGGGCGCATCCCTCGACGGAAGCGGATGGCCCTCCTGACCCAGTCGACGCAGCCGCCCTGGAAGTTCGAGCGGCTGGCGGCCTTCCTCACCTCTCGAGCCCACGAGCTGAAGATCGTGAACACCGTCTGCCCGGTCACCATCCGCCGCCAGCAGGACACCACCGACCTCGCCGGTGTCGTCGACCTCGTGGTCGTCGTCGGTGGGCGGAACAGCGCCAACACCCGGGAGCTCACGCGCCTGGTGGGCATCGTCGGCAGGCCGGCCCTCCAGATCGAGCGCGCCGCCGACCTCGAGGACGCCTCGGCCTTCGAGGGGCTCACCTCCATCGGCGTCACGGGCGGCACCTCGACCCCCATCGAGGACCTCGAGGCCGTGGCGCAGCGCATCTACGAGCTGGCCGGCACCCCTGAGCGGCAGTCACAGCGCCGCCCGAGCTCGCCCACGCTGCCGTGACCGCCGTGGCCGAGCCCGCCTACCGCAGCACGTCGCTCGGCGCCGCCTGACGTGCCCGGTCGCCGAACCTCGCGCCGACGGAGGCGCAACCTCGGTCCCGACGCGCCCTCGGCGGGCCTGCCGGTGGTGGCCATCGTGGGCCGTCCGAACGTCGGCAAGTCGACCCTCTTCAACCGCATCGTCGGGCGAGCGACGGGCCATCGTCGAGGACCGCGCCCGCACGACGCGCGACCGGCTCTACGGCGTGGCCGAATGGAACGACCGGCGCTTCGTCGTCATCGACACGGGCGGCATGGAGATCGACCCCGGTGACGCCATCGAGGAGCGGGTCCAGGACCAGGTCCGGCTGGCCATCGAGGAGGCCGACGTCATCGTCTTCGTCGTCGATGCCGCAGCCGGCCTGGTGCCTGCGGACCAGGAGGTGGCCGAGGCGCTGCGGCTGGCAGACGCGCCCGTCCTCATGGCGCTCAACAAGGCCGACAACGAGAAGCTCGAGCTCCAGGGCGCCGAGCTCCTGCAGCTGGGATGGCTCGACAGCCACCCGGTCAGCGCGCTCCACGGCCGCGGCACGGGCGACCTGCTCGACGCCCTCGTGGAGGCGCTGCCACCCGAATCGCCCGAGGAGCTCGCGCGCAAGGAGCGCGAGGCGGCCGCCGAGGAGCTGGCGGCCTGGCCCGAGGAGGCCGATGCTGCTCGAGGACGGAGCCTGTCGATGCCGACCGGATGAGGGCGGAGGGGCCCGAGCTCTCCGAGGTCCCGGACCCCGATGCGCCCACGCCGCGGATCGCCATCGTGGGCCGGCCGAACGTCGGCAAGTCGTCCCTCCTCAACCAGCTCCTCGGCGAGGAGCGGGTCATCGTCAGCGACATCCCGGGCACGACCCGCGATGCCATCGACACGATGCTCGAGTGGCAGGGCCGTCCGCTTCGCCTCGTGGACACGGCCGGCCTGCGGCGCCGCGGCAAGGTCGCCTCGGGTCCGGCCGCCGAGCGCTACTCGGCCCTCCGCGCGCTCAAGGCGCTCGGCCGCGCCGATGTCTGCGTCCTCGTCCTCGACGCCCGGGACGGGCTGACCGCGCAGGACGCCCACGTGGCGGGCTACGTCGTCGACGAGGGCGTCGGGCTCGTGCTCGCCCTCAACAAGTGGGACCTCGTGGAGAAGGACGAGAAGACCTTCGAGGAGGCCGTCGAGCGCATCCGCCGCGGCGCCCCGTTCCTGCACTTCGCGCCGGTGCTCTCGGTGAGCGCGCTGACCGGGCAGCGCGTGGGCCGGGTCCTCGATGAGGCCGTGGAGATCGCCGCGGAGCGGCGGCGGCGCGTGCCCACCGCGCAGCTCAACCGGGTGCTCTCGGACGCCGTCTCGCGACACCAGCCCTCGGCCGTGAAGGGCCGCCGGCCGCGCTTCTACTACGCCACGCAGGCGGCCATCGAGCCGCCCACGTTCGTGCTCTTCGCCAACGACGCCGATGCCGTCCACTTCAGCTACCAGCGCTTCCTCGAGAACCGCATCCGCGACGCCTTCCGGTTCGAGGGCTCGCCGCTGCGGCTCATCTTCCGGGAGCGGTCGCGCGTCGAGCTCGAGCCGCGCCGCCGCGGCGCGGCAGCCGCGCAGGGGCGGGCGGCGCAGAGCACCGGGTGGCGGCTCCAGGACGCCCGAGGAGCCAGACCGACGCGCCAAGCCCGCGCCGCAAGCGACGCTTGATGCCGAACGACGGGCCTGCGCGAGCGGTCGTCGGCGCGGGCACCTGGGGGACGACCCTCGCGCTGCTCCTCGCGACGACGCGGGCCCGTGACGCTGCTGGCGCGGGACGAGGCCCACGCCGAGCGGCTGCGCCGCGACGGCGAGAACGCGCGCTACCTGCCCGGCGTTCGCGCTCGGGGACGACGTCGACGGTGACGGCGGACCCATCGGCGGCTCTGCATCGGCCAGCGAGCTCGTCGTCCTGGCCGTCCCATCGGCCGTGCTGCGGACGGCGCCTGCGCTCGGTCGCCGGCTCCGTCGCGCCGGACGCGATCGCTGCTGTCCGTCGCCAAGGGCATCGAGGTCGGATCGCTGCTGCGGATGAGCCAGGTCATCGGCCAGGAGGTGGCCGGCTCGCCGGGCCGGGTCGCCGCCCTGTCTGGGCCGAACCTCGCGCTCGAGATCGCCCGGGGCCTGCCCGCGGGGGCGGTCGTCGCGGCCGAGGACGAGTCGGTCAGCGGCCGGGTCATCGACATCCTCGGCGGACGGACCTTCCGCCTCTATCGCAATCGCGACCTCGTCGGCGTCGAGCTGGCCGGCGCCCTCAAGAACATCGTCGCCATCGTGGCCGGCGCCGTCGATGAGCTCGGGGGAGGGGACAACGCCAAGGCCGCCATCACGACCCGGGGCCTCGCCGAGATGACCCGCCTCGGCGTGGCCATGGGTGCCAACGCCCTGACGTTCGCGGGTCTCGCCGGCATCGGCGACATCCTGGCCACCTGCTCATCGGCGCTGTCGCGCAACCATCGGCTCGGCGTCGAGCTCGCCGCGGGCCGGCCGTGGGCGGAGATCGAGGGCACGCTGCCGGGCGTCGCCGAAGGCGCCTACACGGTGCGCGCCGCCGTCGCCCTGGCCGAGCGTCACGGCGTCGACATGCCCATCGCCCGCGAGGTCCACGCCGTCCTCTACGAGGGCAAGGACGTGCGCGCCTCGGTCCGCGACCTGCTGGCACGCGAGTCGAAGGACGAGCTGGCCGGCCTCGCCTGACACGCTGGTCTGCCTGATAGACTTCGAGGCGAGCGTCGGGGTGTGGCGCAGCCTGGTAGCGCACTTGACTGGGGGTCAAGAGGTCGCTGGTTCGAATCCAGTCGCCCCGACCACTTATCTGAGCGCGAAACCGGCTCTCCATACGACTTCGGAGGGCCGGTTTCCTTGTCCGTACCGTCAGCCGTACCGTCAACACCAGATGAGGAGGCCGTCGTTGATCAGAGCCGCCACAGCCCGACCACGCTCCCATCGTCGCTCACCTTGACGCGGTATCGGTCCCCCACCGTCGACGCTCGGGAGGGAACAGGATCCCGTCGCTGCGTCTCCTGATGGGACCGTCTGACCAAAGTGGCAGGTCGGACATGTCGCTGATCCGGTGCGCGCGGCGGGACCCCATTTGGCTGGAGCCGTAGGGCACGATTCTCCGGGATGGCCCGATTCGTCCTAGGGTCGTCCGTCGTGAACGTCGACCATTCCTCCGGATCTGGCGCCTCTGAGGTGCGTGTCCGCTCGAGAACACCAAGTCATGACGATTCGTCACCTCCATATAGGCCAGCCGCTCATCATGGACACCGACGCGGGCGCACCCGAGCGGTCTCGATGGCTGCTGGTCGCGACCCGCACGGGAGGTGACAACCACATGCGAGAGAAGCTTCGAATGCTCCTGCCCTTCGCCATCGCGATCACGTTGGCGACCACGATGGGAGCCGCGCCGGCGATGGCCCAAGGCGACGACGGGGATCAACGCGGACAAGGTCGATGGCCGCGACGCCGTGGGGGCCCTCGCCAGCCGGCAGGAACGGGCCAAGAACCTCGTGGCCACGAACCGCGAGGGCCGCCTGCCCTCCAACATCATCGAGCCGCTCTGGAAGCTCATGAAGGGCATCCCCACCGTGCTCGCCGACGGCAGGATCGGCTGGGCCGAGCTCGTCAACATCCCCGCTGACCTCGCCGACGGCCAGATCGGCTGGGCCGAGATCCTCAACAAGCCCGGGAACCTCGTCCTTGGACCGGTCGGCGTGGAACGAGATCGTCAACAAGCCGGCCGGCTTCGCCGATGGGGTCGACAACGGCGGCTTCGTAAGTCAGGTGGTCGACCCTTCACCGGGCCATGGGGCGGATGCCAACACGATCCACGTCGAGCTTGACATCAGCAGGAAGCGGACGTCGACTGCTATGCCATCCCGACCTCGGGCCCGCCTATTGGCAGGTCAACGAGAAGAGCTCATATCGCCAGTGGCATCGCGGGCAACGTCTTCTGGTACATCATCTTCAGGCACGCCGAAATGGTGGTGGTACCGGCCAAGTGAAGATCCGCTGCCGCACCTACTCGGAAGGCATCGCGCCGGCGGCCCTCAGGCAGGCCCGCAGTGATGCCAAGGTCACGGTCAAGAAGGGCAACAAGGGCCGGTAGCCGCCTCGGCGTCACCAGGAGGCCCGTCCCGCAGGGGCGGGCCTCTACTTATGCCGGTCCCCAAGGAGGACGTTCAGATCGAAGGACTGCACCGCATGATCCAGAGACATGCGCATCGCCATCGGGGCGGTCGCGCGTGACTGAGCGGGGATGCGACTGCTGCGGTGCCATCCCCGCTCTGATGCTCCTGCCCAGGTCGGGCAGGCATCTGTGCGGGGTGTGCGCCCACCGTCTGGCGGTCGCCAAGGACCTCGCCCGGCGCATCCACAAGGCCACGACGCGCGAACCCAGCCGAGCCGCCAGGCGTTCGCTCCTCGTGACGGTGCGGCGAGTGGCGTACCGATGAGGCCGGCCCGACGACACAGGGATTCCCGTCCAACAGCCGGTGTACCATGGGACCGCCTGCCGTGCGCGATCCCTATTGGCGCGGCCGGTGACCTTCGTGAATACGCCGTGAAGGAAGGCCCCGGTTTGACCGAGCCGGGGCCCTTCCTATGGAGCGCGAGGGGCCCCTGAAGCCCGAGAGGCGCTTCGGATGTGGACATCACCTTGCGTGGCGACGTACCGTTGTGCCTACTCGGTCGCGGCGGGCGGGCGCGGTCCCGGGCGTCGTCGGCCGATCATGGGGGGAGGAGGTGCCCCCATGTCGCGTCCCCCGTCCGGATGGGGCCTCGGCAACGCCGTCGTGCTGGTGGCCGTCCTCGTCCTCGGCATCGGGGTGGGAACCGCCCTCGCGTCGGCCGAACCCCCGGCAGTGGCCGGTAGCGGGCCCGCCGGACCCGTCGACCTGACCCGCCACAGCAACGTCATCGTCCCGGGCGTCGCCGGCTCTCGCGGCAGCCTCGACGTGTCGTGTCCCAAGGGCACGGTCATCGGGGGCGGCTTCAGTGCCGGTCGGAACCTGCGCATCTTCGAGTCACGGCCGCACGGCATCCGCACCTGGCGAGTGTCCTGGATGCAGACGAGCGCCGACGATACGGTGGCCTACGCCTACGCCGTCTGCATGACCTGACCCGGCTTCGGGCGGCCGGGATCCCGCCCTTCGTCAGGACGCCAGGCAGTCGGGGATCGAGTCGCTCTGGCCCGTGGGCTCCTGCGTCTGACCGGTACGGTCGTAGAGCTTGACCGAGTCGATGGCACGGAACCCCCGGAGCGTGCCGAAGACCTGGTCGGCCACCGTCAGCGCCGAGCCATGGCCGTTGCAGCGGCCCTTGAGCGTGAGGCGCGCCACCCCGGCGTCGTTCAGCCGGAAGTCGCGGAAGCCGGTCGTGGCCGAGGGCCGGAAGCGCAGGCCGGCACGCTTCTCCACCTGGGTGGGCCCGGCCCAGAGCCGCAGCAGCGCGGACTCCGCCTCCCCGACGCGCGGCCGTGAGCGGGGCACCGTGCGAGAGACCGCCTGCAGGAAGGGCGGCGTACCGGCATCGATCGCATCGCGGTCGAGGAAGGTGACGGGCACGCGTTCCTTGTCGAACCTCGTCGAGACATCGATGACGAAGCGGCTCGGGTCGCGGAGGCGGGCCGTTCGCAGGATGCGCGTCCGAGCCATGAGCCCGACGCCGAACGACACGACCGCCTCGAAGTCGCCGGCCGCCACCAGGTGGGCGATGTTGGGCAGGTCGAAGGCTCGCTGGCGAGGACCGAAGGTCGACTCGAAGTCAGGCCCCTCCTCGTGCGCGCTGACGTTGTAGAGCACCACGGACAGGAAGGCGTTGCCGTGGACCGCGACCGGGAGACCCGATCCGTCATGCAGGACCCGGTTCGTCCAGGTGGCTGATGTGAACTCCGGCAGACGACCCTCGAACTCGAAGACGAGCCGGTCGAAGCCCGGATGATGCGCGGCTCGGATGTCGACGAGCACGGGCATCCGCGGTCCTGGCTGTGCCGCAGCCGATGAGACCGCGCCCTCGAGGAGCAGGATGGTGAGGACGACGGCGACGGGCAGCCTTCTCATGGCGCACCTCCAGAGGTAGCCCGACGAGCGCCCGATGACCGGACCGGACCCGGACGGACCGGCCGAAGTGTCCCACCGGCGGTCCCCGGGCGAGGCTTGGCCTCAGTCGAGGAACGGCGAAGATTCCGAGATGTGGCCGAGGGTCCGCCGGCGCGGGCTCGACCGACCGACTCGGGCTACCATGGGTCCCGAGTGGATCCCAGGGACAGCACGGTCAGCGCCGCCTTGCGATCCCCGGCGGGGGGCGCCCACGAATGAGGGGTCGGCGCGCGTTCGCCGTCACCGCCCTGACCGGGGCGGCGATCGCCTCGACGGCCCTGCTGACGATGACCAGCGGCGCTCGTCCGGCCATGGCCCAGGGCGTCGGCGACGCCACGTGGACCCCGTCACGGTCCACGACCACCGTCCAGCCGAGCGGCTTCCTCGTCCCCGACGACTCGCTGGTGTTCCAGACCGATGCCGTCTGGGAGCGATCGCAGATCGAGGGGCTCGAGAGCTACCTCGCGGACGGGCTTCGCTATACCCACGAGACGAATGACCGGTCCGGGCGCCTGTCCGCCACGGGCTACTGGGCGACGAACCATCCGGACCCCGCCTTCGATCGCGACGATGACGATGGCGACGGTCGATGGGAGGAGGCCGAGATCGATCTCCGGGCCGCGGCCGCCCGTCGCCGGACAGCCGTACACCTCGATCGTCGAGTTCTCGCGCTGGCATCCCAAGCGCCAGGGCGGTGGGTGTGAGTGGGCCTGGGATGTCCGGCTTGGCGAGGTGGAGGTCCTCTCCCAGCTCTCACGCGAGCTGCTCGGCGAGTGGCAGGCGGAGCGTTACACGTTGACCTATGAGACCAGCCCCTTCGCGCGCGTAGGCCCACGACCTGCGATGCCCGAGGGTGCCGCTCGTGCCCACTGCCGGGAGCCCCGGCCAGGTCCCGGCCAGAGCGGGGTCGTCGTAACCTTCTCCGCACCGCTGGCGTGGTCGGACTTCCTGGCGCTGCCGGCTGCCGGGTCGGGCCAGTGGACGGCCTTCGAGGCCATCGGTACGAGCGACCGTGACGACCTCCGCTGGACCTGTGGCGGCCCGGTCGGAGTCGTGCCCGGCCTGGCCCGATGCCGCGACATGGGCGTCACGGCGGACGGCGTCGTGGCAGCCGCCGGGTACTTCGATGGTGCTGCGCTCGACGAGCTGCGCGCCGCACCCGCTGTGGCCCGCGTGGCTGAGCTCCAGGACGCCGTGACCGGGCTCCTCTTCGACGTCGGCGGCTTCGGTGTGGAGCGGCCTGGCCTGACCGTGAACGACAGCTACTGGGAGCTCTTCCTACCGGACGCGTAGGCCGACGCGCATGCCGGATGCGGACCGGATCCATGCGAACATAGGCATCCCGACCCGCACGACAAGGAGACGACATGGCCCAGGTCCGACAGGCGACGGCGCACTGGAGCGGCGACCTCGCGAGCGGCGGCGGTGCCGTCAGCGCCAGTTCCTCCGGCATCTTCAGCGAGCAGGCCATCACCTGGCGTGCCCGCACCGAGGCCTCCGAGGGCAAGACGAGTCCCGAGGAGCTCCTGGCCAGCGCTCACGCGGCCTGCTACTCGATGGCCGTGAGCAATGAGCTTTCCAAGGCCGGTTTCGTCCCTGAACGGGTGGACGTCACGGTCGAGGTGGAGGCGGACCGGCGTGAGCTGGGATGGACGGTCATCGCCAGCCATATCACGCTGCGGGCCAGGGTCCCCGGCATCGATCAGGCCACCTTCGACGAGCAGGCCCAGAAGGCCAAGGGCGGCTGTCCCATCTCGCGCGCCATCAGCGATTCGGTCGAGATCACCCTCGACGCCAGCCTCCAGGGCTGAGCGCCGGCCCGCAGTCGGGCTAGGAGACTTCACCTTCCGCACACCCCGGATTCACTCACCGTTGGGTACAACATGGTGACCGCGCCATACCAGTCGTCTGACGCGCGTTGGCTGACCGGGATCGCTCTGTGCGCCCGGCGCCCGTATCGATGGAAGGGAACCATGGTGCATCCATCCAAGTCCCCCGCCAGGCCGCGATCCCGAGCAGCCGTATCCATGACCGCGGTCCTCTCTCTGGCCGGTGCCGCGACGCTCGTGGCGCCGGTGTCCGTGTTCGCCGCGCAGGGTGACGACGAGGTCGTCATCGGCGTCATCGAGCAGGCCATGCCTGCCATCGTCACCATCCAGAGCCGTTTCGATGATGTCGCCGCGGTCGATGAGCCGGGCGACGACGAGTCCGAGGGCCAGGAAGCTCCAGAGGATCTCGGCGACCTCGAGGATCTGCTTCCCGAGGGCATGGACCTCCCCGAGGGCTTCGAGCTGCCCGAGGGCATCGAGGGCCTCCCGTTCGACGGTGAGGGCTTCGGGTTCCAGGGTGGCAGCGGCTCGGGCGTCATCGTCTCGAACGACGGCCTGATCATCACCAACGGCCATGTGGTCGGTGACGCCGAGGAGGTCGACGTCATCCTCGACGATGGCACCGTCCTCGATGGCACGGTCACCGGCGTCGATACGCTGACCGACTTCGCCTTCGTCCAGGTCGACGCCCAGGAGCTGCCCGCCGTCACGCTCGGCGACTCGTCGGGGCTCCGCGTCGGCCAGCTGGCCATCTCCATCGGCAACCCGCTGGGCAACTTCCCGAGCAGCGCCGCGGTCGGCATCATCAGCGGCCTTGACCGCAGCATCGATGTCTTCGGGTCGAGCCTCGGTGGCAGCCGCCTCAACCACCTCATCCAGACCGATGCCGCGGTGAACTCCGGGAACTCCGGCGGCGCCCTCTTCGATGGTGACGGCAACCTCGTCGGCATCATCACCGCCGAGGCCGGCATGAGCGATGGCATCGGCTTCGCGCTTCCCATCGACCTGGCCAAGCCGATCATCGAGCAGGCGCAGGCCGGCGAGCCCATCGCCCGCCCGTACGTCGGTGTCGTCTACCAGGAGATCGACGCACAGGTGGCGGCGGATGAGTCGCTGCCGGTCGAGGCTGGCGCCTGGGTCCGCGCCACCGACGGCGACGAGAGCCCCGTCGTCGAGGGCAGCCCGGCTGACGAAGCCGGCCTCGAGGAAGGCGACATCATCACCGCCGTCGACGGTCTGGCCGTCGACCGTGACAATCCCCTCGACCTCCAGGTCCTGCGCTTCGCGCCGGGCGACGAAGTGACCCTCCAGGTCCTGCGCGAGGGCGAGACCCTCGATCTGCAGGCCACCCTCGGGACGCGACCGGCCGACCTCGGTCAGTAACCAGCGGCTCTCCCTGGAGCGGCTCCGCCGGCACACCGGTGGAGCCGCTTCTGCGTGTCTCGGGCCCTGATAGAGTTCGGCCCATGCCGCCCATCGAGCACCTCCAGCGCGTCCCGCAGCTGGCGCTGGACCGCCTTGAGCGGCAGGGGCTCTTCACGACCGGCCTCTTCCTCGAGGTCTCCGAGACGCCCACCCGCCGCATCTACCTGGCCGACCAGATCGGCGTCTCGATCACGGACATCCATGCCTGGCGTGACGAGGCTCTCCTGCTGAACCTGGCCGACCTCGGCCCCGATCAGCAGCGCATCCTGACCCAGGCCGGCATCGTCGGCCTGTCGGACGCCCTGGCCCTGACGCCTGAGGCCTTTCGCGACCGTGTCGTGTCGGCCGCCCATACGCTCGGGTCGACGACGCCGTCGGACCTCACCATCCAGGGCTGGTACGAGCAGGCCCAGACGCTGGCGGAGGACTGAGCCGGGTCGCTCCGGCGACTCGCGGGAACGGCGTGCGAAGGTTCGCCGTCTGGGTCGGGAGCCTCCTCGTGATCCTGGTGCTGGCCGTCCTTCCGCTGCTCGTCCCTGCGACGAGCCATGTGGCCCTTGATCCCGCGCGCTCGGCTGATCTGTCGGGCCTCACCAGCAGCCAGGTGCATGCACTGTCCGACCGCTCGATCGCTGAGCTCATCGGAGGGCCCGGCACGTTCGCGTTCGACGGACCGGACGCTGCTCCCTTCTACGGCCCGGCGGAACGCGAACACCTGGCCGATGCGCGAACGCTGCTGTGGCTCCTCCTCGCCGCGGGCGCGATCTCCGCGGTGGGGCTCACGCTGCTGGTCGTGCGGGCATCTGCCCTGGAGCGGCGGCGCATCTGGCGCGGGGTCTCACAGGCCGGGGCGGCGGCCGCGATCGGCGTCGTCGTGCTTGGCGCCCTGGCGGCCATCGCCTTCGGGACGCTCTTCACGCTGTTCCACCAGGTCTTCTTCCCAGGCGGCGGCTGGTCGTTCGACCCGGCCACCCAGCGGCTCGTGCAGCTCTACCCGTTGGCGTTCTGGCAGATCATGGCGGCGGCGTTCGGGAGCCTGGTGCTCCTGTTCGGCCTCGGCGCCTGGTTGCTGGGCCGGCACCTTGTCCCGGCGAGGACCGAGGCTCCCGACCGATGGCCCGGCGCGGTCGGCCGAAGGCCGCTAGTCTCGACCCGATGCCTGACGAGCCGCTGATGAGCCTCGAGGACGCCCGGGAGCGCATCCTGCGGGACGTCCTGCCCCTGCGTCGCGGAGCGGGTGCCGCTCGCGGAGGCCCTCGGGCCGCGTCCTGGCCGAGGACACGGTCGCCCTGCTCACGCTTCCACCCTGGGACAACAGCTCGATGGACGGTTTCGCGGTGCGCAGCGCTGACGTCGCGGCCGCGACGGCCGAGGCGCCGGTCACCCTGTCCGTCAGCGGCGAGGTCGCGGCCGGGCACGGACCCGGGTCGCCGGTGGAGCCGGGGAGTGCCGTGCGCATCCTCACCGGCGCCGTGCTGCCGGCCGGCGCGGATGCCGTCGTGCCCATCGAGCAGACCGATGCCGAGGCGGGCGTCGCCGCCCTTCCTGCACGGGTCAGCATCCGAGCTCGCCGCAGCACCTGGGGCCCACATCCGCCGCGCCGGCAGCGACATCCGCCAGGGCGAGCCGCTGCTGCCGGCGGGCACCCGCGTCGGTCCCGCGGCTGTGGCCGCGCTCGCGGCCACAGGCCACGCGCACGTGGAGGTGCATCGGCGCCCGCGCGTGGCCATCATCGCCACAGGAGACGAGCTGACCCCGATCGGCGAGACCCTCGGCCCGGCGTCGATCCCCGACAGCAACAGCGAGTCCATCGCCGCGCAGGTCGTCGCGGCGGGAGCGGAGCCGGTGCGCCTCGGCATCGCGCTCGATGACGCCGAAGCGGTCCGGGAGCTCCTCATCGAGGGCATCCTCGCGGCCGATGTCCTCGTCGCCAGCGGCGGCGTCTCGGTCGGTGCCCACGATGTCGTCAAGGGGGTCTTCGAGGAGCTCGGCTCGCTCGACCTGTGGCGGGTCGCCATCCAGCCCGGCAAGCCGCTCGCGTATGGGAGCGCCCCGAGACCGGACGGCGGCTACTGCATCCTCTTCGGGCTGCCGGGGAACCCGGTCAGCAGCTTCGTCACCTTCGAGCTCTTCGTCCGTCCGGTCCTGCGGCGGCTCCGCGGCGAGGCGGCGACCATCGGCCGACCCGTCGTCCGCGCGGTGCTCGAGGAGCCGGTGACGAAGTCGCGCGATCGCCGAGCCTTCATCAGGGTCCGGCTCAGCGAGGACCCGGGGCCGTCGGGGCTCCCTGGCGCGCGTCCGTCGGGATCACAGGGCTCCCACGTCGTCTCCGCCCTGGCGCTCGCCAACGGATTGGCGGTCATCCCGGAAGGCGTCCCCGGCCTGCCGGCCGGCGCAGAGGTGGAGGTCATCAGGCTCGATGTCGAAGTCGCGTGACGCGTGGCCGGGTCAGCCGCGCAAGCCTGCCACCACCTCGCGCGAGGAGCGTCGGAGGCTGAGCCATGTCGATCGGCTGGGCCGGCCGCGCATGGTCGATGTGACCGACAAGGCCTCGACCGCCCGCCGCGCCGTCGCCGAGGCCACGGTGAAGATGGACCAGGAGACCCTCACGCTCGTCATCGACGGGTCGGGGCCGAAAGGTGACGTCCTGAGCGTCGCGGAGCTGGCCGGCATCATGGCCGCCAAACGGACCGCGGAGCTCATCCCGCTGTGCCATCCGCTGACGCTCACCGATGTCACGGTCGAGATCACGCCCGACCGCAAGGCTGGCACGCTCGTCATCAAGGCGAGCGCCGCGACGACGGCGCAGACCGGTGTCGAGATGGAGGCGATGACGGCCGCGGCAGTGGCTGGGCTCACCGTGTACGACATGGTCAAGAGCGCCGATCGCTTCGTCACCATCACCGCGATCCGCCTGCTCGAGAAGAGCGGGGGAGCGAGCGGGCACTGGCGGCGCCCGGCACCCAGGCCCTCGGGCCCGGCAGAGCCGACCGACGAGGCCGCACCGGAGAGCCGCGTCGTGACCCGAGCACGCCGGCCGCGCCCCTCCGGGGCGCGCTGACGTGGAGCCACCCGCACCGGCGACAGGAAGGTGGCCTGCCCTCGTCGTGACCGTCAGTGACGGGGTCGCCGCCGGCAAGCGGGAGGACGAGAGTGGCGCCGTGGCCACGGAACGGCTCGTCGAGCTCGGCTTCGGGGTCGAGCGGGCGGTGGTGGCTGATGAGCCCGATGAGCTGGCAGCGCTCGTCGTCGCGGCCATCGACCGAGGCATTCGTCTCGTCGTGACCTCAGGCGGAACGGGCCTGGGACCTCGAGACCGCACACCGGAGGCCATCGGCGCGATCGTGGACTACGTCGTCCCTGGGTTCGGGGAGGCGATGCGCGAGGAGGGTCGTCGGCACACGCCGCTGGCCTCGCTCTCCAGGTCGTTCGCCGCGGTCCGTGGACCGGCCCTCATCCTCTGCTTGCCGGGCAGCCCCCGCGGCGTCACCGAATCGCTGGCCGCCGTCGAAAGCGTGCTGGTGCACGCGCTCGAGCTCCTGTCGGGACGGACGGGACACGAGCGCCGCGCGGGGCCGGCCGATTCCGAGCTGAGCCTGTCGGGAGCCGAGCTCAGAGGCGCGGGACCGCCCTTCGCCGTCCGGCGGTTGGACTCGAAGTCCCGGTAGGAGCCGGACGCAGTCGGTGTCGACTGGCCCTGGTAGCGAGACCCCAGGCCCTTCGATCCATAGGGACGCTCGACCGGCCCCGACATCTCGAAGAACGAGATCTGGCCGATGCGCATGCCGAAGTAGAGCGCGATGGGCAGGCTGGCGACGTTCGACAGCTCGAGCGTGAGGTTCCCCTTCCAGCCTGGGTCCACATAGCCAGCGGTGGAGTGGATGAGCAGTCCCAGCCTCCCCATCGAACTCTTGCCCTCCAAGCGGGCGACGAGGTCGTCGGGCAGCTCGACCCATTCGAGGGTCTGGCCGAGGACGAATTCGCCGGGGTGGAGGATGAAGGGGCCGTCGCCGGAGATGCTCACCACCTCGGTCAGGTCCGGCTGCTCCTCGCGCGGGTCGATGAACGGATACCGATGGTTGTGGAAGACCCGGAACTCCCGGTCGAGGTGGAGGTCCACCGACGAGGGCTGCAGGCACGAGGGATCGAAGGGATCGACCCGGATCCGACCCTCCTGCAGCGCGGTCCGGATCTCGCGATCCGCCAGGACGCTCACGTCGAGCGCCTCATGCCGGGCGCGTCAACTGTGCCGCGATGGGCGTCGCCTCGCCGAGCGGCCAGGCGTGCCCCTGCGTGACCCGACCGGGAGCACCGTCCTCTCGTCCTCGACCAGGTGGAGAGACGTCTGCCCGGGTATCCGTTCCGTCCGCTCGGCGTACAGGGCATCGACCTCGCGCTTGAGCTGCTCGAGGTCGTCGAACGACTGGTGGACGCTCACGAAGCGGATGAAGGCGATGTGGTCGAGGTCGCGGAGATGGTCCATGGCCATCTCCCCGATGAGCGACGAAGGCACCTCGTTGAGGCCCTGTGATCGGAGGGTCGCCTCGATGGCATCGGCCGCGTCAGCCGCTGCGCCGTCACCGACCGGCCGTCGCGTCAGCGCCTTGGCCAGACCGGCCGCCAGCTTGTCGGGATCGAACTCCTCATGCTTGCCGTCGCGCTTGACGACGATCAGCCGAGCCGACCCGACGCGCTCGTAGGTCGTGAAGCGCATGCGACAGGACGAGCATTCCCGGCGGCGACGGACGGTCGTCGAATCGTCGAGGTCCCTGGAGTCGATGACCCGGCCGTCCAACTTCCCACAATTCGGACAGCGCATCGTGCAAGAGCGTACACCACGCTCGGGCGCGAACCGGCACGCCGATGGCCCCCAGCAGGGCACTCGATCGCCCGAGCGTGCGCACGGCAGGCTACCCTTGCCGCCCATGCCCATCGATGCCGATGCCGACTGGCGCGCCGACCTCGGCGCCGGCACCACCATCGCGCTCGTCCAGGCGGGTGTCTTCACGAGCGATGCCGGGACACTGCTGGGCCCGGTCCCGCGAATCATGTGGGAGCACCTCGTGGCCGACGAGCTCGCTCCCGACCATACCGCTCACCCAGGCGCTCAACTGCCTGCTCATCGAGACCCCGGCCGGACGCGTCCTCGTCGAGACCGGCATCGGCGAGCGGATGGACGAGCATCATCGCGCCCAGCGGGGCGTCAGAGGCGACCCCATCCTGCCCGCGCTTCGGTCGGCCGGCTTCGACCCGGATTCGGTCGACTTCGTGGCCCTCTCACACCTCCACTTCGACCACGCCGGAGGCCTGCTGACCCTCGCCGGCGGCGCGGCCTTCCCCCGCGCCCGCATCGTCGCCCAGGCCGACGAGTGGGACGTCGCACTCGGCGCCAACCCGCGGCTCGTGGCCTCCTACGAACAGGCCGAGCTGCGCCTCGCGGAGCCTTGGGCCCGACCCGGGTCGGCCGATGGCGACGAGGAGCTCATCCCGGGCGTCGAGGTGCGCCGCACCGGCGGCCACAGCGGCGGCCACCAGGCCATCATCGTCCGCGGGCGGGACCGGACCGTCGCCTTCATCGGCGACCTCTGCATGCGTCCCTGGTCCGCCAACCCAAGATGGGTCACGGCATTCGACGACTTCCCGCTCACGAGCGTCGAGGTCAAGACCGCGCTCTTCGCCGAGGCGGCCGAGGAGGGCTGGACTCATCGTCCTCTCGCACGAGCCGCGCCGTCCCGTCGGGAGGCTAGCCGCCGACCGCGGGCGCTACCGATTCGAGCCCGTCGTCTAAGGGCTCATCGGCCAGCAGTCGGCTCGACGATGGCGGCCACCGCCTCGCGGTCCATCGGCCCGTACTGGAGGTGCCGGATGACGCCGTCGGCATCGATGAAGACGTGCGTGGGCAATCCGAACCCCCGATACGTCCGGAAGACCGCGCTCGTGGCGTCGAACCCGATGGTGTAGGGCAGCGAGTACCGCTCGCCGTACGCCGCGACGTCATCGGCCGTCGTCTCCTGGACGCTCACGGCGATCATCTCCAGCCCGTCGTCCGCGTAGCGCTCGGTGTGCTTCGCGCAGCACCGGTACCTCCTCCTGGCAGGGCGGGCACCAGGTCGCGAAGAAGCTCAGCCAGACGGGGCTGCCGCGGTGCTCCGCGAGCGTGATGGGCTCGCCACTGAGGTCACGCAGGGACACGATCCGGCCGTCGGCCAGGCCCTGGAGCTCGGGCGCCCGCTGGCCGATCGCAAGCTCGGTCGAGGGCTCGTCGAACTGGTAGAAGCCCGAGCCGGGCACCAGGCGCGTGGCGCTCGCGGGCGCCCCGAGCGGCATCGTGAGGACCACGAGCAAGACGGCGCCCAGAGCCAGGACGTGCGCGACGACGACGAGATGCCGAAGGGTGAAGGGGCCGATGACCTGTCGCGACCAGCGCGAGGCCGGCGCCGCGGACGGCTCGATCACACTTGCGGCCAGAGGAAGCTGAAGGCGCGAGCGAACATGCCCAGCCAGTCGAAGATGAGCGCGAGGCCAAGGAACACGATGAGCGCGCCGCCGGCGACCTCGATCTGGCGGCTGTAGCGGAGCAGGGGACGGGTGATGAGCGGCGCCCGGTCGAAGGCCAGGGCCATGAGCACGAACGGGATGCCCAGGCCGACCGAGTAGGCCACCAGCAGGCCGACCACCTGCGGGCTGCTGCCGACGGCCGCCATGGTCAGGATCGGCGCCGAGCGTGGGGCCGATGCAGGGCGTCCAGCCGACGGCGAAGATCGAGCCCAGCGCGAGGCCACCGACGACGCCGCCGCGCCGAGTGCCGGAGCGTCCGTCTCCGAAGCGCTCGAGAGGCTTCCAGGACCGCGCCAGCGTGCGCAACCGCAGGACGCCCATGAGGTTGAGCCCGAGGAAGACGAGGACGACGCCGCCGACGACGCGGAGCAGCGGCAGGTTGTCGCGAAGCGGGCCGGCCACGAAGTAGGCGCCCACGCCGAGCGCGGTGAAGACAAGGGTGAAGCCGAGGACGAAGGCGAAGGCGTTGGGCAGGGCTCGCCAGCCGGTCGTTCCGGTGGGGGCCATGGTGCCCGGTCGAAAGGAGCCCGTGCGGACACATCGCCTCCGGTGGATCCTGCCGCCACGGTCATGCCGGCCGTCGCGAGGGCAGGCGTCGCGACCGCGAACGGGCTGCGCGTGGCGATGATGCCGAGCTGGCCGAGATAGGCCGGCACGACCGGCAGTACGCAGGGCGAGAGGAAGCTGAGCAGGCCGGCCAGGAGCGCGGCCCCGAGCGTCAGGTCCATGTCGCTCGCTTCTTCACGCGGTCCGGCCGCCCTCGTCGGTCAGCGACCCGGTGCCGGCAGCGCCCGCTCGAGGAGCTCGCGCACCTGGCGCTGGCTGGTCACGAGCTCGACCTCCTCCTCGCCGATCGCGAGCACCGGGATCCGCCGGCCGTATCGGCCCTCGAGCGCCTCGTCGCCTGTGATGTCGACCCGGCTGACGCTCACGGGCGGGTGGCCCGCACGGGCTCGGATGGCGAGCTCATCACGCACCAGGATCTCGGCGTCGTCGCAGAGGCGGCAGTCCGGGCGACGATAGATGGTCAGGATCGGGCGTGTCGAGTCGGTCATCGGCAACCGCGATTCTACGGCGACGCTACGATTTCGATCGCGCCCCCGTAGCTCAGTGGATAGAGCGGCACCGTCCTAAGGTGCGCGTCGGCGGTTCGAGTCCGTCCGGGGGCGCCACTGCCACAACAGCGAAGAAGGGTCGAGCCGGGCCCGTCCATCGGACAGGACCCAGTCCCCGGTCTCGCGTCTCGGCTCGTTCCACGAGCATCAGGATAAGCTCCCGCAGCTGCTCGGGGGTCGCGGCGGCCACGTTCTCGGCCATGCTGACCATGACCTTGCGGTGGCGGTCGAAGAGCACGAGCTTGTCGTCGTCGGGCAGCAGCGTGAGGTCGCGCTCGACCTCGGTCTTCTGGCGTCGGTACTCCGCCTCGGTCAGGTCGCCCCAGGCGAACAGCTGCGAGAGCCGCTCGCGGCGCTGCTCGAGGCGGCGGCGGCGCTTGCCATCATCGCGCGGCAGGGCCAGGCGTCGACGGAGCTCCTCGCGGGCCCGCTCGATGATGTCGGCGGGCAGGACCGCCCTGGAGATGCGCCGGCAGAGTTCGGCTTCCACCTCGTCGGCGACGACGGCTGGTGCCGCGCAGCCCCGGCAGCGGTAGTAGCGCCACTCCTTGCCGCGGGACATCGCCGCCTGGCCGTGGAGGCGGCTTCCCGCAGCCGCCGCAGTGGAGGAGCCCGGCGAGCAGGTACGTGCGGTGGCGCGGCGAGCGCTGGATGACGCCCTTGACGCGCCCGCGCATCCCCGCCACGCCATCGCGCCAGGTGTCCTCGTCGATGATGGCGGGGTGGCGCCCAGGGCGCTCCTCGAGGCCACGCCGGTGGGTCACGTAGCCCAGGTAGAAGCGGCCCCGCCTCGCGATGTCCTTGACCGCGTCGCGCGTCCAGGGCCGCTCCGCGCGATGGTGGACGTCGTCACGGGTTGAGAACCCGGCCTAATGGTCATGCTGCGCCGGTGAGACCCGGTCGCGTTTCGGTCTCTCGCTGGCGGCAGACGGGCGGTGCCGTCCAATCCGCCTCGCTGAACGGTCCGCGGCAGACGAACCGACCTCTCCGCCACCAACCGAACCGAGCAAGGCGTTGTGATCGGCGGACACGAGCCTTCTGTGGCGGTTCGTCGGTGAGGGTGAGACGATCGATTGCAGCGTCGATGCGATCTTCGCCGTTGGCGCCTGCTGGGGGATGGTCGTGGAAGCGACGGAGGGTTGCGACAGCAGTCTCACGGTCGTCGCTCAGGTCATGGACCAGGACGACTTCGTCATCGCCGAGGTCACCGACTCGGTCGGTCTGGCTGCCCGTCACGTCAGCGCGGCCCACCGGCGGGGGATGCCGCGCTGGCGTCCTGGGACGTCGATACTCCTGCATAAGGGCGCGGTCAGGGCGTTACTTGGTCCCCCTCAGACCGGTACCCAGCCTCATCCATCACTTCCAGGCTGTCATCGATGAGCCAGCGTCCGTCGACCTGCTCCAGGAGCACGAAGACGGGGTGGTACCCGAATCCTGGAACGATGAACTCGGCGTTCACCGCGACGCGACCATCCTCCAGGGTCCGGATGTCGTTCAACGCGTAGACCATGAACCACTCTTCAGGCTCTGCAGGATCCGGGGACTCCGTGTAATAGGCGCTGAAGGCATCTTCCGACAGGCCCGCGAGATCGTCGCGCAGGCGCTCGTCGGTCACGAGTGCGGCATCCGCCAAGCCGTCGTGACCGTTCGCGGTGCAGGCGACGCTGGTGACCATGATCTCCGTGACGGCCGCCGCGGTCGCCTCGTCCGCCGGTGCGCCTGGGATGTCCGGATCGATCGCCTCCGGGTCCGACGGCTCCGCATCACTGACCTCTTCCCAGACGGCCCGAACGTCGTCCAGCGAACGCGGCGTGACGGTGCAGCGCGCTGGATCCGGCGCGAGCGGCAGTTGTGGGAGGTCCTGGCCCGCGACGGGTGCCGCGAGCAGGATGGCCAACAGGGTGCCGCCGGCTACTGCACGAAACGTGGGACCCACTTCACATCTCCCTCGCGATACGGATCGTTGGCGCGCGACATCATGACAGGGGCCCCGCTCGTCCGTCGACGGGCCGGCATCCGGCCATTGGGGACGCAGCGTCAAGCCGAGCAGACGGACCCGTAGGACTGCCCATACCGTGTCCATTGCGCCCAGGCCTCGCTGGTCGTGCCCGCCTCCTGCACGACGTGGCGGACGGCATACGAGTAGCCCGACGGGGCCAGGAACATCACGGCCCTGTAGTAGCCCCCGATGGCCGTGTCGTACCACCAGGGCCCGGCCCACCCTGTGGTCGAGCCCGGATTGAAGTCGCCCGTCATCGCCTCGGCCGCGAAACGGTGACTCGTGTCATAGACGCGCCATCCCGCAGAGCTGTACTGCCACAGCTCGACGCTTAGGAAGACGTCCCAAGACTCCGCCCACTGCTGCGCCGACACCGTGGGCGTGAGCGTCGTCACGACACCGTTGCCGCAGTCCATCGCTGCCTGCGGTGCGCTAGCGGCCGACACCGCCCCCGGCGCGACCATCGCTGCGGCGAGGATGAGCAGGGCCGTCAGGGGCGTTGCTCTGCGCCGTGATCGGATGGTCACTGCACCGGCGGGCGTCTCGTGATCGTTGGCCATGACATCCACTCCCTCCGCGCCGATCGATCGACCTCGCCGGGATGCCCGAGCATCGGGCCGGGCTTGCGGCCGGAAGGATACAGCGGCGCGATTCCCTGGTGGGAGCATCGGGGCGACGCTCGCCCGAAGCCTGCGGTGCCAGGGCTGATGAGCAGACCCGAGCCGATGAAGCCCGACCCCTCGTCATCGCCTGGCGCGGCCGCCAGCTGCGAGTCCGCCACGACGACCCGCGACATCGGGTACTTACAGCCCAGTAGGCCAGCGCATCCGGGCAGCGGTGGAGCTCGCCACGGACGTCGAGGGGCTGCGGCTTGTCCTGACGTCGACGGTGGGGGAGCGGTACCGGGTCAGGATGAGCGATGACGGGACGACCGTGGGGCTGTGGAGGCGGTCGCCATGACGTTCCGTCAACCCCTCTTCCCACCATCGCCGAGGTTGCGGTCCCGACACGCTTTCTGTACGGTGCCGTGGGGAAGCCCGAACCAGCCACGAGGATCCGACGTGATGGCCACTCTCCTTGCCCGCGGCGGATGCCGCAGGGGCCACGTGATCCGGTCTGACGATGACCTGGTCGGACCGGAGTCGCAGCGCCGATGCCGCCGCTGCCGCAACGAGGCCGCCAGGCTATCCCGGATCCACCAGGCCATCCGCGCGTACTTGGAACGGAGCGCAGCATCCGCCCGCTACCAGGCCAGCTGGACTGCCTGGGTGAAGGCCGGGGCGGAGGGCCCGATGCCACGCCTGCCCGCGATCCTCAGGTGAGGTCGGCAGCCGCGGAGACACAGGGTGGTCCATCGTGCCTATGACCGAATCGGGTGCCAGGAAGCTGAACTCGACGATGTCGCCGCCCTCCTTGAGGCGACTGGCCTCCTGACCGTCGAAGGCTACGAGCTCACCCTTACCGCCGAGGGCGCCGCGCTGGGCAGGGCGCTCGCGATGGGGGAGGGTGAAGAGGTCCTCGACGCGCTGCTCGGCGGACGAGAAGAGCAGGCGGAGTGAGCCTAGACGGGACGCTGTTCGCGCTGGGGCTGCTGGTGGCGCTGGCCGCTGCCCTGCTGCTCCCTCGGGGCCATCGAGTCGGGGCTCGCCATCGCGCTCGGCGTCCTCGGCATCGGTATCGTCGAAATGTCCTCTCGGAGCCGGCAGGTCATGCGCTGAGACACCCGATCCACGTCTCCTTGCCGTCGGCATCGCGGCCGATGGTCAGCAGGCCCGCTTCGACGGGCTCGGCCACGACAGCTTCGACCTCGGCCTCGGTCGTCGGCTCGTCCGTCATGGATCGAGCCGAGGGCGACCCCTTTGGGAGCTGCGTGACCGTTGGCCGTGGCGGGCTCGCTGAGATAGGCTGTCCCGGCCATGGGTGAGCTGTCCCTCCAAGTGGTCGCCCACCGGGCCGACGTCGAGACCGCCTTCGCGGAGCAGCTCGTGGCGTTCGGCATCATCGCCGCGGACGACGATGGCTCCTTCAGCGAGGGCAGCGTTCGCCGGGTGCGCCTGGTCCGACTGCTCGAGCGCACGGGTATCCGCGTCGAGGGGATCGCTGCCGTCGTCGCCTCGGGTGAGCTGTCCTTCGAGGTGCTCGAGCTCGCGACCGAAGGTCGGTTCGCACCCTACAGCGATGAGACGTTCGCGAGCGTCGGCCAGCGCACGGGCATCCCGTTCGAGCTGCTGACGGTCATCCGCGAGGCGACCGGTGCCGCGCCGCCCTCGCCGGACGACCGCCTACGCGAGGATGAGCTCGACGTCGTGGACCTCGTCGAATACCAGCTGGAGCTCGGCTCCCGCCCAGCCGGCATCGAACGGTCCTTGCGGGTCTTCGGGGAGACGCTGCGGCGCTTCGCGGATACCGAGTCCGACTGGTGGTACGCGGAGCTCGTGGCGCCGCGGCTCGCAGCGGGCCTGGACTGGGCAGCCATCGGGGAGTTCTCGGCGAAGACGTCACCCGAGCTGTCACGACGGAGCGACCGGGCGTACCTCGCGCTCCTCCACAGCCAACAGTCGCACGCCTGGATGCGGAACATCCTCGAAGGGGTCGAAAGCGCGGTCGTGAAGGCCGGACTGCAGGCTCGTCCGGAGCGGGCCCCGCCGGCCATCTGCTTCCTCGACATCACGGGCTACACGCGGCTGACCGAGGAGCGCGGTGACGCGGCCGCAGCTTCGCTCGCTGAGCAGCTGGCGCGGATGGTGCAGCGGGCCTCCGCCCGTCAGGGAGGCAAGCCGGTGAAGTGGCTCGGGGATGGCGTGATGTTCCACTTCCCCGACGCGGGTCCCGGCGTCGTGGCCGCCCTTGAGATGGTGGAGGCAGCGACCGCGGCGGGGCTGCCCCCGGCACACGTCGGCTTGCATGCCGGCCCGGTCCTCTTCCAGGATGGCGACTACTTCGGCCGGACGGTCAACATCGCGGCGCGCATCGCGGACTATGCCCGGCCCGGGGAGGTCGTCGTCAGCCAAGCGGTCGTCGACATCACCGGTCCGCTGGGAGTGCGGTACTCGGAGATCGGCACTGTCGACCTCAAGGGCATCGCGGAGGCGCTCCGACTCCACGTCGCCGGTCGCGGACCATAGGTGCGCCGCCCCTGCTCGCCTCATCCAGGAGCGCCGCCAACACCTCGCCCGCCGCATCGCCCTTCATGGCCAGCATCCGCCCGACGCGGGCCCCCTCGTCGGTGAGCGTCCAGGTCTCCTTGCCCTCGGCGTCGTGGCCGATGGTCAGCAGGCCCGCTGCAACGAGCTCGGCCACGATGGCCTCGACCTCGGCCTCCGTCGTCGGTCCGTCCGTCCTGGATCGAGGGTAGCGGCCTCCACTTCACTGGCGCTTTCGCCGCTAGCTCAGGCCGCCGGACTCTGTCCAAATCGTCAAGCGCGAGGAACGCGTTTTGCCCTGCTCGTGCGTCATGATGGTGTGACGACCCTCCGGGCGGAGGCCCCCGCGGTGCCCGACTCGACGCGCGACGAGGCGTGGGTCACCGTCGTGACCCTCGAGCGAGACGCTGGCCAGCGTCTCTTCGGCTACGCCCTGCACTTGGGTGTCGATCCGGCGCGTGCCGCCGACCTCGTGCAGGAGACGCTCCTGCGGCTCTGGCGCGAGCTTGGGAATGGCACCCGCATCGCGACGCCGGAAGCATGGGCCTATCGCACGATGTCACGTCTGGCCATGGACGAGCATCGGTTCCACCGCCGCGCGGCCGCTCTCGCCAGGCGTCTCGCGGAGCGGCCGGCGCCACGTGTGACGGAGATCGACGCGACCGAGCGCGTGGCGGTCTGGGCGCAGGTCGAGCGGCTGCCCGTCCGCCAGCGGCAGGCCGTCTATCTGCGCTATCACGCCGACCTCTCGTTCGCGGAGGTCGCGCTCGTCATGGGCATCACCGAGGCTGGCGCACGCAGCCTCGCTTCACAGGCGCTCGCGACGCTACGAGCGAGCTTCCGGACGGAGGAGACCGGCTGATGGATGATCGGGAGCTGCTCCGGATCCTGGCGGGCCACCCGCCACACCACCCCGTATACCGGTCGCGCCTTGACCCCGCGCGGACGGGTGCAGTCGTCCGGGTCGGGCAGGACCCGCGATCGAGGCTCGGTGGCCGATCGCTCGTGTTCTCTGCCCTGTCGGTGGCGCTGCTTATCGTGGTCGCGACCGGCGCGCTGCTCCTCGGCTGGTCGACTTCGACCCCCTCACCGAGGGAGGGCGCCGGGGAGCGGCCCCGAGCCCTGGACCAACCACTGGGCCCACGCCGCAGCCGGCCCCGGTCGAGAACCACACCGCCTTCAACCCGTCGCCGCCCAGACCCGCATGGCCGTCGGGCCGCTATGTCGTGAGGGCTCAACAGCGGAGCGCAGCCGGTCCCGGGGGCTTCGATCTCGTCTTCGACATCGGAGCCTCCGGACCGATGTCCGGGTCGTGGAACGATCACTTCCTGGCGCTCGGGCAGGAGGGGCCCGATGGCCCGACCACCGAAGTGTGGTGGAAAGTGCCCCAGGTCCACGGCGAGCCCTGCCCGGAGCCTGCCTCTACGGAGGAGGATGCCATGCCGCGCTACGTCGACTACCCAAGCCCGTCGGCGGCCTTCGAGATGATTCGCTCGATGCCCGAGTTCGACGTCTCGCCCGAACGCCCGTTCAGCTTCGCCGGTGCGACGGGTCGGAGCGTCGACCTCAGGCTCAGTCCCGAGGGTCGGGCCCGATGTGCCCCAAGGGGTGGCGCCTGGCTGATCGCCGCGAGAGGCAGCGCCCCTTGCTGTGAATGGTCCTTCCCGCTCGACGCCGTCGTCCGCATCGCCACCGTCAACGTCGCGGGACTTGACCTGTTCATCACCGTCGTGGCCCCCACGGTCGACGACCTCGATCGCGCGAACGCGGTCCTCGAGACCTTCTCCGCCGAGGTCCGGTCGACGTCGACGCCGGCGGGCCCACTGGAGTCACCCCGGGAGCCGCAGCCAGCGCCGCCATCCGACCCTGCCGGGCTCGTCTTCCGCGATGACGGTCGCCTCCACGCCATCCGACCCGATGGGACGGGCCACGAGATCGTCCTCGATGGGACCGCGCGGCAGATCGGCGTCGACGGCTACGTCCCATCGCCCGACCGACGGTCGATCGCATTCCTCTCACGGGACGACGCAGGTACGTCGGTCTTCGTCCGCGACGAGACCGGGCGAGCTGACCTTGGTCGCCGCGGTCGCCGCGGCCTCATCGCTCACCTGGTCACCTGATGGCTCCCGCCTCGCCTTCGACGCGTCCATCGACCCGACGTGCACCAACATCAAGTCCTCCGATGGCGTCGGCGACGCGATCGACCGCGACTCCCAGTGGGGACGTCTGACCGAGGGTGGCGGCAACGACGGCGCTCCCTGCGACGTCGACATCTTCGTCGGGTCACCGGGGTCACCGGCGGTCCGGCTCGCGACCTCGCCCGGGCGCGACACCTCGCCGGCATGGTCGCCCGACGGCGAGCGCATCGCCTTCGTCAGCGAGTGGAGCGGCACCGACGGGGACGTCTACACGATGACCCCCGATGGCAGCGACGTCACCCGCGTCTCGACCGGGGGTGGCTTCGCCCCCGTCTGGTCGCCCGATGGGTCACGCATCGCCTACTTCGACGCCTTCCTGCTCCCCGAGGGAGGCGCGAGCATCGCGGACCGTCGGCTCATCGTGGCGGATGCCGATGGCAGTGATCCGCGGGTCATCGCGGGTCCCTCGGCCGGCGCGCAGCTCGCGTGGTCGCCCGACGGCCGGATCGCTGGCCTATACGGTGTGGGAGACGCGCGACCCGCTCAGCCGGCGCATCTACGTGGTCCCCGTCGATGGCGGCGCTCCCCACCCGCTGCTTCCGCCGGGCACGACCGACGCCTCCCAGTTCGACCCGGCCTGGTCGCCCGACGGGGAGTCGATCGCGTTCACCCTGGCATCGCCGGGCGGGAGCGAAGTGGGGGACCGCATCGGTCGCGGTCGCGTCCGTGGCGGACGGCAGTCATACCGGTGATCGTCGACGATGGATGGCAGCCCGCGTGGCGATAGACCGGTCACGGCTGAGGACAGCGATGGCGGCGATGGTCGCCGCCAGCTCGTTGATCGCGGACCGGACATCCGGTGGCGGGCTGCAATTCCACTCGAACCTGTACCTGGACTTCATTGACCCTAAGGCCGTCACGTCAGGGCGGCCCATCTCAGGTCCGCCGACACGCACGTAGAGCCGTTCGTCGGCCGTATCGAGGACCAGCATGCCGTCGGCGGCCTCGCCGGCACCGCCGATGACGTCGGCATCCGTGGGGGTCCCGGCCACGGTAGGCACCCGCGGATGCGACCACGAGGGCGGCGTCCCGGTCGAGCGCCCGTGAGCCCGGGCCGCCGCGCTACAGCAGGTTCTGGGCGATCAGGCCGCCGGCGACGAGCAGAAGGGCACTGATGGCGAGCCTCGCGGCAGCGCGCAGGAGAGCGAGACGTCGCGAGGATGCATGGCTTGGGCCGACCGCGCACGCTGCGAGGCCGCTCGTCGGCCGGAGAGCGCGGTACCGGGCGTCCGATAGCCCATCGGGATACGCAGGAACAGGTCAGCGGTGGACAGGAGGAAGGAGGAGGGGCCTTCCCACACCGTCGTCAGCAATCCGGCGTTGATGAAGAAGTCGATTCCGACGACGAGCAGCCAAGCCAGGACCGCAGCCCGCGCGAAAGGCGCACGCTGGGTGCCAGGGTCCCGTGGCTGCGACTCGGTCTCGTCCAGGACGCTAGCGTCCGCACTGCCTCGACCGTGTCAAGGGCCGAACGGTGCTGGCCGGACTCGGAGTGCCGTCGAAAGACACGCATGCACCATCGCGCGATCGTCGAGGTCCACGCACTCCGACATGGCAGGACCTTTCGCATCGAGGCCGTTGACGCGGCGGTCTTGGGAAGGTCAATGCGGTGTCGTCGCCCTGAGCTCCCGCATCCGGGCATCCGAGATGCCGAGGTGGTGCGCGACCTCGTGATCGAACGTCTCGCGAAGGCCGCGCATCAGCGCGTCCCTCGTGGGATGGGCGCGCATCAGAGGGCCCCGGAAGAGCGTGATCTTGCTGGCGACCGGGGCGCCACCGGCTCCGAATGCGGTCCGCGGCACGCCCTGGTAGAGCCTGAGGAGGCCACCCCCACCGACGCTCGCGAGCTGGCGGGCATCGGGCTCGTCCTGCACGACGATGGCCACGCTCGCGAGCTCCGGCCGGAACGGCTCGGGCAGGTCGGAGATGGCAGCTTCGAGCGCCCTTCGAACGGGTCAGCGTCCATGCTGGTGACGTGCGCGGAGGCCCACTCCGCCATCATGCCTGAGGCGCGCTGTCCCAAGTCGACAGGGTCACCGACCACGCCAGTGGCATCCCGTCCGGCGAGCGGCCGGAGAGGACTTCCTTCGCGCGGGCTTGGCCTTCGAGCCTGCAGACCCTGCGGTGGCACCATCTCGCCGTCGTGCGGGCCTTAGCATGGCCGCGTGACGCACGAGTACACGATCGCCATCGGAGGGCTGGTGGGATTCCAGACGCGGGACCGCGACGCTGCCAGCGCCACGGCCATCGCGTGGGCCGCCGACCGCGTGCTGGCCGTCGGGACCGATGACGCGGTGCGCTCGATCTCCCGCGGCGACTCCACGTTCCTCGACCTCGGCGGCTGCGTCGTGACGGCGATCCCGAGGGACCTCGAACGTGCTGAGGCGGTGGTCCGCGAGGAGCCGCCGGATGACGCTGCGATCGGATCGTGGCTCATCGCTGCAGGGCTCTTCGATCCTGACGCTGCCCTCGAGCCGGGATCGCCAGCCGATCTGGCCTTCTGGGTCATCGGTGCCGCCGTGACCCCCGACCGGGGTCCGGGGCCACGACCCGGTCTCATCGCCGTCGTCCGTGGTGGCAGGTTCACCGAGGGTGACGAGCGCCGCGGCCCGTTCCCGGCACCGCCCTAGCTGAGGGCCTGCACCTTCACCGGATGGCGCGAGGGAGCTGGGAACGGTTGACTCGGCTGGTCGGCTCGGCCAACGTGAGACGGTGTTTCGCATCTACGAGCGCGGCCTTATCCGCTTCGCGACCTGGAGCGGGCATGGCCGCGACCCACAGGTCGCCTATCTCGATGGTCGTCTGTTGGCGGTCACGACGTCCGAGCTCGGCGAGAAGGGCTGGCATCTCTACGGATCGGGATCCAGCTACAACGTCCTGGGAGGGGCCCGACCCGGCGACATCGATGCTGCGGCCCTGCACCGCATCGTCCACGCTTCCGCCGCTCGTGACGGTGAGCCCGCCTTCAACCTCGATGTGCCATGCGAGGACTCCCTCGGACCGGATGGGCTCTGTGAGACAGCACGGCGCGAGCCGCGGCCCGGGACCCCGGCCGATCCCATCGCGTCCCTCGTCCTCGAGGATGGCTTCGCCATCCAATGGGTCACCTGGGACGACGCCTTGCGCCACGGCATCCTGCGGCGCGCCGTCTACGTCGACGAACGCTTCCTCCTCGAGTCTGGGCTCGGGCCGGACGGTGCGGTGCGCGCCTGGCCTGCACGAGGGCTTATGCCGCATGGCCTCGAGCTCGTGACCCCCTCGGCGAGCGAGCTGGGCGTCATCGAGGAGCGCATCTCTCGCCAGACGGGCTCCGTGCGATATGGGACCTGAAGCAATGCTCGCGCCCCCTCCGTTGACCGGCCGCGGGCATCAGCACACATTCGCCACCATCGCGGCATCGTGTCCGAGCGTCGGTGCGCGACCCCCGACTCGCCCGGGGTAGACGCTTCGGCTGAGGGTCCGCGCGACACGATGGCTCCAGGCGAACCCGGCGCTAAGGTGAGCGCGTGAAGGATCCGTGGCTACGCAAGGACCTCGAACGTGTCGACCCCATGACCGACTCGGGCGGCTTGCCAGACTCGCTCCTCGATGCCATCGAGGCCGATGGCGGGCTGTGGTCAGCGAGTGACGCCTATACCGATGCCGAGCTCGTGGTCGAGCGAGCGCGCGAGGTGGGTGCGGTCGCACTCCGGCTCGACTTCCGCGACCTCTCGCTGCTCCAGCACCTGCCCGCGACGCGTTACCTCCACCTGCGCTCCGACGGGATGCCTCGACTGGGCCCGGTGTCGACGCTCACCGGGCTGCGTGCCCTCATCCTCGAGACCAGCGCGCTCCGGGGCGAGCTCGATTCCTTCTCGTTCCCCGACCTCCGCTGGCTGCGTCTCTCGCTCGGTGGCAAGGGCGGCAAGGCGGTCCAGGCATCCCTGGTGCGTGGACACCCCCGCCTTGAGCACCTGTCGGTCACCGAGGTACCCTCGCGCACGCTCGGTGAGCTCATCGGGGCCTTCCCGCGGTTGCGGCATGCGCGCGTCCATTTCGCCGACCGTCTCCGAACGCTCGGACCGCTCGGATCGGTCGCCGCCACCCTTCGCGGGCTCGACCTTGACATCACCGCGATCCGATCGCTCGAGGGCATCGACGTCCTGCAGGCGCTGCGTGCGCTCCGTGTCCATGGCGGCGGGGTCACCGATCTCGAGCCCTTGCGCGGACTGACCGGACTCCGGTTCGCCCACCTCCATACGGGGGTGGGGATCGCCTCCCTCGAGCCGCTGCGAGACCATCCCTCGCTCCGCATCCTGGCGATCTCGCTGGTCGGGGACGGCGACCTCGCACCGCTCACGACGATGCCAGAGCTGGTGGCGGTCGGCCGCGGGCCGCGACTCGTGGGCGACCCACCGATGCCAGACCTGTGGGCCCTCCTCCGTGAGGACCCGCTCCGCAAGGAGTGGCACCGGGCGATGCGCGGCTGACGGTCGATCGACTCGGTGCGGAAGCGGGAGCAGCCCGGAAACAGCGGTAGCGCCCGAGATCGATTCATTACGTTGAAGTCCGCGAACGGCCACATGACTCTCGGTTGCCTCTGCACCATGGCCTGATGGTGCCGGGCCCTTGCGGAGCCCGCGGGCTGGACGCACGAGCAGGCATCCGCTCCGCCCTGCGGGGAGCACCCCCACGAAGGCAGCAGGATCGTCGACTCGAACGACGCCCTCTCGCGATCTCTGACTGGACCGGACCATCGTTCGGTGTCCGGCGGTCTCGCCGATGCGTACAGTCGCTGTGCCGAAACGCCGGAGAAGACGAGCTGACAGTGGGACGTGGGCTGGATGCGCGACTCGGCACTCGCGGCCCTGCTCATCGCGGTGTCGGCATGCAGTCCGGCACCGGACCCCGTGGCCATGTCCGGCGAGCACGACGGGCTCGTCGTCGAGGGCCAGGTCACCGACACCGGCTCGTCGATCGCGGTCGATGTCGTCGTCCGCAACCAGCGCGACGAGGTGGTCCACCTCGAGACCGACCAGTGCGGGCGGGTCACGGACGTCGAGCTCGAGCGAACGACGTTTCGCCGCGAGGGCAGGCACTGGGGCGGCTCGATCCAGGCGGTGAAGGAGCTCGTCCTCAACGATCAACGCTTCGATGACGATGCGGACTCGTTCGCGCCAAGGCGCGTCGGCGACCACTCGTCGGCCGTGCCTGACTGTCAGCGTCCCGACCATGCCATCCCGCTCGAACCCGGCGTCAGCATCGCCGAGCGCTGGGAGCTGCCGTTCGCGGACTCACGGACGCTCAGGGAGGTCGGATCGGACGCGGCCTTGGTCAGCATCGAGGCGATCGAGGCGCGCGACCCGACCGCGATGGAGTACTTCGACATCGTCTACTTCCTCGACGAGGACGCGGACCGTGCCGGCCGCGTCGCCCGTGCCGAGCTCCCGCTGTCCGGCGTCCTGGAGCGTGCCCCGACCGAACCGCTGACGGGACCGACCAGGGGCGAGCTGTTCGATCGCCTCCTCGACGACGAGGAGCTGCGCGCATGGATCGAGGCGCAGCCGGCTGACGGCTGGGGCCACGCCGACCTGCGACCCGCCTATCCCGGCTACGGCGCCGAATTCGAGCGCCTTCGCCTCGAGATGGTGACGACGGCCTTCGAGCGAGCCGCGGTCGTGACCGCGGAGCCGGACGGATCGAACCCGACGATCGAGCTGCCGGACGAGGAGTTCCGGACGCGCGAGTTCCCGCGGACGGCCGGCACGCTGCCGCCGGGGATCGACGCGCTCCCCGATTCGGACTACATGCTGAGCGACGATCTCCACGTCGGCGAGGTGCTCCTGCCGAGCGGACGGGTGATCGTCGGCGAGTTCATCTTCGACGCTGAGCCGCTGGATGCCCGCGTGGCGCCGGGTGGCTACCCCGTCCACGCGACGCTCGTCCGCCATCCCGAGGCGAAGGACGACGAACGGGTCGCCTTCGCGAGCCTCGTGCTCTCGGACGCACCGACGGTCCGCTGGGAGGAGGCCGGTGCCATCGCTGTCGACGGCGGTACGGCGACGATCACCTCGATCGAGGGCCGCGACGAGATGAACCGGATCCTCGACGACGACCAGCTCGCGGCGACGAACCTCGACGAGCAGATCTTCGACTCGATGGTCGCCCACGACTATCTCGCGACGGAGTGGGCGCTGACACCGGAGACGAACCTCGTCCGCGTCGCGAGCGGCGTCGGCGATGGCGGCTACCCCGTGTACGTCGGGTTCGATGCCGCCGGGAACCCGACCCGGGTCGTGATGGATTTCCTGCTGCTTCACCTCGCCTGGACGGCGCGCATGAGGTCGGGATGTCCGGCGCCGGCCGAGCACTCGAAGCCCTGAAGACGACCTCAAAGTCGCCCTGCTAGCCCTTGGGACCGCCACGGGCGACCGCTTGCCGAGGCTGCTGCGCCGACGATCGGCGCCTGTGAAGCTCGCCTCTACCCTCGGCGACTTCGCGCACGTGCCCCGCGGTGTCATCCACCGGGAGGGGACGACGGCCGAAGAGCCGGGCGAGCTGGCCCTCGTGCGCATCGGATCGGGCCCGCCCGTCGTCAACGTCGAGGGCCCGGAACCCGAGTTGGCATCGCTCAGCCATCACCCGCCACCCGGAGGCGTGGAGAGGGACCGAGCTCGGCGTCGATGTCAGGCAGGTCCGCGCCGGGCAGGAGCTGCAGGCTCGCCCGCGCCGCGGGCGAGAGGCCCAGCTCACGGGCGAGCAGGCGCACGTGGTCGGCGTTGTCGCGGACGACCTAGTGGAGCGGGTTCTTCGTGAGGTGGCCGCGGTCGTTGAGGAGGGGTGCTGAGTTACCCAGCATGTCGGCGGCCTGCCGATACCGCGACCAGGCCTCGCAGTACAGCCGCAGGACGTGGCGTCGGCGGCGGTGATGAGCCCCGAGGAGCCCAACTCGCGCACGGCGTGCCGCCAGGCTGCCCGAGCCACCGGGTCGAGGCCCTTGGGCATCGACGGCGGACGATGGCGGGGCAGGGGCTCCAGGCCGTTGAGCCGCGATGGTCGTGTCTCGCCGCGGCGGAGCTTGGCGGCATCGGGCGCGCGGGCCGGTCCTCGCCTACCCATGCGGGGCCCCGGTCGCGGGTCGGGCCCGGTCGCGGGCGCGGCGTAGGATCGTGTCGATGGCCGACCTTCGGGACGATCCTCTGGCCGTTCCAGGCAGCGACCCGCCACGGATCGTGCGACCGGCGGTCAACGGGACGACCCTGTACGCCGAGGTGCGCGGCGCCGGCTCGGTCGTCCTCCTCATCCCTGGAGGGGCCGAGGACGCCGAAGGCTGGCGCCCCGTCGCCGAGCGCCTGTCGGGTCACACGGTCGTCACCTATGACCGTCGGGGCACCCTCCGGAGTGGCAGGGAGGACTGGCCCGGGCAAGGCTCGGCCCAGCACGCCGCTGATGCCGCTGCCCTGCTGACGGCGCTGGGGCTGGGGGATGCGGTCGTGTTCGGCGGCAGCTCGGCGGGGATCATCGCGGTGCAGATGGCCCTCCGGCACCCGACGATCGTCGCGCCGCGTGCTCGCGTTCGAGCCGGGCTACTTCCATGAGGTCCCCGACGGGCCGCGGCTCCACGACTCTCGTCGCGGCGGCCATGACGGATCACCTCGACGGGCATCCGGACGACTGGGTCGGCGCCTATGGCGCGTTCGTGAGCGCCACCTCGCCCGGGGACTCCCCCGGGACCAGCGGGTTCCTGGCAGCCCCGACGCACGAGTGGTATGCGAGGCGCGAGGAGATGGATGCGGAGCCGTTCGTGCGCGACGACGTCACGATCCTGACGCGCGAGCAGGTGGACCGCGCCGCACTCGCAGCAGCGGCGGTCGAGATCCGCTTCTCCCACGGTATGCGGTCGTCGCCCATCTTCCACGACATCGCGACCAGCCTCGCGGATGTCCGCGGCGCCGTGCCCGACGTCCTCGATGGGGTCGACCACGCGTGCTACCTCGAGCCCGACCGGATGATCGCCTACATCGGCGAGCACGCCCGCTGACCCGTCCTGTCCGCGAAAGTCCCGGCCGCCCGAGGTGGCCCCACCTGGCCTACCCATTCAGGCCACCGCCTCGCGTGAGCGCCGTCGCAGACCGCCGGATGGGTCCCGGTAACCACTCGGGCCCCTTGCGCCGCTCCTGGCGAGGCAAGTGGCCGAGTAGCAGCGTGGTTTGCACCGTCACGGCGGGTCCAGACGAGTGGCTCGGGGGCATCGAGGATGCGAGGCGCTGACGCGAAGTCCAGCCACTCGGGGTACTGGCCCCAGGTCGCGCCGTCGCTGCGGCCATGGCGGTAGCCGAGGGCGTACTCGGCATCGCGCGCACGACGCCGCTTGCGCCGGCCGAGCGGGCTCAGGTGGACGTCGTGCTAGCCGTCCCGGTAGCCCTGGTCGTAGGGCTCGAGGCGGCGCGCGGGGCTCGGTTCGGTGTCCATCACGCCACCGCCAGACCCGGGATCACCCACGGTCCGGGTGCGAGCGAGCACCGGATAGCGTCCCTGCGACCTTGCCGTCGCGACCATCCGGGTGCACGGTGGGCGCGACCGGGAGCGCCGGGGACCCGCTCACCACGAGGAGGTCTGGCGCTCCCGGCGCCACGCCCGCTGACCGCCGTGGGCACCCGGGCCGGGGCTCGTACCTCAGCCATCGCGGACGGCCTCCCGCCCAGCGAACCGACGCCAGCGTTCGACGACGACATCGCAGTAGAGCGGGTCGATCTCCATGAGGTATGCCCATCGCCCGGTCTGCTCGGCGGCGATGAGGTCGGACCCTGAGCCCGCGAACGGGTCGAGGACCGCCTCACCCGCAAGGGACGAATACTCGAGCGCTCGCCGCGACAGCTCGACGGGCTTCTCGGTGAGGTGGACCATCGACTGCGGGTTGACCTTCTTGACCGGCCAGACGTCGGTGATGTTGTGGGGCCCGAGGAAACGGTGCGCCGCGCCCTCTTTCCAACCGTAGAAGCACCACTCGTGGTTGCCCATGAAGTCCTTGCGCGTGAGGACGGGGTGCTCCTTGACCCAGATGATCGCCTGGCTGAAGTAGAGCCCCGCCTCGCGCAGCGGCGCCGGGTAGTTGGCGAGGTTCGCGTAGCCGCCCCAGACGTAGAACGAGGCGCCCGGGCGCATGACCCGGCTGGCGTTCCCGAACCAGGCCGCCAGGAGCGCCGCGAAGTCCGCGTCGGACAGGAAGTCGTTGGCGAGGGGACGGTCCTTGGCGCGCAGCTTCCGATGCGTCGCCTGGGCCTTCTCCGGATGACGCTCGAGATCGAGCTTCTGGTGGTGGTGGACGCCGCTCTTCCCACGTGCGACGTCGAATCCACTGTGGTGGGAGCCCGCGCCGTCGAGCGCCTTGATGCCGCGCTTCTTCGCGGCGGCGCCGGCGAGCGCGTCCTGGTAGCTCGCGTCGTAGCTCGCGGCCATGCCCGCAGCGATGGCGTTGTTGCTCCGTGGCTCGACGCGGACGTTGTAGGGCGGGTCGGTGAGGAGGAGGTCGACGGTCGCGCGGTCCAGGAGCCGGTCGAGGTCGGTCTCGCTCCCGGCGTCGCCGCAGAGGAGCCGATGCTCCCCGAGAAGCCAGAGGTCACCCGGCTTGGTCACGGCCTCGTCGGGCGGCTCGGGGACGTCGTCGGGGTCGGTCAGGCCCTCACGTGGCTCGGCCGGTGCCAGTCGCAGCGAGCATGGCGGCAAGGGCCTCGGAGTCGACGGACACCTCGGCGAGGAACTCGCGCAGCTTTGCCTCGTCGGTCGTGGCCATCGCCGCGAGCGGATCGAGGCTGGCAAGGACGAGCCGCCTCCTCCTCGGGTGAGAGGTCGACGTAGAGGACCGGCACCGACGGCTCGCCGCGGCTGATGGCGAGGGCGACGCGCAGGTGCCCGTCCACGACGTGGCCGGTGCGCTGATTGACGAGTACCTGGCCGACCCAGCCGACCTGGTCGAGGACGCCAGCCAGCGCCTCCTGCTGGGCCTTCGGATGGACGCGCCAGTTCGATGGGTTGGCGAGCAGCTGGTCGGGGACTTCCGCGCCGGAGCCGACGATGCGGTTCGCCCACGCAGGCGCAGAGGCGACGGCAGGGCTCGACACGTCCAGGTTGTCGCACCGGGCATGTCACCCGGTCAATCGCGACACCGCACGCCTGTTCGGGAAGCCGAACAGAAAGACATGTGGCGCCGTCTGGCCCTGATCCGAACGCTTCCGAACACCTGGGCTCATCTCGGTGTCGTCCCGCCCCGACGCCTTGCATCAGGGGTCCGCCCCGGCCGCACGGGACGCGCATCGGGCGTCCGTGGGCCGATCAGGCCCAGATGGCCCTAGTCGGCGACGGCGGGACTCGCAAGAGTCGGAGACCGATGAGAGCCATCGTGTGCACGGACTACGGACCACCGGACGTCCTGCAGCTCAGAGACGTGCCGAAGCCCGTTCCGAAGGATGACGAAGTGCTGGTCCGGATCCGCGCCACGACGGTCAGCGCGGCCGATTGCGAGCTGCGGAGGTTCGACTTCGCTCCCTGGATCTGGCTGCCGATGCGGCTGGCGTTCGGCATCCGCCGGCCGAGACGACCCGTGCTCGGGCAGGAGCTCGCCGGCGATGTCGAGTCGGTGGGCAAGGATGTCACGTCGCTCAGGAAGGGCGACCGGGTCTTCGCGGCGACCGGCATCGGCCTGGGAGCCTATGCGGAGTACATCTGCCTGCGCGAGAAGCCCAAGACCGGGGCGATCACCACGATGCCGGCGAACCTCGGCTACGAGGAGGCTGCGGCGGTCCCGTACGGGGGAGGCGAGGCCCTGGGGTTCCTGCGGAAGGCGAACGTCCGGAGCGGACAGAGGGTGCTGGTCAATGGAGCGGGAGGGAGCTTCGGCACGTTCGCGGTCCAGCTCGCCAAGGACCTCGGGGCGCACGTGACCGCGGTGGACAGTGCCCCGAAGCTGGAGATGCTGCGCACGATCGGTGCCGATCGCGTCATCGACTACGCCCAGGAGGACTTCACCGACGGCCCCGAGACCTACGACGTCATCTTCGACGTGGTGCGTGGCACACCGTCCGCCCGCATGGTGAGGTGCCTGAACGAGGGCGGATGGCTGCTCATGGCCAATCCGGGCTTCCTGCAGATCGTTCGCGCCAGGTGGGCGTCGAGGGGGAGCGGGAAACGGGTGTCGATCTCGGGATCGGGCGGCACGAGCGAGGACCTGGCCTACCTGCGAGGCCTGGTCGAAGCGGGACGGCTGCACCCGGTCATCGACCGGCGCTTCCCGCTCGAGCAGATGGTCGAGGCTCACAGGTACGCCGAGACCGGCCAGAAGCTGGGGAACGTCGTTGTCGTCGTCGCATAAGCCGTGGCCAAGATCACGGTATCCCCGGGGCCCCACCAGCCCTCTGAGACCTATCGGTCAGCGCTAGCGACAGAGATGGTGTTCATCACTCAGGCCATCGCCGGGTCGATGGCGATGACGACTGTCCCCCGAGCGTGTCCTGCTCCGACGTGTTCGATCGCCCTGGGCGTCTCGCGCAGCGGGTAGGTCTCGTCGATCACTGGGGCGATCTTCCCTGATTCGACGAGCTCCTTGAGGACGAGCAGGTCGGCTCGGTTCTGGACCTTGAGGGACGGTTTGCCCTGCTGGCGCACGAACATCGACACGATCGTGAGCCGGATCATGCGGGCGAGCGCGCCGCCGGCGTGTCCGCCACCGTTGGAGAGCAGCGTCCCGTTCGGGGCGAGTGCTCGCCTCGTCGCCGACATGGAGTGGTCCCCCACGTTGTCGAGGATGAGGTCGTAGCGCGCTCCACCCTTCCTGAAGTCCTCCTGGGTGTAGTCGATGACATGGTCGGCCCCGATCGAGCGGACCAGCTCCAGGTTCTTGGTGCTGCATACGCCGGTCACCTCGGCACCGAACGCCTTGGCGATCTGGACGGCGAACGTGCCGACGCCCCCGGACGCCCCATTGACGAGGACCTTCTGGCCGGGCTGGACATGTCCGTCGTCGCGCAGGAGCTGCAGGGCAGTGGTCGCGGACACGCCGACAGCTGCGGCCTGCTCGAAGGTGAGGTTGGCCGGCTTCGGCACGAAGTGGTCCTCGCCCGCGGACGCGTACTCGGCGAAGGCGCCCGTGCACCACCCGAACACATCGTCACCGGGGCGCAGCCCCGTCACGTCCTTGCCGACCGCCTCGACCGTCCCCGCGATGTCCGTCCCCGGAACGCGGTTCTTCGGCCTGCGCAGTCCGGTCGCCATCCGCATGAGGTACGGCGAGCCCGTCATGAGGATCCAGTCACCGACGTGGATGGATGCCGCGTGGACGCGGACCAGGACATCACCGTCCCCGACCTGGGGTTTCTCGATGTCTCGTGATTCCAGGATCTCGGCCGAGCCGTACCTGTCTTGAACGATCGCCTTCAAGTTGGGTTCCCCCTCTCGATTGAATGTAGAGAGGCGGGCTCCCTCGAGGAAGTGCTGGACGGCCCTTAGCGTCGCACCGCAGATCGCTGATGGGATCGGGTTTGCCGGTCACGAGGGAGCGATACGTGACGCAGGACTTGGGACCGAGTCAGCTGGCGCTCGTGACCAGAATCGCGAAACTCGGCCGCGTGCGTAAGCAGCCACGTGGTCCACGGGCGCCGATGTCCTACCCATGTGGGTACCCCGGGTCAGCACCAGGCTCGGCGCCGCCGCTGACTCGGGCTTCAGTCGAGCTGCTCGGCCAGCGCGACATTGATGCCCGTCCCCCGACGGTTTGGGTCTCGAACCGGCGCACAAGATCGGTCCTCACCCGGTCGGCGCCAGGTCCG
>CAVOIR010000009.1:0-124195 GCA_963696045.1 uncultured Chloroflexia bacterium | reverse complement strand
GGCCACGTCCCGTCAAGTGGTGTAACAGCGACCGCGTCATCCCCGAGGACGACGCTCTGTCGGTCAGCTTGCCATGAGCAACTCCGCGAGCGGGATGCCATCGAGGGTCGGGCGCGTCGATGAGGGCCATGGACTCGGCGCTGAAGTAGGCGCGGCCCACGGCCCACTCGTCGTCCTGCTCGGCGAGGAGCATGCCCACCAGGCGCAGCAGGCTCGCCGCGCGTGGGGAAGATGCCCACCACGTCGGTGCGCCGGCGGATCTCCTTGTTGAGTCGCTCGTGGGGGTTCGTGGAACGGATCTGGCGGCGGTGGGCGGCCGGGAAGCCGTAGTGGGCGAGCAGGTCCGCCTCGGCGCCCTCGAGCAGGTCGGCGGCCGCGGGGAAGCGCGGCCGCAGGCCCTCGACGACCCGGCGCAGCTGGGCCCGCGCAGCGGCTCGTCGGGCTGCTCGAAGACGCTCCCGACGGCGGAGGCCACGAGGCGCTGGGCACCCCTCGGCACGAGCGCCAGGGCGTTGCGCGTGAAGTGCACGCGGCAGCGCTGCCAGGCGGCGCCGAGGAGGGTGGCCTCGATGGCGGCCACGAGGCCCGCGTGGGCGTCGCTGATGACGAGGCGCACCCCGGCCAGGCCGCGCGCCAGCAGCGAGCGCAGGAAGCCCAGCCAGTGGGCGCCCTCGTCGCCACCCGACGCCGCCACCTCGACGCCCAGCGACGCTGCGCACGCCGCTCGCCGAGACGCCCACCGCGACGAGCGTCGCCATGTTCACGACCCGGCCCCGCTCGCGCACCTTGTGGTAGAGGGCATCGAGCCAGAGGTAGGGGTAGCCGGCCGGGTCGAGCGGCCGGGAGCGGAAGGCCTCGACCTCGGCGTCGAGCGCGCCGCAGATGCGGCTGACCTCGCTCCTGCTGAGGCCGGCCACCCCGAGGGCCGCCACGAGCTCCTCCACCCGGCGCGTCGAGACGCCCGCCACGTAGGCCTCCTGGACGACCGCGAGGAGGGCCTTCTCGGCGCGACGGCGCGGCTCGAGCAGGCTCGGGAAGTAGCTGCCGTCGCGGACCTTGCGGGATGGGCAGCTCGATGGTGCCCACCCGGGTGTCCCAGCGGCGCTCGCGGTAGCCGTTGCGGTGGGTCAGGCGGGTCTCCGGGGCCCGCTCGCCGTGGGCGGCGCCGGTGAGCGAGGTCACCTCCGCCTCCATGATGGCGCGGGCGAGGGCCAGCACCCCCTCCCGCAGCAGGTCGGCATCGCCGTCCGCGAGGACCTTGCGGACGTGCTCGGGCAGGGTCATCCTGTCGGTGGCCATCGGGTCGTTCTCCTGTGACGTCGGTTCCTACTCCAACGTCCTCGAGGATGACGCGGTGGCCGTTCGCTGTCCGGCCCTCTCCGCTGTTACACCACGTCCCGGGACACTAACGCCTTCGTGCGTGGCATGGGCCAACGATGCCCGGCCCTCGTGCGGGGGGCGAGGCCGGCCGCACGCCTCACCTTAGCGTCTGGCGTCCGGTGAGGACGGGGTCAGTCTGCCGGCACCGAGGAGATAGGCCGCCTGCGCCACGCTCAGACAGCCCGTCCGCCGATACAGCCCAGACAGATGCTGCCTTGCGGTCGACTCCGTGATGCCCAGCTCGTGGGCGGCGGCCGCGATCGAGCCGGCATCGATGTACGCCCGCAGGACCTCGAGCTGGCGACGGGTGGGCTGCTGCCGGGTGCGGGAGGGCGTCATCTACGCGCCCCTCGCGAGGCGAAGCCATTCCCGGCGCCCTTCGACAGCGATTCGGATGGTGCTGCTCGGTTGCCCGTTCCCCTCCGGGCGCGCCACAGATCTGGATGACCCTCCGGTCGTCGCTCAGCCTCATGCGTGGGCGGTTGGCGCGCAATTCGAGGGCTCCTCAGAAGTACCGATCGTCTTGTGACCAACGGCACTGCGCCAGCGCGCACCGCGGTGCGGAAATAAGCGGACGGGGCTGCTAGCGGCACCGCTGCACGGGAAGTCGATGGGGTCCGCCTTCACTCGCGGACCTCATCTCTTGCTCCCGAGCGCAACGATGCGCGACGCTGTCGGCCTGAGTCACAATCGCGACGTGACGCTGGCGCTTGTCGGCCTGGGCGGGTTCTTCGGTGCGATCGCCCGCTACGGCATCGATGGATGGGTATCCCGTGTCGCGGGCGGCTCGTTCCCGTGGGGCACGCTCGTGGTCAATCTATCGGGGTCGTTCCTACTGGGCGTGCTCTTCGCAGCCGCGACGGAGCGCGCCGTCCTGCCCTCGGAGATACGAGCGCCGGTGATGATCGGCTTCATCGGGGCGTACACGACCTTCTCGACCTGGATGCTCGAGAGTTGGCGCTTGGTGGAGGACGGCGCGATCGTGGCGGCGATGGCCAACATCGGCGGCTCCGTGGTCCTCGGCATGGGAGCCGTGTTCCTGGGGCTCGCGGTCGGGCGTGTCATCTGATGCGCATCGAGGGGCAGGGGCTGCTCGTCCGCATCTACATCGGGGAGAGCGATCATTGGCGAGGGACGCCGCTCTACCGGGCCATCGTAGAGTTGCTTCGGAAACGCGGGATCGCGGGCGCGACGGTACTGCGTGGCATCGAGGGCTTCGGTGCGAAGGCGCACCTCCACACCACCCGCATCCTCCAGCTATCGCAGGACCTCCCCGTGCTCATCGAAGTGGTCGACCAGGAAGACCGGATTCGCGCCGTCCTCCCGGAGTTGGACGCCATGGTGAACGACGGATTGATCACGCTGGAACACGTTGAAGTGATCGCCTATCGGGGTGGCCCGCCCTCGGGCTGACGACGGTGGCCGAGAGGAGGAGGCGCTGGCCACCTTCGGCTACGCGCTCCCTGCGGATCAGGGAGTCGGGTCGTTGGCGGCGGTCGCTGAGTGCGCCACGACCGACTCCACGAGCTGGACCAGGTCACGCGGTGGGATCGGCTTGCTGGCGTAGCGGGCACCCCGTTCCAGCAGGTCAGCGACATCGGTGGTCTCGGGCGTGTAGCCGGAGAGCAACACGACGCCGAGGGCGGGACGGGCCACCATGGCGCGACGAGCCAGTTCACGGCCGGACAGCCCGGGCATCACGACGTCAGTGACCAGGGCGTCGATGGGAGCCAGGCGCGCTTCCAGCAACTCGAGCGCCTCCCGCGGATCGTCGGGGGCCAGCACCGTGAAGCCCGCGCGCTGGAGCACCAGCCGCGCCGCGTCGCGGACCGTGTGCTCGTCCTCGACCAGGAGGATCGTCCCCCGGCGTTCGCCCCGTGCTCGCTCGCCCCGCGGTCGCTCCGTCGAGGCTTCGACCTCGACCCGGGGGAAATAGAGCTTGAAGGTGGTGCCCAGGCCCGGCTCGGAGTACAGCCAGATGTGCCCACCGGCCTGCCGCACGATGCCGAACACGGTGGCGAGCCCGAGCCCGGTGCCCTTGCCGGCGTCCTTGGTCGTGAAGAACGGCTCGAACACGTGCTGCCGCGTCTCGCGGTCCATGCCCTGGCCGGTGTCGCTGACGCTGAGCATCACGTAGGCGCCCGGTTGGACCTCGAAGTGCTCCACGGCATACGGCTCGTCGAAGACAGTGTTGCCGCTCGCGATCGTGACGGCGCCCCCGTCAGGCATCGCGTCGCGGGCGTTGACCACGAGGTTGACCAGCACCTGGTCGAACTGCGAGGCGTCGAGGCGGGCCGTGCCGGTCTCCGGGTGCAGGTCGAGGACGAGCCGGACGTGCTCACCGATGAGCCGTCTCAGCATCGGTTCGACGTGTCGCACGGCAGCCGTCACGTCGTGGATCTCCGGGCGCACGACCTGCTGGCGGCTGAAGGCGAGCAGCTGCCCGGTCAGCGCCGCTGCCTGGTCGGACGCGGTGACGATGCCCTCCACGACCGGCATCAGGTCCAGCGGGTCGACCTTGCCCTGGGATACCGCGCGCAGGTCGTCGGCGAGCATGTCCGCGTAGCTGCGGACGGCGAACAGCATGTTGTTGAAGTCGTGTGCGATGCCGCCCGCGAGGCGACCCACCGATTCCATCCTCTGCGCCTGGAGCAACTGGAGCTCGAGCGACTTGCGGGCGGTGATATCGACCACCGTGGCGAAGACGAGCCGGCCGCCGGCCGACTCCAAGGGGGCCAAGCTGATCTCGACCGGGAACTCGTGGCCGTCCTGGTGCCGGCCCGCGAGATCGAGCCCTATGCCCATGGGTCGCGCCGCCGGACGTGCCAGGTAGCCGTCACGGTGACCTACATGGATGGCCGCGAGCCGCTCGGGGAGCAGTCGCTCGACCGGTTCACCGAGCAGCTGCTCACCCCTGAACCCGAACGTGTCCGCGACGCGAGCATTCGCATACACGATCCGCCCAGAGGCGTCCACCGCGATGACGGCATCGGGAGAGGCATCCAGCAACGCGTGCAGATCGGCGCTGATGCGGATCGTGCCATCGGGTCGGTCCATCGACACCCTGCTCGACTTGGGAGGATGCCGTCGCGGCATCTGTGGGCTGGACCCCCGCCCCACCAGCATAGCCGACGCCCTGGCCGGCCAAGATCGAGGCGGCGCGCGCCCGCACGGTGGCCGAGCAGCACGTGCCGCAGGGTCTCCTACCGAGCGTATCGCGTCATGACGATGCGTCATGGGTCGGGTTCGGGTCCCTCAGGGCACGCCAGCCCGCCTCTTCCCGTTCCGGCCCAAGCCGAACGGGCCGCCATGATGGCGGCCCGTTCGGTTGGTGCCTCGGATCGACTCCGTCCAGGCCTACTCCTGAGCGGTCGGGAGTGCGAGCTCGTCGATGCGGATCGGCCAGGTCTTCGATCTGGGTGGTGATCTCCTCGAGCGCCTCCTCGGCATCACTGACTCGCGACCGGAGATTCGCAGCGTCCACGTCGCCCAGCTGCTGGCCGAGCTCGTCCACCTCGGTGGCCATCTCGCCGACCGAGACACGAAGCTCCTCGAGGTCCTCCTGGAAGATCCGATCGGTCAGCGCGACCGTCGGGGCAGGCGTCTCGCCCTCCGTTCCGTCCCAGATGACCTCGGTCGTGCCACAACGCTGGACGGCGGGGAAGGTCAGGACGGCACCAGGCTCATCGGGGAAGCGCGCCCAGAGCCCGAACTCCTTGAACGAGCCTTCCTCGAGCGGGCCGCCGGTCCAGCTCACCATGGTCGAGTCGCCGGTGCCTGCCTCCGCTGGCGTCACGGTGACGTCCCAGCCATCGATGGCCTCTGGCGTCGGGTTCTGCACCGAGGCCGGGACGGCGATCTCGAGCGCGTCCATCGGAGCGCCCTCGCACCCTTCGCGGACCTGGAAGTGAATCACGAAGACGCTGTCGGGGGTGACAGCACCGCCTTCGGGGATGTTGACGGCCTGAGCGGGGACAGCCGCCAGACCGGCCACGCCGGCCAGCCAGGCCGCGCGCATGAGGGCTCGTTTCGTCAGCATGGTGACTCCTTTCGAGCTGCGGGAGCCGTTGGAGTCTCGACCACGCCGCGATACAGGCGGGACAGCGGCCGCTGCTGAGGGGATGACAGGCGCCTTGCGGGCTGCGTTGCCTCAGGCGCGACGGGTGGCCAGCAGTCCCTGCGCCAGCAGGCCGAGCGCCACGAGCGCCGCGCCCGCCCAACCCAGCCAGCCCAGGCGCTCACCGAGCAGGACCACGCCGAGAGCGGTGGCGACCAGGGGCTCAGCGAGGACGAGGGTCGCGGCCACCCCGGCTGGCAGCCGGCGCAGTCCTCGGCCGAAGAGGACGTACGCGGCGGCGATGGTGGCCGCCCCGAGCCAGAGGGCCGCAGCGAAGCCGGAGGGCTCCGCGAGCCAGCTGAGGCCAGAGGCGATCAGGACCGGCAGCATCAGCAGGCCACCGATGCCGAAGAGGCAGGCCATCGCATCCTCCGACGCGGCCCCGCCCGAGATGAGCCGCTTCGCGGACACCGTATAGAGCGCGTAGGCGAAGCCGGCGCCGAGGGCCAGGAGCAGTCCGCCCGGATCGACGCCCGATCGCTCTCCGCCATCCGCGGCAAGGAGCAGGAGGCCGCCGATGCAGACGAGCGTCGTCAGCCACCACGGACGAGAAGGGCGCTCCCGCAGGAGCGGCCAGGAGAGCAGGCCCACGAAGAGTGGGCCGGACCCGATGGTCACGAGGGTCCCGAGGGCCACGCCTGCCGCCGACACCCCGGCGAAGAAGGCGAGCTGGTAGGCCGCCACCATGAGCGCGCCGGCGAGGCCCCACCGCGAACGTCCCAGCCCGAGGGCCGTCCGGCGCGAGCCACCGACCCCGGGCAGCGACGAGAAGCAGGGTCGCTCCACCGATGACCAGGCGAGCGGCACCCAGGGAGGCGACCGATGCGCTCGCCGGGGCGAGCGTCGCGGTCGTGCCCGTGGTCCCGAAGAGCACCGCCGCGGCGAGCACCTCGAGGACGGCGCGCCGCTGCGGCGACGAGGCGCGTCGATCCGTCATCGCGGGCTGCGAGCGGGTCAGTCTTCGGTGGACGAGGCGCTGACGAAGATGGTGGGTACGAGCCCGCGGTTGAGGATGTTGTAGCCGACCGCGACCACCGAGGAGCCGTCCGGCGCAGCTGCGGCCGCGTGGAGTGCCCCGCTGTCCTTGAGCTCACGCGGGAAGTCGAGCCGGACGAACGTGTCGAGGTCGGTCGTCCAAGCGGCATCGGGCACCTGGTCGCCACGGCTTGTCCGCCAGCCCACGAGGAGCAGGCCATCGCCCAGTTCGGCGATGTCCTCGACCCAGGTCCCCCGCAGGTCCCGGGGTTGCTGCGGCACCCAGAGGGCACCATCCTCGGAGGTGGCGAGGAGCGCGCCGCTCCTGTCGGTCCCGGGATCCGTGGTCCCCCCGGCCGCCAGGATGCCCTCCGGTCGCTCGATGGCGACCTCCATCGAGCCGCCGCCGGTGCTGATCGTGGTCGCGGTCGGCCAGGCCGTGCCGTCAGGGCTGAGGGCCAGCCGGGCAGCGTCCCCGAAGGCGCTGCCGGATCCGAGCGCGAGCACGCCTGCCTCGGTGGCAGCGACGGCAAGCGGCAGGAGGTCCGACTTCGTCGAGGTCGACGGGATCGCTCCAGGTGCGTCCATCCGCGGAGTTCCAGGCCAGGCCCGTGAAGCACTCGAGCTCCGCCCTGCAGCCCACCGCGACGATGCCATCCGCCGTGGCGGCGACATCCAGCATCGCGCTGCCCTCGAGGCTCGGAGACGCCGGCAGGCGTTCCCATGCCAGCCCGTCCGGCGATAGCCAGACGGCGGCCTCGTCCGGACAGCAGCCCGAGCCCACGGCGACGAAGCCATCCGCCGTGGCGGTCACGGCGCGCGGGACGCCCGTGGCCGCTTCACCGAAGAGCGGCACGCTCTGCCATGCCCGGCCGTCGTCGGAGACCCAGATGACGGCGGTCGACGTCTCGTCACCCTCCGCGAACCCACCGCCGACGGCGACGAAGCCGGGCCCGCCAGCCACGACATCCCAGAGCTCGACGCCCGCGGGCGCGAAGGGCACGTCAGCCCGTTCGAAGACGAAGGGTGCCGCCGGCTCCTCGTCGTCCTGCCCGAGGGCGGGCGTCGATCCCGGAGCCAGGCTGGCGCTCGCGACGATGGTGCTGAGGATGGGAATGAGAAGGCGCCGCCGTCGCGGCGCGGACAGCGATGCGTTCATGTCCGCCATGGTAGTGGCAGGCCGCGGCCTCGGCGCGTCCCCGGCGCGGAGGCTGCTACGGTTCGGCGCGAGATGGGCATCTGGCGTGGACGATGGGCGGGCCTGCGGCCCCTTCTCGTGCTTGCCCTTGCCGCCGCTGCGCTCGCCACCTGGACCGGCGCGGCCGGCCAGGAGGTCGAGCCGACGGACGCGCTGCCGCCGTCCATCGAGGGTCGATTCTCGGTCGTCTCGGATGCCGGCGGAGCGGTCTGGGCCTTCCAGCCCGGCGGGCAGCTCATCCTCGTGGGCCCGGGCGACCTCGTCGCCAACGGCCTCTGGCGCCCGGCGGCGGCGCCTGGCTCGTTCGATGCCTCGGTCGTCATCGGCATCACCGGCCAGGAGCTCACCGTGCTCGGAGCGCTGTCGCCGGATGGCTCGCGCGTCGCGCTCCACGTTCGCGCCGGCGACCCGCGGACGCCCGGGGACGGCGTCCCGTGGCCGCCGGAGTCGCGGCTCACCGGCGAACGCGTCGGCATGACGGGGCCGGGGCCAAGCCCGACGACCTCGGCCGACGAGTGCCTGCGACCGGCCTGGGCGACCGGGTCGGTCGTCGACTGGGACTCCCTGCCGGCCTGGGGCCACCGCCACCGCCGAGCCTTCGATCGAAGCCGAAGCCTGAGACGAGGCGCCAGCGATCATCAAGCTGGCCTGATGATCGGATGCCAGCCGGCCTGAGATGTCGGGTCCATCGGCCCGCGCGGCCCGGGATCGGGCTGGTACGCTCGGGCAAAGGGACCGGTCCGGACGCGAAGCCGCGCGCAGTCGGCGAGACCGATCGAATCAGGAGATGACATGAGATCCCCCGACCTCGCCCTGCCTCGGACGCTCCTGGCTTCCGCCGTGGTGGCCCTCGCGACCGTGGCGGCTGCCACGCCCGCCATCGCCCAGGAGGCCTCCCCGGTGGCGTCGCCACTCGCGACCGTGGAGTCAGCGGCCGCGTCTGCGACACCCGGGCAGGTCACGCTCTACACCTCGGTCACGCAGGACACCGTCGACGCCGTCCTCGCAGCGCTCGCGGAGCAGCACCCGGACCTCTCGGTCGAGGTCTTCCGAGCCCCGACTGGTGAGCTCGACGCGCGCATCGCGAGCGAGCTGCGCAGCGGCGGCGTGGGAGCGGACGTCCTCTGGGTGACGGACCCGCTCTCTCTGCAGCGCTACGACGCCGACGGGATGCTGGCGCTGCTCGATGGCGAGGCGTTCGAAGCCGTCCCCCCGAGTACCGCACCGATACGTTCGTCGGCACCCGCCTGCTCGACCTCGTCATCGTCGCGGCACCCGGCCTCGAGCCGAAGCCGGTCGCCTGGGCCGACCTTGCTGACCCCGCATATGCCGGCGCGGTGGCCATCCCCGACCCGGGCTTCGCGGGCTCCGCATTCGCGGCCCTCGGCTACTTCGCGGCGGATCCCGAGCTGGGTATGGATTTCTACCAGCGCCTCAAGGACAACGGTGCAGTCCAGGTGGCCTCGCCCGTCGACATCGTCACGGGCGTCGCGGAGGGCGTCTACAAGGCCGGCATCTCGCTCGACAAGCTCGTCCGCGACGCGGCTGCCGATGGCGCCCCGGTCGAGCTCATCTGGCCGGAGCCCGGCGCCATCGCCGTGTACAGCCCCGCCGCCGTGCTGGCCGACAGCGATGACGCCGGCCGCCGCCCAGGCGTTCGTCGAGTTCCTCGTCTCGCCCGAGGGACAGGCAGCCATCGCCAGCACGGGCTGGCAGCCCGTCCGCGAGGACGTCGAGTGGCCGGATCAGGGGCCTGTCGTGGCGCCCGACTGGCCGTCGCTCTTCGGCACGCAGGAGGACGCTCATGGAGGGCTACCGCGCCATCTTCGGTGACTGACCGACGCCCCGCTCTCTGGCGCTGGCTGCCCGCGATCATCGTCGCGGCGGGGGTCGTCGGGCTCATCGCCATCCCCCTGCTGGCGCTCACCCGGACCGCGCTGGAGGAGGGCATCGCCGCCCTCCTCGAGGCGGTGGCGTCGGCGGCACCTGCTGTCTGGGCCTCGCTCTGGACGAGCCTGGCTGCCTCCGTCGCTGGCGGTGGCCATCGGTGGCGCCATCGCGGTCCTCACCGAGCGCACGGATGTGCCGGGTCGGCGCGGCCTGCGCCTGGCCATGGTCGTCGCCTTCATCGTGCCCGGTTACGTGGCCGCGGTGGGCTGGCTCGACGCCTACGGCCCTGGCGGACTCCTCGACGATCTCTTCGGTGTCGCTGCACCGGCGCTCGTCGGCCCGCTCGGCATCGTCATCGTCCTCGCCGTCGAGGCGGCACCGCTCGCCTACCTCGTGGTCGTGGCCGGGCTCGCCGGACGTGCCGAGCCGGACCTCGAGCGCGCCGCGCGAGCCTCAGGTGCGGACGCCCTGGACGACCTTCCGCAGCATCACGCTGCCGCTCCTGGGGCCGGTCCTTGCCGGCGCGTCGCTCATCGCCTTCGTCCTGAGCGTGACCTCGTTCGGTGTGCCCGCTGTCCTGGGCATCCCGGCGGGCTTCACGACGATGACGACGCGGATCTACCGCGACCTGGCCTTCTCGGCCGACCCGGCTTCCTACGTGCGTGCCCTCGGGCTGGCGGTCGTCCTGGCGGTCGGTGTCGCCGCCGTCATCGCCATCGCGGATGCTCGCCAGCGACGGCCGTGGCGCGGTGCGTTCCGGGGCTTTCGGTGGCCCGTCCGGCGGTTTCTCCTCGGGCCACTCGATCCCCGGGCCGCCTGCCCAGGCACCTCCGGCCCAGGGATGCGGCTGGCTGCCGCTCTCGGCGCCTGGATCGCCGTCGGCCTGGTCATCGGGCTGCCGCTCATCGCGCTCGTCCTGGCGGCGCTGGCGCGTGCGCCGGGCCTGCCCCACGTGCCGGCCAGCTGGACGCTCGAGAACTTCGCGGCCATCGTCGAGCCCCGCAACATCGAGGCTCTCCTCAACAGCACCCTTCTCGCCGCGGCGGCGGCTGGTGGTGTCATCGTGCTGGCCGCGGCCTCGGTCGCGCTCCGCGGCGGCCAGGGCTCCGGGCGCCTCGGCGGGCTCCTCGGCCTGACCTTCGGCCTGCCGGGATCGACCCTCGCCGTGGCGGTCCTGCTCGCATACGGCGCGGCGCTCCGAGACACGCTGCTCATCATCCTCGTGGCGTACCTGGCGAAGCTCTGGGCCCTCGGCCAACGGCCCGTGGCTGCCGGGCTCGACGGGCTGGCGCCGGACCTCCTGCGCGCGGCGCGCGCGTCCGGAGCGGACGGCTGGACGGCGACCCGCACCATCGTGCTGCCCATCCTGCGACCGATGATCGCGGTGGGGGCGCTCATCGTGTTCATGGTCGGCCTCCACGAGGTCACGATGTCGAGCCTGCTCTATGGCCCGGGCACCGCGACGCTGGCCGTCGTGGTCCTGAACCTGCAGCAGCTCGGCGATCCCGGTGCGACGGCGGCCCTGGCGGTCGTCCTGACCGCCATCGTCGGCCTCGCGAGCCTGCCGCTCCTCCGTGGCGGCCGGGTGCTGGAGCGGGTCGGATGGCGGTGAGGCCAGCGGTGACGCGTCCCGGCGGTCGAGGCCCACGACGTGGCCGTGAGCTACGGGACGACCGTGGCCCTCCAGCAGGTCGACCTGACCGTGGGGCCCGGCGAGACCGTCGCCCTCCTCGGCCCGTCGGGCTCGGGCAAGACGACGCTGCTCTACGCGCTGGCCGGATTCCTGCCCCTGACCGGTGGCCGCATCGAGCTGTGCGGCAACGAGGTAGCCACGCCTCTCCGCAGCCTCCCGCCCGAGCGACGGCCGGTGGCCATGGTCTTCCAGCACTACGGTCTGTGGCCGCACCTCGACGCGCTCGAGACGGTCGCCTACCCGTTGCGACGGAGCGGCCTCGACGCGAGCGAGGCGCGAGCCCGCGCACGCGAGCTGCTCGGACAGCTCCACATCGAGCCGCTCGCCGGCAGGCGCCCTGCGCAGCTCTCGGGTGGCGAGCAGCAGCGCGTGGGGCTGGCTCGGGCGCTCGCGAGGCGCCCGCAGGTCTACCTCCTCGACGAGCCCACCGCCCACCTCGACGCCGAGCTCAAGCGCGACCTCCAGTCCGAGCTCCGGGCGCGCGTCCACGCCGATGGCGCGGCGGCCGTCCACGCCACCCATGATGTCGACGAGGCCCTCGCCGTCGCCGACCGGCTGGTCCTCCTGCGAGACGGCGAGGTCGTCCAGGTGGGGACGCCGGTGGAGGTCTACGAGCGTCCGGCCGATGACTGGGCCGCCACGCTCACCGGGCCGGCCTCGTTCGTGGAGGGCTGGCACGGCAGCCCCGAGGACGGGCGGTTCCTGGTCCGACCCGACTGGGTGCGGCTCGATGGACAGGAGGGCCCCATCGCGGCGACCGTGAGCGAGGTCCTCTACCGTGGCACGCACACGGACTACCGCCTGGCCACCCCGGTGGGCGCGGTCTTCGTCCGGGAGCCCGGGGCTCCGAGGCTCGATGCCGGAGCCGCCACGACCTGTCGGATCGAGCGGGCCTGGCGCATGCCGGATCGAGCGGGCCTCGCGCGTGCCGCTGACGCCGGAACCCCGCATGCCGGAGCCACGGCGGTGAGCACGGTTCCGTATCCTGATGACTGACAGCCGATGGCCGTGACGAACGAAGCCGCACCGATCTCCGCCGCCGAGCAGAGCTACCTGTTGGCCATCCGGCAGTCCCGCGGCGGCCGGCCCCTGTCAGGGGCGCTCCTGGCGCGGCGGATGGGCGTCTCGCCGCAGGCCACCAGCGAGATGCTGCGTCGGCTGGCGGGCTCAGGCCTCGTGACGATGGGCGAGGGGCGCCACGTCGAGCTCACCCCCGAGGGCAGCCGGGTCGCGGACGGCATCTATCGGCGCCACGCCCTCGCCGAGTGGCTCCTCACGACCGTCCTCGGCATCAGCTGGGCCGAATCGGACAGTGAAGCGCTGCGGCTGCAGGCCTGCATCTCGCCCCGGGTCGAGGCGGCGCTCGATGAGCTCCTCGGTCATCCCGAGACCTGTCCGCACGGGAACCCCATCGACGAGGCGACGGCCCTGCGACGGCCGGCGGGCGAGCCGCTCAGCGACGTGCCCTCGGGGACGCGCGTGACCGTCTATCGCATCACCGAGGAAGCCGAGGAGGACGCCGGTCTCCTCTCGTATCTCGAGGCGCGAGGCATCCGCCCGGGCAGCGAGGTGACTGTGCTGGCGCGCTCCGAATCGACCGATTCGCTCACACTCGACGGGCCCTTCGGGCGCGCGACCCTGGGACTGCGCCCGGCGTCGCTCATCAGGATCCTCCCGGGCGAGCCGGACCCCGCGCTCTTCCATCGCCCGCCGGCCCGAGGGGTATAGCCGCCGTGCTCGTGGTCATGGCGGTCTCGGCGACCGAGGAGCAGATCGAGGTCGTCCGCCGCCACATCGAGGCAGACGGACTGACGCCACACGAGAGCCGGGGCGAGCAGCGCGTCGTCATCGGCGTGGTCGGCGACGTCGGGCTGCGCAAGGAACAGGTCATGAGCCACCTGGCCGTCCTGCCCGGCGTCGAGTCGGTCACGCCCATCAGCAAGCCGTTCAAGCTGACCTCGCGCGAGTTCCACCCGGTCGGACACCGTCATCGAGGTCGCGGGCACTCGACATCGGCGGTGGGTCGCTGACCGTCATCGCCGGGCCCTGCGCGGTCGAATCGCGCGACCAGCTGCTGCGCACCGCCGACGCCGTGGCCGCGGCCGGCGCGACCATCCTGCGTGGCGGCGCCTTCAAGCCGCGCACGAGTCCCTACTCGTTCCAGGGCCTCGGGCATGGACGGCCTGCGCTTCCTCGCTGAGGCACGCGAGCGGACCGGCCTGCCGATCGTGACCGAGGTCATGGAGCCTTCGCAGGTCGAGATCGTGGCGCTCCACGCCGACATCCTCCAGGTCGGCGCCCGCAACATGCAGAACTACCCGCTCCTGATGGCCGTCGGACGGGCCCGGCGGCCCGTGCTCCTGAAGCGCGGGCTGTCCGCCACGATCGAGGAATGGCTCATGGCCGCCGAGTACATCGTCTCGTCCGGCAACCCCGAGGTCATCCTCTGCGAGCGCGGCATCCGGACGTTCGAGACGTACACGCGCAACACGCTCGACCTTGCCGCCGTGCCCCTGCTGCACCGACTGTCGCACCTGCCCGTCATCGTCGATCCCTCGCACGCCACCGGGAAGCGCTGGCTCGTCCGCTCCATGGCCCTGGCCGCCGTGGCAGCCGGCGCCGACGGCATCATGGTGGAGGTCCATCCCGACCCCGACGACGCCCTCTCCGACGGTGAGCAGTCGCTGACGCTCGAGCAGTTCGGCGAGCTCGCGCCGCTGCTGCGCAAGGTCCACGCCGAGGTTACCGGCCTCGCGGCTGAGCCGAGGACTCCCCCCCCCGAGCGCGGCACCGAGGGCGCGGCGATAGGCCGCGAGTGGCACAGTGCGTACGCGGCGAAGACGATGGAGCGTCGATGGGGCAGCCGCGCTCGGTGGCGGCTTGTCCACGCAGGCTACCTATCGGCTCGGACCCGACTGCCGGCACCCTGCTCGGCCGCCGGTCGCCTTGCCCTCCTGGCGTCCGCGCTGCCCGCCCGCCAGCCGCCTCACCGCCCGCGCTCGCCCCGCACGTACGGCAGACCCAATGCGGCCGGCGCCCCGATGCGCTTCCGGTTGGCCTCGCGCGCCGCGATGATGAGGACGAGGATGACGAGGGCGAAGGGCAGCATGTTCAGGAAGAACGTCGAGGGCTGGTAGTAGAAGAAGGGGTTCTCGAGCCCGAGGATGTCGCGGGGGGCCTGGAGGTCGAGGGCGAGCCTCGAGATGAAGGCCACGAGGTAGGCGCCGATCATCGTCCGGAGCGGCTTCCACTGGCCGAAGATGACGAGCGCCACCGCGATCCAGCCCTGGGCGATGAATGTCTTGTCGGCATGCCAGCCGGGCACCACCGCGAGCGACTGTGTGGCCCCGGCCAGGCCCGCCAGGGCGCCGCCCACGATGACGTAGGCGTAGCGAACGCGGTAGACGTTGACGCCCAGGGCATCGGCCGCCGCGGGCTGCTCACCGACGGCCCGCAGATGGAGTCCGGGTCGGGTGTGGAAGATCCAGTAGGAGGCCGCCGGGACCAGCAGGTAGCCCAGGTACACCAGCACCGACTGGTCGGTGAAGAAGGCGGGGCCGATGAACGGGATCTGCGAGAGCAACGGGATCGTATAGGAGGGCAGGAGCGCCCCGCTGCCGGCGCTCGCGAGCCCCTCGCCCAGGACGAGGGCGACCCCCGTCCCGAGGAACGTGAGCGCCAGGCCCGACACGATCTGGTCGGCCTGCAGGTGGATGGACACGAAGCCATGAAGGCCCGCCAGCACCGCGCCGGCGACCATCGCGAGGACGACCCCGATCCAGGGGTTGCCGGTCTCGAGGCCCACCCGGAAGCCCACGAGGGCGCCCGCGAACATCATGCCCTGGACGCCCAGGTTGATGACCCCCGCCCGCTCTGCGAAGACCTCGCCGATGGCGGCGAACAGGAGGACGGTCCCGGCTGTCACACCAGCGGCCAGCGCGAGCTCCAGGTTCACCGGCTCACCAGCCGGACGCGATAGCGCAGGAAGACGTCGCTGGCGATGACGCAGAACAGGATGATGCCCTGGATCATGGCCGGGATGCCGGCCGGCTGGATCTCCCGCCCGGCGAGGATGAGGGCCCCGAAGGCGATGGCGGCGAAGACGACGCCGATGGGATTGAAGCGTGCCAGGAAGGCCACGATGATGCCCGTGAACCCGTAGCCCGGCGAGAAGTTGTCCTGCAGGCGGTGCACGACGCCGCTGATCTCCGAGGCGCCGGCGAGGCCGGCCAGGCCGCCGGAGATGAGCATGACCAGGATGATGTTGCGGCCGATGTCGATGCCGGCGTATCGGGCCGCCCGCGGGTTGTCACCGATGAGTCGGATCTCATATCCCTTGCGCGTCCGGTTGAGCAGGTACCACACGAACCCGGCCGCCACGAGCGCCAGGATGAAGCCGAGGTGCACGGTCAGGCCGCCGAGATCCGGCATCGGACTCCGGAGAAGTCGGTCAGCCTCGGGAGCCAGGCCTCGCGGGGGAAGCGCGGCGACATCTGGAAACCGCCCTCACTCCAGGGGCCGAAGACCCAGAACTGGATCCAGCGCTGGGCGATCCAGAACAGCATGAGCGTGGTGATGATCTCGTTGACACCGAGGCGTGCCTTGAGCCAGCCGGCCACGCCGGCCCACAGCGCTCCGGCTGCGATGCCCGCCAGCATCATCAACGGGAGGGTGATGAACGGCGACGTGCCGGGCGGGAGAAGACCCACGAGCACGACGGCCGAGGCGCCCCAGGCGCCCATCAGCAACTGTCCTTCCGTGCCGATGTTCCACAGGCGCATCCGGAAGGCGATCGAGCTCGCGAGGCCCGTGAAGATGAGCGGCGTCGCCTTGACGAGCGTGTCGGAGAGCACGCCCGTGCTGCCCAGGGACGCTCGGAGGATATGCGCATAGGAGCCGATGGGGTCGCCGCCGATGAAAGCGATGAGCAGCCCCGAGATGACGAGTGCGACCCCGATGCCGCCGAGCGTCGTCAGGAAGCCGAGGCCGCGCGGCGTCTCCAGGCGACGCTCGGCGACGATGCGGAAGGGGAGGAGGTGACGGCGAGGCATCGCCTCGCTGCTCACGCGGCCGCGCCCGTCATGAGCAGGCCGAGCTCGGCCACGTCCGCATCCGAGGCTGCCATCGGCACGCTCACCCGGCCCTCGTAGATGACGGCCACCCGGTCCGCCATGGTGAGGATCTCGTCAAGGTCCTCGCTGATGAGGAGGATGGCCGTGCCGCCGGCGCGCTGCTCGAGCAGCAGGCGGTGGACCGTCTCGATGGCTCCCACGTCGAGCCCGCGGGTCGGCTGCACCGCCACCATGAGCCCGGGCCCGGAGCTGATCTCGCGCGCCAGGATGAGCCGCTGGAGGTTGCCGCCCGAGAGGAGGCGTGCCTCGGTGTCCACGGACGGGGCCGCCACCTCGTAGGCCTCCTTGAGCTCCTCGGCGCGGTGACGCGCCACGAGGCGGTCGATGGTCCAGCCAGTGCCGATGGGCCGTGTGCGGTAGCTCTTCATGATGAGGTTGTCGGTGAGCGAGAGGTTGGGGGCGCTGCCGGTGCCGGTGCGATCCTCCGGCACGTGGGCGACCCCGGCCTCGATGGCCTCGATGACCGGGCGGTTGGCCACGTCCCTGCCGTTCACGCTGATCCTGCCCTGGCAGGCGCGCAGGCCCGTGATGACCTCGGCCAGCTCGCTCTGACCGTTGCCAGCCACGCCGGCCAGCCCCAGGATCTCACCCGAGCGCACCTCGAGGTGGACATCGCTGAGACAGCGCAGGCCGCGATCGCTGATGGCGCTCACGCCATCGAGCGCGAGGATGACGGGACCCGGCTCGCGGGCCTCCTTCTCGACCATCTCGAGGATCTCGCGGCCCACCATGAGCTGGGCCAGCTCGCGCTTCGTCATGCCCGCCGCGGGCACCCCGGCGGCGGTCACACGGCCGCGGCGCATGACCGTGATGCGGTCGGCGATCGAGAGGACCTCGTCGAGCTTGTGGCTGATGAAGACGACCGAGTCGCCACGGGCCGTCATCGTCCGGAGCGTGCGGAAGAGGTCCTCGGCCTCCTGCGGCGCCAGCACGGCGGTCGGCTCGTCCATGATGAGGATGGTGGCGCCCCGGTAGAGCATCTTGAGGATCTCGACACGCTGCTGCTCGCCCACCGAGAGCTGCCAGACCATCGCGCGCGGGTCCACTGCCATGCCTGTCTCCTCGGCGAGGGCCCGGACGCGCCCCTCGTACTGCCCGAGCTCGAGACGGAAGCGTGGCTCGCGCAGCCCGAGGAGGATGTTCTCGGTGACGGTGAGCGACGGCACGAGCGTGAAGTGCTGATGGACCATCCCGAGCCCGGCCGCGATGGCATCGCGCGGCGAGTCGAAGCTCGACCGGGAGGCCGCGCACGGCGATCGTCCCGGCGTCCGCCCGATAGAGGCCCGCCAGGACGTTCATGAGCGTCGACTTGCCCGCCCCGTTCTCGCCGAGCAGGGCATGCACCTCGCCACGCCGCAGCTCGAAGTCGACCGCGTCGTTGGCGAGCACGCCGGGGAAGCGCTTGACGATGGCGCGCATCTCCACCGCGAGGCCGGGGGCGCTCTCGACCGAGGCTGGCGCGTCCGTGTCCGTCACCGTGATACGAAAGAGCCTCGGAGGCCGGCGGCCCCCGAGGCTCCTGGTGCTGCTCCTACAGTTCCGGGAGCTCGGCGTTCACGCCGTCAGCCCACCAGTACATGCACGTCTCGCACTCGTTGCCCGGGGCGCCGGGCGGGAACTGGTCGAGGTCGCTCTGCTGCAGCTGCTCGCCTTCGGCCAGGAGCTCGTTGCCCTGATTGTCGGTGAGCGGCCCGGCGAAGACATCGAAGCGGTCGAACTCGCCGGCCAGCATCGGGCCAGCGTGTCCTTCACGAGCTGGACGTCCTCCTCGGGCAGGTCAGCCACGCCGGGCTGAGGCGTCTCACCTTCCATGAAGCCGTAGAGGCCCATGGCGCCCGAATCGGCATCGAAGTACTCGTAGCCCGCGACGTACGTGCCGGCCTTCACCTGCTCGGCGATGCGCGCGTACTCCGGTCCCCAGATCCAGTAGGGAGCGGTCAGGCAGGCGTCGAGCGCGCAGGAGCCGGGATGGTCGTAGGTGACGCCCCACTTGCCCTTCTCCTCGGCCACCTGGGCGACGGCCGGGGTGTCCGCCCCTGTGAAGACGACCTGGGCGCCGGCATCGAAGAGCGAGGCTGCGCCATCGCGCTCCAGCTGCGGGTCGTGCCAGGTGTTGATCCAGCGGATGTCCATCGTGCACTCGGGGCAGGTCTGCTTGACGCCCAGCATGATGGCGTTGCCGAGGCGGATCTCCTCGGGGATCGGGAAGGTGGCCATGTAGCCGATCTTCGGGTTGCCGTCCGTCTTCGCCCGCGAGCCGGCCAGCATCCCCGCCAGGTACTTGAAGTCCTCGATGGCGCCGAAGAAGTTGCCGAAATTGGCGCCGTTGGACTTGTACCCGGTGAGGTGCAGGAACGTCGAGTCCGGGAACTCCTCGGCCACGATCTCCATGGGATCCATGTAGCCGAACGAGGTGCCGATGATGAAGTCGAAGCCCTTGCGCGCGAGGCTGCGGAAGACCTGCTCCGAGTCCGCACCCTCGGGCACCAGCTCGACATAGGCGACGTGGCTGTCCGCCACGTTCTCAGCGACGTACTGCAGGCCTTCGTAGTGAGCCTGGCTCCAGCCGCCATCGTCGTGTGGCCCGATGAGGACCATGGCGACGTTGAACTTGCCCTCCTCGATGTCGGGGATCTGCAGGTCCTGCGCGGTAGCGACAGAGGCCACACTGACCGCCATGACGCTGCCCAGCAGCGCGCCAGCCACGGTCAGGCGCGCCAGCGTCCCCAGGGGTCGCTTGCTCATGCGATACGTCCCTCCTGATGATGCGTCCATCCCGGGGGAACCACCCGCCCCCGGCAGCGCCACCACGATACGCCAGTCGGCCGGGTCGCAGGGGTCCGGTTCGGCAACGTCTGGACTCCGCCCCGGGTGCGGCGTCGCCGGGCATACTCCGGGACGCCAGCAGCGAATGAGGAGAAGTCATGGCAGCCATCGCGGATGCCGGCCGACCGGCGCGGCCGGACGAGCTCGTCGACCTCGATGCCCTGACGACGGCCTACTACGCCCGACGGCCCGACGTCACCGAGCCCTCGCAGCGCGTCGCGTTCGGGACCTCCGGGCATCGCGGGTCCTCGCTCGACTCGTCCTTCAACGAGGACCACATCCTCGCCACCACGGCCGCCATCTGCGCCTACCGTCGAGGGCAGGGGACGAACGGACCGCTGTTCATGGGCCGCGACACGCACGCCCTCTCGGAGCCGGCCTTCCTGACCGCGCTCGAGGTGCTGGTCGCCGACGGCGTCGATGTGCGCATCGACAGCGCCGACGGCTTCACGCCGACACCGGCCATCAGCCACGCCATCCTCACCTGGAACCGCGCCCACCCCGAGGCGCCCTCCGATGGCATCGTCGTGACGCCCTCGCACAACCCTCCCGAGGATGGCGGCTTCAAGTACAACCCGCCGAGCGGCGGACCGGCCGATGCCGACGTCACCCGCGCCATCCAGGATGCTGCCAACGAGCTGCTGCGCTCAGGGCTCCGACGGCGTCGCCCGCGTCCAGGCTGAGTCGGCTCGCCAGGGAGCGGCGCGCCATGACTTCATGGGTCAGTACGTCGATGACCTCACCAGCGTCATCGACATGGCGGCCATCGCGTCGAGCGGCCTGCGCATCGGGGTCGACCCACTCGGGCGGCGCATCGGTGGCCTACTGGGCCGCCATCGCCGAGCGGCACGGCATCGACCTCACCATCACGAACGACCGCGTGGACCCGACCTTCGGCTTCATGACGCTCGATTGGGACGGACGGATCCGCATGGATCCATCCTCGCCTCACGCCATGGCCCGCCTGGTCGCCCTGCGCGAGGACTTCGACCTGGCCCTCGGCAACGATGCCGACGCGGATCGCTTCGGCGTCGTCACACCCCTGAGCGGGCTCCTCAACCCCAACCACTACCTTGCGGCCGCGGCCTGGTATCTCTTCGGCGGCGCGCGTGACTGGGGGCTGCGGGCCGCCATCGGCAAGACGCTCGTGTCCTCGAGCATGCAGGATCGGATCGCGGCGGCGCTCGGTCGTCCGCTCTATGAGGTCCCGGTCGGGTTCAAGTGGTTCGTGGACGGTCTGCTGGACGGCTCGGTCGCCTTCGGCGGCGAGGAGAGCGCCGGGATGTCCTTCCTGCGCCGTGACGGCCGCCCCTGGTCGACCGACAAGGACGGCATCATCGCCTGCCTCCTCGCGGCGGAGCTGACCGCGGTCGCCGGATACGACCCGGGCGTCTCCTACGGCCTCTTGACGGAGCGCTTCGGGGCGCCGCTCTACCGGCGCATCGATGCGCCCGCCACGCCGGCACAGAAAGCGGCCCTGGGAGCGCTCTCACCTGACCAGGTGAGCGCCACCGACCTCGCCGGCGACCCCATCGTCGCGCGCCTGGTGCGTGCTCCGGGCAACGACGCGCCGATCGGCGGGCTCAAGGTCGTCACCGAGCGGGGCTGGTTCGCGGCACGCCCGTCTGGCACCGAGGACGTCACCAAGCTCTACGCCGAGTCCTTCGTGGACGAGGCGCATCTGGCGCGCATCATCGAGGAGGCCCAGGCCATCGTCGAGGCGTCGCTCCCGGCCTGAGGTCAGCTGGCGACGAGCTCTCGCAGGCGGGGCAGGCGTTCGATCGTCTCTCGGTCGAAGGGCGCCGGCAGGTCGGCGATGACGTGGGTGAAGCCCAGCTCGAGGTAGGGTCGCCACGCCGCTGCCACCTGTTCCTCCGATCCGAGGAAGTCGACCTCCTCGTCGATGACGTGACGCGACCCGTTCGCCGCCAGCGAGGCGGCGAGCACACGCCGGGCTTCCCCGGGGTCGTCGCGGAGGACGAGATGGCGGTTCGTCGTGAACTCGATCTCGAGCGGGTCACGACCCTCGGCCTCGCAGTGGCGTTCCAGGACGGACATCTTGTGGCGAAGGTGCTCGACGCTGCCACCGGCATTCCAGCCCTGCGCGTGGCGGGCCACGGTGCGCAGGGTCTTGCGCTCGCCCTCGCCCCCGATCATGACAGGCAGCCGACCGGCGCCCCGATAGGGCAGCGGATGCTGCTGCAGGTCCCGGAAGGCGTAGCTGCCGCCTGGCGGGGAGGACACGGTCTCCCCGGCCGTCAGATGACCGATGGCCTCCACCGCCTCCTCGAGCCGATCGAGGCGCTCCCCGAAGCCGGCGCCGAAGTCGATGCCGTGGGCGCGGTGCTCGTATCCGAACCAGGCCCCGCCGAGGCCCAGCCATAGGCGGCCGGCGGCGATGTGGTCGACGGTGACGGCGACCTTGGCCGTCAGTCCCGGATTCCGGAACGTGTTGGCGCCGACCATCAGACCGAGGCTGATGCGCTCGGTGCGCGCCGCCCAGGCAGCGAGGGTCGTCCAGCCTTCGAAGATGGGCTGCATGGGATCACCGACGATGGCATGGAGGTGGTCCCAGGTCCACGCCGAATCGAGGCCCACCTGGTCGGCCAGGCTGGCCATCTCCGCGAGCTCCGCCCAGTCGGTGCCCTGGGGCCACAGCAGGACCCCGATGCGGACGGGGTGCCTGTCAAGACGGGTGTTCATGGGCATCAGGCTATAGCATCGATCGGTGACCTGGACCCGCCCTGCCAAGATCGCCTTCATCGGCTCGCACGGCATCCGCAAGACGACCGCCGCGCTGGCCTTCGCGGGCGCCATGCAACGCGCCGGCCGCTCGGTCGAGTTCGCGCGCGAGGTCGTTCGAGACAACCCGCTGGGCATCAACGAACGAGCCACCGGCGAGGCGCAGCTCTGGGTCCTCACCTCCCAGATCCGCCGCGAGCTGGAGCTCACACCCGAAGGCCGAGTGCCTCGTCACCGACCGCGGCGTCATGGACAACTTCGCCTACTACCTCCGCGCCTGCGGTGGCGAGGATCGCTACGACGTCGAGCCGCTCGTGCGCTCCTGGTCACGCACGTACGACCTCGTGGTGCGCCTGACCCCCGATGTCGAGCTGCGCGCCGACGGCGTGCGATCGACGAACGACCGCTTCCGCGACGAGGTGGAGGCCATCCTCGACGCACGTCTGCCGCGCCTCGTGCCGCGTGACAGGCTGATCCGCCAGCCCGCCTCGGACATCACCGAGGCCCACGACTGGTGGCCTCTGGCCGAGCGCCTCGCGAACCTCATCGGGGAGCCGCTGCTGGCCTCGGGTGTGTCGCGGCCGCAGCGCCCGGCGCGTGCCGCGCGAGGTCGCCTCGTGGTGACGCACGACCGACGATCAGCTCGCGCTCGACCTGGGCCACTAGGCGACCGACTGGGCCCGCCCGGTCCGCTGCGCACCCCGTTCGGCGCGCGCGGGTACAGTCTCGATGATGTCAGACCCCGCTGCCCCTGGCTGGGGCAGTGACCCTTCCTCCTCCCCGTACCGCGATGCCGGTCGAGCCGGTCCGCTCGACGCAGACGTCGCGGTCGGGCTGCTGCAGCGTGGCCAGACGCTCGCGGAGCAGGGCGACTGGGACATCGCCGCCGGGACGTTCAGCCGGGTCGTGGGCAGCCCGGACCCGGCCGTCCACACGGCAGCGCTGCTCGGGCTGGCCGAGTGTCGCTACCGGCTCGACGACGAGCCCGCGGCCATCCAGGCCTGGATCTCGGCGACCCAGGCGCCCGAGAACCCCCTGACCTGGCGGGCCTGGAAGGCACTCGCGGCAGCACGTGTGCGTGCCGGCGACATGGCGGCCGCGGCACGCTCCTACCGTGAAGCCGCCCGCCGCGCGCCGCAGTCCGAGCAGGCCGAGCTCCAGTCGCGCATCGGGTGGCTGAGCAAGGAGCTGGGCGACGGGCGAGCCTCCGAGCGGGCCTTCAGCCGCTCCCGCACCCGAGGCGTCCCGCAGCCGACCATCACCTACGGGCTCCTGGCGGTCACCGTCGTCACCAGCCTCATGACCCTGGTGGGCGGCCAGGATGAGCTCGAGTCGCTGCTCCTCCTCGACAAGTTCGCCATCCTGTTCGACGACGAGTACTGGCGCCTGCTGACGGTCGTGCTCGTCCACGGCAGCCTCATCCACCTGCTCTTCAACATGTACGCGCTGTGGACGATCGGGCCCATCGTCGAGGCGCTCTACGGTCCCTGGCGCTACCTCGCCATCTACGGGCTCTGCGCCGTGGCCGGCTCGGCGGCCAGCTACGCCACGTCGCCGAACCCCGCGGTCGGGGCCAGCGGCGCCGTCTTCGGTCTCTTCGGCGCCCTCCTCGTGGCCGACCACGTCCACAAGCCTGCGCTGACCCGCAATGCTCGCAACCTCACGATGCAGATCGGGATCCTCATCGGCATCAACCTCGTCATCGGCTTCAGCATCCCGGGCATCGACAACGCGGCCCACGTGGGCGGCCTCCTCGCCGGGGCCTGGCTGGGCTTCGTGCTCGTGCCCCTGGGTGCCCGCCTCGACACCTTCTGGAGCCGTCCCGCGGGAGCGACCGGAGCTGGCGCCTCCTCGACCGTCAGCAGCGCGGTCGACCGGACGCGGGTCCTATCCGTCGCCGGCGTGGCCCTCCTCGTGGCCGTCATCGTCCTGCTCGTCGCCGTGGGCCCGGTCACCTGGCATCCCCGCGACCTGTTCGGCGGCGTCGGCCAGCCAGGGGTTGCCGCCGAAGCGGTCAGCGATGCGATAGGCGTCGCGGCGGGCGAGACGGGTCGTCGCCGGACGGCAGGTCGGGCTCCTGACCGCCGGTCGCTCGGCCAGGGTTCCAGGGCGATGGCACGGCGGGGCGCGCGGTCGGCGCCCTCGTCGCGGAGCGCCAGGCTCCACCAGACGGCGACGCTGTCGTGACGCCCGAGGCGGCCGTCGACGGGGAGGCGCCTCGAGGCGTCCGCACGCCGGAACGCATAGCAGCCTGAGCCGAGGGCGGTCACGTCCCCGGGCGTCGGCCGGCTCGAAACGCCGAAGGTCGGTGGATCGGTAGCCCAGGGCGCCGGCGACGGCGACGGTCGGGTCGTCCAGGGCGGCGAGCAGCTGCGCGATCAGGTCGCGGCCGACCGTGCGTGCGCCGTCGAGGACGGCGATCCGTGAGCCGTTGGCCCGCCGCAGCCCCGCTGTGAGCGCGTCGCCCGGGCTGAAGGAGGCCGCCGTGCCGACGAGCTCGGCGCCGGACTGGAGCCGGTACGTGAGGTGACCCGCCTCGACGGCGGCGCGGGAGGCCACCAATAGGACCTGGGCATCGGTCAGGCCATGGTCCGCGGGGACGACCTCCCCGATGGGCTCGTCAGCGGCCGGGTCGACGAGCACGACGAGGCTGGTGGCCCGCGACTCGGGCTCGTCGAGGCGTGAGGGGACCGACTCGGGAGCACCGTGGAAGGTGATGCCCGCCTCGGTCACGTCGGACGGCCGGGCCGCAGCGAGGGTGAAGGCCAGCCCGTCATCGACGATCCGGAAGCCCGCCGTCTCGATGCGTTGACGGAGGGCGTCCGCAGCGCGCCAGTCGCGGGCCTCACGAGCGGCGGCGCGCTGCTCGGCGAGGGCGACGATCTCGGGTGGGACGGGTGAGTCTGGCCGGCCTGGCACGAGGGCGAGCATATCGTGCCGCCCAGCGGGTACGCTTCGGCCTCCATGGATCGCGGCATCTGGGCGGTCTCGATCGCCACCTTCGTGCTCCGCTTCGCCACCGGGCTCACCGGGGCGCTGCTGGTCTTCCTCCTGGCCGACCTGCCGGAGCATGGCGGCGAGGCCGTCGGGCCCTTCGCGGTGGGCATGCTGACGGCGCTCTTCTTCGCCGCGGAGCTCATCCTCTCTCCGCCCTTCGGCGTCCTCGCCGACCGCCTCGGCCATCACCGGGTCATGCAGGTCGGCCCGCTCTTCGGCTTCGTCGCGGTGCTGCTCACGGCACTCACGGCCGAGATCCACCTCCCAGGCTCCGTCGTCATCGCCGTCCCCATCCTCGTGGGCAGCCTGCCGCTGCTCGGCTTCACCCGGCTCCTGGAAGGCGCCTCGACGGCCGCCAGCGTGCCCTCGGTCCTCGGCTTCCTGGCGGCCGTGACGAGCGGCGACGAGGCGCTCCGGGGACGCGCATCGGCACGATTCGAGGCGGCCACCATCGCCGGCCTGGCGCTCGGCTTCGCGGCAGCCGGTCCGGTCTGGGTCGTCCTCGGCCCGCTCGGGTTCGTCGCCAACGCGCTCGTCTACCTGGTTTCCCTGGCGCTCTACCGCTGGACCGTGCCGGAGGCGGGCGACGTCGACCCCCGGCGCAAGCGACCGATGGCCTGGGCGCGCTACCGCCGCATCCTGAGCCGCCCGCGCGTCTGGCTTCTGGCGCCGACCTGGATCGCCATCAACGCTGCCCTCGGCCTGTACACCTCACAGACGCTCTTCCAGCTCATCCGGACGCCGGACCCGCGCTTCGCCGGTCAGGCTCTGGTGGGCGGCCTCTCCCCGCTCATGGTCACGCTCGCCTTCGTCCTCGGCGGCCTGGTCTTCTTCCTCGGGCTGTGGTACTGGGGCGGCCGATTCACCGCGATGCGGCGCACGACGATCATCTTCTACGGCATCGCCGGCGGTGCCGGTCTCGTCGTCGCGGCGCTCCTGCTCAACCACACCGGTGACGCGCCGCTCGTCGTCCGCTCGGTGCTCCTGCTCGGTCTCGCGGCCGGCATCTTCCTCATCGCAGGCGCCACGCCGGCCGCGCTCGGGCTCCTCGCCGACACCTCTGAGGCCTTCCCGCGAGACCGCGGCGCGATCATGGGCCTCTACAGCGTCTTCCTGGCCCTCGGGCAGATCATCGGTGCGTTCGTGGGCGCCGTGGCCGCTGAGGCCGCGGCCTTCGACGGCATCCTGGTGGCCACCCTCGTGCTCCTTGGCGTGGCGCTCCTGCCGCTGTCACGGCTCCGCCGCTACGAGGTCGAGGTGCCCGTCACTCCACCGGCGGGGCGGCCTGCTCAGGCAGGAAGCTGAGGACCAGCCGGGTCCCCCGGAAGAGGCGCAGGTCCTCGGGCCGGACGATGAAGCTGTCGGCCGATTGGAGCAGCTCGAGGAAGGCGGTCTCCTGGACGCAGGCCGGCGTGCCCGCCCTGCCGCGACTGCAGACCTCCAGGAAGGGGCTGGCGTCCGTGATGCGGATCTGGGCTGCCCCTGGTGTGGCGTAGTTGGCGATGTAGTCGTTGACTCCCGTGGAGCCCTGGACGACCCCGATGGTCTCGACGTCCTCGAAGATGGCGGTCAGCGGCGCGTCCCCGATGGGCTCCCGCAGGCGCTGCTTCCGGCTCGCGGGTGCGATGTCCAGGCGCGAGAGGACCCAGGTCGGGCCGACGAGCTCGGACTGCGGCTCGAGCCGGACGACGGGCCGGCCCTCGACGTCCATGAGCTCCAGCTCGTCCCCTCGGAGGGCATGCGAGGCGGCGCGCTCGAGGGCCCCGAGGAAAGCGTCCTCGACGTCCTGGCTCGTGACCTCCTGGTCGGCGTTGGGCTTCGGGCAGGCGCTGTCGCGGTCGGGCACCAGCCCCGACACGCTGAGCGCGAGGCCCGAACGCAGGCTGCCGGCGTCGAAGCCGCGACAGAAGCTGCGGCCGTCGGCGCTGCTGCCGGCGAAGCGGACGGCCGAGGTGTTGAGGCGGTCGCTGATCGCGCTGACGACCTCACCGTCGGGGTCCACGATGGCCGTCGGGGTCCACGTGCGGCCGCCCAGGTCGATGGCCGGCACGAGGGCCATCCGGGTGGTGCCGTTGCCGTCCTCGAGGACGAGGCCGGCGGGCAGGACGTCGAAGTCGGTGACGTCCGCGAAGGTGTCGAGGATGAGGCTGGCCTGGTCCTCCAGGGCCGAGGTGCATTCGGCCAGGCGCGAATCGACCCCGCTGATGCTCATGGTGCTGTCGTTCGTGCTGTAGGAGCCCACGAAGGAGCCGCACCCGGTGCTGCCCACGACCCGGCCGCCGCGGAGGAACTCGACCCAGGGCTGGACACCCGCGATGACGGGCTCGATGGCGCCGTCCGCGGTGCCGATGCGGGCGAGCTCCCAGCGGGCCAGCGTGGGATCGGCAGGCAGCTCGGCCCGCGTCATCGTCATGACGACATCCCCGACCTCGTCCATGAGCGTGAGGATCGAGCCGCTCGTGGACCACGTCCGAGTGTCAGCGAGCCCCTGGTAGAAGGCGTCGTCGATGGCCTGCGCGGTCGGATCGCAGCCACGCACCTGGATGGTCGGCGTGTCGACGCGGAAGCTCTCCCGGACGAGGCTGTAGCTCGCCTCGTAGCTGCTGCAGGCGGCGTCGCCCTTGACCGTGCCGGCGAACGGGAGCGCGGTGATGCCGATGCCAGGCGGGACGAGCTGCTGGCTGCCGTCAGAACCGCGGTACTCGAGGAGCTGCCACTGCCAGAGCAGGTTGCCTTCGTCCGTCTCGTCCTGGGCCAGGGCGACTGGCGACAGGCCGAGCGCAAGAGCGACGACGAGGATGATGGCGCGGCGGAAGCGGATCATGTGACCTCTGGGTTGTGGGCCGCCCGGGCGGCCTGGCGTGCGGAGTCAAGCTCGAGGCGGAGCGCTCGGTCGAGGATGCTCGCCTCCGAGGAGAGGCTGAAGAAGGAGAAGCCCATCGCGGCGTAGCGTCCCACATCTTCGGCATCCCAGACGAGGACGCCGGCCGCCTTGCCTGCGGCCCTGGCGGCGTCGGCGACCCGGCGGACGGCGGCCTCGAACTCGGGATGGTCGATGTGACCGGGGAGGCCGAGCGCGTGGGAGAGGTCGGTGGGACCCACGAAGAGGACGTCGACGCCGTCCACCGCGGCGATGGCCTCGACCTCGTCGAGCGCTGCGCGGGATTCGATCTGGACGATGGCGAGGAGGCTCTCGTGCCGGACGGCCACCCCGGCGTGTCCGGTGACGCCGTAGTCCATGCCGCGCGTGAAGAGGGCGATGCCGCGCTCGCCCGAGGGCTGCGTCCGCATCCAGCCGGCGACCCGGCGGGCCTGCTCGGCCGCGTGCACCTGGGGGACCATGATGCCTCCGGCGCCAAGGTCGAGGGCGCGGCCGACACGGATGCGCTCGCCGCTCTCGACCCGCACGAGCGCCGGAACATCCCGGGCCGCGGCAGCGAGGAGCAGGGGCAGAAGGTCAGACTCGTCCGCCGTGCCGTGCTCGAGGTCGACGAGCAACCAGTCGAGGCCCACCCGGGCGACGACCTCGACGAGGAACGGCGAGGCGCTGAAGATGAAGGTGCCGATCGTCGTCTCGCCGGCGAGGACGCGTTGGCGAAGTGGTGCAGGCGTCGTCAGCTCCCTCGGCTGGGTGTCGTGCGCGGCCGGCGTCTGCGGGCCGCATCGCGACGCATTTGTTAGCATTGCGGCTCCCGGGCCGCTAGCTCAACGGTAGAGCAAGGGACTCTTAATCCCTAGGTTGAAGGTTCGAAATCCTTCGCGGCTCACCAAGCGTCAACCAACGACGGACCCCTCCGCTCGAGTGATCGGAGGGGTCCAGTGTCTTCGCGTGCGGTGCGCCGGCGCAGCCACGCGAAGGTACTAGCGGACAGAGAGACGGCCCGCCGGCGAAGGGAGTCGCCGGCGGGCCGTATGGTGAGACGCGAGATCCGGCGGAGGAGGAGGGAGGAGACCGGACCTCGACGTCTCTGATCTATTCGGTGGCTGGCAGCTGGAGGATGAGCCGACGGCTATGGGCGAAGGCCGTCAGCCGGGCGAAGAGCCCACGCAGTCCAGCTCGCGGCTGGTCGTGGGACACGCATTCCAGCCAGATCTCATCGCCATGGGCGACGGCCACCATGTGCGAGCCACAGGGGCAATGGGGTGAGAAACGCTCGGCTGCCTCGATGCGCTCCACGGCGCGCTCGTTCTCGCGCTCCGTGAGCGATGCCGGGGCCGGGCTGTTGGTCCCGGCGTCATGGACTGGTCTTCGTCATCTCTTCTGGGCTCCCATCTGCTCTGTTTCGAGCCGGTCCGTATCGTATACCATCGCACGCGAGATGCAAGACCCACTGTAACGACTCGGGTGAGGTACAGCTCGGTCACGAATGAGACACAGCGTTTCGATATGATGGAGCGGATGCTGACGCCAGGATCAGAGCCGGGACCGGGACCGGACCCCATCGACGAGCTCATCGCTCGCGAATCGCCACGGCCGCCTCTCCGACCGGCTGGTCGCCCGGGTCGCCCTCGCAGCGACCGGGCCCACCGTGACATCTGCGAAGCCTTCCGGGCCATCCTGCTGGAGGGCGGCTTCGACAAGGTGCGGCTCGAGCACGTGGCGGCGCGTGCAGGCGTCGGCAAGGCCACCATCTACCGGCACTGGTCGTCGAAGCAGGCCCTCGCCAACGAGGTGCTGTTCGAGCTCGCCAATCCCCACCTCGCGGTCCCCGACGTGGGCGACACGCGGACCGAGCTGCTGGCCACCGTCCTGGCGCCGATGCGCGCCCTCACCGAGACGGACTTCGGTCCGGTCATCCGCGCCCTGCTCTCGGAGATCGCCCGCGACCCGGAGCTGGGCGACCCCTTCCGCGCCACGGTCGTGCAGGCTCGCCGCGACGAGGTCGCCCGCGTCATCGCGCGAGGCATCCGTCGGGGCGACCTGCGCCCGGACGTGCAGCCCGATATCGCCACCGAGATGCTCATCGGGCCGGTCTACTTCCGGCTCATGTTCGGCGGCGAGCTCGACGCCGGGTTCGCCGAGCGCATCGTCGACGAGGTCCTGCAGGGCTGGTCGATGCGCGGCTGGGGCGAGATCGCCACGAACTGGCTGTAGGCAGGCCGCCGTCAGCTCGTCACCCCCAGGGGCAAGCGCTCGAGGAGGACGAGGAAGGGCCGCGTCGGCACCGCCGGTGGTTCCGTGACCGCGCAGGCGCAGCCAGTCGTCGCCAGCGGGACCGGGACGCCAGCGACCGTCGAGCCGTCGCGCCGAGATGGCCGCCAGGCCGAGCGAGGCGACCGCGCGCCCCAGGGTCACGCCCTCGCCGACGAGGCCCCGGTCGACCACGCCGCAGCGGGACGGCGGCAGGACCGAGGCGAGCAGCCGCCGTCGCTCGATGAACGGCTGGCGCGCCAGCGAGCGACCCTCGAGATGGCACAGGTCGGACGCCACGAAGGCGCCCTCGACGATCTCCTGCGGGGCCGTGGCCCCGGTCAGGTGGCGGCGCAGGAGCCGGGCATCGGGTCGGCCCTCCGCGTCGAGGGCCAGGAGCGTGCCTTCCACGACGAGGCCGTCCGCGGGCGAGCCGAGGGCCACCTCGCGCAGCTCCGGGAAGACGGCCAGCGGGTCGCTCAGGTGCTCGGTGCGGACCTCGACGTGGTCGCCCCGCACGGCAGAGGAAGGCGTGGGCCCCGGGCCACCATGGCTCGAAGAGCCGCTCGTCATCGTCGAAGGGCTGACCGCCGTCGGTGGCCACCGGGAACCCGAGCCGCGGCAGGGCCATGGTCGGCGCTTCGGCCGCGTCGCGAAGCTGGAGGGCCAGCTGGGCCCCGCCCGGGTCGGGTTCAGCCGGTCTGGGCACGTGGGCCGATCCGGTCCGATCAGGCGGTCTTGCGTCGGCGCGCCGTCCCCTTCGTCGTGGAGGCGCCCGACGACCGGCCCGAGCTCGCCCGTCCCTCGGTCTCCTTGGCCTTCCGTCCGCTGGCGCCTCCCTCGGACGCCGGTGCTCCTGCCAGCCCGGGCCTCGCGCGCCTCGGCCACCGAGACCGGCTCCTTCGCCGAGGCCCGGCTGCGGGTCTTCCCGCCCTTCGCGCCCGCCGCCTCGCCGCGGCCTCTTCCGACCGGCCTCTCCCCGCGCGGCCGCCACGCTCGCCTCGAGGATGGCCATGAGGTCGGTGAGCTTGCTCGTCTCGGCGAGCGGAGCCGGTGCCTCGACGGGCTGGCCCTCCACCTTCGCCTCGATGACCGACAGGAGGGCCTCGCGGTACTCGTCGTGGTAGCGGGAGGCATCGAAGTCGCCGGTCAGGGCATCGACGAGCTGGCGGGCCATGGCGACCTCGACCGGCTTGACCTCGACCTCCTCCTCGGGAAGCTCGAGCTCGGCGAGGTCGCGGACCTCGTCGGGCCAGTAGAGCGTCGAGAGCAGCATCGTCGGACCGAAGGGGTCGAGCGCCGCGAGCTGCTCACGGTCCTTGAGGACGATCTTGCAGACCGCCTGCAGCTCGCTCTCGGCGAGCACCGTGCGCAGGAGCGCGAAGGCCTTGCGGCCGACGGCCTCGGGCTCGAGGTAGTAGGACTGCTTGACGAAGACGGTCTCCTGCTGCTCGCGTCGCGCCGGCACGAACTGCTCGATCTCGATGCTCCGGACGGTCTTGAGCGGCACGGCCTCGAAGTCGCTCTCGTCGATGACGACGTAGTGGCCCTTCGACCACTCGTAGCCCCGGACGGTCTCCGAGCGCGGGATCTCGCCGTGCTCGGGGCAGTGGACCTTCATCTGGATGCGCCGACCATCCTCGGCGTGGAGCAGGTTGAACGAGAGCCCCCCACGCGACTCGGTGGCCAGGTAGAGCCGGACCGGGATGGTCACCAGCCCGAACTGGATGGCCCCGCGCCACATCGCGCGTGGCATACGTCGTCCTCCTTGCCTTCCGGCCTTCGGTCGCAGCAGCATAGCGGCGCGCACAAGGGGTAGCCCCTCCGCGACGCTATCCTGCACCACCACGTGAGAAGGTTGGTGGCCTGGGCCATGGTCGGCGTCCTGTCCCTCGCCGCGTGCAGCCTGCCGCAACCGCGGACCCCCTCCAGCGGGGCCTCCGACCCGCTCGCGAGCCCTTCTCCTGGCGCACCGGAGGGGGAGGTCACAGCGTCGGCCGCCGCACAGGAGCCGCTCCGTCTGGTCACGCTGGGCGACGGCTACACGGCCGGCACGGACACGCTGGCCCCCAAGCGCGACAGCTGGCCGGCCCAGCTCGTCCAGGCCATGGAGCACGGCGACGGTGCCGCTGCGGCTCGTCGGCAACCTCGCCGAGAGCGGTCAGACCAGCCAGGACGTCATCCGGACGCAGCTGCCCCAGGTGGAGTCTCTCGTGCCGGACGTCGTGACCCTCCAGGTCGGGGTCAACGACATCATCGACAACGAGTGGCAGCTCGATGGTGAGCGCTACGAACGGAGCCTGGCCACGATCCTCGACGGGCTGCTGCAGGTCCTCTCGCCAGCCCGCATCTTCGTCATCACGACGCCGGACCACACGCTCACCGCGTGGGGGCGCCGCTGGGGCTCGCCGGACATGGGCAGCGGTGACGTGGTCCGGGCCAACGACATCCTCCGGACGGTCGCCGGGGAACGCGGGGTCGCGGTCATCGACATCGGCGCCGTCTACGAGCGCGTCACCGACGATGCCAGCCTGGTCATCGGCGACGGCCCCTCTCCCTCGGCCAAGCAGTACGCCGGCTGGGTCGAGGTCATCGGCCCCGGGATGCTGCGGGTCCTGACCGTCGAGGCCGACTGAGCCGTGTCGTCGGACGCCCCCGCGGGCCGGACCGCCCTGCCCCTCCCGGCCGATGCCGTGGTCGACCCGCGCATCGGCAGCAGCGGTCCATGCCTGCTGGCGCTCGAGGACGGCTCGACCTTCGCGGGCATCGCCTTCGGCGCCCCCGTGCGCGGCGGCGGCGACCTCGTCGTCAACACCTCGCAGACCGGCTACCAGGAGGTCTGCACCGACCCCAGCTACGCCGGCCAGGTGGTGGTCATGACCTTCCCGCTCATCGGCAACCACGGGCGCGCTCGCCGACGACGACCAGTCGGAGCGGCCCTGGCTGCGCGGCCTCGTCGTCGGCCACGCCACGGCCGGCGTGCTCGGCCGGGCCCGCCAGATCGTCCACCTGCTGCGGTCTCGCGGGCGTGCCGGCCATCGCCGGCCTCGACACGCGGGCGCTGGCCCGGCACCTGCGCGCCAGCGGTTCCCTGCGGGGCATCATCACGGCTCCCGGCGAGGTGGACCCGGACGCGGCCGTCGGCGTGCGGCGCGTGCCGTGCCGGCCTGGGAGGCCCAGGACTTCGTCTCACAGGTGTCGGCGAGCGCCCCGTACGAGGTGGGTGACCGCGGACCGGTCGTGGCCGTCGTGGACCTCGGCCTCAAGACGAACATCATCCGCGCGCTGCACCGGCGCGGCGCGCGCGTGCGGGTGCTGCCGCACACGGCCGGCGGCCGAGCAGGTGCTGGCGGCCGACGTCGAGGGCGTGGTCCTCTCGCCGGGCCCGGGCGACCCGGGCATGCTCGATGGACCCGTCGAGCTCGCGCGCGCCGTCATCGCGGACGGCCGGCCGCTGCTGGGCATCTGCCTGGGTCACCAGATCGTGGCCCGTGCCGCGGGCGCCGGGACGCGACGGCTGCGCTTCGGCCACCACGCCGCCAACCATCCGGTGCGCGACGAGGGCAGCGGGCGGGTGACGGTGACGGCGCAGAACCACGAGGTCGAGGTCATCGCCGACTCGCTGCCCGTCGAGTCCGGGCTTCTACGTCAGCCAGCGCAACCTCAACGACGGCTCCGTCGAGGGCCTGCGCCATCACGACCTGCCCATCGAGACCGTGCAGTACCACCCCGAGGGCTCACCCGGCCCGCTCGACGCGGCCGAGGTCTTCGACCGCTTCCTGGGGCACGTCCGCGCCCGAGGGCTCACGGGCAGCGACACGTGACCCTCGAGCGTCCGCGCTCCATCCTCATCCTCGGCTCCGGGCCCGGTCATCATCGGCCAGGCCGCCGAGTTCGACTACGCCGGCACGCAGGCCTGCCGGGCCCTGCGCGAGGAGGGCATCCGCACCATCCTCCTGAACTCCAACCCGGCCACCATCATGACCGACCCCGGCGTCGCGGACGTCGTCTACCTCGAGCCGCTCACGGTCGGCCTCCGTGGAGCGCATCCTCGAGCTGCGAGCGGCCCGACGGCATGCTGGCCAGCCTGGGCGGCCAGACCGGCCTCAACCTGGCCATGGAGGTGGCCCGGGCGGGGCTCCTCGAGCGGACCGGGACGCGCCTCCTGGGCACGCCCATCGAGGCCATCGAGATGGCCGAGGACCGCGAGCGCTTCCGCGACCTGCTCGACGCCATCGGCCAGCCGTATGCGCCGTCGGCCATCGTCGAGGGCGCCGACGACGCCGAGCGCGGGGCGGCCACTCGCCGTGCGCTCGAGGCCATCGGCCTGCCGGCCATCGTGCGCCCGGCCTTCACGCTGGGCGGCACCGGCGGCGGCATCGTCGACAGCCGCCGAGGCGTACGCGGAGCGCGTGCGCGCCGGCCTGCGCCTGAGCCCCATCGGCCAGGTCATGGTGGAGCGCTACCTCGTCGGGCTGGCAGGAGATCGAGTACGAGGTCATGCGCGATGCGGCCGACACGTGCATCGCCGTCTGCTCGATGGAGAACGTCGACCCGCTCGGCGTCCACACCGGCGACTCCATCGTCGTGGCGCCGGTGCAGACGCTGCCCGACCCGGTCCACCAGCGCCTGCGCACGCGCGGCCCTGGCCATCATCCGGGCGCTCGGCGTGGAGGGCGGCTGCAACGTCCAGTTCGCGCTCTCGCCCGACGCCTCCGAGTACGCGGTCATCGAGGTCAACCCGCGCGTCAGCCGCTCGTCGGCGCTGGCCTCCAAGGCGACCGGCTACCCCATCGCCCGGGTGGCCGCCCAGATCGCCATCGGCCGGCGCCTCGACGAGATCCCCAACGCCATCACGGGCACGCACCGTGGCCGCCTTCGAGCCGGCCCTCGACTACGTCGTCGTCAAGCTGCCGCGCTTCCCCTTCGACAAGTTCCCGGGCGCCGAGCGCTCGCTGGGCTCGCAGATGAAGGCGACCGGCGAGGTCATGGCCATCGACCGCACCTTCGGGGCGGCCCTCAACAAGGCGCTGCGCGGCCTCGAGCAGGCGGGCGCCGGGTTCCTGGCCGAGGATCCCGCCTGGCGGCCGCACGCTCGACGTCCTGGCGGGCTGGGCGGCCGGTGGACGAGCCGGGGAGCGTGCCGCCATCCCGGTCGCGGACGAGCGGCCGAGGCGCTCCCGGGCGAGCTCCTCATGGATGCCGCCGGCCTCGTCTGCGAGCCGGGACCGGGAGCCGTGCCGGCCTCGCGGGCGACGCTGCTGCGGCGCTTCCTGCAGCCCTCCGACTCGCGCCTCTGGCGGCTCCTGGCGCTGCTGCGCCGGGCGTCGCCGCCGGCGAGCTGCAGCGGGTCACCGGCATCGCACCCTGGTTCCTCTCCGAGATGGAGCGCCTGGCCGACGCTCGAGCGCGCCATGCGCGAGGCGGGGCCGGGCCTGTCGGACGACCTGCTCGTGACGGCCAAGCGGGCCTCCTTCAGCGATCGCGACATCGCCATCCTGGCGGGCTGTCCCGGAGGACGACCTGCGCGGCACGCCGGCACGCCATGGGCCTGCGGCCGGGCTTCGCCATGGTCGACACCTGCGCCGCCGAGTTCGCCGCCGAGACGCCCTACTTCTACGCCACCTACGCGGCCGCCGGCTCGCGCGCCCGAGGCCCCGCCGGTCGCCGCGTCCGGCGGCGCTCGTCATCGGCTCGGGCCCGGTGCGCATCGGCCAGGGCATCGAGTTCGACTACTGCGCGGTGCAGGCGGCGCAGACGCTGCGGGCGGATGGCCGGCCGGCGGTCATGGTCAACTCCAACCCCGAGACCGTCTCGACCGACTTCGACGCCTCGTCGCGCCTCTACTTCGAGCCGCTCGACGCCGAGAGCGTCCTCGAGGTCGTCGACGCCGAGACGCCGCGACGGCGAGGGCCCCCTGCCGGCGCTCGTCCAGTTCGGCGGCCAGACGCCGCTCAACCTGGCGGCCGCGCTGGCGCGGCCGGCGTGCCGCTGCCGGGCATCGACCTCGAGGCCATCGAGCGGACCGAGGAGCGGACCCGCTTCGCCGACATGGTCGAGCGGCTGGGCATCCCCCAGCCGCGCGGCGGCATGGCGACCTCGCTCGACGGAGGCCCTCGCGGTGGCCGAGGAGGTCGGCTACCCGGTGCTCGTGCGGCCGTCCTTCGTCATCGGCGGCCTGGCCATCGACTTCTGCTACGGCCCCGAGGACCTCGAGCGCCAGCTGGCCGACGGCGACGATGCGTGAGCGAGGAGCGGCCCGTGCGCATCGACGCCTACCTCGAGGGGCTCGAGGTCGACGTCGATGCCGTCACCGACGGGCGAGACGTGCTCATCCCCGGGCTCATGGAGCACGTCGAGCGGGCCGGCGTCCACTCCGGTGACAGCGTCGCCGTCTTCCCGCCGCAGCAGCTGTCGGCGGCCGACCAGGGGCTCATCGTGGACGCCATGCGCCGGATCTGCCTCGAGATCGGCGTGCGCGGCCTCGTCAACGCCCAGTTCATCGTCCGCGACGACGGCGTCTACGTGCTCGAGGTCAACCCGCGCGCCAGCCGGACCGTGCCCTTCCTGTCCAAGGTCACGGGCGTGCCCATGGTGGCGCTGGCGACCCGGGTCGCGCAGGGCGCCCGCCTCGCCGAGCTGGGCTGGCGCGGACGGGCTGCTGGCGGCCGCCGCGCCTCGTGGCCGTCAAGGCGCCCGTCTTCTCGACGGCCAAGCTGCGCGGCGTCGACCCGACCCTGGGCCCGGGCATGCAGTCGACCGGCGAGGTCATCGGCCTCCACGAGGACGCCGACGTGGCCATGGCCAAGGCGCTCCTGGCGGCATCGCTGCGGCCGCCGGTGCCCGGGCCGGGCGGTGCCGCCGCGCTCATCTCGGTCGCGCCGCGAGACGAGGGCGCGCCTGGCCGAGCTGGCCGCGGCGCTCTGCAGCAGCGTCGGCTACCGCTTCGTGGCCACGCCGGGCACGGCCGCGGCCCTGCGACGGCTCGGACACGAGGTGCGCGAGGTCGGCGCTGCTGGGCGCCGAGGACGATGATCGGCCCGTCCATCCTCGAGGTCATCGCCAGCGGCGACGTGTCGCTCGTCGTCAACACGCCCGGCGCCGCGTTCCGGGGCGGTCCTCGACGCGGCGGCCATCCGCCATGCCGCGGTCGCCGAGGGCATCCTCTGCCTCACCGACATCGACACGGCGGTGGCCGCGGCGCGCTCGCTGGCGCCGGTCGGCGCAGGCGAGGATCGGCGACGTGCGCTCGCTCGAGGAGTGGCTCGCCAGCGGCCGTGACGCGACCCGCCTGACATCGCCGAGGTTCGGGCGCCGCGGAGGCCCCGGCTGGCCGAGCGGACGCGCTCGTCCTGCTCGTCGGCCCCGCCGGCTGCGGCAAGTCGACCTGGGCGGCGCGCCACTTCCGACCCGACCAGGTCCTCTCGTCGGACGCCTTCCGGGCGATGGTGGCCGGCGATGCGACCGACCAGTCGGCGACGGCCGATGCCTTCCGGCTGCTCCACGCGGCGACGGGCGCCAGGCTGGGTCGCGGCCTCCTCACGGTCATCGACGCCACCAACCTCACGGCCGCGCGCGCGGCGCGGCCTGCGCGAGCCTGGCCCGGCGGGCCGGGCGGCCGGCGGTCGCGGTCGTCTTCGACGTGCCCCTCGAGCGCTGCCTCGCCCAGAACGCGCGCCGCCCCGAGCGGCCGGGTGCCCGACGCCGTGGTCCGCCGGCATCACGCCGAGCTGCCGGCGGGTGCCGGGCGCCGACTGCCGGGCGAGGGCTTACGCGTCGATCGTCGTCGTCGGCGGCGCCCGACGACCGAGCGGCGCTAGGATGACGCGCCATGCCCACGCGCCCGTAGATTGCGGCCGATGCCCGTCGTGAGCGACAGCCCCCTACGTCCGCTTCAGCCAGCACACCCTGCGCCAACGGCCTGCGCGTCATCGTGGCGCCCGACCACGTCGCGCCCGTCGTGGCCATCAACCTCTGGTACGACGTCGGCTCCAAGCACGAGCAGCCCGGCAAGACCGGCTTCGCCCACCTCTTCGAGCACTTCATGTTCCAGGGCAGCCGGCACGTCGCCAAGGCCGAGCACCTGGGCATCGTCCAGGGCGCCGGCGGCGTCTGCAACGCGACGACGTACTTCGACCGCACCAACTACTTCGAGACGCTGCCCTCGCACCAGGTCGAGCTGGGCCTGTGGCTGGAGGCCGACCGGATGGCCACGCTGCTCGACGCGCTGTCGCCAGGAGAACCTCGACAACCAGCGCGACGTGGTCAAGAACGAGAAGCGCCAGTCCTACGACAACCGGCCCTACGGCTCCTTCTACGAGAAGCTCATGGCCGCCGTCTTCCCGCCGGGCCATCCCTACCACCACACGCCCATCGGCTCGATGGAGGACCTCGACGCGGCCAGCCTGGACGACGTGCAGTCGCTTCTTCCGAGACCTGGTACGTGCCCAACAACGCGGTCCTCACCGTGGCCGGCGACGTCGACGAGCAGCCCGTCATCGAGATGGTGGAGCGCTACTTCGGGCCCATCCAGCCGAACCCGGCGCTGCCGGCCTGCCGCCTCCGCGACCCGGGTCGAGCCGCGGCCCGTGCGGGAGGTCGTGCCCGACGCCGTGCCGCTCGAGCGCGTCCACGTGGGCTACCGCTGCCCGGCCTACGGGACGCGCGCGTTCGACGCCCTCGAGGTGGCCACCCAGATCCTGGCCGGCGGCCGCGGCAGCCGCCTCCACCGGCGCCTCGTGCGCGACGAGCAGGTGGCCCAGGACGTGGCCGCTCTTCGCCCTGCCGCTCGTGGCCGGCTCGTCGATCGCTGGCCGGCTGGGTGACGGTCCGGCCCGAGTCGGACGCGGCGACCGTCGAGGCGCATCCTCGATGAGGAGCTGCGGCGCATGACCCGCGAGCCGGTCACCGACGACGAGCTGGCGCGGGCCCGGGCGCTCATCGAGTCGTCGGAGCTGGCGGCCCTGTCGCGCATGGACGAGGTCGCCGACCGGCTCTCGATGTACGCCACCTACTTCGACCGGCCGGAGCTCATCAACGAGCAGCTGGGCCGCTACCTGGCGGTCGACGCCGAGGCCGTCCGCGCCGTCTGCGCCGAGGTCTTCGGCACGCGACAGCCGGGCCGTCCTGACGTACGTGCCGCGCGTCCGACGAGCGGGCCGCCGCGGCATGAGCGACCTGGCCGCTGCTCGACCGGCGCCCGGAGCCCGGGCCGCCGCGCGCGTACGACTTCCCCGACTTCGAGCGGTCCAGCCTGCCGAACGGGCTGACGGTCATCCGGGCCCACGTGCCCGGGCGGCCGCTGCTGCAGGCGCAGCTCCTCGTGCGCGGCGATGCGGGCGGCGGTGCCACCAGCGAAGGCGGCCGACCAGGCCGGCGTGACCGTGCTGACGGCGCGGGCCATGTCCGAGGGCACCGAACGGCGCGACGCCGTCGCCCTCGTCGAGGCCGCCGAGCGCCTGGGCGCCAGCCTCGGTGCCAGCGCCGGCTGGGACAGCCTCGGCGTCCACGTGGAGGTGCCGCGCGCCCGCCTCGCGCCCGCGCTCGCGCTGCTGGCCGAGATGGCCCTCGAGCCGAGCTTCCCGGAGCGCGAGGTGGAGCGCCTGCGCGAGGAGCGCCTCAACGACCTGAAGCAGACGATGGCCGACGCCACGCCGCCGCGTCGAGCGCCTCTTCCCGAGCGTCATCTACGCCGACGGGCGCGGCCTACGCGCGGCTGCTGGGCGGCTCGGAGGAGACGGTCGCCGGCCTCGACCGCGAGGCCCTCGCGGCGCGCCACGCCGGATCCTGCGGCCCGCGGCGAGCACGCTCATCGTCTGCGGCGACCTCGAGGGCGTGCCCGTCGAGGACATCGTGGCCGACGCCTTCGCTGCGGCTGGGCGAGCGACACAGCCTCGGCGAACGGCGGCTGCCACGGCGCCCTCGGCGTCAGCACCAGACCTGGCGGCGCCCGGCCGGCGCGTCGTGGTCGTCGACCGGCCGGGAGCGCCCCAGTCGGAGGTCCGCGTCGGTCACGTGGGCAGTCCGCGACGCATCGACGACTTCCACGCCCTCGTCGTCATGAACGCGCTGCTGGGCGGGCTCTTCAACTCGCGGCTCAACCGGCTCCTGCGCGAGGAGCGCGGCTACACCTACGGCGTCCACTCCGACTTCGACATGCGCCGCGCCGCGGGACCGTTCGCCGTGCGCTGCGCCGTCGAGACGGAGGTGACGGCGCCGGCCATCGCGGACATCATGGCCGAGCTGTCGCGGATCCGCGAGGCCGAGGTCGAGGCCGACGAGCTCGACGCTGCCCGGGACTACCTCGTGGGCGTCTTCCCGCTGCGCTTCGAGACGCTCGGCCCAGGTCGCCGGAGCCCTGGCCGGCCTCGTCATCCACGGCCTGCCCGACGACGAGCTCGACCGCTACCGGCCCGCCGTGGCCGCCGTGTCCGCCGAGGCCGTCCTGCAGGCGGCACGCTCGCACGTCGACCCCGAGCGTGCCTCCATCGTCGTCGTCGGCGATGCCTCGCGCTTCGAGACGTCGTTGCGGGATGCGGGCTACGGGGAGGTCGAGGTCATCCACGACGAGGGCTTCGGCGATGGTGGCCCGGCCTAGCCCGGCCGTCCATCAGGCCGGCGGCGGCAGGTGATCGTCGTCCTCGGCCGGCCGCGGGTGCAGCGCCGCGGACCGGACGGCCCGCTGGTGCCCGCCGGCCTGGCGGCCGAGATCGCCCTGTCGCTCGGGCGCGAAGGCGCCGCGGTCGAGCTCGTGGGCAGCGTCGGTGACGATCCCGAGGGCGACCACGTCGTGGTCGAGCTCGGTCGCGCCGGCGTCGGTCACGCCGCCCTGCTGCGCGATCCGGCGACCCGCACGCCGCCGGTCGGCCGCGAGGTCACCGAGCGCCCGCTGCCGCGGCTCGAGGCGGCCGATGTCGAGCTCGGCCTGCGCTACCTCGCCGACTGCCGCGTCCTCGTCGTGGCCGAGCCGCTCGACCCGGCGGCGCTGGCGCAGGCCCTCGCGGCTGCCGCGTATCACGGTGCCGGTGCCGTGCTCGTGGCGCCACCCGGGAGCGTCGATCCGGCGAGCCTCGGCGAGGGCGTGACGCTGCTCGAGCGCCCGGCGGCTGGTGAGGCCGACCCGGAGCTCGAGGCGAGCCTCGAAGGCGGCGGCCTGGGCCGCCCGACATCGGCGCGACGGGCCGCCCGAGGACGGGCCGGCCGATGACGACGAGGCGACCTTCGCAGGCTTCGTGGCTGCCTACGCCCTGGGCCTCGAGCGTGGCGCCTCGGCGGAGGACGCTCTCATGGCCGCGCTCGACGATGGGGGCTGGGAGCGGTCCCCTGGCTGAACCGTCCGAGGAGCCGCTGCTGGTCTGGAGCGAGGCGCTGCGCGAGTACGACTTCGGGCCGGGCCACCCGCTGACGCCGCGGCGCTTCGGACCGGGCATCGACCTCCTGCGCGCCGTCGGAGCGACGCGGACCATGGCGCCCGACGAGGCCGACGACGCGGCCCTGGCCCGGCTGCACGCCGCGCGCTACATCGAGCAGGTGCGCTCCTTCAGCGACCATCCCTGGCAGCCCGCGGCGATGGGCATCGGGACCCCGGACGTGCCGGCCTTCCACGGCATGCACGAGGCCTCGGCGCGGGTGGCCGGCGGCTCCATCGGCGCCGTCGAGGCGCATCCTCGCGGGGCGAGGCCGAGCACGCCTTCTCGCCGGCCGGCGGCCTGCACCACGCCATGCGCACGCGGGCGGCCGGCTTCTGCGTCTACAACGACGTCGCGCTCGGCGTGGCGGCCGGCGCGGGACGCCGGCCACCGGGTGCTCTACGTCGACCTCGACGTCCACCACGGCGACGGCACGCAGGCGCTCTTCTGGGACGACCCCGAGGTCCTGACGTTCTCCATCCACGAGACCGGCCAGCACCTCTTCCCGGGCACGGGCGCGGTCGACGAGACGGGCGGGGAGGACGCTCCGGGCACCGCCGTCAACACGCCCCTGGAGCCGGGCTCCGGGGACGAGAGCTGGTGGCCCGTCGTCGAGCTCATGCTGCCGGCGCTGGCGGAGGCCTTCCGGCCGACCTTCATCGTCTCGCAGCACGGCTGCGACAGCCATGCGCTCGACCCGCTGGCGCACCTGCGCGTGACGACCGCCGTCCTACGCGCGTGCCTGCGCGCTCATCGACCGACTCGCGCATCGAGCACTGCGGCGGGCGCTGGCTGGCGACCGGCGGCGGGGGCTACGACGCCTACCGCGTGGTGCCGCGCTCGTGGGCCATCGTCTGGCTGGCGCAGGCGCACCCCGACGTGCCCGCGGAGACGCCGACCGACTGGCGCGAACGATGGGCGGAGCCGGCCCGCAGCTTCGGGCAGGCGCCCCTCCCGGAGGTCTTCATCGACCCGCCGGGGACGTGTCTCCGGACCCGGAACCGCTCGTGACCGCGAACCGCGGGCGCGCCGAGGCCGTGCTCGCGACGACCCGCCGCCTGCTCGCTTCCGGCTAGCGGCGCATCCGCTCCGGCGCGTCCACCGTGGAGACCGTCACCGTGCGGGCGCCCTCGAACGAGCCGTCCCCGCCGAGGCCGCACGAGCGTCAGCTCCTGCACGGCGCCAGGGGGCATGCGCGGGTCTCCGACCGCGTTGGTGTCGATGTCCAGCGACCTGCCGCCGTGGAAGAGCGCGGGACCGGACCACTGCGGCGTGTGGCCGAAGACGACCCGCTCGATGCCGTCCTGCGTGAAGCCGTCGAAGGCACCGGTCTCCCAGGGCGTGTCGAAGAACGCCGAGCGGACCCAGAGGTGCTCGTCGGTGCTCGTCCCCAGGTCGTCGAGCGTCTGCCCGGGCGGGAGCCCGCCGTGGACGAAGAGGACGTCTCGCCAGCGCACCGCGTGGGGCAGGCCTTCGAGCCAGCCGAACAGCCAGGGTGCCCGGTCGGCGAGTCGATCCGAGGGGCCCCACCGGCTGGCCCGTGCCGTCCACCGGGCAGCCGAAGGCGTCGAGCGTGGCCCGGCCACCGTACTCGAGCCACGTTTCCAGCCACTCCCCGGCACCCTTGTGGATCATCAGGGGCATGGCCTCGTGGTTGCCGCGCGCAAGGTGGATGCGACCGCCGGCGACCGCAGCATCGGCCTGGAGCCGACGCAGGAGCTCGAGGAGCCCGCGCACGTCGCCGCCCCGGTCGAGGTAGTCCCCGCAGCCGACGAGCGCCGTCCGGGGCGGCGCGATCCAGTGGAGGGCATCGTCGAGGATGCCGGCTCGCTTCAGCGCCGTGACGAGCGCGGAGGTCACGCCGTGGACGTCGCTGAAGGCCCACACCGTCCAGTCATCGGGGATCCGTGGGATGCGGGCGTCGGGCACGAGGGGCAGTATCCCCGCCAAAGGAGATCGTCGCCCGCCGGCCCGCGGGCCACTTTGGCGACGACCGTGCGTCCACGGGCGCTCACGGCGCGTCAGTTCGCGACGATACTGCCGGACATGACAGAGCGCCGACGAAGGCGTGACCGGGGATGAGGTAGCACGGAGTGGCCCTCGCGCCGGCCGCTGTCGCGCTGGCGCGCGCCTACTACCTCGACGAGGGGCACTCGCTCGGCTGCGCGGAGACCGCCTATGTCGTCCTCAAGGCGGCTTTCGGCCTCGACGATCCGATGGACGCTTCAGCGGCGGTCGCCCTCAACGGCGGGGTCGCCTGGAGCGGCGGCATCTGCGGAGCCCTGACCGGTGCCGCGCTCGCGGTGGGGATGCTTGCGGAGCGCCGCATCCATGACCACGCCGCCGCCAAGCGGGTCGCTCGCGGGATCGTCGCCGGTACCCTCGACGCCTTTCGAGCGACACATGGGGCCTTGGACTGCCGTAGCCTCATCGGATACGACCTCCGAGCCCCGGGAGCCCATGACGCGTTCCTGGCCAGCGGCGTCTGGCGTGATGGCTGCATGCGCCAGATCGAATCCGTCGTGGCCCACCTCGCGGCCCTGGCTGATGTGGATGCCTGGGACCGCGCGGTGCAGGAGATCGAGGCGGCACCTGCCGGTCGACGCACCGAGCCCCGGACCTGGTAGCCGCAGCCCGGACGAGCCCGGCTGCCCGGCAGATGTGAGAGGGCCCTCCCGCCTGGGAGGCGGGAGGGCCCTTGGTGCTGCTGGTCAGGTCGTCGGCCGGCCTGTCACCAGGTGCACTCGTTGGGCGGATCGGCCGGGTCGCACTCGGCGTTGATCCGGATCGCCTCGAGGATCTCCAGACCCTTCTCGGCGTCGAGCAGGACCGGCTCCGCGATGGTTCCGTCCGCGTTGAACCCGAGGTAGGCCGGGGTCACCGCGTTGACGCCACCGTCGCTGTAGATGCCGGGTCCCGTCACGCCCTCATAGTCGATCTCCTGGCCGTCGCGGATGAGGGCCAGGCAGTCGAGGTACGTGTAGCAGACCTCGCCGGGTGCGTCGCCGACGGCATGCATGGCCGGGGCCCAGTCGCTCGCGTTGTACGAGCCGCCGGCCTCGACCGCCAGGGCCGTCTGGACGATCAGGTCGTAGGTCGAGAAGGCGTACTGGTTGCTGGCGTCATAGGGCGGACAGGGATCCACTCCCTCGGCGCAGCTCGTCTGACCGTCCCACGCGGGCTGGAAGAACTCCCAGGCCGCCGTCTCCTTGTGCGGGGCGAACGTCGTGAACCCGATGCCCTTCTGGGTCGCGATCGGATCCGGGCCGAGCGAGCCGATGAACTCGGCCTCGGCCCACCCGGTCTCGCCGATCCAGTTGAGCGAGAGGCCGGCCTCGGCCGCCGCCTTGATGAGGGTCGCGGACTCGGTCGATCCGGCCTGGACCAGGACGGCGTCCGGGTCCAGGTTCGCGATCCTCTCGGCATCGGCCCGGTAGCTGGCCTGGTCAGCCGGGGCGTCGATGCGCTCCAGCACGTTGAGACCGAGGGCCTCGGCGGCCTCCTGGTTGGCGTCGGCCGCCAGCTGGAAGCCCTCGACCTCGGTGGCGAAGATGACGACATCCTGGGCGCCGATCGAAGCGGCGTAGAGGCTGCCGAAGGTGCCCAGCGCCTCATCCAGGCCCTGGGCCCGGAAGATGGGCTCGGCTGCCTTGCCACCCAGGTTGCCCGGGATGGCCCCACCGTGGACCGACGGCCCGAGCGGCGCGTCGTTCTCGGCCCACGTCTCCATCATGTAGTCACGGTAGGTCCGATACTGGTGAGCGATGCTCACCAGGATCTCGGCACCGTGCTGCTCGATGCACTTCCTGGCGGCGTCACCCTCGAAGCTGTCGCCGATGTCCTCGGAGATGAGCTCCCACGTCCGGCCGAGTGGCGGATCCTGGTTGACGACGTCCTCGACGGCGAAGCGCACGTCATTGGTGAGCGACGGCCCGTACGCCGCGAACGAACCGGTGTAGTAGGCCAGCTCGCAGACCTGCACCGGCTCCGTCTCGTCCTGCGCCGTGGCGGCCCCTGCCGAGGGCGGTGACGAGGAGGGTCGACTGCGGCGATGGCCACCGCCGCTCGACCCGCTTGGTGTTCCTATCCTCATGAGCGTTCTCCTCCTGTCGTGCTCTGGTCCATGGTCGACGTGTCGTCAGATCCTGTAGCCCTCCTTCAGCTGCTGCGTCGTGACATCGGCGGCGTCCATCACCGCGTGTGCCTCGCCGAGACTGAGCACCATCACCCGGTCGGCCACTTGCAGGGCCTTCGTCGCGTTCTGTTCGGCGAGCACGATGGTGACCCCTCGGGTCTCGTGCATCTCCCTGATCTTGTCCATGAAGAGGTCGACGTAGAGCGGCGAGAGGCCAGCCGTGGGTTCGTCGAGGAGCAGGACCTTCGGATCCTGCATGAGTGCCCGCGCGCAGGCGACCATGCGCGACTCTCCACCGCTGAGCGTCCCCGCCGGCTGCTCTCAGCATGGTCTTGAGGTCCGGGAACAGGTCGAACACCTCGTCCATGCGCTCCTGCCGAGGGCGCGAGCCGATCATGCCGCCGACCCGCAGGTTCTCGAGGACGGTGAGGTAGGGGAAGACCCCCTGCTCCTGTGGGACGTAGGCGATGCCCCGTGCGGCGGTCTCGTACGGCGGGAGATGCGAGACGTCGACACCCTGGAAGCGGATGGCCCCGCCCATCAGTGGGAGCAAGCGAGCCATCGTCGCCAGGAGCGTCGTCTTGCCGGCCCCGTTGGCACCGAGGACGGCGAAGACCTCCTTGCCCAGGGAGAAGTCCAGGCCCTTGAGCACCAGCACCCCGTGGTAGCCGCTGCGCAGGCCGGTGACCTCGATGACGGCCTCGGTCGTGGCCTCAGACATGGCCTTCACCCAGGTACTTCTCGACGACCACACGGTGCTCGCGGATGGCCTGCGGGTCGCCGCGCAGGATGACCTTGCCCTCGGCCATGAAGTGGACCTGCTCGCAAAGGCCCCAGATGACGTTGAGGTCGTGCTCGACGATGACCACCGACGTGCCGGAGGCGGCCAGCTGCCGGACCACGTCCATGACCTTCTCGGTGGTGTCGTCGGGTAACCCGGCCGTCGGCTCGTCGAGCAGGAGGAAGCGGGGCTTCAGGAGCAGGCAGCGAACGATGTCGAGCAGCTTCTTCTCGCCGGCTGACAAGGCGAACGACGCGGGGTCGGCGAATCCGAAGAGGTCAAGGTAGTGCCGCATCTCCTCTTCGTGGCGCCTGAAGACGGTGGCCTCGCTGAAGACGCGGTGCGGCTGCTCGTGGTGCGCCCCTGTGACCGACAGCAGGAGTGAGTCCCAGATGGTGAGCTTGTCGAAGTCCATGATCACCTGGTTGGACTTCACCACGCCGTGCCGAGCCATCCGGTCGGCCGGCAGATCCGACAGCGTCACCTCGGACCGCTCGGGCGCGAGGAGCGAGATCCGGCCACGGTCGAGCGGGATCGAGTGCATGATCATCCGCATCAAGGTCGTCTTGCCGGCGCCGTTGGGGCCGATGAGACCTTCGATCGGCCGCTCGCCAAGGACGAGGTCGTCGACGTCGACGACGACCCGCCCCGAGAAGGACTTGACGACACCGCGGACGTGGACCCGCGGACGTGCCGTCTCGGTCGGGGCCGTGACGTCACTTGCCATGGAGCTTCCTCATCAGCTTGTCGCGCCGCATGTCGCCGAGGACGCCGAGTGGTCGGAACATGAGGACCACGATGAGGGTCGCACCGAAGATGACTTCCCTGAGCACGGGGATCGCCTGCGTGTACCACTCGCGAGGGAGAGGCAGGTAGGACCGCACCACGATGTCGAACAGGCCAACGGAGAGGAAGACACCGACGACCGCGCCCCACACACGCGCGGTGCCGCCCAGGACCAGGCCCACCATCGCGGCCAGGGTCACGTCGACGCCGATCCTGCCGACATCGAGGGATCGTTCCATCGACCCGAACATCGCGCCGAGCAGCCCCATCCCCGCCGAGGTGACGACGAACAGCCCCAGCTTGGTGCGGTACGTCGACTTGCCAAGGCTGCGGGCCAGGGCTTCGTTGCCGCCCATCGCGATGAGCAGGCGCCCGTACGGCGAGCGGTGGACCTGGCGGGCGTAGAGGAAGATGACGACGACCACCGCGGTCAGGACCAGCAGCCAGGCGAACTCGTCCTCCTTGACCGTGCCCACGTCGAACGGGATACGGAGCCCACCCAGGCCACGCGACCCACCCGTCCACTCGGCCTCGGTGGTCGCCAGGATCTGGACGATGGCGGCGAAGCCCAGCGTGACCACGAGCACGCCATCGGTGTCGAGGTCGGAGATGAGCCACCCCACCACCAGGCCCGCGAGGCCGGCGACAGCCATGGCCCCGGCAGCACATGCGAGGAACTGCCAGGGGTCCCCGAACGGCCAGTCGACCTGGAGGTAGAGCACCCCGAAGGCGTAGTAGCCGAGGCCCCAGAATCCGACGACCCCGAAGTTGGCGATCCGGGTGAGTCCCAGCTGGAGGTGCAGGAGCAGGGCGAGACCGACGATCATGGCCACGCCGAAGAGGCCGGTGATCAGGAAGCTGTCGAGCCAGTCGAGCATCGCGCTAGACCTTGGCCATCTCGGCCAGCCGCCGGCCGCGCCACTTCAGCAGGATGACGAAGGCGACGATGAGGACGAGCTGGGCGTAGAGGACCTGGTCGAACGTGAGCGCCATGGCGGTGAGCGCGATGGCGGCGGCTACCCCCACCGCGATGACACCGCCGATCCCCCATCGACTACCGACGAGCACCACCAACAGGATGAAGAGGAACTGGCGCCAGCCGAGCAGTGGCGAGACCGACGAGCCGACCCCCAGGAAGGCCCCAGCGAGGCCGCCGGCGACACCGGCGATGAACCAGATCATCACGGTCACGACGAGGGGCCGGATGCCGCTCACCTGGGCCAGCTGCTCGTCGCTGGCGAGGGCCCGGATCTGGAGTCCATAGTCCGAACGCTGGATGAAGAGATAGAGCACCAGGGCGAGGAGGGCGACGGTGACCAGGGCGAGCAGCCGGAAGGACGTCACCCCGACGCCGAGCACCAGGACGGTGTCGGGCGGGGGCACGTCAAAGAAGATGGTCGGATAGCCGAAGATGAACTGGAGTCCGTGGCGCAGGAAGATCGAGAGGCCGAAGGAGATGATGATCATCTCCAGGACGCCCACGTCGCGCTGCTTGGCGGGCCGGAAGATGAGGAGGTACGTGGCCACTGACAGGAGTCCGGAGAGGATCGCGGTGGGGACGAGGACCGCGTAGAAGTCGAGGCCGAAGGTCTGGCTCAGCCAGATGGCGAAGTAGGCACCCAGCGTCAGTGTCTCGGCGTAAGCGACATTGATGAGGCCGGTCAGGCGGTAGATGAGCGCGAACCCGATCGCCGCGAGGACCAGCGGAGCCTGCTCCACGAGGCCGATGACGACCGACTCGGCGACGAGATCCATCAGCGGCCACCCGAGTCCCGAACGCTGGCGGCCGTGTGCACCAGGAGTCTCGATCACGTCGGGACGAGGCTCATGCGCGAGTGTCGGCTCACGTGCAGGAGCCGGTGGGCCCCTCGCTGGCGAGGAGCCGGCGCACGCGTTGGGCCACTCGCTCGGCGGAGAGGCAGTACATGTCGAGCAGCTCGTCGTCGCTGGCCGACTCCGTGTAGTGGTCCTGGATGCCGATGCGGTCGACGCGCGTCGGGCGATGCTCGGAGAGGGTCTCGGCCACGGCACCCCCCAGGCCGCCGATCACGCTGTGCTCCTCGACCGTGACCACCCGGCCGGTGCGTTCAGCCGCGGCCACGAGGCCGGCCACGTCGATGGGCTTCAGTGTGGGCACGTGGACGACGTGGGCTTCGATGCCGGAGGCCGCCAGGATCTCGGCGGCATCCACGACGCGCGGCGTCTGCGTCCCGGTGCTGATGAGCGTGATATCGGCGCCCTCGCGGACGACCTTCACCTTGCCGAACTGGAAGCGGTGCCCGGGCGCGAAGAGGGTCTGGGTCACGTCCCGGACGAGCCGGATGAAGACGGGCCCCTCGTACGCGACCGACCAGGTCAGGACCTCCCGCGTCTCGACCTCGTCGGCAGGAGAGATGACGACCAGGCCCGGCATGGCGCGGGCGATGGAGATGTCGTCGACGACCTGGTGCGTCTTGCCGGCCCGGCCCGTGAAGAGGCCCGTGTAGCCGGCCGTGATCTTGACGTTGGCCCCGGTCTGGGCGATGAGGACGCGGATCTGGTCGAGCGGCCGATGGAGCGCGAAGGCCACGAAGGTGCTGATGAACGGGATGCAGCCCATCTTCGCCATGCCGGCCGCGACGCCCAGCATGTTCTGCTCGGCGATGCCCATCTGGAAGTAGCGCTCGGGGTAGGCGTTCTCGAAGACCTGGCCGCGCGTCGAGCTGCCCAGGTCGCCGTCGAGCATGACGATGCGTCGGTCAGTCGCCGCGAGCTCGGTCACGACGTCACCAAAGACGTCGCGGAGCGCGCGGCCCTTGGGCAGGCTCACGGCGTGTTCTCCGTGGGCTCCCCGAGCTCGGCCATGGCCTGGGCGAACTGCTCGTCCGTGGGCACGCCCATGTGCCAGACGAAGTCACCTTCCATGAACGAGACCCCGCGGCCCTTCGTGGTATGCGCGATGACGGCCACCGGGAGGCCCTCCCGCCGGCGTGCCGCCTCGAGCGTCTCGAGGAGGGCGGCCATGTCGTGGCCGTCGACCTCCAGCACGCGCCACCCGAAGGCCGCGAAGCGGGCGGCCAGCGCCCCTGGGTCCTCCGGAGGCAGGCGATGGTGGGCATCCTCGCCGCGCCACCCGAACTGCTGCAGCTTGTTGTGGTCGACGATGGCGATGAGGTTGTCGGCGCCGTGGCGGGGCGCCACGTGGGCAGCCTCCCAGACCTGGCCCTCCTGGCACTCGCCGTCGCCGAGGAGGACGTACGTGAGCACGTCGAGGCCCAGGTGCCGGGCGCCGAGAGCGAAGCCCAGGCCGGCCGAGAGACCCATGCCCAGCGACCCTGTCGAGATGTCGATGCCGGGCAGCTTGTTCATGTCCGGATGGCCCTGCAGGCGCGAGCCCTTCTGGTCGAACGTGTCGAGCTCGGCCACGGGGAAGTAGCCGGCCAGCGCCATGGCGGCGTACTGGCCGAGCGATGAGTGACCCTTGGAGAGGATGAAGCGGTCGCGGTCCGGCCAGTCGGGCTCGTCCGGGCGGATGCGCAGGATGCGACCGTAGAGGGCGGCCAGGATGTCGGCCGCCGAGAGGGGACCACCCACATGGCCGACCCGGACGCGCATGACCGTGCGGACGACGGCCACGCGGATGCGCCGCGCCATGTCCTCGAGCCGGACGATCTCCTCGGCCGTCGCGCCCCCTGCCGCGGCTGCCGTCGTCATGGTCGTGGGCCCTTCTCGTACGAGCCGGGCACGACGGGAGGCGAGAAGAAGCACACCAGCTCGAGTGGCTCCGGGCCGTCCGACTCGGTGGCATGCGGGGTGCCCACGCCGACCCAGACCGTGACCCCGGCCTCGATCTCGGCGCTGCCCTCGGGCGTCACGATGCGTCCGCGCCCGGCGAGCGCAGTAGATGGTCTCCTCCTGCGTCTCGTGGACGTGCCCCTCGGGGCGCGAGCCGGCGGGGAACACCGAGACCCCCATCGAGACGCGCTCGGTCGGCGTGTTGTGCGGGCCGATGTAGGTGCGCCAGTCACGACCGGGCAGGGGCAGGAGGACTCGCTTCGTCCCGGGCGACCCGCTTGAACATCCGAGCACCTCGTATCCTCCTGGCGCCTCCCTCCATACCCCGCGCCGTCGGGCCCACAATCGATTATCGAGGATACGCTTCTCGAGGTCGCCATTGTCAAGCGGCCCGCAGCAGGGGGCCACCCGGCACCACGCCGGGTCACGTCCGGGCAGCCCTCTCGATCCACTTCCAGGGACGGCACAGTGGACCGTCGGCGCTCCCAGCACCCGCAGTCGGCGGCTTCACCACGCCCCGGGATCGCCGATGGTGCCGCCCGGCGGCGCGATCGGCCACCAGGAAGTGCCAAGGCGGAAGCGGCAGGGCCTGGACGGGGTGCTCGGTGGTCCATCGTGCCGTCCCGCGACACACGCGCCTGGGCGTGATCCCGAGCACCGCTCGCCTCGGCACGGTTCGGTTGAGCCGCCCGACGCACGGGCGGCGTATCGTCATCGCTAATCGATTATCGAGGAGGGGATCGACCGATGCCGCTCAAGGAAGAGGTCCTCGGGCAGTTCCTGGGGGACGAGACATTCCCCATCGAATGGACGTCCGAGACCGAGAAGCTCCTGTTCTGGGTCTTCGACGACCTCCACTGCCCCAAGCCGCTCAGCCCGATGTACGAGGACATCGGCGGCTGGTGGCTGTCGTGCGATCACATGTTCCGCCGCTTCGGAACGCCCTTCGCGTCGGACTGGATCTACAAGAACGTCAACGGCTATCTGTACACGGCGGCGGTCCCGGCGGAGAAGGGCCTGATCGTCGACACGCAGGAGTACAACTTCCGGACCAACCCGATCGTCCCCGAGGACGACGACTACGCGGGCAAGATCGGCGCCTACCTCGGCGCGGTGCTGCCGGTCTACGGCAACAACTTCACCCATTGGTGGCGGACGCGCTTCGTCCCCGAGATGCAGCGCAACTTCGACTACATCGAGGCCATGCTCGACCGCAAGGCCGAGCTGAGCCTGGCCGACGTGGCGGTCCTGCTCGAGGACGCCATCGACATGCACGACCGCCACTGGAAGATCCACTGGATGCTGAACTTCGCGCAGCTCAGCGCGACGCTCAACCTCAAGGCGGTCATGCAGGAGACGCACGGCAAGGTCGACGACGTCCTCCTGGGCCGGCTCCAGAACTCCGCCGACGACCGGAACTGGGACAAGATCCGGGCGCTCTGGGAGATGAAGGAGGAGATCAAGGGCGACGCCACGCTCAAGGCCGCCTTCGACCACGCGACCGCCGTCGAGATCGTCCCCGCCCTGCAGGCCAGCGACCGCGGTCGCCGTTTCATCGACGAGCGGGTGGTCCCGTACCAGAAGGAGTTCGGCTGGCACGCCGTGTGGAGCCACGAGTTCGTGTACCCGAGCTTCCGCGAGGACATGAACCCGGTCATCCAGCTGGTCCGCGACCAGTACGCCTCGGACTACGACTACCCGTCCAAGGTGGCGGCCCTGAAAGCCGACATCGAAGCCGCGTCGCAGGAGATCCTGGCGGGCCTCGAGGGCGAGGCGCTCGAGAAGATGCGCACCGCCAACGACATCAACCTCAAGATGGCGCCGCTCACGCCGGACCACCACTTCTACATCGACCAGGGCGCCAACGCCCACGTCCGACTCGTGCTCATCGCCCTCGGCGAGAAGCTCGTCGAGATGGGCATGCTCGACCAGCCCGACGACACGGTCTACTTCCGCTACAACGCGCTGAGAGAGTTCATCGGCGCGCCCGATCCGGAGAGCGGTCGCGCCATCGTGGCGGCGGCCCGAGCCAAGCGCGCCGCGGCCGAGACGATCCGGCCCCGGGACTGGGTGGGCACCGTCACCGAGACCCAGCTCGCCTTCCCGTACCTCAGCCTGTGGGGCTTCCCGGACAAGTTCCATCGCCCGCGGGAGATGGACAGCGAGACGATCACTGGCATCGGCGGCTCGCCGGGCGTCGTCGAGGGCGTCGCTCGCGTGGTCATGTCCACCGACGAGTTCGACAGCCTCCAGACGGGCGAGATCCTCGTGTGCGAGATGACCAACCCGGCGTGGCAGGTCCTGTACGGGAAGATCATCGCGGTCGTGACCAACGCGGGCGACCTCGTCGCCCACCCGGCCGTCCTCGCCCGCGAGTACGGCATCCCGGCGGTCGTGGGCACCTCCGTCGGCACGTACCGGATCACGACCGGCGACCGCATCCGCGTGGATGGCGATGCCGGCGTGGTCGAGATCCTGTCGGGCGTCGCTGCCGCGGCTCCCGCCGGCGTCGGGGCCTAGGGAGCGCCGGCCACCCGTGGCGCACGAGGCCGCCATCACCCGGAGCGTCCTCAGCGACCAGGTCAAGGGTCGGCTCCTCCAGGCCATCCTCGACGGCCGCTACCCGCCCGGCGCGCGCATCGTCGAGACGCGGGTGGCGCGCGAGCTCGGCACCAGCCAGGCGCCCGTTCGAGAGGCGTTGCGTGACCTCGAGGCCCTGGGGGTCATCGAGGTCACGGCCTTTCGGGGTGCCAGGGTCCGCCATCCCAGCGTCGGGGAGCTCCTCGAGGCCTTCGAGGTGCGCGCCATCCTCGAGACCGAGGCCGCCTGCCTCGCCCTGGCAGCCATCACCCGGGACGACCTCGAGACGCTGGATGGCTATGTCGGACAGATGCGCAAGGCCGCCGAGGCTGGCGACCCCTATGCCGAAGCCAAGGCCGACGCGGACTTCCACGGCCACGTCATGCATCTCTCCGGCAACGCCACCCTCGAACGGGTCTGGCGGACGCTGGAGCCGTTCCTGCGCACCTACATCACCATCGCCTCGGCGGGCGTGGACCGCCGCGAGATCGCCGACCGCCACGCACCGCTCGTGAAGGCCCTGCGCAAGGGCGACCCCGAGGCCGTGCGGGTGGCCATCGAGCATCATTTCCAGCAGGCGGCAGGCTCGCTCGCCCGGGTCTGGGTGGACCCCGGTGCGGACGAGCCGACGCCCGCGCCCCGTCCGCCTGTCGCCCGCCTGTCGTCGCCACCCTGACCCTGAAGGAGACCATGGACCGCCGACCACAGCTCATCGAGGAGTTCACCGCCGGAGCCGCCCGCCTGCGCGTCGATGTCCACGGGGGCGCGCCGCGAGACCACGTCCTCGATGACCTGTCGTTCCTCGACTACCGCCTGGCCGATGTGCGCATCTCGCCCGAGGTGACGCTGGCCGAGCCGGACATCGTGTGGGACCAGGACGGGCGAGAAGGACGTCCGCTATGACGGGCGCGTCGTCACCTTCACCGGGCCATGGCCGGCGGGTCCGCTGCAGAAGGTCATCGTGGCCGTCCTGGCGCTGCGCATGGAGGCCGTGGGCCTCCATCCCTCGCACAGTGCCGCCGTCCACTACCGGCGGGCGCACGTTCCTGTTCCTCGGCGGCGAGTCCAACCACGGCAAGAGCATGGGCCTCATCGAAGCAGGGCGACGGGGTGCCCTCCAGGTGGCCTCGGAGACGACCGTCATCGACGAGTCGGGACGCGCCGTGATGGGATCGGAGGCGACGTTCCTCGTCAAGCGCACCGAGGGCACCGAGCGCTCCGACAAGGCCGCCCCCAACAAGGGCGTCGAGAAGTTCTGGGGCGAGATGCCGACCTGGGGGCGCTACGAGGGCCAGCCGCCCATCGACCTCGTCATCGTGCCGGCCATCGACGGCAACTTCGACCCCGCGTCGAGCCGGCTCATCCCGTTCGAGGCGCAGTTCCAGTTCCTCCACTCCCTGCAGAACTACTTCCTCACCAACGAGCTCCTGGCACCGGGCAGGTCATGCCCCTGGTCGACTCGGACGCACTGCGGCGGCGCCGGGCCGGGTTCGTGGCCGACTTCTGCGAGCGGCCCTTCTTCTTCATCCGAGCGGCGAACCCGCAGATCCTCCTCGACGAGGTCGAGAAGGTCCTCTAGGCGGCAGGGAGGCGGGACGATGCAGCGGTTCGCCTACCAGCGGCCGTCGACGGTCGCCGAGGCGATCTCGATCCTCGGATCCCGTCCGGAGGTGAGGTGCGCCTCCTGGCTGGCGGCACCGACCTCATCATCCGGCTCCGCGACGGGAGCCTGCGGCCGTCGCTCGTCGTCGACGTCAAGCGCATCGCCGAGCTCCAGCCCCGCATCGTCGAGCGCGATGGGCTCTTCTCGATCAGCGCCGGGACGGTGATGACCGACATCGTCGCCGACGAGCGGATGCGGCGGCACTTCCCGGCCCTCGTGGAAGCGGCGGAGGTCGTGGGCTCCGTCCAGATCCGCAACCGCGCCACGCTCGCCGGCAACGTCTGCAACGCCTCACCCGCTGCCGACACGGCGCCTCCGCTCCTCGTCTACGGCGCGGTCCTCGTCATCGCCGGGCCGGGGGGCGAGCGCCGCGTCGCGCTCGACGACTTCTTCGTCCGCTCGGGCCAGACGACGCTCGGGCACGGCGAGCTCGTGACCGCCATCGAGCTGCCGCGGCCGACCCGCGCGGCGGGTTCGACGCATGTACGGCGCACCAGGCGGCGCGGCCACGACCTCGCGTCCGTGACCCTCTGCTGCGCGGTCGACGATGCGGGCGTGACGCGGCTCGCCTACGGCAGCGTCGGCCCGCGACCGGTGCTCGTCACGGAAGGTGACGGCCTCCTGGCCGATCCGGCGACGGCCGAAGCCGACCGCGCGGCAGCCTTCGAGCGTCTCTTCGCGGCCGCATCGCCTTCGCCCCGTTCGATGCGCGCGAGTCCCGAGTACCGCCTCGCGATGCTCCGCGTCCTGGGCGCCCGCGCCCTGCACACGGCGCAGGACAGGCTTGCGGAGGCCCGGGCGCGATGAGCGAGCGCGTTACCATCGAGATGACCGTGAACGGTCGGGTCCGCAGGCTCGAGGTGGCGGCACATCACACCCTCCTCGACGTCCTGCGCGACGACCTCGAGCTGACCGGGACCAAGGAGTGCTGCCTCGTGGGCGAGTGCGGCGCCTGCACGGTGCGTCTCGACGGACGGATCGTCAATTCGTGCCTCGTCCTCGCGGTCGAGGCGGATGGCTCAGAGGTGACGACCGTCGAGGGGCTCGCGCCCGAGGGCGTCCTCGTCCCGCTGCAGCAGGCCTTCCTCGACGAGGGTGCCGTCCAGTGCGGCTTCTGCATCCCGGGACAGCTCATGGCCGCCGATGACCTGCTGCGTCGGGTGGCGCAGCCGACGGTGGCCGAGATCGAGGACGGCCTGGCCGGCAACCTCTGCCGCTGCGGCTGTTACGAGCAGATCATCGCCGCGGTGCAGTCGGCAGCGGTCCAGGCGCCGGCGCGACCGGGCGGCGAGCTGTGAGCGGCGCGCGGGTCGGGGATCCGCTCGTCCGCGTCGGCGGCGACGCCCGCGTCACCGGGCGACAGCGCTACGTCGCGGACATCCACCTGCCGGACGAGCTGCACGCGCGACTCGTGACCCTGCCCGTGGCCCGCGCCCGCATCGTCTCCATCGACACGGCGGCCGCCCTGGCCGTGCCGGGCGTCCGGGTCGTGATGCGGCCGCAGACCTGCCCCAGCCGGTGCCCCGCTTCGGACCACAGTTCGACGATCGCCCCGTCCTCGCCGTCGGGGAGACCCACTACCACGGCGAGCCCGTGGCGGTGGTAGCGGCCGAAACGGAGGATGCCGCGGCGGCGGCGGCGGCGCTCGTGGACGTGCGCTACGAGGAGCTTCCCGCCGTGGTGACCCTCGCGGCGGCCCTCGCGCCAGACGCACCGCTCGTCCAGGACCCGGCGCTTCGACCGGGGGACCCGCTGGCGGCCACGAACGTCCTGCGCGAGCATCGCGTGGGCTGGGGCGACGTCGAGACGACCCCGGCCGATGTCGTGGTGGAGGGGACCTGGACGTTCCCGATGGTGACCCACTTCGCCATCGAGCCGCACGCCTTCATGGCCACACCGGAAGGCGACGGCATCGCCGTCTGGAGCGCCATCCAGCACCCCTACTGGCTGCAGCGCATCCTCTCGCGGGTGCTCGGTCTGCCGCTCTCGAAGGTCCGCGTCCTGGCGCCCGACCCGGGCGGCGCATTCGGCGGGAAGCAGCATGCCAAGTACGAGCCGCTGGTCGCGTTCCTCGCCCTGCGGGCGCAGCGCCCCGTCCGCCTCGTCCTGTCCCTCGAGGAGTCGTTCCAGGCCGTGCGACGGGCGGCGGCCGAGGTGCGCGTGCGCACGGGGCTCCTGGGCGACGGCTCCATCGCGTTCCAGGACATCGCGGCCGACTACCTCATCGGGGCCTATGTCGACATCGCTGACCGCGTGGTCAGCAAGGGCAGCTATGTCGGCGCTGGACCGTATCGCATGCCGGCTGCGCGGATCGTGGCCCGTGGCGTGCTCTCCCATACCGTGCCCTCGACAGCCTTCCGCGGCTTCGGCAACCCGCAGGTGAACTGGGCCGTGGAGTCGAACCTCGACGAGGGCGCCCGGCGCCTCGGCATCGACCGGCTCGAGATCCGCCTGCGCAACCTCGCTCGCAAGGGTGAGGCCTTCATCCCCTGGGACACCCCGGCCGACGGGGACTGGGAGCAGAGCGTGCGACGGGCCGCCGAGCTCATCGGCTGGGACACGCCCCTGCCGCCGGGCGCGGCCGGGGCATCGCCGTAGGCCTGAAGTCGGGTCCCACGACGGGGCTCTCGTACTCCACGGTCCGGCTCCTCGCGGACGGCAGCGTCGTCGTCTACGCGGGAACCTCGGACATGGGCCAGGGCGCGCGCACGGTCCTGGCCCAGATCGCAGGCCAGGAGCTCGGTGCGTCGCTCGACTGGGTCACCGTCGTCATGGGCGACACGGCCATCGTGCCCTACGACCAGCAGACCTCGGCGAGCCGCTCGACCGTGCTGATGGGCAACGCGGTGCTGGCCGCCTGCCGCCAGATCCAGGACCGCCTCCGGACCATGGCCTGCGCAGTCCTTCGGCGTCCCGGAGACCGACGTCGTCGTGAGCGAGGGCGTCGTGCGCGTAGCCGACCGCGTGGTCCCCATCCGCGAGGTGCTCGCGGATGGGCTCGGCCGTCTGGGGGGTGAGCTGGTCGGCCTGGGCGAGGCGCGCAAGGACGCCGAGCCAGACCATCCGCTCGGCGGAGCGCCGGCCTTCTTCGAGTTCGACTGCACGGCGATCGAGGCCGAGGTCGACGAGGAGACAGGCGACGTCACGGTCGTGCGCCACGTCATGGTTTCCGACGTGGGCAAGGCCCTCAACCCGCTGCAGGTGCGGATGCAGGACGAGGGCGCCGCCATCCAGGGCCTGGGGCACACGCTCATGGAGCAGTACCACTTCGATGACCAGGGTCGCATCCGCAACCTGGGCGCCATCGATTACCGCATCCCCACGAGCATGGACCTGCCCGGTGAGATGGTCAGCGAGATCGTCGAGAACGGCGACGGTCCTGGGCCTTACGGCGCGAAGGGCATGAGCGAGGGCGCGCTCCTGTGCGTCGCGGCCGCCGTCGGTGCCGCCGTGACCGAGGCCACCGGGGTCGTCATCCGGGACCTGCCCCTGACGCCCGAGCGGGTCTGGCGCGCGCTGCGTGAGGCCCGCGGCGGCCCGGGAGCCGCCAGGGACCGGAAGGCCGATGAGGCCCACGCGACAGAGGAGGTCCGAACGTGAGCGCACACCCGGAGGTCGGCCCCATCGGAGCGATGCCCGCCGAGCAGGTCGTCAAGGCGGCCGCGATGATCCGGCAGGGCCGCCTCATCTCGCTCGCCGCGGCCCGATTCACGGGCATGCCGCTCTTCCCCGGACATCCGCCCTTCCAGGTGCTCAACGCCGTGAGCCCGCGCGGCATCCGCGCCGGCAAGCGGCAGCCCTGGGGACCCATCAACGACATCGGCCTGGGCTACATGGCCGAGTACCTCATGTGCACCTCGCACTCGGGGGCCCACATCGACGCCCTCGCGCACATGACGGTGGGGGAGGACATGCACTGGTACGGCGGCGGCCGCGCGGACGAGCACCTCACCGACCACGGACCGGTCTTCGGCGACGCCTCCCACATGCCCCCGATGTTCACGCGCGGTGTGCTCCTCGACGTGCCCGGCCACCGCGGCGTTCCCCATCTCGGGCGTGGCGAGGCCGTGGGCGCCGCCGAGCTCGAGGACATCGCGCGGAGCCAGGGCGTCGAGGTCGGCCGTGGGACGTCGTCCTCATCCGGACCGGGTACATGAGCCTGTGGCCCGACGCCGAGCGGATGGCGGCCAACAAGACGGCTGGGCCCGACCTCTCTGCGGCGGATTGGCTCCTGCGCCGAGGCGTCGTCGCCACCGGGCACCGACACCGAGACATACGAGGTCCAGCCGGCGCCCGACCCGGGTCCCGAGGGCAACCCGCAGCCGGTGCACAAGCACCTCCTCATCGACCACGGCATCTACCTCATGGAGAGCCTCGACCTCGAGGAGCTCGCCCGTGAGAAGGTCTACGAGTTCGCCTTCATCGCCCTGCCCCTCAAGATCCGGGGCGCGACCGCGTCGATGGTCGATCCCGTGGCCGCCATCTAGACGATCGACACCGCCGCGAGAGAGCAAGGAGCCGACGACGTGACCGAGACGATGCGGGCCCTCGTGGTCCTCGAGCCGGAGCGATTCGAGGTCCAGACGGTGCCCGTCCCCGAGCCCGGGCCCATGGAGGTCCTCTGCCGGGTCCGCGCGGTGTCGATCTGCGGCACGGACTCGCACCTCATCGCCGGCGACTACCCGGGCTTCTGGCCGCCGGCCTTCCCGATCATCCCCGGACATGAGTGGGCGGGCGAGATCGTGCGCCTTGGCCCTGGCGCCGAGAAGGCCGGCTGGCAGGTCGGCGACCGGGTGGCGGGCACCAGCCACGACGCCTGCGGCATCTGCCAGCCATGCGTCGAGGGCCGCTACAACCTCTGCGAGAACTACGGCGTCATGGCGCTGCACCGCCAGTACGGCCACAACTACCAGGGTGCCGACGCCGAGTACGTCGTCCACGGCGTGAAGTCCGTCTTCCCGGCTGCCCGAGGCGTTGAGCTTCGAGGTCGGCGCGGTCGTCGACCCAGCGTCGATCGCTCTCCACGTCGCGAACCGTGCCCGGATCCAGCCCGGCGACACGGTCGCCATCATGGGCGGCGGGGCCATCGGCCTGCTCAGCGCGGAGGCCGCGCGGATCCGAGGCGCTGGCCGGGTCATCGTCGTCGAGCGTCGCGCCTCCCGTCGCCAGAAGGCCCGGGAGATGGGCTACGAGACGATCGATGCGACCGTCGGCGACGCGGCGGCCACCCTTCGCGAGATGACGGGCGGCCTCGGGGTGGATCGCGTCATCGAGGCGGCCGGCGTGCCCGCTGCCCTGCGATGGGCGCTCGCCGCGCTTCGCAAGGGCGGACGCGTCGCCGCGGTGGGCATCCCCACGGAGGGCGTCGAGATCGACGTCCGTGACCTCGTGCTCTACGAGCTCGAGCTGGCCGGCTCGCGCGCGTCGGCCGGCGAGATGCGCCGCGTCCTGCCCCTCGTGGCCGACGGGCGGATGCGGCTCCGCGAGGTGATGACGCACGAGTTCCCGCTCGAGGACTTCGCGACGGCGCTGGCCACGTTCCGCGACCCCGAAAGTGGCGCCATCAAGATCATCGTGAAGCCCTGAGGGCCGCTGGACCGCATGCCCTGGACCTACCCGTTCGACGCGCCGCCCCCGCTCGACCCGGAGGCCCTGACGGCGCTGCTCGGTGGCAAGGGCGCCAACCTCGTGGTCATGGCCCGCGACCTCGGGCTGCCCGTGCCCCCCGGGATTCGTCATCACCACCGAAGCGTGTCGTGCCTACGCGAGTACTGGGTTGGCCGGCCGGAATGGACGAGGAGCTGCGCGAGCGGATGGCCGAGGTCGAGGCCGGACGGGCCGTCGATTCGGTGCGCCCGCTGACCCCTTGCTCGTGAGCGTGCGCTCCGGGGCGCCCGTGTCCATGCCCGGGATGCTCGACACGATCCTCAACCTCGGGCTGACCGACGCGGCGACGCCGGGGCTCGCGCGCGCCGCCGGGGATGCTGCCTTCGCCACGGCCTGCCGCGCCCGCCTCGTGACGATGTTCCGCGACGTCGTCGGTGACACGTACGTGCCGGAGGACCCATGGCTTCAGCTTCGCCACGCGATCGAGGCCGTCTTCCGGAGCTGGGACAGCGATCGGGCGAAGGCCTACCGGGAGCGAGAAGGCATCTCCGCGGACCTCGGGACGGCCGTCGTCGTGCAGGCCATGGTCTTCGGCAACCGCGGACCGGACTCGGCCACGGGCGTGCTCTTCACGCGCGACCCGGCGACCGGGGAGGACGTCCTCTACGGCGACGTCCTGTTCGGCGCCCAGGGCGAGGACGTCGTGGCGGGCACCCACGTGACAGAGCCGATCGCCGTCCTCGATGACCGGCTGCCGCGAGTGGCGGCCGAGCTGCGGAGCGTCGCGCGCCTGCTCGAGCGCCATCATCGCGACGCCTGCGACATCGAGTTCACCATCGAGGAGGGGCGGCTGTGGCTCCTCCAGAACCGCATCGCCAAGCGTGGCGCCCAGTCCGCCCTGCGGATGGCCATCGAGATGGCGGAGGATCCCGACTTCCCGCTTTCGCGTGCCGAGGCCGTCGAGCGCGTGCGCGACATCCTGGCCGACCCGCCCTCAGTCATGCGTGAGGCGCGGATCGACGTCCCCGTGGTGGCCCGCGGTCTGGGAGCGTCACCGGGCCTCGTATCGGGGGCGATCGCCACGACGCCGGAGGCTGCCGTGCGCATGGCCGATGCGGGGACCGAGGTGCTGCTCGTGCGCACGGAGACCTCTCCCGACGACGTCCACGGGATGGCCCGCTCGGTCGGCATCCTGACGTCGACCGGCGGACTCGCCTGCCATGCCGCGGTCGTGGCGCGGGGCTGGGACATCCCGGCGGTCGTCGGAGCCTCTGAGGTCCAGGTGACCGACGGCACGGGTGATCGATCGGCGGGGGCAGCTGGCGTGAGGGCGACGTGCTCAGCATCGATGGGCACAGCGGCGAGGTCTACGCCGGCGTCGTCGCTGCGACCCACTCGACCGTGCCGGAGGCCGCCGTGCTGCTCGCCTGGGCGGCCGAGCTGGGGATCGACATCGGGGGAGGGGAGGTGCGCACGATGGTCGACGAGCCGACCGCGCCCGGGGCAGGCGAGGCCACGCGTGACGACGCCATCCGCGCGCTCACCATCAAGGGCTACGTGACCCCGGACCTGCTGGCCCCGGCCCTCGGGGTCGCGCCCGAGGAGGCTGCCCGGCTCCTCGACGCGCTTGCGGCGGACCGGCATCGCCAGTGCCAGCGGCGGCATGTTCAGCCTGACCGCGACGGGCCAGTCTCTGGCCGCGGAGATGCTGGCGGCCGACCGACAGGCCATGGGGCCGGCCGCGGCCGATGCCGCGCTCGACGGGTTCATCGCGCTCGACGGGCGCATGAAGGTCATCGTCACCGCCTGGCAGATGCGAGAGATGGACGGCCGGCAGGTGCTGAACGATCACACCGACGCCGCCTACGACGCGGATGTGCTGGCCCGTCTCGCCGCCCTGCACGCCGATGCCGATGCCTGGATCGCGCCGCTCGTGGCGGGCCTGCCCCGCCTGCAGAGCTACGCCCGGCGCCTGTCGGCCGCGGCCGAGGCGGCCGCCAGCGGTGACGGACGCTTCATCGCCTCACCGCGCGTCGACAGCTACCACGGCGTCTGGTTCGAGCTCCACGAGGACCTCATCCGCCTGGCCGGTCGGACCCGCGAGGACGAGGTCGCCGCCGGCCGCGCCTGACCCGCGGATCAGCCGTCGCGGGGCGGCTGCGCGGTCATCCTGTCCCAGAGGGCGCCGGCGTTGTGGGACATGATGTAGTCCATCATGTACTCCTGACCGATGTCGACCGGGAAGCGGTCCTTGAAGTTGACGCGGGCCTGCGTCTCCTCGCGCGACAGCCCCTCGGCCACAGCGGCAGCGACGCCGGCGCGCCACTCGAGCAGGATGGCGCGCTGGTCATCGAGAGCCGAGCGATCGGTGACCGGACCATGCCCTGGAACGAGGTGCTCGAAGTCGAGCGTCCGGATGCGCTCGAGGGCCGTCAGCCAACCGTCGATGTCCGAGGTCATCAGCCAGGTCTGGCACTGGTTGAAGATCGTGTCGCCCGTGAACACGACGCCTTCCTCGGGCACGTGCACGGCCAGCTGCCCCGGCGTGTGGCCCGGCGTGTGCAGGCAGCGGAAGGTCGTCTCGCCGACCCGCAGCACGAGGTCGCCGGTGAAGACGATGCGGCCCTTGTTGGGGTCCCTGTAGTACTCGTCACGGTCGGGGAAGAGGGCAGCGCCATCGGGGTCGTCGGTCGGGATGGCCTCCTCGCGCATAGGCGAACGGGTCGAGGATGGGCGCCACGACCATGAAGTTGTCGTACAGCCCCTGGTGGTTGACGACCGTGCCAGCGCCCTTGAACCAGTAGTTCCCGAAGATGTGGTCGACGTGGTGCTCGGTGTTGATGAGGTATCGGATCGGCCCGTGCGCCTCGGCCTCGGCACGCATGGCCACGGCGCGGGTCGGCAGCTGCGGCGTGTCGATGACCACGACGCCGTCGCTCGTGACGACGTAGCTCGGGTTGCAGCCGCGGATGCGCGTGTTCGCATAGACGTTCGCGGTGACCTGTTCCATGGGCGGTTCCACGATCGAATCCCTCCCGGTCGTGCTGGCTACTGGGTCGCGGTCAGGCCGCCATCGATGCCCAGGATCTGGCCGGTGATGAAGGCTGCCGCATCCGAACAGAGGAAGATGGCCGCGCCCACGAGGTCATCGGTGCCGCCCACGCGCCCCAACGGGATGCGGTCGGTGAGAGCCTTCTTGAATGCCGGGTCGCCCAGGAGCATGGCCACCTGCGGCGTGTCGACGAAGGTCGGCGAGATGGCGTTCACGTTGATCCCGTGGGGCGCCCATTCGGTGGCCCACTGACGGGTGAGCGAGCTGATGGCGCCCTTCGCCGCGACGTAGGCCGAGTAGCCGGCCCGGATGCCGAGTGCCGCGCGCACCGAGCTGATGTTCAGGACCTTGCCCCGCGTGCCGGCCGCGATCATCGCCTTGACGGCCGCCTGCGTGGGCACGAGCGTGCAGCGGACATTGATGTCGTAGATCCACTGCCAGGCGTCGTCGGGGTACTCCTGCGCGTCGAAGAGGACCTTGCCCGCCCCCCGCCGATGGCGTTGACGACGATGTCGAGCCGGCCGAACCGCTCGACGGTCTGGCGCACGACCTCGTCGGCTGCAGCCCGGTCGGTCATGTCACCCGCCATGGGCAGGCACTCGCCGCCGGCCTCGGACACCCGCGTCGCGGTGGAATCGACCGATTCCTGGGCGACGTCCACGACGGCGACCCTGGCGCCCGCTTCGGCGAAGGCGACGGCCATGGCCGACCCGATGGCGCCCCCGCCACCGCCGATGAAGACGACGCGATCGTCGAGCCTGAACCTGTCCAGCTGGCCCATCGAGTCACCTCCTTCGGAGCGAGTCCGCCGCACGACGACGGCACCGCGCATGCAGGACGTTCGACCAGCTCAGTCAATCATCGATTATCGAGCATACGCCCGTGAATTGGTGCGCGTTCGGCGGAAAGCACGTCTCACGGCGTTCGCGTTCTTGCCGCTCATTCGAGGACGCAATGGGAGGCAGGCTTCGAGCGGGCCGGAAGGCGTCCCTGGTGTCTGTGCCAAGGAGACTGAGCGTGTCCACGCTCAAGATGACCTCGATCTGACGCCGGCGCTTGGGATCGACCTCGCTCCTGGCTGTGTCCCGCTGCGTCGCATTCCGTGGGCGAATGAATGCCAGAAGTAGCGCCGGCTGCGACGCCCGATACCATCGCGAGGCGGAGCGAGTCGAGTGTCAACGCCTGGGGAGCAGCTGGATCGCCCATCGGCCGATCGCCTCTCGGATGATGGTGGTCATGGACACGCCTCGGTCCGCGGCGAGCCGTCCGCAGATCGGGCCGCCAGGTCGTCAGGCAGTATGAGTGTGGTGCGATGCATGTCATCATGGTATCAGCACGCCATATTATGTAGAACGCATGTGCTGAATCGCGGCGTCGATGGTAGGATGCGGGTCCCGTGCCCGCCCGCACCCGGAAGTCACCGCCAGATCCGCTCCGACCCTTCGATCCCGCCACGCGCGAGTGGTTCTCGGCGTCCTTCGAGGCGCCCACAGCCCCGCAATCCGAGGGCTGGCCGGCCATCGCCGCCGGCGACCACACGCTCATCTGTGCGCCGACCGGGAGCGGCAAGACGCTGGCCGCCTTCCTCTGGTGCCTCGACCGGATCCTCACCGAGATCCTGCGCCGTCGACCGATGCCCGCCTGCGCGTCCTGTACGTCTCGCCCCTGAAGGCGCTCGCCCACGACATCGACCGGAACCTCCGCGCCCCCTTGGCCGGCATCGCGCTCGCCGCCGAGCGGCTCGGTCGGCCGGTCGCCGAGGTGCGGGTGGGGATGCGCACCGGCGACACACCCGCCGCGGAACGTCGCGCCTTCGGCAAGCATCCTCCGGACATCCTGGTCACGACCCCTGAGTCCCTCTACCTCATCCTCACGTCGCAGGCGCGCGAGGCGCTCCGCTCGGTCCGCTGGGTCATCGTCGACGAGATCCACGCCCTTGCCGCGACCAAGCGGGGGTCACACCTCGCACTCTCTCTGGAGCGGCTCGAGACCCTGACCGCACGGGCGCCGCAGCGCATCGGTCTCTCGGCCACGCAGCGCCCGCTCTCGACCGTGGCGGCATTCCTCGGCGGACGACGACGAGCAGCGCCCGGGGACCAGGAGGGTGAGCCGCGGCCGGTGACCATCGTCGATGCCGGTATCCGCAAGGCGCTCGAGCTGCAGGTCGTCGTGCCGGTCGCGGACATGAGCCGTCTCGGCGAGCCCATCCCGCTCGAGGAGGCGCCGGGCGGACCGGCCGCCGGACCCGACGCCCGCACCTCGATCTGGCCCGTCGATCTACCCGCGCATCCTGGAGCTGGTGCGTGCGCACCGCAGCACCATCGTCTTCACCAACAGCCGCCGTCTTGCCGAGCGCATCGCCCTGAACCTCAACGAACTGGCCGGGGAGCCCGTCGCGCGCGCCCACCATGGCTCGATCGCCCGCGAGCAGCGGCTCCTCATCGAGGAACAGCTCAAGTCGGGGTCGCTGCCGGCCATCGTGGCCACCTCGTCGCTCGAGCTGGGCATCGACATGGGCGCCGTCGACCTCGTCATCCAGGTCGAGTCGCCGCTCTCCGTCGCCCAGGGGCTGCAGCGCGTCGGCCGGGCTGGCCACCGCATCGGTGAGCCCTCGCGCGGCGTCCTGTTCCCGAAGTACCGGGGAGACCTCCTCGAGACGGCGGTCGTCACCCGGCTCATGCACGAGGGGGCCATCGAGCCCACCGTCGTGCCACGCAACCCGCTCGACGTCCTCGCCCAGCAGCTCGTGGCCATGTCGCTCGACCGGGCCTGGCCGGTGGACGAGCTCTTCGCCACCGTGCGCCAGGCCGAGACATATGCCGGCCTGTCCCGGGACGCCTTCGAGGCCACGCTCGGGATGCTGGCCGGACACTATCCCGCCGACGAGTTCGCCGAGCTGAAGCCGCGCGTCGTCTGGGATCGCGTGGCAGGCACCGTCCAGGCACGCCGCGACGCACGGACCGTGGCCATCACATCGGGCGGCACGATCCCCGATCGCGGCCTCTTTCCGGTCTACCTCGCTGATGACGGGACGGCCGACGGGTCGCCGGGCTCACGCGCCCGAGCGGCCCGGACGGGCGGTCGGCGCGTGGGCGAGCTCGACGAGGAGATGGTCTACGAGGCGCGCGCCGGTGAGGTCGTGCTCCTCGGGGCCAGCGCCTGGCGGATCGAGTCCATCGACCACCACCGGGTGCTCGTGACGCCGGCTCCAGGAGAGCCCGGCAAGGTGCCCTTCTGGAAGGGCGATGGCGTGGGCAGGCCGGTCGAGCTCGGTCGTGCGCTCGGAGCCTTCACCCGTGAGACGTGGGACGTCGCCGCATCGGGGAGGCGGGGACGCGAGCGGGCCGTCCGGGCCCTCCAGGAGCTCCACGACCTCGACGCCCTCGCCGCGGAGAACCTGGTGGCCTATCTCGAGGAAGAGCACGAGGTGACGGGCGCGCTGCCGACCGACCGGACGATCGTCCTGCAGCGGTTCCGCGACGAGCTCGGTGACTGGCGCATCTGCCTGCTGACACCGTTCGGCGCCCGGGTCCATGCCCCGTGGGCGCTGGCCATCGAGGCGCGGCTGCGGGAGTCGCTCGGCCTCGAGGTGCAGCCCATCTGGTCCGACGACGGCATCGTCGTCCGGCTGCCCGCCACCGAGGGCGCCTACGGGTCGACGATGCTCGATCCCGGTGACGCCGATGATGCCGGTGGAGCCATGAACGGCTCAGCCAGCCCTGGGCCGGTCTCGGTCGCCGCGGTCGCCGAGGCCGCGGTGCTCATCGGCTCCGAGGACGTCGAGGAGCTCGTCACAGGAACGGTCGGCGGCTCGGCCCTTTTCGCGAGCCGGTTCCGCGAGAACGCCGCGCGGGCCCTCCTGCTGCCGCGCCGGCGGCCCGGCCAGCGCACGCCGCTGTGGCAGATGCGCCAGCGCGCCTCGCAGCTGCTCTCGGTCGCGAGCCGGTACGGCTCCTTCCCGATCATCCTCGAGACGTACCGCGAGGTCCTCAGCGACGTCTTCGACCTGCCCGCCCTGCGCGAGCTCCTGGCGGCCGTGGAGCGCCGCGAGGTCCGCGTCGTGAGCGTGGAGACGTCGCGCGCGTCGCCGTTCGCTTCGTCGCTCCTCTTCGACTACATCGCCACCTACATGTACGAGGGCGATGCCCCGCTGCTCGACCGGCGCGCCCAGGCGCTCACGCTCGACCGGGACCTGCTGCGCGAGCTGCTCGGCGCGGAGCAGCTCCGCGAGTTGCTCGATGGCGAGGCGCTGGCCGAGCTCGAGCTCGAGCTGCAGGCGCTCACCGAGGATCGCGCTGCAGGCTCGGCCGATGGGGTCCACGACCTCCTGCGCCGGCTCGGCGACCTGACCGCCGACGAGGTGGCGGCCCGCGTCCGAGGGGCCGAGTCGGCGTCGCGGCGCCGCGCCGCCGGGGAGTGGACTCGAGGCGCTGCTCGCGGACCGTCGCGCCACCCGCATGCGCATCGGGGGCGAGGAGCGATGGGTCGCCATCGAGGACGTCGGGCGGTATCGGGACGGCGTCGGCGCCTCGCCACCCGTCGGCGTGCCCGAGCCCTTCCTGGCCCCTACCCGCGACGCACTGACAACGCTCCTGGCGCGTTGGGCCCGCAGCCACGGGCCGTTCCTGACCGAGGCGCCCGCGACCCGTTGGAACCTGCCGCGTCGGCGTCGTCGAGCGGACCCTCGAAGACCTCATGGCCGGGGGTCTCCTCGTCCGGGGTGAGCTGCGCCCTGGGGGCGTGGAGCGCGAATGGTGCGATCAGGAGGTACTCCGGCTCATCAGGCGCCGCTCGCTCGCCCGGCTGCGCCGCGAGATCGAGCCGGTGGAGCCGACCGCGCTGGCGCGCTTCCTGCCCGCCTGGCAGGGTGTCGGGAGCGGCGTGGGCGGCCTCGATCGCCTGGCCGAGGTCATCGCCCAGCTCGAGGGCGTACCCCTGCCCGCCAGCGTGCTCGAGCGCGACGTCCTGCCGGCTCGCGTGCGCGGCTATCGCCCACAGATGCTCGATGAGCTCGGAGCGGCAGGCGAGGTCGTCTGGGTGGGAGCCGGGAGTCTCGGGCGCGACGACGGCCGGGTGGCCCTGTACCGGCCCGACCGGCTGGGCCTGCTGCTGCCGACCCGGCTGGCGCAGGCACCGAGCCGCCGATGGCCCGCGCGGTCGATGGCACCGAGGACTGGCTCCGCGACGCACTCCGGTCCCGCCTTGCGGCACGCGGCGCCTCATTCCACCGCGATCTGATGGTCGCGGCGCTCGAGGCTGCCCAGGCGCGCGGGCACCGGCGGCCCACCGAGCGGGAGATGCTCGATGCCCTCTGGGACCTCGTCTGGGCCGGCGAGGTCAGCAACGACACGTTCGCGCCGCTCCGCGCCCTGCGCTGGCCGAGACGCGGCGGCGACCGCCGCGCGAGCCCGGCGAGACCCAGGGCCGGCGCCCGACTCGGGCCGCCCGAGGCTGCTGGCCGCTGGTCGCTCGTCGCGGACGCGGTGCGCTCGATGACGCTCCTGGCCGGTGGCAGCCGAGCCGTCAGCGACCGAGCGGCTGACAGCGCGCGGCCCTTGGTCTGCTGGAGCGCTACGGCGTGGTCACCCGCGACGCCGTCATGGCCGAGGGCACGGCCGGCGGCTTCGGCGCCGTCTACCCGGTCTTCCGCGAGATGGAGGAACGCGGCCGCGTCCGGCGAGGCTACTTCGTCGAGGGGCTCGGAGGCGCCCAGTTCGCGCGTGGCCGGCGCGGTCGACCGGCTGCGCGGCCTGGCTCGGGATCCGGGCGGCCGTGCCTCGGACAGCGGGCCGCAGGACGATCATCCTGGCGGCCGCTGACCCTGCCAACGCGTACGGTGCCGCGCTGGCCTGGCCGCGCGACGAGTCCCGCCATGGGCGGACGCCCAGCCGTGCCGCGGGCGCCTACGTCGTGCTGCACGACGGCGACCTGGCGCTGTACCTCGAGCGCGGCGGCCGCTCGCTGCTCACCTTCGCACCGTTCGATGACGACGCGGTGGCCTCGGCCGCGATCGAGGCGCTCGGGAACCTGCTCACGGACGACCGGCTCCGCCGGCTCCAGGTCGAACGCATCGACGGGCTCCCGATCGAGTCATCGCCCCACCGGCCGCGCCTCGAGGCGCTGGGCTTCCGGCGGGGATATCGCGGCCTCGTCCTGGGACCGGCCGGCGGGACGGCCCGGACCGGGCGCGGGCCTTCGCGCCGGTGCCTGAGGGCGACACCCTCCGCCGGACGGCGGACGTCCTGGAGCGAGCGCTGGTCGGCGCCGAGGTCGTGGCTGCCTCCGGCGCGCCCGGGCGGAGCCCAGCTGGCGAGGGTCGTGGGCAGCCGGATCGGCGCGGTGCGAAGCCAGGGCAAGCACCTGCTCATCGATTTCGACTGCGGGCTGACGCTGCACACCCACCTGGGGATGCAGGGCTCCTGGCACCGCTACCGACCCGGGGAGCCGTGGCGACGACGCCGTGACGCCGCGGTCGCCGTCCTCGAGACCCGGTCGAACGTGGCCGTCTGCTTCGATGCGCCGGTCGTCGAGCTCCTCGACAGCCGCGCCGTGGCGCTCCATCCGAGCCTCGCCTCCCTCGGCCCGGACCTCCTCGCCGAGCCGCCTGACGTCGAGGCCGCGGTGGCTCGCCTGCAGGCTCCCGGCGCGAGGCTCCCAGACGATCGCCGAGGCGCTCCTCGACCAGCGGGCGGTCGCGGGCCTCGGGCAACGTCTACCGCAGCGAGATCCTCTTCGTCGAGCGGGTCGACCCTTTCGCGCCTGTCGGCTCCCTCTCGCCCGAAACGCTGGAGCGTCTCGCGCGGACCGGTGCACGCCTCCTGCGCGCGAACCTCGCTGGCGGGCCTCGGACGACACGGCCCGACCCTGACGGCGCTTCCCCGGGCGCGCGGCCGGACCGCAGAGGTGAGCGCCTGTGGGTCTATCGGCGGGCCGGGAGGCCCTGTCTGCGCTGCGGGACGCTCATCCGGTCGGTGGCCCTGGGACGACCGCCTCGCCGGCTCTACTGGTGTGCCGCATGCCAGACGGAAGGGGCAGACGGCATGGCGGCCAGTCCCGAGCAGCGCTGATCAGGCCAGGCCGAGGAACGTCCGAGCCTCCCGGAGGGTCGCATCGCGCGCCGCGCCGAGCCGTCGCGGTGATCGCCACCAGCCCACAAGCGCCGTGCCGATGATTCGCCGCGCCTCGCGGAGCTGGCCGGTCCCAGGTCCGCCACTCGAACCAGGACGGGTGCGCCCAGATCCAGGGGACGGCGGCCCAGATGAGCAGCAGGTAGTCGATGCGCAAGGGCCGCGGGAAGCCGATGACGAGGTCGAGCTGCCGCACCGCCTGCGGCCACGTCGCGAGCGTCAGGATGCCGAAGAGCGCGACCCAGCCGAGGCCCCAGAGCCTGGTTCGTGCCGGCAGGATGAGGAAGAGGAGCGCCGGGAACCACTTGAGCGCCGCCGCGAGCGCCCAGAGGAAGCCGCCGAGTCGTGGCCCCACGAAGTGCGTCGCCCAGATGCCCATGGCGCAGAGGAACGTGACGTTGCCGGTGTCGAGGGTCGCGGCGAGCGCCGGCGTGATGAGCAGGAACAGGAGGGCCGTGGCCAGCGGATGCTGGCGATAGGCCCAGGCCACGCTCCAGACGAGCAGGATGACGTTGAAGGCCCGATAGACGAACCAGGCCGTCTCCCAGGGCAGCGCCGCCCATGGCGCGAAGAGCGGCAGGGACCAGGACCAGTAGACGTACGGCAGGTACGGCGGAGGCGGGTCGAGCGGGTCGCCACCGCCGAGCCACAGTCGGACGCCGCCCCAGTAGGCCCGGGCATCCGCCCCGACGAGGTCACCACGCGCCAGCACCCAGACGGCCACGGCGGCCCCGCAGACGACGAGGATGGCCATGGCCAGGAGACGACCGGGGTCCCGGAGCAGGCCTTGGCGCGACTGCATCCCCACGACTCTACCGTCAGCGTGCCTCGCACGGCACGGCCTGACCCGCCCTCGGGAACGCCGCGGCCGGCGGCCTTCAGCGCAGGAACGTCGCTCCGCAGGTGTCGCAGACCGTGTACAGCGCGTGGCGCTCGCGCGCGTAGCCCGCGACGTGCAGCCGCCCCGCTGGCGTCACCCTTGGGGCAGACCCACGTCCACCATCGTGGCGGGTCGCGCCATGGTCGGCGGGCTCGACATCACCGAGCGGCGAGGACTCGGCCGCGACGCGGTCTGCCAGACCGCTGAACGCCTCCAGGGCCTGCGGCCACGGCCGCCGCGCGCTCGCGCCTCCGTCTCGCTGCTGTAGGGGTAGCTCTGGCCGATGTTCGAGCTCACGCGTGCAGCGCTCCCGGATGAAGGAGGAGGGATGGGCCAGCCGCGAGGGTCGTGAGCGCGGCGCGACCGGCCTGTGCACGAGTATAGCGACGCGCCCGCACGCGCGCGACCCTCGGCCTGCCGGATCGGTGCCCGCGCGGCGCCGCTCGATCAGGGGCGGCCGCGGCGGCCGTCCGTCGACCGGCAGACCACACCGACGCGTGCGCCTCCGTCGACGGGAGTTCTCGGCGAAGACCCGGCCGCCGTGCGCATCGGCGAGGTCGCGGACGATGGCCAGGCCGAGGCCGGAGCCGCGGGTCGCGCGCGACGGGTCGGCGCGATAGAAGCGGTCGAAGACGTGCGGCAGCGCTGCGGCGGGGATGCCGGGGCCGTCGTCGCGGACGGCGAGCAGCACGCCGGCGCGACCCGCCCAGCCTCCGGGGCCGCCGATGGCCGGCTCGTCCGGCCGGACGGGCGCTGACCTCGACGCCGATGTGGCCGCCGGGCGACGGTGCGTGGGCGAGGGCGTTGGCGACGATGTTGCCGAGGATGCGGTCGAGCGCGTCGCGGTCCGCGATCAGGAGGCCGGATCCGGCGCTCGAGACCGTCCGCCGGCGAGGGCGAGCGACTGGCCGCGCGCCTCGGCCTCGCCCGTGAAGCGCTCCACGGCTGACGCCGCCACGTCCAGCGCGCATCGAGCGGCTCCGAGGCGCAGGAGCGGGCCTTCGGCCCCGGCACGGTCAGATGGTCGAGGTCGCTCAGCATGCGCTCCAGGCGGCCGGCCTCGTCGGCGATGGCGTCGGCGGCCCGCTCGGCCGCCGCGCCACTGGCCGTGCCGTCGCGGAGCGCCTCGGCGAAGCCGCCGATGACGGTGAGCGGCGTGCGCAGGTCGTGGCGCACGTCGGCCAGCAGCTGGCGCTGCGCCTGCGCGCGTGGCGTCGACCTCGGCGGCCATGGCGTTGAAGGCTGCGCTCGCCTCGGCCACCTCCGTCGGCCCGCTGGTCGGCAGCGGCGTCGGGCACACGCCACGCGGCGACCGTGCCCGAGGCGGCGGCCAGGCGGCGCAGCGGCGCGGCCACCGAGCGGCTCAGGCCGACGGCCAGCGGGATGCCGACGAGCGAGGAGGACGAGCGCGGCCACCGCGAGGGCCCGGACGAGGTCGGCCGTGGCGAGCGCGCCGAGTCGTCCGCGCGCGCGAGGACGAGCGTGGGCACGGCGCGGTCGAGGAGCGGCTCGCGGATCGAGCGTGGCCGCGTAGAGGACCTCGCCGAGGCCCTCGATCTCGGCCGTGCCCGTCTGCACGCTCGCCGCGCGTCGGCGCGGCTCGCAGACGCCGGGCGCTGGATCGACCGTCCCGATGGCGCCGGTGTCGGGATCGCGGACGATGGTGCGGTCGTCCGAGACGAGCAGGACCGAGATGCCCGGCGGCATCGATCTCCTCCTGGGCCTGTCCTGCACGAACGTCGTCGAAGGCCTCGGTGGCGCGCTGCGCCCTGGCGGCTCTCCCGGAACGGCGCGCAGGCCTCGGTGCGCGGATGGCTCGTCGTCCGAGAGCGGTCGCAGCAGCTCGAGCGGGAAGCGCTGGCGGGCCTGGCTCGCGTAGGGCACCGTGAGCTCGGCGAGCGAGCCGAGTGCGGCGTCGCGGTGCAGGTCCCGCAGGGCGACCCAGAGCGCGCCGCCGACCGTCAGCGAGCGTGACGACGGCGAACGACCAGGAGGGCCAGCGCCGATGCGCGCGCGGACGGTGCCCATGGCGTCCTCACGCCTCAGGCCAGCCGCTCGCGCGCCGGCGGCACGAGCCGGTAGCCGACGCCCTTGACGGTCTCGATGGGCGGGCCGTCCTCGCCGAGCTTGCGGCGCAGCTCCGAGACGTGGACGTCGACGGTCCGGGTCTCGCCCGGGAAGTCCGTGCCCCACACCGACGAGAGGAGGTCGTCGCGGCTCCACACGACGCCCGGGTCGCGCGCGAGTGCCGCCAGCAGGTCGAACTCGCGCGGCCGCAGGTCGAGGCGGCGGTCGCCGACGTAGGCCTCGCGCCGGCGCGGGTCGACCCGCAGGTCGCCCACGTCCATCGGGCGGGCGGCCCGCGCAGCGCCGGGTCGGCGCGGCGCAGGATGGCCTTCACGCGGGCCACCAGCTCGCGGGGGTTGAAGGGCTTGGTGAGGTAGTCGTCGGCGCCGAGCTCGAGGCCGACGATGCGGTCGATGTCCTCGCCCCGGGCCGTGAGCATGAGGATGGGCGTCTCGCCGCGCCGCCGGACCTCGCGCGTCACCTCGATGCCGTCGACTGCCGGGCAGCATGAGGTCGAGCACGATGAGGTCGGGGTCGACGCGGTCGTGCTGCCGCAGCGCCTCGGTCCCGTCCCGCGCCTCGACGACGGCGAAGCCGGCCTGCTCGAGGTAGAGGCGCACGAGCTCGATGATGTTGCGGCTCGTCGTCGACGACGAGGATGGTCTTCACGGACGGCAGGATAGATCGCCGCCCGTGAGCGCGCCGCGGCGCGGCGACGTCAGCGGCGATGTAAGGGCCGCCAGTCGACTTCAGCGGACCGTCTCGCCGGGCTCGGGCGCGATGGCACGCGGCACGTCGCCCGAGCCTCGAGGTGCTCGAGCTCCTCGCGCAGCTGGTCCGGCGTGCCGGCCAGGATCGGGAAGCGTGCCGTAGTGGATGGGCACCACCGTCGTGACGCCGAGGAGCTCGACCGCGCGCGCAGCACCGGCCGGACCCATCGTGAAGTGGCCGCCGATGGGCAGGAAGGCGACGTCGGGCTGGTGCAGCTCGCCGATGAGGCGCAGGTCGCCGAAGACGGCCGTGTCGCCGGCGTGGTAGATGCGGCGGCCGTTCTCGAGCTCGCACGACGAAGCCGACCGGCTCGCCGAGGTGCATGGGCATCGCCGGCGCGGGCGCTCGACAGTCGCCCGCCGAATGGTCGGCGTGGACCATGCGTCACGCGGAGGCCGCGCACCTCGACCGTGCCGCCCTTGTTCATGCCGATGACCTCGGCCCCGAGCGTCGAGCGATTCGAGCCACAGGCTGAGCTCGTGGATGGCCGGCCAGGCCGGTCGGCGTCCGGCGCGCGATGGCGAGCGCAGTCGGCCTGCCGCGATGCTCGCCGGGCGCCGCAGCCGAGGTGGTCGTGGTGGCCGTGGGTCACGAGGCAGGACGTCGCAGCGGTCGACGCTCGTCGGCGGGCACCGGTGAGCGTGGGTTGCCGAACCAGGGGTCGAAGAGGATGCGGGTGCCCGCCTCGCTCTCGACCTCGACGCAGGAGTGGCCGTACCAGGTGAAGCGGAAGCCCGAGTCGCTCGGCCATCGGCCACCTCCTCCGGTCGCAGGGCCCTGACTCGCGCCAATCGTAGCCACCCCGAGCCCGACGGATGCGTCGACGGGGCCCGACGGCGCCGCTATGCTCCGCGCCATGAAGGTGCTGCAGCTGACCACCGGGCCGGTCGCCACCAACGTCTGGGTCCTGGCCGACGACCGCACGCGGGAGGCCATCGCCATCGACACCGCCACGCCCATCGGTGCGCTGGCTGACGCAGCAGCTCGCGGACGAGGGCTGGGCGCTGCGCTTCGTCATCAGCACCCACCGCCACTGGGACCACATCGGCGACAACGCCGAGGTCGTCATCGCCACCGGCGCCACGCTGGCCGTCCACCGCGCCGATCGCCACGGCCTCGAGCGACCCGAAGCGCATGTCGGCGCCCTTCCCCATCCCGCCCAGCCTGCCCGCCCTGGACCTCGCCGAGGGCTCGCACATCCGCTTCGGCGAGATCGACCTCGAGGTCCTCCACACCCCCGGTCACACCGAGGGCTCCGTCTGCCTGCTCTGCCGCAGGAGGACCGCCTCCTCTTCACCGGCGACACGCTCTTCGCCGGCGGCTGGGGACGCGTCGACCTGCCCGGGGCCAGCCAGGAGCAGATGATCGAGTCGCTCGCTCGCCTGGCGACGCTCGATGACGGCTCACCGTGCTGCCCGGCCACGGACCGCAGACGACGCATCGGCCGCGAGAAGCCCTGGCTCTCGCTCGTGGCGCGAGCGCCGGCGCCTGCCCTGGTGATGGCCGGCTGACTCAGCTCGGCGAGCCTGCGGCACGTCCGACCGGTCGCTGCGCTCGGCTACGTCGCCAGCGGCTTGTGCCACTCGGATCGTCGAGCGGACGACCTCGAAGCCGTGGCGCTGGTACAGCGTCAGGGCCTCGTTGGCATTCTCCGAGTCGACGCCCAGCTGCGCCGAGGTCATGCCCCGATCGCGCAGCGCGACCAGCGTCCGCCCGATGAGCGCCGAGGCCAGGCCTCGCCGGCGCCAGGGCCGCCGCACGAAGACGGGGTCGGTCCAGCCGCGCAGGTAGCCCTGTGCTCTCGTTCTCCTCAGGGTAGATGTAGCCCATGACGCGCCGCCGGCGATCTCGTCGCCGTCGAAGGCGGCCATGGTCAGCGAGAGGTCGAGGTGGGGGTCCTGCGACCAGCGGCGGTAGGCGGCGGGCGAGCGTGTCGTCGCCACCGAAGTGGTCGCGGAAGGCCTCGGTCATGGCGTCCCAGAGCGCGGTGCAGCTGGTCGTCCGGAGCGGCCGCACCTCGAGGCCGTCGGCGCATCGGGGGCAGGAGGATGTCCTTCATGTCCGGCCGGACCATGTGGTGGTAGATGCGGACGCGGTCGTAGCCCTCCGCGCGCGGCGAGCGCGATGCGCGCCCACGTCGCCCTGCTCCGCCATGCGTGACGAGCACCCGCGGCCGGGGTGCTCGTGGCCGGCGGCCAGCTCTCGGCCAGCCGCTGCGTCGTTGCGCCCGAACATGGCCCGGCCGAGGCCCCGTCGTCGCCAGTCGGGATGGACGTGCCCGTTGTGGACGTAGAAACGCTCGCCCATCGTTGCTGTCCATCCACTCGATGCGGGAGAGGGCCACGAGCCGCTCGTCGACGAAGTGCCAGGACGATCGTCCTCGCGCGGGTCGATGTTCGTCCGACTCCCGTACTCGAGGCGATGCTCCTCCGCGCTCCACACCTCCGGGTTGCCGTCGGCGCGGTTGACCGTCCGGTGCGAGCTCGAGCCATGGCCGGCGATGTCCTCCGGGCCGGCGTAGGTGCGGAAGCGCAGCCGCTGGATGGCCGGCGCGCCGGGACGGCTCAGCCATCGATGGTCTCGGTCGGCATGTCGTGTCCCTTCATGCGTCTCGACCCCGCTTGTGCCGCGCGGCCGTCTTGCGAGGCGTCGCGTACGAGGCGTCCGAAGCGCCGCTCTGCGGCGTGGCGGGCGCGCGCGTCGGTGCGTCGCTCGAGCCAGCGCTCGCTCGGCCTCCAGCTTGTGATGGCTGGCCAGGCGCGCGGCTTCGAGAGCCGCCGTCATCGATGGCCGCCTGGACGGCGCAGCCTGGCTCGCCCTCGTGCCGGCAGTCGGTGAAGCGGCAGCGCCGCGCCAAGCGACTCCACGTCCGCGAACGACGGCGGCCAGGCCGCCTCGTCGGCGAGCACGCCGACCGTGCGCAGGCCCGGCGTGTCGATGAGCAGACCGCCGCCGGGCACGCGGAAGAGCTCCCGGCGGGTGGTCGTGTGGCGGCCCTTGCTGTCGTCCTCGCGCAGCGCTCGGACGGCCTGGCGCTCCTCGCCGAGGAGCGCGTTGGTGATCGATGGACTTGCCCACCCCCGACGAGCCCAGCAGGCAGCCGGTGAGGCCCGCCGGGAGCATCGCTCCGGAGCTCGTCGAGGCCGTCGCCGGTGAGGGCGCTGCGTGACGACGACGCGGGTGCCGGCGGCCATGCCGTGGACCTCGGTCACGGCCGCCTCGAGGTCGAGCGCGATGTCGACCTTGTTGAGGACGACGACGGGCGTCACCCCGCCGTCGTAGGCGAGCAGCGAGGTAGCGCTCGAGGCGGCGCAGGTTGAGGTCGTGGTCGAGGCCCGAGACGAGGAAGGCGAGGTCCACGTTGGCGGCCAGGACCTGGCCCGTGCCGTCGGTGACGCGGTTGCGGATGAACGTGCCCGCCCGGGGCAGGACCGCCCGCAGCGCGGCCTTGCGGCGGGACCGCGCTGACCGGCTCGAGGGCCAGCCAGTCGCCCACCGCGGGCAGGTCGGTCGTCGTCCGCCGCCTCACGGCGGAAGCGTCGCTGGAGGATGACCTCCGCGAGGCCGTCACGCGGTCACGGCGCATCGTCGCCCGCCGCTGCTCACGACGCGGCCGGGCACGAGCCCGCCAGCGGCGTGCGGCGCGAAGGCGGCCGCCCGCTCGTCCGACCAGCCGAGCTCGGCCAGGAGCGACGCGGGCGTTCGATGGCGTCCATCAGCCGACCCTCTTGAGGCGGCCGGTGCGCTTGGCGTAGCGCTCGGCGCGGCCGAAGGTCCAGAGGCCCAGCGGGATGAAGACGACGGCCATGATCAGCAGCGGCCAGAGCAGGTGCGAGCAGGTCCGTCACGGGCGTCCCTCGATGAGGCCGGCGCGCATGCCCTCCAGGACGTAGGTCGCCGGCGAGAGCCGCGCCAGCACCTGCATCCACTCGGGCAGCACCTCGATGCTGTAGTACACGCCGCTCACGAGGAGCAGCGCCGACTGCAGCACGAACGTCATCTGCGCGCCCCGCTCCACGTACATGAGCGGCAGGATGGCGGCCATCATGCCGATGCCGATGAACGAGAGCGAGCCGATGGCCAGGAAGACGATGGCCGTCAGCGGGTCCGCGTGCGCCGAGGTCGAGGCCGAAGAAGAGGGTCAGGACGACGAGCATCACGAGCCGTGTGCACGAGCCCGTAGATGACCGCGTAGAGCGTCGAGCCCAGCAGCTGGGTCCAGCGCCGGATGGGCGCCATGAAGGTGTACTCGAGCGTGCCCTCCCAGCGCTCCCAGGCGACCGTCTCGGCGATGAAGCCGAAGACGATCGACAGGAAGTTCCAGAAGACGGCGCCGATCATCAGCGTCAGCACCAGGGCCTGGTCGCCCTGCTCGACGCCGATGAAGGCGATCGAGAGCGCGCTCGTCGTGGCGTAGACGAGCCAGGCGATCTCCCAGCCCCAGTAGCGCCGGGTCAGGAAGAAGTTGCGTTCGATGAAGGCGAAGCTCGCGGTGAGCTCGCGCGTCAGGAAGGCCATGGGTGGGGGCTCCTTCGGTCGGGAGGGAGCCGGTCGCCTCCGTCATCGGGAGGCGACCGGCTGACGCGGCTCGGCCTCGATGGCCAGTGCCGATGCGGACGAGCGTGCCGACCGACCGCGCGGCGCACCGAGCGGCCGCGGCGCGGGCGCGCCGCTCGGCCGCCGCCATCCGGTCGACGACCGGCCAGCGGCGTCGCTGGTCGCGCAGGCGCTGCTCGTGCAGGTGCCGAGCGATCTCGGGGTGCATCACGTCAACCCACCTCCTTTCTCGTGGTGTGTCGTGCGGGCGTCGAGTCATCGGCGCGTCGTCCTCTCTCGACGTCGTCGTCGAGGGAGCGTCCGGTCCAGGTCATGAAGACGCTGTCCAGCGTGGGCGGCAGGCCGTGCTCGCGCTGGACGCGTGCCTTGAGCTCGTCGGGCGTGCCCTCCACGACGAGGCGGCCGCGATCGAGGATCGCGAGCCGGTCGCAGAGCCGCTCGGCCTCGGCCAGGTCGTGCGTGGTCAGCACGATCGTCGCGTCGTGCTGCTCGCGGAGCTCCTCGATGAAGGTCTGGACGTCGAGCTTGCTGCGCGGGTCGAGGCCGGTCGTGGGCTCGTCGAGGAGCAGCAGGGTCGGGCTCGTCAGGATGGCCCTGGCGATGGCGACCTTCTGCTGCATGCCGCGGCTCATCTGCTCGAGCGGCTCGCCGAGCCGCGTTCCTGGCGATGCCGAGGCGGGCCAGGATGCGCTCGGCCTCCCGGCGCGCCTCGCCGGCCGGCAGGCCGTAGAGGCGGGCGGCGTAGACGAGGTTCTCGTAGGGCGACAGCTTCTTGAAGAAGGCGGCGTCCACCGAGACCCGGTTGATGAGCCGCTTGACGGCCATCTCGTCGCGGACGACGTCGTGGCCGAAGACCTCGATGCGGCCCGCAGTCCAGCGTCAGCAGCGTGCTGACGAGCCGGATGAGCGTCGACTTGCCGCCCCCGTTGGCGCCGAGGACGCCGTAGACCTCGCCGCGCTCGATGCGCAGCGAGACGTCGTCGACGGCGGTCACGACCTTCTTCTTGCGGCCGAGCGTGAACCGCTTGCGAGACGTGCTCGACGAGCAGGGCCGGCGGGCCGTCGGGAAGGCGGCGCGCCCGGCGCGCTCGATGCGTCGCACGTCGGGCAGGCGCGGGTCAGGTCGCGATCCGCCGTCGGGAGCTCTTCTGTGGTGATGGCCATGGTCTGCTCCTGGGCTTTCGATGTCGTCGGGACGGGCTGCCTCGTGGAGGCGCGGGAGTCTCGGCTGCGTCGATGCCTCGGGAGCGTGAGGGCATCAAAAAAGCCGGGGGCCCCATCTGGCCCTCCGGCACTCGACCTGCTGGCGCGTCAGCGCCTGGAGGGTCTACGAAGGGCACAGATCTCCCGCATCCGGGGCGCCGAAGGGCGCGCCCGTCCGCGGCCGGGCGGCCACGGTGCTGGTCAGGCGGATGCTGGTCATCTGGCAGGGTTCTCCTGTGTGCAAGGCCGGGCGAGCGTCGGCCGCCGCGCAGTCTATGCGCGCCCTGTCACGTTCGTCAAGCGACGTGCTCCGGATCGTCGTGGACAGGATCCCGTCGGCCGGCGGCCTCTGCCAACGCTGCGCCATCGTGTCGACATGCGGCTCGGCTCGCACGCCTGACCCATACTGGGCTCGTGCAGCACACGAACCTCGCCGGGCTGGTCGTCGAACGTGCCGTTGACCCGGAGCTGGCAGCGCTTGTCTGGCTGCTCGTCGAGGGCGAGGTGCCGCTCGTCGTCACGGGGCCGGCGTCGCTGGCGGAGCGGTCGGCCGTCGCCGGCGCCCTGCTGTCGGTCGATCCCGGGCGCCCGTTCGTGCTCCTCGACGCGGATGACGAGGCACCGACGCTCGCGCGCCTGTCGGCTCTCCTGCGCGGTGGTCTCTGTGTCGGCCTCGTGCTGGCGGGGCCGGACCTCCAGGGAGTCTTCGATCGACTGCGTGCCGTGCCGGCATCGCTGCCCGACGATGCCATCCGTCGGCTCGGTCTGGTCCTGGTCGTCGATGAGACCGTCCGAGGCACCCGCGTCGAGGGCGGCTCACTACCTGCGGCCGACCGAGCGCGACGGCCAGGGACACCTGCAGCGGCGCCCGCCCGCGGTCCTGGCCGACCTGGGACGAAGCGACCGATGGATTCGAGCACTACGCCTGGGGCGATCATGCCGGAGCTGGCCGACCGCGTGGACCGCTCCCAGGCCGACCTCGAGCAGCGTCAGCTCGACCGCGCCGGCTTTCTGGCGACGATGGCCCGGACCGGGCCGGTGACGACCGATGAGTGGCACGATGATGGTCCGACGGTACCTCGCCACAGAGGCGACGAGGACCCCATCGCCGCGACCGACGCCCTGCTGAGCGCGGCTACGGTGCGCCCGGGCGCTTGAAGCGGGCCACCACCTGGCCCTGCGCATCGAGCATGCCGAGGACCGGCTGGTCGCGCTCCAGCAGCGTGGCTCGCTCGAGCGCGCTGAAGAACTCGCGCTGCCGCTCCCTTCGCGGGCAATCTGCCTCAGCCGATGCCGCGGAGCTCCCGGATCGAGACGAAGAGGCCGTCGGTCCGATAGGTCCCGGTGTAGGCGCCGCAGGGACCCTCGCCGCTCACGACGCCGCCCTCCAGGCGCAGCGTCACGGGCGTCTTCGGCCGCGGCTTGCCGGGGATGCTCCCCAGCAGCCAGGTGGAGCCCTCGAGGGGCGTCGTCGTCACGAGCTCGAGCGCATCGTCCGTACCGGTGGCCATGAGCGTCAGCCGATCGGGCGCCAGCGCGAGGGTCACGGACGGAGCGCGGAGCACCGCCGCCATGGCGGCCTCCTGGGCAGCGAGGTCCGCAGGGCAGGCTGCCTCGGTGAGCTCGAGGTCCGCCAACGTGAGGACGTCGGCCTCGCGGCTGTACGTGCCCACGATGCCGTTGCAGCCGCTCGAGCCGGTGACCTCGCCCTCCGAACGGCGTTGCAGGTCCCGAACCTCCGTCGGACCGGAACGCGAGCACCGCGGGCAGGCTTGCCGCCGCCGCCTCCGTCTGCCCGTCGACGGTGTAGGACTCAAGCTGCCATTCCTCGGTCTCCAGGCCGCCGATGTCGTCCACCTCGAACCGCAGGATCTCGGCGCCGCCTCCGTCGCGGAGGACCAGGGAATCGGTGAACGGTCCGTTCGGCGGGATGATCTCGAACGAGGCTGCGCGGCGCAGGCCTTCCCGTGCCGCCTTGTCCAGCCGCGTCGGCCCGCGCACCACAGTCCTGGCCCTCAGCAGGGACGTCGACCAGCTCGAAGCGGATGACCTCGCCCATCGTCCCGTATCGGCCTCGCAGTGGCCCGCAGCCCGTGTGCCCGGTCAGCTCGCCCGCTCGCAGCGTCATCCAGACAGCCACCTCGGGCGGGGCCTGCCGCTGCTCGTCCTCCAGGTAGGAGCGCAGCCGCCATGGCGTGCCCTCGAGCGGCAGGCGCGGTCGCGGGCAGGGCTTGTCGGCGCGCGGCGATTGCCCGAGCGTGCCCAGGGACAGGCACCCGACGAGCGGCCCCGACCAGGACGGCGGCAGCTGGCCAGCGCTTCGCCATGACCCGCGCAGTATCCGCCCGGCCGGCAAGCGGACGCTCCCAACGTGCCGGCCGGACCCGCTCCGGCGGGTCTGAGGGCACGGGTGCCCGATGGCGGGAGGCGCTAGCATCGGCTCAGGCAACACGTCCGCGTCCTTCGCGACGCCCATCGGAGGTCCACCCATGTCCGCCCCTCGTGTCGCCGCGTCCCCCGGCGAGCTGCTCGCCTTCCTCTCCGGCATCGCCCAGCGTCGAGGGCGAGCGGCTCGTCATCGAGGACGAGGCCGCCTTCCGCTCGAGCGGCATCCGCGACGTCGTCTGGACCGCCACCTTCAGCCAGGACGACGAGCACGGTCGAGGCAGCGCGCTGGATCGTCTGGGAAGCCTCGCAGGAGCTGGGTGCTCCGTCGGCGAGCATCCACGACCTGTACATGGCCCGCGCCCGTGGCGAGTACAGCGGCTTCACGGTGCCGGCCATCAACCTGCGCACGCAGGTCTTCGACATGGCCGGCCGCGGCCTGCCGGGCGGCCATGGAGCTCGACGCCGGGACGGTCATCTTCGAGCTCGCCCGCTCCGAGCAGGAGTACACCTTCCAGCGGCCCGGCGAGTACATCACCAGCGTCCTGGCCGGCTGCATCGCGGCCGGCTGGCGGGGTCCCGTCTTCGTGCAGGGCGACCACTACCAGTTCAACGCCGCCAAGTACAAGGCCGACCCGGAGGGCGTCACGGACACGCTCCGCAAGGCCACCGTCAACGCCCTGTCGGTGGGCTACGGCAACATCGACATCGACTCCTCGACGCTCGTCGACCTCTCCCTCGCCTCGCTCGACGAGCAGCAGAAGGTCAACTACACCCGCGCCGCCGAGCTCTCGGCGCTCATCCGCGAGCCACCAGGACGAGGGCCTCATCGGTCTCCATCGGCGGCGAGATCGGCGAGGTCGGCAAGCAGAACTCGACGCCGGACGAGCTGCGCGCCTACCTCGAGGGCTACCGCCGGGAGCTCGACGCCCGCGCCGGCGCGGATGCCATCGGCCTGTCCAAGGTGAGCGTCCAGACCGGCACCTCGCACGGCGGCGTGCCGCTGCCGGGCGGCGGCGTGGCCGAGGTGAAGCTCGACTTCGAGACGCTCCGCGTGCTCGGTGAGGTCGCCCGTGAGCACGGCCTGGCCGGCGCCGTCCAGCACGGCGCCTCGACCCTGCCCGACGAGCTCTTCCACCGCTTCCCGCAGGTCGAGACGGCCGAGATCCACCTGGCCACCGGCTTCCAGAACGCGCTCTACGAGCACGAGGCCTTCCCGGCCGAGCTGTACGCGGAGATCGAGGCCTTCTGCTCACGCCAACTGCGCCGACGAGCGCAAGGACGGCGAGACCGAGACGCAGTTCGTCTACAAGACCCGCAAGAAGGCCCTCGGGCACGTTCAAGCGGCAGCTCTGGGACCTCGAGACCAAGGACGACGATCATCGCCAGCCAGCAGGCCAAGATGAAGTTCCTCTTCGAGCAGCTCGGGCATCCCGGGCAATCGAGGCCATCGTCGAGCGCTTCGTGACCGCGCCCGAGCGGCACAAGCCGGTGCCGGCGAGCCTGCAGGCCGTCGCGCTGCGAGCCTGACGGTCAGACGGCCGATGGGCGGGCCGCGCCCGGCTGCGGCCCGCTGACGGGTCGTGTCCGCGCCCAGCCCGTCAATCCCGAGTGCGCAGGTAAGATATCGCCCATGCTCACCGAGACCGCCATCCGGGACGCGCTCCGCCACGTCCAGGACCCCGAGCTCCATCGCGACATCGTCAGCCTGGACATGGTCAAGGACGTCCGCATCGATGGCATCATCGGTGGCCCTCAAGGTGGACCTGACCACGCCCGCCTGCCCGCTCAAGGACGAGATCGGGCGGGACATCGAGGCCGCCATCCGCGGGCTCGGGGCCACGGAGGTCGACCTCACCTGGGGCGCCACGGTCCGCCGCGCGACGCCGCAGCAGCCGGAGAACCCGGTGCCCGGCGTCAAGAACATCATCGCCGTCGCCTCCGGCAAGGGCGGCGTGGGCAAGAGCAGCGTCTCCGTCGAACCTGGCCACCTCGCTGGCCCTCGAGGGCGCCAGCGTGGGCCTCCTCGACGCCGACATCACGGGCCCGAACATCCCCCAGATGATGGGCGTGGAGGGTGCGCCGACGGCCACCGAGAGCGGCAAGATCCGCCCCCTCGAGCGCTCACGGCGTCAAGGTCATCTCGATCCAGTTCTTCGTGCCCGAGGGACAGCCCATCGTGTGGCGCGGGCCGCTCGTCGGCGGCGCCATCCAGCAGTTCCTGCGCGACGTCGAGTGGGGCGAGCTCGACTACCTCGTCGTGGACCTGCCGCCGGGCACATCCGATGCGCAGCTGACGCTGGCCCAGTCGGTGCCGGTCAGCGGCGCGCTCCTGGTGACGACACCACAGGACGTGGCGCTCGCCGACGTCGAGAAGGCCCTGGCCATGTTCCGGCGGCTGTCGGTGCCCATCATCGGCCTCGTCGAGAACATGAGCGCCTTCATCTGCCCGCACTGCGGCGAGGCCACCGAGATCTTCGGCCGCGGCGGCGGCGAGCGCTTCGCGAAGCGCCACGAGCTGCACTTCTTCGGCGGCATCCCGCTCGACGTCAAGGTTCGCCAGGGCGGTGACGCCGGCGTGCCCGCGGTCGCCCAGCGGGAGCCCGGGCCGGCCGCGCTCGGTGATGCGCGACGTGGCCCGCCAGGTGGCCGCCCGCATGAGCGTCCGCGCCGCCCAGCAGGTCCCGGTCCTGACCATCAGCTGACATCCTGCGCGGCCGTCAGGCGGCGCCACAGCTCAGCGCAGGCGGCGTTCGCGGCGCGGCGACGGCCGATGTCGCCGCCACGGAAGACGGCGTGCTGCGCCCGACTGACCGTGCCCTCGAGGTCGATCGCCACCTCGGCGCGCATGTCGTCCCCGTGCGTCGGTCGCGAGCAGTCCGAGGCCGACCTGCGCACCGGCATCGCGCGCGCGGAGGTCGCTGCAACGTGCGGCCAGGTCGGCCGCGTCCGAGACATCGCGCGACGAGCTCGGCATGCCGGAGCCATGGCGCCGCGCCGAGGAGGGCGGTGAGCTGACCGGCCGTCCCGGCCTCGATCACCGCGACCGGTCCGCCCGCGAGGCGCGCGCTCAGCGCATCGGCCCAGGTCTCGCTCCCGCGCGCGAAGACGTAGGGGCGCAGGAGTGGGCTCGACGGCCGCCAGTCCCTCGTCCACGAGTCCGCGCGCGGTGGCCTGCGCATCGCCCGTCGCCCAGATGCGCACGTCCACGGCATCGTGGCGGGCATAGGTCGCGATGTGAGGGCGAGTGGCGCGCAGCACCTCCTCGCCGAGCAGGTCGGCCACGGCCGATTCGCCGATGCCCGTCAGGCGCAGGGTCTCGGCCGCACGGTCGATGCCCAGGCCGCGGGCCGCGCAGGCGCGGGACGACGTGGTCGCGCCACATCGGATGCAGCTCGCGAGGCGGTCCGGGCAGCGCGACGAAGAGCGGCGTCACCCGTGTCGACCCACCAGCCGGGCGCGGTGCCGTTGGGGTTCGGCAGGGCCTCGGCGCCGGGGATGAGCCAGGCCTGCTTGAGGTTCGACGGCGGGAAGGGGATGCCGCGGCGCTCCCAGAGCTCCCGCAGCCAGGCCTCCAGGGCCGGATCGACCGCCGGCTCGCACCCCGAGGACGGCGGCGATGGCTTCGCGCGTCAGGTCATCGGGCGTCGGGCCGAGGCCGCCGGAGGTGACGACCAGGTCGGCGCGGTCGCGCGCCGCCGCCAGGGCCTCCGTGATGGCGTCGAGGTCGTCGGGCAGGAGCGCGATGCGCCGTGACCTCGACGCCGAGGGCCGTCAGCTCGCGAGCCAGGTCTCCGGTGTTCGTGTCGCGCGTCTCACCGAAGAGCAGCTCGGAGCCGATGGCCAGGATCTCGGCGGTGCTGATGGGTCGGCGGTCCGGCATGGGCGACTGAGTGTACCGACGGCCGGCCAGCATGGCGGCGGGGCGACAGGCCACGGCTCGCCCGCGCCGGGCTCAGGGAAGGCGTCATGATCGCCATCCCGGGCCCGCTCCACGAGGTCGCGCATCGCGGCTCCTCTGACCACGCAGGCTCCGGTGCCTGTGTTCATGTGTCAAGGGCACGAAACCGGCGCAACGGTTCGCCACTCGGGTTGACGCCGGCGGTGCGGCTGTGTTATCACTCTATGCCTGAGAGTGCTAACCACCGACGGGGCGCGTACGCCGCCCCGAGCAGGCATCCGGGCTGCGCAGTCCCAGCGCCCGGTGGGCAGGTGTCGCGAGCACCGCGCGAAGCGCGCATCGATAGGGAGGCATGATGGCCAAGCTCATCTCCTACAACGAGGAGGCTCGCGCGAGCCTGAAGATCGGCATCGACGCGCTGGCGGACGCCGTCGGCACGACGCTCGGTCCCAAGGGCCGCAACGTCGCGCTGGACAAGAAGTACGGCGCCCCGACCGTCACCCACGACGGCGTCACCGTGGCCCGCGACATCGAGCTCGCCGACCCGTTCCAGAACATGGGCGCGCAGCTCCTCAAGGAAGCCGCCACCAAGACCGAGGACGTCGCCGGCGACGGCACCACCACGGCCACCGTGCTGGCCCAGGCCATCGTCACCGAGGGCCTCAAGAACGTCGCCGCCGGCGCCAACCCGATGCAGATGAAGATCGGCATCGACGCGGCCGAGGAGGCCCTCTCGGAGGCCATCAAGAAGGCCTCGCGTGCCCGTCGAGGGTCACGACGAGATCGCCCAGGTCGCCGCCATCAGCGCCGCGGACCAGGAGATCGGCGACCTCATCGCCGACGTCTTCGACAAGACCGGCAAGGACGGCGTCATCACCGTCGAGGAATCGAAGACCATGGCCTTCGAGACCGAGTACGTCGAGGGCATGCAGTTCGACCGCGGCTACATCAGCCCCTACTTCGTGACCGACGCGAACCGCATGGAGGCCGTCCTCGACGAGCCCTACATCCTCATCACCGACAAGAAGATCAGCGCCATCGCGGACATGGTGCCGGCGCTCGAGAAGGTCATCCAGACCGGCAAGCGCGACCTCCTCATCGTCGCCGAGGACGTCGATGGCGAGGCCCTCGCGACGCTCGTCGTCAACAAGCTGCGCGGCATCATCAACGTGCTCGCCGTCAAGGCGCCCGGCTTCGGCGATCGCCGCAAGGAGATGCTGCGCGACCTGGCCATCCTCACCGGCGGCACGGTCATCAGCGAGGAGGTCGGCCGCAAGCTCGACTCCGTCGAGCTGGTGGACCTCGGTCGCGCCCGCCGCGTCGTGGCCAACAAGGACAACACGACCGTCGTCGAGGGCAAGGGCGACCCGAAGGCGATCGAGGGCCGCATGACCCAGATCAAGGCCCAGATCGAGGAGACGACCTCCGACTACGACCGCGAGAAGCTCCAGGAGCGGCTCGCCAAGCTGGCCGGCGGCGTGGCCATCATCAAGGTCGGCGCCGGCACCGAGGTCGAGCTCAAGGAGAAGAAGCACCGCGTCGAGGACGCCCTGTCCGCCACCCGCTCGGCGCTCGAGGAAGGCCTCGTGCCCGGCGGCGGCGTGGCGCTCCTCAACGCCCAGAAGGCGCTCGACAAGCATCAAGCTCGAGGGCGACGCGCAGACCGGCGTGAACATCGTCCGTCGCGCGCTCGAGGAGCCCGTCAAGCGCCTGGCCGAGAACGCCGGCTTCGACGGCTCGGTCGTGCTCGAGAACATCCGCCGCGCACAGGCCGAGAAGAAGTCCGACAGGATCGGCCTCGACGTCCTCACCGGCGAGTACGTGGACATGGTCGCGGCGGGCATCATCGACCCGGCCAAGGTCACCCGCTCGGCGGTCGAGAACGCCTCGTCGATCGCGGCCATGGTGCTCACGACCGAGGCCATGATCACCGACAAGCCCGAGCCCGAGGCCGCCCCGGCCGATGCCGCCCGGCGGCATGGGCGGCATGGACTTCTAGCCACTCTTCCGGGCCTCGGCTCCGAACGCAGTACCGAGAGGCCCGGCCCGCAAGGCCGGGCCTTCCTGTGTCGTGGGCACGTCTGGTCGTATGTCGTCCTGGGTGGCCGTGGCCAGTCGTGAGTCAGCCTCCGGAACCGCATTTCGCGCTCGCACGGGGTTCGCTTCACGCTCACCCCGTGCTCTGAGTGTGCCCCCCGCAGGACCGGCGCACGGGGTCGAGGCCGTGCTGGGACTGTCTTGCGCCGCCTGCGATGACACATGCCAGATGCGTTCGGTACCGGGGTCGCCGGGCACGCCGCATCAGGGGCTACGCGGGAGCCCGGCCACGAAGGCGAAGATCCTCGGTCCCGCCGCGCGTGAAGGCCGATCGCGCGCCGGGCCTACTGGCAGTCGACGGGGGTCAGGTCGTAGTGCTCCTCGCCCGCATTCGAGTAGGTGCCGCGCTCGGTGATGGCGCTGCCCGGTCCGCTGGCGATGAGCGAGCCGCCGGCCGCGGTGAGCTTCACCTTGTATGTGCCGTCTCCCGCGACCTGGAACCTGCCGAAGTCGCCACTTGTACGTGTACGTGCCGCCGCGAAGCGGATCGCGCGGGTTCGGGGTGAAGTCGAGCGTGATCTGGCCTCCGGTGACGGTGAAGGGCTGGCCGATGTCGCAGACCACGGCATCCACCTTCAGGTCACCTGCACCACCGACCATGCGAACGCTCCGCTCGCAGGGAACGACAAGGTCCTCGGCCGCCCGGACACGGTCCATGATCAAGTCCCGGTTCGTCGTCTTGACGTAATTGCTGGCCGGGCTCGTGATGAAGCCAAGCCACGGGGCGGCCTTGACGAGCGAGGACCCGGTGGTCGCCAGCATCGTGGTGAACATGACCACGGTGCTCGCGCGGATGTCGTTCTCCGCCGCGGTCAGCTCGTCAAGGACCGCCTGCTGTTCGCCTCGGGGCTCTCGCCGTATTGCTGCTGGGTCAAGGGGTTCGTAGGGTTCTCGGCACACTCCCTGAGCGCCTTGAGCCTGTCGAGGGCAGAGGCGATCAGGTCGTTGGCCTCCAACGCCTCCCAGACCTTCTTGCCCGCCTTGAAGGCCTTGTACGAGGCCGCTGTCTTGGTGAAGCCTTGCTTCTTCCCGAACTCGACGAACTTGCCGATGGCGGTGCTCTTGCCCTGCGAGATGACGCCGTCGACGACCACCTCGACGGTGCCAGGCGCGTCGGCCGCGAAGACTCCGCGGACCGGGCCGACCCGAGCAAGGCCGAGCAGTCGGATGGGCCCGGCGGTCGTGCTGGAGCCTGTCTCGGCCAGCGCCGGCAGGCCGGTCAGGACCTGGTCCCTGAGATCCTCGGGGAGCTCTGCGCTGTCGACGGCATAGCGCAACTGGTAGTGCAGCTCGTCGCCCACGACCTCGTACACGATCGTCGGAGGGTCGCCGGGGCTCATCCCGGAACCCCGGACCAGGTGGTAGGTCTCGTCGGCCACCGCTCCGGTCGGCATGGCGTGATGGACCACGAAGGTGTGCGCATCCATGACGTCCACGGTCGAGAGCGTCCGGGCCATGAAGGCTGCGGTGGCCTCGTCCAGTCCCAGGGCCAGGATCTGGTCCGCGTACTCGGGGTCCGCGGACACCGGCGTCGTGACGCTGGCCATGGGGCCAGCGCCCAGGCTTGAGACGGCCGGGGCTGCCGTCGGCGGCGGCGTGGCGGCGGTCGAAGGCTCGCTGGAGGGCTGGAGGGTTCCGCAGCCTGCAACGTGGCGGCCAGGAGGACGACGGCCAGCGTGGCCGACGTCAGGGCCCGACCGATCAGGCCGCGTGAGACGAAGCGAATGACCATGGGGCACTCCTCCTGGGGCTGGGCAGCGGTCAGGGGCGTGCCGCGACGGGGCAAGTATGCGCGTCCGCGTGCATCCCGCTCGTGAGAGGCTGATGCGCCGGCCTCCATCTGCGATGCATCTGTGAGGGTAGGGTCCTTCACGCGGACTGCGCTCGGGTATCCTGAGGGCGCACGCGCGCCCCGCGGCGCAGCCCAGCACATGCGAGGCCGGCCCTGACCGTCGATCCCGAACCACGACCCGCCGCTCGACCTGACGCCGCGCCGCCACGCCCGGCGTCCGGGCCATCCCCGGGTGGCGGATCCCCGGGTCGCGAGCAGACTCGTGCTGGAGCGGATGCTCCAGGCGTCGGCGAGTCCATCGGGCGGGCCCGCGACTCCTTCCGGAAGCTCCTCGAGGCGCACATCGCGCTCCTTCGGGCGGAGCTCGCCGAGGCTGGCCGCAAGCTCGGCATCATCGTCGGCCTCGCGGCCGCCGCGGCCTTCCTGGCTTTCCTCGTCGCCATCCTCCTCTACGTCGGCTCGTTCCTGTTCCTCGGGGAGTGGCTCTTCGGGTCGATGGGCTGGGGCATCATCCACGGCACCCTCATCGGCGTCGGCATCGTCGCCGGCATCGCGGTCGACCTCGCCGGGGGCCGGGTGCGTTCGTATGCCTGGGGCCTGGCGTGGGGGCTCGTGGTCGGCCTGGTCGCTGGGCCTGGTGCTCAGCTTCAACGTCTCCAACGATGCCGCCGAATGGGGCGCCGGCCTGGTCGAGGACCAGCTGCGCCTCGATGAGCACTGGGCGCCCACCCTCGTCGGTCTCGTCGTCGGGGGCGCTCATCACCGCCGTCGTCGCCCTCGTCCTGGGCTGGCGCGCGCGCTGGTCGTTCGGCTCGCCCCTCGTCGTGACCATCGCCGGGCTCGCGGTCGGCGGCTTCGTGGGTGCCATCCTGGCCTCCACGCGCTACGACAACCCGGACGGCGTGGCCGGCCTCGCCGTCATGGTCGGCCTTCTGGCCTGGATCATCGTGGGCCTCCTCCTGGCCTACCGACGTGGCTTCGACCCGGAGGCCCGCTATGCCGGCCTCCTGCCGCGGGAGTCGATCGCGGCCTTCGAACGGCTCGCAGGACTTCGCCCGCGAGCAGTGGACGCGCCAGAAGCGCAAGATGACCGGGCGATGAACGACGAGCGCGATGGACGGGCCGGGACCGGCGGAGGACGACGGGCTGCGCCGGCTGGTCGACCAGCGCCCCGCTCCCACGCCGGAGGTGGCCGAGGCCCTGACGCAGCTCGAGGCGGCCCGCGCGGAGGTCGAGGCCTCGCTCGACCAGCTGAGCAGTGCGACCCAGTCGGCCCTCGATATCCCGGCCAAGGTCCGGCGCAATCCCGTGAAGACCGCCGCGCTCGTGGGAGGCGCCGGCTTCCTTCTGGCCGGCGGACCGCGCCGTGTCATCCGGGCTGCGGTCCGGACCGTGCGCCCGGAGCGGCCCGACCCCTACGCCGGCCTCCTGCCCGACGAGATCGAGAAGGTGCTCAAGGACGTCGGCCTGGCGGACGATCCCGAGGTCCGGCGGGCGCTCGACCAGGACTTCGCCGAGTACCTCAAGAGCAAGGGCCGCTACGACCCCCAACCGACGGCGGCGACCTCGTTCTGGCGGACCTTCGACCGGCTGGCAGGCCCGCTCGGCACGGCAGGGGCGCGCATCCTCGTGCAGCGTCTCATGGAGGCCGATCGCGACCGGTCGAAGCGTTCCAGGGAGGCGCCGGGGTCCCGCTCCGATAATGGTCTCCACCGGCCGGGGTGGCGGAATGGCAGACGCGGCAGCCTTAGGAGCTGTTGACCGACGAGGTCGTGCAGGTTCGAGTCCTGTCCCCGGCACCAACCTATACTCGACCGACACCCCATCGACCCACGACAAGGACGCCGTGAACACCGAGATCCGCGACGCCGGCCGCAGCACGATCGTGCTCGAGGTCGAGATCACCCCCCAGGAGCTCCAGAGCGCCATCGACGAGGGCGTGCGCCACGTCGCGCGCCGGACCCGCGTGCCGGGCTTCCGGCCTGGCAAGGCCCCGCGGCCCATCCTCGAGCGCGCGCTCGGGGTCGACCGCTCCGACCCGGAGTCGCCCAACCCCATCCACGACGAGGCGCGCGAGCACCTCTACGAGCGCACGGTCATCGCGGCCCTCGAGGAGGCGGACCGCGACATCCTGGAGCTCCCTCGCGAGCCCGAGTGGACCCGCTTCGAGGAAGGCGTCGGGGCCAGCTACCGGGTGACGCTCGCCGTGCGGCCCGAGGTGAAGCTCGGCGACTACACCGACTACCCGTTCAAGCCCCAGGTCGACGAGGTCACCGACACGCAGATCGACCAGGTCGTCGAGCAGCTCCGCGACCAGCAGGCCTCGCTCGTCCCGGTCGAGGGCCGCGGCGCCCAGGCCGATGACTTCGCCGTCATCCGCTTCGAGGGCCGCCGGGACGGCGCCCCGGTCGAGGGCGCCCAGGCCGACCGCTTCCCGCTCATCATCGGCAAGGAGCGGATGATCCCGGGCTTCGAGGCCAATCTCATCGGCATGCGCGAGGACGAGGAGCGCACCTTCACGGTCACGTTCCCGGAGGACTACGGCGAGGAGGAGCTGGCCGGCCAGGCGGTCGAGTTCGAGGTCACGCTCCTCGAGCTCCGCGAGCGGCGCCTGCCGCCCGCGGACGACGACTTCGCTGGCCTGGTCGGACCCTACGAGGACCTCGCGGCCCTGCGCGAGGACCTGCGGTCCCGCATGACGCGCCAGCTCGCTCGATCGCGCCCGCCATGCCTTCGCCGACCGCATCATCGAGTACGCCACGGCCAACGCCACGGTCGAGCTGCCCGATCTCATGGTCGATCGCGAGGTCGACATGATGGTCGACGAGCTGAAGGTCCGCGTGGCACAGCAGGGCATCCGCTACGAGGACTACCTGCGGGTCACCGAGAAGACGAGGAATCGCTGCGCGAGGACTATCGCGAGGCCGCCGAGCAGCGCGTCAAGGTGCTCCTCGTCCTCGGTGCCATCGCCGAGCGCGAGGCCGTCGACGTGCCGGACGCGGACGTGGAGGCCGAGATCGCCCACCTGCGCGCCGAGGGCGAGGCCAGCGCTTCGCGTGTCCGACTATCTCGACACCGACCGCGGCCGCGCCTACATCCGCTCGCAGCTGCGCCGCTCGGCGCTGGTGGAATCGCTCGTCGACCGCTGGATCGCGGCGCACCCGGAGTTCGCCGAGGTCCAGCACCAGCACCAGCGCGCATGACCATGATGAGCCGGCCTCAGCGGACCTCGTCGGGGACGCCATCCCGAGGAGACAGCGGAGGACGAAGCCGATGAGGAGCTGGCGGCCCTCGAGGCGGCCGCCGCAGAGGGAGCCGCACCGATGAGCCACCGACCAGCCGTCCCGCACGCCGTCACGGGCCGCCGAGGCGGCCCGCCGGACGACCGGCATGCTCGTGCCCATGGTCATCGAGTCCTCGAGCCGGGGCGAGCGGGCCTACGACATCTACAGCCGGCTGCTGAAGGACCGCATCATCTTCCTGGGCGACCAGATCGAGGACCACATGGCCAACCTCATCATCGCCCAGCTGCTCTTCCTCGAGGCCGAGGATCCCGAGCGCGACATCAGCCTCTACATCAACTCGCCGGGCGGCGTCGTGACGTCGGGCCTGGCCATCTACGACACGATGCAGTACCTGCGCGCGCCGGTGAGCACGATCTGCATCGGCATGGCGGCCTCGATGGCGTCGGTGCTGCTGGCGGCGGGCGCCAAGGGCAAGCGCTACGCGCTGCCCAACAGCCGGATCATGATCCACCAGGGCTCGGGCGGCTTCCGGGGCTCCACGCCCGGACGTGCTCATCCAGGTCCGCGAGCTCGAGGACCTCAACAACCGACTCCACCAGATCCTCGCCCGGCACACCGGGCAGGACGCCAAGAAGGTCGCCACCGACACCGAGCGCGACTACTTCATGTCGCCCGAGGCCGCCAAGGCCTATGGCATCATCGACGAGGTCTACGCCGAGCGGGCCGAGTCGCTCATCAGCGAGTCGAAGGCCAAGTCGTCGAGCAAGGGCTGACGACCCAGCGGTAGCGCACCCGAGGCAGAAGGAGAGCACCACCCGTGGCCAGCAGCTCCGGCAAGGGCACCAAGGTCCCGTACCGCTGCAGCTTCTGCGGCAAGAGCCAGGAACAGGTCCGCAAGCTCATCGCGGGCCAGGGCGTCTACATCTGCGACGAGTGCATCACCCTCTGCCAGGAGATCATCGAAGAGGAGATGCTGGACGCGCCGCGCACGGCCAGCAAGCCGAAGGCGGCCGAAGCTCCCCAACCCGCGCCAGATCAAGGACGCGCTCGACGCCTACGTCATCAGCCAGGAGCGCGCCAAGCGCGTCCTCTCGGTGGCCGTCTACAACCACTACAAGCGCGTCAACGCCGGCAGCATCGTCGACGACGTCGAGCTCCAGAAGTCCAACGTCCTGCTCGTGGGTCCCACCGGCTCGGGCAAGACGCTCCTGGCCCAGACGCTGGCGCGCGTCCTCGACGTGCCCTTCTGCATCGCCGACGCGACCTCGCTGACCGAGGCCGGCTACGTCGGCGAGGACGTCGAGAACATCCTGCTGCGGCTCATCCAGGCGGCCGACTTCGATGTCGCCCGCGCCCAGCGCGGCATCGTCTACATCGACGAGATCGACAAGATCGCGCGCAAGGCGGACAACCCGTCGATCACCCGCGACGTCTCGGGCGAGGGCGTGCAGCAGGGCCTGCTCAAGATCCTCGAGGGCACCGTCGCCAACGTGCCGCCGCAGGGCGGCCGCAAGCATCCCCACCAGGACTTCATCCAGATCGACACGACGAACATCCTCTTCATCCTGGGCGGCGCCTTCGAGGGCCTCGAGAAGATCGTCGAGGAGCGCGTCGGGCACAAGTCGATGGGCTTCGGCTCGCAGGCGCAGGTGGACAGGTCGAGCGCGCCCGGGTCCTCGAGTCGCTCATGCCCGAGGACCTCCTGAAGTTCGGGCTCATCCCCGAGTTCGTGGGCCGCCTGCCGGTCATCGTCACGCTGTCGGCGCTCACGCGCGACGACCTCATGCGCGTCCTGACCGAGCCGCGCAACGCCGTCACGCGCCAGTTCGAGCGGTTCCTCAAGCTCGACAAGGTGGAGCTGGTCTTCACGCCGGGCGCCATCGAGGCCGCCGCCGACCTGGCGCTCACCCGCAAGACCGGCGCCCGCGCGCTGCGCTCGATCGTCGAGGAGTCGCTGCTCGACGTCATGTACGACATCCCCGAGCGCACCGACGTGCGCAAGTGCATCATCACCGAGGAGGTCATCCGCGAGGGTCGCGCGCCGCTGCTGCTGACCAAGGCGCACCTCGACCAGGGCGTGGACGAGTCGAACTACGAGGAGCTTCGCGAGAAGGGCGCCTGACCGGCCTCGCAGGGCCGATGAAGGCGAGGACCTCCGCCCAGGCGCTCGCCGAGGCCTCCCCGAACTCCTCCTGCTTGCGGTCGAAGAAGGAGTGCGGGGCACCCTCGTACGTCACGATGCGATGCTCGACGCCCGCCGCGGCCAGCGCCTGCTCGAAGGTCGCGACGTCAGCATCGGCCGATGCGCGGGTCGGCACCGCCGAAGAGCCCCAGCACCGGCGCGCTCATCCGGGCGGCCACCTCGAGCGGCGCCGGCCCGGCGCTCCCGAAATCGCCGACCGGCCAGCCGTAGAAGCCGACGACACCCGCCATCTCGAGCTCCGGCACGCTGCTCAGGAGGAACGAGATGCGGCCACCGAAGCAGAAGCCGACCGAGTAGAGCGAGCGGACCCGCGCCGGCCGCGCGGATGGCCGTGGCCCCAGCCAGCGCGTCGGCCCGCAGACCGGCCCAGGTGCAGCGCTTGGTGTGCGGTCCGGGGTCGAAGCGGGCGTCCCGGCGTGCCGGGACCGGCGGTCCGACCGTAGTAGTCGATGGCCAGGGCGTCCACGCCGAGCTCGGCGAAGCGAAGTGCCAGCTCCTCGTAGTACGGGAAGAGGCCACGGACATCGGGCAGCACGAGCATGCCGATGCCGCTCGGCCGCTCGGCCAGCGCGTGGAAGGCCGCGAGGCGGTTGCCATCGGCGGCGCGCAGCTCGAGGACCTCGTGCTCGATGGCCGCTCCCGCGATGGGGTCGATGGGTGGATGGCTGTCGTCGTCGAAGCACATGGGCGGCACCTCCGGAGGCGGTGACGATAGCAGCGTGCGCTAGACTCGCGACGGCCGTCGCGCGGCCGGGCCGCGGACCGGGTCAGCTGGCGTTCGCGACCTCGTTCGCCCACGGGTGGACGAGGTCGTGCATGTCGGGAGCAGGGGAGGGTCGGGCATGAGCGAGGCGCCGGCCGGGGAGCCCGATCGCGAGGGGCCACGGCTCGGACATGCCCAAGGCCTACCAGCCGGCCGAGGTCGAGCCGACGGTCTACGCGCGCTGGCTGGCCGCGGACGTCTTCGCGCCCGACGGCGCCGGCTCGCGCGCGAGGACGACGGCCGAGCCCTTCGTCATCATCATGCCGCCGCCCAACGTCACCGGCGCCCTGCACCTGGGTCACGCGGCGCGCTCCGCGACCGAGGACCTCATGATCCGGCGGGCACGCATGCAGCAGCGGCCGGCGCTCTGGCTGCCCGGCGTGGACCACGCCTCGATCGCCGCCCAGTGGGTCCTGCGCCGCGTCCTCGCCGACGAGGGCACCACGCCCGAGCAGCTCGGGCGGGAGCGCTACCTGGAGCGGATGTGGCGCTTCATGGACGAGACGCGCCCGGTCATCATGGGCCAGCAGCGCCGCCTGGGCAGCTCCGCCGACTGGGGCCGCGAGCGCTTCACGATGGACGAGGGCTCGGCGCGCGCCGTGCGCGTCGCCTTCACGCGCCTCTACGAGGACGGTCTCGCCTACCGGGGCCAGCAGCTCGTCAACTGGTGCCCGGGCTGCGGCACGAGCATCTCCGACCTCGAGGTCATCGGCACGCCCGAGGAGGGCACCCTCTGGTCGGTCCGCTACCACCTCCTGCCGGCGGGCGCGGCGGCCGGCGCCGCGCCGAGCGCCGACGAGACGATCACCGTGGCCACCACGCGGCCGGAGACGATCCTCGGGCGACACGGCGGTGGCGGTCCATCCCGACGACCCGCGCTACGCGAGCGCTCATCGGCCGCACTCGTGCGCATCCCCTTCGTCGACCGCGACGTGCCCATCATCGCCGACGCTGTCGTGGACCTGGCCTTCGGCACCGGCGCCGTGAAGGTCACGCCTGCCCACGACCACACCGACTTCGCGACCGGCGAGCGCCACGGCCTGCCGCGCGTCGACGTCATGACCGACGACGCCGACCATGAACGAGCAGGCCGGGCCGTACGCCGGGCTCTCGCGCGAGGCAGGCCCGCGAGCGCATCCTGGCCGACCTCGAGGCCGCCGGCGACCTGGTCGAGGCCGCCACCACGAGCTCGTCCATCGGCCGCTGCCAGCGCAGCGACGACATCGTCGAGCCGCGCCTCAAGACGCAGTGGTTCATCGACGTCAAGCCCATGGCCGAGCGGGCCATGCAGGCCGTGCGCGAGCGGCGCACGCGCTTCGTGCCCGAGCGCTTCGAGAAGGTCTTCTTCGACTGGCTGGAGAACATCCACGACTGGAACATCAGCCGACAGCTCTGGTGGGGCCACCGCATCCCGGCCTGGTACTGCCCGGACGGACACGTCACGGTCAGCGATGTCGGCGGCCGGGCCCGAGCGCTGCGTCGAGTGCGGCTGCGGCGCAGCTCGTCCAGGACGAGGACACCTTCGACACCTGGTTCTCGAGCGGCCTGTGGCCCTTCTCGACGCTCGGCTGGCCGGACGACACGCACGACCTGCGCACCTACTACCCGACGACGGTCATGGAGACCGGCCACGACATCCTCTTCTTCTGGGTGGCCCGCATGATGATGCTCGGGCGAGTGGCTCACCGACCGGGAGCCGTTCTCGGTCGTCTACCTCTCCGGGCTCATCCGCGACCCGTACGGCCGGAAGATGTCGAAGACGAAGGGCAACGTCATCGACCCGCTGCGCGATCATGGACGAGATCGGCGCCGACGCCCTGCGCTTCGCGCTCATCAACGGGGCCGGCGCCGGGCGCCGACCAGCGCCTCGGTCCGTCGCGCCTCGATGGCGCGCGCAACTTCGCCAACAAGCTCTGGAACGCGGCCCGCTTCGTGCTCGGAGCGCGTCCCGGCGGAGCTGCCCGGCCGACGTCCGTCCTCGGCGCTTCCCGACCGCGACGCGCTGGGCCCCGCGGAGCACTGGATCCTGTGCGCGCTGCCACGAGGCGCTCCGCGAGGCGGACAGCGCCTACGCCGTCTTCCAGTTCGCCGAGGCCACGCGGGTCCTCCACGCGGCCGTCTGGTCCGAGTACTGCGACTGGTACCTCGAGATGGCCAAGGTGCGCCTCGGCGCGGCGAGCGCCGACGCCGGCGCCGCGTCGCCACCTGGCAGGTCCTGACCTGGGTCCTCGACCGCTACCTGCGCCTGCTCCACCCGGTCATGCCGCACATCACCGAGGAGATCTGGGGCCGGCTGCCCCATCGCCCGGACGACGGCGACCTGCTCATCACGGCGGACTGGCCGGCCCATCGGACCGGAGGCCTCGCTGGCCGACGAGCGGCCAGGCCGCCGCGGTCGCCGACATCCTCGAGCTGGTGACCCAGATCCGCAACGCCCGCGCCGACGCCGGCATCGAGCCCGCGACCTGGCTCGAGGCCGAGCTGCGGTTCGACGACGCCGAGCGCTCGGCTGCCTTCGAGGCGCTCGCGGACGTGGTGGCCCGCCTGGCGCGGGTGCGGCCCCGCCTGGGCCCGGTCGGACCCGCTGCGGCGCGCTCGGATGGGGCCTCCGGAGGCTGCCGAGGCCGCCCTCGTCGTCGTCAGCCGTGGCGCGGAGGCCCGGCTCGCGGTGCGGGCCGAGGACCGCGAGCGCGACCGGGCGCGACTGGCGAAGGAGCTCGCCGAGACCGAGGAGCTGCCTCGCCTCGACGCGCGCCAAGCTGGCCAACGAGGCCTTCGTCGACGCGGGCACCCGCGCATGTCGTCGACGGCGTCCGGACGACCGAGGCCGAGCTCGAAGGGCTGGCGGCAGCGCCTCGAGGGCATCTGCCGGGCTGAGGAGCCCGTCCGGCGCAGGTCGATCGCGTCCGGGCGGAAGCGTACTGGGCGTCGGGCCGCTAGCTGACGCGCTACGATGACGGCCGTGACCTTCGACTTCCTGAAGCGCAAGCCCGAGTCGCCACGCGGCAAGCCGCCGTCGCGTGGGTCTGCCCGACCCGGGCATCCTCACCGAGGAGCCGCCGGCCGAGGACTACGAGCTCAAGATCGACCTATCGGGCGCGAAGCAGCAAGGGCGTGCGCTTCCGGCCGGGCGAGGGATCGGTGGCCGCACTGCCACGCATGCTCGAGGACTTCGCCAAGTCGCCGATCGAGCTCGTCGAGCCGCTCGACCCGCAGTTCGCCGATGCGAACCCGGCCATCATGCGCACCATCGAGGCGTCGCAGTGGCTGAACGCCCATCACCACCGCTCCCCGGTGACCCGGCACGGCCTGATGGTCCTCGAGTCGCTCGATGCCGTCGATCCGGCCTACGAATCGATCGCCATGTGCCTGCTCGACGGCAACCTCGATTCGGGCGGCTATCCCGACTACACCGGCGTCGTCGGGCGCCGTGGCGTCCTACTGGGACGAGGTCACCGGCGACCAGATCGTGCGCGGCATCGTGGGCTGGGGCGGTCGCGGCGTCCGCGGTGACACGGAGCGAACGGCGACCCGGTTCCTGAGCGGCGTGCTCGTGGCCATCGTCTCGAGCCGGGGAGCGGCGGAGCTCGTCGAGCTCGAGCGGCCGCTGCCGCCGGATTCGGGCAGCGGCCTGGTGTGTCCGCATTGCCACTTCGCGCAGGTCGGCCGCAGCGCCTTCTTCTGTCCCAAGTGCGGCATGCGCCTCCTGCGCGGCTAGCACAGGCATGCCGACCTACGACTACCGCTGCACGCTTGCGGCCGTGAGGTCGAGGTCAGCCACGGCATCGGCGCGCCCGGCCCGGAGACGCTGCTCGGCCTGCGGTGGTCCCATGAAGCAAGGCCCTGTCGACGCCGGCCATCCACTTCAAGGGCAGCGGCTGGGCCAAGAAGGACGCCCGAGCCGCGGCCGCATCGGCCACGAAGGCCGGCGGGGAGGGCACTTCGACTGGCGGCGCGGATGGCGGTGGCGCGGGCGCTGAGGCGGAAGCGCACCCGGCGCTCCGGCTACCAGCTCGGACACGGCGACCACCAAGGATCCCACGGCCGCGACGAGCGGGAAGAAGTCCGGCTCGAGCGCGAAGGCCAGTAGGGAGGCCCAGCCATGCCGCGCGTCGTCTCGGACTGGATCAGCCTCACCGAGGCCGCCCGCATCTTCGCCGAGGCCAACGTCCCCATCAGCCGATCGACGCTGGCACGCTGGGCGCACACGGGCAAGCTCCAGGCCATCCAGCCCGGACGCCACATCTACGTGCGACGAGCGCAGGTGCGGGCCATGCTCCGACCGACCAGACGCGGTGTCAGTGCCGATCAGCTGCAGCCGGGGCTGTTCGAGGACCTCGGCGGAGTGACGGACGGAGGCGCGGAGCCTCCGGACGACGGCGGATCACTCGACGAGTCGCGGCCCATCCTCGGCTGGCGTGCACCGCCTGGAGGCCCTCCAACGCTCCTTCATGCGGCGGCCCAGGTGCTCGCCATCCGGCACGTCATGCGTGCCTACGACCAGGGCGGGGGCGCGATGCTGTCGGCGCGCTGTCGTACTTCGCGTTCTTCACGATCGTGCCGGCACTGCTGCTCTTCGTCAGCCTCCTCGGCGTGCTCGTCGAGGAGGGCTGACCTGCGTGCGGAGCTCATCGGCGGCCTCGTCGACCGGATCGAGCCGATCAGCGACGTGGCGACGGTCGGTCATCGACGGTCTGGCGGGCAGCGGCCGGACCGGCACCATCATCGGCGTGCTCGGTCTGCTCTGGGGCGCCAGCGGCTTCTACGGTGCGCTCCAGGACGCGCATGCAGCGGATGTTCCCGGGGCCGACCTCGCGTGGGCTGCTGCCGACGCGTGTGCGCGGCGTGCTGACGGTGGTCCTCATCCTCGGCAGCATGCTCGCGGCGGTCGTTCTCATCTTCGTCCTGCCGATCGTGAGCGAGTGGCTGACCGCGGGTTGTCGCGCATCGGCCGATCTCCCGCTGCCCCTGGTGGCGCAGGTCTGCAGCATCGACTTCGGCACGGTCGGGGCCGCGGTCGCCGTCGTGGCGACGATGGCAGTGGCGTTCCTGGCGGCCGTGGCGGTCTACGTGATCGTGCCCTCCCACGGGGCGACGCTGCGACAGGCCTTCTGGCCCGCCCTCATCGTCGGTGTGGTCATCGGCGCGTTCACGTCGCTGTTCGGCTGGGTCGCCCCGCTGCTTGTCCGGCAGTGGCTCGCGCTGGGTATCGTCGGCAGCGTCTTCATCGCGCTCATGTGGCTCAACCTGGTGTTCCAGGCGCTCATCTACGGCGCGGCCTACGCTCGGCTGCAATCGGGATCGCGACCGCAGGTCGGACCTGTCGCTCTGAGCGCGGCTCTCCCTTGGTCTCGCGCCCGGATCAGGGTGGCTGTGGTGCTCCGCAGCGGCGGCAGAAGCGGGCCTTCGTGGACAGCGGCAGCGCGCAGTTCGGGCACGCTCTTATGCCGGCCACCGCGCGTGACGCGACGGGCCGCGGGGGCGTCGGCGGTGCGGTCGGCGGGGGCGGAGGTGCGATCGGCGAGGGCGGAGGTGCAACAGCGCCCGGAGGAACAGCGGCCACCGGCGGGGGTGCCGCCACTTGCAGGGTCGGAGGGAAGATGGCTGGCGCCGGTGGCATCGCCGGCGGAGGCGGCGGGACCTGCGGTGGCGCCGACGCCGACGCGACATATCCCAGCGGTTCTGCGGGGGATGGGCGCGGACGCGAGGGCCGGCTGTTCCGTCGGTCCTGACTGAGGCGGCGGCGCCATCGATGCCACGATCGGGCTGGTCGTGGCATCTGGTGGCTGATATGGGGCAGTGAAGGGTCCTGGCTCCTTGGGCGTGGTCCAGACTTCCAGCCCCGGCCTTGGGGTGATCGGAGCGAGCGGCCGCGTGGGCGGCGATGGCTCGACCCCTGTGGCGGGCGCGGAGACAGGCGGCACGTCACCCTGTGGCGGGCCGGGTGGTAGCGGGGCCAGCGGCGTGGGCGCGAAGATGGGCGTCAGCCCCTGCCGTTCGACCACCTCGGGCTCGCCGACCACCTCGGGCTCGCCGACCCCTCGGGTCGTGAGCCGGAAGCTCCGTGATGCTCTCCGGCTCGATGGCGGCCTCAGGCTCGACGACGATCTCGGGTTCGACGACTGCCTCGGCCTCGAAGGTGACCTCTGCCTCGATGGCGGCGTCAGGCTCAGCGACCGCGTCGGCCCCGGAGACTGGCTCCGTCTCTTCGACGATCGTGTGCTCGACCATTTCCGGTTCGAAGCCGGCCTCTGGCTCGACCACGACGTCGGGCTCCGCGGATGTTTCAGGCTCGCTGACGATCGCGAGCCCAGCGACAGCCAGCGCCATTGCGGCATCGGGCTCGATGGTGGCCTCGGGCTGGAAGTCGGTCTCCGGCTCCGACTGCATCAGCGTCGCCGTCGCCTCGGGTCAGCTCGGACCTCCGGCTCGACGACCGCTCGGGCTCGGCGACCGCCTCGGGCTCGAGCGACTCGCCGGTTCTCGGGCTCGACGACGACCTCGGGCTCGGCGACCAGCCTCGGGCTCGGCGACCGCCTCCGGGCTCGGCGACCGCCTCGGGCTCGGCGAGACCTCCGGCTCGGCGAAGACTCGCCGCTCGGGCTCGGCGAAGACCGCCGTCTCGGGCTCGGCGAAGCCTCGACCGCTCGGGCTCGGCGAAGACCTCGCGCCTCGGGCTCGGCGAAGACCTCGACCGCGTCTCGGGCTCGACGATCGACCTCGGGCTCGGCGACGACCTCCGGCTCGACGACCGCCTCGGGCTCGACGACCGCCTCCGGCTCGGCGAAGGCCTCGGGCTCGGCGAAGACCTCCGGCTCGGCGACCGCCTCGGGCTCGAGCCACCGCTCTCGGGCTCGACCAGCCGTCTCCGGCTCGACCACCGACCTCCGGCTCGACCACCACCTCGGGCTCGACCACCGGCTCGGGCTCGACCACCGGCTCGGGCTCGACGACCGCCTCCGGCTCGACGAGTTCCTCCGCCTCGACGACGATCTCCGACGTCAAGTCGATCTCATCAGAAGGAGCGCCGGACACGATCTCGGGCGAGGGTTCCGCCTGGGGCGGCGGCAGGAGGCTGCCCCGACCCATGACCGACGAGCTGGCGCGCGCCCAACCGGCGACATCGACCCGAGGCTCGGTGTCGGCGACCGAGGTGACGGAGGACTTCGGCAGCGGGCTCCTCCAGCCTTCGATCGGACTCTGGCCAACTGGTCGGCTCCGACTTCGTGGTCTCGTCCACGACGGGTGGACCGTCCTGGGACGGCCAGTCGGTGGGTGGCTCGACCGGAGCGGGTGAGCTCGCCTCCGGACTTCGCTCCGCCACCGGAGCCCCGGACGAGAAGACGACACCGCGCCATGGGTCGGCGTCGCTCGCCGGACCCCACGGAGTCGCGACGGGTGACTCGATCGTGGGGGTCGGGCGCAGAGGCTGTGCGGACCGGGGTCGTCCCCACTCATCGAGCTCGACATGGCCCGACGTGATGTGCTCCGAAGAGGCAGGCTCCGCAACGGGGCTGCTGTCAGTGATGCCGGAGGTGGACGTCTCAGCTTCTACGGCTCGTGCACTCTGCGCGGTCTCTACGGCTTGCGCGCGCTCTGCACTCTGCGCAGATTCCGCGGCGGCGGCCACAGCTGCAGCACGCGCCAGGTCGTCCGACGGCCACGCCACCGGCTCATGCCCGCGTTCCTGGGTCGGCGCGGAGGCTCTCGATCGACGCGACGCTGGCGCGCGCCTCCAGCTGCGCCTCCACAGGCGCCTCCGCGGCTGCGCCGGGCGGCCGGCAGCTGATGCAATAGCCTTCCTGCTCGTTCCAGCAGTTCGCGCAGTTGTACCGACGACACTCGAGGCAGAAGTGGAACGTGCCCCGGAACTCGTCACCGGCGGGGAAGGAAGTCGCGCTGGGCTGTGCCGGCGCGGTGGTGCCCTTGCGCTTGAAACGGCCCAGACCCTTCGTCGGTGGCGGAGGCGGCTCGGGATGCTCGTGGGGCGCCTCGACGGTGTACCGCGTGCCGCACCGCTCGCAGAAGGACTGGAGGACGGTATCGGTCATGGCGAGGCGGCGCACCTCCCTCGGGGCAGGCAGGGGTGGTTGAGGGTGGATCGCATCAAGAGTAGTGGCTCGTCGAGCGCGCAGGCTACCAGCACTCGGGTACTGCCGCCAGAGCACCGAACAGTCCCATCCCCGTGCTTGGATTCGAAAGGGAGGGCGGTACCATGGGCAGCCGCCGGGATGGCGAGAGCGCTCATGAGGGATGAGCAGTTGACGAAGATCCAGGAATCCGGCGAGCGCGTCGCGGCCAACGTCGAGCGCGTCATCGTGGGCAAGCACCTCGAGGTCAGGCTGGCGCTCGTGGCGTTGCTGTGCCAGGGCCACCTGCTCATCGAGGACGTCCCGGGCACCGGCAAGACGATGCTCGCCCGGGCGCTGGCGCGCAGCCTGGCCTGCACATTCCACCGCATCCAGTTCACGCCCGACCTGCTGCCCAGCGACGTCACCGGGCTTTCGATCTTCAACCAGAAGACCCAGGAGTTCGAGTTCCGCCCGGGTCCCATCGTGAGCCAGGTAGTCCTGGCCGATGAGATCAACCGGGCGACCCCCAAGACCCAGTCCGCGCTCCTCGAAGCCATGGAGGAGCGACACATGTCCGTCGATGGCACGACCCGGCCGCTTCCGCAGCCGTTCATGGTCATCGCCACCCAGAACCCCATCGAATACGAGGGCACGTTCCCGCTCCCGGAGGCGCAGCTCGACCGTTTCATGCTTCGACTGCGCATGGGCTATCCCGAGCCGCTCCACGAGATGCTCATCCTCGACGAGCAGAAGCGTGCGCATCCGGTGGATGGGCTGGCGCCCGTCGCGGACGCGGACGAGGTGCTGGCGATGCAGCACGCCGTGCGCGAGATCTACGTCGACCCCGCCATCTCCGACTACATCGTCCGGCTCGTGGGAGCCACGCGGTCTCACCCGGATGTCTACCTCGGAGCATCTCCGCGCGGCTCCCTGTCGCTCTATCGCGCCAGCCAGGCGCTGGCGGCGCTCTCCGGCCGGGATTACGTCGATCCCCGACGATGTCAAGGCGCTCGCGGAGCCGGCGCTCGCGCACCGGATCATCCTCAGGACGGCCGCCTCGATCCGCGGCCTGGACGGTCGAGGCATCGTCGGAGAACTCCTCTCGAGCGTGCCGTTGGGGACGCCGCACCCAGGCCCAGCCGGGCCGGTCCTCCACCGGTCCTAGGGTCACGGCTCCGGCGCGATGCTGGCGCGCAGGCTGGGCCTTCTGGCAGCCGGAGGCGCCGTCGTCGTCATCGCGCTCGTGAGCGGAGCGGTCTACCTTTACTTCCTGCTGTACCTCGCGGTCATCACCGTCGGGATGGCGTATCTGGTGGCCAGGCGTGGCTTGACCGCCCTGGAGGCTGGGTCCTGGCCGGACAGCCAGCAGGCATCGGTCGGCGACGTGCTCACGATCACCTTCACGCTGCGCTCCATGTCACGGCTGCCCAAGCCGTGGCTCGAGGTCCATCGGCCCTCGACGCTACCGCTGCCCATCCCCGGCCGTGTCGTCTCGCTCGGCCCGAGGACGTCGAAGACCTGGGCGGCCCGGGTCCTGCTCGCCGAGCGCGGCCAGTTCCGAGTGGACCCCATGGTCATCCGATGCGGGGATCCCATGGGCCTCTTCGAGTCGGTGGCATCGGTCGGCTCCGGGGTGTCGCTCATCGTCCACCCGGTGGTGAGCCCGCTGCCCGCCTGGAACCTCCCGACGGCGAGCATCGAGGGCACCTCGGCGCGGGGCGAAGCCGGACGGCACCTCACGCCGCTGGTCACAAGCGTCCGTCCCTACACGCCCGGGGATGCCTTCAATCGCATCCACTGGCGTTCGAGCGCCCGGCACCAGGAGCTGCAGGTCAAGGAGTTCGATGTCGAGCCGGCCGCTGACCTGTGGCTGTTCCTCGACCTCGAGCGTGCCGCGCACACGGGCGCCGGCACGCACCTCGACGGTCGAGACAGCCGTGAGGGTCGTGGCGGCCGTGGCGGGCGATGCCCTCCGCGGGGGCCGGAACGTCGGCCTGGAGGCGGTCGGCATGCGGAGGACCGTCCTGCCCCCCGATCGGGGGTCTCGGCAACAGCAGAAGATCCTCGGACTCCTGGCTGTGGCGCACGCCGAGGGCACCACGCCGCTGGCAGAGATGCTCGTCCGAGGTCTGAGCCGACCGCGACGGGGCACCATCGCGCTCGTCGTCACGCCGTCGCTCGATACCAGCTGGGTCCGGCCGCTGGCCACGCTGCGGAGCGGCGGCGCGACCCCCATCGCCTGTGTCGTGGACCCCTTGGCGCACCGCCGGGCGAGCACCGCCGAAACGGTCGAGGGACGGGCCACTGCCGAGGACGATCCCCTGGTGGAGCGTCAGCTGCGAGGGCTCGTCCACGCGCTCACGGAGCACGACATCGAGGCCTTCATCATCCGACCCGACCATCCGTTGGGCGAGCAGCTGGTCTCCGGGCGACGATCGACCGTGGGGCCCCGCGCGTGATGACGCGGCGAGCCTCCTGGTCCAGGCTGCTGGGTCGCCCGACCTCGGGTTGGTCCAGCCTCGCGGTGCTCCTCGGGATGCTGCTCGTGACCGGCCTCTCCCTGGCTGACTCGCGTGCGCTTCCGGGGCAGGGTGGGGCCGGCGGCGGCGGCCTTGTCCTCATCCTTGTGGCAGCCGGTCTGGTGGGCTTCCTCCTGGCCCGCAGCCGCATGGGCCTGGTGACGGCGCACGCCGTCGGTGCCGTGTCAGGAGCCTTGCTGCTTCTCGCCATGGCAGGCGCACTGATGGCGGCTGACGGCCCGGTCGTGAGCTTCCGACCTGACGGCCTGCTCGAACGGGCACGCGATCTCAGCGCGTCCATCGAGGAGGAGCTGCGCCGATTCCTCGTCGATGAAGGCACGGCTCCCATCGGCCTGGCGTTCCTGTTGCTCGGCGTCGTGTGCTGGACGACGGCGCAGTTCGCAGCCTTCGCGGTCTTCCGATATGAGCGCGCGGGCCCCGCGGTCGTGGCGACCGGATCGCTCCTCTTCATGAACGTCGCTCTGCCTGCGAGCGACATGGCGCCACAGCAGCTTTCGATGCTCCTCATCATCGCCGTCTACAGCGCCCTGGCGATGCTGCTCATCGTCCAGCTGCAACTCGCCGGCCAGGCTCGCGGGTGGGCACGTCGACGCATCGAGGATCCCGGCGAGGCGCGGCGACTGTCCACGCGCACGGGCGCGGTCTTCGTGGCGCTCGCCGTGGTCGCTGCCACGTCCCTGACGGTGGTGGCTCGTGCGCCGGCGCAGGATGTCGGGCGGGCCTGGGCGCCGCTGGGCGGGCTCGGAGCAGAGCTCTCCAAGTGGCTCACCCTGCTGGCCGTCGAGCTGCCGCCCGCCTCGGGTGCGGCGATGGCGGACCGCCTCGAGGTCGCCGACACGTGGCAGCCCGGCGACGGCGTGGCGTTCGTCGCAGAGGTCGAAGGTGGCCTGCGGGGGAACTACTGGTGGCTGTCGGCATACGCCGATTTCGACGGCCGGGCCTGGACGCGCGCGGACGCGACCGAGGAGGACGTCGCGGCCGGGGAGCCCATCGACGTCCCGCCCGACGCCAGCGCAGCAGGGCCCCTCGAGATCGCGCTCGCGGTGAGCCCGCGCCGCGGGGGCCTGGCCGAGGGCATGGTCGTCGCGCCCGCCGAGCCGCTGCTCGTCGACCGGGATGTCCGCGTGCGCAGCCTGGGCGATCGCGAGGGGCTGGCCGAGATCGTCTTCCGCTCGCCCCTGACGGCCGACGAGACCTACACGGTGACATCCGCCGCCCAGGACTACCGGGCGTCCGGTGCCAGCCTCACGGCCGCGGCCCTGCGGTCCGCCGGCACCGAGTACCCGGCCTGGATGGGCCGCTACCTTCGTGTCGATGCGGGCGCCTCGGGACCGCAGACCCGGGCGCTGGCGGCGCGGATCGATGAGCTCAGCAGCGCCGAGGGCCGAGGCGATCCCTACAGCAAGGCCATCCTCCTCCAGGACCATCTCCGTGGGCTTGGCTACCGGACGTCCGTGGAGGGCCTCTGCCGAGCGGATGAGAACGTGCCGGAGTGCCTCCTTCGGACCGAGGTGGGCTTCTGCCAGCACTTCGCTTCGACGATGGTCATGGTGCTTCGTGAGCTCGCCATCCCGGCCCGCTTCGTGAACGGGTACCTGCCCGGTGAGCGCGCTGACGATGGCGCCTACGTCGTGCCGCGTCAGGCACTCCACGCCTGGGTGGAGGTCCACTTCCCGGGCATCGGCTGGGTCCGCTTCGACCCGACGCCAGGCGGCCAGCTGGGCCGCTTCGAGCAACAGCCCACGGCGTTCGAGGAGGGTGAGGACGCTGCATCGCCGGGGCCTGGCGCGAGCGCTTCCCCGGAGCCGGTGACGGAGACAGCCGCTCCCACCCTGGAGCCGAGCCCGTCCCCGGACCTCGGTGTGGCGGGCATCTCGCCCACGGGCGGGGCCCTCCCGCTGGAGAACGTCGTGCTCGTGCTGGCGGTCCTGCTGCTCCTGCTGGCCTTCGTGGGGATCGCGGCCCTCGTGCGCCTGCGTCGTCTCCCGGGCGCGGACAGTGGCCTGGCCTACGGTCGCATCGTGGGCCTCGCGAGCCGCCTCGGTCATGGACCTCACCCGGCCCAGACCGAGTACGAGTACGCGGCCAGCCTGGGCGAGGCTCTGCCGGCCGTCCGCGAGGACCTGCAGGTGGTGACGCGCGTGCGGGTGGCGCAGCGCTACGGGCATCGGCGAGGTCGCCCCTCCCGAGCGGACGACCCTGCGGCGTGCGTACGCGCGCATCCGGACGGCGCTCGTGCGGGCCTTCTGGAGGGCGCGGCGCTAGGCTGGACTGGCGCGAGTCGGGCGGCGGGGCGGTGGATGCCGCGGTCCGTCGCCCCGTTCAGGGCCGGTCGAGGGCGGCGATGTGCTCGTCGAGATTGTGGGCGCGGAGTCGGGCCAGCCCGCCCCCGAGGTCGATGACGCTGATGGCCGCCAGCGCGAACGGGAACGACCAGAAGTGCCGGACGTCGACGCCCAGCAGGTCGAGCGTGAGGAGCCGCAGCATCCCGTCGTGGGCGACGACGATGGCCCAGGCCGGTCGGGCGGGAGCACCGCTGTGGGCGTTCGCGTAGCCGAGCACGGGCTCGGCGGGCGCCTCGATGGCCACCGGGTCGGCGACCGTGGTGAGGCGGTCGAGGATGACGTCTCGGGCCATCTGGGCGCGTCGCAGCGCAGCCTCGATGGACTCCCCACCGGGGGCGTGATTGTGCAGGGGGTCCTCGGTCCAGGCGGCGAGCTGGCGCGGATAGCGACTGCGGACCTCCTCGTGCGTCAGGCCCTCCCACTCGCCCTGGCTCAGCTCCACGAGCTCCTCGAGCGGCCGCAGCGGGGCGTCAGCCTCACGTGCCTCTCGGACGGCCTGGGCGGTCTGGGTGGCACGCGCGAGCGGTGAGTGCCAGATGGCGACCGGGGTCGTATCGGGTACGGGGATCGACGGCGCAGCAGCCGGGGCCGCGAGCCGGGTGCCGACCGCCTTGGCCTGGCGGCGGCCAAGGGTCGTGAGCGGCGAGTCGCCGCGACCCTGGAAGCGCCGCTCGGCGATCCACTCGGACTCCCCGTGGCGGACAAGGGCGAGGATGGTGGGCGCGGTCACCCCGGCGAGTCGAGGCTGATGAGCCAGACGTCGAGCATCGCGTCGTACGAGCGGATGCGCTCGGCGGCCTCCTCGGGGACCGGCTCGTCGAGGGCCAGGATCATGAAGGCGATGGAGCGCTTGTCCGAACGACCCAGGTGCATGGCGCTGATGTTCACGTCGGCCTCGCCGAGCGTCTGGCCCACGAGCCCGATGGCGCCCGGGCGGTCCTGGTGCCGCGAGACGAGCATGTGCGCGGCCGGGGCGAGGTCGACCTCGTAGCCGTCGAGGGCGACGAGGCGCGACTCTCCGGAGGCGACCGTGCCGGACACCGAGCGCTCACCGCGGAGCGTGAGGAGCGAGGAGTAGCGTCCCGCATCGGCCGTCTTGTGGACGTCGAGGTTGATGCCGCGGGCCCGGGCGAGCGACGGCGCGTTCACGACGTTGACGCGCTCCTCGGTGTGCGTCTCGAGGATGCCGCCCAGGGCCGCCGCCACGAGCGGCGCCGAGTCGTAGGCCGCCAGCTCCCCGCAGACCTCGAGGGTCAGGCCGGTGACGCCATCGGCGAACTGGGCGTAGAACTGGCCCAGCATGCGCGCCAGGGGCAGGTACGGCGAGAGGGCGTCGGCCGTCTCGGGCGTCATGAGCGGGGCATTGACGGCGTAGCGGGCGGGCCGGCCCGCGAGGACGTCGCGGACCTGCTCGCAGGCCTCGACGGCGACCCTTGTCTGGGCCTCCTCCGTGGAGGCGCCGAGGTGCGGGCGTCAGGATGATGTTCGGCGCGTTGCGCAGGGGGTTGTCGGGCGCCGGCGGCTCGCTCGAGAAGACGTCGACGGCGGCACCGGCGATGGTGCCCTCGCTGAGCGCCTGCGCGAGGGCATCCTCGTCGATGACGCCGCCCCGGGCCACGTTGATGACGAAGGCATCGGGCTTCATGGCCGCCAGCTCGGCTGACGGAGATGAGGTTCGTGGTGTCCTTCGTCTTGGGCACGTGCACGGTCAGGACGTCGGCGACTGCGCAGGATCTCGGCGAGGGGCAGGGCCTTGATGCCGTGCAGGGCGGCCGCCTCGTTCGTCACGAACGGGTCGTGGCCCACGACGTTCATGCCGAGGGCGCGGGCGCGGCTCGGCGACGGCCATGCCGATCTTGCCCAGACCGATCACGCCGAGCGTCTTGTCGATGAGCTCGCGGCCCATGAACGTCGAGCGCTCCCAGTCCCCGGCGCGCATCGAGGCGTCGGCAGCGGGTACGTGGCGAGCGAGCGCGAAGAGCAGCGCCAGGGTGTGCTCGGCTGCCGCCACCGTGTTCCCGGTGGGGGCGTTGACGACGATGATGCCGGCCGCCGTGGCGGCCGCGATGTCGATGTTGTCGACCCCGACGCCGGCGCGGCCGATGACGAGGAGCCGACGCCCGGCGGCGATGGCCTCGGCATCGGCCTTGACGCCGCTGCGGACGAGGAGAGCGTCGTACTCGGGGAGGGCGGCCAGGAGCTCCTCGCGCGAGAGGCCGACGCGGACGTCGACCTCGTGGTCCGCCCGCAGAAGCTCGACGCCCTCGGCCGCGAGCTTCTCGGCGACCAGGACGCGCATCGTCAGGCTCGGGCTGGGGCGGCCGTGGCGGCGGCCGAGCCTTCCTCGGCGGCACGGCGGGCAGCCGGCACGGCGACGCCGCGCTCGATCGTGGCACCGACCGCGGCAGGCGCCCTCCTCGAGCACCTCGATGGCCGAGACGATGTCGTCGACGCTGACATCCCCGAGGTGGCCGATGCGGAAGATCTTGCCCTTCAGCTTGCCCTGGCCGCCGGCGAGGACCAGGCCGCGCGAGAGCAGCTCCCGGTTGAGCGCCGACCACTCCACGCCATCGGGGACGTTGGCCGAGGTGACGCTGTTCGAGGCGTATGGCGGGGTCGGCGAAGAGCTCGAGGCCCATGGTCCGCAGTCCGGCCCGCGCCGCCGCCGCGCAGGCCGCGTGGCGCGCGAAGATGCCTCGGCAGACCCTCGGCCTCGATGAGCGCCAGGGCGGCCTCGAGCTGGAGGATGAGCCCGACCGCCGGCGTCCAGGGCGTCTGTCCCTTGGGCAGGACGTCCCGATGGCGCGACGAGGTCGAGGTAGAAGCGCGGCATCGTGGCCGTCTCGGCGGCTCGCCCAGGCGCGGTCCGAGGCCGCCACCATGGCCAGGCCCGGCGGGATCATCCAGGCCTTCTGCGAGCCGGTCACCACGACGTCGAGGTCCCAGGCGTCCATCTCGAAGGGCATGGCGCCCACGGCGCTGATGCCGTCCACGAGGATGAGCGTCTCCGGGGCCTCCTCGCGGATGGCCGCGGCGAGCTCGGCGCAGCGGGTTGGTGACGCCGGTGGAGGTCTCGTTGAAGGTCACCAGCACGGCCCGGGGCGGTCGTCCCTCGGCGGCCATGGCCCGGATCGGCTCGCGGACCTCGTCCGGGTCGGCCGCCTGGCCCCACTCGACCTCCAGGCGGGTCACGTCTGCGCCGTAGGTGGAGGCGATCTTCGCGAAGCGGTCGCCGAAGTTGCCGATGCTGATGCCGAGGACGGCGTCGCCCGGCGAGAGGAAGCTGACGACCGCCGCCTCGAGCCCGCCCGTGCCCGACGCGGTGAGGATGAGGACGTCCTGCGCGGTGCCGAAAGCCGGGCGCATGCCCGGCGCTCACGCGCGTGACGAGGGTCCTGGAACTCGGGCCCGCGATGGTTGATCATCTGCTGGCTGCCGGCGTCGCGGACGGCCTCGGGCAGGGGAGTCGGTCCGGCGATGCGCAGGTTCTGGGGCGGCACGGCTGGGTCCTCCGGGTGGCGGCGGGCGTGTGCGGTCGGGGCGATCGGCTCGCGGTGGCCTGATGGTAGTCGGCCTGTCGGTGGCTCGCACTAGACTGCCCAGATGCCGAGCCGGCCTCGATCAGCCGACGGGTCGCTCCACGTCGAGCCGCTGCCGCTGCGGGCCGAGGGTGGCCACGTGCCGCTGGCCGCCCGGATGCGGCCCGACGAACCTCGCCGAGTTCGTGGGCCAGGAGCCGCTCGTCGGCGAGCGCGGCGCGCTGCGTCGCATGGTCGAGCGTGGCCGCCTCGTCTCGATGGTGCTCTGGGGTCCGCCGGGATCGGGCAAGACGACGCTGGCGCGTCTGCTGGCGGACGCCGTCGACGCGCCGTTCGACGTCCTCTCGGCGACCTCGAGCGGCGTGAAGGAGGTGCGCGCCGCCGTGGCCCGGGCGCGCGACTGGATCGAGCGCGGCGGCTCATCGAGCGTCCTGTTCATCGACGAGATCCACCGCTTCAACAAGGCCCAGCAGGACGCGCTGCTGCCCGCACGTCGAGGACGGCACGGTGACGCTCATCGGCGCCACGACCGAGAACCCCTACTTCGAGGTCAACTCGGCGCTCCTGTCGCGGCTGCGGGTCTTCCGGCTCGAGCCGCTCTCCGATGACGAGGTCGGGCTCATCGTGGATCGGGCGCTTGAGCGACGCGCGCGGCTATGGCGGGCGCGTGGCCCTCGGCGACGAGGCACGAGGTCACCTCGTCGGCCATCAGCGCCGGCGACGCGCGGGCCGCCCTGAACGTCCTCGAGTCGGCTGCCGCCATGGCCGGTGCGGAGGAAGCGACCGAGGAGGGGCCAGAGGTCGCCGTCTCACCCACGCTGGAGGACATCGAGACGGCCGCCCAGCAGCGCATCCTGGCCTACGACCGCGCCGGCGACGGCCACTACGGCACGGTCACCGCGTTCATCAAGTCGATGCGCGGCAACGACCCCGACGCGGCGCTCTACTGGCTGGCCACGATGGTCGCGGCAGGGGAGGACCCGAAGTTCATCGCGCGGCGGCATCATCATCGCCGCCAGCGAGGACGTCGGGCAACGCCGACCCTCGCGCCCTCCAGGTCGCGGTCGCCGCGGCGCAGGCGCTCGACTGGGTGGGGCTGCCGGAGGCCCAGTACGCGCTCGCCCAGGCGGTCGTCTACGTCGCCACGGCGCCCAAGTCGAACCGCTCCGGCCAGGCGTACTGGGCGGCCATGGCCGACGTCCAGGAGCACGGCTCCCAGCCGGTCCCGAAGCACCTCCTGCCCGCGTCGCATCCGCGCATGCGCAGCCATGGCATCGGCGTCGGCTACCGGCTGCCCGCACGACTACGAGGGCGCCGACGTCGACCAGCAGTACCTGCCGGACGCGCTCGTCGGACCGTCGCTACTACGAGCCCTCAGACCAGGGTTGGGAGCAGCGCATCCGCGAGCGCATGGACGCCCTGCTCGCCGCGCGGCGACAGGAGGGCAAGTAGCGCCGCCAGGCCAGATCGATCTCGACTGGCTCGATCCGCGAGACGGCGTCGGTCAGTCGGCGGGGTCCGGCAGGACCGGCAGGAGCTTCTCGGCGGCATCACGGCCAGGGAACGTCGCGAACGTGTCGCCGATGCGAGCCACGACGAGCTCGCGGACCGGCAGGTCCTGGCCGACTCGCACCGCGAAGAGGTCTCCCTTCGGCAGCTTCAGGACGGTCACCCGCTGGTCGGCGACCATCGGCCGGCTCGACTTCACCCTGGCACCCGGCACCGAGAGCTCGGTGAGACCGGCGAGAAAGCGGTCGACCTGGCATTCGGACGAGGTGTCGTCCTCGCCACAGATGAACTCGCCCTCGAGGGCCCAGAGCGTGCCATGGGCGTCCTGGCCATCGCCATACGCAAACCGGACGAGACAGATGCCGTCCTCGCTGAGGCCGCTGCCGTTCGCGAGATGCAGCCGGATGAGGGTTTCCGCGGGCAACTCGCCGGACTCGACCGCCTGGTGCCCGTCCACCAGTTCGTAGGTCAGGGCCTCGCCATCCAGCTCGGTCGGCAGCATCGCGATGTGCTCCCCGCAGGCGGCCACCCGCGGGTCGTCGATGCCCGGCCCAGTGACCGTCGTCCCAAGCTCGGACATGGGGTCCTGCAGCTGCGTGGTGACCGGGATCAGGACCGAACCCGGCACCTCGCCACCAGCCAGGAGCTTGGTGGCCAGGTCTGCCGCGATGGCGCCGCTCTCCTCCGGGAACGACGATCGCGCGCAGCCCTTGAAGCCGCCACCGGCCTCGACCGCGGTGACCACGGCTGGCGAGCAGCCCGCGCTAACGAAGGCGACGTCCGGCTGCTCGGCGGCTGCGCTCGCGATGCCGTACTCGACGAGGCCGATGACCAAGCCGGGAGGAGCATCCCCGAGGAGCGCGTCGTCGAGACTGTCGCGTGCCCAGGTGGGCAGGCGACCGGGCCGGTGGCCCATCACCGTCACCTGGGGAGCCTGCACGGCCAGGGCACTCCTCGACCACCAGGGCGAAGTCCGCGAAGGCCGGGATGTCCGGATCGCCGAGGATGAGGGCGTCCACAGGGGCCTCACCCCACAGCTGCGCGGCGGTCTCCGCAGCCACGCCGGCAAGGCTCTCGGTCGGGTCGGCGACCGCGACGCGGGGCGCGCCCGCCTCGCTGAGGTTCGCGATGTTGACCTGCACGATGACCGTGCCGTCCGCGATCGCCTGCGTGGCGGTGTCCATGGCCTCGGCGCTCACCGTCGTGGCGATGATGACCCGAGCACCTCGGGCCACGAGGTCGTTCAGGCAATCGGTGGCGTCGAGACCCGCGGCCGTGCGCGCCTCACAGACCTCGACCGTCAGTCCCAGGCTCTCAAGTCCTTCGGACGCGGACTCGACGAGGCTCCCGAAGTAGCCATAGGCGAGGGACGGGACGATGATGCCGGCCAGCTCGCCGCTGGCCGCGTCGGTGGCTGCCTCCCGCTCTGCGTCGCTGATGACGAGGTCAGCGGGGGCCGCGACCCCGTCAGGCACGACGGAGCCAGTCGGCTCGGCGAGGACGGGTGCGGCCGTCGACCCGAGGGTCGTGACGACCACCATGACGGCCGCCATCCAACGCATCGATGTCATATCGTCAGTCTCCCATCCCGGCTCATCCCTCGTTCACGATCTCGGTGCACTCGCTGAATGTCGACGAGCCTCGCTCTCCGGCAGTCGGCACTGCCTGGAGGAGGACGTAGGCGGCGTCCTCTGGCCGGGGCCCGACCCACTCATAGCGGTTCGCGGAGCCTTCCGGAGAGAGCGTCGCCACGAGCCGCTCGGGTCCCGCGCACTCGGTCGCCGTGTAGACCTTGAGGACGACGGAATTGTCGGAGTCGTAGAACGCCTGCCCGCTGACGGTCAGCTGGCCGCCGACGTCAATCGCCGACGCCACTGCGTCCGGCGTCGCGACCGTGACTGCCGAGGGCGGGCGGGATGGCTCGCCGGAGCCTGGGATGGGTGCCCGAGCGAACCGAGCGCTTCCGGTGCGCACGTCCGTACGGTTGCTGTGGACAAAGACCTCTAGCGCGTCCTCGTTCGCCAGGACACCAGGGCCCTCTGTCGACAGGATGCGATTGTGAACCACGAAGGCTCCAAGCGGCGCCGACTCGATGGCGATGGGCACACCGGCGTTCGGCAGATCGGTGCCATCCACGGCGACGCCGACGAAGTTCCCGGCCACGTACAGTGGCAGGTGCTCCTCGCCCTCGGCACCCAGGGCGATCCCGGGGCCGAGGTTCCCGGCGATCACATTGCAGGGCGACTCGCAGGCCTCGGTACTGGCGTCCACGCGCCCGTCATCCGCGCAGTCGGAGGCATGTAGGCAATAGACCGCCGGCTTCGTGCCGATCGTGATCCCCTGGTCCGACCCGGATCCCACCTGCGCCGTTCGGCAGCGCACTCCGCCCGCTGGCGTCCGTACCGATGAGGTTCCCTGCCACCTCGCCGCCACTCAGGCGCGATGGAGCACGAACGCCCCAGCCCTGATTGCCGGAAATGAGGTTGCCCCTGATCTCCGGCCCGGACGTACCGATCCAGAAGATCCCGTCGCGATTGGGCACAGCCCGCGTGCCGGTGATGTCCGTGCCGATCCGATTGCCCTCGACCACGCACGATTTAGCCCTCGCGCCGCCCGCCAGGTTCCCCGATATGAGGTTGTTGAGCACGCGACTGGAATAGCACCGAATGCCCAGTTGAGGAGAATCATCGATGATTGGGTTGCGACCGGTGATATCCGTCCCGATCAGATTGCCAGCCACGACACCGTATGACAGGCTGACGTTCACCTCATTCCCGGAGATGAGGTTGGCCATCGGCCCACCGGGCTCCGTGGCATCGGGCGGGCCAAGCACGGTCCCGTTCGCGTTCTCGCCCCCCTGGTCCACGCCGATGACCCCACCGAGCCCGTGGCGCCCGGTCAGGTCCGTGCCGATGAAGTTGGACCAGATCGACACGCGGGCGTCCTCGGACTCGTCCATGTCGAGCCAGATCCCGCCGGTGTCGCCCCGGATGACATTCCGACTCGCCGCGGTCGGCCCGCCGATGACGACGTCGTCGGGTGTCTTGCCTAGACGGAGCTCGACCCGTTGTTGTTGACCTCTGTTGGTGATCGTGATCCCGATGCGACCGGGGACTGGCGCCGCTCCGTGCGTATCCAAGCTGATCAAATTGCCCTCTACCCGCGCCCCATCGCTGCCCGCCCCCAGATGGACCTGGGTCTCGGTGTTCCCGCTGACGACGTTCCCGGGCGAGGTCCCCGTGGCCCTGGTGTCGTCTCCTACCTGCACCCTCTTCGCCCGGACCTCGATGCCGATCGCATTGGGCAGCGCAGTCGCTCCGTCGAGGGCCAGACCCACGAGGTTTCCCGTGATCCGGTGGTCCGAGCCACCCTTGATGAGGATGCCCGACCCGGTGTTGCCCGAGATGAGATTGCAGTCCGCGCTGCAGCCGTTCGCGGACAAGCCGGTCCCGCCGATCGTGGCCGTCGCGCCCTCCATGACCCGGATGCCGATGCCATTGGGCGCGGCAGTCAGCCCGCCGCGCGATGTCCCGATGCGGTTCCCGACGACCTCGTGGCGGCCCCGTCCCCCGAGGACGATCCCCGTGCCTGGGAAGCCGCCGATGACGAAGCCTCGGACGGTCGACTGGGAGCCGAGCAGGCGGAGGCCGTCCCCGTCGGCGCTCCGGCCATCGAGCTCCACCCAGCCGCCGGGCTGTGATGTCCCGTCCAGCACGGCCCGACCGGCGATGGCCGGGAGTTGACCATCAACGACGATGGTCGGGTCGCTCGGTATCTCGAAGGTGATCCTGGACGGCAGGCGCGCCTCGTTCGCCTCGGCGATGGCAGCCCGGAGTGTGCACTCGGCCTTGTCGCCGACCCGTTCGCCGGTGTCGCATCGCCCGTCCTTGCGATCCGTGTCCGCCCGGTCGGCTGCCGAGTTGACGATGAGGCTGCGCCCACAGGCCGTGGTCGGGTTGGCGACGCCGATCGGCTGCCAGTCCGGCGCCGACTCCCGGATGGGGTAGGGCGTGTTGGTGAGGTTCACGGGCTCGCCGCCCGATCTCGTGGTACTGAAGACGTCCCAGCCGGACCCGGCGACCGGCCCGTAATAGCCCCAGTAGGCGATGCGCTCGCCGTCCGGCGACCAGGTCGGATCGAACACGCTTTGGAAGCTGCCGGTGATCGCGCCGGTCGTGCCCGTGCAGATGTCGTAGGTCCCGATCCTCCCGGTGCCGATGGAGAGCTGGAAGGCGATGCGCAGGCCGTCCGGCGACCAATTCGGCTGGAACGGTGCGACCGAGCCGTCGGTGAGCAGCTCCGCAGCGCCGCCCTCGGCCGGGATGAGACCGATGGCGCCCCGGGCAGGTACCCGGATCGCGATCTGCGTGCCGTCCGGGGACCAAGCCGGCTGATCGTAGAAGTCCGGGGCCGTCGCCGTGATGTTGGTGGGACTCAGCGGGTCGGCGAGGTCGATGACGTAGATGCCATCGGCGCCGCCGACAGCGAGCCTGGTGCCGTCAGGGGACCAGGTCGGGCCGCCCGGGTCACAGCGCCAGCCGGGAGCCACCGGGATGTTCACCAGGCCCTGCTTGTTTCCCCCGTTCGCGTCCATGACGAGCACGCCCATGACGTCGAGCGGCTCGTGGAGCTCCGTCTGGACGGTGAACGCGAGACGCTTCCCATCTGGCGACCAGGCGACGCCGCCGATGACGCCGAGGTCGATGCTAGCCGTCAGCTCGCGTTCGCTACCGCCTGTCGCGTCCATAGTCCAGATCGAGCCATGCGGACAGCTGCCGGTGCTCTGGTTGGAGCGGATGAACGCGATACGGCCGTTCTCCCCCGGGTAGGCGGCATACGTCAGGGGAGCTGGCATGGCGGCGGCGAGCACGAGCCCAAATGCCAGAACCACGCAGGCGGAACGTCCTGTGCTGCCCCGGTGCGGCATGCCGGTTCGTGCATCCTCCGAGCCCATCGTGTCCGGCCCACCAGGCCCCCGGCGCCATCCAAGGACAGCAGTGACACGAGTCTGACCGATGCCCTCCGCGGCATCGTGCCATCCCTGTCAAGGTAGACTCCGCCCCACGTCCGACCGCAAGGGAGCCCAAACGTGTTCTTCATCCTCGCCCTCGTCGTCATCCCGCTCGCCGCGGGCTACATCGCGAACTTCGTCGTCGGCAAGGGCAAGGGATTCGAGCCGTGGGAGCTGTTCGTGGCTGGCATCATCGGCTCGTTCGTGGGCGGGCTGCTCTTCAACCTCATCACCGGTGACGGGCTGGAGCTGACCATCACCGGCCTCGTGGGGTCCACCATCGGGGCCATCATCGTGCTGGCAGTGTGGGGCTGGTTGCGAACGGGCCCGTTGAAGGGCCGGATCTAGTAGAGGTCGAGGACGTCCAGGAGGACGAAGACGACCCAGGCCACCACGAGCGACGTGACGAGGATGGCCGACACGACGCCGATGCGCCGAAGGTCCTCGCGGACATAGACGTCCTCGGCCGCCACGCGGGCCTCCAGGCTGTCGGCCTTGACCTTGACCCGCTTCGCGGGTCGCGATTGGGCGACCGGTGCGGGACGCGTATCGAAACTCAAGGCCGCATCTTCGAGGACCACGATGTCGATGGCCTCCTCGATGCCTTCGTCCCAGTCGTCACGGAACCCCGTGGTGCTCCCCGCGGATGCGGCCTCGGGACCGCGCCGCGGGCGGACGGGCGCCTGACCTCCAGGTCGGTGGGCGGAGCGACTGCCGCGGATTCCGTTTGGCCACGCCCGAAGGATAGCATCGGGCGGGCTGAGGTAGCCCGGGGCCCGAAGCAGCCGCCCTGGGGCCGCGCTACGATCGAGCCGTATGGAGGGAGTGGCCGGGCTGGTCGCGATCGTGCTCGCCCTGATCGCCCTGATCGTCGCCGTCGGTGCCGCCGTCATCGTCGTCCGACAGGGCCCCCGACCGGTCGAGCTCGCGCCTGCCAACCGTAGGGTCTCGGACCTCGAGCGCAGGCTCGCGCAGTTTGGTCAACGCCTCGAGCTTGTGGAGGCCGACATCGACGGGCGGCCTCCGGCCGATGGGGGCGCATCCGGCGGGACGGTCCGCACGGCGGGCGTCGGCCTCTCCCATGTGGGGCTCGTCCGCTTCGATGCCTTCGATGACACGGGCGGCGGCCAGTCCTTCGCGCTGGCCCTCATCGATGACGATGGCGACGGGGTCGTCCTGACCAGCCTGCACTCGCGTCAGTCGACGCGGCTCTACATCAAGGGTGTGCGGCGAGGCGTGGCGGATGCACCGCTCTCCGGCGAGGAGGTCCGCGCCTTGCAGAGCGCGGGGATCTCGCCCACGGTGTGACAACTGAGCTGTCACGGCCGGGGTGGAGGATCCGGCCATGACAGCGCTTCGGACGTCATCGACCAGGGAGCGATCGTCGCTCGCTCCAGGCCCTTCGATCGAGGTGCCCGTCTCGATCGAGAACGTCCGCAGCCTCCTCACCGGGCTCGATCGGAGGCAGCGCCAGGCCGTCACGCACGGCGACGGGCCGCTCCTCGTCGTCGCTGGGCCCGGCACCGGAAAGACGGAGGTCATCACCCGTCGCATCGCCTGGCTCATCGCCAGTCGGAGGGCTCGTCCCTCGGAGATCCTGGCGCTGACGTTCACGGAGCGTGCAGCGGACGAGATGCAGGCCCGTGTCGATGTCCTCGTGCCGTACGGACAGGCGGACACGGCCATCCAGACGTTCCACGCCTTCGCCGACCGTCTCGTTCGGGAACACGGTCATCTCATCGGCAGCTCCAACGACCCACGGGTCATCAGCCATCCGGAGGCGGCCGTGCTCCTTCGCGAGCGATTATTCGACCTCGGCCTCGACCGGCTCCGCCCGCTCGGTGATCCCACGCGATTCCTGGCCACGCTCGTGGCAACGTTCGCCCGCGCCAAGGAGGAAGGCATCCGCCCGGACGGATCTGGCCGCCTACGCGTCCGCCCTGGAGGCCGGAGCGCGGGCCGCCATCGGGGATGACGCGGATGACGCGGCTCGCGAGGCGGTGGCCGCCTTGCTGGACGAGGCCGGCACGCTGGCCGAGGTGGCCCGGTCGTATGCCGTGTACCAGCGACTGCTCGCGGAGCGCTCGCTCATCGACCATGGCGACCAGGTGGCGGATGCAGTGCGCCTGCTCGAGGAGCGCCCCGCGGTCCGATCGGCCTTGAGGCTGCGGTTTCGCTACGTGGTGGTGGACGAGACGCAGGACGCCAACCCGCAGCAGCTCACCCTGGTCCGCGCGCTTGCCGGTGCCGAAGGCAATGTCACGTTCGTCGGTGACGATGACCAGGCCATCTACGCGTTCCGCGGGGCCGTGGGCCAGGGGTTGTCCGGGATCGCGGGCAGCTATGGGTCGCTGCGGCACATCGTCCTGCGGCGGAACTATCGCTCGCGGCGGCCCATCCTGGAGGCGGCCCACCGGCTGATCCGGCACAACGACCTGGACCGTCTCGAGATCCTGCGCAACGTGGACACGTCGCTGACCGCGGTGCGTCGTGCCAGTCGGCCAGCCCTTGTCGTCCACCGGAGCTACGCGACGGCTGCCGAGGAGGCGGACGCGGTAGCGGCGGAGATCCTCGGACGCGTGGAGCGCGGCGCGGCTCCCGGCTCGATCGCCGTGCTCGTCCGGACCAACGCGGACGCCGCGCCCGTGCTCGCCAGCCTCGACGTGCGGGGCGTCGAACACCGCTTCTCGGGTTCGTCCGGCCTCTTCGCTCGGTCGGAGGTCCGCGAGCTGCTCAGCCTCATGCGGGTGCTCATCGGGCCCTCCGGCTCGGAAGACCTCTACGGTGTCCTGACCTCGAGGGTCTACGGGCTCGGTGGCGAGGACCTCACCGCGATCTGCGAGATGACGAGCCGGCGGCGTCGGAGCCTCTGGTCGGTCGTCACCGAGCTTCTCGACCAGCCGGGACTGCTGCGCCTCTCGGCGGACACGCGCCAGCGACTGGCTCGTTGCGTCTCGCAGCTCCGCGCCTCGATGGTCGCTGCGCATGAGCGCTCGGCACCGGTCGTCCTGTACGAGCACCTTCGCGAGAGCGGCTGGCTCACCGCGTTGGTGGGCCAGGCCGAGCGCGGGGATGATCGGCCGCTCCGGAGCGTCGCCCGTCTCTTCGAGATCGTCCGGCAGCAGTCAGAGCTGCTGTCGGATCCGCGGCTGGCAGCCCTCGTGCCGGCCCTGCAGGGCCTCATCGACGCCGGACAGGACCCAGCCGCTCCCGAGGACGATCGCGACGCGGCCGCTGCCGTCTCCGTGCTGACGGTCCATCAGGCCAAGGGCCTCGAATTCTCCACTGTCTATGTCATCGGGCTGGCGGAGCAGCGGTTCCCCATCCAGGCTCGTCGCGAGGTCCTGGCGCTGCCGGCTGCCCTCACCGGCAGGACCCCGCCGGACGATGTGAGCCACCGGGCCGAAGAGCGTCGCCTCTTCTACGTGGCCATGACCCGGGCACGCGACGAGCTCATCCTGAGCCATGCCATCCGCGGCGCGCGCGGCGGCCGCCTCCGCAGGCCCTCTGGATTCATCGCTGAGGCGCTTGGCCGGCCCGTCGTGGACGTTATCGACGGATCGCGGGCAGCAGGACTCGAGCCGCCCCCTGAGGCAGCACCCGCGAGCGCGGCGCAGCCGCTCATGTCCCGCCCCGAAGGCGGCGCACTCGAGCTCAGCTTCTCGCAGGTCGACGACTATCTGACCTGCCCGCGCAAGTACCACCTCCGTCATGTGGTCCGCGTGCCCTCGGCTCCCAACCACGCTCTCGTCTTCGGCAACGCCATCCACCAGGCCGTCGCCGTGGCCAACGCGGCTCGGCTCCGTGGCGAGCCGGCCGATCTCTCTCGATCGCTCGAAACCCTCGAGGCCCACTGGAGCAGCGAGGGATTCCTCTCGGCCGAGCACGAGGCGGCCGGCTTCGCGTCCGGCCAGGCGGCGCTGCGCCGCTATATCGAACGGCTGGAGAGCGACGAGCGATCGAGCATCGTCGCGGTGGAGCAACCCTTCTCCGTCCGGCTCGGGCCCGATCGGGTGCGCGGCCGCTACGACGCGGTGCGCACGGTCCAGGGAGGAACGGTCATCACCGACTACAAGTCCGGCGATGTGCGCGACCCGGTCAAGGCCCGCGAGCGAGCGCGGAACGCGCTGCAGCTCCAGGTCTACGCGCTGGCCTGGGAGGCGGAGCACGGCAGCCGACCGGACGCCGTCGAGCTTCACTTCCTGGAGGGCGACGTCATCGGTCGTGTCACCCCTACTGATGCGCAGCTCGAGCGGGCTCGTACCAAGGTCGCCTCTGCGTCCGCGGGCATCCGAGCGGCCGCGTTCCAGGCGACGCCGGG
>CAVOIR010000008.1:0-40571 GCA_963696045.1 uncultured Chloroflexia bacterium | reverse complement strand
CCGTCGTTCTCGTGGCGTAGACGAACGGAGGATCCCAAATCATAAGCCGCTCCGGACCATGCGATCCGAAGCGGCTCTCTGGCTCGGCGAGGTTAGGGGATTGAAGCGCGGAAGAGCTTCTTACTCGCCACGGACTGGTAGGCGGCAAGCGCGCTGCCATCCGGGATGCCGAGGCGCCAGTCGGGCTGGCCTGCGGTGAGGCTCGTGTCGTAGTCCAGGTACACCATCGCACGGAGGGCGGGGTACTTCTTGTAGGCCTGCCTGTAGCCCGTCGTGATCCACGAGGCCTTGTCCCCACCGTCATAGTTCGAGCCGACCTCGGGCAGGATGACCGGCTTGCCTTGCGGGTTGCCGCCGGTCCGGCTGACGTTGCGGACGGCCGCCATGGGCCGCTTCAGGATGCCGGACAGGTCCCGCCAGGACGACTCCGCCGATCCCCAATTGAGGCTCGTCACGCCCACGTAGTCGACCCACTCGTTGCCCGGGTAGAAGGGCCGCGTAGGCGCCGTTGTCGGTGTTGTACGGGCTCCAGAGGAACTTGACGTTCCGGGCGCCGACCTGACGGAAGATCCCGACCACGTGCCTCCAGGCCTTCATTGAAGGTCGTCGGGGAGTTGTCGAACTGCTTGTCGATACCCCAGGGGAACCAGTTGCTGTTCATCTCGTGGAACATCCGCACGATGACCGGGCCGCCGTGCGCCTTAGCCGCCTTGGCCCACGAGCGGATGTACGCGTCGTGCTTGCCGGACATGATGTTCTTGTGGCGCTCGTAGACACCGGCGGCAGGGTTCGCCGGATCGGTCGGCTGCCACCAGATGAAGGGGGTGATCTTGCGCGCCTTCAGAGCCTTCGCCACGGCCGATGGGAACGCGCAGGTGCCCGCGCTCTTGCTGCACGTCGCCTTGCCGCCTCGGTTGCCCCAGTCGCTCCAGATCGTCCAGAGGGCCGGCTTGATGCCGGTAGCTCGGTACTCCTGGATCTTGCCGATGACCGCACTGGGTCATAGCTGTGCCCGGTCTCGGTCGAGATGCCCAGCGCGACGGGTGCGCGAGCGGCTACCGAGGACGAGGCCAGCACGACGAGTGCCAGCGCCACGACGGGCAGGAGGATGAGTGATCGGCGCACTGATGTCTCCTTGCATCTTGGGCACGACCGTCACGGTCTCGGCCGGAACGATGCCTGGTGTCGCAACGCCCTCCTTGAGGCGTCGCTTTCGTTGGTGGTGACAGGGTGCACCATGTCCGTGTCACCGGATGTGGGCCGGATGGTCGCCATCCCTTGGCCCGATGGTACCGCCGCTGCTTGATGCCCCTCTCGCGCCAGCACGGCGCGGCGCAACGATCGCAATCATACCCGAGGGTTCGGGGCAAGGACATCGTGGCGCCATCGCGGGCCGCCAACCTGACGGAACGACACGATCGTTGAACAGGTCGCCCTCGGGATGCGGCGGCCCGCCCTTCGCCGCGGGGTTGAGTACACCGCGAGGCGCGATCCGCAGCCGCGCTGAGCGTGAACGGGCCACTCGGCACGCCGATCGAGCAGATCGCGGCTGCCGGGCGACTGCGCAACCCGGCACCAGGGCCCGTGGTGTTCAACGATCGTGTGAAGTCGTCGGGACTGCGACCTCGCGCCCGCCGACAGCGTTCGCCAGAGCGTCGGTCGGCCGGGCGCCGCACTGGTCGTCGCGTCAGATGCCGCCGCTGATGATGAGGTTCTGGCCCGGTCAGGTACGAGGACTCGTCCGAGAGCAGCCAGAGCACCGTCGCCGCGACCTCGTCGAGCGAGCCCATGCGTCGCAGGGGGACCGCGCCGATCATCTCGCGCTCGACCACGGCCGGGTCGGTCGAGTAGTACTGGCTCCCGGCCTCGGCCTGGAGCCGGGTCTGGCGATCCCACATGCGCCCGGGGCCGATGAAGCACGGCGAGATGGCGTTCACGCGGATGCCCAGAGGCGCGAGGTCCTTGGACGCTGCCCGTGTCAGGCTCATGACCGCGCCCTTCGAGGCGCTGTAGGCGGGCATGTTGGCGGCCCCCTCGACCCCGGCCATGGACGCCGAGTTCACGATCGAGCCGCCCCGTCCCGCCTCACGCAGCCGACCGGCGGCCTCGCGCAGGACGTGGAAGACGCCGGTGGCGTTGATGGCCATGACCTTCACGAAGTCCTCGGGCGAGTAGTCGGCCAGGGGCAGGATGTCCCCCTGGACCCCGGCGTTGTTGAACACGAGGTCCGGCGCCCCGAACCGCTCGAGGGCCACATCGAACAGCGCCGAAACACTCCTCGCATCCGTGACGTCCGCGCCGACCGCGAGGACGGCCGCCTCACCGGCCACGTCGGCGCATCGCGACCGCGTCTCCTCGAGGGCCTCCGCGGCAGCGTCCAGGTCGCTCAGGACGAGGCGGGCTCCCGAGGCGCCGAGCCGCAGTGCCACCGTCCGGCCGAAGTCCCCGGCCGCACCCGTGACCAACGCCACGGACTCCGAGAGGTCGTACGTCGCCGGCATGACGCTACGCCGCCCCCACGGCCGCCGCCCGCCGCCCCGGCGGTCTGGGCGGCGCTGGCCGACACAGCTTCGGCCGCCGTCCGAAGCCGGCGTCCATCGGGACCGAAGACGTGCACCGGTCCGAGCACGTGGAGGAGGGGATGGTCGCCGCGGGCGATGCGGTAGTCGGCGTCGACGCGGACGCGCATGCGGACCGTCGCGCCCTGGTGCTCCACCTGGACGAAGACGAAGGTCTCCGAGCCCAGCTCCTCCACGACCATGACCTCCGAGGGCACGCCATCGCTGCCGGGCGCCAGGCCCTGCGGGCGGATGCCCAGGGTCACTTCGTTCGTGCCCAGCGAGGCCAGCTGCGCGGCGACGGCGGCGTCCACGGGGATGCGCGCCGACCCGAAGGCCACGCTCGCGCCGTCGTGCGTGGTGCGGATGAGGTTCATGGCCGGGGAGCCGATGAACCCGGCCACGAAGAGGTTGGCCGGCCAGCGGTACAGCGTGTTCGGCTCGTCGACCTGCTGCATGACGCCGTAGTCGAGGATGGCCACGCGGTGACCCATCGTCATGGCCTCGACCTGGTCATGGGTCACGTACACCGTCGTGACGCCCAGGCGAGCCTGGAGGTCGGCCAGCTCGGCCCGCGTCTGGACGCGCAGCTTGGCGTCGAGGTTGGACAGCGGCTCGTCCATGAGGAAGACCTGGGGATTGCGGACGATGGCCCGTCCCATGGCCACGCGCTGGCGCTGGCCGCCGGAGAGCTGCTTGGGCTTGCGATCGAGGTAGTCGACGAGGTCGAGGATGCGCGCCGCCTCCATGACCTGGCGCTCTCGCTCGTCGCGGGGCACCTTCTGCTGCTTCAGGGGGAAGCCGATGTTCTGGGCCACGGTCATGTGGGGGTAGAGCGCGTAGCTCTGGAAGACCATGGCCACGTCGCGGTCCTTGGGCTGGACGAGGGTCACGTCGCGGTCGCCGATCCAGACCGCGCCCTCGTCGCAGGCCTCGAGACCGGCCAGCATGCGCAGGGCCGTGGACTTGCCCGAGCCCGAGGGGCCCACGAGCACGAGGAACTCGCCGTCCTCGATGGTGAGGTCCAGCTTGTCGACGGCCGGGGTCTTCGTGCCCGGGTAGATGCGAGTCGCGTCCTGATACCTGACGACAGCCATGCGATCCCCTACTCGATGCCCCTGATAGCGCCCATCGAGAGCCCTCGGATCATCCGCTTCTGGGCCACCCAGCCCGCGATGACGACCGGCAGCACGGCCAGCGTGGAGGCCGCCGAGAGCCTGGCCATGAAGTTGCCGCGCGTGGTCACGTTGGTGCTGACCCACACGGGCACGGTCGAGGCATCGACCGGGTTGAGCTGGACGGCGAGGAAGAACTCGTTCCAGGCGAAGATGAAGCAGAGCAGCGCGGTGGCGGCGACACCCGGCGCCACGATGGGCAGCATGACGTCCTTGATCTGGCCCCACAGTCCCGTGCCATCCATCTGGGCGGCCTCGATGAGCTCGCGGGGCACCTCCCCGAAGAACGAGCGCAGCATCCAGACCGCGAGCGGCAGGTTCATGGCCGTGTACAGGATGATGAGCACGAGATGCGTGTTGAGGAGGTCGAGCTCCTTGGCGATGATCCAGAGCGGCAGGATGGCGGCCACCACGGGCAGGAACTTCGTGGAGATGAAGAAGAAGAGGACGTCCCGCCAGGACTTCACCGGGTAGATGGAGAGGGCATACGCGGCCGGGATGGCCAGCAGCAGCACCACCGCGGTCGAGATGAGGACGATGATGAACGAGTTGGCGAAGGCCTCGCTGAAGCTCAGCAGGCCCGGCGTCTCCTCGGTGACGGCCTGCCAGCGCTCGAGGGTGGGCTCGAAGAAGAGCACCGGCGTCGCGTTCGCCACGAGCTCCGTCTTGAAGCTGTTGAGCACCATCCAGAAGACGGGGAAGAAGAACAGGGCGGCCACGAACCAGGTGATGACACCCAGGGCCAACGTCCCCCATCGGGATTCGCCGCGCAGGCGGCGGTCGCGGGCGGTGAGGGCGCTGGCGGTCATACGGGCTCCTGGCGCGCGAAGAGGCTGGACAGCACGCGCAACGCGAAGGTCGCGATGATGATCGAGGCGATGACCACGATGATCGAGTAGGCGGCCGCCTGCCCGAAGTCCCAGCCCCCGCCGATGGAGCGCTGGTAGACGAAGTAGGGCACGTTCGTGGAGCCCGGCCCGCCGCCGGTCATGACCTCGATCTGGTCGAAGACCTGGAGCAGGTAGATCGAGCCGAGCACGATCCCGAGCTCGAGGTACGGGCGCAGCATGGGCAGCGTGATCTGCGTGAAGATGCCGCGCCCGCTGGCGCGGTCGACGCGGGCGGCCTCGAGGATGTCAGTGGGCTGCCCCTGGAGCCCCGCCAGGACGATGAGCATCATGAACGGCGACCACTGCCACACGAGCACGATGACGATGGCCCAGAACGGGTAGCGCTCCACGAAGGGGACGGCATCCAGGCCGAGCCCCTCGATGACCGCGTTCAAGCACGCCGAAGGTCGAGCTGAAGATCTGGTTCTTCCAGAGCAGTCCCGCGACGACGGGCATGATGAGAAAGGGCGTGATGAGCAGGGTCCGGGCGATGCCCCGGCCGAAGAACTGCCGGTCCAGCAGCAGCGCGAGGGCCGTGCCGACGAGGAGCGCCAGCAGCACGGCCGCCGCGGTCATGGTGATCGAGATGACCACCGAGTCAAGGAAGAACTGGTTCGAGTAGCCCTCGGTGAAGTTCTGCAGGCCCACGAAGTCGGGGCCCCTGGGCGGGACGATCGTCCAGCCCTGGAGGCTGAACCAGATGTTGAAGATGAAGGGGATCTGCGTCACCACGATGGTGAACAGCAGAGCGGGCAGGAGGGGCAGCCGCCGTCGCCACGCGTCGCGTCGCTGGAAGGCCCGCAATGCCGCGGCGCGCTCGGCGCCCGGATCGGGGCTTCCCATCGGCTCGGCTCGGACGGTCACGTGCGGCTGCTCCCTCTGCCGTCTACGTCAGCGAATGCAGGCCCTTACCAGGCCTGGCCTTCGACCTCGGATGCGATGGCCTGGCAGGCCGAGAGGGCGTCATCGACCGACTTCTGGCCGGCGATGGCCGCCGAGAACTCCTGCGTGCAGCGCGTCCCGACATCCTGGAACTGCGGCACACCCACGAACTGCACGCCGGGCAGGCCCGGGCGCGGCTCGAGGCCGGGGTTGTTGATGGGGGCCGCCTGCATGGCCTGCAGGGTGATGTCGGCGAAGGCAGCAGCTGCCTCCTGGTAGTTGGGGTTCTCGTAGAGGGACTGGCGGGTGCCGGGTGGCACGGACGCCCAGCCGCCGGGCAGGTTCTCGCCGGCCTGGACGAGGTACTCGGGCCCGGTGGCCCACTTCACGTACTCCCACGCGGCGTCCTTGTCGGGCGCGTTCTCGGGGATGGCGAGGGCCCAGGCCCACAGCCAGCCCGACGCGTCCGTCAGCTTCGTCGGGGAGAGCGCGTAGCCGAGCTTGCCCTTGATGGGGCTGTCATCAGCTTCCAGGTTGCTGGCAGCGACGGTGGCGTCGACCCACATGGCCGCCCTGCTGTCCTGCATCTGGGCGGTGCACTCGTTATAGCTCGCGTTGGCGGCGTCGTCCTCGCCGACCTCGGTGATGAGATCGACGTAGAACTGCAGCGCTTCCTTGAACTCGGGCTGATCGATCTGAGCGGCACCGATGGTGTCGCCTTCGCCCTGCAGCCACCACGTCGCACCGAAGGTGTTGATGACGGTGGTGAAGATGGCGCCCAGGTCACCCCAGCCCGGCTTGCCGCGAAGGCAGATGCCGGCCATCTCGTCCGAATCGACCGCGCGGGCGATCTCCGCGACCTCGTCCCAGGTCGGGGCGTCGGGCATGGTCTGCCCCGCCTCCTCCAGGACGTCCTTGCGGTACATCACGAAGGACGACTCGGCATAGAACGGCGCGGCATAGAGGCCGCCCTCATAGGACAGGCCGTCCCGGACCGTGGGGAAGATGTCGTCGACGGCGTACTCGGCGTCATCCGCCGCGTACGTGTTGAGGTCCACGAGCCAGCCGTTGCGGCCGAACTGGGGGGCCTCGAACATGCCGATCATGACGACGTCGAACTGCTCGCCGCCGGCGCCCACGTCGCGCGTCACGATCTCGCGCAGCGTCTGCTCCTCGAGGATGACGTACTCGACGTTGATGCCCGTCTCAGCCGTGAAGAGATCCGGCGTGAGGCTGGCGATGTCCTCCATCTGGGGATTGCCGACGATGGCGACGCTGATCGTCTTCTCATCCTGAGCCAGCGCTCCGCCAGCCAGGACCGTGGTCGCAACCGTGGCGAGTGCGACGGCCAGGACCCCCAGGCGAGGGCCTTTGCCGCGCGAGAAACCAACCGACCGCATGGGCCTTCCTCCTACCTTGCCGGGTCCTTGGATGGACCCGCGCCGCGGGCTTGCATCTGCCCGTTCAGTGGCGCATGATAGTTGGTAGTATGTGGGTCTGCAAGTCGTTTCTCAACAAACCCCACACACTTGGGACCTTGTTCGTCTGTGTACATGTTGGAGTAAGGTGAGGCGCATGACCAGCCAGAGCGTCCCAGGACGCGCCATCGACCTGTCGACGGAGACCCTCGGGGCGCTCGACCCGCGCGTCGTCATCCCGCGCTACGACCGGCGCGCCCTCGGTGGAGGCATCGTCCACATCGGTGTCGGCGGCTTCCATCGCGCTCACCAGGCCGTCTACCTCGACGACCTCCTTGGGCAGGGCGTCACCGACTGGTCGATCACCGGAGCGGGCGTCCTCCCCGGCGACGCGGCCATGGCGGATGCGCTGCACCCGCAGGACTGCCTCTACTCCCTGGTCACCCGGGACCAGCGGGGCACGGACGTCCGTGTCATCGGCTCGATCGTCGACTACGTCCTGGCCAGCCCGGACATCGAACCGCTCGTGGAGCGGATGGCACGGCCGGAGACCCGCATCGTCTCGCTCACCATCACCGAGGGCGGCTATCCGGTGGACGAGGCCACGGGCGCCTTCCTGGCCCCGCCTCCCGATGCCCTGCCGGCGGCCTTCGTGGCTCTCGCCCGAGCGCTGAGGCGACGACGCGACCTCGGCCTCGGCGGCTTCACGGTCCTCAGCTGCGACAACATCATGGGCAACGGCGAGACCGCGCGGACGGCCACCCTGGGCGTCTGCGCCATGGTGGAGCCCGGGCTCGAGGCCTGGGCCGGCGAGCACGTCGCCTTCCCCAACGGCATGGTCGATCGCATCACCCCGCAGACAGCTCCGCTGCCGACCGCGACGTTCCTGCTCACCGAGTACGGGCTGGCCGATCGCTGGCCCGTCGTGGCCGAGACGTTCATCCAGTGGGTCATCGAGGACGAGTTCCCCTACGGCCGACCTCGATACGAGGACGCCGGCGTCCTGCTGACGACCGACGTGCGGCCCTACGAGACGCTCAAGCTGCGCATCCTCAACGCCGGCCACTCGACGACGACCTACATGGCCGCGCTCGTGGGCCACGTCTACATCCACGAGATCATGGCCGACCCGCGCCTGGCGCGGTACATGCAGCGCTTCCACGACGACGAGGTGACGCCGTCCCTGCCCCCGGTACCCGGCATCGACGTCGAGGACTACAAGCGCGTCGTCGCGGAGCGCTTCGCCAACCCCGAGGTGCGCGACCAGGTCGCCCGGGTCTGCCTCGACGGCACCTCCAAGTTCCCCAAGTTCCTCATCCCGACCATCGAGTCGCAGCTCGACAAGAGCGGGCAGCGTGAAGCTCTCGGCGCTGGCCCTGGCGGGCTGGTGCCAGTACCTCCTGGGCCGGGACGAGCAGGGCCGGGACATCGTCCTCTCGGCCGATCCGCGCCTCGAGCAGGCGCGCGCGTTCGCCGAGGCCTCGCGGTCCGGACCCGGCGGCCTTCCTCGGCTTCAGCGAGGTCTTCGGCCAGCGGCTGCCCGCCGATCCGATCTTCCGCGCCGCCTTCGTGGAGGCGCTCGGATGCCATCCGCGAGGCAGGGGTCCACGCCACCCTGGATCGGTGGCTCGACGGGTCTGGCCGACGCGAGCCATGGCCGAGCCCGGTCGCAGCGGCCCATGTTCCAGCTCGAGCGGCGCGAGCGCATCATGCAGCGCCTCGTGCGCGACGGCCGTGTGGATGTGGCCGAGCTCGCGGAGGCATTCGACGTCACGAGCGAGACCATCCGGCGCGACCTCACGGACCTCGAGCGCGAGCGACTCGTCCGTCGGGTCCACGGCGGCGCCATCCCGTGGCGCGGCGCCTCGCTCGTGCCGCGCCTCGAGATCCGCGAGTCCATCAACGTCGACGAGAAGCGGCGCATCGCCGCCGCCGCGGCCCGCGAGGTGCCCGAGAGCGGGACGCTCATCATCGACTCCGGGAGCACGGCCCTCCAGCTCGCGGACGTCCTCGACCGCGAGCGCGACCTCACGGTCATCACGAACTCCATCCCCATCATCCGCTCGCTGGCCCTGACCGACCGCCCGGACATCGTGGTCCTGGGTGGCGTGCTGGCGCGCAGGACCATGGCCATGGTCGATGAGACCGGCGTCGACTGGCTGCGCGGCATCACCGTCGACGTCCTCTTCTTCGGCTGCGACGGCATGTCCCCGGAGCGGGGCTTCACGACGCCCTACCGGGCGGAGGTCGCCATCAAGCGCGCCATGATGGCCTGCGCCCGCCGCAAGGTCATGCTCTTCGACCACTCGAAGATCGGCAACGAGCAGCTCTACCGCTTCGCCGGCATCGACGAGGTGGACGTCATCATCACCGGGACCGAGGTCGATGACGCCACCGCGGCCCGCCTCGAGGACCAGGGCCCGGTCGTCATCCGTGCCTGAGCAGTGTCGGCCGCTGAGGCTCGACGCCGGCGATCGCCATCGAGGCCGCATCGATCGGGGCCGGCCTCGCGCGCGCGGCCCGATGGGCAGCGGCGAGCTCGATCCGCACGAAGTCCAGCCCGACGGACCCCGTGACCGAGCTCGACCTGGCCGTGGAGCAGGTCATCCGCGAGCACCTTGCGGCGCGGACGCCAGGCGCCTCGTTCCTCGGCGAGGAGGAGGGCGCCCGTGGGGGCGACTCCACGGTGGGCTGGATCCTCGATCCGATCGACGGGACGGTGAACCTCACCTATGACGTGCCCGCTGATCGCGGTCTCCCTGGCAGCCACGCTGCGCGGCGAGGTCGTGGCCGGCGCCGTGGTCGACGTCTGGCAGGACGAGGTCTACAGCGCCGCGGCTGGCGGCGGGGCGCGGCGGGACGGCGCCCGGATCGAGCCATCGTCCGTGGTCGAACTCGGCCAAGCCCTCGTGGCGACCGGGTTCGACTACTCCTCCGAGGGCCGTGAGGCCGAGGCCGAGGACGTTCGCGCGGGTCCTGCCCGCCGCCCGCGACATCCGCTGCTTCGGCTCCTCGGCGCTGCACCTCTGCTGGGTCGCCTGCGGGCGCCTCGACGCCTACTACCAGCGAGACAGCAAGCGCTGGGACTACGCGGCGGGCGCCCTCATCGCCGCGGAAGCCGGCGCCACCGTGGTGCGTCCCTCGCCCGACAACGGCGAGCTCCTGGTGGCCGCCAGCCCGCGCATCTTCGAGCCGCTGCTGGCCCTGCTGGCCTGAGCGGCGGGCACCAGCCGAGCGCTCGCGCGTCGCTGCCGGCCGGCGCGCGCCCGTCAACCCAGTCGGCGGACCCGGAGGCTTCGCACCTCGGCGATGCGCTCGAAGTCCCGGTCGACATGGACGACGCCGAGCCCGTGATGCAGCGCCGTCTCAGCGATGAGCAGGTCGGGGATCGAGGTGCGATGCCACATCCCGTGGTGATGGGCCAGGTCACGCTGCAGCGTCAGCGCCCGCTCGAGGAGATCGGGCGGCGCCGGGACCATCGTGTACGCGGCATGCAGATCGTCGCTGAGGGCGTCGTAGTCGTCAGCGGAGCGTGCCGAATAGAGTTGCTCGAGCTCACCGACCGCGCAGACATGGAGCTGCCCGGCGAGCTCGGTGAGCTGGCCTCTGATCACCGGATCGCTGGCGCGAGCCGCCGCGCTCTTGTCGAGCAGCCAGCCGGTCAGCGCCACATCTCGTCCGACGCCAGGATGGCCGGGTCCCCGCGCTCTGCCAGCGTCTGCAGGTATCTGAGCTGGCGATCCGCACGCTCGCTCCGCTCGCCCTCGACCTCCACGGCGGCCCTGCGCAGCGCCTCCTCGATGGTCGCTCGGGTGGTGCGGCTGCCGAGCGCGCGCTTGGCACGAGCCAGGAGTCGCTCGTCGATCTCGACGGTCGTCCGCTTGGTCATGCGTACATCATATCAGCGGAGTATGTACAGCACGTGTCCGGCGTGCCCGCGAGCTCGGCGGCCCTCGTCCCGGCTGGGATGGCTGGCGTTCAGTGCAGGGCTGATGGCAGGCCGCTGTCCCGCCAGCGTTGCCAGATGGCGTGAAGGTCGGCCGTCTGGACCGGCTCGGACATGCGGGCCACCGCCAGGACCGCCTCCCAGGCCTCGAAGGCGCGCCGCCTCGATGAGGCCCGCGCCGGTCGAGCTCGCCGAGGTAGGCATCGTTGAGCTGGCCGAGCAGCTCGACCGTGGCGCCGTCGAGATGCCGCTTCGCCGACTCGAGCGCTCGGCCGCCGGCATGAGCAGGGAGCTGCGGGCGAGGTCGGCGAGCGGGTAGCCGACGGCCGCGTCGAACCAGTCGACGATGATCGGGCCGCGCGCGGACATCAGCAGGTTGGCCGGATGCATGTCGCCGTGACAGAGTGCGGACCCGACCGGCAGGCCCGCCAGCAGCGCCTGGGCCTCGCCGCCGTTCTTCCTCCGGCAGCTGGATCGGCCTCGTCGATCTTGGCGTGCAGCCGCGACACGAGGTCGGGCACCCCATCGAGCGGACCGGCCGAGCAGGACCTCGGACTGCAGGTCCACCAGGACCTCGACGAGGCGCGGGAGCTCGGCCGGGTCGGCCTTCATCTGGCTCCACATCGACAGGCCATCGATGCGTTCGAGGACGACCCCGGGTCGGCCGTCCACCTCCACGACGCCGTCGGTGGCGGGCACCGGCAGCCCGGCCTCATGGACCCGCTGCGTGATGTCGGCCTCGAGCGCCGCCCAGTGCCGCGGGATGTCCGGCCGCAGGACCTTCACGACGGTCGTCGCGGTCCACTGCCAGACGTCCGACGTGTTGCCCCGCGCGACGAGATCCCCGCGGGCGTGCTGCTGGCCCACCATCACGGGCAGTATGGGCCACCGATGGCCCGCCCGGCGCCGCCGACGGCCAGGCAGGCGACAGCAGGCTGGCCTCGTCTTCTCCAGAATGCGCGGGTGAGAAGCAGGGCCGGATGACGTGACTCGGGCGAGGACCGACGGCGGCACCCGCCCCCGACCGACATCGGCCACCCGGTCGCTGCCGAAGCTCCCGTGCTCTCCGTGCGCGGCCTGCGCAAGACGTACGGCGACGCGGTCGTCCTGCGCGACCTCGACCTGGACGTCCGAGCCGGCGAGGTCCACGCCCTGCTCGGCGAGAACGGCGCCGGCAAGTCGACGCTCATCAAGATCGTGGCCGGGGTCGTGACGCCCGACCGGGGCAGCGTCAGCGTGTCGCCGGCCGCGCGCTCCACCTCGGGTCCCCGCAGGCGTCGATGGCCGCGGGCGTGTCGACGCTGTTCCAGGAGCTGGCCACGGTCGGCGGCCTCTCCGTGGCCGAGAACGTCTTCCTGGGCCATCCGACCCCGTCGCGCTTCGGCGTCGTGCGCTGGCGCTCGCTCGACGACGCGGCCCGGGCGATCTTCGCGCAGCCTCGGTCAGGACATCGACGTGCGCCAGGACGTCGACCGCCTGACGCCGGTCGAGCGGACGATGACCGCGCTCGCGCGCGCGCTCGCGCTCGTCCTCGCCGCTGCTCGTCCTCGACGAGCCGACCGCGGCCCTGACCGACGCCGAGACGAGCGAGCTCTTCGCCGTCATCGGCCGGCTCACGGCACGCGGCGTCGCCGTCCTCTACGTCTCGCATCGGCTCGACGAGGTCTTCCGCATCGCGGACCGCTACACGGTGCTCCGCAACGGCGAGGTCGTGGCGGCCGGCGCGATGTCGCGACGCCACGGTCGAGGGCGTCATCGCCGCCATGGCCGGCCGACCCCTCGACGCGGTCTTCCCGGCCTGGCCGCACAGCGCCGGCGACGTCGTGCTCGAGGCCCAGGGCCTCGGCGGCCGTCGTGTCCGCGACGTGTCGCTCGAGCTGCGACGCGGCGAGGTCGTCGGGCATCGCCGGGCTCGCGGGCTCGGGCCGGAGCGAGCTCCTGCGGCTGCTCGCCGGTGCCTCGCAGCCCCGCTCGGGCAGCCTGCGGCTCGACGGTCGCCCGCTATCGGCCGCGCGGCCTCGCGCGACGCCCAGCGCGCAGGCGTCGTCCTCGTGCCCCAGGAGCGGCGCTGCCGAGGCGCTGCATCCCCGACTCGGTCGAGCGCAACCTCAACGCCACGACGATCGGCCGCGCACACGCTGGCCCGCGGTCATCGTCTCGCGCGCGACGCGAGCGCGCCCACGCGCGGCGCCTCTGGCGACGACCTCGACGTCCGCGGGCCGCTCGCTCGACCAGGAGGTGCTGACGCTGTCCGGCGGCAACCAGCAGAAGGTCGTCCTCGCGAGGTTCCTGGCGCTGCGGCCGCGGGTGCTCCTGCTCGACGAGCCGACCCGCGGCGTGGACGTGGCCACGAAGAGCCAGATCTACGCGGCTCATCCGCGAGCGGGCGGCGTCCGGCTGCGCGGTGCTCGTCGTCAGCAGCGAGCTGCCCGAGCTGCTCGGCCTGTGCGACCGCATCGTCGTCCTCCACGAGGGCCGGCGTCGCGGGGACGTTCGCCGCGAGGCGCCGCGACCGAGGAGTGCTCTGCTGCACGCCTGCTACGGACGCGGCGGCTGATGGACGCGGCGCCACCGACCGTCGCCGTCAGCGAGCCGGCCCGGCAGACCCTCGCCCGCCCGGATGGCGCGGGCGCTCGTGGGCCCGGTGGCGCTCCTGGCCATCGTCGCCTTCTTCGGCGTCCTCTACCCGACCACGTTCCTCAGCCCGCAGAACCTGCTCGTCAACGTCCTCGAGACCGTCTCGTTCCTCGTCATCGTGGCCGCCGCCCAGACCGTCGTCATGGTCGTGGGCGACTTCGACCTCTCCGTCGGTGGCCTGGCGGCGTTGGCGACCTCGTTCACGGCGGCGCTCATCGCCACGACCACGCTGGCGGGCGACCCACAGGAGCCCGGCTTCGTCCCGCTCGCCGTCGGCATCGGCCTCGTCGTCGGGCTCCTCTGCGGCCTCGTCAACGGCTTCCTCGTGTCCTACCTCGGCGTCATGGCCTTCATCGCCACGCTCGGGATGTCGGTCGTGTACACGAACCTGGCGCGCTTCCGCGTGGACGGCAAGCCGGTCTACGGGCTCGTCGAGGCGGGCTTCGTCGAAGTGGCGCGCGGCTCCACGCTGGGCTCTCCAACAAGGTCTGGATCGCCATGGCTCATCGCGGCGGCCATCTGGTTCCTGCTCGACCGCACCACGCTGGGACGGCGCATGTACGCCGTCGGCGGCAACGCCGAGGCCTCGCGCTACGCCGGCATCGACGTCAAACGCGTGCGCCTCCTGGCCTTCGCCATCTGCGGCATCGTGGCTGCGGCGGCCGGCATCCTCCAGGCGGCCAGCACGGCCACCGCCAACACGACGGCCCCGCAGAACTGGATGCTGCAGTCGATCGCCGCCGTCTTCCTGGGCATGGCCATGTTCCGCGGCGGCCGCCCGAATCTGCCGGGCACGGTGCTCGGCGTCATCCTCCTGCGCGTCATCGAGAACGGGCTGAACTTCACCGACATCCCCGACTCGCTCCAGAGCGCCATCAGCGGCCTCGTCATCGTCATCGCCGTGCTGCCTCCGGCCATCAGCCGACTGCGCGCCGCTCGCTGAGGCGGCGCATGAGTCGACCGCACGACGACGCGCCTGCCCGCCTGGTGAACGTCGGTCGAAAGCGGGCACACTCTCGGTCCCATCAGGAACGACGAGGAGGATCACTTCGAGATGACCAGCTCGCGCGCCCGCCGCGCCGGCATCGCCGCCATCGCCATGAGCGGCCTGATCGCTGCGGCCTTCGCGCTCCCGGTCGCCGCCCAGGACAGCTCGGCCGCGCCATCGGCGGAAGCTCCAGCGTCAGCCGCAGCCGAGGCCCGGACGATCGCCATCATCACGCCCGACTACGCCGCCCAGCCGGCGGCCAAGGAGGCCATCGACCTCTTCCAGGCGGAGGCCGAGTCGCGCGGCTACGACGTCACGCTGACCGACACGAACAGCGACAACGCTGCCATCAACGGCGAGATCAGCACGGCCGTGGCCCAGGGGGTCGACGCCATCGTCACCGCCTTCGGCACGCCCCAGGAGTTCGGTGAAGGCCTGGCCGATGCGGGCGCCGCGGGCGTTCCTGTCTTCGGCCTCGACACGGGTGGCGTCGTCGAGCCCACGCTCGTCAACGTCACCACCGACCCCGGGTACCTCGGCGAGACCTCCGCGCAGGCCATCATCGACGCGCTCGGCGGCGAGGGACAGGTCGCCATGATCCACTTCGACCCCTTCGAGCCGGTTCGCCTCCGGGCCGAGGCGGCACGGGCGCTCTTCGATGAGAGCGGCATCGAGGTCGTCGAGTACGTCCAGGGCGACCCGGCCGACCCGACCGGCTTCGCCAAGGCCACCGTCCTCGACCTCCTCGTCAAGTACCCCGCGGGCGACCTCGACGCCGTCTGGGCCGGCTGGGACGCGTCGGCGCTGGGTGCCTTCCAGGCGACCCAGGAGGCCGGTCGTCCCGAGGTCCTCGTGACCGGCGTCGACGGGCAGGACTTCGCTCGCGCCGAGGTGGCCAAGGGCCTGAACTGGATCGCCACCGTGCGCCAGGACTGGCCGACGATCGCGACGACGCTCGCCGACATCATCGATGCCCACTTCGCGGGTACCGACCCGGCCGAGCCCACGGTGTTCGTGCCCGGCGTGCTCATCACCGCCGAGAACGCGGAGTAGCGCGCGCACCGTCCGCAGGACACCGCGGTGGGTGAGCTGCTCATCGCGGTGTCCCTGCCGGGCTACGGTCCGTCGGTCTGATGGGCCGATGGCCGGTCGCCGCGGCGCTCGGCTTCGACATCGGGACGACGTCGGTCAAGGCCGGCCTGCTCCTGGCTCGACGAGCCGGGCCCCGTCGACGTCGTCAGCCGCCCCTACCCGTCGCAGCGACCGCGGCCGGGCTGGGTGCAGCAGGACCCTGCCGACTGGCTGCGGGCCATGTCCGCCTGCTGGTCCGAGCTCCGCGCGTCGGCACCCCGCCGTCGAGGTCCGCTCGATCGGCATCGTCTCGCAGGTCAACACGCACGTCATCACCGATGACGCGCTGATGCCGCTCCATCCCGCCATCACCTGGCAGGACACGCGGGCCGGCCGCGAGGCGGCCGAGCTCGATGCCTCGGTCGCCGACCGCCGCGAGGACCTGTGGGGCGGCCCGTTCACCGTCGATGCGTCCTTCGCGCTGTCCCACCTGGCCTGGCTCGCCAGCCATGCCCCGGAGGCGCGCGCCCGGGCACGCTGGCTCCTCTCGCCCAAGGACTACTGCATCGGCGTGATCACCGGCGCCGTCGTGACCGACGCCATCAGCCCCGTCGGCCTCGTCGGCCCGGACGAGCGCTATCTCGCTGGCGTCGTCGACCTCGTGCGAGGGTGCGGCCGGCACTCCTGCCGCCGATCCGACCCTTCGATGCCGCGGCCGGCACGGTGCGAGCCGGCGAGCCCGTCGGTCTGCCGCACGGGTGTACCCGTCTCGGTCGGCACGATGGACGCCTGGGGCAACGTCTACGGCTCCGCGGCTCGTGCGCCCCGGTCGGGCATGGAGGTGGCAGGCACGTCCGAGATCGTCGCCGTGCTCTCCGACCGGACCGTCCCGACGCGAGGGATCATCTCGTTCCCGCCGGTCCGGGGCGGACACCTGCACGCCGGGCCGACGCAGGCAGGCGGAGACGCGCTCGACTGGGCGGCCCGCGGTCTCGGCCGGCCGGTCGAGGACGTCCTGGCCCTGGCCGCCGAGGGGTCGCGCGACCCGCAGCCGCTCGTCTTCCTGCCGCATCTGGCGGGCGAGCGCGCGCCGTACTGGAACCCCGACGCCCGTGGCGTCTTCCTCGGGCTGACGTCGAGCACCGAGCCGCGTCATCTCGCCCTCGCGGTCCTCGAGGGCGTCGCGTTCGCGGCCCGCCAGGTGCTCGAGGGCTGCGAGGCGGCGGCCGGTCGCCCCGCCGACGACCTGCGCCTCTCCGGTGGCGGCGCGCGCAGCCGGCTCTGGAACGCGATCAAGGCCTCGGCCCACGGGCGTGCCCTGGGCGTCCTCGAGACGCTCGACTCGGGCGTCCTCGGAGCGACGCTGATGGGCATGGTGGCGGCCGGGCTCGCCGATGACCTGGCACCGCTCGCCGAGGAGCACGTCCGTGTCGCCGAGGAGGTCGAGCCGGAGCCGGCCGAGCGAGCCCGACTGGACGACCTGTTCGGGATCTACGTCGATGCCTACGCGGCCCTCGAGCCGCTGTTCCATCGACTGAGCGGTGCCCGCGCGTCGTAACGGAACGGCAAGGTTGGGCGCCCTAAGGTCCGGATCGCCGGGTCAGCCCGGCCACTACGACCGATGAAGGGACCAAACCGATGGGTGGAGAGTCCGCTGGACCGCCTCCTGTGGACGATGGGCTATCGTCCCGTGAAGATCTCCAAGTTCTGCACCAGCCTGGCCGCCCTCGACCGACGGCTGCCGGCCAACAAGTGGAGCAGGGCGCTGCGCCAGCCGTGGACGCCGCTCCCGACCATCCAGGTGGCCGAGCAGGCACCCCTGCCCGCTCGCCACGAGTCGCCGTCCTGGCGATTCGCCCGCCCTGGCCGGCGTATGAGCGACCGAGTCCGAGAGGAGCACAGGTGACCGATCCCCCTCGACCACCCCTTCGCCGGCCCCATCGCAGCCCGGCACGGGTCGGCCAGCGGCCGCGCTGGCGGAGCGCGCGCGTGCTCCTGCTCGGCGTCGTCGCCGTGGCCATCCTCGTCGGCGCGGCGACCCTCTGGTACTTCTTCTTCCGGCCGGCCGGGCCACCGGCCATCGGGACCCAGGCCCCCGTCATCCCGCCGGCAGCGGTCGCCACAGCCCCGGCCTCCACTCTCACCGCGCATCCCCAGCACCGAGGAGATCCCATGACCTTCCCGCTCTACCTCCGGGCCCGCTCGTGGGCCTCGCCATCCTCACCCTTGCCATCGCTCTCGCGGCCAGTGCTGTCGCCGCGCCCGGCGCGGCCCTGGCGCAGTCCGCGAGCGCCGCCCGCCGAGACCGTCCCCGCGGCCGCAGACGCGAGCCTCGACGGCACCTGGACCGTCGACCCGACGATCGGCTCCTTCGACTACGGGGCCGGCGACTTCAGCGGCTCGTGGGTCGGCTACCGGGTCCAGGAGGAGCTGGTCGGCGTCGGCGGCGCGGAGGCCGTCGGTCGCACGCCGGATGTCACCGGCACGATCACGCCTCGACGGCACGACCCTGACCGCGGCGGACCTCGTCGCCGACCTGACGACCCTCCAGAGCGACCAGTCGATGCGCGACGGCCAGCTCGGTCGCCAGGGCATCCAGACCGACCAGTTCCCGACGGCGACCTTCGTGCTCACCGAGCCCATCGAGCTCGGGGCGCCTGCCCGCGGAGGGGGAGTCCGTCTCGGTCGACGGCCGTCGGCGACCTCACCATCCACGGCGTGACGAACAACGTGTCCATCCCGCTCGTCGCCGTGCAGGCCGGGGACGTCATCGGCGTGGCCGGGTCGCTGACCTTCACCTGGGCCGACTACGGCATGGAGCAGCCCCAGTCGATGCGCGTCGTCTCGCTCGCCAACGACGTGACGATGGAGCTCCAGGTCTTCTTCCGCCACGACGCGTCATGGGCCGAGGCGGCGGCCTCCCCGAGCGCACCGCCGGCCTGAGCGCCGGCGGCGTGAGTGCGACGCGGCCGGCGCTTCCGAGATCCTCAGCGCTCCCGGTCGAGCGGCCAGGGCCGGCCGCGGCGGTCGCGCAGACCCTCCGCGATGGCCTCCGCCTCGATGCTGCTGACGCCGAAGCGCCGCAGCGTGTAGCGGGTCATCTGCACGCCCGAGCTCGAGCTCTCCATGGATGGCCTGGACGCTGCCGCCCGAGGCGGCCCAGGTCGTCGAGCAGTCGGCCGCTGTGCGTGCGCACGACGAGCGCGATGCGTGGGTTGTGCTCGCGGGCGCGCTGCACGATGAGGCGGGCGGCGTGCTCGTCGGGGATGGCCACGACGATGATGCGCGCGTCGGCGACGTGGGCCGCCGTGAGCAGCTCGACGGCTGAGGCGTCGCCGTACAGGGCCGCCGTGCCCTGCTCGCGCAGCCGTTCGACATCGTGGCGGTCCTCGCTGATGACCACGTAGTCGAAGCCGCGCCGCGCGAGGGCCCCGATGACGAGCCGGCCGACCCGTCCCGAGCCGACGACCACCGCGTGCGCGCGCAGGCCGACCTCCGCCTCAGGCCCTGGGAGCGTCGTGAGCGCCGCCCGCACGCGACCCGAGCAGCGCCGACAGCCGGCGGTTCGCGGCCAGACCGCGGACGGCCGGGTCGATGGCGGCGAAGAGGAGCGGGTTCAGCGTGATCGAGACGATGGCGGCGCTGACGACCAGCTGGACCCCGGCCTCGGGAAGGAGCCCGAGGGCGAACGCCGATCGTCGCCAGGATGAAGGAGAACTCGCCGATCTGGGCGATGCCGGCCGCCACCGTCAGGGCCACCCGCGGCGGCTGGCCGAGCAGGGTCACGATGGCGAACGCGGCCAGCGGCTTGGCGGCCATGACGATGAGGACGATCGCCGACCACGGCCGGGATGCTGGCCAGCAGCTGGCTCGGGTCGAAGAGCATGCCGACCGAGACGAAGAACAGCACCGAGAACACCTCGCGCAGCGGCTGCGCATCGGCGGCCACCTGGTGGCTGGTGTCCGATTCGCTGACCACCGCGCCGGCGAGGAACGCTCCCAGCGCGAGCGAGACGCCGAAGACCGAGTACGAGACGTAGGCGATGCCGAGGGCGATGGCGACGGCGGCCAGCGTGAACAGCTCGCGGTCGCGCAGGCGAGCCACGAAGACCAGCAGCCGCGGCACGACCCGGGCCCCGACGACGACGATGAGGAGCGCCAGGAGCCCGGCCCGAGCCAGGGCGAAGGCGACGTCCCCGACGATGGTCGCGAGCGCCGTCGTCCATGCCCCTCGCGCTCGAGAGGACCGCGAAGCTGGGCAGCAGCACGAGCACGACGACCGTGAAGAGGTCCTCGACGATGAGCCAGCCCACGGCGATGCGCCCCTGCCCCGACAGGAGCTCGCCTCGCTCCATCAGGGCGCGCACGAGGACGACGGTGCTGGCCACCGAGACGGCCAGAGCCCGAGGACGATGGCCTCGCCCGTCGTCCAGCCCATGAGCACGCCGAGCAGCGTGCCCAGGACGCTGGCCACGAGGATCGGGACCAGCGCTCCCGGGAACACGATGCGGCGGACCGCGACCAGGTCGCGCAGGGAGAAGTGGAGCCCCACCCCGAACATCAGCAGGATGACGCCGATCTCGGCGAGCTCGAGGGCCAGCTCCGGTGCTGGCGACGAAGCCGGGCGTGAACGGGCCGATGAGCATGCCCGCGACGAGGTAGCCGACGATGGGCGGCATGCGCAGGCGCCGGGCGACGATGCCGAAGAACGCCGCCAGCGCGAGGCCGATGGCGATGGTCGCGATGAGCAGCGGGTTCGTTGGGCGTTGGGCATGGCGATCGTCCAACGTCGAGTCAGGGCAGGGAGGCGACAGCCGCCTTCCCTAGTGTAGGAACTCTGGGGCCGAACCCGCGAGGCGCTCGATCCGGCGCCTCAACGAACGAGGGCCCCGGCTGTGCCGGGGCCCATCGGGTGCGGCGGACGAACGACCGCTACTCGGCGGCCGGGCAGGCGAACGTGTTGCAGACCTCCTGCGCGTTCTCCGGCGAGACCGTGTCGAAGGGCAGGACCAGCCAGAGCGGCGGGTTCACGCCGTCGACCAGGATGGCCTTGGCCCAGTCGATGGCCTGCTTGCCACCGGTGGGATAGACGAAGGTGACGCCGAGGCGACCGTCGAGGACGGACATGATGCCGCCGTCGGGGGTCGGCAGGGCGTCGATGCCGATGAAGAGGACGTTGGCCGGGTCGATGCCGGCGTCCTGGGCGGCGATGTAGGCACCCTCGGCCATCGGGTCGTTGTGGCCGTAGAGGACGTCCACGTCGGGGTGCGCCTGGAAGGCGGCGGCAGCGGCCGGGACGGCCTTCTCGCGCAGCCAGTCGGCGTTCTGCGAGAAGACGATGTTGGCGTCGGACAGGCCGCCGTCGGCAAGGCCCGGCGCGGAAGCCGTCGCCGCGGTCCTTGGCGGGCGGAGCGCCCTCGAGGCCGCGGATCTCGGCGACCTTGCAGGCGCTCGCGGCCGTTGTCGGCGCACCACTGCGCGGCGTACTCGCCGGCGGCGCGGCCGATGGCCACGTTGTCAGCGCCGATGAACATCGAGTAGTTGGGGTCGACCAGGTTGCGGTCGAGGACGATGACCGGGACGCAGGCGTCCCAGGCCGCCTTGACGGCGTCGTTCAGGGGCGCGGCCTCGTTGGGCGAGATGATGAGCAGGTCGATGCCCTGCGTGAGCAGGTTCTCGACGTCGCTGACCTGGTCGGCGTTGTCCTGGGCGGCGTCCTGGAAGACGACCTCGAACTCAGGGTAGGCCTCGGCCGCGGCGGCGATCTGGCTGTCCATGGCCTCGCGCCAGGGCTCGGCGCGGTTCGCCTGCGACATGCCGATGACGTAGCTGTCCTTGGCCTCCGGCCTGGCGCACCCCTCCGGCAGCGGGCCGGCGTCGCGGGCGTCCTCCAGGACGGTGCCGCCGCCGAGCTGGTCGTCGGTGTACGGGGTCCAGCCGTCCTGCGCCAGCGCCGCCGAGGCCGTGCCCAGCGCACAGCGCTGCCGCCAGCGCACCCGTGATGATCCTCTTGGTCATTCCGTGTCTCCTCCTTGGATCTGCCTTCGCGTGGACTGTCATCCGTTGCCCATGCACGCTGACTCGACTGGCTCGTCCACCTCCTCCCTGGTCCTGCGTTGCCTCGCTACGCCTCGCGCACTGCGGGGCCGGACCTGCTGGAGCGCGACCGCGCCGATCACGAGCAGGCCCTTGATGACCAGCTGCGCGGCGCTGTCGACGTTGTTCAGGCTGAGCATGTTGTCGAGGATGCCGAGGATGAAGGCGCCGGCGATGGCGCCGGCGATGGTGCCCTTGCCGCCCGCCAGGCTGGCACCGCCGATGACGACGGCCGCGATGGCGTTGAGCTCGTAGCCGACGGCCTCGTTGGGGCTGCCCTGGTCGAGCTGCGCGGCGTGCACGATGCCGGTCAGCGACGCGAAGAAGGCGCACAGCATGAACGCCGTGATCTTGACGCGCGAGACGGCCACGCCGGACAGGCGTGCCGCCGTCTGGTTGCCGCCGATGGCGTACAGATAGCGGCCGAACGGCGGAGTAGCGCAGGACGAGGGCCATGATGATGGCGACCACGAACATGATGATGGCCGGCACCGGGACGACGCCGTCGATGCGGTGCCGATGATCTCGAAGGCCGGGTCCGCCCCGCCCTCCCCGTACGAGAGCGGCACGGCGATGCGACTCGACCAGATGACGGCGAGGCCTCGCGCGATGCTCAGCATGGCCAGCGTGGTGACGAAGGACGGGACGCGGAAGCGCTCCGAGACCCAGCCGTTGAACCAGCCGATGACCAGGCCCATCGAGAGGATGAGGCCGATGGCCGCGTAGGCGGGCACCTGGTCGCGCATCAGCAGGTAGGCCACCGCCGGTCGCCGAGAGGGCCACCACCGAGCCGACCGACAGGTCGATGCCGCCGATGATGATGACGAGCAGCATGCCCACGGCCAGGATGCCCGGTCTCGGAGACGTCCCGGGCCACGTTGCTCAGGTTGCGCTGGCTCAGGAACAGGTTCGCGTCGTCGCGGATGGGCGAGAACGCGATGGCCAGGACGATGACGATGACGAGCCCGAAGAGGAACTGGAAGCGGAAGACGCTGCCGATGATCTGGTTGGCCCGCGGGCCGCTCGAGCAGCCTGCCGACGCGTGCGCGCAGGCGACCGCATGAGCCCCGCGTGGGTCGGCGTCGCGTGCGTGGTGGCTCGGCGACCGGACCGCGAAGTGCTGGAGGAGCAGGAAGCCCGACGCGAAGCAGGCGATCCAGAACCCGACGCCGGTGTACTGCATGAGCAGCGCCGGCGTCTGGCGGTCGTGGATGAGGTAGAGGACGAAGTAGGCGACCCCGGCGAGCCCGCCCAGGGGCACGAGCCAGGTCCACGCCGGTCGCTGCGCGCGCCGGACGAGCTCGAGGACAGAGCCCGAGGCCGGCCAGGACGATGCCCAGCGGGATGAGCAGCAGCGCCCATCGGATCTCCGAGAGGACGGCATCGGCCTCCGGCGTCAGGGCCGCGGTGCCCGACAGCAGAGCGGCTGAGGCCCGTGACGGTGGTGCCCGTCTTCGATGAACCACGGCAGCGCCGACGAACGAGACCAGCACCGCGGCCGTGGCGACGAGACGGAGCACGTCGACGAGCGACAGGCGTGCCGCGTCCACGCCCGGCCGGACACCTCGGCTCGCGGTCCGCTGCTCATCGGCTCACCTGCCTGCACGGCCGGCCTCGGCCGTCGAGCTGCCGTCGTCGTCGACGAAGCGGGTCGCCGCTTCCATGATCGCCTCCTGGTCGAAGGAATCGCGCTCGAACTCGCCGGTCAGGCGGCCGTCGCAGAGGACATAGATCCGGTCGCAGACGGCGAGCAGCTCCGGCATCTCGCTCGAGACGAGCAGGAAGGAGGTGCCCTCCTGCGCCAGCTCGCCGACGAGCTGGTAGATCTCCGCCTTGGCGCCGACGTCGATGCCGCGCGTCGGCTCGTCGAGCAGGAAGAGGACGATCCGCGACAGGAGGAACTTGCCGACCACGACCTTCTGCTGGTTGCCGCCGCTGAGGTTGGCGACCATGGTGTCGACCGACGGGGTCTTGATGCGCAGGTCGTGGACGACGCGTTCGACGACGCGCCGCTCGCTGCGCTGGTCGATGATCGCGGAGCCGATTCATGAACTGGCGCAGCGCGGCCAGCGTGGTGTTCTCGGTGACCGATCGCTCCAGCACCAGGCTCTGCAGCTTGCGGTCCTCCGCCACCAGGCCCAGGCCCTCGCGGATGGCATCCTGCGGCGAGGCGAAGCGCACCGGCGCGCCCCTCGAGGGAGATCGAGCCGCTCAGGCTGTCGGGCGGATAGACGCCGAAGATGGCCTCCAGCAGCTGCGTCCGGCCGGCGCCCATGAGCCCGGCCACGCCCACGATCTCGCCGCGGCGCACGGTGAGCGAGACGTCGTCGAGGACCTTGCGGCGGTCCTGCGTGACGGTCAGCCCCTCGACGCGCAGGACCTCCGTCGCCGAGCTCGACCTGCGCCTTCGGGTAGAGCACCTCGAGGTCGCGCCCGACCATCATGCTGATGAGCGCCCGGCGGGGCGTCTCGCGTCGGGTCCGCCGACCCGACGACGCGTCCGTCCCGCAGGACGGTGATGCGGTCGGTGATGGCGAAGACCTCGTCGAGCCGATGCGAGATGTAGATCGACCGCCACGTCGTGCTCGCGCAGGCCGCGGATGACGCTCGAAGAGGTACTCGACCTCGCTGTCGCTGAGCGCCGAGGTCGGCTCGTCCATGATGATGACCTTGGTGTCGAGGCTGAGGGCCTTGGCGATCTCGACGAGCTGGCGCTGGCTGACGCGGAGTCGCCCGATGGCCCGGCTCGTGTCGATGTCGAGCCCGAGCGTGGACATCAGCGCGTCCGCCGCCCGGCGCATGGCCCGTCGGTCGATCGTCCCGAGGCGCGTCTTGTGCTCGCGCCCGAGGAAGATGTTCTCGTAGACCGACAGCTCGGGCACCAGGTTCAGCTCCTGGTGGATCATGGCCACGCCGCTGTCGATGGCCTCGCGCGTGTCGCGGAAGGACGACCGGCTCGCCGTCGAGCAGCATCTCGCCCTCGTACTCGGTGTAGACGCCGCTCATGATCTTCATCGAGCGTCGACTTGCCCGCGCCGTTCTCGCCGACCAGGCCGTGGACCTGCCCGACGTGCACGTCGAACGAGACGTCCTCGAGCGCGACCACGCCGGGGAAGCGCTTGGTGATGTGGCGCATGCTCAGGAAGGCCGGCGCGGCGGTCGGCCGCGGCCAGGGGCCTCGTCGGGCGGCAGCTGACGGCCGTCATCGGCTCGGCTCGCGCCGGGCCCGTCGAGCCGCGGACGATGAGCCTGGCCGCGAGCACGACCTCCTTGACCGCGGCGGCGGGCTCTCGCAGCCGGCGGATGAGCAGGTCGGCGGCCCGAGCGCCGACGCGATAGGTGGGCTGCTGGACCACCGTCAGCGGCGGCTCCAGCAGCTCGGCGGTCGGGATGTCATCGAAGCCCACGACGGACATCTCCGAGGGCACGTCGACCCCGCGCTCGCGCAGGGCGCCGAGCACGCCGATGGTGGTCAGGTTGTTGACCGCGAAGATGGCGCTGGGCGGCTCCGGCAGGTCGAGCAGCTCGCGGGTCATGGTGAGCCCCGCGGCCTCGCGGAAATCCCCGCGGCAGACGAGCTCGGGCTCGAGGCTGATCCTGGCCTCCCGGAGCGCCCGCTCGTAGCCGCGCAGCCGCTCTCGCGCCGTGTCGGCGTCGCTCGGCCCGCCCACGATGGCGATGCGCCGGTGGCCGAGCCGCACGAGGTGCGTGACCGCTTCGTAGGACGGCGCTCTCGTTGTCCACGACCACGCTGTCCGTGGGCAGGTCCACGATATGCCGGTCGATGGCCACGATGGCCATGCCCATGTCCTGGAACCGGCGCAGCGCCGTGCCGTTCTCGTTGGTGGTGGCGATGATGAGCCCGGCGGCCCGCTCGGCCGCCATGACGCCGAGGCTGGCCGCCTCCCGCTCAGGGTTCTCGTCGGTGTTGGAGAGCACGAGCGAGTAGCCGTGGCGCTGCGCGACGTCCTCGACGCCGCGGGCGACGGCCGTGAAGAACGGGTTGCCGATGTCGCTGATGATCAGGCCGAGGATGCGCGAGCTGCCCGAGCGCATGTTGCGGGCCAGGTTGTTGGGGATGTACTCGAGCTCCTCGGCGGCATCGATGATGCGCTGCAGCACCGGTGCGCTGACCCGCGTCGGGTCGCCCGACAGGGCCCGCGACACCGTCGCCACCGAGACCCCCGCCCGCGCTGCGACATCCGCCATCGTCGGCATCGCGCCCTTGGTCGACCTCCTCCTGCGACCGCGACCCGAGTGTAATCGATTGCATGGGCGACGTGCATCGCCTTCACGCCGGCCGCTGGCTCGAACGCTGCAATCGATTGCACGCCTGAGCTCGGTGGGGCGGGTCGCCCATTCGTCCGAGGGCACCAGGTCCGATCCACCCAGTGCCCACACCTGTCGCTCGGTCTCGTCCCGGCGCGGGATCATCTTCGTGGCCTGAGTGCGTTCCTGGTCGAGAGCCACCGAGTGCCAGGACCTGCGCCTCGCGGGTCGAACAGACGTCTGCATGCCCACCGTCCTGAATGCGCCGCGTGTGAACGCTGCGGATGCGTCCACTCCGAATCGAAGGGTTAGTCGGTCAGCACGGGCACCTACGACCGCCAGTTCGGCGCCACCGAGCTGTTCGAGTTCGTGACCAGCTTCGAGGACGATCTCTAGAAGGCCATGCCTCGTGGCTGCGGTCCCAGCGGCGCCTCCCGCGGGTCGACCACCGCGAAGCCGTTGGCCTTGTAGGCCTCGTAGTCGAAGTCCTCGGTCTCCTGGTAGCCGATCTCGTGGTACTCGTAGAAGCCCGGCCAGTCCTCGTAGCCCTCACCGAAGGAATGGTCCAGGAACGCGTCCGCCATGGCCATGCCGAGCCTCGGCCCGACGAAGAACGCTCCCATCGCCAGCACGTTGCAGTTGTTCCCGGTCGCGCAGCGCAGGGCCGCTGGCACGCTCTCACAGATCGCCGCGTGCACGTGCGGGACCTTGCTGGCGGCGACGTGGATGCCCATGCCGGTGCCGCAGAACGCCAGCCCCTTCTCGAACTCCCGCTCGGCGATCTTGGCCCCGAGCATGAAGCCGGCCCGGTGGTACATCGGGGTCTCCTCGAGGACCGGCGTCAGGTCCTCGACCGTCCAGCCCCGCTCGATCGAGGTGCTTCCTGACCGCCTCCTTCAGCGGGAAGCCCGCGAAGTCGGCGCTGACGACGACGTGCTTGTCCTTGGCTGTCTTCATGGGAGCTGTCCTTCCTGTTCGCTGTTCGGGCCAGAGGAGCCGACCATCGACCTCGAAGTGGTACGGCTGCAGCGACATCATCGATGGACGAGCCTGCGGCCCTTGCAAGTGCCGGTCGTCATCGATCCTCGGCCTGGAAGGACGCCACGCCGCCTCGATCGGCCGCCCAGGGCCCAGAGTGATTGGTAGCATGTACACCGTCATGAGCATCGAGCGCAGCCAAGGAGCTGCCTCGGTCGGCTAGACAGGAGGGCCACATGCTACTGCTCGGCTGCCTGCTGGCACTAGGGATCGCGGTCGCGCCGCGGGTGATGCTGATCATCGCCTGGATCTTCAGCGATCGGTGGCCCATCGTCTGGGGCGGGGACTGGATCGTCCCCTTGCTCGGCATCATCTTCCTGCCCTTCACGACCGTGATGTACATGCTCGCCTGGAAGCCGACGGGCATCGACGGGTGGGACTGGATCTGGATCCTCCTCGGGTTCATCCTCGACGTCACGAACTGGGCGCAGGGCGCCGCGAACCGACGCAACATCCCTGGGTATCCCGGTGGCTCCACGACAGCCGCTTCGGGTCCCGGGGCCACCCCGGCATCGTCAGGCCCCACGACCTAGGGTCGACCTGAAGACGACACTCACAAGGAGGCGTTCGATGACGACACGACGGAACACCATGACGGCAGCATTGGCCGCGCTCATGTGCCTGGGCATCGCCTCCGGTGCGTCCGCCATCGGCGAGGATGAGGACCCCGAGGTCGTCTACTGCCAGTCACTCGTGGAGCTCTCGGCGTCGGTCGAGGCGCTCGCTGCCATCGACGCCACCTCCACTGTCGAAGACTTCGAGACCACCGTGGACGGTGTCCGGGAGGCGGCAACCACCATGGAGGAGAGCCTGCGCGGTCTCGTGGAGGCCCAGATCGCCGCCCTCGAGACTGCAGTCGGGGACCTCGAGGGATACCGGGACTCTCTCGAAGGGGACGAGACCGTCGAGGAGGCCGTGCAGGGTGCCGGCACGGCCATCGCAGCCGTGGCGACCGCCCGAGCAGCGATCGGGACCATCCCCAACTGCGCGGTGGTCGCTGGCCAGGAGGTCGCCGAGGAGGAAGCCGAGGAGTAGGACCTTCGCCTGAGGTCCCACGCCCGAAGCCGGGCTGAGGCGTGCGCCATCGAGATCCAGCCCTGCCGCAGCTGGCCAGGCCGCCGGAACGGCGTGGCTGCTCACCCGGGACCTCGCCGCGCCCGCCGCCTAGAGGATCCGGGGTCGCCTCCCCGCGGACGGGCCGTCAGCCCTGGGGGATGACGCAGTCGCGTGGAGAGTTCGTCGTTCCCGGTCGGCAGGTGGGCGACGGCGTCCTGCCGTCCCCGGTCCCTCCATCACGGCGCCTTGGGGTGCTGCCGCCACTGTCGTCATCGTCGTCGCCGGACGATGTGCTGCTCTCAGGCGGGGTCGTGATGACCGGCGCCGACGAATCCACCTGCCGTGGGCCGCCGGGTTGGGTGCCCTGGATGTAGATCTCCGATCCGTATGAGATGACCCCCTTCGGTCGTTTGAACGCTGGGGCTGGCTTGCCATTCATGTAATCGCGCACGAAGGCCACCCAGGTCTGGCCGGCGTTGTCCATCGAATAGCGCAGCAGACCAAGGTTGGGGCTGGAGCTATCGCTGTTGCCGTACCACACGCCGACCGCGAGCGCGGGCTGCTTCTTGCTCTTGGGCATCGGCAGGAAGCCGTAGGTGGAGTAGTCCCTGAGCTCGTTGGTCGTGCCCGTCTTGACGGCCGCCTCGCGACGCGAGCCATCCCGCGTGTTGTGCAACTCGAAGACCGCACCCCAGGCCGGGTTCACGGCTCGGTTCGTATTGCCGGAGAGGATGTCGGCCATGATGTAGGCGGTGGCTGGCTTCCACACCTGCTCCGTGACCGGCTTGCCGGCCTTGTAGATGACCTCACCGTCGGGCGCCACGACCTTCAGGATGTAGCGTGGTTGCGTGACCTTGCCACCGTTGCCGAAGGCGCCGAAGGCCGACGTCATGTCGAGCGGTCGCACCTCCACGGTCCCGAGCGCTCCCGCCAGGCCAGCCTGGTCGAGCATCCTGGTGTTCCCGTCGAGGAACGTGAACCCTGCCTTCAGCGCGTACTTCCGGACGGTGGTGATGCCGGTCTGCTGGAGGGCTCGGATGGCCGGGATGTTGAGCGACTGCTGGATCGCGTCGCGGACCCGGATGTACCCCCGGTACACCCGGTCTGCGTTCTGCGGTGTCCAGCCCGGACCGAACTCCTCCTGCTGGTCGAGGAGGAACGAGCCGGCCGTCAAGCGCTCCATATCGATCCCAGTCGCGTAGAGCATCGGCTTCCAGGCCGATCCGGGCTGTCGATGGGACCCTCCGATATGGTCGACCTTCGGAGCGAACCGCGGTGTCTCCTTGCGGTAGTAGCCCGCCGATCCGACATAGGCGAGGATGTCACCGGTGCGGTAGTCCTCCGCGACCAGGGCGCCGTTGCGGAGGCCGGAGCCGCGGAGACGACCGATCCAACCGGCGTCTCTGCGCAGCCTGAGCTTGCTCAGCTGACTGTAGTACTGCGAGGTGGGCAGGTTGGGCAGGACGGCGCCCCCCTGGATGACTCTCTCGCCCAGGCGCTGGGCCCGCATGTCCAGCGTGGTGATGACGGTGTAGCCGCCACGCCGGATGGGATCGCGGTCGGCGAGGATCGTCTGCAGTTCGGGGATGAGCGCGTTGACGAAGTGCGGCGCCTGCCATCGCAGCGCCTTGGGTGGCTTCAGGACGATGGGCTCGTCGAGCGCGGCCTTGAGCTGCTCGTCGCTCAGGGTGGTCCAGCGGCCCTTGCCGTCAGCGAGGCGCTGGAGGACGAAGTTCCGACGAACGACGGGCGCGACGTCGGTGCACGAGGGCTTGGGCTCCGATCCGCAGGTGGGCACGACGAGACGTGTCTTGCGCTTGCCATTCGGCCTCTTCGGGCCGACCTTCTCGCGCTTGGCGTACTTGTACGGATCGAGCACCGAGGGCGACTGCGGAACGCCTGCCAGGAGAGCCGCCTCCGCGATCGAGAGCTCGTCCAGCTTCTTGCCGAAATAGACCTCGGCCGCCGCGGCGATGCCGTAGGCGTTCTGTCCGTAGAAGATCTCGTTGAGGTAGGCGGTGATGATGTCGCGCTTGCCCTCCTCGCCGGGGAATGCCTGCGTCAGCTTGAAGGCCTGGATGAGCTCCATGGCCTTGCGCACGTAGAGCCCTTCCCGGGTCGTGTCCTGCTGGAGCACCTCCTCGGGCAGCAGTCGCGCCCGGACGAGCTGCTGGGTGATCGTGGACGCGCCTCCGCGGTCGCTGCCACCAGCGGCCTCCTGCGCGAACGCGTTGAGGGTTGCCTCCAGGTCGAAGCCGGGATTCTCCCAGAAGGTGTCATCCTCCACCGCCGTCGTCGCGTCGAGGACGTACGGTGGGATCTGGTCGAACTCGACGACCTCCCGACGCGACTCGAAGAAGCGGGCCAGCTCGGTCCTGCCCTTGCGGTCGAGGATGCGCGTGGGCTGTGAGAACCCGAGGTCCCTGAAGGCGCGCACGTCGGGAAGGCCCTGGTCGAGCGAGGCGATGGTGACGGCGGCGGCGCCCGCCGCGCCGCCCGCTGCGAGCAAGGTGGCGGACCCGATGGTCGCACCGATGAGAAGCAGGACCACGACCCAGGCGCCAAGACCGGGAGCTGCGCGCTTCCTCCTCAGGCCGCGAGCCACAGCGAGTCGGGCCGCGTAGGAGCCGTGACGATGGGTCCCGTTCCCAGTCCTGGGACCGGTGGCGCGACCCTTCCGTGGCCGGTAGGGCATGCAGCCCGGATTTTCGCAGACTTCTGACTATCACTCCGATTCGAAGGAGAAGTCGACCATCTGCTCCTGCTCATGGCGCCACAGCGACCGCTCCAGGATGCCGAACGGCCCTTCGGCCCCGAATGGGACAGGCCCATGCTTCGAGCGCGCGGAGCGCGGCGACCACCCGCTGGCCACCAGCCTCGAGCCTGAGACGAACTCGGCCGAGCACGCCACCGCCACGTTGGGGGTGCCCTCGTGAACGTCGACTCGACCCTGCTGCTGCTCATCACGCCGATCCTGGTCATCCAGCTCGGCCTGCTCATCTGGGGCCTGTATGACCTGACCCGCCCCGGGCGCAGGGTCCGGGGCGACCACAAGGTCCTCTGGGCCATCGTCATCATCTTCGTCAACATCCTTGGTCCGATCCTCTACTTCTTCATCGGGCGCGAAGAGGCCACGGCTTGATCGGATGACACTCGTCATGGGTGCTCCGGCAGCGACCGGCCCCGCCGACGAAACGGCCGCGAGGCACGTCGCGCCACCTGCGCCGCCCCCCGCCATCGAGGTCCGTCAGCTCACCAAGCGCTACGGCGACATCGTCGCCATCGACGCACTCGACCTGTCGGTACCGGTAGGGTCCGTCTTCGGCTTCCTGGGACCGAACGGTGCCGGCAAGACCACGACGCTGCGGCTCCTCACCGGTCTCGGTCGACCCACGAGCGGCAGTGCCACCGTGGCCGGTATCCCCGTCGACAGCGGCGGGCTCGAGCTGGCGCGCCGCATCGGCTACCTCGGCCAGGAGCCACGGTTCTACGGCTGGATGACGGGGCGCGAGCTCCTCGAGCTGTCAGGGCGAGCCTATGGGTCGCTCGGAACGTCGCTGCGCACCCGGGTCGATGAGGTGCTCGAGGTCATCGGGCTCGCGGACGCCGCTCGACGGCGCATCGGTACCTACTCGGGCGGCATGCGGCAACGCCTCGGGATCGGACAGGCCATCCTGCCGAGCCCGTCCGTGCTCTTCCTCGACGAGCCCGTGAGCGCCCTGGACCCGGCCGGCCGACGCGATGTCCTGGAACTCATCGGCAGCCTGCGCGGCAGCGCCACCATCCTCATGAGCAGCCACATCCTCAACGACATCGAGCGCATCTGCGACCGCATCGCGATCATCGACCGCGGCCGCCTCGTCACCGAAGCACCGATCGATGAGCTGCTGGCCCGTCACGCCCGACCCATCCTCGAGCTTGACCCTGAGCCCGGGCAGGACGGGACGCTGGCACGGCTCGTGACCACGATGCGCTCCGCGGCGTGGGCGAAGGACGTGCGTGTCGAGCATGGCGTGGTCCGGGTCAGCGTCTCGGATGCGGCGCACGCTCGCAGCGAGGCGCTGCCGATGCTCGTGGCCGCGCAGGTCGGCGTGATGCGATTCGAGTGGGTCCGCCCCAGCCTCGAGGACGTCTTCCTCGAGCTCGTGGGTGAGAACGGCACGACGCGGGAGACCGACCCAGCGACGCACGGGGCCGGCGCGGGAGCACGCTCGGCCGAGGGTTCGCCCCCATGAGCGGCTTGTCGTTGCTCCTCGGCAAGGAGATGCGCGAGCAGGTGCGCACGCTGCGGCTGCCCGTCGTCCTCGTCGTCTTCGCGATCCTCGGCCTCATGTCGCCGCTCGCGGCGCGCTACATCCAGGAGATCGTCGACGCCGTGGGCGGCGAGCAGCTCCAGGGCCTTGTCCCCGACCCCGTCGTCGGTGATGCCATCGTCCAGTTCACCAAGAACGTGGGCCAGTTCGGGATCGTCATCGCCATCCTCGTCACGATGGGGGCCGTCGCAGGCGAGAAGGACCATGGCACGGCCGCGTTCCTGCTGACCAAGCCGATCAGCCGGGGCGCTTTCCTCGGTGCCAAGGTCGTCGCCATCGGCGTGCTGCTGGCCCTCGCCACCGTCCTGGCCGGGCTGCTCTGCTGGGCATACACGGCCATCCTCTTCGAGCCCTTGCCCATCGTCGGCTATGTCGCAGCGATGGTCCTGGTCTGGCTATCGCTGGCGGTCTTTGCGGCCGTCACGCTCCTTGCCTCTGTCGTCGCGCGCTCATCGATCGTGGCGGGCGGCATCGGGCTCGGGGCACTCGTCGGTGCCGGGATACTGGGCGCCATCCCGGGCATCGGTTCCTACCTGCCCACCGGCCTCTGGGGTGCCGCCGAGCAGCTGGCCCTGGGCACGACGCCGGACCCGCTCGCCGGGCCCGTCCTCGTGAACGCAGCCATCGTAGGGGTCGTCGTCGGGCTGGCTTGGTGGGCCTTCCGACGACAGGAGCTCTGACGCCGGTCCGGTTTGGCTCAGGGCGTCGTCGTGGTGCCCGCGGGCGTCTCGCTGAGGACGCTTCCGAGCGTGGCAGCACGAGCGGCGAAGGTACCGATCATCGTGCGGATCGTGAGCGTGCTATCGGCCTGCCGCCTGGTCGTCGCTCCGGAGGCGCGAGTAGACCACGCAGTCGACGGGCGTGCCGTCGTGGGTCATGTCCCAGGCTCGAAGCACACCCTCACGCAGGAATCCGGCGCGCTCGACCATGCGCTCGGCTGCCTCGTTGCCGACCATGATGAACACGTCCAGGCGAATGGCCGCCGTGGTCGCGAACGTCCACTCTGCCATCAGCCGGAGCGAACGCCTCCCGATCCCCCGACCTCGCGCCTCGGCGACGACCCAGCAGCCGAACGTGGCCTGGTGTCCCTCCGGACCGAAGCGCGTCACGGCTCCGAGCAGCCGATCGGTCTCGGCCTCGACGATGGCGAACGGCGCGCCGCTGCCATCGCGCCACATCGCGTGCGCGCTCTCGATGAAGGTGTCCGCGTCGGCAGGAAGGTAAGGCTGCGGGAGGTCCACCCAGCGCGCGATCTCCGGATCCTGGCAGGCAGCCAGCACCGCGACCGCATCGGAGTCACGCCACGGCCGCAGGATGAGCTCGTCGACGACCAGGATCGTGCCTGGCTGGTCATCCACGCTGGCGGTCCTCGCGCCGTCGCTACTCGGAGGCTGTGGCGCTCGCCGGCTCAGGTGGCTCGACCGGCGCTCCCGTCGCGGACATGTTCGCACCCGCTTTGGTCAGGCCGAACCTCATCCCGAGCTCCTGCTCCATCCAGGACGCAGCTGCTGGTAGACCATGGGCGCGCCGATGAGCGGCCCCTGGTCGAGCTCCCAGTCGGCGGGGTAGAGCAGGAACGGACGCGTCTGCGCGCCGCCCAGGCCGCCGTGCGCCCCGATGAGCTCCTCGAAGGCGGCGATCTCCTGCATGTCGGGGTCGAAGAGGCTGACGACCGCGATGTCGCCGACGTGCTCGATCGCAGTCGAGGCGCTTGAGGGCCGCGACGGCGTGCTCGCCGTAGACGGCCAGCGGGTCCTCGCCCTCGACGCGGTCCTCGTCGAGGTAGTGGATGCCGTTCCGCCCGACGCAGATGAGGCCGTGGGCGGCGGAGCGCACCATGAGGACGCCGATGCCCGGATGGTTGGCCAGGGCCTCGACGAGGTCCGGATAGGCCTCCTCGATCTCCTCGAGCGTGAGCCGCTCCTTGCTGACGTTGAAGTAGATGAGCGCCAGGTTGCCGCCGGCCACGACGATCAGGTCGGCCGGCTCGACCTGCGTCCTCGTCGGCGCTCCTTCGCGGCCGCTGGGCCGGACGGTGCCCCCTTCGGCGTCACCTCGGCGTCCGGCGGGCCCATCTCCACCTCGCCGTCCTTCGTGCTGCTGCGTGACACGGTACGCGCGAGCGACCCGGTGATGCCCTTCGTCTTGGAGACCTCGCCGAGGAACGTGTTCAGCTGACCCCAGTCCTCGATCTGCGCGGTCGCCGCGGCGACCGACGCCTTGCCGCCCATGAGCGAGCGCACGACGTCCTGGAGGGTCACGCCGTAGCGCTGCAGGAACGTCTCGCCCAGGCTCTGGCCGTGGTCGGCGAGGATGACGAAGCGATACGGGCGCGGCGCGTCCTCGGCCGCCTTCCGGAGCGTCCGCAGCTCGCGGTCCACGCCGTCGAGGGCGTCGAGCGACTCGGCGCGCTCGGGTCCGCTGTGATGGGCGATCTCGTCGTAGTCGGTGTAGTCCATGTAGATGACCGGGGTGCCGCGCAGCATCTCCTGGACGACGAGCGAGGTGCCCAGCGCCCGCAAGGCCACGTTCGTGGCCCCGCGCACCCAGGGGTACGGGAAGCCGCGGTGATGGCCCATGTAGGGCACGATGCCGGCGCGCGCCTGGCGCCGCGACTGGATGTTCTCCTTGACGACCTCGGCGAGGAACTTCAGCAGCATCGTGAGGTAGTTGTAGGGGCTCACGAAGAACCAGGCGAAGGCGTCGCTCTGGCCCAGGCCGCGCTCCTTGACCTTGATCGTGGACATCACCAGGAAGGCGCGGTCGGCATCGCCCGGTGAAGATGTTGCTGATGCTCGCGCCGCCCGGGCTGAGGAGCCCCTCGCCGTTCGAGATGCGGCGCTCGATCTCGGTGGCGTCCTCGGGATGGTTGGCGACGAGCAGCCGCTCGTTCCTTCTTCTCCCACCAGCGGAAGTTGGGGATGCCGTCGTTGTTGCCGTGGAGGATGCCCGCCTGGCTGGCCGGCGTCGTCGAGGGCAGCAGCGCGTCCCAGTGGCCCAGCCTGTGGCTGCCGCTGCGGATCCAGCTCGCCATCGTCGGGCACGCGACCGGCCCGCACGGAGTGGGACATGACGTCATGGGAGAGTCCGTCCACCTGGATGACGACGAGGCCGGGCTCGTCGGTGCGGATGACGTCCGGCCGGCGGCTCGCCAGCGTCCGCACGAGCGTGCCGTAGTAGGAGTCGTCCTCGCCGAGCCCGAAGAGCGAGGCTGATGGCGCCGGTGAGGAAGCCGAAGACGAACGAGACGATCAGCGCGCCGATGAGCCCGCCGCTGAACGAGACCGCCGGGACGAACGGATCGAGCAGCCAGATGACGAAGGCCTGGAAGAGCAGCGTCAGGATGACCAGCGCGACGACCGAGCGGCTCGCCACGAGGGCCAGGATCGCCGGCCGCACGAGCAGGTTGAGCGCGGCGATGAAGACCACGGCGAGCAAGCCGCCGCCGAGCTCGTTGATCTGCAGGAGCCCGGGCATCAGCCAGGCCGTGATGTTGAAGGCGATGAGGGAGGCGATCAGCGCGATCAGCGCCCGCTTGAGCAGCGCGGCTGCGCCCCAGGCGCCAGCGCCACAGCAGCTCGATCTGCGTGCGGTACAGCTCGACGAGTCTCATGACGGGGCCGTGACCGTCGACACCCGGCCCGCGGTGATGGCGGCGACGTATGCCCGATGGTCCTCCTCGTTCCGGTCCGCGTAGGTCTCGGCGAAGTCGGCGATCGCCCCGTCGAAGGTGTCGCTCGTGCCGAGGTACGCCGAGATGGCCACGGAGTCGCCGCTGCGAGCGTGCGCGCGCGCCAGCGCCCAGGCGCAGAGACCGCCGTAGAAGCCCAGGCCCTCGGGCCGGAGCGTGCTGGTGTCGACGCTGCCCTTCATGTCCCACAGCTGGCGCATGTAGAAGTCGCGGCCCCCGGGACCGCGCGTCCAGCCCAGGAAGATGTCGGGCGTCGCCTGCATCAGGCGCTGGCCGACCACGACGCGCTCGCCGTGGTTGGCGTAGCCGGCTGTCCCCGACGTGCTCCTCGAGCACCGAGGCCGTGGCCTCCTTGCGCCTGCAGGATGAGCGGGTCGTCCTCGTCGCGGCCCTCGAGGATGATCACGAAGCAGCGCGTCCCGACGCTGCCGACGCCCACGACCTTCAGCGCGAAGTCGGCGAAGCGGTAGCGCTCCAGGAACTCGCGGCGGCTCTCGGCCATCGTGGCGCGGTAGTCCTCGAAGACCTCGCGCATGGCATCGGGCCCGCCGGGGATCTCGACGTGCTGGATGACCGGCGGGTCGTCGACGATGACGCGCCGCCCATCGACGATCGTCGTCAGCGAGCTCGCGGCGCGCAGCGCGTCGCGGCCGCGGGCCTTGGCGAAGAGGGCCTCGAGCCTGGCCGCTGGCGCGCCTCGCGTCCTTGATGCCGGGCCAGGAACGGCTCGGCCGCGGCCCGGATGGCGTCGTCGGTGATGTACGAGTACCACACGTCGATGAGGCGCATGGCGGCGAAGCGCGGCCATCCGCTCGCGGTAGGAGCGGACGGTGGCCATCGTGGCCGCCCGGTTCTGGGCGGCGCTGAAGCCGTTGGCGCGCCCGGCGATGACGATGCTCGCGGCGAGCCGCTTGACGTCCCACTCCCAGGGACCCGGCAGCGTCTCGTCGAAGTCGTTGGCGTCGAAGACGAGACGCCGCTCGGGGGAGGCGAAGAGGCCGAAGTTCGCGCAGTGCGCGTCGCCGCTGGCCTGCACGATGATGTCGGTCCGCGGCGTCGTCGCGAGGTCGAAGGCCATCACCGCGGGCGTGCCGCGGTAGTAGGCGAAGGGCGACTCCGCCATGCGCGCATGTCGCAGCGGGACGAGGTCGGGCAGCCGGTCGGCCTCCTGCGCGCTCGAGGATGGCGATGGGGTCGCGGTCCGCGCTGCGGCTCGAAGGCGGCATGGCTGGTGCGCGGCACGCGCTTGCGCTGCAGGCGGCCCTCCTCCAGGCGGGCCGAGGGGTGGACCCACGGCCGCGCCGTCCAGGCGTCCCCGGACGGCGGCGTCGGCGCCCACGCTCCTTCGTACGTGACTGGCGAGGCTGTCTTGGTCGCCATCGTTCTTCCGCCTCCTGCAGGAGCGACGACGGTCGATCAGGTCCCTCTCGGATGACCTGATCGACCGGCTGCGGATCTCGTGAAGATCAGGCCAGGACCGCGGGCTCCTCGGTGGCGTCCGGGACGGCGTCGGCGACCGCCTCGAGCGCCTCGTCGGTCACCTCGTAGGTCTCGGCGGTCCCCCCGAGCTCGGTCAGCTTGGCCGAGATCGTCCCGGCTTCGGCGACCGGCGCGAGCACGCCCACGGCGGCCTTGCCACCAGCGAGCTCGGTGCCGATCCGCTCGCGGTCTTCCTGGGTGAGACCGAGGCCCTTGTGATGGAAGCGACCGAGCAGGCCGCCGCCGACGAGGCCGACGAGCAGCGTCGGTGGCGCCACGACAGCCAGGACGAGGCCGATGCCGGCACCCTTCTTGGTGCTGCGGGCGCCGAGCTTGTGCTCCTTGATCTGGCCGTCAGCGTCCACGACCAGGACGCCGATGGCGCCGAGCTTGACCTCGTCACTGACCTTGTCCCACGACTTCAGCGACTCGACCGCTGCGTCAGCTGCTGCCTCGTCGGCGAAGATCCCGAGGACTACCTGTGTGTCTGCCATGTCCGTTCTCCTTCGATGTCTTCATGCTTGGCTGGGCGCCCGGGGTGGTCGCCACCGCGAACCACCACCTCGGACGACCAGCGCGTGAGACGTGACTCAGATCCCGAGCGCCTTCGCCTTCGCGGCCGCGAACTCCTCGTCGGTCAGGACGCCCTGCGCGTGGAGGTTGGCGAGGTTCTGGAGCTCGGCTGCCTTCGGGTCGACCGCAGGCGCGGCGGGAGCTGCCGCAGCGGCCTGCTGCGCCTGGAGCTCCGCGATCTGCGCACTCTGCTCCGCGTTCTGCTGAGCCTGCGGCCTGCGCGTTCGCCTGCTCCTGTGCGCCCTTCTGGGCGCTCTTGGCACCCACGTGTGCTGCGCCTCCCACCACGACCGCCGTCGCCAGGAGTGAGGGACCTCGTCGTCGTCGCATCATGCTGGTTCGTTCCTTTCGTTCGTGCTGGAGCAGTGGCTGGCTAGGCGGAGACCGCCTCGGCCTCGAGCTCCGCGTTCAGCATCTCCAGTGCCTCGGGCGCGATGGTCTCCCGGCTGACGAGGAAGCCACCGGCGTCGATGATCGCCCGCTTGACGTGCACCGCCCAACGGTGCTCGAAGAGCAGGACCAGGGCCGATGTGTTCGACGGCAGGTTGCCGGCGAGATGGTCGACGTCCTCCGCGGTGAGCAGGCCCCTCGTGCCCTGGAGCAGGGGGGCGAAGCCGGCGAAGCGAGCGTCGTCCTTGTTGTCGAGCTCGATCCCTTCGACGTTCCCGTCGGCGTCCTTGGTGATGAACACGACGTCCACGAGCGCGATGACCCCCGACTCGACGACCCGCTGGATCTCATCCGCGATCGAACCGTCGAAGTGATTGCCCTCGAACCCGATGACCGTGTATTCGAGTGGGCCGAGTGTCATGGAACCTCCTTGTGCGTTGGCTGCCTGGGCTGGCTCGTGAACGCCGGCCTGTGGTGGTCCGCGGTACGCGCGGCATGCCGGCCCTGGTTCCAGGCCTCGCATGAGGCCATCAGGCGGCCAGCGCCTTCGCCTTGGCGGCGTCGAACTCGGCCGGGGTGATGGCGCCGGAGTCGCGGAGCGCCGCCAGCTTGGCGATCTCGTCCGCGGTGGACGGGCTCACGGTCGCGGCCTGCGGCTGTGCCGGGGCGACCGGCGCGGCGGTGCCGCGCGAAGACGTCGGTATCCGTGTCGAGCTTGGGTCGGCTGAAGATGTAGATCATCGCCCCGAGGAACGGGATCCAGAAGAGCACGACGATCCAGATCACCTTCCACAGGCCCGTGAGGTCCTGGCGTCGGAAGATGTCCGCGAAGAGGCGGATGAAGATCCAGATGATCATGAAGACGAAATAGAACATGATCATCGCCCAGAAGACGTCCGCGAGACTGTTCATGCTTCTCCCTGCTCATGGTGCGAGGCCGGGCCTGGCCGGCCAGATGGGTCCGGGTCCGTCTGGCTCACGCGCAACAGCACGAGGCCGAGATCGGCCACTTGCGCCAGCACGCCCTGCAACTGCGCCTGGTCGACGATGTCGCCGACGAGCTCCGTCTCGCCGTCGCCGGCGTGCAGGGACATGCCGTCGAAGGCGCTGCTGAAGCGGTCGCTCAGCTCACCCTTGACGACGATGGTGTAGACGGTCATGCCGACAGCGTGGGCCCCGAAGGAGCCGCAGCGATCACCCCGCGGCCGTTCCACCCCGGGGTGAAATGGATCCATGACCGCTAACACGCCACATCCGGCCGCCGGTCACGGCGTCCCGTCGGGAGCCCTCGACGAGCCGTCCTGCGCGGCCCGGAGCTCGCTGTTGAGGATGAACAGGCTCATCACGAAGACCCAGGCCGGGAACAGCAGCAGAATCCACTGCAGCGCGAACACGCTGAGCAGCATCACGAGCGCGATGACGTAGCCCGCGATGATGAGCCAGCGGGGGAACGTGGCGGTCCGAAACGCGATGGTCGACGTCACGATCATGACCACGCCCGCGGCCCGTGAGGCGAGCACGAACAGGGACGCGTACGCGAGCTCGCGGGCCGACTCCAGGCTGGCCGCGCTGACGGGCGGCGCCGCGTCATACCGACCGCCCACCAGGACGGTCGCGATAGCGGCGGCGGACGCCCAGAACATGGCCACGAACAGCAGCCCGCTGCCCAGGAACACGGTGGACAGGAAGCGATCCTCCTGGACGCCGATCCGGTCCCGGACCACGCCCATGAACCACAGGAAGGCGATGCCCGCGAACGGCATGAGATACAACGCGGCGATGGTCCAGGGCACCTTCGCGCTCTGCTCGAACCACTCCAGTAGCCCGGACTCCGTCAGACCGTCCGGTGGTCGGGTGCCGGCGAGTGCCACTGCGGCGAAGAAGAGGAGCGAGAACACGATGCCCGCGAGCCCCGCCGACCGCGGCGCTCGACGCTCGATCGACCGGGTGACGTCCTCCGCCACCGCGGTCACGCTCGCCCTCGGGTCGGCGTCATCCACCTCGATCGTGGCCGACCGAGGTCCCCTTCGTCCCTCACGCGAGCGACCTCTACTGCAAGGAAACTGCATGGTGGGAGCGTGCCGGTCAGGAACGACGGGCG